>CBDCXG010000001.1:0-70807 GCA_965223685.1 Nitrospirales bacterium
ACCACTAATATCAGAATTAATAGTTGAGAAATAACCTAGCGTTCGCCAACTAAAAAAGAGCGAGCGCAATTCCACAAAACACAATGCTCATGATAAGCATCCACTGTCTGCAAAACTGAAATGTATACCATCCTCTGAAAGAATGAGGTGATCCAGAACAGGAATCCCCAAGAGTTCGCCTCCCGCTCGTAATCGTGTGGTCAACGCACGGTCCTCAGCACTAGGAGAACAATCCCCACTGGGATGATTATGCGCCAGAATGGTCGCACTGGCATTGAGCAGAATAGCCGGTTTAAAGACTTCGCGTGGATGAACAATAGACATGGATAAAGACCCCACAGATACCACATTGAGACCAATGACTTTATGCTTCGTATCCAAAGCCATGACGACAAACTGCTCTCGATCAAGTCCCGTAAACAGGGGCAAGAGAATGTCTCGTGCAACAGCACTATCACGCACCACCCTTTCCGATGCCTTCACAGAACCATCACGGACTAATGAAATCGTATAACGCGGAATTCGGTACACACTCTTCCCTCTGATTAAAAAAAGCACGTCTGCTGAACCTCCCACACACGGATCGAGGTTCAGCAAAAACAAAAAAGGCAATTGAGGGAATGAACATGACGCGGCTCACGCAGCCGGAATGCCTGAGCGCATTTTTTAAGGCATGAGGGTGAAGAGGCAGCCACTACCTCCCCCTCAATTCACCATCAGGCGTAGTGAGAAAAGGAACATTCACGGGTGAGTCACTGGGAGAGACCCTACTGATACGTGCCACACGTGCTCGTCTCGCGACAAGTTTGTGACTGGGCTTGAGGAAGAATCCCGTGCGGACGTGGGACAGAGCTGTGTGAGCCTGACCGCATCTTGACAGACATAGCCGTAATCGACACAGTCACGCCATGCCGAAAAAATCCCAACACTCGGTCATTCCCATTGAGCGGATTGCGCAGGCCATTTACCTGATTCGTGGGGAGAAGGTCATGCTGGACCGTGATTTGGCAGAGTTATATGGGGTCAAGGCCATTGCGTTACGTCAGCAGGTCAAACGGAATCCCGAACGATTTCCTGATGACTTCATGTTCCAACTGGCTGAGGAAGAAGTAGACATCTTGCTATCACAAAATGTGATACCTTCCCGCAAAGTGCTCGGTGGGGCGTTGCCCTATGCATTTACCCAAGAGGGAGTGGCCATGCTCTCCAGTGTCCTGCGGAGTAAACGGGCGATCCAGGTCAATATCAGCATCATGAAGACCTTTGTCCGAATGCGTGAGGTGCTGGCGACGCACAAGGATTTAGCCCGAAAGGTTGAAAAACACGACAAAGAAATCGCTGCACTCTATGAGTATCTCCAGAAGCTCTTAGCACCGCCAAAATCTTCCAAACGCAAGATCGGCTACTTGCAATCCTAGTGTGGCCAACCTGCGAGTTTCGCCTCAGACTCCCTTACAGACCGTGAGCCGCACCACGCTTGGACACGCATGAGGTCACAATTTGTGACTGGTTCGTCAAAACATCCAGAGCCGGCTTTACACCAAGGCCCTTTCATGGGATCACACAAAGAAGGCTCCCGACCCAAGGGCCGGGAGCCTCACGCGACGGATTATTCGCCTCGCGTGTCCATGATCCACATTCGTGCGTGCTTAAGTACGACTTCCACTTTCGTCAGATCATGCAAGCCAAATGAATACGTATCTTTTGGCTTGTGATCCTCCGTCGTAAATACCCGTGAGAGGGAGACGCTGTAAAATTTGGCCTTTTCATCACCATTCAGCCAGATGGCCGCTTTGACATCAGCTTCGCGGATGGTGTGAACGGGTTTGGATTTGGTGTTGGTGTCCATGTGAACCTCCTTGATTGATTGTTGGTGAACCCTCTTTCGTATATAGGAGAAGAGGGGCCATCCAACAACACAGGAGGGAAAGCGGAGGAGGGAGAGACTGACCGGTAGCGCAACAGACCAGCGGCCATGACTGACGCAGGAAGGCGAGGACGGTGGCGCGCGAAGGGAAAAAGGCCAACCCTACCCCGCGTCAAGACACCAAACACTGTCCTTTTCCTATCATCCCGAGAAGCTCAAGACGAATCCTCATACGGTGACGGTCAGGTGATGATGCGTCAGACACCTCCACGACGAAGAACGACTAGTCAATCACGAGAGCAACACCGACAGAGGATATTGACACAACACGGCGAGGGAGAAGGAGGAACGTGGGAAGGCAGACGAATGGAGCACACGTGTCCTTTAGCTAATCAGAGCGATGTTCTGGAGGTGTGGCCCACTGGGCTTGTAGTTCTTCGCAGAGTCCTACCGCCCGTTCGGACTTTTCCTCATCAGACGACAGGCCTTCCATGTCCTGCCTCGCATCGAGGTAGTCATGGTACCAGGGCTCTTTGACATCAACAAAGAGATAGTCGGTGTTCGATCCATCGTGGTGATACGAGGAAAAGCGATAGGGATAGGCCTGATCGTGGTTGCGTGCATGGATTCGTTCGTCATCAAGATCACATAGCCGCTCGTCAAGCAATGCCTCGACCGTCTCGGTATACTCTTCCAGGGCTTTCTGTATGTCCAGAGCCGAGGCGGTCGCCAAAGCCTTGAGCACGTGCTGCTTCGCTTGGGCAAGAATATGGGAATGATTTTGGCACATTGAAAGGAACAGTATATGAAGAGGCGCACGACGTCAAATCGTGTTCTCACGAGCAGCTATGGGTAACAGAATATTCTCTCTTATTTTTCGCAGAAATGAAACCCGAGAGAGGGGCGGGACAAGAAAGAACACACCCTGACATCGAGTCCACACTGAAACACCTTGACCGCGAGACACGAAAGAAGCGCTCGACATGGTGTTTCTTTTACTCTACCCCTCTATACCCTCACGTTTCTTATTTGGGAGTGGGTGACGAGGCGGCAATCGTGTCGATGGAGGGAGAGAGTTCGGCTTGGGCCGCGGATGGTTTTGAAGAGCTCGGCAACGCGTTGGCCATCTCCTGTTTGAGGCCTTCCAATGATGTGTTGATGGCCTTGGCTTCGTTCGAAAAGGTTTTTCTGACATCATTCATATAGGCATGTAATTGATTCAGCCGTTTTTTGACGGCTTTCAGCGTTCCTTGACCTTTCATCACCCGGTCAAGTCTGGTGCCATGCCCAGCCAGTTGTTTGGCTAACACCTCTTCTTTATCTGAAGCTCGCTGTGCTTCCTGAATGAGACCCGTATCGAGTGTGGTTAAGGCTTCCTGAAACGTCAGCAACGAGTCTCGAAAGTCTTGGAGATTGTCAACATACATCTGTTGATCTTGACTCACTTGATCCACTAAGGCCGCAAACTGCTCCTGCTGACTCTTGATGGCGGATTCGTGGGAATCGACCGTGGTTGTCATAGTTTTCCATTGATTCCGACGGTCTTCTTCTGTGGTCTCTAACGATTCACGTACGGTCTGGAGTTGCTGACGCAGCACCTCGAGCTCGTTATTGACCGAAGGGAGTTCCTGTTCCCGAAGCTCCCGCATGTCTTGCTCTAATTGCGCTCTCGCGTTAAAGAGCTCTTCAACGTGTTGCTCTCGTTCTTGTAAGAACTGATGGGCTTGCGAAACGGCCTTCTGGACATCGTCAATGGTGGGTGCTGGATCCGTGCTCAATGCGGAATCGCTCTCTGAGCCCTGTTGAGCCTCGAGCGAGGCAGCATAGCGTTTGGACCACGCATCGAATTCGGCACACCCGGAGATGACCAAGAAGAACAGCAGCACGGTCACGGCCAGGCATGTTGATTCCTTGATGGCGTTGTCAGCCCTGGAAAGGCGAGAAATGGTCATCATGTAAGCATCTCCTCTCAGTGCAGTCGAGCATTAGTTTGTTGGCTGAGGATTCAATGGAAAGTCGGTCAGTGGTTCTAACAATGGCGCCGTCTTTCGAGGAACAAAGACAAAGGCTCGACGATTCATGTCATAACAATAGGTACTGTCTTCACTGCAAATCGGGTCAAGCTCGCCGTAACTGATGGCTTTCATCGCTCCACCACCTACCCCTAAACTTTCCAGGAAGGCCATAACCGCCTTAGCCCGTTTGAGTCCAAGTGCTTGGTTATAGGCTTCGGTTCCTTGCACGTCCGTATGGCCTTCAATCGCCAATTCACCATGGTCATAGGTGCGCAGCCAGCTTCCCGCCGCCTGTAGAATCTTTCGCGCTTGAAACGTGAGCTCCCAACTGTCATACGGGAACAGCACCAACGGGAGATAGCGACCATCGGGCCGAACCCGTGCCCCAGTTCCAATAGGCAACTCCCGAGCAAATGTCGGCTCATCCGCCACGGGCGGAACAGGAAGGATATGATCAGGATCTACCTGTTCGGCCTTCACGACCGTATAGGTTTGAGCATTCGGTCCACCGGTGGGAACCAGCAACGGATCAACCGAACCCTGAAACCAGCTATTCAGACTTTCACAGCCACTCAAGAGCATCACACACAGACTGAAGACACACAACACTGTCGGCATTGTCCCGTCCTTTCCCATCAGTCATCAGCCTCGTACACGTATTCGATCGTTGCGGCCACGCGATTGACTTCATCACCGAGGAGAGCGGTGAGTTCGGCTTCCGGTACTGGTTGAGCTGGATCCACCCACCGACTCACACAAATGGGCGTAGGCTGATGCTGTTGCAATCGGACGTTGCGGTCATAGGCATCGAGTTCAACCTGATTCACGATCATCACGTCATAGCCGCCGGCATCACCATATTCTTCTCTCGGAAAGGGTCGCGGTCCCAACTCGTGAAGATGATCGGTGTAGCAGTGTTCTGTTCGAATGGGCAGCTCGTAGGCCGTGGTATAGGCATGATCAACCAACGTGGCACAATAGGCCGGCATCTCTTTTGAGTATGGTGGATAGGACACATTCAATTCGGCGAGGAGCGTGGCCATCTCACATTTTCCTGCACCCTGGGCCAAGGCGGAGAGATGGGTTTCTCGACCTTCATACGATCCGCTGGGACATTTTTTGAGAAAGTTCTTTCGTTTCCGAATCGTCTTCCATGGCTTTTTGGCTTTGATGGAAAAATACCGTCGGAGGGAAGGGGTACACTCCTCCGGGCGTTCACCACTCGAAAGACAGAGGATCGCTTCACAGGCATCCCGCTCCTCACCCGTGAACACCTCAACATCCGGACCAGCTTGCGCGAGGAGATGACCCTGACCGATCGTCAAGGACAGGCAACATCCAAGACAGACCACCAAGGCACTGGACCTCATCGTTGGCATACTAGGTCTCCTTGTTCGTCGTTTGCGTTTTCTTCCAGTTCTGAAACTCTCGGTCTTTCTTAATCTGTTGTTCCAAAATCGCTCCAATCAAGACATCTTCGGTGACCTCAGGGGTGCTGCCTTTGGCGGCCGTCAAGTACTCATCGAACATCTGCCAGTGACGATCGGACAACGTAAACGATCGTTTCACCTGTTTCGTGGGTTCTGGTATGGGTAAACTAATGGGCATAGGCATACGCCTCCTCTCCACGTAAGAATTGTCGTTTCAACAGATTCGCCATCCCCCCGCGCATCTCCGTGGTCGCTGAGTCCATGACAAAGATGTGGACTCCAACTGACGAAGCCAAGGCCTCCTGTTGGGAAGACCAGGACGCCATTCGGCGAAGGCGATTCGCTTCAAACCCGGCGTCTTTCAACAGACTGACGATAAATTCAGCCCGTCGCTGAGCCAGAAGTGCAGGCTCCTGCTCTGCACCACCGTGCGAGTGTCCCACGATCAGATACTGGCCAGTTGGATCGAGTTGCCGCAAAACATCTTGCCAATGGTCGTCGTCTGGGGGGATATGCCATTGATCCGGCTGAAACGCGATCGTCCACGGCTCTGTCTTCGGGGGAGCAGTCTCCGTCATGGCCGAAGGCCGTGCAGTCGCCTTAGACGACGAGGGCTCCGAAGGAAGAGGCCGACAGTGATCCACTTGTGGCTCTGTTGGAGCTAAGGACCGGTACATCAAACGAGGATGGTCAGTGATCGGGTTGATCGGATCGGCGAACCGCGCTTCGCGATGCGCACAGGCAACCAGCAGGAGCATCACCAACCATGTCAGAGATCTCATGACTCAGTCCCTCCGATCCACCACCGATTCCAATGACACCAACTTATTCGGATGATCGATCACGATCGCCCAGGGTTCCGGTGTGACGCTCAGCAGAGCCTCTTTGACCGTCATTACTTGGTCATGAGGTAACGGTAACGGCAGGGCTTCCCGCAACCCTTGCTTGGCCTGAGGAGAAGCCGGTGGACGTGTGATGACTTCATAGTCATAGGGATCCAGAAAGAAGGTCAAGGCCTCCGCCACCTTCTCCACGTGTGGAGGCAAGACAAAACGCACCTGGGCGTTGAGGGGATCGTCAAGGGCGAGCCCGCCTCCTACACTCAGGAAGCACAGCACGTGACTCATCATGATGACGATCAGCCACTGACGATTAGTGCGTCGAGACATAGCGTGCTCCGACCGTTGACCAGGGAAAGATATAGAGTTCCTCTTGTAAGAAAATGCGCATGGGCGTTCCGGGTTCCAAGGTAATCGTCGGGACCAGCGACAGATATCGTTGAAGCAACGGCGAAAACTGTCGCCGTAACTCTTGACCGAGCTCCCCTTGAAAGGTCGTATCGGAATTGGCCCCGGATCCCGCCCGGCTCGTCCCGGTTGAAATGAGGGCGAAGGCGGCCACTCCCAAAAATTGTTCAAGGAGGTGATAATCCACATCCCCGCTGACCGCGGCGATACCTTCCCGGTCCAACGCTGCTTGGCGTGAGAAATCAATGGACTTGCCATTCGGCAAGACCATGGCTTGGACCGCGATCCCCATGCGACTCTGGATTGGGGCATTGACGTTGGGCACGAGCAGGGATTGCGCCAAGACTTTCGATCCACTGGGAATGAGCACATGCGTATTCGACACGTCATAGACATCATTCACGATAAGTAATCGCACTGGTCCCACATAATCACTCATCACCTTTTGGTCCAACACCGCCCGCATGACCGTCGTCAGCGGCAAAAGCTTCTGACCAGGCAGCGGTTGCGTGTGCGATGAGGTTGTCTGCCCTACAACCGTGGATGATCGTGAGGCGGGAGCATCCGACGTGAGAGACGCCGGCTGAAGACGTGGTGTCAGATCTCCCGTGCTGGGAAACGCCAATGCGGACGATCCCGATGATGCGGTTTGGGCTTGAATTTGCGAGCGGAGGGCTTGCACACGAGCAATTTCTTGATCGATCGTGCTGGCTGGTTTCTTCGATGCAGGAGATCGTGCATCCTTGGGCGTGGGCGAGGTCGTAGGTGAGGCCGAAAAGCCCAAATGAATCTCGAAGTCAGCGATGCGCGATTTCAGGACCATCTTGCGTTCCTGTTCCCTCATTCCGCCGTCAGCCGGTGGCGGGATATTCTCTGTCGGCCAGTCAATCGTTTGGAGTCGAGTGGGAACTTCCTGAGGACCGACTGCCTTTTCAACGGGCTGTTCGTCTTTGAACAGTTGGGTTGTCAGTTTTTTCTTGGCGAGCGCGACTTGTTCTTCAAAGGAGGCCTGTGAGGTCTTTGGTGGTTGTCGTTGCATACGGGGTGGGGCTTCATCCGTGTCAGCAAAGAGCCTGGTCTGGCCATGCTGGATGCGCGAGTAGGCACTGACGGCGAAGAGAATCACGATAAAGATCGCGAGGGCCAGCATATAGGTCTGTGCCCGTTTGTTGTGTGTGGCCGGCCGCTCCTCGTATTTCGATGATTTTTCTTCCACCATGGCCACGTGCCCTCAATACCCTCCCCACGTGTTCGTATTTTTGCGATGCACTTCGATCGTGGTCTCGTCATATGACAACAGGAGTTCCGGGTAAATACCGGCCACCGTATAGAGTTTCTTGGCCTCGTCATAGTCGTATTCAATCATTTCCTCTTTACCCGCGATGCGCGTCCGCAATTGCAGAATCCCTTTGTTATCGTGTGTCACCCGGATAAACGTAAACCGGCCATCATCATAGACATCCGACACTATATTCTTCCCAAAGTGCTCATTCCCTCCGTCCCACACATAGCCGGTATAGATTTTCGTCCGGTACTCGGCCAATGTCTTGAGCACCTGCGCCTGTTGGCCGGCACGAGCTTTCTCTTGCGCCGTGCGAAGAGCGGTAATCTGTTGCTGTGCCTGTTGCAATTGGTCGGCTAACTCCTGATCATGGCGTTGTTGAGGTGTCGACCATCCCTGCGTGTTTCCGAACGCATGGCCGTCATCCTTGACGATCTTGATACAGACATCGGGTTTCTTCGTCACACGCTCGATCAGAAAATCAAAAGATTCGTTGTTGACGGAAATGACTGACACGGACGTAGCCTGCCCCTCTTCGACCTCTGCTGTTTTCGGTTTAATAAACAGGTGCACATTTTCGCCACTGACCGCCCACAGGGTGGCATTCCCTGCCACCGGTTTCCCTTGCATAGGCTCAGGCAACATAATGTGTGTCGCCACATGCAATTGGGATTTCACGCGATAGACCGTGTTGGGCGTCCAACTCAATTCCTGACAGGGCTCAACTGGGCCCTGGGCCCATGTCGCCGAAGACCCAACTAGGAAGATCACCAGACATTGCGCAACCCATTTCATCGCCCGCTACTCCCTGGTTGAGGCTCAGACGGATCCACCATGTCGTGATAGGCGAGGATTTCCAGTCCAATGGGGTTATTGTCCAGCCATTCTTGTCCATGTTGACCCTGCACCACCGCGTGAATTTCCAGCGGTGTCATCAACCGCCATTGCACCCGCACGATGCGCTGTTCGTGTTGGCTGATCTGTCCATCGGGCAACGCGGTCGTAGCGGTCACGAAGAGATGGGTGCGATAGAACGTGCCATCGGTGTTGGCAAACTTGCCCACCTCTTGATCGTAATGATCCAACGTCCTGACCGCATAGCGGACGGTCGAACAATTGGTGCATGCTTCAAGTTCCGCAGCCTTCCCAGCCGCATGAAACCCTTCGAGACTCGTAAATTCTTTGGTCAGGGAGGGAGAGAGAAAATAATTCGCATAGGTATAGTCGGCGAGCACCGTTTGCGGCACTTGAGAAAACCGCCGTTGCACCCATTGCTTTAAGATACTGTTGACCGTGGCCTCGAGGAATTCCATCGATTGATGGTTATCATGCGGCTGGATCCTCCACGTCCCATCGCCATACAGTTTGACCCAAATCACTTCACGATGCGTGGAGGAGGTTTGGGACAAGTGAATGTATTGCACGATCACGAACGCGAGTACACAGGTCAGTCCCACCGTTACGAGAAACCATTTATTTCGATCGGCGGCCAGAAAGGCCTCACGCGCCAAGTGCTGAGGATTGCCGATGGTCGGTTGGTCTGAGCGGGGTAACACGGACCCTGGATAAATGCCCTGTTCCGTTAATGCCCCGTGACTCCGTTCTTCCTGTTCTACAGTAGATGATGTCATCATCGATTGATGAAATTAACTCACTCTGAGTGCCCGAACGGCTCCTGCCGCCCCAAAGGCCACACCAGTCACCATGCCTCCAAACCCGCCAACGCCCGACGCCACCGTGACGGCAAAACGGCCTGTGGCAATCAGCGCCACCAAAGCCATCACCATGAGCGCCAGGAGGCCAAAATAATCGGAAAGCGATTGCCCTGGAATGACGATCGGCGCATCCACTGCCGCAGCCGATAAGGGTAACCCAAAGTATTGGGACAACAAGACCAACGTCAGAGAAATATTGACTCGTGCCAAGACGTCATATACTAAAAATCCCACGAGAAAACGCAGCCATCCATCGAAAAGAAAAGAGAGGCGGTTCACCAATAAGAACGGCACAAAAAACCATCCCACCAATTTGGCCACGGCAAATCCCCACGTTCCCCAAGCCGCGGTAAAAAAGGCCACAATCCCTAAGGCATAGCCCACGACCGTCAGGATCAGGGAGGCCATCACGACCGCAATGGCTTCAAATACGTTGACCGGAAGCATCGAGAGATTCGACACCAGATTGGAAATATAGCTGGCGGGGAAAAAGACATCGCTGGTTCCGACGATCGGCTCCTGAATGGCTCCGGCCAGCCCGCTCGAGAGATGGTGCGCCGATTCCGTCAAGAGATCGAAGGATTCCAAGATCACTTTGACCAACACAATGAGAAACACCTGAGCTAAGAGTTCCCATGTATCCGTTTCGGCCATCATCCATTTGGCCAGACTCATGCTCAAGACATACACGGCAATGGCAATAAATACAGCATCACTGATCGTGGCTCCAGGAGAACCTGGAGCCAGAATCAAATCGAGGTACGTACTGACCGTGTCCACAAATCCACTGAACGTCTCGAAGGAACGGTTGACATCCCCAAAGTCTTGTTGCGCCCACACGGTCAGCGGATGGCACACACTTTCCAAGAAACAAAACCCTGCACACAACCATCTTCTCTTCCGCTGCCAACGCATGTTCAGTTACTGTTTGTTCTGCAATCCTTTATAAAACTTCAAATTGTCTTTGTGTTTCCGAAATCCTCGTTTCTCAAGCTCTGTTTGGACATACAAGATTTCTGAGGCAATACCTTCCTCAGATAGTTCACCTGGTTGCCGGTTAAACTTCGCATCGTTTCTACTCCTGGCCTGATCATGGAATTCCTGAAGTTCTTGTAATATCTTCTGTAATTCTGGAGTAGATAAATCCACATAATGTGAATCTACATATTCTTGGGTGCCGCGAAGACGCCCTTTACTTCGAAACTTAAGCCGTACCTTTTCATAGCACTGCATTTCCCGCATGATGTTCTTAATTTCCTTACAAGTCTTCTCTTCCGCCTTCATTTCTTTTTCAACTTTGGCTAATTCTGGGTCACTCGGCCATGGCCCTTCATTCAATTCAGCGTGAACGGACCCAACCATGAGAACGACAATCCCAACAGCACACAGTATGACCCGCATACAATCCCCTCCTTTAAAATCCTGACTTGGCAAACGATGATGTCCCTGCGGGTTGTATTGTGCCACGTTCATGCACGCGTTTCAGTCGCTCGATTTCATCGTCTAACATTTTGGCTTTCTGCTGCATGTGTGCATTACTCGGAGACTCATAATTCAACAACAACTGATTGACAGCCAACGTATTCGCTTCCATTTGGTGGCCAAGTAAGTTTTGTTGACTAACCATCAATTGGAGGGTAGCCAAATCGGACTCATCTCCTAAGCTCAGAATCCGGTCTCCATAATTATTTAGTTTTTCTGTTCGCTCTTCTATCCCCTTGTTATTCACCGATGTCATATTGAATTGTTGGACGCTTTGACCAAACCGTTTATTTAATTGTTGGTTATATTCGACAAACGGAGCCGCCTCATCTTCAGAAACTCCAAGATCCGTCACATCCTCGATGACCTCATCCGTGCGTTTCGGATAGGTACCATATTCTGCCATGCGATCACGCACCTGCTCTTTGTAATCTGGGTCATCGGGTTTCAACAAGGGAATCTCCGCGAGTATGTCTTGTCCATATGGACTTTCGACAATGATCTTCAGAATCTTTTTCCAATCTGCTTGATCAATAATTCGCTGAAGGCCTCGAATCTGATTGAGATAGGACCTGTACTCTCGCAAGGTTTGTTCATAATCAATGAGCATTTGCGCCAACTGTGATTGTCCCAGTCCGGTTTGCGCTAAGGCCTCCTGAAACTCCAACAATTGGGTCGTGTAACTGGTGAGTTGTTGCGCGATCGCGGCCACATCGACGGTCGGAATACCCGAAGCCGAAACAGACGGCGTAGAAGTCGTCCACACACATCCGAGGATCAGAATCACGACCAAGGGCTTACGGACTGTCCTCATAGAGTCTCTCCTAGTGATTTATCAGTTGTGCCGAATGTCCCGAGGGGGAAAGATTCAGCATCTCGACGGTTTTATCCACGCCGGCTTCAAACCCAAGCGCCTGAATGTTGTGGTCGCGTACGCTTCGCTCGGCTGGCTTCGACGTACTGACGACATACTGTTGTGGCTCCACTTCTAATGTCACGACTTTGGCGACGCCGAGTTTTCGTTGAATAATGAACGCTTGTTTCTTCGGGACTAATCCCCGAATGGCTTCACACTCGCCATCCGTCAGATGAAAGGTCTTCTGGTACAAGGTCGTCTCCATGGCGGGATCGGCCATGAAAAAGAAGGTGCTGGCTGCGCTGCGTAAGGCCGGCCAATGCGCCAGATCCACAAATTCTTGTGGGCTCTGCGACCATAACCCCATCCCCGCGAAATACTTGCCCCACGTGCGAATGGAGGTCACAATCTGTTGACTGACATAGTCGAGACTCAATAACGCATGGGCCTCATCGATATCCAAGTATTTTGGAACGTGCAAATACTGCGGATCCTCATACAGTCGCGTCACGCGAAAAAAGATTTCCGCCATCACCAGCGGCATGACCGTCGCATTATCCTTAATCGCCCGTAAGTTAAAGGCCGTCATCGGACGATCGATCCGGCCAATCGCATCTTCCTCCGAGTCAAAGAATCGCGCATACATCCCCACCTGGCCATCGGCATGAATCCAGCGATGCATTTTCACTTGAAGCGAATCGGGACAATGGAGAATGACGGTCCGCAATCGGTGTAGCCGATGATTGTCCAGAGTCACGGTCGCCAGAATCGCCTCATCCAACTGTTTCTGTTCTTCGAGCGTGAGCGTTTGCATCTCTGGCGTATCATTGGCCTGTAACATCAACACGATCAGTTGTTTGAGATGATGTCGAAAGGCCAGGTCCTCTGGACCTTCACAAATCACAAACGGATTAAACCCCAGACCGTTCCCGTCATCCATTGAAAAGATGGCGCCATCCGTCCCAAAGAGTTGCGCGATGGGTTCCATTCCTCGATCCACATCGATTCCCTGGAGAAACCCGCCATACTTCATAAAGTGACAGGCCAGTGTCGTCTTGGTAAAACTTTTTCCCGACCGAATCGGCCCCACCCCAACCACGAGTCCTGTCCCCTCGACAAAGGGAGAATAGTAGAACGGACTCCCATCTTGGCTTTCAAAGATGTATTGACATTCCTCCCCTTGGAGATCCTCGACCACGGGTTGTCCCGCACGGGCACGAGAGAACAACGTGGCCGCGCCGAATTGCGTGGTCGTCAAGGGCACATCTCTGACCGACGATTCGCGTCCAGCCGGCATGAGCGTCCGAAAGGCCTTGGCCAGCCCCACCCCTTCCCAACAGGTCTGCAATCCAGCCTGATCCATCGCCCGTCGCAGGAGGAGAGATTGTGACACAATCTTTTCCGGATCCGTATCCCACACGGCAAAGAACGCATGGGCCCGCCCCCAATGGTCTGGAACCATTTCGACTTCTTCGATTTCGCGGAGGGCCTCGCGAATCGCGGGCTTCATCGTGGCTCGACGCTCGGCTTCAGTCGCCGTGTAGGAGCGCCCGCGAATGGCCTCGACCCAATCAATATTCTGTCGATTCAGATCCCGCTTGGTATTCCGAAACAACAAGGCCCGCTGGAATGGACTCAAGGGATGAAATCGCATCATCAACACGTAATTCCCCGATAAGCGCGCCGGTGCCTTCGAGCCATCAGCCCAACATCCCCAAGACGGACGGTCGCCACCAAACTGGTTGACGGCGCCAATACGAACATAGCGTGGAACCGCGCCTGAGCATTTCATCAGATCCATGTTCCGCACCTGAACTAAGGCGCGATCTCCATCGGGCAAGGCCACATCCCAGTTGGAGGGCGGGGGCGCTCCGCGAAACGACTCGGTCAGGTAGTAGGGATCAAAGTTGGCGAGGAACTTCCCATGGGCCCACAGCTCATGAAGGGTCATGGGTCGCGGCGTCAGTAACGCGTCCCATTTGGCACAGGCGGTCTTGATGATGTCCTGGAGTTCATCGTCTTGTTTATCCAACGCCTGCTTGAAACAGACCAACCCTTTCGTGCTCGAGAGATGCCGTCGTAAAGCGGCACGCGACGAGGACTGAAAGAGAGCCTTCGCACCATGTGCGAAGACATCCCATGGCCGTAACGCGGACAGCCGTTCGTCGGGTGCGACTTCAAACAGATGAAACAGCACACTCGAGGACAACCGTTTCTGATTCAGAAAGGCCGCGCGGCTCTGAGAGAGCTTCTGCGCAATGGGATGACCCCGCGGACGCAGCGTAAATTCTACGCCTTCAAAGTGGGCATAATATTGCGTGGTGATAACGTGCGAAGGCACATCCTGATAGACCGCTCGGGCCAGGAGCGCTAACGCTCGAAAATCTTCTTCGTTGAGTCCATCCGCATCCTTTCCCTCCAAGATCACGCCACCGATCAACGAACCTTTTTTCGTCAACACACTCCGTCCATACACCATGAACTCCTGGTGCAACTCAGAAATAGCGCTGATGGTGTGAGGAGAAACAGCCGTGCGCGGCATCAGTTCCTTAGATGGCACGGATGGCCACAATAAATCCCGGAATATTGACGATCAAAATCACTCCGATGACCACACGCCCGATCCACCCTAGCTCGGCATCGCCACGCGTGGAAAACATCCAAAACCCAATCGCCAGAACCAACGAGACGACGGCGACAAATAATCCGAATGGCCCCTCAAAAAAGTTGACGATCACCTGCATGGCACTGACCGCCTTTTCCAAAAAACCCACGTCGGCTCCACCCAGATCGGTGCCGGCAAGGGCAGGCCTAATTCCCAGAAGACACAGCATCACACTCATCATGCCTAGACCCATGAGATGCCAAGAACGTTGCATGAGTGACTCCTTTGTTATGTGAGAATCGTCACAGGAAATGGGGTTCGACGACCACATTCCCACACCACCGTTGACGAGGACAGGGCAGCCAGCCAGAGGGTCAGCCCTCGCGAATCGCCTTGATGCATGTGATACATCGGCAAGTAGTACACCACGGCCACGACAATCGGCAGCCACAAAAGTTTGGACACAAAATAGGACAAGACCATCAGCACAATCCCCGCCATAAAGAGGGACTGCGGGATACCCACCACCAGATGATCCTGCGTCAACGCCTTGACATTTTTGACGGCGATGTCCGTCTTCTCACGAGACGACCGGGTGAGGTGATCGCTCATTCGGTCATGGCCCTTTCATGCTGCGATGAAGAAGAAAGAAAAAGATGGGCGATGGTGGTCACGAGAATGAATGGTCTGTCTGAAAGTCGTGATCATCGAATATCAAACTACGTGAGCGAAGCATACGCTTTTTTTTCTCTCGCACAAGAGTAGGCACACCCCTACAAATTCGTCCTTTTTGAGAATGAGGAGTCCAGCGATTTAATAGGCGCCACCGATGACCTGTCGCATGAAAGGCCTTGATTGACGAGGTGACGGTCACAAAATGGGGGGTGACCGTTGTAGGCTTTAACCTTCAGTCAGGTGTTGCATCGATAGGCATCATGCCCGCTATTCATGCACCTTTTCTCAAAATCCCATGAAAATTTTTTTCACAACATCGCTATATTTATTTCGTCCGTTTGCTTATGATCGCAAGAACGATGCAACAGAAAGAAGAAGAGAGACAGGAGGGAAAGCAAGAGCGAACGATGCACTAACTATTCAACCTATACGAGTCGTCGGCATCATAACTACCACTCATAACCTGAGGAGCATGATGAAGACAGTCCTACCCGTTCCGCCACAACGTACACGTTGGTCCTCGACAGACTGGCATTCGTTTTTAGGCACCATTTTTCGACCAGAACACGTCCCATTTTTCTCACCAAAAATTTTTCGCTTATCCGACGATGCCCAATACGTGGATTGCTTTTTTCCGATCCCGTGTGAGCATTACTACGGTGGAGAAAAGATCATCGGACGCCGCGCACCTACGATTCTTCCAAAAGCCCTTTGGCACAGGATCCGTGATGGTCTGCGACGTGTCATGCAGAAAAAGCTTCCTGTTCAAATCTTTGTGCCGCTCACGTTGCCCAACCGTCCGTTCCATCTCATTGGGATCCAATTGTTGCCGTTATACGCAAACGAAGTCCTCGCGCTCGTGACGGATTATCACGAGGATGGGACACCTATGTTTCCTATGGAGGAATGGAACCCGGCAGTCAAAAGGTTTAGAGCCAGGCTGTGGCCAGGAGAGGATGTTGAACGTGATGCGCCAACTGAAGAGTTGGAGAATCCTTCATCGCGGTAGAGGCTCGCACATGCTGTTGAGTGAGGGGATCATACCGCCACAGTTCATGCACGTGCTCGTTGATCACCTCGGCGACGGACAGGACCACCCGTCCTTTCGCAGGGACTTTGCCGATGTGCACCAGGACATGGATGTTGGCCCGGACTTGTTTTTCCACGAACGCCAGCGGAATACCGACCGCACTGAGCAGGGTTTGCAGACGGACCAACGCATCTTCGGGATGATTGGCATGAATGGTCGATGCACACCCATTATGCCCCGTGTTAATGGCCTGCAAAAAGGCCGCCGCGGCTTCGGCATCGCGGATCTCCCCGACGATAATCCGATCGGGGTTCATCCGTAGCGTGGTTTTGATAAGCAACCCAAGCGAGACCGCCTGGGAATGCGTTCCCCGTCGCGTATGCGGGGTGATGAGTGAGACATGGTTCGTGCCCTTCACACGAATTTCTTCCGTATCTTCGACGGTCACAATGCGTTCATCATGGTCAATGAAGCCGGTGAGAATATTGAGGAAGGTCGTTTTCCCTGAGCCTGTGGATCCCGACAAGAGAATATTGCGTTTCAGCTGGATCGCCAGGTTCAGAAAGGCCAACATGTCTGGCGTCACACTCCCCAATGCCAGAAGATCATCTGTCGTGATCGCGCGTTTCGGAAAGAGTCGAATCGTGAGGCTGTTCCCCTGTGGCGCAATGGAGTTCAAGATGCCACAAATGCGTGAGCCATCGTGCAGACGCGCATCCACGATGGGGTTGTTTTGGCTATCACAGGATTGGCCACTGGCATTAGCAATTTGGATGATGGCGGTCTCTAAACTCTTTTCCGAGGGAAAGGCGGCATCGACGTGTCGTTTCACGCCTCGTTCTTCGATAAAGATCTGATCGTGGCCATTGATCATGATTTCGGTGACGCCCTCGATCTCGAAGAGATGCCGAATGGGTTTGAGGTATTCCTCCACCAGTCCCCAGGTGGAGGAAATCGGGAGTGCATTCATCGATAGAGCCTTTCGGTGGTAAAGCGGAAGCGCTCGCGAATTTCCGGCACATCGGCGTGCGCCGTCGCGGGCTTTCCCTGTCGATTATGAACTGGTGAAATTTTTCCATGCTTGTTCGCGGTATACAGCGGCCACTCCGAGGCCAAAAACCGATCCTGATATCGTTGCATCAGGCCGTTGTCGGCAAAGACATATTCGACCGTCTCGTAGTGCCGCTGTTTCATGTTGTCCAAGTGCATCACAAATCCCAGATATATGCGTGGGATGGTCTTCTGCGTGAGTTCGACTTCGATGGCCTCAACCCGCTTACCCCTGGAAAGAACGGCATCAGGCCGCTTGGCCACGGGAAGATCCAGATGCCACTCACTCTGAAAATCGAAGGGCAAGGTCAACGCCGACCGCGTCAGTACCGCACATTGGACAGAGAGATGATGAATCGTGGTCGTCGCCAAAATTTTGGTCGCCGTCATCGCATAGGCCTCGGCTTTTTCCGACAACATATGGGCAAATGCTTTGCCCTTCCCACTCAAAAAATAGATCTGCTCGTAAATAAACGGCGACGTGGTAATGGCGACCAACCCGCTCTTTTTCAGCGACACAAAAAATCGGCTTTGATTGGCCCGCTGAAGACCCAACGCCCGCGACAAAATTTTGGCGGTCGAATAGTGAAATTCCAGAAGCCACTGCAACACGAAATCGCGTTTTTCGGCGAACCGTTCACGCTTATTCATCCATCACCCTGGGGTCACCATCTACGTCGGCGAAATACGATCCAACACCGCCATCAGGAATCCTCACGAACCACGCCCTTGAACTGTACATACATGACGGGCAGAAGACACGACCATCGAACGACCTGTCCAGCCAGAGGCTACTGGATGATCACACGCCCGATCACGAGCAACATTGACACGAGAATGGCAGACCCAACAGCCATAGCGATGAGGTGGTTTGCGTCCAGCAAACATCGATGTGTCCAGGCCCACCTGGACACCGCTACGAGGACGGGCTGGCCCCAGCCAGACCGAGGCCGTGTCGAGCCGCCCACGGCGAGGCAGGCCGGTCCTCGGCGCCCTCGTCAGGGGCGAGCGGCCACGCGAGTGACCCTGACCACCCGAGCCAGTCCTCGCAGCGAGGGTGGTCAGGGTGAGGACACCCTGACGAGGGCGCGGGGTGAATTGGCGGCTGGCCAGAGTGTCCAGCGGAGGCCAGCAGACAAGAGGGCTGCCCTCAGCAGCGTGTGGCGTCCAGCAAGCTCGCTGCTGCATGTTCCTTGTCAACGATGGCGTATCCATAGGGTCAACCACCATGTGCCACAAGCATGGAATAACATGATTGACACCATTGATCAGGCCTTGCCATGACAGGGTATTCCAAAATATTCCGATGCCATTCTTTATACAATAGTCTATACAATGATCAATACTATAGAGAAAAGGCATCACCAAGGCAAGGACACGGACAAGGAAAACCGAAAATGCTCATGTGTGGACAGCTCAAGGACGACGCCGTGACCACATAATAAACAACGAAGAATCGAATGAATGAGGAGTGAAGATGATGATGGAATCCGTGATGCAGATGGTGTCACAAGGCTTTTTAGAGTGGGTCGAAGCCTGGGTCAATCCGTGGTATTGGATCGTTTTAGCGATCGTGCTGTTTGTGTTTGGCCTCATCGGATTTGCCCCGATAAGGCCAGATAACATACATGCTCAGGGACGCCGGTCGGGGGCCATCACAGCTCACATTCGACTCTTCTGTTGGAAGGTTTTATTGGTCCTCACCATTGGATTTCCCTTGCTCGTGTTGTTCGCGGCGTATGCGAAAAACCCATCACAATTCTGGTCTTTTGTGTCCAATTTTTCCGCCTTTCTCTGGGACGGGTTTCTTGCTGTGCTGGGCTTTCCGGTGGTCGGATATGCCATAGGATTCATCATCTCGCTAACGCATTCTCGGCTCGTGATTCCCAAGTGGTCATCACTCACACGACGGTTCAGTGTGCGACAATCTGGCGATGAATTGAGCGATATTCGTGTGGAAACCCATCGCCTGAGCCAAAAGAATTTTGACCCTCGAACCTATTATCGAGAGGGACAGTTTTTCTTTGGGCTGGATGCCAACAAGCAACCCGTGTATGAATGTGATGAGGACTGGAAAACACGGAATCAACGGTATGTAGGACCGACGCAAACGGGAAAAGGTGTCTTAATTGGCGTGCAACTGGATCAAGCCATTCGGCATCACTATACCGTGATCTTCATCGATCCCAAACCGGACCCGCATGCCCGCGCGATCATGCGACAGGCCTGTCATGAGACGAACCGAAGGTTTGTGGAACTTGACCTGAATGATGACACACCACATTCCTATGAGATGTTCACAGGCGGGGCCTACCGGGATCGCCGAGCCCGTCTGTTTTCGGCCCTACGGTTGGATGATTCAGGGGCAGAAAGTGATTTCTATCGCGGCAGAGAACGCGCGATTTTGGATGACATCTTCCCGCGGTGGGATGGGACCTTGCGCGCCCTCTATACCCTGCTGAATGAGGAGGACATTGCGGAGCAGACCGTGAAAACCCGCAACACCGTTCGCGAATGGTTGTACCTGTCCAGCCTGAATGTGGCGCCGACAGACACACCCCTCAACATCGAACAGATTCTGCTCAAGAATGACGTCCTCTATGTGTGTGGATCGCTCACAGACCAGGTGGTCATGGCGGCGTGTACGGTGATGATCACGGAGATCATTCAAGAGACCATGCGGCTCAATGCCGAGCGGCCAGCCCATCTGTTTTTGGCCATTGATGAAGTGGCCTTTTTGGTGTCAGAACGGATTGCCGATGCGCTCGCAACGGTCTCCAGCTTCCGCACAAATGTATGTTTGGCGTATCAATCAGAAGGCGATCTTCTCACGGGGCCAGACATGAAGACGAATTGGAGGGCCGTGGCCAAACGCATTCAAACCAATTCAAAAATTCACCTCTATTACCGCGCCGAGGAATTTGAGACCGCACAAACGATCGCTGAAAAATCAGGGACCTTGATACGGAATGTCACCCGATCACAACGGGTGGGTATCGGACGCCATCTTGAAGAAACGTGGAATCATGAACGTGAGATTCATGGAGTCGAAGAACACACCATTCATCCCAACATGGCCTTAGCGCTCCCCGAACGCGTGGGTATTTTCTTTCGGCCCACCGAGATCGCCATTCCTCTTTTTACATCATGGGTACCAGTCGATCTCTCCCAATATGGAACGAAGCCTTTCCTTGCGCCGAAGAGAAAAGAAGAGTCCGCAGCTCCCCCTCCCCTCCCCGGGACTGCCTCACTCACCACTCCATCACTTTCCCCTCTCCCAACACCTTCGATTAACTTAGCGGAAGGCTTACAACCGCTCGATGCGAATTCCAGAGAAACCCCTGTCACACCTGCAGAAAAAACCCCCTCGTAAAATTGTGGGAGTCGCGCAATTTAGGCACGATATGGGGTCGTGTGCGTCATCCGTACAACCGCTGTTTTTTGCCCAAACCCACCATCTTGGAAAAAGATCTGAAAGCACGAAATCCGTCTGATGATTTCATGGGCAGAAGCCCTTGGGAGTCACCAAATCGCTATGAACCCCACGCTGCCTCGCCCTGCACGCGCTGATGTGTCTCTTCTCTCCATCAAAACGGTGTTGCAATGTGGGCATATTCTGGTATGATTAAGGGATGTATTAGGGATCAACAGGAGACATTGTCATGCATGTCCGATTTGCCGATATCGATGAAGGCTTTATTAAGTCACAAGTCGAAAACGGGTTCTATACCAATGAAACTGAAGTTGTGAGGGATGCGGTCAGGCGGTTACGTGAAGAAAAACAAGCCCGACACAACCGTCTCTATGAAGCGGTGCTGAAAGGTGATGCGGCGATAGAACGAGGCGAGACCGTCTCGTATAGTCGGGCACTAATGGAAGAGATGAAAGCCGAGGCCATCGAGCGAGCACACCAAGGCGAATCCGTGAAGAACCCTGATGTCATTCCCCGCGATTTCCAACCTTAATCTTTCCCTTCCTGCCAGAACTGATATTCGGGATATCCTCCTGTACACGTACCAACAGTTTGGCGTTCGTCAACAAGAAATATATTACGCGGCGCTATGCCATGGGCTGGAAAAAATCGCGACCAATCCCAATCTGGGACATGTGCGCGCGGATCTCCCCGAGCCGTACAAGGCGTATATGATCAGAAAGCATATTGCAGTGTATAAAGTGAAACACGAGGCCGTCTATGTTGCTCGGATCCTGCATGGAAGCATGAATGTGCCAGACCACACATTGGAAGACGGTTGACCAGTGACTTCAGAGAAGACGCTTGAGGGATTTTCCCATATCCGTGAGAGACAGTAATGCTGTCACCAAGAAAACTGAACAGAACGACGTGAAGGAAGACCAATGGCGACCTATGCCCTCACCCTGACACTGCCTGATCATCTCGCTCAAGCAGCAGAGAATGCGGGGTTGCTCACCCCTGAAGCGATCGAGCGACTATTACGAGACGAAGTTCGACGACGCGCGGTAAATAAACTATTCGCTGCTGCTGACCAGTTGGCTGGCCTTGAATTGTTGCCTTTGACTGAGCACGCGGTGGAAGCCGAGATTGCGGCGGTGCGTGCTTCCAAGGAGGCACCCAGTACGAAGCGTTGTTAAGATGAACACCTGTACATCATAATCGTCGTCGAGGGCTAGATGTTCATACCACTCACCCATATGACCGGGTGGAGGGAAGCCAACCATGTTGACAAAAGATTCTCGTATTCACCGGGATCCAGATATTCTAAGTGCCACCCCCGTATTCAAAGGAACACGGGTACCCTTTCAAACCTTGTTCGACTATTTGAAAGCTGACGACTCGCTCGATACGTTCCTCTTCGAATTTCCCACCGTCACAAAAGCGCAAGCTGTGCAGGCCTTAGAAGAAGCAAAGGAGGCGCTCCTTGCCCGTTCGCACTCCGCGAGATGAATGCCCGCCACATCGGTTGAAAAAAGACCTCAAGAACCGTCACCGAGACGGGGGCTAGTTAAAAAAATAGGGCATGATTCCATTTCTCCAAGAGATATGAGCCCATGTAGAGCGCTATACACAACACCCACTTCGCAATTGCGTGATGCTCTTGCTCTCTCACAAAGCGGGTCTACGGGCCAAGGAAATCAGTGCGTTGAAATAGACGATGGTGATGGGATGGATGGGAAAGAAAATATGTTTGATTAGGTTAGAGCCGCCCGACTCAACGACAGCGGTGTACCTTGGAGATCTCTGTAAAAGTGTTGAATCCCTTGTATCACGACGTCATAGGCTAGAAGGCCTCAAAAACTTTGTAAACCTTCAGATTCGCTAACTCGTAATATAAAGGAGGCGGTGACACCAATTACTGGATATTATTTCAGCAATTGGTTAGGTTTGCTCACAAACAGAGTGCATTAAAGAAAGGGACCTCATAGCATGGCAGTGGACCTCAATCCCATCGAACTTCCACCAGCGTATAATTATCTAGCTCCGGATGGGTCTGAGATTCGCCTCTTAGTCAATGGAGACAAAGGCGGACTCGCTCATTGCACATTACCGGCAGGTGTTACCTCGAAAGCAGTCTCACATAAAACCGTTGAGGAACTGTGGTACTTCATTGAAGGCAGTGGGGAAGTCTGGCGGGGTGGCCTGAATAATAACAAACCTCATTCGGTCACGGCAGGCGTAAGCTTAGTTATCCCAACGCTGACACCGTTCCAATTTCGAAACACCGGGACAGGTCCACTAAAATTCCTCATTACTACTATTCCACCGTGGCCTGGGGAACAGGAGGCTCGTCCAGAAAAAGGGTTCTGGTAGCCAATAAAAAAAGAAGTAACGTTTCACGCAAGAAAGATTTCGAATAAATTTCAAAAATTCTCGGCACATTGCAAAGGGACAAAGAAAACAGGGCGACTGATGGATGGATTTGAAAGATCTTGTAAGCTTTCTGAATGGGAAGGGCGATTCAATACGATCTCATGAAATATTCGGGCCATGGCCTCTGCTTGAATCTTGGCTACTTTTGGAGCTATTGGGTGGTTTTTTCAATCCTATAATAGTGCCACATGGCCGGATGAGTTTTTTAACCATACGGCCCTGAGACGGTCGGTCGACAGAAGCTCCCTTTCAAATTAGTACCCGCAACAAGTACGTCACTCCAGCAGCGAGAAAAAATGCAATGGCCAGAACAATCCATACAAACCCGCGATTGACCCACATGTGCTTTCTCAAGACATTCGTTGAAACATGAAAAATTTGGAAAGTTAAGGCTTGCACTTCATCCTCTAACGTAAATTGAGCCATGCGTTTCTGAAACTTTTTTCGATTTTGGAACTTTGCAATCATCCCAAAGAAAAACAACGTCTCTGGCATTGGCTTAACGTTTCCCTCGTCGTCGTTAACCGCCTTGATATTTTTAACGAGATCGTCCGGATCTGCTAGTCGTGAACGTAGGCAATTTAACGAGCATACGATTGCCGAAAGAAGGGATAGAACTGCAAGGAAAAGAAATACCCAGGTTTCTGGACCGAACAGGCTAGTGAGTTCGTAGAGTTCGGTTTTTTTTTGATAAAAACAGAACCGGTGAGGAAACTCAGGAATGCCCAAGCAAGACTTGCGCCTTAAATTCAGCGTTCCTATACCAATCCAAAATGTTTTGTCAATAGTAAAAGGTTCCTAATGCCATAATTATGAGTGCGTTTCGGTCCATCAATAAGAATGTGTGGTTACAAGACCTGATACACATCTCTGACATTCGAAAACATACAACAAAAGTCCCGTCCCTTTTCTATGATTCTCGCCAATCGCAGGAGGAAAGTTATCTGCAAAATAAAAATACTACTATTCCCATTTACGGAGATGCTTGGCTGGTTCCAGTGATTTGGGCTTTAATTCAAGAACAGCCAGGACACCCTTTGATCCACCTAACGGGTACATTGGTGTTTTTATTTCGCTAAATGCCTCCCTTAAAAATGAAGGCATTAGCCGGAATTGCTCAGTTCTCACTTCAAATCCACGGGAAACCGTCTCTATATGCGCTAAAGACAGATCAAATAAATAATCAAACAACTTTATTGGATCAGTTGACTTAAGCTTATCTAAATTTCTTTCAATTGTTTGTGAAGTGTTTTTTCTTTCGGCAACACATGCTGCCGTATTACATTTTGATGCAGATACCATAATTTTTCCCCAGACTTTGTCGTCTGAATAAATCCTAGTCATTACATCAATGAACACATCTCCAAATACTTCCAACTGTTTTTGAGTGGCTTCAACCCTCTTCTGCTGCCATTCTTTATAGGCAGAATTACCGAGATTTTCCAATTCTATCTTAGTTTCATTTAATCCTATACGCTCATTCCAGACCTTTTTAAACTCTGGCAGATATTTTTCTCGAATATGCTGTCTAACTGCTTCCCTATTCGCAACATCTTCCCGACCCGTTAGCTTTTGAAGCCAACTTGGCTCACCTGTAACTTTTTCTCCTGCTACCTCAATTCCTCCATTAGAATCATCAGAATTAAGGTCTGCTTGTTGTTCCGAGCTTGATTTATTGTTCAGATTCTCAGCGTCAGAGTTGGCTAAATTTGATGCACTTTCCTCATTTTCTGGAGCAAGGACATTTTCACTGGATGTACCACGAATGTCCTTCTTATTTAACGGGTTTAGATTTACGAATGCATATAGATTAAGACCATCTGTTATCCCAGCTGGATCTGTACCTAACCACCTTCCTATCCACAGCGCGTAATATCGTGCTCCATAATAGTAGAGCCCTGTTTCATCATCCCGCTCTTTTCCACTATAGCGATAGCGTTTGAGGTGAAATGCAAATTCTTTGTCATCTTTCTTTGCCGCAAGATAGGCCGTGCCGCCATACGGATAGTACTCTTCGTAGGAGATCCAGCCCGCATCCTTCGTGCTATCTATCTCCCCAACGCTTGATCCCAAATGATTGGTGAGTTGGCAGCGAATTCGTTCAGACAGCATTTGCTGTTCATCAGAAGGGTTTAGTTTCCGTTCAATCAATGCGACACGACTTTGATCATCCATGACATGAACCGTGTGCCGCGTGACATCTGGGACTGGATTATCTAAGGTCCAGCATTTCTTTCTTCTGTAAATTTCAAACTCTCCAAGGTAGATTCGCTCTTCGGTACATTCTTCTTTTTTAAGAAATTTCCTGACCCGTTGACCAGCACTATCGTACTGGTAATAGGCCCTGTTTGGATTCGAGGCATCATTCAACTGGACCTGAATGAGCTGATTTTTATAGTCCCATTGTAACTCTGGGAGATGAGGGAATTTTTTGATATTGCCATTGGCATCGTGAACACTCAAATAATCTAATACCGCGTGATTGTGACATTCAGGATTGCTGGATTTCAGGCGATTGCTGTTCGTGTCGTATGCCTGGGTACGAACCCATTTTTCCCCGCTTGCCTTATTCCGATGATCAATTTTTTCAATATTTCCTGCACGGTCGTAAGTGTATGTTTCCACATAATTCCCTAATGCCTGGCCATTGGACTTGGGCTGGTTCGTTAATGGGATATGCTCGGTGGATTTTGTTGACAACGCTCGATAATGACAAGCCCACATAGCCTCATGCTCTCTACCTGTAGCTCGGGTCAATCGATAGGTCGGGTCATAGGTATAGTTACTCTCGGGCTCAATGATATCATTATGATTAAAAACATCTTGATGAGCATCATCCTTGATTAAAATTATATTTCCGACTGGGTCATACGTGTATCTGAGAGCCTGAAGGCGCTTTGTCCCCCTGGCTGATTTCCCTCTGTTCGTGGTCAGGGCGAGCAGCCGAAACGTCTCAGGATCATATTCATACGTGGTTTCTACGTCATTCCCAAAGGTGATAGAGAGCCGTTGCCCTTGTTCATTGTAGGTGATGTGCCTGACAACCATCTCCTGACT
Organism: Nitrospirales bacterium; assembly: GCA_965223685.1. GTDB lineage: Bacteria > Nitrospirota > Nitrospiria > Nitrospirales > UBA8639 > Nitrospira_E. Next base: position 26,160 of record CBDCXG010000001.1, read on the forward strand.
TTCAGTTGGAACCACCTTTAATCCCTGCAAGAGGTTCCGTTTATTATAAGTTGGGGTTTTGATCGTTTTGCCATCCGGTTCCTGCCGTTTGATCACACGATTGAGGGCATCGAATGTCGTCGTGAGTTGGAAGGATTTGAGTTTTTCTTGCTCTTCCTTTTCCAAGAGATCAACCAAATCTTTTTCATCAAGTACAGAAAACCCAAAAAGATTTCCTGATTCTTCTCTAGTTTTCCAACGGACTTGAGCCATGGGATTCGCAAGAAGTGTACGCTCCGTGGTCGTAAGATTGCCCTTGAAATCATAGCTCACATTGTGTACGAGCCCGGCCCCATCATAGACTTTCCACAATTGCCCTCGAAGATTGCAAGACTCTGGGCTATTCCCTGTAACAGTTAATGCTTGTGAACCATCGCCGTAGAACCTGACTTCGGCTACGTACTGCTCAAAGGTATTTGAACCGTGAACTTTACTTTTCACATGTGTTTGGACAGGACGGCGTAAAGCATCGTAATGAATGACTACTTCGTTTTCATTGGCATCTTTTGACCAAATGGGATTGCCAGCGACATCTGGCAATAAGCATTTCGCACCTGCATCAACACTTAGAATCTTCAATTTGCGTCCAGTCATATCCACGGTATGCTTAAAGGCCTCGATGCTGCGAGGATCTCGGATTTTGAGGTCATTCCCTTGGATGTCAAACGTGGTGTATGTTTGAAAGAATTCTTTTTTCTCGGCATCTGATTTCTTTCCATTGTCTGCAACCGTCAGAAAAGCACGGCCAAAGTTCTCCAAATGCGTGATGGTGGGCGTGGCGGCATGGTCTTCTGTTTGTCGTGCCGCACAGTGTTCAGCTTTTCTGATTTTCACATTGGAGCAGTGCTCCTCTGGTAAGATCTTATCTATTCTGGATTGATACCATGTGGGCGAATACATGGTCGCGCCTAGCTTGGCCAACCATGATCCGATATGGGGATCTTGCGTGGGATCATAATATTTGGGTGTGGGACCTCCCTCACCATTCGAAGCTTCTAACTCTTTCATTTCCTCTTTACTGAGCCCACAAAGAAGGGTGTCATTGGCATCCCAGGTTTCTTGCCGCCAGGGATCGAATACCACCTTTTCATAGGTATGATTGGGATGCAGGGTCCCCACGACTCGTTCCAAAGGATCATATAGCAGGGTGGAACTGACCCCTTGCTTAGCTTCAGGCTCCGTTCCTGGGGTATAAGTGTGGTCTGTTGCAAAAAATGGTTCAAACTGTTGGACAGGCTTTCCCTTATTGTTGAAGATTACCCAACCTGAGCCTAGCCAACGCGGCGTGTCTGGATCAGCTACATGAGATTCAACTTGGGCTTTGGTTTGAATTTCACGACCAAAGCCATCGGAATAAGTGAAACTGAGTTGTATGGGCAAATCATTCTCGTCCGAACATATTGCTACTAATGGGTGCGAAACATGGTGTTCCCGGGAAATGGTGGCCACGACCGCCGGCTGTACCGCTTTTATCGTCCCGTTGTCGTCTTTTTGAATCGTTCGCTTGGGCCGCCACAGATCGTAGATGAGTCGAGTGCTGGCTGTTTTTAACCATTCACAGGCCTGCTTGTTCGGCTTATCTGATTCAACCCATTCCCCGAGATCCTCCTGCGTCACATACGGGGAAAATTCTTCTAACGAATCTCCTTCTGTTGGGTTCGGCCCCTTGCCCATGACTGCGGTCCCTACGACCAGACCGAGTGGATCGAATGCTACTTGTGGTTGGTTGCCATTCGGATCGGTGATACTCTTGGGTTGCAGCACGACATAATCATTCTCTGCCATGATCATATTTTGAACAGGGTCAGTCGTTGATTTGACCAACAACCAGAATGCCTGAAATTGGCCAGGGGTCGTCTCTCCTACAGCTGTATTATCATAGGTCAAGGTGGTTTGTTTGCCGAAGGGATCTTGGGTGGTTGTCGGTTGATAAAACTTCTCCCCATCAAAGGCTTGCCGCCCTGACGGGATCCACCAATAGGGGTTTCCTGTGCTCCCCTGAGGTGGCAATTCCACATATCCTCCGAAGGTCTTTAGAATTTCACCAGTGACACTGGTGCCATATATTCCTAGAAACTCTGTTTTCGGATATACGGCTTGGTAGGATTCAAAGGGAAGGGCAAGCGATTCGATAGTCCCCAGCACCAAACGTCCTTCCTCTTGAAGGCTTTCTGCTTTTTCGTCTTTTTTGAAGTAAGTTTGTGACCAATCGATGAGACGGAGCATAGGCTGATCGGACAGTGTAGGATCAGTCATATCTTGCGTATACGGCTTAAACGTCAGTTCATTGCGTATTTTTCCCTCATCATTTCTGATCAGTTGGGATATTGCCTCTTCGGAAAAGGGTTTTCGGAACCTCTCTTGACAGGTTTCATCAATTGGGTTGGTTCGGCCCTTTGCATAACAGGCCCAATCCCAAGTCATTTTGTGGATTTCGAAAGTTTGGGTCTCATAAGGGACTCCGGCCAACCAAGGATCACTCGTCACGTGTTTCATGAACTTTGCACGCTCTGCTTCAGTCTCGGGCTTTGGGGGTGTTGAAGGATTTACGAGTTGTGTTCTGGTCAATGTTCCCATGAAGCGGGATTGCTCGTTATAGTCTTTCAATGTGGAATCCCGGTTGGACGGCGCTGTAGATAGATTCCCCGTGGCAGTCAATTCCGGTCGTCTCGGATATACCCAGGAGGCGGCATGGGTGACATTGCCATATTCGTCCACATGCAAAGTGACATCATGCGCGAGGCGAGGATCTAAGGGGTTGCGCTCGTAATGATAGGTGAGTGTTTCCTTTTTAAAGGGGAAAAAGACCGGCAGAAATTCTTTCTCACTGGCTTTGATGGGCTGCAAGCGTTTGACTTGATACCGACTTTCTGTGACGGTGTAAGGATTTTCAGCTTTTTCTGTCTCATCCAGCGCGTAGACTTCCGTACGAAGAACCGAGCCGCGCAGGGCACGGTAGGCCAGATGTAGGTGGGGAACATTGAGATTTTTGCCCGATTCTAGAACGTCTCCCTTTAATCGAAACGCCCAAGGGTCCTTGTTGTAGTAGTCTTCTTGATAATACTCGAGCAGATGTTCCGCATTGAAGGTATTGCCCAGCGGAGTGGTGATGTCTTCTTCATAGAAGACGCCTGTATGAAACCAGGTTTTGGTCAAAACCGGAGGAACGTGGAACGCGGAGTTGATATTGTCGAGTCTTTCCGAATGGTCATGAAGTGTCTTCTTGGAAAAATCTTTAAACACTTCAGAGTCTGTCTGCTCCACCATGCCGAAGCCACGAAATTCTCGCTCTCTTCCATCGTAATAGCCATGGTGATAGCGATAGGTGGTGACCAATTTGGATTTCCCAATATGGTCGATGACTTCGACTTTTTTGAGCACTTTGACCGGAAATGGGAGTGTGGTAATCCACGGTCGGTAGTTTCGGAGATCGTCAAGATATTCCTGGGTCGAGGTCGAGTATTCAGCTCGCGTCGTGGCACCTAAATTATTCGTCATTTCTGTAAGGACATAAGGTTTGCTGCTACCTGTGAGGTCTAAATACCAATAGTTACTCCGACCGAGTCCGCGATAATCCGTACTATAAAGAATCCCACTGGTCCCCGAGCCGAACATATCGGCAACTTCCAATGAATCTAGGTCGGTCACTTGGGGTGTTCCATGAATGAATTGTTCTTCACTCCACGCATTGCCGGATTGGTTAAGCCAGAATTTCACCTGACCGGATTCGACATAGACCATGTCTGCCGGGCCGCTGCCATCTATATCAGCAAACAGCAAGCGCCGGGGATCAAAGTTGGCTCCGAAGTGTGGGGTATTCTGCATGGTGACCCGTGCGCCCCATTCTCCATGTCCGAGGTTTGGCCAGTAGTCAATACGCCCGGAATGAACCAGAGCAATATCCGTCAGGCCATCCCCTGAGAGATCAACCAGGCGGACGCGTGGGTCACTGAAAAACACATCAGGGAAATCTTCTAGCTTGTGTCGCCGCCGAAAGATTTTGTGCTTGCCGAAACCTTCCTCTCCCAAGCAAGGGAAATATGTGAAATGACGATCATCGGCTCGTAGCACATCACTCTTCCCATCGCCCGTCAGATCCACCATGCGAACGTTGGGGTCGCTAAGTGAAAAGCTGGGTTGTTGCTTGTAGAAATGCGCCTTTTTCCATCCCCCCTGATAGGTCGCTTCGTAGAAATGCCACTTGGGACCTTGGTGGATGAGGAGATCGGCTCGTCCATCGCCAGCCATATCGCCAAATCCTACGCCTTCTTGATCGAGTGTGATCCCAGCCGGTTGATCTTTGAGGGGACGACGCATATCGAATTGGCCATTCCCCAAATTCCGCCACACAAAATAGTTATTTGAAAAAGTCTGGACAACATCAGGAAGGCCCGTCCCAAAGAGATCAACAAGCGCAAAGTTTGGGTCGGCTAGACTCCGAGGAGGAAGATCTCCTCCCACAGCATCGAAGGATTGAAATTTCTGGTTGTTTGGCTTGAATGACGTATAGCCGAATTCAACAGGTGGGAATGAACCAATATGATAGTCTTGGCTTTTCACTCCCGCTTCACCAAGGTACAGTTCCTCAGACTCATACCATTCTGTTTTTTCCTCCTCTGTGCCCGCATCACTCGTTTCTGTATTCTCTGACATCGGTTTTCGATAGCCTCGCTGTGTCACGGATTTCAGACACGAAACACAGGTGTATGGATCTTCCTGATACTTGAAGTCTGTGGATTTCACCAATACTGGGGTCTCTTTACCCGGAATGGCATTGTGAAACATCAAGACTCGTTGGCATCGACGGTAGGTACGAATCTCAAAACCCGCACGATAGGAAGAAAAGGGATCAGACCGATATCGCCATGGATGTTTTGCGGAATAGATATCGGCAGTAATGATTTGGTGATAGGGAATAGGTTGCTCAGGCTCGCGACACCGCTCCTCGACTTTCAATGGAGGGTGCCAGGGTTCAATATCCCCATGCTCCCCGTAGTCGAAGACAACTTCAAAGAAATGGAGTGTATGATTGAGATTGGGCACTTCTAAGCTTAACAGTGTATCACCAAGTTCTTTTGGACTAGCCTGTACCTCCTGGCTCAGGGGTTTGAGATTGCCATAACGAATACGTTTGAGATACCGCTGCCACACTTGTGACTGCTCTTTTCGACGATGTTCTTCATAGGGCACATTGGGAAGGTTGTCTGCTGTATCCTCCTTATACTGATAATGGATATAATTTCCCTTTGCGTTATAAGTGAATTGAAGATACCACTGAAAGATCTCCCCTGGTTTTTTCGGATGATGAAGACAGGCGTTAGGGGTGCAGCCGTAGAGATTGGTGATGTTGTCTTTGGTCGTGATACGCCAGAAATCTGAACTGAGCCCTTTGTCCAATTCCAGATCCTTACCATCAGGATCTTTACCACCAATCCATTGCCACCGTTGAATGCGGGCAAATAATCCTTCAACTCGTGGCCGATACGTGGTAATACGAAAGCCTAAAAATTTAGGTTCGACCCGCGGGTAATCTTTATGCGGAACCAGGTCTTCGGCTCCGGAGAGCAAGAAGGTATCGTTTCCCTGATATTGAGGAATACCTTTTTCGGTTTTTCGACTGATTTGAGGAACAGAAAGAGCCCAGCCCAATCCAAAAGGCCCATTGCCGTTTCCAGAGCTATATTGAAGAGAGAGTTCCGGCCCAAAACCCGCACGACCAGGCGAAGTGGAAATAGGAACCGTGAAATTAGCTGTCCCAGTAAACGGGTTAGGAGAGAACGTTTCACCAATGCCTTTGACAGCTCCCCCGCCTTTGGGCAGGGACAACACACTCCCCGCACTTTGCTTCCCGCCCCCACCAGTCGCCTGCGCCTGACTCTCCGGTGGCAACTCCCCCAGACCAACCCCTAACGTCGCTCCCGCCACCACTGCACCTGAGGTCTTCAATAACTCTCGGCGAGTTAATTCAGGCTTACCGAAATCTTCCTGATTTCTAGCCATGGACGTTCAACCTTTATCGAATTCTCTCCCTTACTGTAGGGAATGAACTTTCACCTTATCTATACCTAAAATAGGAACCTGATGTTGAATCCTTTTCTCATACGGTTTTTATTGTGACTCTTTAGTTGAACGGAATGAATCCATGTAACACACGAACTCGAACGTATTACCCTCGGGATCAAGAAAATACGCCGAGCGCCAGCCTAAATCTGGGTGATCCTTAATTTGGACTTTTACCTTTCTATCGGTGAGACGTTTGACTTCTTCATCAAAATCGTCCGCTAGCAAGTTAAAACTAAAATGGTGAATCGTAGATTTTCCTGGATCTGGCAAATCAGGTGTGACGAGATCATTCCAGAGTGGAGAGTCGGCAGGACTTATGGCTAATGTTTGGGTATACCCACCATGCCCTTCTGCGATTTCGAAGAACGTCCAAATCGTACGAAGTGAGAATAATCTTTAATTCGACAACGTCCCTGTAGAAATTCACGAGTGTCTCAACTGAATGAGCACGCAACACGATTTCTCCCAGCCCTTTGATTTTAGTTTTGCCGTTCCATGCCCGCCCATTTTGATAGTTACTCCTTCAACTGTTTAGTCGCCGAGAAGTGAAAGCCGGTTTATTCAGTATTGCCTTCCGTTTCTTTGCCAGAATTTCTAGCTCGGGGTTGGGCTGGTTTGAACTGGCTGATCAATTCGTATGAGTAAGCCATCCCCGTGCTGTCGAGCAATTTTCCCAAAACTTCTCCTTCGTGAATTGCTGTCGGTAATCGCAGTATCTACATCTCTTCCGATTATCAAGCAGCTATCCGCCTGTCTGACCTAACTGAGATATCTTAATATCATCAAATTCAGCTTTTCCCGTGGTGCCTATTTGCAGGCCACCAATTTCAGGCCATGGTCGTAAATCCCAATAGCGATAGAGTAGTTCGTCGTTCGCATACAGTTCAATTTTTCGAGCAGGCTTTCCCCTTTTCTGAACGGCTTGAACGTTGAGCCGCCAGGGAAGAAACCTTGCACGAGGAAGAAGGATATTTGCTTTCTTTTCTGATCCTCCTAAATCTAGTTTCCATGTAGATACGTCGTTGTCTTGCTCCACAAGCTCCATATTAAAGCGACTTTGATAGTTACAGCCATTCTCTTGGTCAATCAAACATATCTGTAATTTCATCTGGTCTTCCAAGGGAGTAGCTAGCCATGAAATCTCATAGTTAGTCGCAAACAATTCTGGGAAGAAGTACGCAGGAGATGTTTGGAGTATCCCCCATGTTCTTTGGGTCTCAGTGGTATAGCTAATGAAGGAGTTCGATTTCCTTGCTTCTCTTTTCCAAACGCCTACTTGGCCAGGTCTCCAATGGCCTTGTGCCCCCAATGGGAGGCTCCGAGGTTCTTTCCCCTCTCGCTGTCTTATTTCTTGCCCTATCACAAACGGTGCTTTTCCATAAAATGTGAGAGCACTATCATCATCTTCGAAATCCGCCCACAACGTCGTTGGGGCATCACCCTTCACTTGATAGGTATAGCCCAGCTGCATTATGACGTCTTGGATCTGGTTGACCTTTTCGGAATCAAACGTCTCTTTCCCGGGCATCCGGAGGTCCTGATTGTCTTTAGCATCGATCCGTACTAACCACCAATCAAACGGGATTGCTCCTTGTTGGCCAAGGTTCTCTGCAATCATGATCCCAGAAATATCTTGGTTCTGTTCATCTTGAACTGTCTCAAATTCTGAAAACCAATTCAGCGAATTTAATACGTTGGCATCCGTTGTAATATCCTGACCGTCAAAGAACACTCGACCCATTTCGACTCGCACCTGATTTTTCCGGTTAAGCCCTGCGTTGGTGACTTTGGCCTTAATCGGAAGAACACCTTGATTGCCAACAATGGCAAGCCGAAATTCGGTAAGGGAATGTCCGACATGATGAGACGGAACAAACTCCGGTTTTATTGGAACAACAAGCAATAGATGTTTGTCATAAAACTCGGACTGAGACTGGGGGTTGTGCATGTGATAAAATTCATCCGGAAATTCCTCGTGAAGTGAGAAGCCTACTATTTCGGCCTGAGGCGTTATTCCTAGTCCGGCCCACTTCCGTCGTTCTTCTTCGATAATTGCTTGCAAGGTTTCGTCATAATAAGTGGAAAACTCGATAGTGATCGCAACATCGTAAAGCGTATCATATTCAAAGGCGTTGGCCTCTTTAGGAAGCTCTAGAGTCCAACTGCCCGATACACCGTGCCCGTGAAATAAGGGCGAAGGTTCCTCTTCTACATTCCTGGTCGAGGAACGAGAAGAATCAGGGAAAAACATGGTTTCTTGAGGAGTAGCTACCATTCGTAGACGATATACAGACTCCGGATCCGGAGACCGTGTAAACGTAATCCAATCAGGGACAAACCTTGATTGACGCTCCGTTTGTGGCGACATGGAAGTCTTCAGCAGAGAATATGGCTTCTTGGTCAATCGGCCATGAATTCCCAGGGGGTGAGCGAGCGCCAGAAGGGTCACGTTGACACTCTCAATTTGACGGTTATACGTACCAGGAAACATTCGATCTAATTGTTCCTGGGTGATGGTGAATTGGGTTTTCCCAGTTTCTCGAAGTTGATGCAAATTGAGGAAATTTTGGTCGCGAAGGGAAAATAAAAAAGTTTCATATGAGGTTTTCTGCTTTCGGGCGGTAATGCGCTGAATTTCAATGGTATGCAAATCCAGCAACAACTGATCGGACGCCAACCTGTCATCAGATGAGATATAATCAAACCGAATAAGGTTGATGTCCTGATTTTCTTCAAAAGCGAATGCCTGTTGGCTTAACCACGCTAAGGTGTTACCGTAGGCAAGGTATTGGCGAGCTTTTTCCTGCAATTCCTTCGACAGTTCAATCCAGAATTCCTCGCTTAACACTTTATCTTGTGAGAATTGCAGCTGATATTCCTTAGTTGTTAAATCGAGTTGAGAGATTCGAAGTAGTTTCTTGGCTATTTCAACTCCCAGTTCTGCTCTTTGCACTTCAGCGTTAGCAAGGTCAGTTGCTAATGTGAGTTCCGCTTTTTCTCGCTCCATCTGGAATAATGTCAATTTGCGTTCTTTTTGACGTATCCCTCCTCCGAAATATCCACTAACGAAAGGGATGCCGCTGAGCGTGTCCTGAAGTGCTACCTTCCCGGCACTAGATTTCTGAATGCCACCAGAATGAGAAAACCCCAAAAGATTATTGAGCCCTTGATTAGAAAATTTTTTTTCTATTTCGCTCATATTGGCAAGCTCTTTCGCCGTTTTTAATCCCCAGGAATCAGCAAATTCTCGTATTTGCTCCCCCTTGTTTTTTACTCGTAAACGAGCGAGGTTTCTATTTTGTTTACTGATTTTGACCGTGTCCTTCTCGAGTGTCACACGCAATTGTTCAAGTTGGACCGCCCGCTGACCAGCAGCAAGATTTCTTTGAAGTAAAATATTTTGTTCTTGGGCTGCTTCTCCTTTTTCAAAAAAAGAAAGAGCGTCTCGGTCCAACTCTCTACCCAGAGTCAGAAACTCCTTGGCGGTTTTACGGAGAAATGAATAACTCCATAATGGGACATAGTCGTCAGGGTACCCGAGATAGTTTAAGTTTGCGTTGAGTTTTTGTAGTTGGACATCCGCCAGGTAGACCATCTGAAGAATTCTGGGATGAAGACCTAACTCGATGATTTCCTCGCCAACTAGCAAGGGGGCTATGGTTTCATCCACGGCTTTCATCCACGTGTTGGGAAATATGCGAAGAATTTGGAGAAATTTGGTCTTGGCTTCTTTTTTGACTTGGTCTGGGTTTTTGGCCCCTTGGCTCTGTCTGTAGAGTTTATCTCCCCACTTGGCATATACAGCGGCAATTTTCTGCTTTACCAGTGCCACTTCAATCCGATGCAATTGGATGCGATACTGATTCTGGGAATCTCCCGGGAATTTTCCAAACATACCCTCATCGATCGCTTGAGAAATAACACCTGAGGGGGCCCCAGGAGGAATATCGTTCCCATATCTCTTCCCTATCATGTCTTCAAAATGGTTCAGTGGGTTTGCTCGATAAAAAGAGGGTTCGGAATAGGTTTGGAATAGATGCTGAAGAGCCAAAGCGTAATTTCCAGATTCTAAATGGATATCGCTGATTAAGAGCGGTATCCAAAATTTTGCAATAAGATAATAATAGGGAAATCCCGCCTGTTGCCCCTTAAACTTACTGCTGAGGGGATGTTCAGTAGTTTTGGCTAACACTTCATTGAAGATATCTTCGGGCGATGTGTCGGTCCGCTTCCAGTTGTGGAAGACGTCTACAAGATCTTTTAATAACTCCGTCCGCAGATCTGAGGGAAAAGAGTCAGAAAACACATCAGCCATGGTTTCATCAAATAGGGATTGCGCTTTTTGAATTTCCCTTAATGATGGATGGAGACTGCCTTTTTTAAATAAGCGCAGTCCGTTGGCCATATGGTACTGGAAGGCCTTATTCGCATTGTCGACAAACTTGTCGGGGTCATCTATGGGATACCAGTAGCTATACAACCCTTCCTCCATGATTCTCTGTGGCGGTGGAGGAGTGACGCGAACAGAGCTAACTTGATCGCCCCAATGTAAATTTCCGTTGAGGGAGATCTGGTGAAGGTCTTGATCTTGATCGGGACCTCGTAAAGTGCGCTGGGCACCTTCATAGTTTATGTGTCGAAAAAGTGTAACTTCCCAACCTGATGGGAGACAGACAGCAGAGGCTGAATCGCCAAATTCATACTGAAAGTGATGGAGGTCTGGTATGTCGTGATCAATGGCTATGACACGACCCTTATAATCCACATGCTCAAAAAGAGCCGGCATCATTTCGCAGGCTTCCCTCCCCGGTTCTGCTCTAGACCTTCTTTGCCATATCTCACGTCTAGTCTCCATTGGGGAGACCTTTCGGTCATAATGGAAATCAATTAGCCTATAACCTTTATTGACCATCTCGCTAAAATGCTCTTTTGACCGAGAGAGAGAGTCGAATGTCCACGGGATCACAACTGTCTTGCGATGCTTGGGATTTGGAATCCAGATACCATAATACCGATCCTCGAAGCCGCTCCCTGTCCATGGGCCCCGAATATGTTCCATATCATGAAGGCGAAAGCCCTCTGCCACATATTGGTTATTCAGTTTGTTAAAATCTTCTAGAGGCCAATTCACTTCAAATCTATAGTCCAGCGTTGTCTTGGTTTTAATCAGGATGACATAGAGGTTAACTCCCCGGAGGGATTCAAATCGAAATGGAATAAACCCTTCTCTCCTTTTTGCAATATACCTTTCAAAAAATTCACTCTCAGAGGTTTTAATAGTCGTCCATTCCACTTGTTCTTTATTTTCATGAAATATCAGGATTTCTTTGCCGTCGGTTCGGCCAGGCGCTTCACGGTCGACCAATCGCAACCCTTGTTTCCTCCTGGCCGTAATCTCTTGCTTCACCTTATTGGCAGACACATTGGGTAGAATTTCCCACGTCCTTTGATCAAAGTTAGAAATCCAGAGCACATCCCAATGAGAAGCTCCCACTGACCAAGGGGAAGCTTCAATTTTAAGAGGCATATATCCTTCCTCACTTCGCTCATCAACACTGTCAAGAAGTTCTTCCCAGGTCTTTGCTCGGTCAAATTCCCAGGCCAAGTGTTCTGGATCAAAAAATAAACTTTCCAACTCAGTTACAACTCCAGGAAATGTAACCTCTCTCGTCAAATCGCTATTGGCCACTAATACTTTCTTTCGATTGCCCTTGGTTTTAGTTATTGGTACAACCACGCTATAGTCGCCACGCACCTCCAGTTGAGTTACAGCTGTAGGTTCAGTAAAGGTCTTATAAGTCGCGTTATTGGGTGTTTTCTCCTCGTAGTACTGTGTGCCCTCCTTAACTACAAATGATTCCATTGCCAAAAGAAGGCCCAAGGGCATTACTGTTAGATTGAACACTAGGAATGATCCAATGAACTGAAACATTCGCTTTATGGAATTAGATCGAATGTTGTTCGCATCTTTCATTTTCTACTCCTGTTTCCCCTGGCTTAGCGAAGATCAAGTGTAAAAATCAGGGCTCGACGTCAAGATATTGAAAATCTAACCATTCAATATATAAGGAGAAATATTCCAACCCTAAAACTTGGAGTTGGAGAATCGGATAAAAATGTCCGCCTCGAAAAGATCCGAAGTGCCTAAAAAACTAACGCTTTAATGAGCTTGTTCTCAATTGATTATCTAAGTGACGCGTTCTACTGACGAAACAGTAACTGAAATTACACGACTGTATGCGCTTGTGGTACCTATGATTAAATGGCTCTTTTCTCATCACAGCTCGATAAGCCTGTTCCCTTGTATACGTCTATGACAGCAAAATCGGTGAATAATTTCAAGCCCAACCAGCAAGTCGGAAACAGGGAGGGCAAACCTCAAGTCATTGAGGTTTGTTTGTGAAGAAATTCTATTGAGAAATATGAGGAGAAAGAAAAATACAGGGGAAAAACCCTTCTACGTTTTTTAGCGCCAAAGGGAGATGGCCCTGCCTGATGTGAAAAAGTGAGGACACATCAAGGAGAGAGACTTACAGCAAGGCCATTACCACTATGCGGAAAATCTTAAGTGACGCCTTTTGTTGATAAACCTGATATAGAGCAAAAGAACACCCCTGACCGCCGAAACGATCAGGGGCTATAGGAATACGGTTTAGGAAAGACGATGCCTGATGGCCTGAGGCGAGAAGAAACCCTGCTCCTTCAGGTTGCGGAACCAGGTCCGGGAAAAGGATTTTAATTCAGCTTTCAAGCGCGTGTTGACATCGGTTGCCTTGCCTTCGTCATTGTAGCGATAGACCTCCTGATGGATGCCCATATAATCGTTACGAAATGAGATCGGCTCGGCGACCTGAACTTCACCCATATCGATGAACCGAAAGACCATTTCAGAGTCATACATGACATCACCGTTTCGAAGGCCGGTATGGGCCAGGGCCACAAGCTTATGACCATCACCACTTGTGCCAATGCGCTCAATGCCTAAGGGCATGTACCCATCAACGGTCAGTTTTACTGCCTGGTCTTTGCCCAGAAGCTTGGTGAGTGAATTTGCGAAAGAAGTGTAAATTTTCATGATGTCCTCCTTTTAAGTTGGTGAATGGTCTCTTTCGCAAAACCCGAAGAGGCACGTCACCAACCGGAGGACAGAAACAGAACTACAAGAAGGAACCAATAGCGAGCGGCAAATAAGCAGCGAGAGTGATCAGCTCTGCTGGCACGATTCGGTGTAGCCACTCACTAATAATGTGTGTGGTACATAGAGATGGTTCAACCAGAATTATTCTCTGCCCTGAAAGCTAATGTGAAAAATTTTCTGAGAATTCCTGTTCTGGAACAAGTTCATACGGAAATTGCCCCATTTTCGGAGCTCATTCTCCTTGAATCGTCACCACCACCGAACGGCAACCACCCTGGTCGCGGTGTTCTCCTAAGTACACGCCTTGCCAGACCCCTAAATTTAAGGTGCCGTTGGTGATGGGGATCGTCACCGCTTGTCCTAAGAGACTACTCTTAAGATGCGCGGGCAAGTCATCCGCCCCTTCTGTGATATGCGCATAGGCGCGATCCCCTTCTGGAACGAGACGATTCAAGCAGTACTCAAAGTCCGTCCGAACGGAGGGATCGGCATTTTCATTGAGCGTTAACGACGCCGAGGTGTGCCGGAGAAACACATGCAACAAGCCCACTTGGATCTGAGAGAGTTCCGGCAGCTGTCGGACAATTTCCTCCGTGACAAGATGGAGGCCCCGTGGGCGGGCCTGCAGATGTAAGACTTTTTGTCGCCACATAGTAACTCCCAGCCTTCCTGCGCCTTGCGGCACGGGGAAGCAATGAAGGCCTTGGTGAACCGACTTAGAGGTGTTCCGCCCAGGGGACTTTCCGCTTTTTGCCTTCCAGGCACAACAACTTCATGAGATAGCCCCCTTATTGGGTCTGTTTCTCTAAAGCAGAGTCAACCCCTCCCCCTTCTTTTTTTCCGAGTGAGCCGGATTCGGAGTTCATGTCCGTCCTCCTCTGGTTGAGGAAAACCTAAAATATCAGATGGTTTATGTTTGGGGGGGCACTCCACCGGTTGAAACAGCAGCCTAAGGAGTTGCAGAAATTTCACTTAGCAAACTGTCTAAAAATTGGGGACCACTTCTCTTTGCTGTAACCACACTCACTGGAGTGAAAACTTGGTGGGTTGTCGCCCCTGCCGGCTCCCCAACAACACATGCGCCCCACAGAAAATGATCACCAGGCGTTTTGGCATTTTGCAAGGACCCTTCTTGCGGTACTGTGGACCTCGGAAACCAGACCTCCATCCCACCAATCCCATCGAGCGGGGTCATCGAAGGTTCAAGCAACGAGTACTCCCTATGCAAACATCCCTAGTACTTTGGAACACGCGGGTGACTATCGCAGAGAATAAAAAACCCCGCGGCAAGACCAAGGGGAATCACAAGTTGCACTCGCGCATCAATTCAGGAAAGAAAAGCAGAAATGGCGATCGAAAAAGCAGGGGCGAGGTATGCCTAAAATTCCGTGGATGATGTTACCGGCCGCATAGACACGACAGGCCCTTCAGGCACAATTTTGCTCTGCTACCCCTATATACAACGATTCCGCCTTTTGCATCGAAAAAATTAATCTGCCTCTTTTCAGTCTTCACCATGCCTTCATTTTAAACAAACGGCCTTGCTGATTCTCGTCGTGTAAAAGCAACACGACCTCCTCTTGTTCAAAGACTAAGCTATTCTCAAGGGAGCGCGCAGGTAAGTCCGAGTCAATCAATGTAGTTATAGGCTGCAAGCCAAGTTCTGTGTATCGACGAATTACAGAAAGCAGGTTTTCCTTCTTGCGATCGTCCAGGGACTCGAACACGCCATCATGGTATACGAAGCGAGGAAACCTGTCGTTGAGGTGTGCACGCAGTACCGCCAAGTCAAAAGCAATACATAGAAGTTTTCGGTAGGTATGGCCGAGGTCGGCACTTGTGGCATTACCCGATTCATCAAGAATCTCAGCTTTGAATTCCAGGTGGCCCTCCTTGTTGGGTGACACGCTAAGCAATGCCTTGCGATTGATCACCTCCTCGACAATCTCGCTGAAGAATAGCCGGATTACCGAAAATAAGCTGTCTTGATCTGAGTTCTGTTTCTCAACGTCCGCCTCGATTTCTGTCTGAAGATGCGCACACTCCTCGCCCAAGGTGCGGATTTCAGTTCGGAGCTCCTGCAGGCGATGCAGAAAGCCGCGTCGACGTTCAAAGGACGTAATGTCTGCTCGAAGGGTCACAATTTCGTCAGATACTCGCGTGTACTTGCCGAAGACATCAGTGCCGCTAAGAAACGTCAGGGCTTCGGAACGTTTCTTGCCCAGCGAATTCAACTCTGCGTTCACCCGCTTCAACTCCGCTTCAACTTCGGCGCGTTCCTCTTGAAGATAATCGCGGCGCTCTTCGGTAATAGCTTTATTGAAAGCTATCAATTGCTGGAAATCCTTCTTAATCTGTCCCTTAAACAGGACACCAGCCTCTTCGAACATTCGTTGCGCATCGTCCGGATTGAACAGAATTTCATCTTCCTCTAATGAGGCTAGGATTTTCTTCTTACGCTGATTGAGCGAGTAGCGCTCGGAATTCAAGGCCGCGATTCGTTCGTCGGTGTCCTCGACAAGATTCTTGGTCCGATCTTTGTCCTGTGCACGGAAATCGAAGGCATCGAGCAACTTCTGTTTTTTTTCGGCTTCCTTCTGCTTCAGCAATAGAAGACCTTCGATCTTGCTAATGTCTTCAATTGAGCCGCCCAGCTCGGTCTTAATGGTCTGGGCTTTCGCCTGTTTCTCCGCAAGCTGATTTTCTTTTTCGTAGTGATTACTGACGAGGGTGGCGTCAAAACCCAGGATATGCGCTAGGAATGGTTTCCAATCCGCGTGCGCAGACGCGAACTTACGCAGATGGAATACATCGCGAAAGTCATCCTGCGATCGCAGCAGATATCCCATGCACTTACGAAAAGGCCAAGGTTTGAGCGAACGCCAGTCGAGCAGTCCATCCAGTAGATCTTTGGCTCGCTCGAACGCAACATCCTGATGGTCCCAATCAGACAGAGGAAGTGTCGAAAAATCCTGATGTCCAGCCTGATGCCGCTTGAAGCTGATCTTCGTCGCTTCCTTGACACCTCGGCGGATTGTTATATGCGATGTGTCCTCAAGCGCAATCTCCAAGAAGAAAACAAAGTCTTTGAACAGATCAAAATGCTTGAATAGGAAAAACCTCGCATCGCGGCCCATCAAGAGGCCATAGTCGAGAAGTCTACCGAGTGTGGTTTTTCCAAGGTTATGGGTATCTTTACCGCGGTTCTCGGGTAGGCGGATTTCACCCATGACTACATTCAAGCCAGCAACGAATTCCACAGGTTCGAATAGTTTAGGCTTGTTCGAATAGAGCTTAGACAGCTTCATTTGGCCCCACATACTCCACGGCATCAGTCTTGGGATGATAGTCTATCAGCCCCAATAGATAGAGAAAATTTAAAGCTGGCAGGAACAGCACGTCTCCGCCGCTGACACCCTTTTTCACATATTTGCGCAACTTATCGTAATCGTCCACGCGACGCACCTTTAAACGTTGCAATAGTAACAGCGCCACATTGATGACTGTACGATCTGGATGAGAGTGCTTAGTCAGTCTCAGCATTAACAACTTCCCCAATGTCACAGTTCCAGTACATGTAAAAAAGCACTGCGCGAGTCAGTCGCTTGTTTGCATGCTGACGCAATACCGCGTCGCGACTGAAAAGCAGATCTACTAGGTACTCCAATACTTCATCGAAAGTTTGGTAATCTTTGCGTTTTGCAATAATTTTGAGCTGGAATTCATCAACCACCGATTCGTATAGACGCAGTAGATCGAGGTTCTCTGGTGAGGCTAAAAAAGCATGAATCTGCGATGTCTCCTTAAGGTAACGTCTCCGCTGCTCCTTGGCATAGGGTTGGGTCATATTATTAAGGGCATTCTTTTGTTCATACGTGACCCTAGGAGTAGGCGGGTCGTCGATCACGGCAGAAATTTGGCTGCGTTGCTTTGCAAGTACTTGGACCACCTCAGCTAACTCATCGGGCCCAACAATCAACGGTGAATCGACGGGGTCGAGGTTGGCCTTCGTCGAAACATCGGGGAAAGATTTCAGCCATAGCTCTAACTGCTCCACGCCACAAAGGTAGATCGAAGACTCAGAAATCCCGGTTTGCTTCGCAATGTGGGCCCGAATGTCACTTTCGGCATTGCCAGCCAGGCGCCGATTTGCGAACAGCATGTAGTGGTCGAGCTGCTTGGCTTTAAACAGCTTTTTTATACGGGGAATTTCCTTCCCAAGAATGGTATTGGTTGTGTTCTTCGTACTAAAAAAATCAGCCTCGGAGAAATGACGATTGTAACCGTTTGTGTGCTTGGCCTGTATGATAGTCGTGCCCACCCATGGATCGGCCCTGCTAGGATGCATTTCAGCGGTTCCGACGAACTTTGCATCGCGGCCGCCATCAGGCCCCTTAGCAAAGCCCTGCACGGAAATGCCAAGCAAACGCTGACACAAGAACACCATAAGGGTCTCGAACTGCTCCTCGCTCAGGTCTTCATATGCGAACTTCATGAAATTTCTACAGTTATTACATTTATTACATTGAAGGTTGGGGCAAACTGAAAGGAAAGTAAGATAGGCTGATTCTTGGGTAATTGAGGAAATAAGTCAAGGTGGGAGGCGCTAAGATAATCGGGACTCAATAAAAGGAGAGGCAAGACAGGAACACTCCCCCTACTCTTTCACTGCCCACGGCAAGTCGCGTTTTTTGGCTTCGAGCTTCATGAGAGTGAGAAGATAGCTGCCTTTGTTTTTAATTTTTTCGCCTTTGAGTAGGCGTTCTCGAATATCCCCCAAGGCCTTATAGATAACACTGCGGGGCAAATCTCGAACGGCTTGCTTCCAGAAGGGGAGATACTTGCGATCGGTTGAGCCAACCACTTCCAAGATACTGACTAAGGTCCCCTCTTGGCTGGCTTGATCCTGTTCCGCTTCGGCTTGCTCATGTTTGGCTTCAAGAAACAATAGCTGCTCACTTGGTTGTTCCATGGGCAGACCATATTCAGTTTTCTGCACCTGCTCCACCGCTACCCACTGCGGGCCAGCGTGCCAACGAATTTGATAGACTTTTTTCCCTGCACGCTTAAACGGAAGATATTCCCACGACTCCAAAAATCCTACCCGTTTTAACTCCTCATGTGAAGGATCCAACTGTTGCTTGATGCGACTTAAGGCTGAGTATTCTTTCATCTGCCAGTTCTTGGCGATGTCGGTATACCATTCTGTAGCAACCCCTTGGTGAAAATGAAATTGCGCATGTAGAAACTGATGTAGGAGTTTGGACAGGGACAGGGAAAGACGTTGAAAGAGAGCATGGTCAATGACGAGACAATTACCGGCTTGCAAACTTTTGAGATACCATGGAGCCACTTCGATTTCATTCATCTCCGTAATGGTGCCATCCTCTCGTTTTTCCCCTTCATGGTACATGGCATGAAACAGATGGAAGCGCCCCATTTTATTTTTCTGGCCTTGCGTTCGTTCGACCTCAAATGACAAGGCATGAAGCTTTCCGAAAAACCGGCGCAGTTCACGATAGCCGGTACCACCTGGAGCCCGATGGACCGCTGCCAACATTTCCCGTCCGGTGACTCCAATAGGATTTGTGAGTTCTCCTTGCTGATGCAGACGTTC
The DNA here is from genome assembly GCA_965223685.1 of Nitrospirales bacterium. Classification (GTDB taxonomy): domain Bacteria; phylum Nitrospirota; class Nitrospiria; order Nitrospirales; family UBA8639; genus Nitrospira_E. Next base: position 45,017 of record CBDCXG010000001.1, read on the forward strand.
GGTAAGAATATCTTCAAACGCTCGAAAGAACTCCAAGTCGGTGGTGTTGGGAAAGCCGTAATCCCCACCAGCTAATACTTTAAGCGTAAGCTTGATGGGTTCGCCCTGAATCATGCTCGTGAGAGCTACGACTTTGATATTAGATGGATCTTTTCGTCCCTTTTTCTTGGGTTCCCAAAAAGGAATAGAGGCTAGTTGTTTTTCAGCCAGAAGATACCGAGGTTCGGTGAAAAGTTCGGTTTGAGAAGAATTTTTTGCGGGTTTTTTCATCACGTTTATCTGTATACGTTTATTTAAAAAAACGTAAAACGTTATAACGTAGAGAGTGAGTAATTCCAACAAGCCACAACAAATTGTGAAATATTTTCAACAAGTTATTCTTTGATAGATTTTCCTTCAACCGACGACGGTTCCTTCAACGGTCGTATTTCTTCCTTCAACAGCCCTGTAATTCTTCCCTCAAGCGCCTCTAGTTCTTCCTTCAACAGCCCTCCCCGTTCCTTCAACCGCCCCTACACTTGTGGATAACTACCCTACTTCATTCAAAATTGCCTTTTAATATGATAATGATCCTCGTACTTTTCCTAATAATTCAGACATCATGTTTTTCGAAAGTCATAGAAACAGATGAAGAATCCCGAAATAAGACGGCGCTAAAAGTAAGTTTTGAAACTTTTGAATGTTCTGATACAGGCATTTCCTCCATGGCTCGGAAGAAATCCCGGAATTATTCGGGTGGAGAAAATTGGGTCGATGCAGAATCAGGAGGTGACAGAGGTGAATGATTAAATCCCTGAACCTTTTGTATTAATTCCTTTTGAGTAATCTTTTGATCCAAAAAATCTTGGAAGAGCGCTAAGGCTGAGCGAATCGGTTCATGATCGAAGGGTCGATCTGGACGAAATTGAATTAAGAGGGTATAGCCTTTTTCCTGTGATTTCCCCAAAAAATTATACCGAACTGGTTGAAAACTACTATGCGTTCGACGTTCACCAGAGACTTCTTTGCGAATTTGTTTGACGGTGAGTTTTTTGGCCACGAGCTTTTCGACGACTTTTTGAAGGCGCGACGTGTCCTTGCTTAAGGGTAACAACGCTTCAGCATGACCCATGGTCACGTCAGAGCCAGGAGAAAATAACCGTTCCAGGGTTTGTTGGGGGAGTTCTAAAATACTGACTGCATGGCTGACGCGTCGATGACTAATGCCCAATCGTTTAGCCAGTTGTGCTTGGGTCACCCCTAGTTCGTTGACGAGCCTGGCGTAGCCTTGCGCTTCTTCATAGGGTGTAAAGTTTTCTCGTTGGAGGTTTTCACCAAAGGCTGCGACCATCGCTTCTTCATCCGTTTGCGTCCGAACTATGGCTGGAATGGTTTCTCGGCCCAACTTTTGAAAGGAACGCAACCGGCGTTCTCCGGCAATCAGTTCATACTTTCCGGAATCTAACGGACGGACAATGATTGGTTGATGTAAGCCACTTTGCTCAATGGACTCCATCAATCCCCCAATTGAATCTTCATCAAAAAAGACTCGCGGTTGATAGGGGCTGAGTTCAACGTTTTGGATTAACACTTCTGTGAGGGTGCCAAGGGATGATTGCGGTTTCAGATCAAGCGTTGGAGGCTCTATAACCGTGGATGAAACAGACGGCGTGGGAGAAGACTTGGGAGCAGAGATTGGTGGCTCTGGCTCCTCAACTTCTTCTGGCTGTACCTCTGGAGTTCCCAATGTTTGATCAATGATTTGATCTTGCACGTCAGGGTTTAAGACGGCTAAGCCTTGAAGGGCTTTCCGGGTTTGTTCTTCTAAGAGTTGGCGATCTTTTGAGACTTTTCCTTTGCCCTTCATTTCACCGCAGCCTCATTTTCAGCCACGCCTTTTTTCACGACCAACTCTGGAGCGGGCAATTTGAAGTTCAGCCGTTCAAGAATTTCGCTGGCTACATCTGCGTAATCAGTGGCTCCACTGGCTCGGAGGTCCTGTTGGAAAATGGTTTTATTTAACATGATGGCTTTATCGAAATCGGTATTACTCCGAATAGCTGTCCGAAACACTTGGTCGCCAAAGGCCTGACGGATTGCGGTCGTCATGGTCTTGGCGATATTCGTCCGCATATCACACCGTGTAATGAGATATCCCAAGGTCTGAGTTTTTTGTCCTTGTTTAAAGACATTGACGTCATTCACCTTTTTGAAGAGGGACTGAATCCCATCAAGGGCAAAACGATTTGAGGCTTCAATAGGAATAATGACATGTGAGGCGGCATATAGGGCATTAGTCATGAAAGTCCCTAGATTGGGAGGGCAATCAATCAACACGAAGTCGTAATTATTGAGAAGCTCTGATTTGGAAAGGGCGGAATGAAGGCCTAACACAGCCCCTGCCCCATTTTGAATGTTTGGTTCTTGTTCAAAGAGATCAATATGTGACGGAACTAAGTCCAACCCTTTGACATTCGTTGGTACGACGGCATCGTCAATGATGGCTGAGCCCCCAAGGACCTGAGCTATTGTCGTCTGTCCTTTATAGTCTCGGCGTTCGTGGGGGAAGAGGTTCTGCGTTAAATTACTTTGTGGATCTAAGTCGATAATCAATACCTGTATCTTTTTACTTTTTCGTACCAATGCTGCTCCGGTATTGGCCACCGTTGTTGTTTTCCCCACTCCCCCTTTATGATTGGTCACTGCAATGATTATGGCCATGTTGTCACCTGATAGTTATGATATTTTCTACCGATAGTTCCGGCTGCTTTGTAAAGGAAACAACTTAAAAAGTCAATATATCCTCACAATATGTCGTATACCAAGAGCATGATTAGACAATTTATAGGAGTCGAACTTTACCATGCTTTGACCTATATATGATGAAATTAGAGACCTATGTCTGCCCTACCACCTTGCATTTTATACCGTTAATGTATTCCTTGTTCTATGAGTGAGTGCATGGTTGTTAGTTTTTATGGGTTTGTCACAACTCCATAAGTTATTGAGAAAAATAACATTTTTATGGTCTATACCGACGTCGGTATAAAACATGTATGTTTAAAATATTTTATACTTTTATTGTAAATATATATTTTTAATTAAAACTTTCTGCATTAACTATTTAATATAAAAATTAATCCGTAAAAATGTTTTAGCAGGAAAACTTTTTATATTTTTTGGCATATGAATTACAAATAATTAATTTGTAATCAATAAATTGAATTATAAACATTTTTAAAATTTTATAATAAAGATCGTCGCAGTAAGGCTACTTGGTATTCAATAGAAGATTGATCATATATTCTTAACAGAGCCCCTCTTATCAAGTTGCATGGAATAGAAAATAGAAAACAATTTATTTTAATTGAATTGCATATACTGAATGTCGTAATGGAAATTATTTTTATTTAAAGTTTTTAACATTTTTAAAATATATGAGGGTGGTTTTCCTTGATTGAATGGTACATCTTCTCCTCAAGAACTCTGTAAAGAAAAGCTTGATGGTGCATTAACGGGGAGGGGACGAGTCCTAAGGCATGGAATTGCTCCTTGATCTCGCTATAAATGCGTGCTCGATCATCAGGCTCTAAGGTCCGAGCCATCTGCTGAAGTTTGGATTGTTCTTCAGTTGAGAGTTGCGATAGGACAGTTTCTACACTAGGCTTCAATGTTTTCTTTTCAGATGGGGCAGGGGATAGAGCTCTAAAGATCTGATACTCGGTGGCGATATGCCCATGGCCTTTACTCAATATTCGAATCAGTCCATCCTGTGTGAGTCGGGACAGGCCTTCTTCAACCGCCCGTTTGCCTAGTCCTGTGGCCTGTCCTAGAGCTTTCATGGTGATCGAGACGGTGTCTCGTCCTCGTCCAAAACTTTCTCGAAACATTTTTAAATATAGCAGTTGATCGCCACTCCGCAGATCCCCTAATCCGCCTTCGATGAGCCGATGTAGAAACGTAAAATAGGGTAGGGGGTCCCATAGAGATTTGGGAGGATCTTCAAAGATGGGGGATGATCGAGCCTCTTCTATTTGTTCTTCTTGAATGTCTTCGCCCATGAAAAACTCCATTCTTTCAACGACTTGCTAAGTGTCGTGAGAAGTGGGAAGATAGATGCGCATATTTATTGGAGGTAATTTTCATGACGCGGTGGAATCTCAACATCCCTAACGATGCGGATCGAGCCATCCGTTCCTTTTTGGCGCGAAAAGGTGCTAAGAATGGGGATCTGTCCAAATTCGTCATCAAAGCGATGCGCCGAGAAATCCTGCGCCAGGCCATTTGTGATTTGCAGGCCCACAATGCGGATGTGAGTAAACAGGACGCTGAGGCATTGGTCCAAGAAGCAATGACGTGGGCTCGTGCGCCTTGTCCTGAGTCCTAAACATTTGGATTTCTGGGCTCCTCTCTCAGATGCACGTCGAGGAACTCTCTTATGTTCCTAATCTTCTAAGATGTCTTTCAAGAGCGTGTCGTCTCGCTCGTATTCTGTCAGCTTCCCATTCTTGATGTCGGCATCACCTTTGGTAATCTCAGTGCGTAAATGTTGGAGTTTTTGTTGATTTTCGTCGTATTCCAACAAGCGCAGGCCAGCCAGAATGACCTCCGTCTTGTTTCGAAAACGTCCCTGGTCAACTTGGCTTTGGATGAATGCACGGTCACGTTCGCCTAAAGAGAAACTGACCTTCTTTTGTGATTCTGCCATCGTTCAACGTCTCTACTATGCGGCACAGTGCCTGCTATCGATGAATAAATTTGACAAAAGACATTTTAGTTAGTACGATTGTATGTACAGTTGACCATGACCTTTGAATGGGATAATGACAAACAACAACGCAACCTTGCCAAGCACGGAGTGGACTTTGTGGATGTCATCCGCATGTTTGCCAATCCAGTGCTGGAATGGATCGATGATCGGGAAGATTACGGTGAAGAACGAATTGTTTCAATTGGGCACGATCAGGAGGAGTATTTTGTGGTTGTCTCAACATGGCGTGGCGAGGTACGCCGCATAATTTCCGCATGGAAGGCAGGACGAGATGAACAAGAAAGATACCACGACGATCACTCTTGAAGAAGCGTTGAAAACTCAAGGGAAAACGCGAAAGGACGCACCGCCGGGCCCGCCATTGCCCGATGAGTTTTGGAAACATGCTAGAGTGGTCTATCCCGAAGGCCCCAAGGCAGCTACGACGATTCGATTTGACGCGGACATGCTCGAATGGTTTAAGGCACAGGGTCGGGGGTATCAAACCCGCATGAATGCCGTGTTGCGCTCCTACTACGAAGCGCACAAAGACGAACCTGCCGCCAAGCGCTAACGGCAACGTACAGCCTGCGACCTGATTGCTTGGTGGACTTCGGTCACCCAGTTCATCAAGAGTGGGTCTCTTCCTCACGTCTCAGGTCCTCTTCTCGGCAATCTCCGCCGTGATGAACTACCTAGGTAATTGGTCATTTTCTGTTCAGTTTCGTGCAGTTAGGTAATGTTACTGACAAATGGATATTGACCCTCTTATTTTTGTATATTGATTATAGGGTGAATTATGGCGTATGGCAAGGGGTGAAAATGAGTTAAACTAGTGGTAATGTTCCCTTACCGGTAGTTTGACTTTTACTCCAAAACGGCCTACTCTTATCCCAAGAGCTAGCAACCTAAACCCCTCAAGACTCCTCGTATGACCCCTCATACCCCACTCATTCCCGAAGTCCTCCCACCGGAAACCCCCAACGCCAGTCACGACCTTCTCACTATTCCCTCTGATTCCACGCCGCACATTCGGTCCCCTGCTGACCTCCAGCCATTCATCACTGACTTCTTAGCAGCAGCTGAGGAACAAAATCGCCCAGAGTCCTATCGCGGGTATGAGAAGTCCTTGAAACGCTTTGTGGCCTTTTGGGAGGGGCCCGGAAAATCTTTTCCCTTCGGTTCTCGACTCTGTCAAGCCTTTAAAGTGCACCTAGAGGAAGAAAAACTTTCCGCGAATACGAGACAAGTCTATCTCAGTGCCCTTAGATTGTTCGGCAAATCCTTGGTCTTTCGTGGCGTGGTGGAATGGAATCCCATGGAGGGCATTCGTAGTCCCAAGATTAGTCCGCTGTTTAAGAAACAACCTCTGAGTTTAGAAGAAGTGGGTACGTTGTTAGATTCGTTGAAAGAGGAGACCCTCCATCAGTTGCGGGACAAAGCCATCCTGTACCTAATGCTCAAGACCGGGATGCGGGAAATTGAAGTGGCTCGGGCCGATGTGGGTGATTATCAAACGGTTCCCGAAGGACAGATCTTGAGAGTACAGGGAAAAGGGCGCCACGATAAGGATGAGTTTGTGGTGATTGTGTCAGAAGTGAAGTCGTTGCTTGATGCGTATCTCACGCGGCGGGTGCAGGAGGATCCCAAAGCGCAAGCCATTGGAAAGACGTGGCCGGATCTGCATGAACCACTCTTTCTCACCTTAGGCAAACGCCAAGGCCATCGATTGAAACCTGTGACCATGCAGGGACTCGTGCGGTGGTGGTTGACCGCGGCTCAAGTCAAGCGACCTGTCATTACGGGACATTCGCTTCGCCATACGGCCGCAACCATGGCCCTTGATGGTGGTGCGCCGATTACGGCCGTCAAAGATATGCTGCGCCATTCGTCAATTAAGCAAACCAATATTTATGTGCACACGATCGATCGGCTCAAGAAAGGCGGGGAGAGTTTTATTACGCAGTATTGACGGAGAGGAATGCCTTGAGAACATTGCGAATTGAGAAGCAATCTTTTATGCTGGAGAGAATCAGGGATATCTTCACGGAAACGGACAAAAGTCCCACATATTCAAAAAATTCCTTTATAAAACGACAACTTGTACATGTTTACTTAGAGCGCCCAAGAGTAAAACTACGTAGACATCTAACATATTGAAAATAAAGAACAATTTTCGTTTCGTAGGACTTTTCGCCCTTTTGCGTGAACAGAACCTATATCTATTAAGTGTTCGTAGTATCAACTTCGTATTGGCAAAAGATGAGGAGATCTTCGATCGCATCTGGGTTTAAAGGATAGTGTGTTTCACCATGAACATTGACGGTGTGTCGCCAAGCTGGAAGATTCTTAACATCAGCGGGTTTAGTCACTTTCAACGTCCAGGCACCGGGCTTGCGAGTTCCCGTACTGAGTTTACTAAAGGGAACCTCTGAAATAAGCGAACCGCTCTTGGTAAACCAATGGACCTTCTCATCCTCTCCATTTTCTCTGGGCTCATTGACCTTAATAGGGGAACCCATAGGATCATCTAACAAAAACTTTAAAGATTTCTCATCCTTATAATTCACATCGTCTTTTAACCGAAGAAAAAAATGTAAGGCTGTAATGGTAATTGGTAGGCTCTGAAAGAGATAGGGAAAGCGTTCTTTTTCAAAGGGAAGCTGGAATTCTTGGGTCAAAGGTGTTTTTCCTGCTGGGATCACAGGATACAAGAATTGCTGCCATTCATGAGGAAAATCGTAACGAGCGCTAAATGAGAGGAAGAGGCCTGTAGCTTCCACAGTTTCCTGGTCAACTTTGACTTCCACCAGTTGCTTGATAGTCGTTACAAGATTTTCCTCCGCTTTCCCTTTGAAGATATCGCCGCCATCTCGTGCCGTATACCGAAGGTGGAGGATGACATCGCTGATCGTCTCGTAGTCGAATTGCCGAAATTGATTTGGCAATTCCAATTGCCAGGTACTAATCGCCCCCGCTCCTTCAAATGGGAGATACTGTTCATCTCGAAGATTAACTTCAAAGAGACCACCATCCTGTTGCGTGCGACTGGTGACAATAGATGCGTTGACTCCATTAGAATCAAAAAATCTATCGTCACCTTTTGGGTCACGGGAATAATCCGTGCTGTTTATGAGACGGCTATTTTTCCGAATCGAATGGTTCTGGAGGGTCAGCGTCAAGTTTACGCTGGTGAAGGGTCCAGTGACACAGGGAATGCTGACCGCTACCGTTTTGATTCTCCGAAGATAATGGCCTGGACTGTCTAGATCGAACAATTCCTCCGGCAAGTCCACATAGCAGGCCCCTGTTTGCTTCAACAGCGTCAGTGCCAGAGGGTTGAGTTGCCGCAGTGAAATGTGTTTAGTCAGCTCTTTTCGACGTGTGTTCTGCTCCGTGTACGCAACCTCCATCCGTTTCAAATCATGAAGGAGTCGCTCGCCTGCTAGAAGCCCTTTCTTCAGACTGTCCCAATAGCCAAATTGAATAAAATCAGAGTCGTGAATATCCAACTCAAATCGATAGGCTTTTTCAGCTTGTTTGGCCACATCATACGCCAATCGGTAACTCTGGAAATACAATCCAGAGACCTGACCCGTCATCCAAGAATAAAGTTCTTGGTTGGTAAACTTATCTCGCATATACTCATCAACGGCTCGCGCATTCGAAATTTGCTGTTCATGATTCGCCAATTCCTTCTCAGCAATGGCCAAACGAATCTCCGCTGCGGCAATTTGTTTATCCATTTGTTTGAGCTCTTGTTCGGCCAAATTCCATTGATGGGCCCAGTCTTGTTCACGCCGTTCATGCCCGGCCTTGATGCTACTCATCGTCCCTTTTGTAGTTAGCACTGATGCCGTAGAACCCAATAGGCCAGAAAATGCTGAAGCAGCCGAGCCTAGATTTCTCCCTCCATACGTGAATCCAGCAGTCGTTGGGAGTCCTATTTTCCCTTCAGGAATTAGATGGTTAACGATCATTAGACCGTGGGTAACAGCTTGCGCAATATGCAATCCATAAACCACGCGTAATTTAGCTAACTGGTCTTTTTCTCCAGAGCTTAGCTTACCTTCAACACGTGTTTTAAAGAATTCTCTGCGAGTTTCTACAAGCCCCTTGGAGTGACGCAAGCCCTCCAGTGACTCTTGAGTTTCCTTTATTTGTTTCTTTCTGATTTCGGTTACTCGTTTTAACATGGCTATCTCGTGGCCTGCCCGGAGTAATGCTAATCCTTCCGCATCGCGTTTCTCTAATGCCGACAGCATGGCTCCCCCCAAGCTTTGGACTTCACGGCACAAGTCAACTGCTTTTTGCCACATGACTTGAAAACGATACGTCGGTATCGGCGCATCAAGGTCGCGAATGGCTTCACCAATATCGATTCCTAAGGCCCGTGCACGGACGAGCAGTGCAGGATCAATCGGTGGTTCAAACAGTGCTAATTGCCGTGCCTGCCCTTCAATATTCAAGCAATGGCGAATTTTTAACAAACGATCTTCCACCATATCCCAATAGGCAAGCAGCTTTTCGTTTCGCGGGATGCAGAAATAAAGACTTTGCCCTATAACAGAGTTCACAGAGTCGTATGCTGAACTACTCCTGATTCCCCTGTAAGAATAAACATCAGGACGTTGCCCGAGCCCTTCTCCACTAGAATTTGATGGGTTTGAGTCAGTGTGATTCACAGAGGTATACCTCCACGAACTGTAGTCATCTTCGTCCATGATTCTAGCCCTTGCTGTTCTCACTCTATTTTCTAGGTTAACGACTGCATTCGAGAATTCATCGAGTTCACGCCCCGCCAGCTGGGAATAGGTCTGCGATGACCTTTTGACCCGTGGCGGTATGGTCTTGGGCCGTTCCCCAAGAATTTCTGCTGCCAAGATATACAGTTGGGTCGCTTCATTGAGGCTTTCAATAGAGTCACGTCGGAAGAGGTCATCACCCCACGCAATGAGGTTGTCAAGGTATTTCATGACCGTGGTTTTTTGATAGGCCCCGATTCGAGTACGAGCAACCAAGTGTGGTTGAAATGTATGACGTCGCCATCGTTCGATCGCCGTTTCCAAGTTCTCTTTTTCCCGCACTTTAGAGGGATCGTCACCGGTATAGTGCAACAGCTTCAGCAGTTCAGAGATGGTTCTTGGTTTACCTTTCTCGAGGAAAGGACGAAAGCGCCAATACTTTGCCCAGGAAGTTTTGACATCCATGTTGTTAGGAATACCTGTCTTGGGCAACGGTGCGCCCATTGGTGAAAAGATATAGTGAAACCATTTCTGGGCATCTTCGAATTTCCGTTCTTTTGTTAACCGATCCGCAACCAAAAGAGGGGCATGAAAAAACAATTCCCAGTTGTAGAGAGAATAGGGTTCGGGTGCGTCAAATTCAAAACGGTCCACAGGGTAGGGTTGCAACACATAGTTATCATTAGGCTGATAATAAGTCCAATTAAAAAATTCTCTGGTAAGAATTTGTCTGTTAAGTCGTGAATCTGATTCTGAATCTAAGATACCTTTTGCACCATACTTATCGACCAAGTTAGTTAAAGTGTTAAAAAATGTTTGACTGAAATTCCAAAACCGAAATCTTGGCATGTAACCCGTAACAAAAGTTTCGACAAAAAAAGTATTGGTTTCATCTTCATAGAAAAAAGATTCTTTAATACTTCGTTGGTATGTAAAAGGAGAAAATAAGATTCTTGATGGCGATGGTAACCGATCTAAAACTCTTTCAAATTTGTGATTATCGAGAGGTCTGACGAGGTTCTCCTTCTGATGTTTTACATTTATTGGCAGTAGCAACCCGGGTGTTTTGTCTGCAGTAAAAAGTTCATCTTTATATACAAATTTCATGTTCCATGGCGTATGCATGGGAACTGTTCGACCCCCAAACAGGGAGTCTGAGCCTACTTCCTCAAGCTTTACTTTGTTGCCACTCTCTCGTATTCGAAATCGCTCATAATAGGGAATTGTTCTAGATCCCTCTTTGTTGTTTCTTGGTTCCTGAATAACGTGAAGTCCAATTGTATCTTCTGCTATATGAGAAAGTAGGAAAAGATACTCCTCCTTTTGTCCTTTAAAGATGAGATATTTCACTACCCCATCTGCTGTTTTTAAGTCGACGAATGACGGAATTTTCTTAGTTGATACTTTTCTTGGCTGCCATTTTCGATTTGAGTATTTGCACCACGAAAGGCTAATTTCCCACCATTTTCTGGGCAATCCACCAGTAGGCCCGCGAGTTGCTTCAGCCTTCTTTCGAAATTCAGGCCAAAAAAGATAAAGACGACGATTCATGACTGCCGGAATGAGATGGTCCCCTTCAATATCTACATCCATTTTCTCCCAAGGGGTCCAATAGGATGAGTTTTCAATTTTATGTCGGCGACGGTAATAGTAGATGTGAGGTACGTCATAAGTACGTGCAAAGACATGTAATACGGTTTCTTCAATCTTATATGTCTCATCGTTTCTGAAATGCTCCTCGTACAAGCCTACAATTTCTAGGCGAGCCACTTCTTGTAACTTTTCTAGATAATTGCGGTACGCAGTTTCGACACTTTCGAGCGTTAATTCGCTTTGCAACAGCTCGTGCTCCATTTCTTCAAAGAATGGGGATTTATCATCGCGTAGTTCCGGTTCGATCCAGTTTTCTGGATAGAGAAAGACCTTGCGGTTGGCTTCCCACACGCGATAGTTCTTCATCCATTTCCACTGCTCAGCTAATTCCTCATCCATTTCTACCTCAGGCTCGAGCCCCATCTGCATGCGTTGAATAAAGAGTTGGATCGAACTCAGGCCCTGCTTAATCCGTGAGGTCTTCATGCACGGATTCATTTCCACATCGATAAGAAAGTGTCCATATATGTCATTCTTATCCTTGTAGTCTCTACCATCACTCCCCCTCACAGATGAGCCGAGCAAAGACGATACGAGTGCATCTCGACGTTTTTCGCTTAATGACTGACGAATGGGTTCCGCAATCCGCGTCCATTGTTCTAGATCATATTTGGCTTTTACGGCTTGCTTAATACTCCGCGCAACTTGGTATTCCCCATAACCATCTACCCACTCTTTCACCTGCTTCGCCGACACACCTAATTCTTTCAGCATGTCAAAAAAGCGTTTGACCCGCAGCCATGCCCCCCGGTCTTTCCACACATTTTTACCAACGTAGTTACCCTCTTTTTCATCAAATGCTTGCGGTGTTGCAATGCCAAGCAGATTGTCGTCACTTGGATCACTTTCTTCACCTAACGCTACCCGAAGGTCCTCCAAATGAATGTTAGGATGAGCACTCAGCGATCTAAAAAAAGCTTCTTTAACGTTTTGCCCATCTTCTCGTCTTTGATCAGTCGATGCAAAGGAAGCAAGTTGGCCAAAGGTTTCCCAAACCGAAGGAAGGCCTATAAGCCAAATTTTCGCAAGATTCATTGCATCTAAAAAGTCCGTCAAAATGTCAAAATTTGGAAAAAGTGCCCCCATAGATATAGACTGTAAGTTTTGAAAATCAAGAAAACCTAATCCTCCCTCTCCAATGGCCCTCACCATGCCATCAATATCTTCAAAAGTCAGTTGGAGATTCTTTACTAGAATATTGGCTTTGTGAAAAGCATTATACGAAGCAACGTGAATCCAATCTTGACTCGTGAGATCAGAGCCTTGATTTTCAAAATAGTATTTTTGGTCTAAAAAGCCATACACCGGGTTTACCTTTGAATTACCCCATAGCAATTGTATTATCGAATGGTCGAGGTCTAGCTGGGTGCTGAGATAATGAGGGATCCAGTCCTTAGCTTTCTGAGCAAAGGCTACAGTCTCTTTCGCCCACCCTAAAACTTCCAATATTCTGGAAAGATTTTCAACTCCCGTGGAGGAAAAGTATTTGATGTCGTCTTCTGAAATGCTTCGGTATCCTTCAGAGTACTTAATGAATGGTTGTGATTGCTGAAAGCGGAAGCGAGGATCAAGAACTTCCCTGGATTTCTCGTATAGCCTACCTAACACCGAGGAATACACACGGTCGGAAAGATCTATCAACAGTCTCACATCTAACGATGATAAAGCTCCTACACATTCCAAGTGCTTATTTGTCTGATCATATCTCAGACGAGTTTCCAGGTGTTGGGGAATAGTAAAATTGGAAGGGAGACGATCTAACCTGACGCGGTGAACTTGTGGTCCATCGATAACCAGATAACTTATAAAAAATTCTGTAATAGCATCTCTTATCAAATCGAGTACAGTTAGAAATGAACCTGATCCCGCATTGAGCTTCTTCAATTGTTCATAAATGTCATCAGTCAACAGTCCACTCACAGTAAGCTTCTCTTGTTTAGTATCATAGTGAACTTTGTTTTCTAGCTTTGGAGGAATAACGATTTTTTTGCGGGGCTTACTCACCGGAACAGTATAAGTAATTTCGCCTTTGAGCAGCATTATGAGATCTATTATCCACGACTCCTTCCACCCAAATTCCCTCAAAGACTGAGCCAGCGTGCGCTCTGGCTCCTCAGAGCCAGCCCTGATTTCTGCAGAAGGTTTTCCAAGACCTAGACGAAGACCTTCTAACGCTTGACTAAGGTGTTCCGCCGTTAGAGCTACGTCGGCCTCAGGTGTAGACTCATTTCGGAGGAGGTACCGTAATTCAGCGATTGAAAAACTACTGCCTTTGACTTTTTCTACCTTCTCAAGAAATAAGATCGTATCCATTGGTTTCTGAAACGGATCAATCTCTATCAATAATTTCATGTTTAAAAAATCACGACCCGAGAGTTTTAGAGCCTTACAGAGTGACGTATGGCGGTAGAGTTGGTGAATAATAGCTAGATTAAGATTTCCGTTGTTTGCCTGGACTACGGGTTTGATTTCTTCAACGAAGAGAGCCAAAGTTTCGGCATCAATAGCCAGAGTGGCGCACAAGGAGGGAAGTGTTTCTTCTAATTCTTGATCGGCTTTTGCTAGTTCAGTCCGGTCATTATAGAGTTTGAATTGGTCGTTATTCGGATTCAATACACTTTTGTTTAAAAAGACCTCGTCATACCAGGATGGGACAACATCATCATTGGCATCTGTGTATTCTTTGGTATCAAATGTTCTGCCCCACCAACAGAGAATTTCTCTTAACGGTATGTTAAGCGTCTTCTTTAGCCATTGGACCTGTGCCAAATGTTTCAAAATCGATTGATCGACATCAGATGCCTGAAATGTCTCAATCGCTCGATCCAAATCAAACACATGCCAATCAAGTGCCCGAGCAAGACGAACGAACCGATGGACCTTGTCGAGTACGACAAGGTTCAGGCCACCAATGCTAATCTTGTCTAGCTCACATGTTGCCGCATCCTGGGAGATGAATTTGACGTTTCCAGCACTATTGATAAATCGTGTTGCCAACAGTTCTTTGAGCTCCGCGTAACTCAGACCTGTTTGTTGTAAAAATACGTCGACTCGATCTTCTAGGGTATTTAACCAATTCCCAGTGATCTTTTTTGTCCGATCCAATGGATCGGGAACTGGGGAATCTTTTTTTGAAAATCCGTAAAAATTCCATAATGCTGACTCAACATTTGCCTTATTTTCAGTAATGACCTTTGCCATTTCTTCAGAAAGGCCAATGTAATCCAGAACGGCTAGTTCATGGTCCAATGGCTTTCTGTCCGCCTTCACATTAATTCGATCCAAAATCTCATACATGGGCATGCCGAGATGCTCCAACCATTGGCAGGATTCTTCAGTCCAATGGTTGTGTGGCAAATCCCAGGGATAGAGATATTTTCTGATCTCATCATAGGCACCCACATTGATATGTTCTGGGTTTGTTTGCAGCTCACTATCTTTCCAACTCGTTTGAGGAAACGCAAAAACTTGTCGCCGGCCAGTGAATGACCAGGGGCGAATCTCAAAGAACCATTGGATATCCGTCAAGTATCGAACTTTTGAGGGAATCCATTCTCCAGTTACAGAGTCTCTTACTTTTTTAATACTGATCTGTGCATCATCGGTAATCACGTATCCGAACTTCAGAAGCTCCTCCTTAAGATCAGGATGTGGATCTCCTTCTACCAACTTACTTTGGTGAATTATTTTTGTGGACTTAAATTCTCTTTGATGTATGTTGTGCTCCAACACCTCATTCACAAGATCAATATAAGGCAGAGGAGTGTTGGTATTTTCACACGTGAGGGCGATGTGTTGTAAATCTGGACGGCGCCGTAGCAAAACATCTAGTGCTGATTTTTCTGTATCTTTTTTCGTTTTCTGTTTGTCTAAAAACTGCAAAAGGTCAACAAAATAGGCCGCGGGGCTGTAGACCGATTGGCAATGTTCGCAGGCACAGAGATCTAGCGAGCCAAAGAGTGTGCGCCAATCCGGAATGGTCTGTTCAGTTGTTGCTGCATTTTTGGCTGTCGCGGCTTTGCGACTGTGTGTCGTTTTTGGAGTATCGTTCATTATGGTTGGCAATGGGGGTCGATCGCCAATGACACGGGGAAGGGTTTGATCCATGGTATCCCACATCATGGGTAAGACGGCCATCACCGTCTCAGCCTCACGACGGGCACTGGCGTGAATGCCCTTAGCCACTTCGGGACTGAATGTCGGTGTCACTTGCCTTACGAAGGACTCGCGCCCCATCGTGGCAATTTCTCTCGCCGAGCCAAACCCATGTTTTGCGAGCCTCACCATCTGTTGGCAGCTGGTGCAGACCTTATAGAGTCGTTCCCACTTAAAGAGTTGCTCTTTGAGCGGCTCTTTCTTATTATTGGCCACGCCTTTCATTGCCGTTCGTGATTGGTGAGCCAGGTAGTCCTCCACCCATTCTTTGCGAAATTCAAAGTTGGGATTCTGCTCAAGAAAGGTCTCAAGCAATGTCTTTTCAGGCAGGTCTTTCTTCGGGACTTTTTTGACCTGCGCAAGAAGCGTTGCCGAAGGATACGCTTCTTCGACCTTATCTTCTAGTTCTTGAGCATACCGATTGATTCGTTCTGCGTCGGTCGTTCCTTCGACGCCCGGTGGAATGCCAATGACTTTCCCCTTCACCTTCTGATTGAGTTTGCGTTTCCAGGCCGCCGCATCCCATCCCGCCAAGGCCCGCAAGCCCTCTTTTTTTATGTCTGGCTCACAGGCTTTGATCAAGGGGAGATGGTACCGTGAGACTCCAGCAAGATCGTACAGGCCTCGTAATTGCGTGACGGTCGCATTGGTAAAACCGCGCTGCTTGGCTACAGTTTCCCATCGATCCTGGTCCGAGTGTTCATGCTGAAAATAGAGAGAAAGAAACGTCCGCTTCTTTGGTCCAGTCAACGAGGTGAGGGCAAGGAGATCACCATGTGACGCCGGTTGACCGACGGGAGCCAGCTCCAGCGCTTGTGTGATCCGCAGCTCATGTAATGAGTCGATAATCTTGCCGACCTTGCCTTTGTACGAGGCCGCAATATGCTGCTGCTCGATCGCATTCTGTAGCGATCGTCGTTGGATAGAGGGGTCTTGAATCAGTAATCCGGTGAGATTGCTAAGCAGATTCTCGCAAGCGAACCCGTAAAAGATTTCGGCATCAATCGACTGCCCCATTTCTTTTGATGCCTTTTCACAGCGAACGCCCTCGGCGGCATGACGGATCTGTTGTTCCGAAGCTGGGGTATATTGGGCAAGGAATTTTACATCCTCCTCATCCAGATCCCCTAGAGACTTACCGTTGAGTGCCAGCTCGAGGTCGTCCTTCACGAGTTGAAATCCGGTTGGGCGCTTATAGTTTTTCGGGGTTACAGTGAAATCGACCGTATGCTTCAACTGCTCTGGGTTTACGGTCTGTCCTGAACCAAACGAGATACCTTTGGAATCCAGAACATCAACTGTGAGTGCTGCCCCTGCTTGATTGGACCAGGAGTTCCACTTCGTTTGCGCGAAGGACAGTTGATACGCACCTTGCTTGTTCACTGGTACCCGGTGAAGTTCGGTAGGCTCCTTGCCAACCTGCCGGGCACAGACGCATACCTGACAATTGGTGGGGGCAGGCCGATCATGCGGTAGCTGTACTTGGCCAGTAATCACATAGAGTTTTCCATTGGTTACTGGGTTGGTCGTCGTAGCTTCGGTTAGGAACTGAACGGTGGTATCATCCACAATACCCGTTGATTCGAGCGATTGCTCTTTTTGAAAGGCCTTGACCGCCTTCTTCGTATCGCGCCCAAAGTACTCCTTCGTGAGTTCTCCTTCTCGGATGGCATAGCCAAGCTGCGTGAGCACCTGATGCAGTTCTCCAACATCTTCCCCTGCGATTTTGGTGTATAAGGTTCTGGTCAACAGCATGTCACCCTCCTGGCGAGAAGCATTTTATGAATACGAACGCTGTTTTGGTTTGGAATAAGATCAAGCACTCACTCTTTTATCAACAAAGACCCCAATTCCTCATAGCAATCATTCACATATGGTATTGGCATCGAACATATTTCGAATGTCTAAATCGGTGATGCCTTCGACCCACAAGAAGAATGACGGTCCGTAGACTTTGTGATTAAAATGGCATCGGCGAGTAATTATATTATGGCCTCGTCCACCATGCCCGACACCTCAACCTTACATTACTCCAGCGCTGCAGATTCTCAGTACTAAATTGTGTAAGGAGTCGATTGGCAGGAGCAGGGTTTTCTTGACATCAATGCCCTGCTCCATCACCTCATAATCCAGGACCAAGCTATAATCATCCGTGTTGTTAAGCTTTTTAAAGATTCAAAGCAAGAAAAGTGAGTATTCTCTCGTCAGACTCAGTACATGGGCCAGCTCCACCGCCCGGGCGACTTTACTCTTGTTGAGCCACTCCTTATGCAGGGGTTTTTGCACATCTATAACCAAGTGAATTTTCTCCTAGAAACAATCTAGAGTAATCTAGACAATGAGATAATTTATTTTTGTGCCTTTCCAAATGATTGAACAAAAGTACTCTTCAAGTAATTGCCTGTCTCAAAACCCTAATAACAGTTTTTCAGGGAAAATCATTAATGGGATGGAAATCTTCTCGCGACATTATTCTGCCTTGTTCCTTCGCACCTTCCCAGAAAAGGGTTCCTAAAGCTAATGGAAATTCAAATAAATTTGCAAAAGTCAGATTTATAAACGCATCGAGAGGACGGCCTCCACCATAAGCTGTGTTCTTGTAATCATATTGTTGATAAAGCACATCGATTACAGGAATTCCCATAAGGATTCTTCTCGTAACAGCTTGACGTGAAGCTTTCAAAGATGATGCGGCCATATCAGGCGAATCCGAAGTTGCTCGCTGTAAAATGGAAGAACGGGTATTTTTTTTACGGAGGCTACTTGCCTCTACGTCTTCAATACCTTTCCTAAAATTCATCAAGGGGATGGTTCTGAATTTGTCGGTAAACTGTGAAAATTTCGAAAGGGTGTCTTGATCCAACTTAGAAGCAAAGTTGAGAATTTCTTTTCCGTCCTTAGCAATATATGACAAAATTCTTTTATTCTTCTCTGCATGTTTGTTCATTCTGATTGTTTGGGATGATCGTTTGGACGCCAAACTTCTCTTGAGTTCAATATCTACAGCTAATTCATCAATAGATATATCGATTCTAACTCTACTACTGGATGAGTATTTTACTTCAATACTTTCCTCTCCCAAAACAGAAACAACATCCATTTGCAGTGCCTCTGCTGCAAGATTCCCGATAATTTTAGGTGCATTTTTCACTCCTTCAAGTGCCTTGGTTGCTTCTCTTTCATAAAAGAAATAACGCTCTTCAATGACCTCGAGAAAACCGAGAACCTCCTTGTCAACTTCTTGGGACTGCAGACCCGTTTCATCAACCCGAACAATAGGGTTTTCTCTAACATAGTTGAATAAATTTATGGAATCCTCAATACCGATAGGGTCTGCACTAGTCCATATAGCCATAGAAGGGGCATAATACCGAGCTCCGTAGTAATAGAGCCCGGTTTCTTCGTCCCGCTCTTTACCTGAATACCTATATCGTTTTTGACTCACTTCTGAATTACTTTTGACTCCCTGGTACGAGGTACTCCCATAGGGATAGTACTCTTCATAGGAAATTTCTTGACCTTTTTCATCAAACTCTAAACCAGAAGAGCCCAGATGATTGTTGAGTTGAAACCGCAGTCTGGATTTAGGCGTGAAAGGAGTAATGTTGCTATCGACAGTTTTCGTTTCGATTAATGCTATACGCTGTTGATCGTCCGTGACATGTAACGTTTCCCGTTCTAGTTGTATGGTCCCTTTGCTATTGCTGCGCTGAAAGCGTTCGTATGGGCCCAAGTAGATCCGCTCTTCGATCAGCGTCCCCTTGTTTTTCTCCACAACTTTTCGCACGCGTTGCCCACTCGCATCATAGGTATAATAGGCTTTTCCCCCACCCTGAAGATCGACTACCACCAAGCGATCAGCAAAGTCCCATTGCATACTTGGCAAGTGCGGCATCGTGAGCATGTTGCCGTGGGCATCATGCTTGTATCGTTGTTTCTTTTCATCTGCCTTTTTGTCACCCGGCAGGGTTGTATTTAAAAGACGATTGTTCTTGGGTTGCCCATTCGTGTTTGTTTCATAGCCATACTGCCGGGTCCAATTTCCGTTGGTTGCCTTGTGGATCATCTGGAGGATATTTCCGACTGGGTCATAGTGATAGAATTCGAAGTAGGATCGCATCGCCTTCCCATCTTGTGGGTGCGCTCGGTTAATTCGTGCATGATCATTCCAGTCATAAGGACCAGTCGACGATGAAGGTCCACCTCCGTTCTGTCCACGATGTTCGCGGCCTTGGGCTTCAATAAGCCGATAGAGTGGGTCATACACATAGTGGGCATCCGGAGAAACGACCTGTCCTTTAAAAAAGATCTTCTGTTGAGCCTTGTCGATTACACTCGTGATGTTTCCCGCCGGATCGTAGGTATAGTTCAGATCTTGTAGCGTGGCCTTGTCCGTGGTTCTCGTAGTTCGCATTTGTGACAGACGAAACGTCTTTTCGTCGTAGGTATAGTGCGTACTCGTGTTGTTTGCATAATCGATACGAAGACGTTGCCCTTTTTCGTTGTACTCAACATTCTTGACAAACCACGTCCAATTGTTATCAACTCGAATTCGTACGCCAAGTGCTTCCAGCAGATTGGCTTCGTTGTAAGTGGGATGGGTTTCGCTACCATCAAACGTGATGATGTGCGTAGGGCGATTCAAGGCATCGTAGCTCGTCGAGGTTTTAAATTTTGTCTCCTCCAAGAGATTCGTGGGCGACTTTGTAATGACTTCCTTATCAGAGAGTTTTTGTATCGCGTTCCACTGAACCTGTTCTTTATAAGTTGTGGCCACTTGGCGTTCAGTAAGCCAGAGATTGCCTTTAAAGTCATAACGCGTATTGATGCTACGCCCCGCCGTGTCATACTGCTGGTACACTTGCCCTCTCAAGTTCCAGCGCTCCGGTGGGTTTTTAGCCTTGTCCTGATAGGCCTCTCCGTACACGATCCGCTCGATGAGTATGGGTTGCTTACCCTTGGCCAATATTACCCATCGATGGGTGGAGCGTTGTAACGCATCGTAAGTTGTTTCGATCAACTGTTGGCGGCTGTCCCATTGCCGGATCGGATTCCCCAATACATTCACGAATACCCATCGTTTTCCAGCATCGACACTATCCTGATGGATTTGCTGGCTCAGCATATCGTACGCATACCGCATGACCGTGACGCCTCGCGCGTCGATGATGGAACGTTGATTGCCTTCAATATCCAATTCCACGATCGTTTTATACTGTTGTGACTTGCCCTTCTTGTCCTTTCCATTATCTGCTACGGTCAGAAACGGACGGCCCAGCGTATCGAAATACGTAACCGTCGGTGTGGCCGCATGGCTCTCCGTTTTTTTGGCGGCATTCTTTTCCCATTCGCCATATATCCCTTTGAATCGACTGACATACCAGGTGGGCAGGAATGGATGCTCTTTGTGATCATCTGATATTCGATCTGCTAATTTTTGAAAGAAATGACCGACATGTGGATCATTCCGAGGGTCGGTTTGCAGGACCGTATCGTTGACGTCCCAGGTTTCTTGCTTCCAGGGATCGAACATCACCTTTTCATAGGTATGATTGGGATGGAGCGTGGCCACGACGCGTTCGAGTGGATCGTAAAAGAACGTCGAACTCACGCCCTGCACTTTGGCAAATTCGAACGCGTGGGTGTGCGAGAAGAAGGGTTCGTACTGTTTGACCGGATTGCCTTTGTTGTTCAGAATGGTCCAGCCCGATCCCACCCATCGCCGTTTGGCTCGTTTTCCGTCGACTTCCCCCGCTTCGGCTTGGACTTTGGATTGAATCTCGCGACCCAAACCATCCGAGTACGTCACGTGATGCTGAATTTTGGTTTTTTCCCCTGCTGGGACTTTCGAGACATGGGTTTCTCTGGCTAATGTGTACACCATGATGGGTTGAGGCGTTTGTTGCTTGTCTCGTCGTGTTCGAACGAACCGATTTAGGTCGTAGATGATGCGAGTGGTTGCTGTGCCGAGTAACAGATGGGCATTCCTGAACGGCGTTTCGGGATCGTGGTGATTGAACCACTTTTGAATCTGCTCATCTGTGATGTCGAGGGGAAAAGTCTCGAACGAATCGCCTTCACGTTGCGCGGTGGGATCTTTGGCCGGATCCTTCCCCATGACCGCGGTGCCGACGACTATCCCTAACGTATCGAACGCCACTTGCGTGCGGTTTTTATTCGGATCCGTGAGTTCAGAGGGTTGTAAGACTCGATAGTCATTGACGACCTCAACCACGTTACCGACGGGATCCTTCGTGCTGATGACAAGGAGTTCGTAGTTGTCGTATCCCGCAGCATGGATGTTCCCTAAGGAATCTTGCGTTTTGTCTGGTTGATAGAAGAAGTTCCGAATAAACGCTTGTCTACCCGACGGAATCCACCAATAAGCTGGTTGATCGGATTCTTGGTGATACCCGCCTTCTTTCAGTAAAGCCGGTGTGACCCGTGGGCCATACACGGTTTGGTACAAGGTTTTGGAAAAAGCCGCCGCATAGGTTTCATAGGGCAAACCCAGGGCATCGATTTGACCTAACGGGAGACGATGAGTGGTGTCCTGCGGTAGATCAAGGTTGTGGGCGTGTTTGTCTGCTCGAAAATAAGTTCGTGTCCATTCGATGATCCGTTTAGCCAGGCCTTTGGCTCCTTGAGGTCGTTCCCATTCATACGGTTTAAACTCATCCGGGTTTTTGATGATCTCCTGAAAGTTTTGGTGGGTCAGCCATGTCGTCGGATTTCCCCAAGTCCACTGAAATCCCGTAATTTCAAACATGCGTGTTTCATAGGGAATCCCTGCATAATGGAAGGGCTTCTCTACAGTGCTCGGAATAAATTTGGTGTTGGTATAGGTGATTTGTTCGTGTTGTTGCTGAACATGATCTGCCTGCCGACGCGGATAGCCGATCGTCACCGTGTCGGTGATATTGCCCCAAGCATCCACCTGGAGATTGATTTGATGGGCGACACGGGGATCTTGGGGGTTCCGCTCGTAGTGGAAATCAAGCGTTTCCCGTGGATGAGAGAAAAACACGGCATGGTCCGTGTTGCTCATATGGGGTTGGAGTACTACCAGCTCGTAGTTCCGTTCGGAGACGGTATACGGCAGATGGCTGTTCCCTGTTTCATCACGTCCATAGACTTCTTGCCGTAAGACCTGCCCGCGCAAGGCCCGACAAGCTTCACGGGCTTCCTGTGGGCTGAGCAACCAGGGTACGGCAGTCTCAGGCTCTGGAAGCCTTACTTCAGTGGGGAGTAGCGTATCCGGAAGGAACGGTGCACGACTGTTCGTGGGATCATTGACTGGATCTTCACGAAAATACTCTTCTTCAAACAACCGAGAAATCCGTTCGTGAGCGACAAAGGCGCCTGGATGAAACCAGGTCTTAGTTAGCACCGGCGGGGCATGATAGGCCTGATCGAAGTTGGTGAATTCCGGATCTTCTTCTTTCTGTGTGACAAATTCATTGAAGGTTTCCGCATCTTCCTGTTCCACCATCCCAAAGCCTCGAAACTCCCGCTCCTCACCATCAAAATAGCCATGATGATATCGATAGCGGGTGACGAGCTTCGTCCGACTGATATGGTCAATGGTTTCCACTCGTTCTAAGAGATGCACGGGAAACGGCAGACGGGTGATCCAAGGACGACCGGCCTCACGATCTTCTAGATAAAACTTCGTTGACGGAGCGTGAGATAGGCGTGTTTCAAGGCCCAGGTTATTCACGATGGTGGTCAGCAGGTGTGGTTTTATCCCGCCCATAAGATCAATGTATTTGAGTTGGCCACCTGGCACGGTCGCCAGTGAAGATGACCACACCAAGCAGGCCGTACCTTTGCCTAATAGATCAGTCACTTGTACGCTTGCCAGGGTATCCATAAGTGGAAAATTCTTCAGGTGCCGAGGCTCACTCCACTTATTCCCGGATTGGTTGAACCACATCGACACACCGTTTCGGCCAAGGTAAAGAATATCGGTCGTGCCCGATCCATCTACATCGGCTAGGCGAATGCGAGTTGGATCGAAAAATTCGGGCAGGTCAAACACCGGGGGATGATCCATCGTGACTTTTGCACCGAAGCGCCCATAGCCCAGGTTTGGCCAATAGCACACGTCGCCATTTCGAATACGGGCCAGATCGGAGAGCCCATCGCCCGAGAGATCAGCCAAAAAGACCATCTGCGTGCCGTCGGCAAAAACCACATTCGGACTTGTTGCCTCATCGTTCAATCGGCGAATGATATGCGGGTTCGCAAAACCCTCCTCAGCTTCTGATTGGTACCACACGAACGCATCATCTTCGGTGATCAACAGATCAGCATGCCCATCACCGGTGAGGTCGACAAATCGGAGATTGGGATCTTGCCAACTAATCTGAGGCACATGGGTGAAGGCTCGGAATGTTTGCCAGCCGTGCTTATCGTTCCGTTCAAAAAACCCTGGGAGACTGTGGTCCAACACAACCAGATCTTGCTGGCCATCTCCAGCTAGGTCCATGAACTGCGGCTGTCCTGCCCTTAAACTAGTTGGCGTGGGTTTTGTCGAAACCTGTGCGACCGGTGAAAATTGTCCCTCGCCGCGATTGCGCTTGTAGTACCACCCTTCGGCTTGCTCCGTGAGAATTCCCGGTAAGCCTTCTCCATCCAGGTCCACGAGTTGATACTGGCCACCACTGAGGCCGGTGGGTAGGTTATTCAGACTGCCTTCCTTTAACGTTTGAACTCGATCATTGAACGCCACCTCGGTGTACGTCAGTTCGATCGGTGGAAAAGATTTTTTGTGATAGGACTTGTCACTCTTCTTTCGGTACCCGGTTTGAGTCGCAGCGATAAGGTACGAAGCCACCGGTGTTTCGCGATAGGTGAAATCCGTGGAGCGCACGAGACATGGATCTGGCCCAAGATTCGGGTCATCGGAAAAGTGATGAAACATGAGCACGCGTCGGCAGAGGCGACGTGTGCGTACGTCGAACCCGGCACGATACGTGGAGAACGCATCTTGCCGAAGTGGCCAGGGTTGGTGGCTTTTTAAGGGTGGGACGTCGAGATTGTGATCACCGTAATCAAACACGACATAGAACAACCAGTCATCGCCGTTGTATGGCGTTCTATTTCCGTAACAAATGTACTTGAGATATCGATTCGTTGCAGGGGAGAGTTTAGCGACGCGATGCTGTTCATGTGCAAGAGCGTAAGGTGAGGGTTGGGAATCATCTTGAACTTCGCGCCAGTTTTCAATGCCTTCAAAATCCTCAGTCTTATAGATATACTTGATAAGATTGCCCTTGGCATCCCGCGTTTCTTCAAGCAGCCATTGAAAGATCCTCTGCCCATTCTGAGGATCTGCCATCTGTGCACCTCGTGTCATTCCATAGATGGATGTGATGTTATCTTTGGAAGTCGATCGCCAATGGACCGTGCCGTCAGCCTTGTTCGTCCAACGTTCAATGCGTGCGAATAAGCCTTCAGTCCTAGGACGATAGCGTCGCACGATATATTCTTGGCTCTGCCCGTCCGACTGACTCCTTTCATCAAGCAGCCAGTCCTCTTTGTTGAAACGATACTGAGGAACAAGATCCTCGGCTCCGGACAGGATAAACTCATCCGAATCCTCTTCATCCCGATACTGCGGTAACCCTTTGTCCGTTTTGCGAGTGATGGACGGTACAGACAAACTCCACCCCAGTCCAAACGGGCTATTTCCACTTCCCGCGCTGTACGTGAGATTTAATTCAGGCTGAAACCCCGCACGTCCGGGCGAGGTAAAGATCGGGATGGTAAAGGTTGCAGAACCCGTGAACGGATTGGCCGAGAGTTTCTCTCCAATCCCTCGGATGGCTCCCCCACCTTTTGGCAATGAAACCGACGGCGGACTTAGAACATGAGAAGGCCCAGATGATGGACTAGACTGAGCTGAAGCCGTACTCTGTGTCGAAGACGTAGGTGATGATTGACGATCATCACCGTTGACATCAGGAACAGTCGATGAATTCCCTCGTACTTGAGAATTGGCTTGATCTCCAAACATCTGTCCCTCCTGGACACAATACATCCATCATCACAAGGGACAGAAAATTGGGAGTTTTGGTTAAACAAATGCTAATTAAGCCGTATGGATATAAACTCTGTCCCCTCGTATACAACCGATGTTTTTTACAACTCAGCGAAGATGTCTTTTATCGTTCTTCGAAGAAGTATTTCGTTGGTCTTTGCAATTTCAGAGGCACAATTCTGACAGATTCGGCTTATTTGTCAAGTCTATGGATTCAGTCATGTATGCCAGTAATAATTATGATAGGAAAATGGCTTTTTTTCATGACAAATATTCTTAGGATTTGCAAAGACCCGCCCATTATTTCTCTAGATTCATGTTAGCTCCAATCAAGCATTCAGACGTGCATCAGTGAATCATGAATGAAATGGGACAGTGGTACGGTTGAGACAGAAATGTTAGGCGGGTGGGTGCTCCGGGTGTTATCGCTCAACGGCCATGAGGTTAAGCATCTCTAGACCACT
>CBDCXG010000002.1:0-1597500 GCA_965223685.1 Nitrospirales bacterium
TGGTGGTATAGGCCTGATGGATGATGCGGATTTCAATGCCACCAGTGATCCATTGGGTACGCCAAAAGCCGGGTTGAGTGCCGCCCTGGATGCCTTGGCAGCCTATGTTGAATCGTTGACGGATTTTGGGCATAGCCCCAATCGCACTGCTAATGGTGATTTGACTCCTGATGGGTCAGCTGGTCGTTCGATTTTTGAAACGAGTCAATGTGCGAGTTGTCATGGAGGGCAAGGGTATACAGACAGCGCAACGAATACACTACATGACATTGGCACGATTAAAGCGAGTAGCGGTAATCGTTTAGGAGGCCCCTTGACAGGTCTAGATACGCCGACACTTCGGGGTTTATGGAATACGGCACCTTATCTGCACGATGGGTCGGCCGCTTCACTAGCTGATGCAGTCAATGCCCATAATGGCGTCTCTTTTACAACGAATCAGCTTAATCAGCTCGTGGCGTTCCTTGGTCAGATTGATGTCATAGAGCCAGCTCCACCGGTAGTTAATTCTTCACCGGTTCTGACAAATCCAGGAGATCAAACCCATACGGAAGGCGACAGTATCAACCTCGCGATCACGGCCACCGATGCAGATGGCGATACGTTGACCTACAGTGCGACGGGACTTCCTGCGGGGTTAGGGATCAATCTCAGCACAGGGATCATCACCGGCACGGTGGCGAGTGGTAGTGCGGGGACGTACTCAGTCACTGTGGACGTGAGTGATGGGACGGAGAATGTCAGTGTGATATTTACGTGGAATATTCATAATTTTTCAGCAAATACATACCGATACGTTCGCTTCGTGGCCGACTCTGAGGTCAACGGCAATCCTTGGACGAGCATGGCTGAGTTGAATGTGTTGGACTCCAATGGAAATCCCTTAAATCAGGCCAACTGGACCGTGGTCTCCTTTGACAGCGAGGAGACGGTGGGAGAAGACGGGCGAGCCGTCAATGCTATTGATGGAAACCCCCAAACCATCTGGCATACCGAATGGTATTACAGTAACCCCGTGCATCCCCATGAGATCGTCGTGAACCTGGGTGCAAGTTATAATCTAGGTGGATTTCAGTATCTGCCCAGGCCAGGTGGTGGCAATGGAACCGTGTCAGCCTATCGATTTTATATTAGTACAGATGGTGTCAATTGGGGATCACCTGTCGCACAAGGGACTTTTGCCAATAACGCAAATGAGAAAACCATACTGTTTGGTTCACCTCCTCCCTCGAGTCAACCAGTTTGTACGACGTATACTAGCACGGATACTCCTCACGTGCTCCCGATCAACACGGCCTCGATTACCTCCTTCCTCTCGGTCCCCACTGCCGCCACTATCACCGATGTGAATGTTGGTATCGACATGGAGCATGCCTGGGTGGGTGATGTCAGGGTGACGTTAAGCCATCTAGAAACCGGGACGACGGTAGAGATGATAGACCGACCGGGATCCCCTCCTGGCACTGCTGAGTATGGTTGTGCTGGTGATGACATCCGCGTCGTGCTAGATGACGCGGCCAGTGACCCGGTGGAGAACCAGTGCGCAGCGACCTCGCCGACAATCGATGGCACGTTCAGTCCCAATAATGTGTTGAGCGCGTTTGATGGCGAAAATGCTAGTGGGACTTGGAGCCTCAGAGTCCACGATGACTATCTCGAGGCAGATGGTGGGACGCTGACAAGCTGGAACGTTCGAATATGTTCCAATTAAGGCGGCAGTAATCAACCGCCCATCATCACAAACCCGGGCCCACAAAACGACCAGGAAGGTGCGAGCATAAGCCTGGGCATCAACGCGACAGACGCCGACGGTGATGGACTCACCTACAGCGCCACTGGGTTGCCTGATGGGTTGGCTCTCAATAGCAGCACGGGAGTGATTAGTGGCACGCTTGATGTGGGAAGCGCTAGTTCGTATGATGTTACGATTACCGTAAGCAATGGTGTTACCGTAGCTACCGCTTCATTCACATGGGTAGTGACCACCGCCCCTAGCACGGGCCCCGTGATCTATCTGAGTTCCACGAGCGGCGGTACCATCTGTGGTATTTCATTTGCCGATGAAGATATTTTGACGTTTAATACAGTCACAGATGTCTGGGCGACCTATTTCGAGGGGTCGGATGTCGGTTGGAGCGGCGATGGTGGTCGTGATATTGATGCCTTTTATGTTCAGGATGACGGCAGTATCCTACTCAGTGTGCTGAACGCCACAACTCTTCCAGATATAGGCAGTGTTGATGATTCGGATATTGTTCGGTTTATCCCCACAAGCCTGGGAACGAGTACCAGTGGCCGCTTCGAGTTGTATTTTGACGGCTCCGATGTCGGTTTAACGACCAGCGGGGAAGATATCGATGCCCTGCATCTCTTAAGCGATGGACGGCTTGTCCTCAGCACCATTGGCAGCTCAAATGTCATTGGCACGACCTGGCGAGATGAGGACTTGCTCGTCTTTACCCCGACCTCACTGGGTGCCAATACGTCTGGAACCTGGGCCTTGTATTTCGATGGCTCTGATGTCGGATTGGCAGATGTGAACTCCGAAGACATGTATGCGGTATGGCTAGATGACCATGGCGATATTTATCTCAGCACACGAGGTTCCGTTAGTGTCTTTGGGGTCAATGGTGACGGCGCCGATGTGCTGCATTGTGTCCCCGGCTCACTCGGGACAACAACCCAGTGTTCATTCAGTTTGAATTGGGATGGCTCAGCCGACGGCTATGGAGGGGAAATCGTAGACGGATTGTCGCGCGGAGAACCTTAACAAATCTGTTACTAAGTTTATCAAGAACGACAAAGTGGCAAGATAAAATTCTTGTCATTCCTGAGAGACATGCTTGACTGAAATGACTTGGGCATCCAGGTAGAGTTCTAAGCCTGCACCTTCCGCAGGATGATCAAACCCTTGATTCAATTTTTGGCCAATTGCCGTGAGCTGAAAATATTTTCCCCAATTATTGACCTGTTCAGGAATGGTCACCGTTTCTTTTACAGTCATGAGAAGATCATCCTCCCCATCTTCCCCTAACTGCGAATTGGCTGAATCCCTATCAACAAAAGTAAAATGTATTTTGATCACAATTTTCTCATTAGAAGGATTATTCCATTGGGTCCAGATCTCAAATGTTTTTAAATCATTGTTATGAAACTTTCCAATGTCTGTAAGCCCAAGCTGCAAGGGATAGGTTTGGCGATTTAAAAACGTCGGATTCGCGAAAAGATTTGTAGAAACCAAGCTCAAAAAAAGAAAACACCCAAGAAAGACAAGAATTTTTCGCAATCGGGACAGCACAGGCGTTCTCCACTTAATGATGAGTCTCGTGTATTATCTTTTCTTTTCGGCAGTTTCCCCAATTTCCTTGCTTGATGCACAGGAGACATTTTGAGAAATACGTATTCCTGAATTTTGATAGGAAGAAAAAGAAATTGTCAGGTTTTATAGCAATGATGACCAGCCTAGAGAAAAATCTACGGATGAAAAGCCTCATTGATAATGAGGGAATCCTCTCTAGTAAGCAAGCAAGACCAGTGATTTCAAAAAAAGGAAGAGAAAAGCTCGAAACTAAGATAGGAAGGAATGTGCCTTCTATAAACAACACGCACACAACTTCACATTGGAAGAAAATCCTATTCTTTCCATTCAAACCCTGTGGCCTCCGCTAAAGACTTAGGCGTTTGCAGGCCTGTGAGACGGCGTTCTCCAATGATCCATGTGGGATAACTTTTAATTTTCTCTGCGGCACAGGCTTTGGTCAATGCACTCCCTCGACCTCCAGAGCTACATTCAACATAAGGCAAACGTTCCGCTGAGGCCTCAAAGACCGCTTTTTGCTCTTGGCAACGGGGACACCAATACGCTCCATAAAATTTCACACCCTTGTCTACCAAATGAATAGCCAGAGCCTGAAGTTGAGGATCCTCCGGCCCGGCGGCCGCATCAAACACGCCGCTATAGTGCAAATGCAAGCCGCCAACAAGTAGCACAGCAAGGACGAAAGCTTCCTTTAAGGATATTGTCCAATTGGGCGGCTGCCGAACAAGGGTCAGAATCATGATTGTGGTCATGATCGCGAAAGAGACGAGACAATAGGGGCAGGTTGCTTCAATTTCCACCACGGAAACAATGGTGAGATAGGCACTTACAGCAAATCCACACACCGCAACGAACAGAACCAACGTCCAGTGTCCAGGCCTCCATTTGGCTTGCCAAATACCATAGGTCAGAACCATATATGTTAACCATCCCCAAAATGCCATAGGCATCCCAAGAAAGGTGGCCCATCGACTGGCCTGCACAAGATCACAGCCTGAGCCCTCACTGCAAAAAGCTGGATGAGTTTCAAACCAAGTAACATAGGTTAAATATGTGGTTAAGCAAATTCCAACAACTGCAAGGACCAGCAGAGTTAAATCCAAAACAGGTGTCGTTTTGACCGAGCCAGCAGAAGTCGAATGCGACAAATTCGGCTTGGGATCTGAGCTTCCTTTTTGTTGACGCTTTTGTCGCTTACCCATACCTTCGCTCCCTCTCATCCTCAATTGGGGTAACGTTAGCCACGGTGTATCATTGTGTCTCAAACAGCAATAGCAAAACGTCTAAGAGAATGCAATGCACGCATTCTGGGAGGACTGAGTTAATTGGGCATGATATTATGAAAGTAACTGAAACAAGAGAAAGTTCTCACAAGCAATAACTGAACAACAAAGATATGAAGAGCCAGCTCAACATTATTGCAGGGGAAAATATTCCCTATGTCAAAGAGGCCTTCGAAGGCTTAGGTAATTTATCAATTGTACCAGGTCGGAAAATGGCATCTGCAGATTTACAACATACTCACATATTACTCATTCGATCCATTACTCAAGTCAATGAAGCATTACTGCAGGGAACTCCAGTAGAATTTGTAGGAACAGCTTCCGCAGGTACGAACCATATGGATACAGCGTATCTCCATTCAAAAAAAATACGATTTGCATCGGCTGGAGGATCGAATGCCAATTCGGTGGCTGAATACGTCATGGCGGCCTTACTGCTTCTTAGCAAACAACAGGGAATTTCATTAAAGGATAAAACCATTGGTATTGTGGGCGTGGGAAATATTGGCAGGCTAGTCAAACATAAAGCAGAAGCTCTCGGTATGCATCCGGTTCTCAACGATCCTCCATTAGCAGAACGTGGAACAATCAATCATCGTCCCTTGAAGGAAGCTCTGGGTTGTGATGTAGTTACCCTTCATACACCGCTGACTACAGATGAGCCTCATCCGACATATCATTTACTCAACAAAGAGACCTTCAAATGGGTTAGGCCCTCAACTATTTTCATCAATGCCTCACGTGGGGAAGTTGTCGATACATCAGCATTACTGAAGACCATTACCCATAAACATATTGGGCCAACGATTATCGATGTCTGGGAAAATGAGCCTGAGATCAATTGGGATCTCTTTAAGGCGGTGACTCTGGGCACCCCTCACATTGCCGGTCATTCTTTAGATGGCAAAGCCAATGGCACCTTCATGATCTATGCTGCACTTTGCTCTCATCTAGGCATTGTCCCAACGTGGCATCCTGCCCAAACACTTCCACCACCACGCACTCCTCTTCTAGAGACAAGCGTCTCAACACAGGGAACCCAAAAGGAAATACAAGAGATCATCACGAAACTCTATGACATCGAGGCGGATTTTCATTACATGCAACATTTACATGCTATGCCCTCTAAAGAACGGGCGACACAGTTTGATGCATTCCGTAAAAATTATCCAATCCGACGCGAGTTCCAGCAAACTAGGGTTAAGATCACTAACACCAATTTCGAGCTTCGGAAGATATTAGAAGGGCTGGGCTTTCCTACAGTCAGTTGCTAGATGATAAGAGAAATCTTATTCACTTAAAACGAACCGTGATTTCAATTAGGACATGTAACGAATAATGAGAGGGAAATTAAAGACTCAGAGTCTTTAGTTATAGAACATGCCGTTGTTCTGTTGATCGAAGACGAATTTTAAAAACGACTCGACGACTTTTTTCACGGTTCACTTGGTTACCAAAATCATAAATTAACTCTTGTCGGCCACGACCAGAGGCTGACGTCATTTCCTGAAAACATTGGTAAGCAGATGGCACTGTCGTTTGAATAACTTTCAGGCCTTTTACCATAACGGCTAATGATCGTTCTTGACTCAATCGCAAATTATAGGCATCTCCACCACGATCATCTGTATGGCCTTGAATGGCAAGGGAATCGATCTTGTTTCGTAAAGAACCGCAAACAGCTCTCACATAAAAGGGCATAGCTTCTTCTAAAAATCTCTCCGCTTGCAAAGAGAGTCGACTCTTCCCAAACTCAAATGTGAGCAGATTTTCCGGAACTACGATCATGAGGGTAAGAGGATCGCGAGGATCGGCCTCTAAAGAAAGACCTAACCGCCCAAGATGATCCGCTAACACTGCCTGAACGTCATCTTTGTGTGCTTGAAGGGTCGATTGCGCCTGGGATGTCGCCTGAGTCATGAAGGCCACAAAAAGCAGAATGAACACCATGACAAGCGAAGTCATTAGGTCAGTAACCCCGTTTGTAGTGAAAGAAGAGTCTGACTTGTGGTCCATAGATCTGCCTACCCAGTACGTCGGTGTGTCGTAAACCGTGGCCATCGCGGCCAAACTTTGGTATTACCGGAAGCATTATCTTCAGGAGGTGTCTGCGATCCAGGAGCTGCGGCCCACAGAAACGGACGAGAATATTGCACTGAACCTCTGGAAGACTGATGTTGCGCTAGATCAGTTAATACCATCGTAAGATCATGAATCACTTTATGTAACTCACGAACCGCGATTTGAATTTCTTCCCTCATGGCACCCGGAAAATCAGCCTTCATCTGTTGTATTTCTACTTGCGCCGTTTCCTGAAATTTCGCAAAAGACTGAATACTCGATGTCAAACTAGACATTGCCTGAGTGAGCCCAGACATTCCGTATTCACCACCTGAAGGAAGGCTTACCTGATTCGGCGTCACAGACTCATGTTGTTGTTGACTGTTAACGATTGTCAACTGCTCTAACATCTGTTCCACTGTTTTTCGAGGAAAGAGTTGGTCCACAAACTCTAAAAAAGACTGATGTACAAGTTTCAATCGAGACATTATGGGTTTTTCAATAAGCGTAAACACTGTAGCGAGCATCAATCCTACAATAGAGGTCAAAAATTTCCCAGCCAACCCATTTATCAATCCTTGAATCCCAATAATCTCACTCCCTTCGGCATGCAATTTACCAAGGCCGACAAACAACGCAAGAAATGTCAAGAGTAATCCAATCCCCGTAATTAATGAAGGAAAGTGCTGATAAAAAGCAAAATTGATATGACTCCCCATAAGGCCTTCCTGCGTTAACACATCCTTCGCTGGTCTGGTACTAAATATACGTGGTTCCATAAACCACGGCACCTGTTCTACAATCAGTGTCCTGCGATATTGCGCCCAAGGCGCACGAAACATGGGGATTTTTTCGATTTCTCCATCTAACCGTTGTAAGTCGTCACGGTCACGACACTGACGGCGATCGGCTTCTCTACCAACTGAATGACTTAATGGCTTTTCAGTCTGTTGAGTGAATCGATCATATTCAACATCTCCTCGCTCATGAACAAGAGCTCCTAATATCGACTGTATTTTCTCGAACTCACCTTGAACACACCTGACTTCTCGCCTGAGCTTAAAAACCTGCCATACGAAAAAGAAAATAATTCCAAAGACTCCTATCCAACTCAGCAAGGGACTAGACGGTCCTCCCAAAAAGGCGACGTCACGACTGAGGAATTCCCATAGGCTTAAGGTGCTTGTCATTCTGGTATCTCTCTATTCACCAATTCTCTCGCGTTCATCTCAAAAGTCTGCGTAAACACTCTCAAGTTTTGTGCCGGAAGCATTCAAGGAGAAAACAATCAAAAGAGAGGAAATTGTGTCAGAACAAAAAAGATTGATGGAGCTAGTAGGCAAAGAGTACCCAGCACATGGGCAACTACGTCTGAAGAACAGGTCGAGGACAAACCATGGCTGCGCTCACCCAGGAAATGGTATCTAGCGCAATAATCATGATTATTGTGCACCGAAAAATTGATGTTGTCTCCAGGCTTCATACACGACGACCGCAACAGCATTGCTTAAGTTGAGGCTACGACAGTTTGGTTGCATAGGAATCCTCAAACATTGAGAGGAAGGCAGAGTCTCTAAAAGATATGAAGGGAGACCTCGTGTTTCTGGACCAAAGAGTAGAGCATCCCCTTCCTGGAAGACAATATCATGATAGAGCGTTTGGCCTTTTGTGGTAATTGCAAAAACGCGTGGAGGCTTGTGAGTATTTAGATAGTCTTGAAGGGTGGGGTAATCTTTCATATGCGCCAACTCATGATAGTCTAACCCTGCGCGGCGCGCACGTTTATCATTTAACTCAAATCCCAAGGGATGGATCAAATGGAGTCCAAACCCCGTATTGGCGCAAAGGCGAATTATATTCCCCGTATTAGGCGGAATTTCGGGTTCATAGAGCACAACATCTAGCATGATGTGTAAGATTTAGACTGATACGAGCCCAAAGAGACAGGCCCGAAGAAGAAG
This sequence comes from Nitrospirales bacterium, assembly GCA_965223685.1. GTDB lineage: Bacteria > Nitrospirota > Nitrospiria > Nitrospirales > UBA8639 > Nitrospira_E. The sequence goes on from CBDCXG010000002.1 coordinate 8,625, forward strand.
AGAATAACCACCGATTTGTGATGCAATCACCTTATAGCAGGAGATAATTTTCAATGAAGAACCCCGCAGCAAGCTGACGGGGTATCTAGGATCAATTAGAACGCCTTATTCCTTTACTCATGGTTTTATGGAACTCTGGCACCCAAAAGAAACCAAAGAAGGATGACCCCGTAGCAAGCTAACGGGGAGCTTTCAAGTTAAATATGATTGTCCCGTCTTTTTACCTTTTAGGCGGATGACGTATGGTCCAAGCTAATAGAAGCAGAAGCCCTAAAAGGACAAGAGGGATTGGGAAGGCGCTCATTTCATGGGCCTTTAAATGTGTCAATGCCGCGCCAACCATCGTAATGCTCAGGATAACAATTCCATAAAATTGTGTTCTTGGTATAAAGAGGCAAATACCTCCCGCAACCTCTATCAGTCCAGTCACATACAAAAACCAACTTGGGTAACCCCATAGGGCAAAATGTTCAACCTGCGAATGCTCGCCCATGAGCTTTGCGCCTCCAGCCATGACAAACATGGCACCCAACACAATCCACAGCGAAGTTTTGATAACTTTTTTCATATATTTCCCAATAGAGTCACAAATGATTGAGTAAACGTTTTCCCAAGGTTGCAATTATAACCTGATTATATCCATGACTCCACTCAAAGCAGATTGAACAACCTCCAATTCCTTGCAAAAACAAACTCAACGAATTATGTTGAGAGGCTACGTTTTTCAGGACCGCTTTTATTTGTAAAATCATGCCAAACAATTTGACGATTCTGGATGTGCAAGATCGGGTTCAGCAGGCGCAATCGGTCACAGTCCTGACAGGTGCTGGGATTTCAGCCGACAGTGGCGTGCCGACATTTCGCGGGCCAGAAGGACTGTGGAAAAATTTCCGGCCGGAGGAACTCGCCTCTCCCGAGGCATTTACTCGTGACCCAAAGCTCGTATGGGACTGGTACAACTGGCGACGAGAGTTACTCGCTACAAAGCTGCCCAATGCTGCCCATGAGGCGCTTGTACAACTCGAGGCACAGATTCCAAATTTTTGGCTTATCACACAAAATGTGGATGGCCTCCATGCCGCAGCTGGGACTCAACACCTTTCAGAAATTCATGGGAATATTTGGAAAGTTCGTTGTTCAAATTGCTACGTTGTTTCGCCAAACCATGAAGTGCCCTTACCGTATCCACCAACATGCAAAACCTGCGGGGGCCTACTACGACCACACATTGTCTGGTTTGGGGAATCATTAGCAGCAGAAGACCTTGAACAAAGTTACGCAGCTTTACAGCGCTGTGATATTCTCTTGATTATTGGAACATCAGGAGTCGTGTATCCCGCAGCTTCATTTGCCCCAATAGCTAAAGACCATGGAGCTTTCGTCGTCGAACTTAATTTAGAGACCACTCCTCACTCCTCAGCGGTTGATGTCTCCTTTCAGGGTCGGGCTAAAGAGTTAGTTCCTTTGCTACTTTCAGGTTGATCAATGGACCAATTTCTTGACTCACTTTGTAGGTGTTTGTTACGTTTTTTTGTTTAGGGTTTCTCAGCACTTCTATCGGAGCTATCAATGCAACTCACAATAAATGGTAAGGTCGAAAGCCTAGATGTTTCTACGGTTATGGATGTCCTCAAAGCCAAAGAAATTGACCCGCAACTGGTTGCAATTGAGGTCAATACCCAAATGATCGATCAAGAAAATCTCGCCACGACATCTCTTAAGGAAAACGACAAGCTGGAGTTCTTGTTTTTTATGGGCGGTGGCAAGTGAACGCCCAATTATTGCAGGGCATCACAGAAGGCATTGGCGGCACTCCACTCGTTCGACTCAACCGCCTCTCCCCTCCTGATGGAGCCACGATCTATGGGAAAGCCGAGTTTTATAATCCAGGAGGCAGTGTCAAAGACCGTATTTGCCTGAATATGATTGAGGAGGCTGAAAAGCAGGGCCTCTTGAAACCCGGCAGTACCATCGTTGAGCCCACTAGTGGAAATACAGGTATCGGATTAGCCCTTGTTTGCGCAGTTCGGGGATATAAACTCATCCTCGTCATGCCCGAAGGCATGAGCTTGGAACGGGCCAGCCTGCTCTCATCCTATGGCGCGCAATTAGTACTGACCCCTGCAAGGGAAGGCATGCGGGGCTCTATTAAGGAAGCAGAAAGTATTTTAGAGCAAAACCCTGAATATTTTATGCCCAACCAATTTTCTAATCCCGCAAATCCCGCCATGCACCGAAAAACCACTGCTTTGGAAATTTTGGATGCTTTGGACGGTAAGGTCAATGCCTTTGTGGCAGCTGTTGGAACCGGAGGCACGATCACCGGCTGCGGGGAAGTGTTTAAAGAGAAAAACACCAACGTGAAAGTCGTCGCCGTGGAGCCGTCTGGCTCACCAGTTTTATCTGGAGGTGAAGCTGGTCCACATAAAATTCAAGGCATTGGTGCCGGATTTGTTCCTAAAGTTTTAAATCGGTCATTACTTGATCAAATTATGACGGTCACCGACGAAGAGGCTTATCAAACTACCAAACAGCTTGCCAAGAAAGAAGGGCTGCTCGTGGGCATTTCTGCTGGAGCCAATGTTTTTGCCGCACAGAAAATTGCTGAATCGCTTGAACCCGGGGAAAACGTGGTTACTATTCTTTGTGATACAGGCGAGCGCTATCTCAGCATCGAAAAATACTTCAACATTTAACCGTTATACCTCAACAACTGAACAGTCATGAGCTTCACAGAAGACCAAATCACCCGTTATAGCCGTCATATTCTCTTACCCGAAGTTGGGGGGAAAGGGCAGAAAAAACTCGCGCAGGCCAAAGTCTTTGTCATAGGCGCGGGAGGCCTGGGCTGCCCAGTGGCCTATTACCTTGGGGCGGCAGGCATTGGCACAATTGGCTTGATTGATAGTGATGTTGTAGACCTATCCAATTTACAACGGCAAATCTTGCACCATACACCTGATGTGGGCCGTTCAAAGACACAGTCGGCCAAGGAGAAAATTCAGGCATTAAATCCTGACGTTCAGGTTATCACCTATGACAAACGGCTGACGGCTGAAAACGCCAGAGAGATCATTAGCCAATATGATGTGGTAATCGACGGCGTAGATAACTTTCCCGCTAAATTCTTAATTAATGATGCCTGTTATTTTGAAAACAAGCCGCTTATCCATGGAGGCATCCTGCGCTTTGAAGGCCGAGTGATGACCATCGTGCCGAATCAATCAGCTTGCTATCGATGTATTTTTAAAAATCCGCCACCACCCGGTGTAGTGCCAACATGTCAAGAAGCCGGTATTATCGGTGTGGTCGCGGGGATCATCGGAACCGTTCAGGCCACAGAAGCCATCAAGCTGATCCTCGGAATTGGTCAACCATTGACAGATCGCCTACTCGACTTCGATGCCAGGACGACCACGTTTCGAGAAATTCGCGTCAAACAAAATCCATCATGTGCGCTCTGTGGACCGCACGCATCCATCACCGAACTCATGAATTACGACGAACCAGAAGCCTGCGCTATTTAGGCTGCGGCTATTCATAAGGAGTATTCCAACCATCTCTATGATGTTGAGAATGAGGTTTCCATCATGACAAAGAAAATGCAATCACTCGTTTGTCGAGAATGCGGGAAAGAGTATCCCACGCAAGATATCCATGTATGCGAACTTTGTTTTGGGCCACTTGAAGTCAAATATGATTATACGGCCATTAAACAAGCTATCTCGCGAGATAAAGTTCAGGCCGGGCCGAAAAGCCTCTGGCGTTATGTCGATCTCTTGCCTGTCGAGGGCACTAACTTTATCGGCAAGCATGCCGGGTTTACCCCACTGGTACATGCCAAGAATCTTGGAGCCTTTTTAGGTCTGGATAATTTATACATTAAAAACGATTGTGTGAATCACCCGACCTTGTCCTTTAAAGATCGCGTCGTCGCCATCGCTTTAACTCGCGCTCGAGAATTAGGGTTTGAAACAGTCGCCTGTGCTTCAACCGGCAATTTAGCTAACTCTGTCTCCGCACATGCAGCGTCCGCTGGCATGAAATGTTATGTGTTTATTCCTGGTGATCTAGAAGCGGCGAAGGTATTGGGCAATCTTATTTATCGCCCAAATGTCATAGAGATTGAAGGCAACTACGATGACGTCAACCGGCTCTGCAGCGAAATTGCCGGAGAACGACATTGGGCCTTTGTGAATATTAATATTCGCCCCTATTATGCTGAAGGGTCAAAAACGTTGGCATTTGAAACCGCCGAGCAATTAGGATGGCGTGCTCCAGATCAAGTTGTGGTGCCCATGGCTTCAGGATCGCTTCTGACGAAAATCTGGAAAGGGTTAAACGAGTTGAAAAAAGTGGGACTGCTTGATTCGGTTCAGACAAAAGTCAATGGAGCTCAAGCCGAAGGATGCTCACCAATCGCCACAGCCTTTCGTAATGGTCGCGACTTTTTTAAACCCGTGAAACCTGAAACTATTGCCAAATCATTAGCCATTGGGAATCCGGCTGACGGCTATTATGCGCTCAAAACTACAGCAGAAAGCCATGGGGCAATGGATGCCGTGACGGATGATGAAATCGTGGAAAGCATTAAACTTCTTGCACAAACTGAGGGAATTTTTGCCGAAACAGCCGGTGGCGTCACGATTGGCGTGTTGCGAAAATTATGCAAGCAAGGATTGATTCAAAAAGACGAAGTCACCGTGGCGTATATAACAGGTAACGGGCTGAAAACACAGGAAGCCGTGGTTGATTCTGTGGGAAGGCCCACTCGGATTCAACCAAGTCTTAAGCACTTTTCGCAGACTTTTGGTATTGAGGAGTCACCATGATTAAAGTACGTATCCCCACTCCGCTACGTCCTATGACGGGTGGGAAAAATGAAGTGGAAATTGCAGGGAATTCCGTGGCAGAAATTCTGGATAACTTAGCCACCGCACACCCTGGAATTAAAGAACGCATTTGCGACGAACAGGGCGAAGTGCGGCGTTTCATCAATATCTATGTCAACGAAGAAGACATCCGGTTTTTGACAGGCAAAGAAACTCCTCTCAAAGAAGGGGATGAAATGTCTATTATTCCCGCCATTGCTGGAGGTACGTAAATGGCCAAACTACGTTTCCACATCCGGTACCCTGAAGAACGTATTCCTGATCCCATTCTGCACCAAATTGGGAAAGAATTTCAGGTAGTGACCAGCATTCGACGAGCTGACGTCCGCGAAACCACGGGCTGGCTTGATGTGGAGTTCACTGGTGAAGCCGATGAGATTGAACGTGCCATCACAGGGCTTCGCGAAAAAGGCTGCGTTGTGGATCCCATAGAACTGAATGTGGTGGAATAAGAAAATCGGTCCACTATGCAATTTACTGATTCCCAAATCAATCGTTATAGCCGCCAAATGATTCTGAGTGAGGTAGGTGGCAAGGGCCAAAAAAAACTGCAGGACGCGAAGGTTCTCGTAATTGGTGCAGGCGGGCTAGGGTCCCCTGCCGCTTTGTATCTTGTTGCTGCCGGAATTGGCACCCTAGGCCTCACCGATGGCGATGTGGTTGACCTCTCCAATTTGCAACGGCAAATTCTCCATACCACCGATCGCATTGGGGTGCCAAAAGTGGAATCTGGAGGGCAATTACTCTCTGCTTTAAATCCTGAAATCACACTTCAGCTCTATCCAGAACATGTCAGTAGAGACAACATCATGGGTTTGCTTGAACAATATGACATCATTCTGGATGGCTCTGATAATTTCTCGACCCGCTTTTTAATCAATGACGCCTGCTTCTTTGCTAAAAAAACCTTAATTTCTGGCAGTATCTTTCGATTCGAAGGACAACTGGCCACGATTAAACCGCATGAAGGCTTCCCGTGCTATCGCTGCTTATACCCGGAACCACCCCCTGCGGGCCTAGTGCCCAATTGCCAAGAAGCCGGAGTGCTAGGTGTTTTAGCTGGAACCATTGGAGTTCTACAAGCCAGTGAAGCCATCAAAGAAATTCTTGGCCTTGGAGAAACCCTTGCTAACAAGCTGCTCCTCTATGACGCACTAGATATGAGCTTTAGAAAAGTTGGCCGACCCAAAGCCCCTGATTGTCCTCTCTGCGGACCTCATCCCACCATTACAGAATTGGGAGAGGACTATGAGGTTGCCTGTAGTCTCTAACCTCTATGCTCCATATTCCCTCCGGCATCATTCAAGACATGATCGCCCATGCGCAGGAGCTAGCCCCGCATGAATGCTGTGGCATCCTCTCTGGGACCAGCCACAACGTGGTCGAGAGTTATCGGATCACCAACATATTAGCGACCATGTCCGAACAAGAACTGTCTCGCTTTGAAGGGGCTAAACTTTCGGATCTTCAACAACTCTCCCCAGACGAACGGGCAGATATCGCTTTTCAAATGGATGCACGAGAAATGGCCATGGCACAACGCGATATTCGCTCAAAAAACTATGATCTCTTAGGATTTTATCATTCCCATACCTTTAGCCCTGCACGGCCTTCCCAAACCGATATTACGATCGCCATGGAATTTGAAAGCTATCGTCAAAAGCTCAACCTCCCCCAACCCCTTCACCTCATCGTATCAATAGAACATGCAGATAATCCTGACGTTCGGGCCTATCAAATCCAAGACTCTCAAGCCACAGAAGTCGTCATCCAGAAGATTATTGTCTAAGGATTTAGACTTCTTCTCATATAGGCGCATTTTTGCCTACATCACCGTAGACAGCGCTCCTATTCTCTTGTAATAATGAGATGCTTTCTCAATTATTTTAGTAGGAGTTTCCGATGTCCCCCAAATACTCTCTGTATGGTTTGGTTGCCCTGATTTCACTTTTCATCTTTAGTACTTTGATCTTTGCCGAAACTGCCGCGCCAATCAAAAGTTATTATAGCCCCATTGTGCGCTTGGAACCGGACAAGGGGTATTTTCTCATTACGACGAACTCTGGAATCCAATGGATCCAAGTTGAAGAACCTGGGAAAGAGCACCTCAAAACATTAGAAGTGGGCGATATGATTGATGTGGTTGTCGAGATCCGACCGGATCCCGTCCCTCCCCTTCTTAAATCCTGGAAACTCGCTCGAAGCTCATCTCCATGCATCATCTTTAATGGTCAAACATGTAGCCAGGAATAACCAGTCTTTTCTCATTTTTTATCTAGTAGACATTCCTTCCCTGCCCTTTTCCTCATTGTTTTTTCCAGCCTCTTCCTTTTGGTTTTCCGGAAAACAAATTATCGGTATCTTTTCTTGAGATACATCACATGTACCCGAGAAGGCCAAAATACAGAATTTTTAAATTGACTTTATGACAATTTAAAATTACAATTCTTCCTAGACTTTATAGGCACCTACACCTCACCGCAAGAAAACTAATATTGCACATAGCTCTCAAGCACTCAATATTTCCTATTGAAAAGTTGCTAATGGGATTCAATCTGGATTTAGGCCCACTCTGGCTCACCTTACAATTGGCAGGCACCACGGTCATTGTCTTGCTGCTTGTAGGTACACCCATTGCCTGGTGGCTGGCCTTCACATCATCTCGCTTACGGGCCTTCGTGGAAGCGATCGTTGCCCTTCCTATCGTCTTACCTCCAACCGTCCTGGGCTTCTACCTACTCATCGCCCTTGGTCCCCATGGACTGCTTGGAGGCCCCTGGAAAGATCTGACAGGGACAACCCTATCCTTCACTTTCACCGGACTTGTGATTGCCTCCACATTCTATTCGCTGCCTTTTGTCGTGCAACCACTTCACGGCGCATTTGAAGGCATTGGCAAAAAACCGTTAGAGGCAGCCTGGGCGCTGGGCGCTTCCAAGATGGATGCATTTTTGACCGTCGCGTCGCCTATGGCGATTCGGGGATACCTCACGGCCACCGTTTTGGGGTTTGCACATACGCTGGGAGAATTTGGAGTCGTTCTCATGGTGGGCGGGAACATTCCTGGGCAGACCAAAGTACTGTCCATTGCTATTTACGATCATGTGGAAACACTTGAATATGCTCACGCCCACATGCTTTCAATGGGATTGCTGCTCTTTTCCTTTTTGGTCCTTCTCGCAGTATACACCGCCAACCGCCGACTCCCACTTCATGTCACATGAGTCAATTAACCGCCCACTTTGATCTGGGATTTCCTGCATTTCATTTACAAGTCACGATAAATATTCCAGCGGAAGGAACTATCGCGATCTTTGGTCCATCAGGCTGCGGCAAGACTACCTTGTTACGCTGTCTTGCTGGGTTAGAACGAGCGCCAACAGGCTCCATGATTCTGGACACCAATATTTGGCAAGATGAAAGCCAAGAGATTTTTGTCCCGCTTTCCCAACGACCGATTGGCTATGTCTTTCAAGAGCCACGGCTCTTTCCTCATTTAACAGTCCGCGCTAACTTACTCTATGGGTGGAAACGTACACCCGAATCCGGACGCATCATTACATTCGATCAAGTTGTCCACGCCTTAGACATTGAACCACTCCTCGAACGCCGCCCTTCACATTTATCGGGAGGAGAACAACAACGAATTGCCATTGGACGAGCCTTATTAACCAGTCCAAAACTCTTACTGATGGATGAACCACTCAGCTCTCTTGATGCCCAGCGAAAACGAGAAATTCTCCCGTTTATTCAACGACTCAATGCTGAATTCAATATCCCGATTGTCTACGTGAGTCATGATTTACATGAAATTGTGAAACTGGCGAAAACCGTGATTGTACTCAAGGAAGGAATCATCGCAGGAAGCGGCCCAATTGAGGAAGTATTTTCGCAAATGAATCTTCGACATTTCATCCCAGAAAATTATCTGGGAGCGCTTGTGAACACAACTATAGTAGAACACGACCCAACATTCGGCCTTACCAAGCTCGCCTTCTCTGGTGGATATCTGACTGTCCCTTACCAAGCTCGCCAGATCGGAGAGTCTCTACGGGTGCAAATCTTGGCTAAAGATGTGAGCATCATTTCTAGTCCACCTGCATTTCAAACAAGTGTGTTGAATCTCTTGGAAGCAACAGTCATTGAAATTGGAAAGGTCAATACACAACATCCATTTGTGGACGTGAAACTTGATATTGGTTGTTCCCTTCTCGCCACCATCACCCGCAAATCATTAGCAACCCTTAACCTTCGTCCCGGGCAACAGGTTTATGCCCAAATCAAAGCCGTCGCACTCACCTCAGAAATCTCAAAATAATCACCAACACCCCAAAGGTGCCCCCTTACGACCTCGTTGTCAGACACCGTCAAAGTCGAGCTAGCACCATCAAGCTCCCTATCTTAATACCCGAAAAAACACCATGTCTCCAGCATCTTCACGACATGCGCCTGTACATTCGGCGATATCTCATCAATTGGCTGAGAAAATATTCAGGATGAACAACAAAAAACTCCAGAACTCACAGCTAGAGATGTGCTCCATGCGTTGAATGAAGCTAGCCCAAAATATCAGTGCCTCAATTTTTGGAATGCCTGTACATACGCTAAGATATTGTCTCTTTTGGGTGGCGATTATAGGAGGACTTATAGCATTCAGCCTAACTTTCTTCATAGTTTCTCACTAACAAAAACAGAATACAGCAGCAGTCCCCTACCATTTACATTGTCTCTCTCACCACAATCATATCGACCGATCCTCATACCAACCACAGACCTTGCTTTGAATACAATAGTCTGAATCGTTTTTTTGAAATTGACTGAGGTGGAGGGGTCTGCTACCTTTTCACTCAACCTCAATTTCTACACCAAACCCAGAAAAGAAGGAGTCGTGTGTGACCACTATTGGAGCCACCCAATTATCAGAACAGCTTCGTCAAAAAGCCGATCAACTTCGCATTCATAGTATTCGTGCAACCACTCAAGCTGGAAACGGCCATCCCACGAGCTGCTGTTCGGCTGCGGATATCGTCGCCACACTCTTTTTTGCAGTCATGCGGTACGATCCCCAAAATCCGCGGAATCCTGACAATGATCGATTTGTGTTATCTAAAGGCCATGCTGCTCCATTACTCTACGCGGCATGGGCTGAGGCCGGGCTCTTTAATCCTAAAGAATTACTTGAACTTCGTACATTACAGTCTGACCTTGAGGGCCACCCTACACCACGCCTTCCATTTGTGGATATGGCCACAGGCTCATTGGGACAAGGCCTGTCTGTCGGCATTGGGATCGCGTTGAACAACAAATATCTGGACAAAACTCCAGCTCGAACCTATGTGGTTTTGGGAGATGGGGAATCAGTAGAAGGTTCTATCTGGGAGGCTGCCGATGTGGCCCGCCAAGCGCAACTAGATAATCTCTGCGCGATTATTGACATCAACCGACTTGGACAATCAGACCCCACCATGTTGCAACATAACCTGGAGGCGTACAAAGCACGCTGGGAAGGCTTTGGCTGGAAAACAATCTGTGTAGATGGGCATAACCATACCGAATTACTTCAAGCTTTTGCGACAGCAGAACAGGCAGCTCAGCAACCCACAATGATTTTAGCCAAAACCTTCAAAGGCAAAGGCATTGCGCTTGCCGAAGATCACCCAAGCTGGCATGGCAAACCACTAAATGCCGATCAAGCTGAAGAAGCCATCAACGTCCTACGCCAAAGCCTGGAATCCCCTACGCCTACACTTGAAATTCCACAACCCATAACTATACAGCGAACAAACGGGACGGTAAAACCACTACCGGCTCCACCCTACAAACCAACAGATTCCGTCGCCACACGCGAAGCCTTTGGAGAAGCCTTGGCACAATTGGGTGCAGTGAACTCCCTCGTCGTGGGGTTGGATGCAGATGTAAAAAATTCCACCTATACGGATAAATTTGGCAAACAATTTCCTGAACGGTTCTTTGAAAACTTCATTGCCGAACAAAATATGATTGGCTCGGCCGCTGGACTAGCCGCCTGCGGAAAGATTCCATTTGCCGCCACCTTTGCTGCTTTTTTCACGCGAGCTTACGACTTCATTCGCATGGCCGCCATTAGCCAATCCAATATAAAATTGATGGGCTCTCATGTGGGAGTGAGTATTGGAGAAGATGGCCCCTCGCAAATGGGCCTGGAAGATCTCGCCATGATGGCTGCACAACCTGGGGTCGTGGTTTTGTATCCTTCTGATGCCATGTGTGCCTATCGGCTCGTGGAAACCATGGCCAACCACAAAGGCATGGTCTACATGCGAACGGGACGGCCTAAAACGCCGATTCTCTATGACGCCAATGAAACCTTCAAAATAGGGGGTTCCAAAGTCCTTCGGCAAAGCGACAAAGACCAACTCACCATCGTCACAGCCGGCGTGACGCTCTTTGAAGCTCTAAAAGCCTATGACGAATTGCTACAAGCCGGCATCACAGTGCGTATCATCGATCTGTACAGTGTGGCCCCCATCGACGTCACCACCCTTAAACAGGCTGCCTCGGCCACCAACAATCGTATCCTGACAATTGAAGATCATTACATTCATGGTGGCTTAGGGGATGCTGTTCTCAGTTCCTTATCCACTGAAGGGGTCTGCCTCCATAAAATGGCTATCCAAGAAATTGCCCATAGCGGCAAACCTGCGCAACTCCTGGATCATTACGGCCTCAGTGCTCGTGCCATCATCCAGAAAGTCACACAGCTGGTTTAACGATGGCATACTATGGCTTCACACACCTCCCTTGATGCTCTTCCACTCTTTGACTGCCTTTCTGAAAAGGACAGACAGGAATTAGCCAAACATGCGGTCGAAGTGTCCATGCAAAAAGGCCAATTCATCTTTCGAGAAGGTGATGCGGCTGACTGGTTTCACATTGTTCAAGAGGGGAACGTGAAATGCGTGAAATCTAATGCCGATGGGCGCGAAGTCACCCTTAAAGTTCTCATGCCGGGAGACCTCTTTTGTTGTGAAGCCTCGGCCTTTTCAGGTGAATCGCATCCTGGCTGCGCTCAATCCATGGGTGAGGGAACCGTCATCAAAATTCACCGCAAGGCCATGCTTGATGTCATCCAACGCAATCCCGAAGCTGCTGTCAGTATCATCAATTATTTAAGCCAACGCCTTCGCGAATCACAAGATAATGCCAAAGCCTTTGCACTAGATCGCGCCGAACAACGCATAGCCGCGCTCCTCGTCAACTTAACAGAACGTTCAGGCGTGCAAGAAGACAATGGCATTCGCATTTCCGTGCGACTTACCCATCAAGACCTGGCTGACATGGCCGGACTCACCAAAGAAACTACCAGCCGAATCCTCAGTCGCTTCAAAAAAGAAGGACTCATTGCTGGGCATGGCAAACAACTCCTCATCCTTAACCTTTCTCACTTACAAACGATGGCTCCTCACGCCCTACCCTGAACCAGGCCTTCTATTCCAATCCTCTATTTTCGTATCCTTGAATACACAATTCACTCTCTCTTTTCTACTTTTAATGATCTAGATCATTGTTATTTCAGGACTTTCCTTATATCCTAACGCGTCCGCTATATATCATTTATTACTATTTACACAGTACAAAGGAGAGTCAAATTTATGACTAGCAATAGCACGTTCAGGACTGTTACACGCCCCATTGTAGGGGTCGTTTTTCTGACTATGACCCTTCTAGGCGCCACAACCATAACCTGGGCTAATAAACTCCCTACCGTTGAGGCACAACTGACGACTTTACCAGAAGTACCTGCACCCGCAATCAGAAAAAACCCTGCCAAAGTGGTCGTTAAGGTTGAGGCCAAAGAATTTGTGGGCACCTTAGCTGATGGGGTGCAATACAAGTTTTGGAGTTTTAACGGTACCGTACCTGGCCCCATGATTCGTGTGCGCGAAGGGGATACGGTTGAGTTGCATTTGAAGAATCATGACTCAAGCCAATTCCCACATAATATGGATTTACACGCCGTGAACGGCCCTGGTGGTGGGGCGGGTGCCAATTTGGCCGCACCTGGCCAGGAAGGTGTCTTTTCTTTCAAGGCGTTAAATCCTGGTTTGTATATTTATCACTGCGCCTCACCGGTCCCCAATATCCCAGCCCACATTGCCAATGGCATGTATGGCCTGATTCTGGTGGATCCCCAAGGCGGTCTACCAAAAGTGGACCGTGAATATGCCGTGCTGGAAAGTGAGTTTTTTACGCAACCCAGTGCTGAGAAGGGCATCATGGAGCTCTCTATGGAAAAAGGGTTAGCCGAGCATCCTGACCATGTGGTGTTTAATGGGAAGGCCGGGGCATTAATGGGGCATGAGCTACAAGCGAAAACTGGTGAAACCGTACGCTTCTTTATAGGCAACATTGGCCCGAACGGGTCTTCATCTTTTCACATCATTGGTGAAATTTTTGACAAAGTCTATGTCGAAGGCGCAATTGGCGGAACCGTGAATAAAAATGTGCAAACCACGCTGATTCCGTCAGCTGGCGCCGCGATTGTGGAATTTAAAGTTGATGTGCCAGGAGCCTATCTCTTAGTTGACCATAGTATTTTCAGGGTGGCCAAAGGCGCAGTGGGCATTCTCACCGTCACCGGAGACGAGGATGCTTCAACCTTTAATGCTATGAATCCTGAATAACACGACCTTCCTTAAGCGGGCGGCGAAGCTCATTGCCTGGCCGCCCGTTTTCATCCCCCCAGATGCTCTTCCTACACAATCACCCCTTACTGAGGATTTGGTGCCATAAACACTAACACTCTCAGCCGTTGCTCCGTGTGATTCATCACCCCATGCTCCTCACCTGCGGGAGCCATGGTTCCCTGCCCTTCCCCAAGGACTTGGCTTTCAACCCCGACTTGGAACGTCCCTTGCCCTTCTAATACAAAGTACAGCTTGTCCTGGTCACCATGCGCATGGACCTTTTGCACTTGTCCAGGTTCAAAACAATAGACATCACAAAAAAATCTAGGTGTTTCGAATACATTTAACTTTTTCATTTTCTCATCAGAAAACGTTTTGAAATCCTTCAAACTAACAATTTTCATTCAGCCCCCTCCATGACGTGAAAATTTAACACATCTCAAAAAAACCACTGGAAATTAAGAAAAAATGATTGCAATATGACTCGGCATTGTATTTCATCTTGAACCCGCCTAGGCCTGGTCTGATATGATGAGAAGTTATCATTTCTAACTATAGATCAAGGATATTACCGCATTCACCATCTTTGATTCGAGGACTATGGCTTCAGAATATGGATATGACGAAAGGATTTTCATGAACACATTTACACGCCTAGCATTGCTAATAAGTATCGCATTGTTTCTCACTTTGTTATCGGCCGTCCCTCCTGCATTCAGCACTCTAGAAGGCGAATACGAAATGATTGAAGGCGAACAGTCGCTGCATGAGCCAGGCAAGGTCATCTTGCTTGAATTTGCGGATTTCTATTGTCCACATTGTCACATGTTTGAACGAGTGGTGGTTACGAAACTTCAAAAGGAGTTTGGCGATAAATTTGAAGCCCGCATGATTGGCTTCCCCGTGATGCCTGGGAAATTACCGACTGTCTTTGAAATGTATAATCAAGCCGTGACGATGGGGAAGGGGCAGAAAATGAAGGAAGTCCTTTTTCAATCTATCCACGACAAAGATATTCAAAATTTTGATAAGACAATGCGTACCTTAGTCATCAAAGAAGTGGGATTGGACCCTGCAGAATTTGAAGCTGGGCTGTCCAGTGGAAAGCCTTTTCAAACCCTAGGGAAAGGGAAAGCCTGGGGAGAACGCATAAATGTAACCCATACTCCGACCGTTGTCCTGGACGGTAATATTCGTATAAAAAACCTGACATATGAGAACCTTAAACTCGTCATTCAAAGTATTTTAGACCAAGAGAATAATTCTTAAACTATTGCATTAGTTTTTAATTTTACCCTAACAAGGAGACTGTTCATGGGACGAAAGAACGATGATGGTGAATTTTTTCCCGAAATGAATGAAATTTTAGAAGGCATGCAAGAACTCATGTGTGATGAAGATGGAAAACCCTTGTCCCCTGATCACCCGCAATACAAAAAGTTTACGGGTCTCATGGAAAATATCGCCGACCGCGCTAAACGAAGAGAACAGGGAGACACGCCCCTCTCAGGCCAACAGGGTACTGCATAAATTATTCTCCTGTTTTTTCAATATTCACCCATAATGATTGAAGGCCATTTTTATGGACATGGATCCGAATAGCCTCGAAAGGATCAAAACCTTTATGACATTTCTTCAGCAGGCAAAAAAAGATAAGATTAACTTGTCTTTTGTTAGTACCCCTACTGAACATGGGGACAATATTAATGTCATGGCCACGGTCAATGGGGAACGAGTGAGCCATGGGCTGCTCTTTTGGGATGTGAATCTTCTTCAAGAACATGGATTGGTGGATACGCTAGATGAAGAAGATAAAGCTCTGGGGTTAAATCTTACCGATGGCATGGTGGAAGATGCCGACAAGCTCCTTGCCTTCGCTGAAACAGAAATGCTCAAAGGGTAACGGCAACAACAACCACCTCTTTTCTAATTTTCGACTTCGCTCTGCTGCACATCTTGAAAATATTGACTTTTTCAGGCTCTCTATTGCACAGTTAACCCACCTCCTCGATTTTCTGTCCTTTCAATCTTCCCTCTTAAGGAGATGCTTTATGCGAGACATTTTGCCATTTGTCTTAACCAGTGCCTTTGTATTTGGAATAAGTTCCCTGACATTTGCGGGCCAAGAGACTCTCGGAAGTCATGGGATTCAGCATAAAGATGATGCTCGTGATACGATGCAAGAATTAGAACGCAGAGGCCAAGAAAAAGTTGATCAGGCCAAAGGAGAATCCTCTAAGCCAACCCAGATTGAGGAAATCCAAACACGCAGCAAGGAAGATATCAACAACAAGATTGATGCTATGAAAGAAGGGGTGATGGGAAGCAGATAGTCGATGCCATGACATTGAACAATCCCGTCTGTATCAAGAAAAGCCTATGTTGGGGTTAGCCTAACATAGGCTTTTCTTTTTTCTCTCCATCCGTTACCTAGCCCATGACCAAAGGATTCTGTTTCCCATATAAGAAGGACCATTTTTACTCTCTGAAATTCCCTTTATGAAACTCTTGAGATAGACTACTCCTTTCACGTATAACTAACAGATTTGTTAAAATCACCAATACGCAGGAACGTGTGCTTGCGATACTCAAAAAAGACACGTCAAGAAATCAAACAAATATAGCTCATTGAATTAATGCACGAAAATTTTCGCGGAGAGGTGGCCGAGTGGCCGAAGGCAACGGTTTGCTAAACCGTCGTAGGGTCACACCTACCATGAGTTCGAATCTCATCCTCTCCGCCATATTTTTTTCATCGATGTAGGGCATTTACAAACATACCGTTTACTCCATCCCAGAACATTCCCAGGAATAAGAGACTATTGGAATACCTCAAATAAATAATAATTCTAGTGCCTCAAAGGGACACTTTCTTTTCACCTATTTTTCCTTTCAACTCCCCTTTCATCGGATTTCTAGGGCTTACTAACCATGCGTGAACATCGCTGGGAATCTGCGTCACCTCTTTCGTTTGATGATATTGTGTCAGTTGCCAAGACGCTAGGCCAAGTTGGCCTGACCACAATGCATCCGGAAAAGGAGATGATTACCTATATCGAAGAATGGGAGGTCAACAATCCTAACGAGATTCACATATTAGAAGCATGGCCAACAGAAGATGTCACACTGCTACATGTCTTAGACCAATGGACAGGTGACTTTTTTTTGCTCGTGGGTGGCTATCATACGGTATTCCAGCAACACCAGTCGGTGAATACATATTGCTCGATAGCACATCCTTGGCGTATCGGACATCCCTTAGCCACGATACAGCCATTGGCCTGGCTTTGGGTGGGCTTTCGCCATACACATGGGTTCATTCGTGTCCGAATTCACACAACAGAAATTATTGCACCTGGAGAATCTGTAGATCCGACGCAAGAACAATTTTGGCTTAAGGATCGCCAAGAAGCCTTTCAAGCGGGCATCAAAATTCTTGATGTACCCATTGAGGTCAAGGTTGAAAGGAACAAGGTTTCTCTGCACACATCATGCAACGACACCCCTTTGTTTTGTTCCTGGCCCGATGCCTTTGGCCCTTGCCAATTCGAGTTAAATTCTCCGGACCCGTTTGAATTTCTGGTACCTGCCAGCCAACTCACCTCAACGCTCTCAACACATGCTGAAGAAGTCCGCGTCTATCTGACAGGATTTCCAACGCAGGCTTTGCGTGATTTTACGGAACTTACCGAAAAGGTTCGATTTCTGTATCGTTGCTCGCTTCATTGTCAATTCAACGAAATACCTAAAATTTTTTCGTTACTTCATTCGCAGGGTCGGATGTATGGCAGCTTGGCAGAATTTCAAACGTCGGTCGCCCTACCAGAAGGCACCGATGCCGCCGCAATTATTGGACTGGTGGGATCAGACGGCCAGTTTCGACTAGAAATTCGCCTCAACCAACATCCACTATCTCATCAAGAAACCAAACAATGGCTTGAACAATTAGTGAGACATGATCTGATGTATGCTCCTCTACCAGTATTTCCATGATCAAGTGAAAAATAAAAAGTGAGAAGCAAGATAATAGAAAACCAGCACCTTATAGCCTAACTCGTTCTCACTAGAATTACACCTTACACCGAACGTTTCATCAGTCCTTACTCCACACCAAGGTATTTGCTTATTTTTTGAGGGATGGCAGAAGAGATTCGGCAGCTTGGCAGACTTCTTCAATAGAAATTTGGCGCATACAGCTTTCTTCACCTCGAGAGCAACCAGGGTAAAAACAAGCTCGACAATCTAATCCCTTATATATCACCTGAACCTGATGACCTCGTGGTCCCCACACTGCTGGGTCTGTGGGACCAAATAGCGCCAACACCGGACACCCAGCTGCCGCAGCTATATGCATGGGACCAGCATCATTACCAATAAATAACTGGCATTGCTTCATCAGCCCAGTTAATTGCGAAAGAGACGTAGCTCCCATGAGAAGCCTGGGCTTGTGCAGAGAAAGATTCACTATTTGTTGTCCAAGGGATCTTTCTGCTTGGTTCCCTATCAATCCAACGCTTACCCCTCGCTCACCTAACCAATCGGCTAACGCAGCAAAGCGTTCAATGGGCCAGGCCTTAAAAGCGTATCTTGCAGTTGGATGTATCAGAGCAAAAGGATGCTCATTTGAAAAGCCCACGTCGGATTTCTCATGATCAAATATTTGCGAATAAGCCTCAACGTCAGCATGAAGTTCTGGATCTCCCAATGACTCTGTTATCCCCAATGCCACTAAGGCTTGCTGGTGATACTCCACCATATGCATCGTGCCATACGCCGATGGCAAGACTTGGGAATATAATTTTCCACGACAACGATGATCTCGATTAAAACCTAAGCGAACAGGTGCCCCTGTTATCCAGGAAAGAAATGCCGAACGGTCTCCATCAGTTAAGTCAATGACCATATCAAATTTGGCCGCTCGTAGACGTTGTAGAAAGCGAAGCTGTTGCCACCAAGATTGGCGTGGCATCACCCAAACATTATCAAGATAGGGATTATTCTCCAAGACTTCTGCTGTTCCAGGATTTACAAGAAAGGTGATCTTTGTCTTGGGGAATTGTTGACGTAATGGAGGGAGCAAAGGGGTGCAAAGTACAACATCTCCGAGATACCGAAGTTTAATCAATAACAGTTTTTTCATCACAAGTGATCTTTAGAACTATTAGCGAGACGACGAACCAGAAAGCTTCCATCTAAGCGCCGCAGTGTGATGCCTCGTTAATTATACTTCGGCGTACAATGAGTCAATCAGATACGGCCAAAGAGAGACGAGAGAAAAGACGGCTAATGCCATTTCCAAGAATTCTTCAATAAGCATCAGCGTAATTTGACCTGACTCACCCACTCCCAGAAATGGAAGGACATAAGCTCCAATTTTATCGAGTGTTAAACATACAACCAAGAGAATGAATACCACTGCTAAATGGTTCAACCAGGATGCCCCTGCACTCCATGCTGGTCCAATTGACTGCCATAACCGCCAACTAAGAATGACTCCAACGATAAGACAGGGCAAGATCATGAAGCCCAAAACAATCTGCTTTTCAACCAAGGGGAATTCTGGGTTCCAGTAATTGGCCAATTTATCTAAATTCCACCCAGTTGCCCACCTATGGGCATCTAATTCTCGTAATCCGAACAGCAGAAGACACATTGCCACCAGTAACCAATCGACCCGCAATACCTTATTACACCAGGAGGCCATGAGTGCCCAGGCAAACCCCATAAACCATACCGCTGCACTTATTCGCTCAACCGGCCCATTCTCAGCAGCAATCACTGCTCTCCATTCTGGAAGTTCAGTCCCCCATTTGGCTAACACGACAACCAGAGCGCAAAACCCTATGGCTTGGACAAAGTTCCTCCACAATGGAAATTGCTGAGGAATCGATCTCTTCTTTTTCTGATCCAGAATATTTCTCCTAGTAAAAAACAGCCCTTTAGCCACCACAACACGGCACCAGAAGAGTGAAGTCCATAAGTTTTTTGTAACACCAGATCAACCCAATCCCAACGCCAAGCGGGAGGGCTCCCATAGTTATTACGTGACGTGACTGAAGAGAATCTGATTTCCAATACATTCCGCTTATCACAAGGCCATGTATGCCAAGACTTATGAAGCCAACGGACCAATACAACACCACCAACGCAATTCCCCCTAAGTCATATCCATAGGGCATCCATTCTTGATAATGAGGCGTTCGAGGAATTCCCCAGATCGCTACACTACCCACGAAAAATACTGGACCTACCCAAGACTTCAAGGTACGTTCCATCAGATACTGCCATTCTAGGTTCAACACAGTTCTTGATAGACTGCTAAGGTTTTTCTAGCTGCCCGCTCCCAGGTAAACTGCTTAACTCGTTCGAATCCCTTCTGGCGCAAGTGTTCCTGCAGACTCACATCTTCAACCAATTTCTCTAATACTGCTCCCAGTTGTTCGACATTTTGAACATTGACATATAATGCCGCATTTCCAGCCACTTCAGGCATAGCCGTCTGCTCTCCCGTGACAATAGGCGCCCCACAAGCCATAGCTTCAATTAACGGAATTCCAAAACCTTCATAGAGAGAAGGAAACACCAACGCGATGGCATTCGAATACACAAGCCGAAGATCGTCTGTTGAGAGAGATCCTAGGCATTGCACAATATGTGATAAGCCTAACTCTTTAGCGTCTTGATTCAAACTTGTCCCTCTCACCGTCTCATCCCCAATCATGATTAATGAACAGTCTCGGGTGAGGCGCGAAGATTGAGCCATTGCCTCAAAGAGTATGCGATGATTTTTACGGGGTTCGGCACCACCCATGAACATAAGATAAGGACGATGAGGCAAACCCAATCGAGTACATACGTTGCGCCATTTGTCCCCATCGCGATCTGGAAACATGTCTCCCGAACATCCATGATGAATCACCACAATTTTTTCAGAGGGAATCGAAAATACGTCTTGAATTTCTTCCTTAGAAAACTGGGAGACCGCAATAATTTTGTCAGCTCGTGTAGCACTATGACGCGTTTTCCAGGAAGATAACCCTTGGCCAAAAAGCTTCTTTGAATAAACCGGATATCGATCAAGCCATAAGTCATGAATAGTCAATACGGTCTTTTTTTGACCACATTGAAGGGCTCTGAAGTTTGTTCCATGAAAAATATTCAATTGTTCTCCAGATTGGCACACCCATTTAGGAGACCACCGGCGCGGAATAGGTTGCCTCGTCACTCGATCCATTTGTCCATCAACCATCAAAGCGGAAAGGACCTCTTCAGAAGCAAAGGCAATCCAGTCTATCGATGAATCGAGATGAGACATACGGGGAAAGATTTGGCGTACATACTGCCCAATACCACCGTAAGGTGCTAGTACGGGTCGCGCATCAAAACCAACTCGAACATTCATGAAGTAACTTCAAGCAGTGGAAGGGTGCAATAAAAAAGAATATCAACAATACAACAGCTTAGATAAAAGCATTTCTTCAGGATGAATTTTTTAAGAAGTTTTCTAACATGTTTTGT
Source organism: Nitrospirales bacterium (assembly GCA_965223685.1). GTDB lineage: Bacteria > Nitrospirota > Nitrospiria > Nitrospirales > UBA8639 > Nitrospira_E. The sequence continues at coordinate 29,701 of CBDCXG010000002.1, forward strand.
CGCGATGATATTTTATCCCAAAACCTTCGAATATAATTCTGACAACCGTTTGAGCATAGCTTCCAATGAAAAGTGCTTTTCTATACGCCTCTTTGCCTCAGCTCCCATCAGTGCTCGTTTCTCTGGATCATTCAATAAGATAACGAGGGCCTCAGATAGACTTTCTACATCAGCTGGATTGACCAAAAGTCCAGTTTTTCCATGTTGGACAACTTCCGGAATACCTCCAACGTTACTGGCAACAATAGGTTTACCTAATGTCATCGCCTCTAACAAGACAATCCCCAACCCTTCTAGCACTGAAGGAAGCACAAACACATCAAATTGTGAAATAAAACAACTAGGCTGATCCTGAAAGCCCGCAAACATGACCTGTTTGGTCAATTTCAATTGCGCTACTTGATTTTTCAATTGCTGTTCATAGTCACAATCCCCCGTACCCACAATCACCAGGAAAATCTGAGGAAAAGCCTTTGTGAGATCTTCTATAGCCTGCACAAGATACTCCAACCCTTTTCTAGGAAAAAGATTGGCCACAGTCCCTATCACGGGCGTTCCTTTTATTTTATTAAGAATACCTAGTGTCTCTGGTGAGAAACTGGATTGAGTTCTATTCTGCGGTAGGATACCGCTCCATAAGACGTGAATGTTCTCTGGCGAAACACCAGCATTCCTGAGGACATCTCCAATGCTGTGAGAAACAGGAACAATAGGATTCCCCTTGTTCAACCAATATTGTGAAACTTTTCGCGGCTCAATTTCCTGTCTAACATGAACGAGACAGGGACAACCTGTTATCCGTCCCGCAAGAATCCCAAGCGGAGCCCACCAATAATCATTCACATGCAGGATATCAATATGCCATCGCCGAATAACATTGATGATCCGAATAATAGCTAAAGGTCGCTGAAATACATGAAGAAGTTTCCTCCATGCCGGCAAGACGAAAGACACATATGGAATGTTCAACTTCTTCAATTCGGTATGTAAAGCTCCATCGTCTTGACACACCACGTAGGGATGAATCCGTCTTCGATCTAAAAATTCCAACCATGCCAATAGCTCTCGTTCCGCACCTCCAATTTGAGAAACACCATGAATATAAAGAACGTTCACAATTTCACAGGACCTTCGAGTCATACAATTGTGAGATGGGAAACTTCATTAAAAGGTTGAAGACAACAAATCGACACATCAGATTGAAGACAGCACTAGACAATGCTTCGATATCCCATCATTCAGATTCGTGGCGCGAACGATATGTTAACTCCCACAATTTGGCATATTTCCCAAATGTATACATACTCGCAAACCCAGCAAAAATCACTCCTCGAATGCCATCTCGGAACCCCTGCTTCAGGCAATATTTTTTGATAAACGTGCTCAACGGATTCAAAACGAGATGCCACCAATGCACCGAAGTGCTGGATTTTATTTTCTCTTTTGCCGCAAGAGAAATGTACGAGGAAAATTTTCGAAAATGATCTGAAATACATCTCTCCGTGTAATGCTCAAGATAGCCTTCCAAATTCCCAATCACTCCTGTGACGACTAAATTTTCATGAATCTCAACATCATTGTAGACAGCTTTGCCATTTTGAAAAAGCCGAACTTGTACATCAGGAAACGCTCCACCCCACTGCACCCAGTCCCCATAAAAATAATTTCGGCGAGGAATCGAATATGCCACAGGATCAGCCGTGCTCCAAGTTGTGACTCGCGCCTGAATATTTGTTGCTAATATAGAAGACACTCGCTCATCAGCGTCAAGAATCAGAATCCACTCACCAGTAGCCTGTTGAATTCCAAAATTTTTTTGTGTGCCATACCCCTCCCAAGGTCGTACAAAAATATGAGGAGTATAGTGACGGGCCAATTCTACAGTCCGATCTGTACTTTCGGCATCAACCACGATGATCTGGTCAACCCAACTCACCGACTGAAGGCATTCATCAATGTTCCGTTCTTCATTTTTAGTAATAATCACAGCTGACAATGACAAAGAATTCATGGGCTATTGACTCTTTTTTGCATCAATTTCTGAAATCCAACTACTTTGAAAGGGCTGTAAAAAACGGCATAATTCTTCAAAGCCGACCATGCCATCGGCGACTTCCATGCAAAGAGGATGTGCTAATATTGTGGCGATTCCTTCAGCACCCACAATCGCTTCCACTTCCTTTCTTACCTGTATTACCCATGCAGTGATTGAAACTCGTCCTGCCAGTTTAGATGGTTTTGATTTACCCATTTGGTATTTTCCGTGTAAGAGATGTTCGTGATCAGGCTGAACATTTATCGGCAATGATCGAATATCTTGACCCAGGCGTTCCCAAGAATATTTTGCACTATTCACTTCATCTGAAACCCATTGAATCTTGGCAGCTTCTAATAAGCGAGGAGTATCTGCCGTCTGAATATAACTGTGATTCCGCCATACAGAAATTCGTTTTCCCGTGACGTGTTGTATGCTCTCGATAGTTTTGAGAATATCCCGAACCTGATGTGATTCATTCCCCCACGGAGTTTTGAACAAGATCCGGTTCATTCGAGACCACGGATCTCGAAAAGCAGCAAATGTATGTCCTCCAATTTCGCAATGTCCCATCTGTGAAAGGTTTTTGACCAAAGTTGGTTCCTCAAGACAAGCCTTACCGGTCAAAAACAGGGTAATACGGAGGCCATAGCGTGCAGCGATAGTGGCATATTTTGTGGCTAATTCAACTTCAGATTGCGTAGAAAATGGGGTGTCGGTTCCACGATAGGATCGTTGATGGACATCTCCCGTTAAACAAATCATAGAGAATATTTCAAGCAGCCTCTGCCTTTTGTTGTTCCCAGAGAGTAGTATAGAGTTTTTCGGTTTTTGTCAGCATGGACTCCATAGAATGGCTTTGGACAATAAGATTCCGCCCAGCCTTTCCCATCGTCTTCCCATGATTTTGTTGACTCAACAACCATTCAACCTGGTGAGCCAGAGCCACAGGATCACCAGGAGGAACCAACAATCCTGTTTGCTGATGTCGAATCACTTCTGGGACTCCTCCAACTGCTGAAGCCACTACGGGTCGCTCCATAGCTAAGGCTTGAAGGAGGGACTGGGGCAAGCCCTCTTCCAATGATGGCAAGACAAAGACATTCATAATTCCTAACACCTCAGGAATATCTTCCCGAAACCCAGCCAATATCACGGCATTCTCTAATTGTCGCTCAGAAATCTTCTCAAGAAGTTGTTGCCGTTCCTGCCCCGTTCCCACAATAAGACAACAGACTTGAGGAAAGACTTTTTTCACTAGACCTATTGACTCAATTAACACATCCATCCCTTTTTCAGGGCGAAGAAAAGAAACGGTCCCTACGACTGGCTGACTCAATCCAATCCCTAACGCTTGCTTGAGACTCACATCTTCAGAGCTAACTTGAAACCGCCGTACATCTACCCCTGTAGGGATGGAGCAGACCATTTTTGAATTGAGGTGATTATGAGTAATAAGCTGATGACGAACGGCTTCACCGGTTGTGGCCACGGCATGAGGCAACATTCGATACAACAAGGCATGTCGCAACGAGTCGGAAACAGGGGTACTTTTGTGCCGGGTTCTCACAATCATCGGCTGGCGAGATGAAAGCCGGCCAGCGATAGCGGCCATCCAACTATCTTGTGAGCCATGAGTATGAATAATTTGAATTTGATGTTTCTGGATTATCTTGAGAAATCTCGGTAGTAAATATCCCCATCCGGTTATTCCTACCTGTATCGTCTCATAACATATTCCTTCCTGCTTTGCTAAACGAACTAATTGACTCGTCTCCGGAGCTGCAAGCACAACATGATGACCACGTAACCCCATAGCTTTGGCTTCTGATAGCACACGATATTCCTGTCCACCTAATCCATAGGAAGACTCAGTGTGTAAAATACGAAAGAGTGGCATTCCTCTAATTTTTTAATTGATAAATTCAATGAACCTGGAGACGGTCCATCCTCAAGGGAATAATCCCATTCATCCATCCTTTTGAAGTTCCCATAACTTGGCATACTTTACAAAAGTATAATAGGCATATAGGACTGAAAGAATTAAGCCGGGCTTTCGATCCAACATGCCACCACGAAATACAAACATTTTGATAAACGTAAAGACGGGATGGGAAAATAGCTGATGGGCGCAGAAACGGCGCCCTTGCCGATGCATCACTTCCGCCCGTAGCGAAGAATATCGTTCCATTTTGGCAAAGTATTGATCAAGCGTTCGAAACGGCATTTGTTCTACATGCGAATTCAGAATTCCGGTTACACCTGTCACATCAAACCCTTCATGCACCAAATCCTCTCGGTAGCGCATATGGGCTTTGTGAAACAATTGCGGTTGTCTGTAATCGGGATACCACCCACAATGCTTTATCCAGCGGCCCAGGAAATAATTCCGACGTGGAATAAAATACGCGTGTTCGGAAGGATCTTCCATTAGGAGATGGGAAATTTCTTCTTGTATTTCCCGTGATGCCCATTCATCGGTATCCAAACTAAAAATCCAATCATGAGTCGCATGTCTGATCGCCTGATTTCGCAATGCGCCGAATCCTTCAAAGGCATACTGAAAAACCTTGTCTGTATAATCCAAACAGATCTCCGTCGTGCCATCAGTACTATGAGAATCCACCACAACAATTTCATCTACCCAATCCAAACTGTCTAAACATCGGCGCATATTGGGCACATCGTTATAAGCAATGACCACAGCCGATATTTTATGTCTCGTATTGGGAGTAGACATGATATGCATCACTTATGTTGACTATCACTACTCACAAGCCATTTCAAATATTTCCCAAATTATGAAAGGTGAGAAGCTAAAGATTTTTTGACAGAATCCAAGAGGGAACTCACGGAAATAGATTCCAAACATTCTAAATGCTGAGGATTGGAACAGGTTCGTTGCCCACAAGGGCTACATCCCAGCTCGGTTCGTTGTACTACATGTTGCCTTAAGGGATAAGGGCCTGTGGCTTTTGGTGCCGTTGAGCCAAAGATTGCAACCACTTTTGTACCAACCCCAGCAGCAAGATGAATAATGGATGAATCATTGCCCACGACAAGTTTCATATGTTTTAGGAATCCGGGCAATTGTCGAAGGGAAAATTTCCCAACCACATTGACCAATCCCTGTGATTCTAATAGACGAAACTCTCCAGCTGCCTGGCTATCAGCAGGACCACCTACAATCATCACACGAACCCTAGGCAAGCGCAGAAGCTTTTCGGCTAACTGCACAAAATGATGCAAAGGCCAAGATTTTAGAGCAGAACGACTCCAGGGGGCTAAGGCAATTATTGCATCAGAAGTCTCAATTCTTGCCTTCGTCAAAATTTCGCGAATATACGCATGATCTTCAGGTAGTTCAGGAAAATGAAAGGCAGGATAAGAAATATCACTACCAAGAAATTGAGCAACGGCCAAATTGCGATCGACAGCATGTATCCCTAAAAGCCGCCACGGGGATACTTCATCGCCTGACAAGGAGACGTGATGCGAATACATCCATGCAGCCCCTTCCCTGGCTTGAGCAAACCCTACTCGCCTACGCGCACCGGAGAGAAGCCCGAGAAGGCCAGAACGGAAAAGCCCTTGGAAATCTACAACAAGATCGAACTGCCTTTGTCTTATCTCTTGAATCAGCTTAGGCCAATTTGGCCAAGACACATCAACAGGCCATACTTCACTAACATCAGGATTGCCGTCTAATATTGAGGCCCATTGTGACTTCACAAGCCAACAGATATGAGCTGAAACGAAACGTTGCCGAAGTGCCGCAACAGCAGGAAGCGCGTGAACAATATCACCTAACGAACTGAGTTTAATGACCAACATTCGTTGAGGAGAGATGTCCATTTATCTGCTACCCTCATAATCCTTGTAATAGAGAAATCTGCGAGCATCAGGTTAAGTGCCTGACCGCTACAGATCAAGAAAACTGCCCTATAAGGTCTCGCTCTATCCAATCAACAGCCTCTACAAATGATGAGGTTTCATGGGCAATAGGAAATTGGCCAAGCTTGCTAGCCCTGATAGCCGCTTCGCTATATTCACTCGTCATCACCAAGACACCTTTTACTCCGGCCCTATATGCAGCCTCTAAATCACTACCCTTATCACCCACGAAATAACATTGAGAAATATCAAGAGAAAAGTCTTTGGTCGCCTGCTGAATCATTGCAATACCAGGCTTACGACAGAGACACCCATCACTTGGGTGATGAGGACAGTAATAAACTGCATCAAGTTTCCCTCCATCAGCCTTAAGAAGATTCTCAAGTTTTTGATGAATCCACCGTAAATCCTCCGCTGTCATGAACCCACGCCCAATGGCCGATTGATTAGTCACGAGAATCACACTGACTCCTAATTGATTGAGACGCGCCAAAGCTTTAGAAACTCCAGGAAATAGCTCGAGCTGTTCAGGAACCGTGATGTACCCATCGTCTTTATTTAGTGTGCCATCACGATCCAAAAATACTGCGATAGATGGCAACATGGAATGGCTCATACTTCAAGAAGCCTCCTCGTGCGCTGAACAACCAGGAAGCGCTCAATGTTTTCCAGCACCACCTTGACCATCCGATCTGTTGAAATTTGAGTCATGCAACGATGATCAATTGGACACGATCGTAACAAACATGGAGAACAGCGGACCTGTTCATGAATGATACAAAATTCCTCCCCTGCCGGACCCGTTGTTTCAAGATTGGTTGGCCCAAAGAGAGCCACAACCGGAATTCCCAAGGCTTGAGCCAAATGCATCGGACCCGTATCATTTGTGACTAACAAGGCAAACTGTTGCAGCACAGCCAGCAGCTCTTGAATCGTGGTCTTGCCGGACAAAACAATCGGCTGAGTTCGCATTTGGTTGGCAATGGCTAAGCCAAGGACATCTTCTCCTTTTCCACCAATAAGCACACAGCGAACCGAGGATAATTCTGGGAACTTCGCCTGGATATGCTGGACAAGCTGGTCCCCTAACTCTGCAAACCGTTCAGGCAACCAACGTTTGGCTGAGCCATAAATAGAACCGGGATTAATCCCTATCAGCAATGTCTTAGATGAAGGAAAAATATCAGGAAACCGTTGTTCTAAATCAGTCTGATTCTGTCTAGGTACAGATAACGTGGGAGTGGAGTTTCCGGAAGAGATGTGTGTCATGGTCTCGACGAGTTGTTGATAATAGCGTGTATGATGCAAAGATGGTTGCACTGGAGGCGGAACGGCCTGAGTTAACAGCCAGCCTCTCCCGTCAGTCGCATAGCCAATTCGAGTGGGAATTCCAGAGAGTATCGCAAGCACAGCCGCTTCAAAAGCATTTTGAAAAAGTACCGCTGCATCAAACGCTCTTTTCCGAATCAGCTGACTCAACCGTAATAGACCGAAAATCCCCTGATGCTCTTCTTTATGATCATAAACGATGACGTCCGTGATACCACCCTGCGCACCTAATAAACCTGCAATAGCAGGTCTGGCAAGCACCGTAATCTCCGAGTTTTCAAAACAATCACACAAATCTTTTAGTGCCGGCAGACACATAACAGCATCCCCAATCCAATTTGGTACACGGACAAGAATATTCTTTGATAGGGAAAGACTAGGCATCTTCACATATTTAAACCTAGTACCATCATCAACTCGCAAGCAACCTATTCAGGCCAACCCGACTCGACCCAAAAGCTCAGTGAACTGATCTTCACCAGCAATAAATTCTACATCAATAGAAACAAACCAAATCGGATCGTCATTTGCAAACCATTCACGCAGCTTCACCGCATCTTTTTCTGTGGTCACAACCATTCCATAAGTGGATTTTTCAATTTTTTCCTGGATGAGGTCGACTTCAACTTGGCCATAGGAGCAATGATCAGGGAACACCATTTCGTCCCTTATTTCCGCTCCACACCTTGTGAGCATGTCGCGGAACATTCGTGGATTCCCTATTCCACTAACAACCAAGAGTGAGGTTCCCCGCAAAGAGAGCAAAGGCCTCACCTTTCCAGTTTTTACATGCTGGATCTGCTTGGGAACAGTGTTCACCACAATAGGATTGATAGATTCCCCAACCACCTGTTCAATACAGCCCTGAACAGGACGAATAGATGAAAGAGATTCTGCTCGAGTCATGACAATAGCCCCTGCCTCTTTCACCGCTTCTAACGGTTCTCGCAATCGCCCAGCTGGCAACATACTACCAAGCCCATCAAGATCAGTGGCATCACATAACACCATATCCAAATCACGATATAAGGATACATGCTGAAAACCATCATCTAACAAGAAACAATCACAGGTGGCCTGCCCTAACATCCATTGACCAAGACGAAATCGATCAACTCCCACTGCTACAAGAGCCCACGGACACCGTTGCGCAATCATGGCAGGTTCATCACCCGATACTCGCCATTCTTTCATATGCCCTTTCCCATCAGACACCAGAACATTTCTGGATACATCCTGTCGCCCATATCCCCGACTTAAAATAGCCACCCGCTTTCCTTTACGATGTAATTGATGTGCTAACCATATAACAAAGGGGGTTTTCCCAGTTCCACCCACAGTGATATTTCCGACACTCACGACCGGTTTTGGTAAATGGTGCACCTTCAGCCAGCCATGTTGGTATACCATTCGACGAATTTTCCCAACTCTTCCATAGACCACTGCCAGCCCACGCAACACCCATGGGCAATATTGTTGAAACCAATCCCACATGCGCAGCCGAAAGGAAAGAGGAGAGGGCGAGAAGGTATTCACCAAGAACAACGATAACAGATCACGGGGCACAAGAGAACTATGCAGAACCTATTGCTGAAAAATCGCTACAACTTTCTTTGCAAGAAGAATGTTGCACTGAATCATTCGGTCTGGCTTGTGATAGACCCATTGCTGTGGGATCACTCTCCATCAATTGGCAAATCATTCTGTGATTCTTCTCAACAACACCACGGTTTCGTCGAATGACCGACAAAGCATGCCGGCCCATTTGGTCTGCCTCCATTGGATGTGTCAACAGACGTAAAAACGATTCTCGGACTACTTCAGGCTGAGAGACTTGGAGTGCTCCTCCAAATTCCAGTAATTGATGAGCGATATCTCGGCAATGGTCCACGTAGGGACCGAAGAGAACGGGGCGCCCCCATTGCGCTGGCTCTAATAGATTATGGCCACCCACAGGCACCAATGTACCTCCAACAAATCCAAAGATTCCCAATCCGTAAACATAGGGCAACTCTCCGCGAGTATCTAAAAGAATTACTCGAGGTGAAACATAATTATCCACCAGAAACTTCCTGCGCATCACACTCCTCCGGACACAGATCAATCCATATGATGTAATCACTTTTTCTAATGCAGAAGCTCGCTCGATATGCCTGGGAGCTAAAATCAAGACTAAATGTTGCTGTGTGGCACTTAACATCTTATATGCTTCTAACAAATACTCTTCCTCACCGGGATGAGTACTGCCAGCTACAATAACCCGTTCTTTGCCAGTGATACCCAATGATATTCGCAAGTCCGTGGGTGAATCACCCTTTCTCCGCCTCTCAAGTGAGTGATCAAATTTCATATTTCCCGTCACATACACACTATTGGCCTGCGCGCCTAGTTCTCTGAGGCGAGCCGCATCACAATCTGTTTGCATTAAGGCCAGATCAATAGATGCCCAGACTGTTTTCATCAGCCTATTGACCAACCGGTATCGAGAAAAAGAAGTTGAGGAAATTCGACCATTGACCAAGCAGACCGGCACTTTGTGCTCTTGAAGACTCGTAAGTAAATTGGGCCAAAACTCTGATTCCACCAGGAGGAAGAGGCGTGGTTGAAGAACGCGGACATACCGAGTGACGGCCCACCACATGTCTATTGGAGCATAACAATGTGTGGCAATACCCTGTAATCGCGTCAACACCATCTCACGACCAGTCTCGGTCACAGTAGACACTATTAATTCATGTCTCGGATCTGCTTCTTTTATAATTTTCAGTAACGGAACAACAGCTGTCACCTCCCCTAGTGAGGCAGCATGGATCCAAACGACCGGACTAGAAAGTTTTTTTAACCTAGTAGGGACTTTCCCCAACCTAGCCAATATGCCTCGTTGAGAGCGTTTTTTAGACAAAAGCAAACTGATGATGACGGGAAATCCCAAAAACAGCAATGTATTATAAAATAACCAAAACATGTTGAATTATTGAGTAGAAGAAGACACGTCGCGCTTGATCGTGTGAAGAAAATAGGTAGCAGGATCAGAGTGTCGAACAGCACGTTCGGCCTGTTTAGTCAAAGTATTCAGGACATGCTGTAATGCCAAGCCATCCCTAACCCTTTCATTTTTTGTGCTATTGGGTGCCACCATGATGGGCTCACCCCACACAAATAATCCTTTAGACCAAGGAAACGGAATTTGAAACTGATCCCAACTCGAAAAGGCTTTTTTTTTGAGCAGGCAAAAGTCAGGGGCAGAATAGGAAACCCTGTAAGCTTCGCTAAAGAAATGATGCCCATCTGCACCTGACAGGCTGGACCGCGTGGACCATCAGGAGTAATGACTAAATCTTGGCCTTTCGCTCCAAGGTGTATAAGTTCGCGCAGAGCTTTCATGCCTCCGCGTGTACTGGACCCTCGAACTGCGCCAAAACCAAATTTCTGCATGATGTTAGCAATCATTTCCCCATCCCGATGTTGGCTAATCAAAATTGAGGCAGATTGTCCCCGGTAGGCCAAAGGCATCATAAGTTGTCGGCCGTGCCAAAACGCAATGATAATAGGATTCTTTTTTTGAATGAACGCATCAACTCTTTCCCCACCAACCGTGGATAGACTCATACTTTTGCCTAATCCCCTTATCCCCCACGAAGCAAGAACAGGTAAAGCACGTAGCTTTACCCACATCAACATATGAAATTTACTTTCATGCATTCATCAATTAGTCGAAAGAGGTTCAAGTTGCGTCAATTGAAATTGCGTTTGGTAGAGCCGGGTATACAACCCACCCTTTTTCAATAACTCCGTATGTGTCCCAATTTCCTCAATCCGTCCTTTATTCATTACCACTATACGATCAGCATGTTGCACAGTTGACAATCGATGAGCAATCACTAAGGTTGTTCGACCTTTCATGAGATTGGCCAGTGCTTGTTGTACAAGCTTTTCAGACTCAGAATCTAATGCGGAAGTAGCCTCATCCAAAATAAGAATGGGAGGATCCCGCAAAATAGCTCGGGCAATAGCCAATCGCTGACGTTGCCCCCCCGACAATTTAAGCCCATTTTCGCCAACAAATGTATCAAGCCCCTGAGGCAAGTGCTCAATATACTCCCAGGCATAAGCCGCACGTGCGGCCTCAATTATCTGCTCCTCTGTGGCATCCGGCCGCCCATAGGCAATATTATTGCGAATCAAATCATCAAACAATACCGTTTCTTGAGACACAATACCAATTTGTCGGCGTAACGAGGATCGATCAGCTAAACGAATGTCTATTCCATCAATCTTCACCTGCCCTTCAGTTGGACGATAGAATCGTGGCACCAGACTCACCAACGTTGTCTTGCCGCTTCCACTGGCTCCCACTAAAGCCACGACTTCACCAACTCGTACTGAAAGATTGACTCGATCCAAAGAATGATCCTTTGCCCCCTCATATAAAAAACTTATATTTGAAAATTCTAGTTGATGAGTAATACGGGGAAGGATTTCCTTACCTTCATCTTTTGACAATTCACTATCAAGATCTAAGACAGAAAACACGCGTTTCCCACCGGCCAAAGCACGCTGGATCGAGGCATTAGCCCCTGACAATTTTCGTATCGGCGCATAAGCCATAAATAGCGCTGCCAAAAATGAAAAGAATTCCCCTGATTTCATTTCTCCATCAATCACAAGCCCACCACCATACCAAATAATAAACGCCACCCCACAGGCTCCAATAATTTCCAGCATAGGAGAAGAAATAGCAGAAGCCTGAGAAGACTTTACTTGATCTCTTCGAAAGGCTTTATTCATGAGCAAAAAACGTTGTCCTTCTTTTTCTTCCTGGCCATAGGCTTTCACAATTTTGATTCCAGAAAATGCTTCTTTGAGAACCGACGCCATACTGCCGATAGATTCTTGCCCTCGAGTCGAGAGTTTGCGAATGCGTTTCCCTATTCGAATTAAGACATAAGATGACAAAGGCATCAATACAAGGATGACCGATGCTAATTCCCAATTTCGATAGAATGCGACACTCATTAATGCAACAAAGGTCAAACCCTGTTGAAACATATCCTTAAGAACACTCGGGATAGCATTGGCCATTTCATTCACATCACTGATCACGCGTGCTATCAGCCGCCCTGATGTATTGGCATCATGAAAACGAATAGGGAGACGTACGATATGAATGAATAGTTGTTGCCGAACATCAGCAATAAGCCATTGACCAACATATCCCATTAGATAGGATTGGCCATAAGAAAACAGCGCTTTAACAATTGTGACGCCTAATAGGATAAGGGGCAAGAGCACCACAAGATCCGGATTGCGATCAATGAAAATTTCCTGTAACACTGGACCCACAAGCCAGGCTGTCACGGCCTGTAATGCAGCCACGCCTCCAGAGCAGAAGAAGGCTATGACCAATCTCAAGCGGTAGGGCTTCAGGTATTCAACGATACGCCATAGAGTATTCATGAGTGGATTTCAGAGAGGATGATTTTCGCAGCTCGTTTGGATGCTCCAGGTTGCCCCAACATGTTTCGAAGCGATCGAAAACCTTCATTCATTAATTGCTGACGAACAGAATTAGCCAATATCGCCAGAATCTCCCGTGCAATATTGTCCCCCGTGACATGTTCCTGAAGAATTTCAGGCACCAGCTCTTTTTCAGCCAGAATATTTACGAGCCCTATATAAGGAATTGTAACCAGACGTTTCCCTATTTCATAGGTAAGCGGTGATGTCCGATACACAATAACCATAGGTCTTCCAATTAAAGCTGTCTGAAGCGTTGCAGTACCGGAAGCGACAAGCACAAGATCGGAAGCCGCAATAACCTCGTTCGGCCTTCCTTTAATGACTTTGATGGAAAGTGTCCTGGAAAGATGCTGCTTAATAAGAGAATCCGAAAGTGACTCTGCCTGAGCTAAGACAAATTTCAAATTTGGATACTGCCTTTGAATAATATGACATGCGTCAAAAAAAATTGGCAGAAGTTCTTGGATTTCCTTTGCTCGACTCCCAGGCAACAATGCAAGAACCATCTCATCAGACTCGACGCCTAAAGTTTCTCGCAGGGCCTTCACATCATAGGCATCCTGTACTTCATCCAAAAGCGGGTGCCCCACATAGTCACAGACAACACCTTCTTTACGAAAATAATTTTCTTCAAACGGCAAAATCGCTAAGACTCGTGTAATGACTTTACGAATCAGATGGATTCGACGTTGTCCCCAAGCCCAAACCTGTGGGGCAATATAATAAATAATCCTCTGCGATGCTTTGGCCGCAACCTTGGCAAGGCGGAGATTCAAACCAGGACTGTCAATCAGCACAATCGCATCGAAGTGGGTGTGTTGCACCAATCTGGAAAGTCTGCGCAGCGTATTCCAGCCTTTCCATAATTGCCGAATGCCGGGAACCCCCATGGCATCAACTCTGGCAATATCAGGCAGCAACTGCACCCCTGCTTCAGCCATGTGAATTCCCCCAACCCCAGTGAGATCTATATCAGGCTCTAATTCTCGAAGCGCAACAGCCAACTTTGCCCCATGAAGATCTCCCGAAGCTTCCCCTGTTACGAGCAAAATCTTAGACATGTACCAATAGAATACATCAAGGTGCGCTTAATCACATACTGCACGTTCTGAGGATACGGATGGCACCATTGAGGAATGAATCAAGGATACGATGTGACTGGCCATTCTCAACGCTTCGACCCCCTCTTGACCAGAAACGCCCTTATTGGTCGTAGCGCCAAGAATTGATTGGATAAAACAATCTAGTTCACTGGTTAAGGCATCTCCTGTCGAGGCTGAGAGCGATTGAGACTGTACTTCCCGGGTCTCTGTGCCCGATATTTGGCAAGTATTCACCACTGCATTCTTCGCGCCTAAATCCAGTGAAATATAACAATTAGATTGGTAAATTCTCATTTTTCGTAGTCGGCCCGTGGAGATTCGACTAGCAGTTAAATTCACCAAACAGCCTGATTCAAACATGATCCTGACAGTGGCAATATCAGGGTGCTCGGTAAATACTGACATGCCCCGAGCCTCAATATTGCATCTTGAGCCAAGATTCAACGACAAAATTAAATCTAGATCATGAATCATTAAATCTCGGACCACATCAACATCTGTCCCGCGTAGCTGAAAGGGACTTAGTCGATGACACTCAATAAAACCCGGTTGTTGAATAATGGGACGAATCTGTTCAATAATTGGATTGAATCGTTCAACGTGTCCAACCTGAAGAATCTTTCCTTTTTCTTTGGCCAAGCTGACGAGATCTTCCCCTTCTCGTTCATTGCTAGCAATTGGCTTTTCAACTAATACATGACAATTCTCTTTCAAACACGACTGTACTATAGAGAAATGAGAAGAGGTTGGAACCGCCACACTTACTGCGTCAACATGAGGCAATAATTCGTCGAGAGTTGCAAAGAAGGAAACATTGAATTCATTCGCAATCGCATGTCCCCGTACTGTATCTGTATCCGTAACCCCCACTATTGTCACAGAAGGAAATGTCGAATAAATACGGACATGATGTCGGCCTAAATGGCCCACACCAACGACTCCTATTCGTAATGGCTGCGTCATAGAGGCCGGTTAAATTGAGGGACAGAATTCTTTGTCAACAACAATGAGAAGAAGGCTTAACACAAAATAACGGAAAGGCCAGTGCTTAGGCATGAATTGGAACAGTTTTGCCTACAATAGCAATTCCAGCGTCATTGGCCAAAGAAAGGACCTCTTCACGATCAAGAACAACGGTTCTTCCCGCTTCAATTGCTAGCACAGACGCCTGAGCAGCTATCATAATACGAAGAGTTTGAGGCCCAATAGCCGGCAAGTCAAATCGTAAATCTTGATGTGGCTTTGTTCGTTTGACCACCACTCCACCTTTACCTGCAAGCTTCCCACCACGAGTAATGGCCTCATCCGTCCCCTCAACGGCTTCAACAGCGACAATCACACGGTTTTTAACCACCACACATTGACCAATATCAAGACTCCCTAACGTCTCAAGCGTTTCCCACCCAAACTGAATATCTGCTTCTTCATTCGAACTGGGGCTCTTTCTGGTCAGCACACCTTCATCTGCTAAAATACCCTCTAGCCCAAACGTCGATTCACAAATCTCAATGCCTTCTTTTTCCAATTCACTAGCCACCTCACGCAAAATGGCATCATCTTTCCAATGTTTCAACCGGCTAAAAATCGCTAAAGCTCTGAGGTCTGGACGAAGCGTGGTAAACACATTGGCTTTTTTAATCCCACCTAACATGACCGCTTGGCGAATCCCATCTTTTTTTAACGCGGCAAGAGCTTTACTAAATTGGCCAATTTTAAGCCAATGAATATGTTCTACGTGAGATTCAAGCTCAGGAAGGGTAGCCCCAAGATGGGCTATTGCAGAAACAGTAAAACCTAGACGACGGACATTTTCAGCAAAAATAATGGGGAAGCGCCCATCCCCGGCGATTAATCCTATACGCTTGTCATCCTCAGGCGGGTTCACAACTGGCTCTCATAACGACTACCCAATTCTTATTCTTCATCTTCGTCCAACTCTCGAGAAGAGATCTGGCATATACCACGACTCGTGCTTTCGAGAAAGGTAAGCAGACTCAGTACATCAGTACTTTCGCCATAGTCATTTCTGGCTAACTTAATGGCTTCCTGAAGTCGATGACCCTGTCTAAATAACAAGTCAAACGCTGCCTTCAGCGTCGCCATTCGCACAGCCGAAAATCCATGCCGCCGCAACGCAATTGTATTCAACCCGAACATTTGTGCCCGATAGCCTCCTGCTGCTCGAACAAAGGGCGGAACATCTCGGCCCAACGCCGAACATCCACCAACCATGGCATACTCCCCAATACGAACATATTGATGCACGCCCACTAATCCTCCAATGACCACTGAGTTCCCCACGGAAACATGCCCGGCCAAATTCGCCGCATTGGCCATCACAATATGATTGCCCAGCTCACAATCATGGGCAACATGGGTATAAGCCATTAAAAAATTATGGTGTCCAATCCGCGTCGTCCCGTTTCCAAATACAGTACCTCGATTGACGGTGACATTTTCTCTAATAATATTATGGTCACCAATACAGACCTTCGTGGGTTCATCTTTATATTGTAAATGCTGAGGTGGTGTTCCAATAGAGACAAAGGGAGAAATCCGGCAACATCGACCAATCTCCGTATAACCTTCAATACACACATGAGAAGCCAATTCCGTTTGATCACCAATCGTGACATGTTCATCAATCACGCAATAAGGACCAATACTGACGTCCTGCCCTACCTTGGCTTTTGGATGAACTATCGCTGTGGGATGAATATTCATGACACACTCATTATAGAAGTGAATAAATTAGAGAAGGCTAGAGATTAAAGCCTTTTGATAGGAGGAAGGCTATAACCCTGATTACTCCTCTTCGTCTTTTACCATAGCGGTCATTTCCCCTTCACAGACTAAGGCCGAATCAACCGTGATACGACCAGCCATTTTCCAGAATGGAGTTTTTCTCCTCAACACGTTCACTTCGACCCGCAATTGGTCCCCTGGGACAACCGGGCGACGGAATTTAGCTTTTTCAATGCCGGTAAGAAAGACCGTCGGCCTACCCTTCCCTTCAGCCGTTTTTCGAGCCAACACACCACCAACTTGCGCCATCACCTCAAGAAGGAGTACGCCTGGCATGACCGGTTGGCCAGGAAAGTGCCCTTGAAAAAATTGTTCATTGGCCGTGACATTTTTTATCCCAACAATCCGTTTAGCCTGCTCTACCTCAATAATCCGGTCCACTAATAAAAATGGATACCGATGGGGCAGTAAGGCTTGGATGGAGAGGATATCTAATTCCTCCGGCATAAAGGATCCTCCATTTTGTTCACGACAGAATGCGTTGTATGCCTCTCAAGAATACATCGATGAGAAAACCTTTTATGGTGTTTTCAGAACTTCATCACTTTCTTCATTTAATACTTGAATCACCTCAGTAGAAATATCCCAACTCTCTTGATGATACAATGTTCCAGAATTGGGGCCGTCCTCAATGACTAAACCCAAATTTCGATCCTTCGCGATCTGAGAAACCACCTCTCCCACTTCACGCCGAAACTCATTTTGCAATTCTTGCTGTTTGTCTTGAACCTCACGATTCAAAGTCGCAATCTTTTCTTGATAGGCTCCCATTTTTTGGCGGAATTGCTCTTCTTTCAATTCTCTGGCTGATTGACTCAGTACCGTTCGTTGGGCACGTAATTCCTCCTCCAAGTCACGAAGCTCTTTTTGTTCCAACTCAATAAGAAGTTGACGATCTTTCATAAATGCATTGAGATTATCGGAAAGACGCTGTCCCTTTACTGTCTCCTCCAAAATCCTTTGTGGGTCCACCACACCAACTATCAAACTAGTATGTGACGCACCATCTCCCCCTGCACAACTGGAAAAGAGTAGCCAAATACATAACATTTTCACAGCTTGCCCACTCAGCGTCCGTAAGCAACCAATCACACAACCTCTTGCATTCTCAATCTGTCCCATGGCGCCTCTATTCTATGGTTCTACGACCTAAAAAACTGTTCCAATGGAAAATTCAAAGACCCCTTGTTTTTCACCTGATTTACGATCCAAATTAAATCCGTAGGCGGCACGAAGAGGACCAAATGGCGAAATCCATCGTACCTCAAACCCTGCGGCTTTGCGAAGGTCAAAGTCTAGTTTTTCACCTTTCGCAAAACCTTTGCCGTAATCAAAAAAGAGCACCCCGTTTAATTTGGCATCAGGCAACACGGGGAAAATAAGATCATTATTAAAGATTAATTGTTTATTCCCTCCTTCAGGGTCATTTCCGGACGTCACTGGTCCTGCGCGGCCAAATTTGAATCCTCGCACAGTATTAATCCCCCCAACGAAAAAGAACTCAGGAATCGGGAGTTCTTCTCCACTAAATCCAGCACCATATCCAATTCGTCCTCGAATGGAATGCCGAAAGTCCCAAAAAGGAAGTGGCGTATATTTCAAAATATCAAAAGTTCCGCTGTAGAAATTATTTGACCCGCCAAGGCGATCGGTCCCAAGACTTGTACGAAAACCAACTCGTGTCCCTTTTCGAGGATCTAAGAAAAAGTCTCTTGAATCTCGAAACAAACTTGTACGAAATCCTGTTGTAGACTGCTTGCCCTCTTGATCTTTAATAATGTCAGGAGCATCTGAATCAACATCTCGAATATTGATGTGTTCCGCAACAAGCGTAAAGGTTCCAGTAATATATTCGGAAAACGCTCGCCCAAATGTCAGATTCGCACCAGTCTTCGTTTCATCATATGTTAAAAAATTGGTACGGGTGCGAAACCCATCAATTTGAGCGGAGGTTAAAGAATCAAAAATAGCGGGGTTTCTAAACGTGAGAATCCCCAGGGTTCGACGTCCACCTAATTGTCCTCGAATCTTTGCTAAATATCCACGACCTAAAAAATTTCCCTCTGTAATGTCCGCAATCAAAGTAAACTGATCCAAAGTACTAAACCCCCCACCAATACTGAAGGACCCTGTAGGCTTTTCTTTGACTTTCACATCTAAGTCAACTTCTCCTGGAGTTGTTTGTTTGGGTAAAATTTCGACCGTCTCAAAGAAATTCAAGTTATTGAGCCGCTCAAAGCTTCGTTTAATAGCTGGTGAATCAATCATATCTCGTTCTGCCACCCGCAATTCCCGACGAATAACATTGTCACGGGTTTTAGTATTCCCGGTAATGCGAATATCTTTAATCCGCACCATCTCACCTTCCTCGATCGCAAAACCGATACGGGCAGTGCGAGTAACTGGATCAGGCTCAACGGACGGGGTGACATCAGTAAAGGCATAGCCTCGGCTCCCATACAAATCAGTTACACGAGTGACTTCATCACGAAGCTGCACCCGCTGAAACACATCCCCCGGTTTCATAGAGAGCCCTTCTTTTAACTCACTTTCAGAGAAAACAATATTCCCTTTATATTGAATTTGGCTCAGGACATACGGTTCTCCCTCAACAATAGGAAACACAATAGTAAACCATTCCTGTGTATCATCTAAATCAATTCGAGGCATGCCCACTTGAACATCCAAGTATCCTTTGTTCATGTAGACTTCCTTAATTCGTTCAATATCATTAGGAACTTCATCTCGCCGCAAAATACCTGAATCAGAAAAAATCGACCAAGGCCAAGAATATTCTTGGTTAGCCATAAATGCTAAGAGTTGTTTTTTCTTGAGAACATTACGGCCCTCAAATTCAATGGATTGAATATGAGCCTGCTCTCCCTCATCAATGTAATAGGTTAAACGGGCTTGTCCTTCTTCAATCATATCCACAATAGGAACAATCTGGGCATGAAAGTAACCTTTTTCGTGGTATAGTTTCCGAAATTCCTCAACCGAAACTTTTACCTGCTCTTGATCCAGAAAAGTTTGATTTCTTATGGTGTTTTTCTCCCCAAGCTTTTCATTGGATAATTCATCGTTTCCGTCATACACCACCTCAACGGTGAAAGGTTTTTCTTTCACCTGGAACACCACAATGACCTCATCCGCGAGGAGTTGAGTTGAGACATCGACTTCTTCAAAAAACCCCATGCTGTAAATAGTTTGAATTTGCTCACGGACCTGCTCTTGAGAAAAGGGAATGCCTGGTTGAATCGACAATTTCCCCACGATCGCCTCCCGATCAATATGACGATTCCCCTCAATCAGAATTTGTTGAATGCGATTCTCTGAACTCTGAGCCCACAAAGGTCCCACAACTGTCAACAGAAGCAACACCACAGGAGAAAATACTCGGGAAACCCAGAAAAGATGATGACGAAGAACACAACGAAATCCTGGGATCATCAAACAGGAATCTTCCATTCCTGAGAACTTTGTAGCAAACCAACAACTCTTATAAAATTGGGAGACGCGCAAAAAGATTATCCAGAAGGAAATGCCCGAATTCCAAGCGACGTGATAATTTTCCTGAACGGGTTCCCTAGCCTAAAATTGTAATGATTGACATTAATGCGGGGAGAAACTCCAACCAAAAGCTGTTGGATATTCCATGACAGATAGATGAGTGATTATATTCAGTGAGCAGATTCCTTGTAAAGCAACTCAGGAAAAAGGAATGGACAAAGAACATTCATCTCAGGAAACCTCTACATCTCTAAACCTGAAAAAACCTTGACAACTTTTTTCACCTTCTCCTACTATCGAAAACTGCGCACCAATTATGGCATTGCATTCTATCGGCTATCTTCCCTTTCTACTTCCATCACTATGGAAACGTGACAATGACCGAAGACGCGTCTGAATTCACCCCACCCTCCATTGAACATATTCCCGATACGTTGCCGCTTCTTCCCGTGCGGGATATCGTGATCTTTCCCTACATGGTTCTTCCCTTATTTGTTGGCCGAGACCTTTCCATCAAAGCTATTGAAGCTGCCCTGGAATCCGACCGCTTAATCTTTCTTACGACACAAAAAAATCAAGAAACTGAAAAACCCATATCAGATGACCTTTACCGTATTGGAACAGTTGGCGTCATCATGCGCATGCTCAAACTTCCTGATGAGCGCATCAAAATCCTGGTTCAAGGCTTAGCCAAAGCGCACATCCAAGAAATCACACAATCCAGTCCGTTTTTTTCTGCGCAGATTAAGACCATCGAAGAAATCCCTACCACTATTTCCTCCTTAAAACACGAAGCCATTATTCGCTCTGCTCGGGAAGGCTTAGAAAAATTGCTGGGACTCGGCAAGGTCATTATGCCTGATGTTCTTACGGTAATTGAAAACCTGGATGAGCCAGGGCGCCTGGCTGATATTATTGCCTCTAATCTTGGTCTCAAAGTCGAGGCCACTCAAGAAATCTTAGAAATTGAAGACCCTCTCGCGCGACTGCAACGCGTTAACGATATGCTCACCGGCGAGCAAGAAGTCCTGGCCATGCAGCAAAAAATTCAAGCCGATGCCAAAGGCGAAATGGATAAAACACAACGAGAATATTTTCTCCGCGAGCAACTTAAGGCGATTCAAAAAGAACTGGGAGAGCAGGATGATCGTACGGAAGAAGTGACTGAATTTCGTCAACGAATTGAAGAAGCCAATATGCCAGAAAAGGTGTTGAAGGAAGCCAAGAAACAACTTAAACGCCTTGAGAAAATGCACCAGGACTCCGCGGAATCCGGCACAATCCGCACCTATCTGGAATGGCTTGTGGAAGTACCATGGAGCCAGCAATCAACCGACAACTTGGATTTAGCCCAGGCGTCCAAGGTATTGCATGAAGATCATTATGATCTCGAACGAGTCAAAGAACGAATTTTAGAATATTTGGCCGTTCGCAAACTTAAAGAAAAGATGAAAGGGCCGATCTTATGCTTCGCTGGGCCACCGGGAGTTGGGAAAACGTCCCTAGGAAAATCCATCGCACGAGCTCTTGGACGAGAATTTGTACGCATCAGCCTAGGAGGAACACGCGACGAAGCAGAAATTCGAGGGCATCGTCGCACCTACGTTGGAGCTTTACCTGGACGGATTATTCAAGGGCTCAAACAAGCAGGGACCATAAACCCTGTGTTCATGTTGGATGAAGTGGATAAAATCGGCGCGGACTTTCGTGGAGATCCCTCAGCAGCGTTGTTGGAAGTCTTAGATCCTGAACAAAATAATGCATTCGTTGATCATTATCTTGGTCTTCCAGTTGATTTAAGTAATGTGATGTTCATTACCACGGCCAATCTCACAGATCCTATTCTCTCCGCCTTGCGAGACCGCATGGAAATCATTGACATCCCAGGCTACTCCGAGGAGGAAAAGCATGGGATCGCGAAACGCTATCTTATCCCTCGACAACTCGAGGAACATGGTATCACTGAACAACATCTCCGCCTCACCGACACCTGTGTCACACAAGTTGTTTCCCAGTATACAAAAGAAGCTGGGGTTCGAAATTTAGAGCGAGAACTGGCGAAAGTGATGCGGAAAATTGCCAAACGCATTGCTGAAGGGAAAATTAAGCAATATCAGGTCTCGCCCCGTAATCTTCATCAGTTTTTAGGTGTCCCAAAGTTTATTCCAGAACAAGAACAAGACAAAGATGAAATTGGTGTCTCAACCGGCCTAGCCTGGACAGAAGCGGGTGGAGATGTCTTGTATGTGGAAGCTTCTTCAAGTAAAGGCAAAGGGCAATTGACCTTAACAGGGCACCTAGGAGAAGTGATGAAGGAATCGGCTCAGGCCGCGTTAAGTTATATCCGGTCAAAGGCTCAACAATTACATATAGATCCAAGCATCTTTGCTAAACAGGATCTCCATATACACGTTCCGGCAGGAGCAATTCCCAAAGACGGACCATCCGCGGGCATTACCATAGCTACCGCCTTAGCCTCCTGCCTGAGCCAAATACCTGTCAAACGAGATATTGCCATGACCGGCGAAGTCACCTTGCGCGGTCGGATTCTCCCCATTGGAGGATTAAAGGAAAAAGTGCTCGCGGCTAAACGAGCACACTTGCAAACCATCATTATTCCCAAGCGCAATCAGAAAGATCTGGATGACATCCCAAAACACCTCGTCCGAGGATTGGAATTTATTGCTGTTGATTCTATGTCGGAAGTGTTGAAAACCGCCCTCCGCATCAAATCACGACCCAAGCTTAAATCGGCAACTATCCCTTCACAATCCACCTCTGGACGTCGCAAGAAAGTGGCGTCTGACACCACACGGACTCCAGTCCGTACAAGGTGACCCTGACCTCCTGAACTGCCTATTATGTCCCCGAACCGCCGATCGGCGCGACTAACAAAACTTGGGGAATTTCAACTCATTCAATCTCTTCCTCGTCAATTTATTACCCAAGGGATTCACCCCATTATCGGAACTGGAGATGACGCAGCGGTCCTATCTTCCATTCCTGAACAGCATGTGGTTATTTCAACAGACCTGCTTGTTGAAAACGTCCACTTCACACGAAAAACGGCAACCCTCTATGACATCGGGTATAAGGCTGCCACAGCAAATCTGAGTGATCTAGCTGCCATGGGGGCAACCCCCACCGGCATATTTGTCGCCATCGCCTTACCCTCTTCTCTTACGACCCAAGATTGGCAAGAATTCTACCGAGGCTTACTAACACCTTGTAAACCCTACAAAGTTACTTTACTTGGGGGAGATACTTCCTCATCACCCACATCCCTCTTTATCGCCATCACGATCATTGGAGAAGCACAACCCAAACATGTTCTCACTCGGACAGGAGCCACGGTTGGCGATCTTATCTATGTGAGTGGGACATTAGGTGACTCGGCAGCAGGGCTGGAATATCTCAAGAAATATACACGACCTCCTCGACCCTCTACTCTTTCGAAATCCATGCAGTATTTACGCCAGCGTCACTTACAACCTACCGCCCGCATTACTCTCGGACAACTGCTGGCCTCCCAACCCTATGCGTCAGCGGCCATTGATCTTTCCGATGGGCTATCCAGTGACCTCGGACATCTATGCCAACACAGTCACGTGGGAGCATTAATCAAAAGTGATAAAATCCCTCTTTCCCAGCCGATGCAACATTATGCCAAACGAATTCGTGCTGTCCCCTTGAATTGGGCTCTACATGGAGGAGAAGATTACGAGTTATTGTTCACGATTCCTCCAAGATGGCAAACTGCGCTTGAAAAAATCACTAAAAAGCGACGAATATCTATCGCACACATTGGTGTCATTCAACCTAAACGGTTTGGCATCAGAATAGAACAGCATGATGCCTCTAAGCAAAATTTACTCCAAGGCGGTTATGAACATTTCTCTCAATAGTGGCCTTGACTCAAAGCCTTCATGCTAAACATTGAGACCCTTCGTCAACAGCTAATACAGGTTCTCCATCTTCAAGAAACACCTCATCGAACAGCCTTGGCCTTTGCCACAGGAGTCTTTATCGCCTTCGCTCCTCATTATTTTTTTCACACTGCCAGTGCGGTCTTCTGTGCCTGGGCGTTCCGACTTAATTTCTTGGCCGTCATGTTGGGATCGCTCCTAAATAACCCCTGGACTCTTATTCCCATTTTAGCCGCTAGCCTGTATACCGGAATTTTTTTGACAGGGGAATCGTCGCATACCCCCATTGAATGGGATCAGTTAACCATGGATAATCTCTTTGATGTATTCGCTCCCTATCTCATTCCATTCCTGGTAGGGGCTTGTACCCTTGCTATCATTGGATCGCTATTGGCCTATCCAATTATGAGATGGACAATTATCCAATACCGAGGCATACGGGACCGCAAATGATCAGAAACCAGCGAAGAAGACTGAACTAATTTATAGGATTTCTATCAGAGCTCTGATACCCATGCCCCCCTCCGAACCATCCTCTTCTCCATTTGACGGCGTCTCTCTTATAGCCGACCCTATACATGGCTACATTTCATTCACCGTTCCGTACCCTTCCCTCTCCAATGACGAACAGACAGAAAAAGATCTCATTGATTCCCCATGGGTCCAACGACTTCGCTACATTCTCCAACTCCAAAGCGCGCATTGGGTCTATCCTGCAGCCGAGCACACTCGGTTTCAACATTCCTTAGGCACTATGCATTTAGCGGGGCGTTTTATCACCCATCTCTACCCTTCCTTACACAAAATGCTTTCGGATCTTCCCTCCTTTCCCTTTCTTGAAGAATTTGTCCGCATTACAGCCTTACTGCATGATATTGGTCATGGCCCCTTCTGCCATTTCTTCGACCATCACTTTCTTCATCAATATCAATTAACCCATGAATTGCTGGGTCAGTACATCATTCGAGATCATTTAGGATCAATCATCCGACAGATTCGGCGCAGTCCTTCTGGTCCGTTCGCTGAAGGAGAGTATCTAGATCCCGAGCACATTGCCTTTCTTATTCTGAAAAATCCTCATCAATCAACAAAAGATTTGCCCCCATGGGTCATCGCATTACGCCCTTTATTGGGTGGGATTTTCACACCAGATAATTGTGACTATGTCTTGAGAGATTCGTACATGTGCGGCGTAGCCATAGGACCTGTCGATATTGAGCGTCTCCTGCATTATACTTTTTTTTCTCCCCACGGCCTCACCATACACCAATCTGGACTTTCCGCACTCCAAATGTTTCTACATGCCAGGCTCTATCTCTATGCTAATGTCTATTACCATCGTACAACTCGCGCCATCGACCTTCATCTCCAGGAAATTTTTCAGCCCACCATGGACATTCTCTTTCCTAAAAATCCTCTCAAAACATTATCCCGATTTGTACATTTTACCGACTGGTACGTCATGGAAACGGTTCGTTCTTGGCCACGATCCCGTCAGCCTGAGAAACGACGACTCGGCCATGAATGGGCACAAATCATGGGCAGACATGTAAAATGGAAAACCGCGTTTAGTCTCTTAGTACCAATCCCTCAAGGATCTTCGTCATTTCAAGCACAAATCTTTTTATCTCGAATGCGTCAAGCTCTTCCACGAAAATGGCGACAGATTGATATACGAGTAGATTTTGCCTATAAGGACCCGCGACCAATCAACTTATTGCAAATGGGAGGATTTCAAATTTTTGTCTGGAATCCTACGACGGGCAACATTGACAAGGAAGGCCTGCACACGTATCTGCAACATTTACCTGCCCGAATGATTACGTTACGGGTATTCAGTCAAGATCATTCGCAGGATACTCTATTATCTGAGGCAGCGGAAAAGACGTTGAAGAAGCATTGGCCGGAACTATTACATTCTTCCTAAAGAATGAGATACTCCACAAGTAGATGGGCAGTATAAATTCTATAACGTTGTAATGAACAGATGGCTTCCACCTTCAGAGGAAATATTACGAGATTCCTATAGAAAATTAGGATACTTAGCGCGTTTAGTGAGGTCGAGAACCAAAACGAAATGCATGAAAATCTTGCAGCAAAGTCAATTGCAATCGAATGGTTTGAATCATGGGCTTGGGAAGATTTGTGCCAATATTTTGGCATGTGATACAGAACCCCAGGAGGTTGGATTTCAATGTTTCAAGACTGCGAGAAAACAGGGTGCCTTGAGGAAACATGAGAAATTGGACGTCTGTAATTTTTCCCGCTTGCACTTGCAGGAGGGCCGAAACATTGCGTTTGTTAGCCGGCAGATATCCTTCCATGGGTAAGGTCTCGGTAATGGGGGGAGTCCATTTCGTTTCAATCCATTTTTTTAATGGCAAGAGCATGGCATCATCTTCAAAATGTGACAAATCAATACCTTGACCCTCCGATTCAAATGGCCTAATAGGCTCAAGCACAACTTGAATCTTTTCATCTGAGATGGGAGCTATGACCATGTCAAATGTTACATGTCGTTTCCCTCGCTCAACCCATGCCAGCGGGAATTCAGCTTTCCCACTCACAAACGGTTGTGGCCATAAAGGAAAAACTATGTGCTCCAAATTGGAGCCCTGAAGAATGTATTCTGTTTTCCAAGGCCACTTTGAATACACAGCCAGAAGTTCACCCTGCTCATTGAAAGCCCGCACAAAGAGTCTGCGAGGTTCTCGTATATGACCAAAAAATAAGAGACTAGCTCCAGACTCATCATTTTCACCACGAGAAAATCCATCGGATTCCAAATGAATCATCTTAGAAAACCCTTCATTATTTACATTCTTTAAGATCCCGGCAATTTTGATTTGCTGCATAAAGGCAGCAATGGGGAAAACAAGAAACGGGAGAGAAGGGGCATGGACGTTATATGACTCCCATACCTTATACTGGGGCTGGCCAATCTCCGCGCCCCATCCTTCTTGCCAAAAGGCTTTTGCAATCTGATAGGCATTCTTTCGTTGTTGCATAAGGCGTTCTAAGGAGAGCTGCAACTCAATTTGATGGAGTGAATGAGCGCCAAATTCATCGACTGATTTCTCCTGAATATCTGACTTTCCGCCTTTTGTACTTGCCGGAAGCCCCTCTGGTCTTGTCTTTTCAGCATGATCCAAAGAAATCGGTTCCTTTAATTCTGAGCGAGCGCCAAAAAGATTGAGCAGTTGAATAACAAGATCATACTCAATTTGTGGAAGATCTTCTTGCAGACCTTGGGCACTTAATGCACTCACAAACTCCCCCGTCTCAACATCAACAACTTGCAAATCAACCTTCAATATACCTTTGTTTGAATGAAAGCCTCCGCGCACCAAATAACGTACACCTTGAATCTTCCCCGGATTGACTGGAGGGGATGTAGAAGAAAAGCCTTGGTGCTGAAGCCACTGTTCTCGAAGAATTGGTCCCAGATCTTCACGGGCAACAACGGAAAGTGCAGGCCATTGGATTAAATCATGCGCCATCATTTCTGATAGACTTTGCCCTAACCAATCAAGCCTAGGATCAGGGCTTAAATTGTCAAAGCGTAGAATTGCAAGCGAATGAGGAGGAGGAAGAGGAAGAGGAAGAGGACGGGCAGAAACTGTTTCAATACGAATGTCGTCAAACGAATTCGTAGGCAATTGAGTGGAATCGTAGGTAGTTCTCTGACAACCAAACAGTCCGAGTACGCAACATACGAATAAACAGATTCGAATATTATTCAATGACGGAACCAGCAGGATTTTGCTGGCGAAGACGTTGGAGGGTCGCTTGAGATCGCAACACATGGCGGATAATGGCTTCTCGATCGTCTGGTGCAATTTGGGTAAATTCCACAGCAATCTCAAAACCAGGTTCTTCCCCCTGCTGAATAGAGTCAACTCGGATTACTTTTCCAACAACCTGCATTGGGATAAAAGGCCTTAAGATCAAACGCAAGACCAAATACGAATCTACTGGAAACTCATGCTCCGAGAAAAAACGAATGCCCGATCCACTGAGATTCACCTTCGCCAATTCCGGAATGGCATGTTTGAGATTTTTATCTTTCCCCAATGTCCTGAGAATAGAAGTGAGCATCCAATCAATGCGTGTGACCATTTGCAACAATAATGGGTCTCGAATCGACAGGTCATTTTCTTCTACCATCGCTTTTACAAGATCCGGAGATACGGCAAGCTCTTCCCATTGCCATTGACTGAACACAGCCGCATCGAGTTCGACAGGCTCATAAGAAAAGGCAAGCGGCAACTCTACCCAGAGACAAATAGGGACATCAGCGCGACAATCCTGACGACGCTCTTCAGATCCAATAATCCCATTATCCATATTTTTTCACCTATATATCTGAAATATTTTCACGTTGGATTTTCATCACATATCATTTAGGGTCCGTCTTACCTTGCAAAGCTCGAATTTGCATAAGAAGGTCCCGCGCCTGCTCAGCAGCACCATGAATTTTCTCTAACTGTGGTTTAAGTTGGGTATCTTCACAACGACGAAGAGCCAGTTCAGAAAATACCACAATAGGCAATAATTTATTAGAAAGGGAATGAATCAACCCTCCAAGCGAAGGGGCTTCACTCGTAGTCTCAAACTCTGGACTTTGGCTTGGAAAGGTCTGAGGTGTTGCCATTTGCTCGTTACGTGATCATCCCAATGAAATCATTTGAAGCAAACAACTAATGCTCCCACGGAATCACTGACAATCTATTCCGCAATTCTTATACCTAAAATGCATAACTAGCGACCTTTAAAAAATTTTCAAAAGAATCAATTCGAAACTGCAGGGCATTGCTAAGAAAAACGTCTTTCCCCCTGACAAGATTTAAGCAACGCGTCAATTGTTTGACAGAACATTGCTTAAAATACGGTTTGGGGAAATTTCAGGAAAGGCGGGAATGATGGCAGAAGATATGCTAAGTATGCACTTTAAGTAATTGAATGGAATAGAAAAGATCAAATACTGAGACGATGCTGAATTGGCACAGCTTGATGAGCTACCCACTGTCGTTTGAGACCATCAAGCTTACGGCGATGGTCTTGAATTGCTCCAAGGTTTTGTTGTGTCAGAGCTTGTACTTCTCGTATACGAGTCATCATCCATTTATCATTTGTGACAAGTTCATTTGCCACCTTTGGGGAAACATCCTTAAGAAAGCCTAAAGCCCCACGTTGAGCATAATAGTCAATCACCAGAGCCCACTGGCCGGCAACGGCAGCCTCTCTGGCTTTGTACGTCAAATCGACAAGTGTTTGTTCTTCTTCTGTGACTATGCTCATGTATGTTACATGCCCACCGCTTTGGATTTTGTCTCTTGGATAGCTAATTCTTGCCACGCTTCTCGAATCTCACTCATGCATTTGATGGGGCCCTC
Organism: Nitrospirales bacterium; assembly: GCA_965223685.1. GTDB lineage: Bacteria > Nitrospirota > Nitrospiria > Nitrospirales > UBA8639 > Nitrospira_E. The sequence goes on from CBDCXG010000002.1 coordinate 59,219, forward strand.
TAAACGTCCAGGTTCGTTTTTCAAATTGGCTTGCGTTAATTCAAATTGAATATACTCATAGACACGTTGCAAATTCGTCGCAACAACACCGCCTTCTTCCATATTCAGTGAGGCAGACAATTCCCCAACTACCCGCAAGGCTCGATCAAGAAATCGCGCTTTATCCTGGAAGTTCAAGGCCACAATACCTTCTTGTGCGAGTTTCATTGAAGAAATTGCTCCATCATATAATAAAACAACTACTTGTACGGAAGATGCTGTCGAGATCTGCGTTTTTGCATACGCCTGCGCGCCTAACATCATGCGAATACCCCTTTTGCTTTGGAGTTATAAGTTTGATTGCAATGTGGCTAAGGAATCTAATTGGCCTTGTAAGCTGGATAACAGTCCATCCAAATTGGCAAACTTTATTCGTTGTTGTTCTTCATAACGAGCAAGCGCCGCCTCTTGCACAGCAATTTGGTCAGAAAAGGTATCAATTTGGCTGGTCAAGGCATTTTGTCGCAGAGTCAGCGCTCCGGTCTCAACATCATCCAACGCATCGACCGCATCTACAATAAGCTCGGCAATGCCTTCGGTTCCAGTAGTAGGATTTTGAATAAATAAATCTCGAACCGCCGAATAATTTTCACTTAGGGCCGCATCAAGCGTGGTCTCATTTAGCTTAATCGTCCCATCAGACGTTTGAGTTTCGAACCCAATTTGAGAAGCACTGGTAAAAGTTGACAATCCGCTGATTTGAGAAAAAGTTGACTGGCGAATCCGATCAATGACTGTACGAGCCAGGGAGTCCCCGACAAAAATTCCTCGCTCCCCTGTTTCAATATTAAAATTCGTGCGCTCCTTGATAAAGGACACCACATCATTGTAGGCATTCACAAAGTTTTTGATGCCTTCCTTCACGGCAGTATTGTCTTGTGTGACAGAAATCGTCACCGGGGTCCCTACATCATCTGCTTGAAGATTAAGCGTCAAACCAGAAATAACATCAGTCACATTATTTCCAGATCGAGTAATGGTCACAGCCTCGGCACCCTTACCTAAGACAATCTCAGAGTCTTGAGCAGCCTGAAACGTATTCACTCCGCTTGTCACGGTATCTAACGTCGTATCATCTGCAGATATGGTAATGGCATTACTAGAACCCGTATCATTCGCCGATAACACCAAGCGGAACGAGGGGGCGCTCTCTGTGCCAGTATTCAATATCGAGGCACTCACTCCAACCCCAAGATCATTAATACCATCCCGCAAATCTTCTAAGCTCCCATCCGCCTCTAAGTTCACTGTTTGTGTCGCTCCTCCACCAACGGCAAAGGAAAAAGTCCCGGATGCCCCACTCACAATATCGGCATCAATCGTGGAAACAGCTGTTGAGGCTTTTGAAACCACTTGGTGAGCAGAAGCCAATTTATTGACTGTAACGGTATGCGTACCGGCACCGGCCGTAGAAGAAGCGGTCGCCGTTAAGAGAGTTTGGGAACTGGCAGAGGTCACATTGACTTGATTTTTATCAAATCCTACTCTTGATCGAAAACTACTGGCAGCACCCTGGAGTGCAAGCAATTTTCCCCCTAACAAACCAAAATCGGTTTGCTTGGACTGTAAACTCAGCTTGCGTTGATTGATTCGATCAATCGGGATCCCTTTTGTCTGAACAAGAAGATCTACGATTGGCCCAAAATCTATATTATTTCCAAGCCCGCCAAAACTTATCATATCTCACTCCCTTGGCAGTTTCGAATACTCCACCCCCTGCAGAGAGACCGGCAACAGGACAAAGGAATCCTGTAGAGAAAAGGGTGGCGTTCGTAGATAAACCCTCAAACAGATATAAGGCTAAATTTCTTCTTCAACCAACAACCCGGAATTATCAGCAAAAAATCGATCTAACTCTAAGACTTCTTCAGAAGGTATTTGCTTGATAAGATCGCCGGACTCTTTATCAAAAAGACGAAAAATCACTTGCCCTAATTCATCGTCAACCGATAACTCAATTCGGGATTCGACTTGTTTTAATGAGTCCCGTAATTTACTGAGAACTTCTTCAATCTGCTCTGGCTCAAGCTTTGTTTTTTTCGCCTCATCAATCGTTGCGGGTTCTTTTCCGTCAACATCTTTTTCCTTTGTTGCACGAAGGGCTTCGATGTTTCCATCTTTTTGGCTGTCCCGTACGCGAACGTCCTGACCCACGGAGACAGCAATAAATGGAGCATTTGATGATATGGTAGAAATCATAATGGATGACTTCCTTTAAAGGGCGGAGGCCAGGCTTTTAACCTGGCCTCTTTGCCCTTCCCTCTTACTGCAGCAAGGATAGAGCCTGCTGTGGTAACGTATTAGCCTGTGCCAAAATTGACGTACCGGCTGACACCAAAATTTGATTTCTGGTGAATTTTGCCGTTTCAAACGCAATATCGGCATCCCGAATACGTGATTCAGCAGCCGACACATTTTCATTGGCCACTTCCAGATTGAGGACTGCCGCATCAATTCTGTTCTGCAACGAACCGATATTGGCTCGGGCGGACGCAACCGCACTGATCGCGCTATCAATATTCCCTAATGCGCTTAACGCATTAGCCGAAGTGGACACATTCACATTGGACAAAGTCAACCGACTGGTGTCGAGATCTTTGAGCGACAGCGTCAGAGTATCATTCGCTGAACTACGGAAACCGATTTGAATGGATAGAGAGTCATTTTCGGATCCGCTTAAGAGCTTCACACCGTTGAATTCTGTGACTGCAGAGATTCGATCAATTTCAGAACGAAGAGCCACGAATTCTTGATCCAAGAAGGACCGTTCGTTGGAACCCAAAATCCCACTAGCTGATTGTTCCGCCAACTCCCGAAGCCGAGCTAAAATGCCACCGATATTACCGGCACCACCGTCAGCAATTTGGAGCAAACTGATCCCGTCGTTGGAATTCCGAACGGCCTGATTGATACTACGAATTTGAGCTCGCAAGGTTTCGGAAATACCCAAACCAGCAGCATCATCAGCAGCTCGAGTAATCCGTAATCCTGAGGAGAGACGGGCGACTGACCCTTGTAATTGAGCGGTGGAAACACCCAAGTTACGTTGGGCATTGATGGACGCAATGTTGTTGTTAACGATAAGTGCCATAAATTCCTCCTTGATGGCTGTACCTCAAAGGATCCATCCTTTGAGGAGTATGGTAAATTAAATAAGCCGACTGGCCTCCGTTGAAATTTGGTGAAAATGACCAATTCCGTTATCTGGCCTACTTATCGACCATCAAGGAAAAAACTTGAGGAGCTTATCGAACAGGGGAAGTTATTCTCATCTGCAAAACATCATAGCCCTACAACAACACAAAACATTGGCATGAATGAAGTGTATTCTTAAAAAAAAGAAGGTTATTCAGGCAATCGAGGAATGACTTCATATTCCAACATATCAGTCATTCTAACCTCATCAGCATCTTCTCTGGCTTTCATGAGTTCATTGACCCAATGTGCTAACTCTGGAGATTCCTTTTCTGAGGCCCCTTGAATAGAATGCTGAATTTGAGCCCATTCCAAATAATCCGCCATTCTCCCAAACCATTGATCTAATTTTTGTATAACAGGCTTTCCTTGTCTAAATTCCTCAACTAACTGTTGAGCATCTACTCGTATTTGCTGTCCAAATTTTTTCCCAGTTTCTTGAGAATGTTGGACAATATTGTCCATTCTTTCACTTTTGGCAGCAATGGTTCCAAAGGAACTCGCCGTCTTAGCCAATGTAAGTGGCACAAGCTCTCGATCAGTCATTGGCTGATTGCCAACAAGTAGTTCTGTTACTAAGCGCCCTTGGGCTTCAGCACGATCACTTAAATTCGCTAATACTTCTTCCAGTCGAATAGTATCACTGACTTCCCATGTTTCTTCATCCAATTGCACTAGCATACAGATTCCTCCTAGATGATTCAGGTGTGTACTGAGTGAGCTGCTCCATCGTCAGCCGAGCTCGAGTTCTTAAAAGTTGATAGGCTGCAGCATGTTCCTTGGCCATACCAACAAGCGTGTTCTCTTCTAGGTTAAAAGTTTCTCTAATCGACGCGACAGCCAGAGGACCAAAAGCCAATGAAGGCCTGACGAGCTCTTTCATAGCCAGTGTTCCGTATTTTAATTGCTCTTGAACATCCTTCAATTCTCGAACAGGCACTGGTTGTTGTTGACAAAGCCGAAGCACCTTCTCTGCTTGGTCACATAACAGGTCTAGTTCTGGAGCTAATTGCTCCCATATCTGAATGACTTCGCCAAGATCAGGAGGCGGCTCAGGAGAAATTTGTTGTAAACTTTTCTGGCCTGTGCACCCTTCATACCAACTTCGTTGCCAATAGTTCCCATACCAAGCTTTAAGAGGTGATTCATAGCCAGCACGCAACACAAACGTGCCTAAGTGATCCTCATTTACTCCTCCTTCATAAACGCGCATCTTTGACTCGAATGTTGGAAGATTGCCAGTCCTCAACATGTACAGACAGAGTTTCCCAATTTCTTCTGGAATAATTAGGTCCTTACAGGCATGATGCGGACATACTTTATCGAAGCCGCAGGGACCACACACAATATCGGGTTGGACCACCCAATGTCCTGGCCCATACGGTCCAGTTTCCCAAAAATCAACATGCCCCACAGACACATTGACCACTGGGACATTCACGCCAACGGCCATGTGCATAGGGCCCGTATCATTGGTCACCATTATGTGACATTGTTCCAGGAGCGCAAACAGTTCTGGAACAGTTGTTTGAGCGACAGCATTACAAAGATGCCCCTGTCCACCAGCTTGTCGATACACTTGGATAGCTTCATGCACGACAGATTCTTCTTTTTGGGTTCCAATTAATACAAAGCCAACATTTTCCTGGTTACTCAGAGAAACCATCATTTTCCCAAAATATTCTGGCCGCCAGGCCTTCATAGGATCACTGGCCCCAACCTGTACGGCAACCCACCGATCTGGACTTCCAGACTTGCACAAAAACTGGCGGGCCCAGTCACGCAGCTCCTTTGGCACCAGTACACGTATGGGATGGAAACTCCCTGGCCCACTCCCTCCAAGAGCAAATAAATCAACAATGTTATACCGATTAATCTGTCGATACACATGAAAGTCCAAGAAATATTTCATCCACGGATTCTTGACTAAAAAACTTCCATCCTGGGCCGTCGTCATTCCGCGCTCATCTGCACAGCAAAAATATTTCACTAAAAACGCACTCCGGCGATTGAACGTTAAATTGATCACACGATCATAGCCAACCTGAAGTAAAGGTTGAGCCCAATTGGAAAGATCCTTGTAGAGGGTAACAACATCACGAACACAGACTCGGCTATCATCCATCAACTCTTGGAAATCATAGGCAAAGACCTGCCGCAAACCTGGAATTAACTTGGCCACATGAATAAATTCCTTGTCGACAATCAAGTCAATGGAAACCCCTGGCCATTCCTCCTCCAAGCGAGACAACAAAGGAATCATCTGAATCAAATCACCCATTCTGGTGATATTAATAATTAGTACTTGCTTCATAAAAAATCGCGTTTTTCCTGTCGATATTCGTCCATCATCAAGATAAGTAATTCTTCTCGATTGAGTTTAGCCTCTGGCCCCTTCTCGCGAATCGTCCGCGCCACATCCTCCAACTCCACACGATCGGTTCTGGGAAATCGTTCCAAAATTGAACGGAGTTCAGAACACTCACTACTGCGAGCCAGCAAGGCTTCCGCATGACGTTCCCCTTGTAAGATGGCTCCAATGCGATCAGGCGAGGTGAGACCAATCGTGCTTAATAGCACTTCCATTCGGTGTGCATAGGTGTGGGACGTCATCACACGCTTTCTAGAACGAGTCGCCATCTCTCTTCTTGCATCAGGTTCATAAAGAAATTGTCGCACGGCAGGAGTTAATTCTTCTGGTGTCTTCACAACACTCATCATGGTTTCATCAAATAGCTCAGGCAATAAGGTTCGATGATCGGTCACTTGAAAGGCTCCACAACTTGCCAATTCAAAGGTCCGTGGATTCACGCTATCCCCATGAGGATCAAACCCCTCTCCTGTATACGAATGGAGATTAATATTGACGGTGGTGGCATTAAAAATTTTTACACTGGTTGACGTGTCAATCCGTGCACCATTTCGCTGAAGGACTGTGTCGAGCAGACCTGCCCGCTCCCATTCATTACCCCACAATTTAAAGGACCACTCTTGTCCCACTAAGGCTGGCAAGAGCTCCCTTCGATTTCGATAACCTGCGCCTAAAAATGAAACATCCGCTCCCAATTCCTGTTGTTCTGCCGCTGTTAACTCCACAGGTTGATGAATCGTTGGGTCAGCCGCCAACGGTAAATAGGATACCTGTAAAGCTCCAGCCTTTTTGAAAGCTTCCAAACATGCAGCCTGCTGCATCACAAACCAAAAATCATACCCTCCAATCATTTGCTGCCAGTATGTTAAATGGCGAAAGTTTTCCATAAACCACATAACCGTCAAAACTTTTTTTCGGCGCATTTGTTCCAACACCGCCATAGACAACGGTGCTTGAGACATTGCCACAACTAAATCAGGAGGATCTTCCGCCACATGCGCTAAACTAATGACCCCTAATGTGTCACTAAAACGTTGCTGCACAGTTAAGCGCAGTCGGTCATCATGGATGGTCTCTAAATTTTTATACCCAGGATAATGGAGGCTATGATCAATCCAGCTCACTCGATGCCCTAAGGCTTCCAGAGCCCTTACCACATAGCCTCCGATTGGGAGCGAGCCTCCATAAATAGGACCCACAACCATGATATGTAAGGTGCCATTAACACGTTTGGCCATCAACTCTCGGAGCTGCAATCGAACCGCTTCATACACACTGTGATTCACGCCTAACGCCGGTTCATAAGAAAGGAGTCGAATTCGTTTGGCCTCCTGCGTCACCTGAGAGGCCATATGCTCGACATCTCCCCACACCCATCTCACTCGTTGTCCCCATCCCTCGATGGATCGAACAGACAATCCATCAATCAATTCTGAAATATTCGGAACAACAACGATGATCGGCACATCATGCGGCAACTTCGCACGCAATGCTTCTATGTGATACAATAAACCAACACCTAACACCACCAGTGTTTCACCTTGTTCCCAATCCTTGATCTGATGACGAGCCCATTGTTCGGCTTCACGCAATGGATCATAGGCGCTGTGAATCTGTCTCCCTGAGACGGTTGCTGAAGGCATACCATTTTTGGCTGTATGAATAGAGAGCATCCCGCCACTTGCTTCTCGAAGCCTAATCACCAACCCTGATTCATACTTCTGTAAAACTTCGAGATTTTTTTGTAACAAACTCATAGCACCTCAAAAATTACACGTGGCACTTCTCATTGATAAGGCAGAGATAGAAAAAATCATGTTATTGGGAACACTCTTTTCCCACTCAAAACAATTAAGGTCTAAGCCCTTCGTAGATATGGAGGCAATGTTCTAAATTTATCGCGAATAGCCAATAGATCTCGAAATTCAATAGAATTTGGCGAAACGCAGAATGCTTGAGAATCATATAAGGCAGATACGTATTCGTAGACTCTCGTCAACAAATAACGAATTTCCTCTAACTTCGCTCTCCGTTGCAGAATTTTCCCTTGAGAACTTTCTGCAAGAAGATCAGAGAGAATGCTTTGAGCACGATGTATATAAGTATGCTTTTCTTGCACTTCCTGTTGGCCAGCAAGAGCAATGGTCTCTCTTTCCTGATCATGCTGAGAATAATACTTCGCTAGTTCAATCACCTGATCCACATTCCCCTTTTCATATAGCACCAAATGCACACCATCTTGAAACAATTCTTGCAACCCATTGCCTATATCTTCCATCAACAAGAGGCTGCCACAGGTCATCGCCTCGAACGTGCGAAAATTTAGGTCATTGCTCGCACATTGATTTAACACCATTTTTGATTGTGTAAAGAGAGGAACAAATTCACCAGTCGCCACATGAATCGGGTACCGGGCTTGAATGGCTTCAAGAAACCCTCGACGTTCTAGATTAAAACGTGCCTTCAAATTCCCCACAAAACAAAGATCATAACGTTTGGGAAGGTGCTTTTCCTTATGAATAAAAGGGAAGGTACAGAGTGGAAGCCACTTCACTAACTGTCTTTCTGGATCACGTTCATACATGGGCACATAATCCCGTTGCGCGACAAATACGCAATCAAAGATTGCGGCAAAAGCCCGATGCCACTCGTGATGAATATGAGAATCAATGGCATACCACCCAACGGGCAGCTCAACCTCTTCCAAACCCCAGAACATGGGATACGTACTATCATCCGTTAATAGAATACAATCTGGGTTCCAATCGGTAGGAAGTTGCTGTAGGACGGACTGAATTGAGGTAGGAAATTCGTGAATAATGATAGTACCAGTCTTATCCGTGGTACATGTCATCACACTATGTCCTAACGCTTTAAACCCTGAGGATAAGACGGAAGCACCTAATAGCAAAATGTTCATTAGCTCTTTGCTTTACAAAATCGGGAAATCAGAAATTACCTTGTTAGACTGGCATACTACGTTGAGAATCGATTCCCTCAAATGCCTTTAGCGTGGAATTCCATTCTCTTGCTGTTTCATCTCCTAGCTGTCGCCAAATCCGCTCACGACTCATATTCGGAATAGCTGGCTTTCCTGTTTCAGAAAAAAATACACCTAATTGATCTCGATGACTTTCCCACAGACTCCAACCTTCAGAAGCTGTTTGACAATTTCCTTTCGCCATCAAATCTACGCTTCCCTTCACTGGCCATTGGTCTGGTTCAACTCGTGAATTGTCCTTTGCCATTGCATATGACGCTTGTTGATGTCTCTCGGCTTGCCATACCCAATGCCCCTCTCCATAAGGACCAGTCTCATGAACACGAGCACGAGAAAAATACCATCCGATTGCCCGGGCCCCGCACATCACTCCTAGATGCAGTGGGCCAGTATCCGATCCGATCACCCATTGGCAGTGATTCAACAGAGAGACAAGTTGTGGGAGACTCGTCCGGCTACAACAATTGATAACCTGATTCCTCATATGACTAAGAAGATTTTGTTCTAGAATCAAGGAAGTCTCACGCTCTCCCGATCCACCAATTAAGAGGATTCGACAATGTGGAATACGTTCAGTGCACAATTGAATAAATTCTTGCCACACCGAAAGAGGAACCCTGCGATCGGCATCTCCAGCCCCAAGTACAATGCCAATTTGTATGACAGATTCATCCTTTACGAGACATTCAAGACCTCGAGGCACAACCACATCCTTGGCTTCAAGAACAGGGATCCCCTTTGTCGGCGTCACTCCGCATATCCCGCAAAACGCATCGGCTAAATGGATACGATTTTGGCCACGCTCATGAGCCACTTGTCGTAAATACGCCACCCAGGGAGGAAGACCCGGATTCAGTGGTCCTCTCTCACCTGCTCCAATTATTTGAGCGCTTAATAAATGCGCAGCCAAAATACTCCGAGGATGATTATTCAAATTGTAGGCCAGAGAATATTCAGGGTAGGCACAATCTTTTAAGTACTCCACAGCCGCTTTTAAAGGAAGCTGCCCATCTAAAGATGGCATCGCACCTAAGGAATGCCATTGCTCTCCTTGCCAGGAGTAAACCCTCTGAATTCCAGGGAAAAGCTGCCCTAACGAAACCAATGGCTCTGCACACAAAAGATCTATTTTTTGATGAGGGTTACGAATATGAAGAGAAGAAATAACCGGCAGGGACTGAACCAGATCACCCAGTCGTGCGAATTGTACTAGTAGAGTTCGAGACATCGCCTATTATGACTCGGCAATAATTTCCTCCTAAAGCGCCGATGTTATTTGCTCTTGGAGCTGGGCACGATTCAACACACTGGCTAAATCGTCCAATCCTTCGTAGTCTGGTTTGATAAGCTGAAACCATGAAAGTTGTTCTCTCGCTTTCTCTATATGACCAGCACGAATTGCTACTCCGGCCAACGCAAATCGGATCTCATATTCAGCTGGATTCCGCTCAACAAAACAAGTCAAATGGCAAGCAAGAATGTCCCATCGCTGCAACACCGTTCCAACTTGGAGCAAACAACGGATAGCCTCAAGATTGTCTGGATCTTGCGAGAGCACATGACTGAATTGCGTCATCGCTTCCTCATTTGCCTCAAGTCCCATGCAAGCCATACCTACACCAAGACGAGCTTTTTGAGAAGTCTGGTCAAATTCCAGTGCTAATTCAAAAGCTCGTTTTGCTAACGAAAAATCTTGGTTTTGCATACAGAGAACTCCCTGTAGAGTCCACCCTTCCTCTTTGGGAGAAAATTCCGTTTTCAGCACATCAAGATGCTTTTGCGCTTTCTGGAGATCACCCGTCTTAATGTAGGCTCTTGCTAATCCCAATCTGGCATTGGGATGATCTCCAATCGAAAGCAATTTCTCCCAAAACCGTTTGGCTTCAGTTTCACAACGTAAGGTTTCACACACTCGCCCAACCCACTCAAGAATTCCCAGATCCGATGGCCATCCATCGGTATAGCTTACTAACTCTTCTATTTTTTGACGTTCAGGCAAATCTTTCAGGGGTTGACATTGTTGACCCAAGAGTAGTTGTTGTAACTTCGCCACATGCTGCCATGTAGCTGGATTTTCAATTTCTTGTTTAGGAACAAGACGGGATCGCAATTTGTCGTCAGCCACATATTGTTGCATGAAATAGCCACTTTCAGCGGCGACGATATCTTCATCGATAAACCAAAGATGTCCCCACCGAGATAACAATCGCTTCGCATTGGCCACATCATGAATTTTTCTACCTGGCGATTGACTTTCTAAATGATACAAACAACTCTTGGGCTGATAGATGACTTTCTTCCCCAATTGACGTATTTTCAAACATAAATCCACGTCTTCAAACCCATTCACAAAACCCTCATCAAATCCACCAACACTTTCAAAAGTTTCTTTTCGTACAAGCATGCAGGCAGCCGTCACGACTTGAAACTCTTTACGCACATTGGCAGGCGGAAAACTTTCTGGAAGCCCTTGAAAGATGTGATAGGGAGTTTGGTACAGACGAGAAAACACCACTCCAGCATGTTGAATGGTTTTATCCTCATATAAAAGTTTGCTTCCCACGACATCTACATTTTCATTTTGCTCGATTTCTTTCACTAATTCTGACAACCAACCAGCCTGAGGAATGGTATCATTATTCAAAAACACCAGATGTTTTCCCCTTGCAGCTTGAGCCCCCTGATTACAGGCTTTAGCAAAACCTAAATTCTCAGGATTAGCAATGACTTGAATATCACCATCAAGTGTTCGCAAAAACTCACTTGTACCATCAGAAGAATGATTATCGACGATAACAACTTCGTACGAGTTCTCTTGCGTGACTTCCGCAAGATGTATAAGGCATTGTTGGGTTAGTTCAAGTTTATTAAAAACGGGAATGATGATCGAACAATCAAAAATATCTTGACCCGAAGGGGAAACAGGTTGCGGTGTATTGGTAGAAGAAATTTCAGCTCCGCTTTCTTGTAAAGAACGAGTGAGATGAACAATTTGTTCATTACGTTCCGTAATAACATCTAATAGTTGTACAAGCTGTCGTTCTCTCTCAATTAACACATTATTATTACTATTTTGGATATCCCCTACTCGAAAGACTTTCTTCACCCACTCATCGTACGGGGGGAGATGTAATCCCACAGCATTTTTTTGAAAATTATTTTCCAATTTATGGAAATATTCTATATCTGAATTCGTGAATGAGAACCCAACGCTTGCCGCCACTTTTTTCATCAAAGAAAAAACTTGAATGTTCTCATTATCTTCAGCCCGAGACACGATATTGAGTTCACCAATAGAGGTATTCAAAGCTCGAAAAATGACATAACTCAAATCAAGTTCTTCAAGGTATTCCCACTCTTGATCAATGAAATGCGTGACACCTTTTTGATCAATAATCATATTTCGCGGAAGTAAATCGATATACCTTCCAGAAATTTTTGTCCCTTGCATCTTTGAGATATCTGTGAGGCCAACAACTCGGCCAAACTCCTGAATCCAGACCTGAAACCATTGCTGAACTTGTTCAAACTTCCAACCAGGTGTTGTGAGAATGTCCACTAGGCGTTCCTGCCACAGTAACCCTTGGAGAAATGCTTGATGTTCAAGCCGAAGTTTCACCAGAGCATCAGGCCTAGGTATGGCCTGTGGGTACAGTGGAATTTGATGAGTTATTGGAGCACCTGCGTCATTTCGTGAAAAAAGTACTTTTTTGGAATACTCTGGTCGCCTATTGGTGGCAAAATGGATCGCCTCGAGTCGGGTCGGGGGCTCTGGAATTTCCTTGTCAGACGCAATAACCATAAACGAATTTGCCATATCTCTGAGAAGGCCGTTGCGCATCACAGGTCGCCAAGCTCGTTCCTGATTAAACGTGACCCTCATTGGATATTGTGGATCTTGGGAGCAGGCGTTGCGGACGATGGGAAACAAATCCATGTCCTCTCGAGGCACAGTTCCTTCATCTGCAATGAGCAGACTTGGGAGTTTGTAATCTGGGAATGGATACCACCATTGCATTTCCGTGAGTCCGGCATTCTGAACTCGTCCAAGAAGATCTTTACGACCAAACGTCACCACATTATGGCTGCCATAATAATCTTCAACTCCAAACATAGACTGTCCCATATGATCTTCAGGAAACCCGGCAAAATACTTCAACCCTAATTGATTCTCAATAGCCAGAAACAGCTGGCCTCCAGGCTTGAGGAATCGCTTCACATAGCACAACATCGCATCGACAGGATCGTTTCCTTCTCCAGGAAAGAATTTTCTGGCATACTCCAAGACTCCAATCAGAGTCACCACATCAAAGCAAGGAACTGAAGAAAATTCATGGATAACTTCTGCAACAACCGTCACGTTTCGAAGGTCTCGGCAACGAGAAGCCGCAATGGAAGCCCGACGGGCACTTCCTTCTAAGGCCAGCACTTCAGCACCACTCTCCCCCAAATAACGAGTGATTGCGCCACATCCAGCACCAATTTCAAGTATTTTTTTGTCCTGAAGCTGCGCTTCAAATGGACGCAACAAATTCGAACGTTGTCGGGATAAATGATAGCGTGTAGGCCAATCACTACACTGTCCAGCTAATTCAAGAGACATGACACTCAAGTCATGAGCCTCATCAATAATTTTTTTTAAACGCAGTTCATTTTCATCCCCATCATTATATGCAATTCCATCATATCCAGGACGATGCCAGACCTTTGACTGCGCATCATGGCTATAGTTTTTCAAAATGGATTGCATTGATTCTTTCCTCTCTTCTTCCACTAGTTCACACGTGATTGTTTCCAAGCCTACTCCACTCATACGTTCCACCAGGTATTCTGTTTCAAAAAATGGTCGATAGAAAGGGATTAAGTCTTTTGTCTCCCATCCTCCAATATCTTGTTGAATAAATTTGTCATACTGCCTGTGCCACCCAAGCGTTTCCTGTTCTTTTTCTACTCGAGGCAATCGATCATGAAACACTTTTTTTTGAGCCTGCGCGACATTTCTTAAAGGATAATGCTTCATCAAAAACTTCACAGGATAGATGCGCCGCCCATCGAATTGAGCTTCATGCCCACCACTATTGGCTAATTGCACCCTTCCAACATTTTTCCATGCCTTAATCTGTTGAAAATGCCCCGGCCGTCGGCCGAATTCACAATGCGTCAGATTTACCTGGTAAGGAGCGCTAGCAGAAGAATGATTAGCCTGAAATCGAAAATCCAACACAGTAAAATCAATCGCGTTATACCCAAGAGCATCAATGTGGGCCAAAGAATCTTTTAAGGCCGCACCCGGCCAAGGACTCACTCGTATTTCATCGGCATCGTGGTGCATCACCCAATCAACATCTAGTGTCGCGGCATATTCGGCTGTCTTTTCAAGTTGCCGCTGCCATTGATACTCATGAGTTTGAGAATTAGGAAAGCGTTCGGCATTGGAAATTTTCCCAGAATCTTTTAAAGCACAAATCAGTTCCCAAGATCCATCGGTCGACCAATTATCAAAAATGTGAACTTCGATCCCTTCTTCGTGTAAATGGTCAATAACCTCAGGAAGAATATCTGCCTCATTATAGGCATGAATAATCGCTGCAACTCGAAAGCTTTCATTCGCAGGAGAAGGATAAAAGCAATGCGTTCCTGAAAGTGCCAACAGGGTTGTTTTAGCCAAATGAATATCGGTATTTACCGTATGACCCAAAAATGGCACATCATCAAAACCAGCTTCTTTCATGAAACGGGCGAATTCAGTTGCCGCCCACTCCATAACATGTGCGGGATTGCCTGGAGGACCATTATCTAACCACCCCCGAACCCTATCGCGATCTGGGGTTGAAATTAAAAGAAATGGTGCAATTTTTGACACTCCGACCAGTCCCTGCATTAGTTGTTGAGGCTCTCGAAGATGCTCGATAACATCTGAACAAACCACAACTGAATCTCTGAGAATGTCTTCGGGTATCAAAGGCAACCCATGCTCTAAATCAAATTCAATAAATTTCCCTTGAGGTATTGCATCTTTGGCAATGTTAAGTGCAGAAGAGCAATCAATCCCCAGAATACTAAACCGCTTAGACAATGTTTGAAGTTTTTGACCAGCACCACATCCAATATCAACAATCCACTGAACTCCAGAACGTTCAGCTAAAAAACCTGCCAGCGCATACACATGCGGTTGATAAATGAGGTCACCTGGAGCATCCAGGTATTGAGCATGACTACCTCGCTCAACATATCCTGTAGGCAAATATTTATTCATATTCCTTCCCTTCTGCGGATCAGACAGCATACAAGGATCCTTCGAGGCACAACTGATAGATCCATCCTCTGTATAAACACTCAACTTTTCAGATATCGTGTTCATCCCATATTCCGGAATTTTTCCATTTTTCACCCAATCAAGCGTTTGTTGTACTCGCCACTCAGTAGTGTGAAACTCATTAATTTTCCGAAGAGCCTGAACCGCCATCTTCCTGCTAAAGACGGGATCTCGATCAAGTCGTTCCAAGTGCTGAACAAGTGAAGAAGGATCATCTTCGGGAAAGAGAAGAATTTCTTTTCCGTCTTCAAACAGAGCTTGAGTTTTAGGACGATTGGTGATGTTAAAGGAAATGGCAGGGCATCCTGCTGCCATCCCCTCAAACACACGACCGCCATAAAAGCTCGCATAACTAGGCAAATTGACAATAGGCCCGGACCTGCGTAATGCGCCCATCCACTCAATAAATTCTCCATTTCGAATGTTGCGAAGATTTAACACATATTGAACCAAATCCTGTTCCGACACCATTCGCCCACTCAACAATTTATCTCGGGAATCTTGTTGAAGTTCATCAAATAAACGATGAAACTTTGATTCTGAAGCATCCTTCTTTTGTGCAACAATGCGATCCTTTAAGAATGGGTGATCAAGCCACCATCGGCGTGAGCCATAGGCATTCCCATGAAATACCGCCTTTGATTTTCTTTGGGAAAATGCCGGTTCTTGGGAAATACATTGTGTCGGAACAGCTGGGGGCCACCACAACGCCTGTACCGCTTGCTGCGCATTCAATTCATCTGCATCATTTTCATCATAGGTTAAGACATGGGTAAGAGACTTGATCTGTCGATGAATCACCTCGGGGCGTTTTGCTAAATGAGGGGCTGCAACGTAGGTTTCAGGAGAGTATCTCATTGATTCCATAAGCACTCCGATACGCACAGGAGCCAACCTGCCAATCCAGTCTAATGTCGCCTCGTCATAAGGATAGTGAACGAGCCATATCCATACTTGATCAAATTTCTTGTTTTGACAAAATGATCTGGCATAGGAAAGCCATGACCGTTGCTCACCAGGAATAGCCGGAATGGTAAAACACTCTACCCCTAACCTAGATAACCCATCCTGAATCGCAAAGCTCCCAGAGTAAGTCCAGGGACGAGCCAGTTTCCAGGTTGGAAATTCTAGTTGAATGAGAAGGGCAGAAAGTTGTCGTAATCCCATATTATTTTTCTTCAGACCAGACAATCGTTCCTTGGAAACGAAATATGCCGAGTACGTGACACTGGCATCTGCTATAATAGATTTGGTCGACTCGGGTGGCCGATATGGCCAGCGGGAGCAGGTGACTTGTCAGACAATGACTGTATATGTAGGAGGGAGTCATCCGCCTGCATTTCTGTAACAGCCTGCACAATCTCAGGCTCCATCGTTATCGTGGCATAACTCGTCACATCTTGAACTTTCCCAAATGCCCCATCGCTCAAACTTACAAATTCTTGCTTTGTTCGTGTGAACCTACCAGGCAAAGATTTCTTCATAAGTAATTTTCCGACGCGAAACAGCATAAGGAGCCCACCAAGAACCCCATGTTTTTTGAGCATAGGACGCCATCGCCATGGAGCAGAGTAAATTTTGACAAATCCCTCGTTCTGTAACTCAATGAGATCATGAGGTGAGAGATCATTAACGGTGGTGACTGCACTGCCATAGCGTCGATATTCAGAAAAGTCTTTACTCATAAGTTCAATCCCATGATCACCACTGATCGCCATATCATGAAATTCTGTGCCTGGATAGGGAACGGCAATGGCAAAGTTCGCCTGAGCAACATCACGGGCTTGACCGAGAAAACGAAGAGTCTCCCTCACTGTTTCATAGGTTTCACCAGGCAATCCGATCATGACCGAATTGAGGGCTTCGACGCCAAACTGATTACAAATCTTGTTCGCCCGCACATAATGCTCTAACGGAACCTGTTTTTTCATGGTTTTACGCATCTCTGAATCAACGGTCTCTAATCCAAATGACAATCGAATAAGCCCGCTATTTGCCAATCGTCCAATCAGTTCTTCGTCTACTAAATTGGCCCTCGTACTACCTTCGAACGTAATGGAAAAGTTTTCGCGATCCAGTAAATCAGAAATTTCTAGAATATGGTCTTTCCATAGTGTCAGAACATCATCGACAATATTGAAATGCGTAATTCCATACTGTTCAACAACAGACCTTATTTCCTTGACAACAGAGCGAGGTGAACGCACACGCATATCTGTGGTCTTCAAAGCTTCTGACGCGCAAAAAATACACTTCCACGGACACCCTCTCATTGTTTGAATTGAGGAAAAGTTTTTTCTTCCCCGTAATGTGCCAATCTTATATTTGCTCATATCAAGCAAATGACGCCCGGGAAAGGGAAGTCGGTCCAGATCAGTAATGTTTGAGGGTTGTCCCGTCGTGATGACTTGACCATCACGCCGAAAGATCAGTCCAGGAACGTCAGACAGGTCGTGTCCTGCCTCAAATAACTGAAGAAACTCTGGCCATGAGTCTTCAGCCTCACCAACGAATAACCAATCAAAACAAGGCTCTAAGGCCTTCTCTTTGACGATTGTGATATGAGGACCGCCAATCACTACTGGGAGATAAGGAGCGATTTGCTTTAGATGGATCGCAAAAGCTTTGCTGATATGAAAAAAGGGGCTGGTTGCGGTCAATCCGACAAGATCAGGCTGTTGTTCCAGTGTCGCAGCGACCATTTCATCCATTGACATGCCATTGGCTTCACCGTCGATAATAGCTACATCATGTCCGTGATTCTCCGCAATGGCCGCAAGCAATGCCAAATTCAATGGAGGCCAACCCGCTGCACGTCGTGCGAAATGACCAAAAATACCATATGATCCAGTCCAGGTTGGATAGACCAACACGATTTTCATAACAAACCCTTTTTCTCCTGCATCGATCTCATGGGCGTAATATCAATTCTAGAAGTTTCATCTCGGAGTCGCCAAGGAAGGGACCTTTGTATGTCCTGCGCAGAAGTCTCAAATCTTCCATAGGAACCAAAGGGGTGTTCTATGTAAGAGAATGAAATCAACACACAAGAAGTAAAAGCAATTGCTATACCAATAGCCAGAAGTAGGTAACATAGAAATACTACAATTCCTCCTGACAAGGTCTTGTTTCAATCATCATTTTCATACCACAATTTTGCTGTGTCGTATTCCATGTGTCCGACGTCGATCTCTAATCATGAGTTATCCCTGATAGACCTAGGAATTTATTACCGACTCCTCCAACCAAAGGTGCCTACAAAAGTATTCTATTATTTAGGAAGAAGTCGGTGAAAAAGATGCGCGTAATCGCATTCCGAAAAGTGCCATAGAGATGCCGGATGACTCTAATCTGTGAAACGCTGGATCAAGTGTGATTAAGACAAATCAGGAAGGAATTCAATGGTAAGAAATCGACATTCGATAAGAAAATAGCATGACATCTACTTTCTCAAATGATGAGATTCACACCAATGGAAGGACATAAGATAACAAAACGAAATGGGAACGAATTCTCAAAATTCCTACACTGTCCGGACACTCCGAGGCCGCTTAGGTTTCACCCTTTCGCTTTGTAAGGACTGGTGTATCACTGAAATGGTCTGCAACAACCCTTGGCCAAAATCAATAAATGGATTGCCAACCATCTTCTTCCCAGGCTCGGGCGTGAAAGAATATGGTGTGTAAACGTAATGTCCTTGATATTCTTTATTGAGGTATTCAATCTCTATACTATCATTCATCATTTCTCGAATCATATTCAGCAACTGCGAATACTTAAACCGTTCAACCCCAGTGAGCATGACATGTTGATTACGATATTCTTCCGACAATATCTCTACACTTAAAGTCGCCGCATCTTGGGCATGAATGTATTCCCGCTCTTCTTCACCATCACCTTGAAAGGTCACTTTTCCTTCGACCAATGCCTGCTTTATCAATTTATAAATGCGGTTTTGGGAATCTGCCCGTGGTCCGTAGACAGAACCATAGCGAATAATTGTGTAGTCAAGTCCAAATTGTCTGCTAAACTCTTCAATGATCTTTTCTGAACAACGCTTGCTTACACCATAGAATGATCCTTTCGAAGAGAATACATAGGCCGTACTGGCATAGACAAATCTAGACACAGAATGCGTAATACAGGCATCCAGAACATTAGCATTACCTAGAATATTCAGTTCAAGGACAGGTAGCGGATTATTGATGGCCGCATTTAAATCTGCAAATCCCGCAAAATTATAAACTATATCTTGACCATCCACTACATCATGAACGGCTTGCCGGTCTAGTAAATCGCCAATCACCATCCGTTGCTCCGATTGGAGATAGTCAGATAAACGCTTATCAAAAATCGTCACGGCATGTCCGCGCTTCATAAATTCATCGGCAACATAACTTCCTAGGAACCCTGCACCCCCAAGAATCAGAACATTCATATTTGATTAACCTGATAAAAAGTTTTGAGATGCTCAATAGCGCTGATACCCATCGCTCGAATGGCTTCTTTTGAGTTTCCACCGATATGCGGGGTACAAAACACATTTGGCAAGCCCAATAACTCAGAATCCGAGGCCGGCTCATCTTCATAGACATCAATTGCTGCCCCTGCAATCATTCCCTTGAGAAGCGCCTCTTTCAGATGTTGTTGGTTTACTACGCTCCCTCGTGAGGTATTGATAAAAAATGCGTCGGGCTTCATTCGAGTCAGCACATTCAAGTTAATAAAATGCCGTGTCTCGGGTGTAAGAGGGGTGTGAATAGTCACAATATCTGATTGCGATACGAGTTCTTCCAGTGAAAGCGAGGTCAAGCCATGCTGCAAACAGAACGTTGATTGATCAATAATATCGTTCGCCACAATACGACACGTAAATGGTTGTAGCAAACGTACCAGTTCTTTCCCAATGTGGCCCAATCCAACGATGCCTACTGTTTTTCCACTAAGTTGTGTCCCACCTTGCTTCTCCCACGTCCCGGCTTTCAATTGGACGGAAGACTGATATAGATTCCGAGAGAGACTTAACATAAATCCAAGGACCTGTTCGGCTACTGACAGCCTATTCACTCCTCCAGTCCATCCCACTTGAACACCATGAGCTTCACAAGCGACACGATCAATGTTATCCGTCCCAACACCATACTTCGATACAATTTTAAGACGCGGACAAGATTCCAGTAGTTCGGCATCCAAGGGATCAGTTCCGAGGATGATTCCACTAGCCGATTTGACCAACTCTGTGAGTGCCTCACGCGACAACCTTCGTTTTTCATGATTAAACCGACTGTTGGGGAAAAAATGAAGGAGATGTTCACGAAGGTATGGATCTCTTGAGAATGAAGAAGACGTAGCAGCAATGACTGCATTACTCGGCATTACTCACACATCTCCTTGACAAAAGTGGGCGACTTGATCCGTTACCGTAGCAACGTCAAGACCTGCAAGTTGATGTATATGCGCCCTTCCACCATTCTCAAAATGGTAATGATCACGAATACCAAGACGGAGAATCATTTTTTGAATTCCGGCATCGACACACCCTTCAACTACGGTACTCCCTAAACCGCCACTTAAAAAATGTTCTTCAAGCGTGACGATTCGAGAATAGCGTGTCACAATGGATTTCAACACCTCGAGGTCAAGTGGCTTCAGCCGATAAAGATCAATGACCCCGGCTTGAATATTTAAGCCAGCAAGTTCTTTCTTAACCTCTAATGCCTTTTGAACCATATACCCAGCCGTAAAGAGACAAACATCTTTACCTTGCTCGATCTCAACCATCCCTTGAGACAAAAATGTCGTTTCCCCAGGCAGGTAGATTGTTGGCAGAAAAACACGATCCAAACGCACATACCGTAAGGCAGGCTGTGTATAGGTGAGTTTTGCGGTCGCCAAGACGGATTCGGTATCGCAGGGAGTTACGACTTCAATACCCCCTAACGCTCGCATGCAACTCATATCTTCCGTCGCATAATGTGTCGGCCCAGCATCATCATAACTATAACCAACACCAACCCCAATGATGGTCAACGGAAGATTCATAGACGCAATCGCCACTTTGATTTGCTCGTAACATCGTAAACTGACGAATGGCGCCATGGCATAGACATAGACGGTTTTCCCATTCAATGCCAATCCGGCGGCAACATCAATCATGTTTTGTTCGCAGATCCCCGCATGAATAAACTGTCCGTTGGCTTCGACTCGAAAACGATCGAGGGCTTTCGCTCCTAGATCAGCACTCATAAAATAAATGTTTTTGTTGTGTGTAGCTTCCTGTCGAATTGCTTCAATAAAGACATCTCGCGGAAGTTCTTGCGCAGCTAACATTTTGGTGGTCCTTAATTCACAATGCAATTATGTAAAAGTTCTTCTCTCGCCTGTTTCATCTGATCTTCGCTAGGCATTCTGTTATGCCACAGGGCTTGGTTTTCCATAAAGGAAATCCCTTTACCTTTGATACTATTCGAGATAATCGCAAACGGTTTTCCTGAGTGATGGCTCGTCGCACACGTCAATGCCGGAAGAATTTCGCTGTAGGCATGCCCATTGACAGACATGGTCTCCCACCCAAACGCACGCCACTTCTCTTCAAGCGAATCTAATTTTATGCATTGCTCGGTCTCTTCCATAATGCAGAGTCGATTGCGGTCAACAATTACAACAAGATTCTCTAACTGATGGTGAGCTGCAAACATCGCTGATTCCCAGACTGACCCTTCATAACATTCGCCATCCCCGATCACCACAAATGTTCGATAAGTTTGGTGATCCTGATAAGCAGCATAAGCATAGCCACAACCAATACCCAGCCCATGCCCCAATGAACCCGTAATCGATTCAATGCCGGGAATCGTGTGATCAGCATACATACGTAATAGCCCATCAGGTTTAGTAAATTTCTCCAATTCTTCCCTTGAGAAATATCCAAGATCGGCTAGAATGGGATATAGCATCATCGCTGCATGCCCTTTACTAATGATCAACCGATCTCGATCGGAATGCTGGGAGTCTTGAGGAAATCCATGAAAATACCCACCATACATTAATGCAAGCACGATCTCCGTGCACGAATATGAGGATGGAATATGGCCTTTCTTAACACGCATCACCAACTCGAAAAGCTCTTTCCGCAGCCACTGTGATTTTTTCTTCAGTTCTGCAATTTCCATCTTTTGGTTCGTTCCCCGTGGTTCGTTACACCCATCTTTTCTCACGCTTCCCTCCTCACAGATCACGTCTTTCTTCTCACCTAGCGGCAGCTCCTACAGGAGAGACGTGTTGTCGTTCCAGCGTATGGGACGCCATTTCCTGTATATGCTCTCGCGTACCTACTCCAAATTTCCCTTCAATCATTTGAAGGTACTGTGGGCTCCCAAAGTATTGGTGCCAGGCCTGATCACGAAACGCTAAGACTTCAGCACCAGAAATGTACTTGGTAGGAAGCGGCAACGAATCAAAAGAATGCTGGGAATACCCGGACCATTTTTCAGGCAATGCCCAACCATGCTGAATTGCTTGGTTATAGAGTGCCGAACCCGGGTAGGCCATGGCACTATAATAGTTCGCAAATTCACAATTGAGTTCTAACGACAAATCCATCGTGGCTTGCATCGTGTCATAGTCATCTTCGGGTAGCCCGAAGATATAATTGGCAATCACATTGATACCCGCTGAACGAACCTGCTTAATCGTCTTATACACAAGATCTTGCTTGTAGGATTTCAACACCTCATCACGCACTCGTCCACTGCCAGCTTCAATTCCAAAGCACAGCCAATGAAACCCCGCACGTTTCAATTTCTCTGCCATTCCATCTTTGACCGAATCAACTCTAGCATAGGCCCAAATGTTCAAATCATAGCCACGTTCGAGAATCAAGTCACAAATGGTGTTGACATGGCCTTTGTTTAAAACAAACATTTCATCAGCAAATTTGATGTTGCGTACACCATATTGATTGACCAGCACATCAATTTGCGAAATGATCGACTCCGGACTCCAAAATCGATAACTATTAACCTTTTCAACATACCCTAAGGCTTTCTCTCCAATTTTAAAGGGTGCCTGAATGCAACAATAGGTACAATGATAGGGACATCCCAATGTCGTATAGAGCGCAGCATACGGCTCACGATTCTCAAGAAACCCAAAACAATGCCAATTGTGAGCCCGATATTGCTTCATAGGAAGTAAATCCCAAGCCATTCCGGGCATCTGTTCATCAAGGCATTCAAGATTGGGAGCGGGGGAAGTCTTGACAACATTCCCATCTTGGCAAAAATATAATCCTCGAACCTTTTGTAAGTCTGATTCACCATTTACTCGCATTAGTTCTAACAGATCGATAATCGTAAACAGCCCTTCTCCACCACACACATAGTCAACGTTTTCTTCAAGCAACGTCCTCTTCGGCAAAGCCGCAACATGGCCACCGACCAACACAACCTTGCTTGGGATCTCTCGTTCTTTCATGGCGGTACAGATGGCTCCCGCAGATGGCATTACCTGAGTGGAAGCAGAAGGGTTATGTCCATACACCACAACTGCAACTAGTCGTGGATTCAGAGCACTCACCCGTTGAGCGGTTTCTTCTGGGGTCAAACATTCCCCATTCGCATCAAGTACCGAAACAGAAAACCCTTGTTTTTGTACAAAGGTCGCCATCAACCCTGGCCATATCGGGGGCTCCACTGCCGCTAGCGTCGGTCCTAATCCCTGATATATCTGCACTCGATTGCCGGGATTAATTATGACTAAGTCAAGCCGGCGACCCTTTCCCATTATTCAAATCCTTCAGAAGAAAAGTTCATGATTCGTATTTCCGACTGTCATTTTTTTGACTCTAGACAATTAAATTCATTCACCGTAGAGGGGACAGTATTCAGCAAGCTTTCCTGGAATTTTCACACGAAAAATATGCTTTGATGGAAGATTCGATATATTCCAGATCGTCCTGCTCCAGATATTGATGAATACCAAAATGCAACCCGGTTCTCCCAATTCGTTCTGCAACAGGGAAGTCCCCTAATCGGTAACCTAAGAATTCGAAAGCCTTGTGCTGTGTTGGCAATGAACCAAACAACGTCTTACATTGAATTCCACAATTTTCTAAATAGTGATACAACGCATCGATGGATTCTGATTCATCTCTTAATACAAGAGGAAACGCATGCGGACAGACAACTGTTCCGGGACCATCACGATAGATAATCACTCGGTCTTCCACGGACTGAAGCATTTCTCGTAGACTCGCTAGCAACATGCGTCGCTTCTGAAACGTGTGATGGAACTTTTCGACACCTTCCAGGCCTATTGCCGCTTCTAGGTCGTTCATTTTTGAATTAAACCCGACCCGATCAAAATGAAAATACAGATCACCATTACGCCGCCCATGGGTCCTCACCGACCGGCAGAGTTGATACACATCAGAATCATTCGTCACAATCATCCCGCCTTCGCCACTGCAGACTAAATGAGCGGTATAGAAACTAAAGATCCCCATCAAACCAAAGCTTCCAACAAACTGCCCATTAACCTGCGCACCATGCGCTTCACAGGCATCCTCGATCACGGGCAATCTATGTCGAGCAGCAATGTCTAGAATTTCTTGCATCCGACAGGGATTTCCCATCGTATGCACGGCCTGAATCGCGCAAGTTTTTGGTGTAATTGCCGCTTCCAGTAATTGGGGGTTGAGATTGAGCGTGTCTAATTCCACATCCACGAACCTGGGCTCGAGGCCTGCCGCAAGTATGCAGTTGGCTGTTGCCGTGAAACCCAGAGCGGGCGTCAGCACGTGATCCCCTCTTTTTGCACCACGATCCATCAGCGCACTCATGGCCACCATTCCTGCATCCGTGCCCGAACTTGTTGCCACAGCATGACGATACCCAAAAAGATCGGCGTACCGCTTTTCAAATTCTCGAACATTGGGTCCTTCCGAAATCCAATTGTTCCCTAAAGCCCGGTCAAGATACTTTCTAGCACTGTCTCCGACCTCGATATGTCCAAACCCAATGCGATATTTCATGACATTCTTCTTCAGCTCCTATATCCAGCAGACACCAAAACTTCCTGTGGTTCACTACCGCCATACTTTGGCTTTCGATTTTCCTTGTACCAGGCATACGTCTCTTTCAAGCCGTCGCAAAATTTGGTGGTTGATGACCACCCCAACTCTGAAAGCCGAGTCGTATCTAATTCCTTGGTTGATGCACCGTCCGGCTTATCAGAATTAAACCAAATCTCGCCTTGGTACCCGACGACATCCTTTAACTGAAACGCCAGGTCTCGAATCGTCACACAATCGGTTCCACCAATATTGATGGGCGTATCCTCATGATAGTTCTGCATGAGAAAAATACAGGCTTCTGCCAAGTCATCAATAAAAATAAATTGCCGGCTTTGATTTCCACTTCCCCATACTTCGAAGCAAGGATTTTCTTGAATTCGTGCTTCCTCCATTCTCATCATGAGTCCAGCAACCACATGTGACCATTCCGGAACAAAATGGTCGCCAGGGCCAAATGTGTCGCCAGGAATCCCTGCGATATAATTAGCACCATATTGAGTTCGGTACGCACGAACCATGGACATACCCGTTAACTTGGCGGTCGCATACGGTTCGCTTGAGGGCTCTAATTTCCCAGACATCAAATCCTCTGGTTTCATGGGTTGAGGACATTCCCGAGGGTAACTACATGAGCTTGCCAGAAAGAGAACCTTCTCAACACCATACCGATAGGCCGATTCTAGAACGTTTCCTTGGATCATCAGATTATCGGTGATTAATTCTGCAGGATATTGGAGATTCGCTCGTATGCCACCAGACTGTCCGCCTAAAAGAAAAACATATTCCGGTCTGTGATCACGAAAAAATCGTTCCACGGCCCTGGAATCTCGAAGATTGACCTGAGCACTCAAAGCATTTGAAGAATTTAAAAAGCCGAGGCAAGATAATTTCCGTTGAATCGCCTCTCCGACGAAGTGCTCAGACCCTGCAATAAAAATAACTGAATGATTCTGCACGACCGTTGTCTACCCTACCTGAACCTCTTTAAACACTCGTGGTGGTTCTACGGCTCTGATCGCCTCCTCACGAGAATATTCCTCTTCCCGATCACAAAAAATTATCTGGCTTCCTGAATATTCAAAATTGAACGGCACCTGGATTAGGTCTTTGAGCGCATCCCGGACAGCCGAGTGCTTTTTGGGCGGCACAAAGAGCAACAGGAATCCACCACCGCCCGCACCCGTCAATTTTCCACCCAGAGCACCAGCCCGTTGTGCGGTTTCATACAACGCATCAACTTCCACGTTGGAGACCCACGGGCTTAGGGTTCGTTTTGACAGCCAAGCTTCATGCAAAAGCCCGCCCAATTCGGTCACATCTCCCCGTCCATTGAGTATGGATAAACTCTCCTGGACAAGATCCTTCATGATCCGTAGCTGACGTTTATGGGATTCCAAGTCATTCACATAGGTTCCTGCTACATTGGCGGCGGTCCTCTTGAGGCCTGTATAGAACAACAACAGGTGGGCATTCAGTTCTTGAAGCCTTGAATTAGAAAGCACGATAGGAGTCACAGTAATTTCGCCATTTTGCAAAAATGTGATTATATTCACCCCGCCATAGGCTGCCAGGACCTGATCTTGTGAACCGACCGTTTCTTGTAACACTTCTTGCTCAATCCGAATACTTTCCAATGCCAATTCATGCTTTGTGGGCATATACCCCTTTAGGGCATGCAACCCTTTCAATAGCCCAACCGTAAAAGCCGAACTCGTCCCCATTCCACTGCGAGCTGGCAGATCTCCATCGTGATGAATCTCAATGCCGCGCCGAATATTCAGTGATTTCAGAATTTCCCTAACAGCAGGATGTTGGATTTCGTCTATATATTGACAACTCTCAATTTTCGAATAAACCAGACGAATACGATGTTCGAAGAAGGGAGGAAGATAACGACAAGAAAGATAACAATATTTATCGATAGTGGCAGCGAGAACAATACCCCCATGTTTTCGATACCAGGCTGGATAATCAGTCCCTCCACCAAATAAAGAAATTCGGAAGGGGGTTCGACTAATAATCAAGAGCAATGTTCCTTTTGTGTTGACTTACAAAAAGGATAATTCAATAAGAACTGAAGAGAACCTCTACGACTTCCATTACACTCGCAAATTTTGGACCACATGCCTTTCACATCAAATTTTCGCACAGGAGTCTTGTCTCTTTATTTAAATCTATAAAAAGATCTTTCGTATCTTGGAAAACTAGGCAAATTTTTCCCGAAGGGAAATTTCCCCTATGCAAGAATTTACATCTTTGGAATGAATCTCTAATGCAGGAATCAACAACTAGGAAGAAGTCTCATACCTTGATGAGTTGCAGCATTAACTCGCACAGGTGAGGAAGAGGTCTTCTGCCTCGCACAAGCCATGTGGTGTTCCCATATCGACAAATGAGCCAAAGCTTGGGAACCCCCAGAGACCTCGATTGACATATTGAGGCAAGATATCCCGTTCTAATGAAACAGGCTGATTCGAGTGTATGGAAGACAGAAGTTCTTGCGACATCAGGTAACATCCTGCATTAATCCACGATTCGTTAAGATCAACAACTTTTTCTTCAAAACCAATAATTGAGCAATCACTGGCCATTTGAACGGACCCAAAACGCTCTGGATTTTCAGACTTCACCACAACCATAGCCCCTACCCGTCGCATGGCAGAAAACCATTCTAGATAATCCTGCACATTCACATGACAATAAGAATCGCCATTAACCACCAACACCGGGTCTGAACGCACAAGCGAAAAACATTGCCGCAGTGCTCCGCCTGTTCCTAAAAGAGTTTTGTCATGAGAATACTCAATCGTCATTCCCCAGGCAGATCCATTCTGGAAATACTCTTGCACCATTTCTCCTAAGTAGCCAATACAAAAGATGAGGTGTCGAACACCTGCAGATTGAAGGCCCAGCACAACCCATTCGGCAAACGGACGACCCGCCACCATGGCCATGACCTTCGGACGGTCATTGACGACAGCACGTAAGCGCGTTCCCAGTCCACCCGCCAGAATGACAGCACTCAAGTCCCCTACTGCTTTCTCCATTTCAAACCCCTAGCTTTAGCTCAAACATTACTATGAGCTCCACGCCCCAACATCTGATACGCTTTTATGAGGTCGTGAATCCCCATAGCAATACTCCAATCCGGGCAGAATCCTGCTTCCATTATTCGAGCATTCGACACCAGATAATCTCGCTTATCTGGATCTTCTCCGATTGGCGCTTCAAAAAACGCAAACGTGGGAATCACTTTTTGAATTTCATGACAAAGTTCGACTTTTGAAAGATTCGCATCATCCAAACCCACATTGTATGGCTTTCCCTTCATCGCATCGAAATGGTTAATGGCATGAAGAAAAGCCTTGGTTACGTCACGAATGTGAATATAATTCCGCTTAAAATGCCCTTCAAAAATAACGACGGCTTTGTCATGCACTGCTCGATACACAAAATTATTGACCAAAAGGTCAATGCGCATTCTAGGAGAAGAACCAAATACGGTAGCCAATCGAAGCGTAATCGTATTCTCCCGTTCCAGCAAAACTTTCTCAGCGTTAACTTTTGTTTCTCCATAAAGGCTAATCGGGCGCAGAGGTGTTTCTTCGGTACAATATTTCCCCGACTCTCCTATTCCATAGCCACTATTGGTGACAGGAAAAATAATTTGCTGTGAAGCACTCGCAAGCTTTCCAAGTAGCTGGATGGCATCAAAGTTCACAGATTTCGCTGCAATGGGATCTTGTGAACAGAGCGGGGCACCGACTAATGCGGCGAGAGGAATAATACAATCTTTGTCTTGTACTAATTCATAAATCAGTCGTTCATTACGGCAATCTCCTCGAACAAACTCTAGATTAGGCTTTCCGCAAGATCCTAATAGGCTACTTTGGCCATACGACACATTATCTAAAACCGTTACTTGATAGCCTAAGTCTAATAACGTGGGAACTAGTATTGATCCCAAATAGCCCGCTCCACCAGTCACAAGAATCTTCATTAACTTCTCCCTGTAATTTTCTAAATGGGTCCGTTGAAAAAAGCCGCCAGCGGCGTTCTCGCCCTTGTTCCGTACTCACGTATTGCCAGTACGCTCCGTGCGCAAAAAGGGCTGCGGCCTTGCTGAACGAACTGTTTTGAACGGACCCGAAGCCGTTGATCCCCAATTGCTTCATGGAGAAATATGGCTATCGATGTCTTCATTATTCAACACGCCCTAAATGAGATTCAGAGCAAAGTAGAGCAAAAATTACGCCATGGCGGGAATCCCAAGACCAAGATAATTTTAGGAAATGTCAGACGTTCTGACAAACTTTGCAGAGGCAACAAGAGAGGTAAGGTTTCCTCAAAGAAAAGCAGCAGTACTAATGAGATATTGCTGCCAATTACAAATGAGCTTTGTGCAGAGTGGAGTAACTTTACTGATCAATAACTTTGGATAAAAAGAGAAAATAGTCGGATCAAGAATGCGTGTTTTTTGACGGCAGTTTACTTCCCTTTGAAAGGGCTTGAATGTGTGACGGATCGGCTGACAAAGCTTTGATATTTTCTTGGCGGACCGCTTCGTAGAGTTCTTCACGAAGGACGCGCATGTCGGATGGGCAATCAATGCCGAGACGAACTTGCCCACCTTTGATTTGCACCAGCACTATTCGTATGTTTTCACCAAGACGAATGGCTTCATCTTTTTTTCTTGTGAGTATCAGCATAATGCCTTCCTTGGCTGAAGAATCTTGAGCTACTAAATACCTTCTTTTTGTAGGAAGATTGTTTCAATATTGCAGTGATCAACCGAAATAAGAATCATTTCAGACCGAGGCTGTTTCAGTCGCAACATGTTCCCCTTGGACTTCCTGCTGAACCACGTCTTCTTCCGACATAAGCGGAAAATGTAACGGAATCGACTCATGCAAGATGACTTGTTTGCCTTTCCGTGTGCGCAAATTCACCACAAGGGGTGCCCGCAAATTAGCGGTGGCTTCTTCTGGCTTCCCCGAAGGAATCGTAACCACTGCTAGAATAAGCACAGGATCAGTTTGGGTGATACCCAATTCCGCTAAACCTTCGTCTGAAACCTGTGCATGAAATTCTGGATCGATTAAATGGACATCAATAATGACCAGAGCTAAATTTGGTTCCTTGATTGCTTGCAACCATTGGTAATGACAATCCTCTGCCACATCTAGCACCACAAATTGTTGAATCATCGGGAACCCCACAAGACCTGAGGGAAATGTCAACAACGTATCTTCAGATATCTCAAGTTCACCAAATCGACCGGTTTGAATTGTCATCATGTTACATTCTCCTTGATGTTCTACTCATTGCCCACATACGGCCTTCACATCACCTCATCTATTTTCTTCTAGACCTGACTCCCAGATAAACATGTCTCCGTTGAGATAGATTTCTGTAAAGCCTCATTACAGACCTGAGATAATTCATCCAGATCATATGGTTTTTGAATAAATCCCACGACGCCTTGATTAAGCAATTCTTGTACCGCATGATTGCGGTCATACCCAGTACATAATAGTATTTTACTATCTGAACGTACCTGCCGTATTTCCGCAAAACAATCAGGGCCACTCATATCTGGCATGACCATATCTAATAAGACCAAATCCACATGATGCGTCTGATCTTGAAGAAACATCACCGCTTCTTTCCCGCTATACCGTACAATAGTATCATATCCCAAATATTCTAATATGGCTTGAGCTGCCTCAGCGACTTCTTTCTCATCGTCAATAATCAACACCGTGCCCGTACCTGATGAATGAGCTTCAGCAGCAGGTGCAACAATAGGCTGTGGCTTTTCACACAACACTGACGGGAGATAGACCCGCATCGTCGTTCCAACCCCTGGCGTACTGGTTACCCCAATGTAGCCATGATGATTTTTCACAATTCCATACACCATAGCCAATCCCATCCCAGACCCCTGGCCTTTTTCCTTAGTGGTAAAAAACGGTTCAAAAATTTGTGCTTGCACTTCCTGGGACATCCCCTCACCTGTATCAGTGACACGCACAACCACATAATCTCCAGGAGCTAATCCAGGAATTGTTGATGCCTGTTCAGGAGACACCTGTTCATTACCTGTTCGAAAAATCAGTTCGCCTTTCTGAGACATGGCATCTGAGGCATTCACCGCCAGATTCATCAAGACTTGATATAACTGATTCTGATCGCCTACTACCCATGACTCATCAGCCTTGAGATCTACTTGTAACGCAATCGCCTTATCCACGGTCCTTCCCAACAATCCCGTGACCTCTCGAATCACATGGTGAATATCAACAGGAGCATGATGATGTTTCCCTTGCCGAGCAAACCCTAATAATTGAGATGTCAGTTCTTTACCTCGCCGCACAGCTTTTTCAATGACATCCCCTGCCTTCCAAGAAGGACTAGAGTCATCGAATTGCGCTTTCATCAAACTTGAATGAGCAAGAATTGCCGTCAAGATATTATTCATGTCGTGAGCAACGCCTGAAGCCAACCGTCCGACAGCTTCCATTTTTTGCACCTGACGCAGTTGTTGTTCGAGTGTGGCATTTTCTTGCGCCATGTGCTGACGCACCGTCATATCACGTGCAACGTACAGGGTTTGCTGCTTTCCTTGAAATCGCACTACGCGTTCCATCACTTCAATGGGCAGATCTGTGCCATCCTTCCGTCGGAGCAGGGCTTCAGACCACTTGGATAGTCGATCTTGCCCGCCAGCATCTTGTGGAAGCGCAGTGACGTTTAACATCGGCGATTGAATGGCAACAAGCAACGTTCCAATGAGTTCCTCTGAGGTATACCCTAGCTGTTGGGCTCCACTGGCATTGATATGCCGAATGATACCCTGATCGTCATAAATCACCAGAATATCCGGAAGCATTTCGAATAAACCTCGGAATTGGGCTTCTGATTCTTTTAAATCTCCCGTACGTACTTCAAGAAGATGTTCAACACGTGTTAAGGCACGCTCCCAGCGCCACTTCTCACAAAGAGTCATGAGAATATTTGGATCACATCCCTTAGGCAAACATCTATCAGCCTTACCAAATAACACTAAAGATTCACCGTCTTGACCACTGAGACCTATTACAATACTCATTGCATGAGGATACGTTTCCTTACACCACGCGACAAATTCTCTGGTCTCCATATCCGCCATTGGATGTTCAACAATAATAATGTCTGGAGCCACAGCTGTGGCTGAAGTTTGCACAAGATGCCCACTCTCCCACCCCTGAACTTGCCAACCTCGCTCCACCAAGACAGGAAGAATACTTTCGATTTCTGAAGTATGTGGAGAAACAAGCCAGACCCGAAACCCTTTAGGCTCTTCTGGCTTTTCAAGAAGCAATCGAACCTGTTGCCGAATCAGTGCTGGTTCTGCAGGTAACGGCAAAAACCCGGACGCCCCAATATCTGTCACCAACCCTTCTACATCGATACCTGAATAGGTTGCTGAGACGACGAGAATGGGGGGCACGTCATGACCTGTTTGACCTTGGGTATGTAGCAACTCGCAGAAACGCCAACCGTTGATGCCCGGCATGTGCAGATCTAAGACGATCCCGTCAGGCATGTGCCCCTCTTGCAACCATTCCCACGCAGATGTTGAACAGGTAAAACGAACGACCTGTTCATAATCTTGCTCTAGCAAACTTGCAAGGAGATGTAGTTGTACTGGGTCGTCATTAATAACAAGTAGAGTAGTCATACTTACGACTTAAAAAAAACGGGTGAGATAAAATTTTCTGCGAATGCTTCAGCTGATGTGTTGGTAAACGGCACATGTTCCACGCCATTTCGCCCATTATGTTTCACGCTATACAATGCTCTATCAACGGTCTGTATCAACCGTTCAATTGGAATTGGTTTAGGTTCCATCCATGTCGTCACGCCTTGACTGACGGTAACGGTCAAATCAACTTGATGAGAGCGAAAGGGCTCAGATGCAATCTCTTCTTGAATACGATCAGCCAACTGAGTAGCCTGCAAATCATCACTATTGGGAAGCACGACTAAAAACTCCTCTCCCCCATAACGGCCGATTGAATCGTAGGACCGCAAACAATGGCGCATGCGCCGAGCAACTTCAATCAACACTTGATCGCCTACAACATGGCCATACGTATCATTGACATTTTTAAAAGCATCCAGGTCAGCCAAAATTAAGCTCAACGGTTGGATTTCGCGCTGGGCTCGATTCATTTCACCCATAAGAACTTCCAGAATCGCCCCATGGTTAAGGATTTGCGTCAGAGGGTCTTGCATGGCTTGGATACGAAGTGTTTCTTGAGCAGAAATCAACTCATTCTGCAAATCAACAATACGCTTTCCTGCACGCAATCTGGCCTCTAACTCACCTAAATGAAAGGGCTTCGTCAAATAATCATCAGCCCCTGAATCTAATCCAACAATTCGATCCTCTGGGTTATTTCTTCCCGTCAATAAGACAACATAAACATAGGGACAGTCGGTTTTTGAGCGGATTTTCTGACAAAGATCCGGGCCATTTAGGCCGGGCATCATCCAATCTAAAATGGCCACATTGGGGACCATACCTTCTTCAATGAGCTTCCAAGCAGAAGCTCCATCGGTACACGAAATCACTTCATGTCCCCATTGACGTAGACGATACACCACCATATGCAGGGTTAATGGATCATCATCAACAACAAAGATTTTCATCTCACCCCTAACATTTGGATGTGCTTAGAATGGCTCACGAATCCGTATAGAGAATATTGGAAAGAGATCTACCGAATAAAATTCAACAAGCTCGTATCAAATTGGCGAGTCAACGTAGCCATGGATGCCTCTAACGTGCCTTGAAGAGACGTGAGCTCGGAGGCAACCTTTGCAAAATCAGCATCTTCAAAGGTGGAACGAAGCGTTTGGGTATTCACGCTTAACAAATCCAAACTATCTTTCACCATTTCTAAGCGGTTCACTCGAGCGCCGATGGATGCTCTAGCATCGGTTACTTGTGGCAAGGCTTCATCCAACTGCCCGATAGCTGCCGCAATTCCGTTAACATCATTCGTCACTAAGGCTTGATGAAAGTCTTGAAGATTCTGAAACAAATCAACATTAGGACCCGAAAACACTTGATTTCCTGCCACATTTGAGGTCACCGTTTGTCCATCCCCGATTTCCAAGTCAATAGCAGCGCCATCGCCTTGATAAACATACCCAACTCGCACCACAAATGTGTCTCCGCTGACAGGAGCCCCCCCGCCATTTGCGAGGGTGACATCGACACCATCAAACGAAAAAGGTGTCCCACTGGAATAGGTCTGTCCGGTTAGCACCGTTTGTCCACTGGTCAGATTTAACACATCAAAATTTGAGGCAGAGGTAAATTGGATTTCATAGGCATCTGGCTGCAAAACAGCAGGTGTACTCACCGCAGCTGTAATGGTGGCTCCCCCTGTATTACTCGTGTGCCCAGCACTCGTTACAGATCCTGGAATATACGGGGCTGTGTGGGTTTGACTCCCAGCAAAAATAAACCGACCATTAAGTTCAGTGTTACCTGTCCCAGCCAATCCCTCCAGCAGCTGCTGAACTTCTTGCGCAGCATTTCGACGCTCAACTTCAGAATTCGTGTCATTCCGCATCCGAATGGCTAGCTCTTGTGTCCGCTGAATCGTCAGTCCTGCACGATCTAAAACGCTATCTGATAAATTTAACCGGCCAACACCCTCATTAACCGAGCCTAATCGACGTTCCGTCGTTCGGAGCACATTTTTAAATTGGTTAATCCGTTCAGCAGCAGCCGGATCGTCTGATGGACGATTCACACGCTTTCCTGAGGCAATTTGTTCCGTTCGGTCAAATATATTCGATCGCAAACTCTGTAGAGCCGTTACTAACGAATCAACTTGCTGTCGTTCTGTCACTCGCATAGTATCCTCCTCTCCCCCGGAACAATGTGGGGAATCAACGAGTTAGGAAAGTCTTCCCAACGAAGCCACTGACTCATTCTGCTATCGGCCCATATTTAGGACAGTTTGGAATAATTCATCGGCCACGGTAATCATCCGGGCCGATGCCTCAAATGACCGCTGAAAACTCAAAAGATTCGTGAGCTCTTCATCCAAAGAAACTCCAGACACACTTTCTCGTAAGCCTTTTAATTGATCCATTTCCACCGATACGGCATTCAACGTCAATTCAGCTTCTCTTGCCGCACTACCCACATTTCCCAACGAAATGGTTTGATAATCATTGAACGTCAAGTTCCCCAACACATTCAGCCTCGAGGTATGTAAACCTACCAAGGCCAAGCCATTCGTATTATCACCGGGAACTTTTGGGCCAGTCAGAGCGGTCGAAGGTTGGGAAGCTGCGGCAATTTGGTCCGTATTGGTAATGGCGACACCGAATTGTATAGCTGCTCCCTTATGAGCACTGACATGAAACACATCATCCACCGCTGGAGTCCCTGTCAAAACTACATCTAAACCATCAAAACTAAATGCACTGCCAGAGGTATAGGCTCCACCAGCAATTACGGTAGCACCCGTATCGATGTTTACAACATCAAATGTAGCGGGTCCGGAAAATCGCACTTCATAATTTTGAAAGGTTTGTAAAGGCGGCCCTGTTACAGGAGTGATTGTGACGGATGTTCCAACAGCCGTTCCCCTATTTTGATCATCAGCTAACGGAGCTTGTGGAGTGAGAGCAGAAAAAAAGAGCTGGCCCGTAGAGTCATCTAGTCCATACCCTAAAATATGCTGTTCATTAAATTCGTTCACCAATGTGGCAGCTAATCGATCTTGACGATCTTGAAACGCCACAACATCTGTATCTCGGCTCGTCAAGAGTCCTCCAATTTTCCCACCTTGAATGAGATGAGTAATGGGATACGCATTTCCATCACTGCGGATATATGCCACATCTTCAAATGGGGGATTATCAGCATCGGGAATCGTCGAAAGAGCGTTGGCGTGGTTCCCACCCACCAACAATTGCCCGCCCACATTAATACCGATCCCATCACGCAATTGCACCTGTTCGATATCAACGAGTTCGGCCAAATTGTTAATTAATACCGCTCGCTGATCTCGCAAATCTGGAGCTTCTCGCCCACTTGATTCACCTTTAAAAATTTCATCATTCAAAGAAGCAATGCGTCCGGCCAAGCCATTAATGGTTTCCACATGTCTTCGAATTTCTTGATTGGCGTCCAAGCGGATTTGATTAAAGGCTTGGGCCTGATCCACCAATACTTGCCTTAAAGATTGGGCTTTGGCTAACACCACAGTTCGTTGAATCGGACTTTCTGGATTAGTAGCGACATCTCGAAGGGCATTAAAAAATTCCGTGATACCATGCGACAGGCCGGAATTTTCTGTTTCAGTCACGATCCCATCTGCTTGAGACAAGAAGGTTGCACGTGTCTCAATATAGCCTAGGTCCTCATTCCCAGCTGTAAGTTGATTTTCTAAAAAAATATCGACCGTCCGTCGGACATGGGCTACCTGCACACCACTCCCGATAACCCCTTCAGCCGGGCGATTCGTTTCTAAGACGACTTCTTGGCGCGAGAAGCCGTTTGTATCGATATTGGCAATATTATGGGAGGTGGTGGCTAATCCTTGCTGATGAGCCTGAATCCCAGAACGTGCAATGTTGAAGATGTGACTAATGCCCGCCATATGTTTCCTATCCGTGGAGATGGACTGAGCTCAACACTGAAGGCGCTTGCAACGTGCCAGACCCTTGATAAACCGGACCATTTCCTAGGCCGGTGTATATGAGATTGATCGCTTCCCCTACAACATGTTGCGTACGTCGGATGATTGCTTCATTCTTTTTTCCTTGCGCTTGGATCTTGTGAGCCACCCCCATTAGTTCATGGAGTCGCTCGTTAACGAATACGGCTTGTGGTTCATGAACATTCTTTAACCATTGCCCAATCGCTTCAAGATTTTCAGGACCCGCAAGATCTTCAAGCACGGACATCACTTGTTGTTCGTATCGGCACATCGCATCTAAAACTTGCTCTTTCCTCTCTGTCACAGCAGCGATTTGTTGCCGGTCCATCTTAAGAAGCAGTTGCTCTTCTTCACATAGCAAAGCCAGAAATTCTTGAAAGATTTCCTGCAACGTATCTATGAGGTCTAACAGAGAATCCCACGTTTCATGTGAACGGTTTAGCAATAATTTTCTCCTTCGGTCGGCATTGATTATGAACCTAAGGCATTCAGAATCGTTTCTCGAGCAATAGCGGCAACCAATTGTTCCGACGTCGCCAATTCAATGCCTTTGTCCAATGCCTGCTGAATGTGTTCAATGCGGTCCGCGCGAAGATCTGGTAGCTCAGATGCCCGAGCTGAATATGTACGGATATCCCGCGCCAACCTTGAAAGATCCACAGGATCCACGGATCTCTGAGGAAGGGCATTAGACTGCCGAACATCCTTTTCTTCGCTGGATTTGGATTGGATTTGAAAGAAGAGTCGTCCCAACTCTCCACTGGGATCAAGACCCGGTATTGTCATGGCATCATGCCTCCTTATCTTTCTCTATCGGAGACAACACCATAAAACTTTACTGAACTGATTAAGATTTCACAGAATTTGTAGGTAGGAGGGATGAACGAGCCACATCTTCATTGCGGGCAACAGCAGCCAAAACATAGTCTGAAAGCCCCAGGCCTCCAGCCTCAGCCGCTTGTTTTCCGATTTCTTGATCATAGAACGAATAGAACATTTCTCCCATTTTGTTCGCCGTGAGTTCCCCTCGAGGGACGGTCTCACGCATAACCTTTAACAAATAGGTGACAAAATAGGATTCAAATGCTTGGCTAGCCTTAAGCAAATCCCCACGTTGAGCCAATTGCTCTACCTGGTCTACTTTGGTTCCAGCCAAAGCACTGGTGACCCGTGAGGTTTCCAAACTCCCTAGTCCATCAAGCATGAATTATCCTTCTTGAATTCATTCAGAAAACACGGTTAAATCAGCTCTAAATCAGCTTGCAAAGCACCCGCTGCTTTTGCAGCAGTTAAGACGGCGACCAAATCCCGTGGGGTCACCCCAACCGCATTTAACGCGTTCACCAAATCGCCGAGTGTCACAGACCCGTCGACTTGGATAACACGTTTTTTGTCTTCTTCAACATCAACTTCGACATCAGGAGTCACCACTGTTTCACCAGCCGCAGACCCAATCAGTCCAGGCGCTTCCGGTTGCGAAACATTGAAGTCAGTTTGAATTTTAATTGTCAAACTGCCGTGAGAAATGGCCATGCTGGCTAGGCGCACATGCTCGCCCATCACAATGGTGCCAGTACGTTCGTTCACAACAACCTTGGCACTGACATCCACTTTGACATCAAGCCCTTCCACAGCCGCGATCATCTGCACAATTTTACCTTGAAAGCGTCCTGGGACCGCGACTTGAATTTGTCCTGAACTCACCGCAGATGCGATTCCTTTTCCTAGGTGGGTATTAATTACTTCAGAGACACGCAAGGCCGTAGTAAAGTCAGCTTGGTGCATGGTTAAGGAAAATGAATCCCATGCATTCATATCCAAATTAATAGCTCGCTCCACAATCGCCCCACCTGGAACAATCCCACCCGATTGTTGATTTTTGACCACTGAAGTTCCTCCGCCCGCGGCTTCAAATCCAGATGTCGAAATGGGCCCCTGTGCCACCGCATAGACTTGTTGGTTGGCAGCTTTCAGAGGTGTGAGCAACAAGGTGCCACCACGCAAACTCTTTGCATTCGCCAATGATGACACTTGCACATCTAACCGCATTCCTGGCCTAGCAAAGGGGGGCAATTTCGCCGTAACCATCACTGACGCAGTATTCTTGGTGAGCAACTGAATGGGATCGACTTTAAGATTAATCCCCATCGTATTTAACATGGAAATGATAGCCTGTGCCGTAAATTGTCCACCAACAACCGAATCTCCGGTTCGATCCAGTCCGACAATTAACCCATATCCAATTAATTGATTGTCACGTACGCCTTCAATAGAGGCAATATCTTTAATGCGAGCAGCTTCGGAGAAAGTAGGGGCACCAAGATTCAACCCTAACGGGAAGAACCAGGAAATAGTGACAAAAGAAACAACAAGCCAACAGACAGATTTTTTGCCTTGGGTTTGTCTTTGGCCCCATGCTATTCCTATTCGAACGCATTCTAATTTTGGACTATTCACATTTCACCGTCTTACCTTTAAAAAGGCGTGATCCAGTTGAACACTCGAAGGGCCCACCCTGGCGTTTGCACATCATCCACAGCTCCTAGGCCCGTATAAGATATGTTGGCATTCGCCACAGCAGATGAAAGCACTGTATTTTGTGTATCCAAGTCTATTCGACGTACGATGCCTTTAATCGTCATCGTTTGCTTTTCACTATTCACAGTCACTTGTCGCTTTCCTTGAATACGCAAATCTCCATTGGGTAAAACAGCCACAACTTGAGCGGCAATTGTCCCTGTCAAGCTATCCTCTCGGCTCGTTGAACCGTCTCCCTCAAACGCATTAGATGAAGAAACATCAGCATTAAAAAGATTGCGAAAATCCCCTAATAAGTCAGTAAGGTCAAAAAATCCTCCACTAGCACCGGCACCAAGACTGGTACTCCTATCCGACGTTGTGTTGGCCGTCTTGGACCCACTATGTTGTTCCACGATTTGAACAACCACGATATCCCCAACACGACTCGCCCGTCGATCCTCAAACATAAAAGCCCGCCCATTATCAGGTTCCCATAGCGACCCTAATGACGATTCTTGTTGCTCAGGAATTTCAATGGATTCCATTTTCATCTCCGGAGGTCGTTTAAGCTCAGAACACCCCATCAATCCGCTTCCGAACAGTATTCCCATCGCACACCCCGTAAGACAGGCCCAATGAATGAATTGTTGCATTAAAATCCAACCTCAACTAAACCTGCACTCATTATTGTACCAACCACTTCTCGCCCAGAGGTTTTATTTTGCACAGGTATGGTTTCTCCTGATTTTCCTGAAGCTTTTGCAACACCGATAGTTTGCACTAATAATCCACTGCGTCTGACTTCCAACATGACTCGATCACCTTTATGAACAATAGGTGCATCATCTACGAGAATTTTTCGAATAGGCTGGCGAGGAGGAAGAGGCCGAAGGACCTGCTTGCCAACCACATCATTCTGATTCAAAATAAAATCATGCGTTAGAGAAGGTACATCCACCGTCATCACGGTTATATCTTCAGCCGCGACCACTTCCTTTGGCTTTATCCACCGGGTTGGGGTGGTAACTGTAGCTTGCGCTTTTACTACACCCACTACATTCATAGTCTTAAGAAATTGACCATTAATAAAGAGGCCGACACGAAAGGACCGACGCCCCATACGAGCCCCTCCGGACAACTTCTCAACCTCTAAATGCAGTTTTCCAATTGGTGCATTCACGGGTTCTTTCGGAAAGATAATACGCACACTCATATCATGGTGAGGCCGACCATATTGCCGAGTAAGAGCCGAATAAATGGCACGTTCAAATGCCGTCACTGCCACAGATTGCTGCGCGGCATGATCCGTTTGAGATTTGCCCGCCCACACGCTTCCTGTATCGGCCCACCAGCCACCCGCCACAAACATGAACCCCACCAGCAAGATATGTTTCATTGTTTACCTTTTCAGTGTGTTGACCGTTTGCATCATGTCATCTGAAGCCTGAATGGCTTTGGCATTCAGTTCATAGGCGCGTTGAGCGATGATCATATTGACCATTTCATCAGCAATGTTGACGTTTGATATTTCTAAAAACCCTTGCTGAATCAATCCAAAGCCGGTTGAAAATCCCGGTGTGCCTTGTTGCGCAGGCCCTGAGGCCGAACTCTCGGTAAACAAATTGTTGCCTTGCGCAATTAACCCTGCAGGATTATCAAACCGCACCAACTGAATTTGGCCTACTTGGGTTGCCTGAGAAACCCCGGCCAAACGCGCAGAGACCGTGCCATCTTGCCCAATAATCACATCTAACGCTCCAGAGGGGATCGTAATACTTGGAATAAGGGGATCACCATCTCCCGTCACCACATTACCTGTACTATCGCTTTTAAAGGAGCCAGCCCTGGTATACATAGTCGTTCCATCAGGCCGGGTTACTTGAAAAAACCCAGCTCCTTCTATCGCAATATCCAACTCATTAAACGTTTGCTTGAGACTCCCTTGAATGTATTCTTTAGCAACGGTCACAGGCCGTACACCTAATCCCACCTGTGTCCCGACAGGAAACACCCCAACATTTGAGGCACTTGCGCCAGGTAGCCGGGAGATTTGATACAACAGATCGGCAAATTCCGCGCGGCTTCGTTTAAATCCTGTGGTATTCACATTGGCTAAATTGTGGGCAATCGTATCGATATTCAGTTGTTGAGCAGACATGCCTGTTGAGGCCGTATGCATTGCTCGAATCATAGTTGTCGTTCTCCCTTTCTTCTTGCAATCCACTCCCGATTCATGCATGTATGCGTCTTACTTTTCACGCCTTATTTCTCACTTTTACCCCTGAACTCGGCCTGCTTGAATTGCTTGGCTGGCCATTTCGTCCATAGCCTGAATAGCTTTTTGCATTTGTTCAAATTCTCTGGTGACCTTAATCAGCTCCACCATATCTAATGAAGGATTGACATTGGACTTTTCAAGCATGCCTTGAT
Organism: Nitrospirales bacterium; assembly: GCA_965223685.1. GTDB lineage: Bacteria > Nitrospirota > Nitrospiria > Nitrospirales > UBA8639 > Nitrospira_E. Next base: position 100,901 of record CBDCXG010000002.1, read on the forward strand.
ACACCATGGTCTCTCCTCTCGCTGGAGTAGGCTTTTCAGGAATCGTCCAATATAAATCTCCAACCTTTTCCACCTGTTCTTCCTTGGCAACCTTATCGAGTCGCAACGTTCCCACCTGCACATTATTCACACTAATGTTTCCATCGTTATCAATAGCCATTTCCCCAGGCGGGACTTTTATTGGACTGTTTTTCCCCATTAGAGGATCCCCAAGGGGCGTCAATAAATTTCCATTCGCATTGCGTGCAAGTTTTCCTCCACGAAAATAACGAAGTCCATCTGCGGTTTTGGCGACAAGAAAACCCTCTCCTTGTAACGCCACATCAAAGCTATCTCCCGTATGGGCAAGAACACCTTGGGAACGATCCGGTGGTAAAGCATGAATCATAGGAAACAAATCAATCCCAGCAACGGCTTGCCCGGAGGCTTGCCCAAGAATCGTAGCAAACACCGGTTTATCTTTCTTAAACCCAGTCGTTGCAACATTGCCGATATTATGAGAGAGGACCTCCAAACGACGTTCTAAGGTAATGGCCCCTGCAAGGGGTGGATAGATACCACGATTCATAATTGCCTCCGAATTACACGTTCACGCTAATTTGTGCAACGCATGTGCCAAGGCCCCCTATTTAGCATGCGCACTCAAGCACGAACTTAGGGCAGGATATAACGGAACATATATTCCTTTTTCCGCGTACAAATTGAATAAAGCGGACGTAATCCGGAAAATTTTGCCTAGAAAGATTGAATACTTAGAAAGGAGATGAAGTGAAAGATTGATCTTACAGATAGTCGTTTATCGGCAGAACTTTCCACCTAGCAGAAACCTGCCTAGCTACACCGTAAAAAGTACAGATTACCCTTAACTCTTTGCTGAGTTATGGGAGAAAGGGATGAGATTCTGAAGCGCGAGGGGTTGTATCCCGCAAAACAACTAACTCTACCCGACGATTGGAAGCTTGGCCTTCCGCGGAGGAGTTGGATGCAATAGGACGGGTGCCTGCGAACCCAGTTGAAGAAAACCGGTCAGACCGCAACTGATGATATTCAGTAAAATATCGAACTAATGTATTGGCTCTACCCGTAGAAAGATCCCAATTGGAAGGAAATTCGGCTGTTCTAATTGGTTGATTATCCGTATGCCCTTCCACCGTGATGAGATTAGGTAAATCTCTGACTAAGCCTGCAATGAGATCTAAAAACTCTGTGATCTGAGGATTCAGATTCGCACTCCCACTATCAAATAACGCATCGTCTGAAATTCGAATATTTAATCCTCGGTCAGTAGAAGAAATTTTCACGCCTTTCGGCACCTTAGCTGTAGTAATGGCATTAGCAACCTTGAGATAGGCGCGAGCATTACTTTTAGAATTTTGGCGTTCCTGTACTACAATCTGCCTGCTTTTTGAAACAGGAAGATCCATAATGGTGAGCTTACCGACTGGTTTCGTATTAGAGAATGAACTTGAAAGGGAATTACTTAATACCTTATATTTCCCTTCATTCACCGAGGACACCGCATACATGACGACAAAGAACGCAAAAAGCAGGGTAATAAAGTCAGCATAGGAGACCAACCATCGCTCATGATTTTCATGCTCTTCGTGTTTTTTTTTCATATATTCAACGGAACCGAGCTAATTAGATAGATTACGAACTACTTCTTCTCCGAACTCGGCAAAAACCCGCCCAGCTTTTCTTCAATCATGCGCGGATTCTCTCCCTGCGCTACACTCAGCAACCCTTCGACCACCATCAGTTTCCCAGCAATAAGATCCTTGGCTTTAATCTTGATTTTATTTCCCATTGGCAAAAAAATCAGGTTGGCCAGTCCCACCCCATACACCGTCGCCACAAACGCTACGGCAATCCCACCCCCTAACGCTGATGGGTCCGCCAGGTTTTCCATGACATGAATCAGTCCTAGCACGGCTCCAATAATTCCCACACAGGGTGCGTAACCTCCAAACGCTTCGTATACTTTCGCATAGGAGGTATATTCGTCCTCCAGCACTCCAAGTTCAACTTCTAGAATTTCTCTGATCTTAGGCGGCTCAGTTCCATCCACAACTAACTGAACCCCTTTAGCCATAAAAGGATCTTTTATATTCTTCATTTGACCTTCCAATGCAAGCAGGCCCTGTTTGCGACTCACATTGGAGAGCTCCACAATCTGGGTGATGACGCCTTTCATATCCACATGGACATTGCCAAACACCATTCCGGCAGCTCCAAGCGACTTCAAGAAAATATTGAGGGGGAATTGGAGCATAACGGCCCCAATCGTTCCACCGAAGACGATAAGAAACGCCGTAAATTGGAGAATGGAACTTAAGTGCCCACCCTCTAAATGTTGTCCACCAACTATGGCACCAAGAGCTACAATAATGCCTACGACTGATAGAATATCCATCTTGTTAAATGCTCCTTAACAGACGGCCTCAATCCCAAACAGTAATTCTAAATTCAACAAAATTAATAACCGTCCTTCCACACGCCCGACCCCTTTATGATATTCTTCGATCCCTCCACGACTAGCAGATGGAGGCGGCTCAATTGCCTCTTCAGGAAGTCTCAAGACCTCCTCAACTGAATCTACGATAAATCCTAAGATTAAATGTCCAACCTCAACCACCACAATGCGCGTATCTTTTGTATGTTCCGCAGGCGCCAAACCTAAACGGGAACGAAGATTAATAATGGGAATAACCTTTCCACGAAGATTCACCACCCCTTCTACATAATGTGGAGCATTCGGCACATGTGTGATCTCAACCATACGAATAATTTCTTGAACTCCCAAAATATCAATGGCGTATTCTTCAGGCCCAAGCTGAAAACTCACCAGCTGTAGCACTTCACCATTACTCTCCAACAACTCATTATCGGACGCAGTACTTGGTATAGCATTCATAGTGAATTACTCCTCCCACTTCGGTCATGACCAATAAGATTTCCTGGGTTAACTCCCGCTGTTCCATGATCTGGAGCTCGATGTTTCCCAACAGAAATACTATGTAGCCTCATTCGAATCAGTTGCTGACATTCACGCATTTTGATACATCAACTTTTATGAATATTCGACGAATATCATATAAATGGGCAGCAATATCACCTAATCACAAAAACTATCTATCAACTTCACATATTAGAATCTTGTGGCCTTCATCTTCACTCTGATAGGGTTAACATATCATTCATTTATTCTATATTTCATAAAGGATTCGTCTGATGGATAGACCAGCCAGCGCCCAAGCCGATCGCCTGATGCTCGATGCAAAAAAAGCCATCCTTCAAGAACAACATCAACGTTTTCAAGACCTTCAGCGTGAGGAACGTTGGGATGATGCCTGGAAACAACTTCATGTCACATTGACGTGCGCCGCGGATTTATTGAAAGATTCCGTTGGGTTGTTAGAAAGGGCCGTGAACAAAAAAAAACAACTACCACCGCCTGCATCAACTCCCACTGATAATTCACCCTCTGCATGAAACCTCGTTCATAAGATTTACTACTCGGCGAAGTTCAAATAAACTCCACGCATGGGATAAGGAAAGACCTTGTCCCGTTATACTTTGAATGCACCAACGGTTCTTTGAAGATCCCCTGCTAAAGTCGTCAATTCATGACACGCCTGAGCCGAAGTGGCAATCCCACTTGAAGTTTCTCGAGTCGTTTGGGTCATAGCCTCAAGATCACTCGCAATTTGTCGCGTTGCATTGGATTGTTCTTCCGCCGCACTCGCAATTTGCTGAATCATGCCAGCAGTTGAATTAATCATCGAGTGAATTTTCGACAGAGCATCTCCAGTCTTATTGGCCAGCTCAACACCTTGTCCAACCTGATTGGTCCCTTGATCCATCGAGGCTACCGCACTTTTTGTGTCATCTTGAATTTGCCGAATCATATCTCCAATTTCTTTCGTGGCCTTAGTGGTTCGCTCAGCCAGTTTCCTGACCTCATCAGCAACCACGGCAAAACCGCGTCCCTGCTCTCCTGCTCGAGCAGCCTCAATAGCCGCATTGAGGGCCAACAGGTTTGTTTGATCCGCAATATCTTCGATGACACGAACAATTTCTCCAATTTGGTCTGACGAACGTCCTAACGTCGTAATAATATTCGCCGCTTGAACCACTGCCTCCGACACTTGCTGCATTCCCGTCACCGTTTGTGCCATCACTTCTTGTCCACTTCGAGCTGTCTCTGCTGTCTCTTGCGCAATACGTGCTGCTTCAGTCGAATTGCGAGCAACTTCACCAGCAGTCGTCGTCATTTCTTCTACCGCTGAAGCAGATTGCACAGCCCGTGACTCCTGTCCTTCTGCGACTTGCACCACATTATCCGCCGTAGAAGAGAGTTCAACAGAAGATGTAGCTAATCGATTTGTCGCCTGATTCACTAATGAAACCGCGCCATGCATTTTTTGGATAAATAGGTTGAAGTCTCGAGCCAAACTAGAGATTTCATCCGAACCATTACTCACTGGAACTCGTTTTGTTAAGTCTCCCTCCCCAAGGGCAATATCGTGAGAAATTGCCATCAATGTATGAAGTGGTTTCAAAATAAACAGATGTATGAGCCAATACACCGCAACCAAAAATATCCCAATTATTCCAATCATCCAAAGCCCTGAATGAATGACAGAATTCTCCATAGAGGCCTGTGCATCGGTCATGGGAATCGCAATAGACAACATGCCAATTACATCCCCAATCTTTTTTCCAGTATGACAGTTTACACAAGCCTCCACTGAAGCCCTATCAGCGCTGGCACGGAGGAATGTCGGCACTCCATTGATCACCTGAGTATCACTAAAACTGTCGGCTCCATTATTAATTAATTCCATCGCATGAGCTTCAAAAGCATCTTTGGGAGCATTGGTAGGATTCATAGGATGATCACTGACCAAACGCGCTTGATAGACACCCCGTTCCGCCAGCTCCCGTCCTATTTCTTGGGTTGCTGTCGCGGGAAATGGAATGGCCACTGGATCTCGCCCATATTCCCTTGCTACATGAAGTTCCGAACCCAAAGGAGATTTCTTCATCTTTCCGACATAATTCTTTGCAATATAGGCTCGAGTGACTTCAATTTGAGATTGAATGACTTTGGCTTCTTCTTCCAAAAACATTCGTAACCTGTTCTCCTCCTGCTGATAAATTCCCCAAAGCCCACAAACCAGTAAGACCGTCGCTAATACAGCCAAAGATACAATAAGTTTTGGCCCAATCTTCAGATTATTCATATGGACTCCCTGCTAAAAATTCCTTGCAACTCACAAACAATTTATCCTTTTAACCTAAACCGACTTAACGAGGTCTGGAGATCGACTGCTAAGCCAGCAAAATGTTGTGTTGCACTAGCAACACCTTGGACATGGCCTTCATTTTCTTGGCTCAACTGCGCCACCTGATGAATACTGGAAGACAATTGAACTGACACATCCGATTGTTGCTGCGTCGAATCAGCAAAATGTTGAATCATTCCCACCACCCGTTGAACTCCATTCACAATTTCGGTGAGTCGAACGCCAGCTTCCTGTGCCAACGCCATTCCAGAATGTGCTTCCTTCGTCCCTGCTTCCATTGAATTGACCGCCTCATTGGTCCCCTGTTGTACGGATTCAATGACCGTGGCTATTTCTTTTGTTGCCTTTCCTGTCCGCTCAGCTAATTTTCGAACCTCATCTGCGACAACCGCAAAACCTCGACCTTGATCTCCAGCACGCGCAGCCTCAATCGCTGCATTCAATGCAAGAAGATTCGTCTGTTCCGCAATATCTTCGATAACGCCAATGATATCTCCAATTTCCTGGGAACGTTGGCCTAACGTTTGAATGCGACTCGCCGATTCCTGCATACGACTAGAAACTGACTCCATTCCCTGAATGGAAGAAGAGACAATTTCACCACCACGCACAGCTGATTCATTTACTTCATGAGCAGTGGCAGCCAAGCCTTGAGTGTTCCGAGCCATTTCACCAGCGGTTGAAGCCACTTCCTCAACGGATGAGGCTACTTGAGTAGCTTGATTGACCTGCGACTGACTCACTTGGACCACTTGATGCCCAACATCAGACAATTGGTCAGAGGCCTGCGACAAAGAATGTGCAACGTTTTGTGTTTGAAGAAGCATGGTATTTAATTGGTCTAACAAATGATTGAGCGCTTCTCCCATTTGGCCTAATTCATCTTGCGTCGTAATAGGGACGCGGGGAGTTAAATCACCCTCGGAAGCTTTTGCTGCAACTTCCCAAAATGGTTTTAGACGACCAATAACCTTCCGGCCCATAAAGATTCCAATAGGAATAACAATGATCAATCCCAATAACATTTCTAAAAGAGTTTTATTAGTAATATCTCCAATCTGTTTCAGTGCTTCTTTTTCAGGAATTTGGACAAGGATAGACCAATGCAATCCCTGAAATCCTTTTCCTTCTTTCAGGTGGCTAAAGCCAATCACTTGAGTTACTTGTTTGCCAGGATGAAAATCTCGTGAAAATCCGGATTTTCCTTGTACCGCCGACTGAGCGGCATCCAAACCAAGTTGAGCAAGATTGGTTCGAAACAACACATTCTCAAGGTCATGTACCACCGCTTCGTTCTGATGGACAGTTGGAGCATATTCTAATATTGTAAACCCTTGGCCATTTTGAAGGGTCAATTCTGCACTAGGGAAGCCGGACTTTTTCAGGCCACGGTAGGCTTGTTGAATAATCTCTTCTACCTTGGAATAGTTCAAACGTTGCGTCCAAAAGCCAACAACCTTTCCTTGATCATAGAGAGGAACTGACAAACCAATGGTTAAACCATTCCCATTGGGGAATATGGCTTTCACATCATGATCCACCGCCACATCCTCCACAAACAGATTTGAATCACCTGAAGAAGAGGCACTAGACAAAGGTGAACTTCCCACCTGTTGTTGAAGAGCCTGAAACCAGACAGTTGATCGATAATTTTTGCCGTACAGTTGCTCTGTGGGAATATGTTGCCCTTGACTATCCCGATTATTCACCGCAATAAGTTGCCCTTCACGATCAACAACCTGTATCAAGGAATAGGCACCAGAGGATTGAATATACTCGTTCAAAACCTGCACCATTTCATTGGGTGCGTTACCCGGCTGATACCATAAAGTACGATCCCTGAAAATCCGATTCCGACTCATTGTCTGTGCATCACGGCCTCTCTCATCCAGATATTGTTCAAGACTATGAGCAAGGCCATCCGCCGCAGCCTGATATTGCACGCCTACGCCATCCTCTAAAATACCTACTGTCTCATAGAGCGAGTAGACTTGAACGCTCAAAGGTATAAGCGAGAAGAACACAAGAATTGAAACTAGTTTGCTTGTAATACCGATGTTCTGAAAATATTTCATAGTGATTCCTGGTGTTTCCGTCTGGTTGTAATAGTAGGATGTGGTCTTTTCACCAAATAACAAAGTCGATAGATGGTTAGATTTGTGGTGTTGATTTTCACTATGCCTTCCCAACATGTTCAAACTGAGAGCGCCCAAGATGTTTGATCAATTTGTCCCGCAGTTCCGCGGGTTGAAATTTCGTCACATAGTCAGTCACTCCCATGGATTTTCCTCTCTCGATATTGCAATCCCCAGAAAGTGATGAATGCATTAATATCGGCAGACCTTGTAACCGCGCGTCTTCCCGAATATGTTTGGTCAAGGAAAATCCATCCATTTCAGGCATTTCAATGTCGGTGATAACACCAGAAAAAAAATCATAAATGGATTGCCCACCGTCTTCTGCTATTTCCGCACAATGTCGCAATCGAGTCAGTGCCTCTTTGCCTGTTTGAGTTTCTTCCCACTTCATCCCTAATCGCTCTAGAGTTTTCACGATTTGTTTTCGGGCCACAACCGAGTCATCTGCAATCAGCACACGCCGCCCAGCTAACTCATTCACCATTTCGATACCAACCAGGACTTCATCATCAGCTCGCGGATGTAATTCTGCCAAAACTTTCTCGACATCTAGGATAAGAACCATTCGTCCATCTTCCAATTTCGTTACAGCTGTAACAGCACCTTGACGGCTTGATTGGATCATCGGCGGAGGAACTTGAATACGTTCCCAAGACATGCGGATGATCCTGTCAACTCCTCCTACGAGAAAGCCCTGCTTATTATCGTTATATTCCGCAATAATTAACTTAGCTCCTTGGATGGACATTGGTCCCAACCCAATAGCCTGCGCCAAATCAATGAGCGCAACATTTTCTCCTCGCAAATTCACCAGCCCTAAAATTCTTGGATCGGAATCTGGGATTTTCGTCACCGGTGGCATTTGCATCACTTCACGAATCTTAAAGACATTAATGCCATAAATTTCTTCAGTCCCAAGATGGAACATCAACAGTTCCATTTTATTGGCCCCAGCTAAACTTGTCCGCTGATCAATTTCTGCCATCCATTTTGCCATTAGAGACTCCCTTTATCAGTGAGAAGTAAGGAGTAAACAGAAAGGAACAAAAACAAAAAACAGCTCAACTTTCTTCTTTTTTCTTCTCTCATACTTTTCACTTTCCATCTTTTATTTCTCATGCAAAATTCCATAATCACATTGAAGAAAATGAAGACCCAGGCACATTTTTTACTAAATCTGCCATGTCTAAAATCAACACCACTTTTCCATCTCCTGTAATCGTGGCCCCAGCCACACCTTGAACATTTGCCAAAAATTCTCCCAAGGATTTAATCACCACTTCTTCTTGTGCTCGCAATCGATCCACCACGACACCAAACCGTTGGGCGCCAATGGCCACAACAACGACATAACATTCGTCATTGGTCCGTTCATTAGGTATTTGAAAAGTTTGCGCTAAATTCAGTAGGGGAAGAATCCGCTCTCGAAGGTTTAACACGGCATGTCCATTCACACTTTTAATATCCTCTTTCGTGACTTTCACCGCTTCCACCACTGAAGCTAATGGGACAGCAAAAGTGGCATTCCCTACTTCAACCAGAAGCGCCTGAATAATGGCAACGGTTAAGGGAAGTTTAATCGTCACCTGGCTCCCCCGACCTGGCTCAGAATCTAATTCCAAGCTTCCATTCATTCGACTAATATTGGTGCGAACAACATCCATCCCCACACCACGCCCAGACAAATCACTCACTTGATCGGCTGTGCTAAAACCAGGCAGAAAAATAAGCTTCATGATGTCCTTAGGACTCATTGACGACAGCTCGGACTCACTGACTAACCCTTTGTCCATTGCACTTTTCGCAATTTTATCCACCTGAAGCCCTCGACCATCATCTTCAATGCGGATAACAATGCTATTGCCTTCGTGAAAAGCTGCCAATCGAACAGAACCTTCTGGAGTTTTTCCCGAATGTTTTCGTTCTTCCATTGACTCCAAACCATGGTCCATAGAATTCCGCACTAGATGGACCAAGGGATCGCTCAATTCATCTGCCACCGATTTATCAACTTCTGTATCTTCCCCAACCAGATCGAGTCGAACCTGCTTACCTAATTTATTCGATAAATCTCTCACTAAACGAGGGAATCGTGAAAATACTTTTCTGATAGGCACCATGCGGGTCTTCATCACCGCCAATTGCAAATCAGATGTCACTAAATTGAGCTGTGCAAACGCGGCTCCAAGTTCACGCACAATTGGGTTGTTCTCATATTGTTCTTCAAGTCCATATCCCAATTTCATGAGTCGGTTTCGACCAAGCACTAACTCTCCGACTAAATTCATGACATGATCCAGCCGTTTGGTTTCGACACGAACCGTGACATCCTCTTCTTTTCCAGCGGGTTTTGAAGGGGCGGCAGCCGTTGCTTTGGCCGTGCGCGAGGCCGCCTCCTGCATTTTACTCAAGACTTCAGAAAGTGCCGGCGCACTTTCAGGTGTTGAGGTAGAAGCTTCATCAGGCTGAGTTGGATCGGCTTGAACATCTGATGTTTCTGCTATTGTTTCGGGTTGTTCTGTGACAGGTTCCTGGCTTTCGGTCTGATCAGCCTTATCCTCGCTTGTTGTGGCAAGAGGTTTTTCTGGCGCGACCTCAGCAGCAGAAGGACTGGAAACGGCAGGAGCAGCCGGCATAATATCCTTAAGGTCCTCTGCACTATCCATCGTCAACGTCAATTTATTCACAATCAATGCGGTGTCGACATGCGTATCCTCTCCCGTCTCTCGAATATCTGCCTGCAAAAGTTTGACCGCATCGACCGCTTCTAGAATAATATCGATAATGAACGGAGAAACACTCATTTCCCCTTGCCGCAACTTATTCAACAAACTTTCCCCTTGATGGGCGACCTCAACCAAATGAGTAAACCCAAGGAACCCTGCAGACCCCTTCATACTGTGCATACACCGAAAAATTTCGTTCAACAGGTCAGCATTCGTCGGCTCGGCTTCTAGCTTGACAAAATGTTGGTCAAGCGCCTCCAACATTTCGGAACTTTCTGCTAGAAAGTCATTCAATATCTCTTGCATTTCATCGTTCATAGATCATCCTCTTCAATACCACAGGTATTATATTCTCCTATAGGTATGAGATTGTTCGTTCACGAACAGCCGAACTCAGACAAGATATCATCCACGAGGTCTTGTTCAAGCGCAGTCGTTTTGGACGCCTCCAATTGGCGAAGCATTTCATCTCCGCGCCCGCCATCTTTTGCTCCTGCTCCATCTTTCTTTTTCTTAATACCAAATACCACAACCAGCTTGAGCAATTTATGTTGAACTTCGTTTAAAATCGTGACAAGTTTGGCCACACGTTGCGCCACAAGATCTTGAAATGATAAAGCCACATGAATATCTAAAAGACGCCGTTCATCTGCATTGACGAGTTCCAACAAACTCTCACAATCGGCCGCATATTCATTCCCGATCTTTTTCTGCAATTGCTCGACGGCTGCTTTTAAAGATCCACGATTGGTTTCCATTTCTTCAGTAATAGCGAGAACACGATGAGTCCCCTCTTCAGTTAACTTTGCCAAATCTTGCAGATGGTCCGTCGCCTGAGGAAGCTGATCCGACGTCGTCGTCACGGGTGACTCCATATCCCGTATCGTATGAGTAATCATCTCCACATATTTGGTGAGTTCGGACAATTCATCGTTGATTGACCCGTCTTCTTCTGGTGTATCCATTTCTTCCGTTTCAATATCACGATCCACCAACATAGAATTCTCCTTTTTTCGGATAAAGTTTTATGAAAGAAGTTGAAATATTCTAAGCCTTGGCAGGCTGAGATTTGGCAAAAATCTTTTCTAATTTTCCCTGAAGGGCTTCTGCTGTAAAGGGTTTCACGACATAATTACTGACTCCAGCTTGCACCGCTTCAATAATATTTTCTTTTTGTGCTTCAGCCGTCACCATCAAAAACGGAAGATGTTTCAAATCAGGGTCGGCTCGAACTGCCCGCAACAGTTCAATGCCTTGCATAACAGGCATATTCCAATCTGATACAACTAACCCAAAGCCTCCGGCTTTCAATTTCGTCAAGGCATCTTGTCCATTCTCTGCCTCTGTCAGATCCGAAAACCCAATTTGCTTTAAGACATTTTTCACGATTCGCCGCATTGTGGACATATCATCCACTACTAGCACTTTCAGGCTGGTATCAATCATGCTGAACTCCTTACCACTTGGGGCTATACCCCTCTGTAAAATGTTACTTAAAGATAATAAGCAGATGTTCTATTAACGACTCATAAATCAACAGTAATGAACACATGCGGTAAGATGAAATTCGGTCAATTGCTAGCCATTCTTTAGAGGTAGGCTCATTTTTTATTCCAGGGAACTCTGCAGTGTTTCACGAAAGGTATAGAGGCGTGGGATTTAAAGGGGGAAAAAAGATGGAGAACGGGCCTTCGCTGAGACATGCGGCCTTCAACTAAAGAAGGCCCCTAGTTGAGCTCATCCCCAAACTCAAATACTAGGGAAAACCTGAACAGGAGAGAGCGTGTCTTGAAGAGGGGAATCGGGAATGATTGAAACAATCAGTTACCCATTCTAAGGCATCCTCTCCTCAGAATGGGACCGAGAATAATAGGTTCTTGGAGCAGAACCCCACCTGTTTATGAAGCCAATAAGAACAGATGCTGAGGGATAGGCCTATTAATTCAAACTAAACCGATCACGGCTACCATTGCCAGTTGCCGCCCCAACCATCGACTCTTCTGCCCCCGCATTTTGAACCCATGCCTCAATTTCTTCTCGTACAAATCGCCAATGTTTACCAACTTTATGACCTGGCAATCGGCGTTCACGAGCCAATTTGTAAATAGTTGACTTCGGAACTTTTAAGAATGTAGACACTTCACTTAGCGTTAGCAAATCTTTCATCGTAATACCCTCGTTAGAGTTTAGCCAATAATGTTTCTCGTATCGGACTGATATTTGGGAAACTTGAGACTTTTTTGCAGATACTAGGAATTTTGTTCACCCTACCCCCCAAAATCCTTCCTCAAGGTAATACAAAAACATGAAAAGCGAACAGGCAGAACTAAGGGATTTCTCAACATTCTTTTTCATGTTATTTTGAGGGCCCTCTCATGATTATTCACTCCAAACTCCTTTCTTTTTTTCAAACAATATCTTTCTAAATAAATCTATTAAAGCATTCATTTCGTTCTCCATTGCGTCAAACATACTAGCTATTTTAGAGAATGGGGCCTTAACGGCTTCCACTTCTAGCTGTGCAGCCTGAAGAGCCTGTTGGCCAGCATGAAGAGCAAATAAGGCACCTTTCGCTTGGTGCGCATAACCTTGCAAACTTACCCGATCCTGCTGAGCAATCGCTTCTCTCATACTCATCGCCAACATGGGCCACGTTTCAAGAAAAATTCCAAAAAGGGAATGTAATAATTCTTCGTTATCCTCCATGCTTTCCAAGGCTAAGGAATACTGATATTTCTCAGAAAGATTCTGAGAGTCGGACATGGAGATCACTCTCTCAAAAGACCCAGAACTGTTACCAGATGACAAATTATCTGGAGCAAGGTTATGGCTTTGTGAAGCATGCTGACCCTGAGGTGGCCTATCTACCCTAACCCAACGGTCTAGTACAGATGCCAAATCCTGTAGATGAATAGGCTTGGCTAAATAATCATCCATCACATGTGCCCAACGAGATGGATGTCGATATGAGTGCCCATGAGCTGTCATCCCTACAATAGGAAGATGTGAACATGGTGCAGTATTATCTCCAGCGATATTTACATGCTTTGAATTTTGTACATAGGGACTAGTCGGCTTGAGACCGTTTACCTGTTCCAGTTCTCGAATAGCCTGAGCGACTTCAAAGCCATCCATTCCAGGCAATTCCCAATCCATCATCACCACATCAATATGATAATCTTGCACAAAGCTCAGAGCTTGCTCCCCAGATTCTGCCACATACACCTGACATCCCAGCTTTTCGAACAAACCAGCTGCCACTTTTTGATTGATAGGATTATCTTCAACAATTAACACTGAAGGACGAAACCCATGCTGTCCTTTTTTGTTTCCTTCAAATGTAGGAAAATGGCTTGGGGATATTTCATAATTCTGGTCCGTTGTCTCGTAAGTTTCCATTTCTTTCTGCAGGCATTCCACCTCTAAGCCACCAGTCTGGCCAAACACGCAGCCATACAATTGGTCTCTATGCAGCGGAAGAGTAATAATGCCATCACAGACCCTGATGGAATCATCATGTCCCTTGCGCATCCAAAAGGGGGTGAGTTGCCATACTTTGATGGCTTGTTGAGAATTCTGCTGAATCGCAGTCACCCAGGAGCTCCAATCTTCAGATATTGCGTCTCTTCCCATGATTATTCCAAATATCTTTGAAAGGTCTACCGCTGAATTTTCAATGCCACCCATGGCGTCCTGAGCTTGTTCTGCTCGACGCACATTAATGCCTTTCACATGTAAATAACGGGACAAAACATCGGTAGTGGCACCTGCTGCAGCACACACAAGAATTTCTTTATCTTGAGTCCCTTTTGTTTCAACAAACCCTTTTGGCAACTCCTCTGAGACTAATTGCTGAAAGCGAAACGGAAGATCACACCAAAATGTCGACCCCATCCCCACCTGACTTTCAACCCCAACGGTTCCGTTCATCAGTTCAGCTAGTTGTTTGCAAATGGCCAGGCCTAGACCTGAACCACCAAACTTTCGGCTCATGGAACTATCCGCTTGTGTAAAGACTTGAAAGATTTTTTCTGGAATTCCCTGAGGCATCCCAATCCCAGTGTCTTTTACTGCAAAACGCACAGTACCCATTACCCCAGTCAATATGTCCTTGGAACTGGGTGATTCGTTTGAGTCCTTACCCATTCCTTCGGAAAGCCATGTGGCTTCAATTAAGACAGATCCATGAGTCGTAAATTTAAGCGCATTGGAAAGAAAGTTACATAAAATTTGTCGCAACCGATGGGGATCTCCTAATAGATGTTGAGGAATATCTGGATCAACATATGCCGCGATGTCCAATTTTTTATGGTACGCCCGTTCAGAAAACAAATCGACCACTTCTTCAATTAAGACCAACGGATTAAATCCAATGGTTTCCAACACCATATGGCCAGACTCGATTTTTGAAAAATCTAAAATGTCATTGATAATCTGAAGTAACCCTTCCCCCGACTTTCGAATAATTTTCAAACATTCTTGATGCTCCATATCCAAGGTAGAATTCAATAGTAACTCGGCCATGCCAATCACACCGTTAAGGGGCGTCCGAATTTCATGACTCATAGTGGCCAAAAATGCCGCTTTGGCACGAGTCGCCGCTTCCGCTTTTACCAAGGCCTGATCCAGTTCCTGATTTTTTGTTTCAAGGGTTTCCGCAAATCTCGCTAGTTCCTCTGATGCTCGTTTTGAATCTGTAATATCCATCCCGTACCCACGAAGTCGTCCTAATTCCGGATGAGAAGAAAAAGACCAGGCATAGTGTTTCTCACCTACTTGCACCTCAATATTGGACTCAAGATGCCCTTGGGAAAAACACCGAGCAGCAAGCTCGGGAAATTGCTGAGGCAACGCCGTCGTAAATCCATCATGACCAATTTGTGCCTCTTCCATGAGACTGACCATAGAAGGATTGGCATAGAGCAGATGTCCTTCCTCATCAACTTCAATAATGGGAAAAGGACTTTCTTCAGGAATGGAGGCTAGCCGGCTATATTCTTCTGCTAATCGAGTTTCTGAGCTTAAATCTCGAAACATAAAAAGGAATTGCGAACATTCCTCCTCTTCTATTACGACACCTTTCATTTCAACCCAACACCAAGTTTCTTGACGACATCGCGCACGAATGCGAGGAAACCAGCCAATCTTTTTGTCTTTAATCATGGATAATATGGACTGAGGAGAGGATTGATCTCCCTCATCAGACTCCCATCGCTCAATCACATCATATATCGAGAGATCGGTGGGGCAGACAGCTCCCCAACCCAACAAACGGGAAGCCGCAACATTCATCTGGATGATCGCACCTTCCTCATTAACCAAACAGACCCCAACGCTTAACGCATCCCATAAATGTTGGGTAAGTGAAGGCTGTGCCCCAAGCGACATCAGAGATACTCCTTGGGATCAATGGCACACTCAGCTGGCTCTAAGACCTTCACGATGCTCACATCAGGCCCATGATGAGAGTCTTTCACTAAATCACATAACCAGGGCCTATTAATGATTGTTCCATCAGAGTCCCGAAAGATCTTGACCTGAGGTTTCAAGCCACTTTCCAGATTTTGTTTTACGACCACTGCCTGCTCACCAATTGATAGTTGCACTGGTGTCCCAACCGGAAACACGCCAAAGGTTCGAATCATAGCCTCAATGCACCGTGTTGAGAATTTCCCCTTCTGCGCTTCTTGGTACATCCTTCGTATAGCCAATGCAGCAGGCAAAGATCCCGTTGTTCCTCCTACTGTTAACAGCTCATCAAAATAATCCATGACCCCTAATAATTGCCCAAACTCTGAAAGTTCATCCTTCAACTGGCTCTTTGCATAGCCAGAACCATCCTGATACGCATGATGTTCAGCCACCATGCGCACAATATCTTCAGAAAATTGTTCCTGCCGTTGAATAAGAGTCTCTCCAATGACAACATGTTGTTGCAGCAAACGGAAATCGTTACCACAATTCCAATAAGCTTTCACAACGTTCTGCGGCAACCGCATATACCCTACGTCATGCAATAAGGCCCCTACCCCAAGTTTTTCTAAGGCCTCTTGCTCCCACCCCAGCTGCAAGCCAACCAAGATCGAATATACGGCCGTATCAACCACATGAGCATAGAGTGTCTTATCGAAGTGTTTCAGCGCATCAACTAATAAAATTTCTGCCAAAAGAGTTGGATGCATCAGGGCTTTTTGGACTAAGACTTGCGACGCAGCTTGCAAGGCAGGTTGAGAGATTGGTTGCCCGGTCTTCACCCCATCAAACATGCCTTCGACTGCCGCCAACACATCGTCACGCACTAGTGCGAGCTCTTCTCGATTCTTGGCCTCGTCTTCAATTTTCGTTTCAGTAGAAGATTCAATTGATTCTGTTGCCAATTCATCAGGAGTCAACGTATTCAATTCAGAATCGGTATGCGATGCATCTGTCAATTCTCCTGAGACCACTTCAGGATACGCATCTACGTTAGACGATACGCTGACTCCTAAGGAGGTATCTATCTCCACTTCTTTGATCCCAGAACTGAGTAATTGTTGAATCTCGGCAGGTGATTTCAACAACCTTCGATGAGTAAAGAAGGGTGATTTCCACCAAGAATCAAGAACCCGGACTAAAAACATTCCTTGGCGTAATTGACTTGTGGGAATACGCTGAAGGGTACTGGTGGATGAAACCTCGGTGGTCCTGGAAAAACTAGACATACGGCCTCTCCAGTGAATGGGATTGAGTAGGGAGCAAAAACAACCCTCCTGACTGAAGAGAGAGAGAAAAAAAGAAAACCTGAGAGGAAACGGGGCGCAACATATCACGTAAGGTGAAGACAGCCACCGTCCATGGCAAGAAAATTAGGCTGGCGCACCAGGAGAAACGAGGCGGTTTTTAGGAACCTCCTCCAGAGTCTGGTACGTAGGAATCATTTTCCCAATATTGGCCAAATCTAACACCTGCTTCACATAGGTTTGCGGATTCACTAAAAAGAATGGGATATTTTTATTTTTAAGATTTTGATGGGAAATGACTAATAACCCTAAGGCGGAACTATCCACAAAGGTCACCTTCTCTAAATCTAATACAACAGGATTTCCAGATTCTACTGAACGATCAATGACCTCTTTAAATGTTTTTCTTGCGCCAAAATCAAACCGCCCTTCTAAATACACAATCGTTTTCCCATCAATGACATTTTCTGTAATAACCATAGTCCTCCCCTTTCAGCGCCAACAGAATTCTCCGCAGCCTCCACAATGTCTTACCTATGCTTAACCATAAAAATCTACATCTTTCATATCGGTTTTTCGCTCACAAGAATGAAGGATTTCCAGAAATACTAAAGACAAAATATGAAATCCTTGCTCAGCAATGTTGTCCTTCGGCCCGTACACCTTACTGCGAACGTTCCCCTACGATTTGGCATGCAGTCCTATATGTGACTCAAACTCCGCCTCGACTTGATTCGCCTGTGTACCACTGTTATACAACACTAAATTTCTGAGATGTTGCACACTCTCATTTCCAACAATCTCATTAAACTGTACAGCCAACTTATTCGTTTCCGTTCGCGTCACCACCCCTTGGGCTTCAATGGTTGGTCCGCCTTGCCCACCGTCTAAATGAACGAACACCATGCAGGGAGTGTGTTCAGGTAAGAGAGTGTCACTACAAAGGAGTAATCCATTCAAACTCACATTATCTAATTGTCCTTGGATCACGACATTCCCACCAACCCGCAATTCAGCGTGAAGGGCCACTTTCACTCGAGTAAACTCTCGATGGTTAGTCTCAACAGTCATACATTACCTTTCTGTTCAACGAAGCAAGGAATAAAAATGAATAAGAGACGTGACATTATTTTGAAAACGCCCAACTCCTTTTTCCTCCATTTTTTTCTTCTCACTTGTCATCACGTACTTTGTACTTTTTTCTCTATCATTGTTGTTGCCAGACAGAAACAAAGAGGGGCTGATCCTGGCAATCAAACACGAGCTCACTCACACGCTCCAGCCCAGACATCTGCATATGTTTTTCAGTTGTTTGTTCCACACAAGGGATAGAAAGCTGGCAAGGCTCAGGAAGCAAGGATTTAATATTGCCACCAATAATATTTGTCAGCTCATACATCGCATCCATAGAATCCTGCTCAGAGCCACCACCAGATTCATGGGAAAAAATCACCGAAGCGGCGGCAGCTGCCAATTCCCGCGAGCCATGCAACAAAACCGCTCCAGTCCAAGCCCCTGAAATTTCTACTTTCCCTGTTAAATATCCCTCTACCGGACCCATAGACGCTGGCAATGCACGAGGACGAATATCCAAACCAAGAATCGACTGCCACGTGGCTTCCGTAATCTCTAAAATTTCCTCTTCAAGAAATTGCATGCGGGTTCCTCCTATCCCTTCTTTAATCGATACAATGAAGTCCCACTCACAGCGACTCGCTCATATTGATCATCAAGATTGATTGTCGTTTCTGATCCTCCTAAAAACAAATAGCCTTGAGGATCAAGAAATTTTCGAATATTGCCTAAAATTTTCTTTTTCGTTTCGACATCAAAATAAATCATGACGTTTCGCAAAAACACAATATCCATTGTGGGAAATGGCAACCAAGGCCCAACCAAGTTCATAGATTGAAAAACAATTTTTTCTCGAATATCATCTTGCACCTGCCAACTCATGCCCTTTTTAGTAAAAAACTTCGTTAGTGAAGCAGCAGGCAATCCGCGATTCACTTCTAATTGACTATATTTGCCTTTACGACATTTTTCGAGCATCTCTTCTGACAGATCTGTTGCAAAAAATTGCAGGTGCCAATTTCTGAGTTCAGGAAAGTGCTCCCAAATCGTGAACATCACCGAATAGGGTTCCTGCCCACTGGAACTGGCTCCACACCACATATTCAACCGCTTGGTTGGAATTTTTCTGGCAATAATGTCTGGAAGCACATGCTCTCGCAAAGCCTGGAACGGAGTCAGATCCCGAAAAAAACTGGTTTCATTCGTGGTCATGGCTTCAACCACTTTTTTGTGCATCGCGCCATAGGGCACTTTCTTTAACTTGGCCACCAATTCCCCTATGGAAGCCAACCCCTCACTTTTCGCAACAGGCTCTATCCGAGATTGAACCAAATAGGCCTTTTCCGGTTCCAATACGATCGCTGCACGAGTCCGCACCATCTCGCGGATATAGTCTAAATCTTCTGGACACAAGGCTGATTCCGCCATTATTTTCCTTTCAGCTAAACGGTCACAGGCTGTGCCTGTCCGATTCGCACTTTCCTCATGATTTCAGTTGCCATCTGCGAGAGAGGCAATACCGCATGCGCCAAGCCCGCCTGAACTACTGCTCCTGGCATGCCCCATACCACACTCGAGGCTTCATCTTGGGCCAACACCACCCCCCCAGCTTCACGAATGACTTCAGCCCCCCGCATCCCATCTTGTCCCATGCCTGTTAACACGGCACATAAGACATTCGCGTGATACACTTTGGCTACCGACCGGAACATCACATCCACAGCAGGGCGGCAAGAATTTTCAGGTGGATCTTGATTCATAGCTAACACAATCTGTGTGCCTTTTCGTTCCACGCCCATATGGTAGTCTCCAGGCGCAATCCATGCCTGCCCAGCCGACAGCACATCACCAGGCTGCCCTTCGTGAATCGGAATGTTGGCCTTGATAGACAAACGTTCGGCCAAACATTTGGTAAAGACTGGCGGCATATGCTGAACAATGAGAATCGGCACCGGACAATCTTTCGGAATATGAGGAATCACCTCGGCTAAAGCATTCGGCCCTCCAGTCGAGACGCCGATCGCAACAACATCCACAGACTGATCTTTCTTCCCCGCTGAGGGCGTGGACTTTTGGGAGACGACTGGTTTAGAAACAGGACGAACAGGTTTTTGAGGCTCTGTTGTTGACTGTCCTGCCAAAGCTTTAATTTTTGGAAGAAGTTCATCTCGAACACGTTGCATGGCCAATGCCGCACTCCCCACATTCGCCGGCTTGGTGACATAATCATTGGCTCCACGAGACAGGGCTTCCAGAGTTTCTTTGGCAGCTCGTTGGCTCAATGTGCTGAACATGATAATCGGAAGTTTGGGATGAGTTTTCCGAATTTCGCTCACCGCCGTCAGTCCATCCATTTCTGGCATTTCAATGTCCATCGTGACCACATCAGGCGGAGTTTGCTGTATTTTGGCCAAGGCAATTTTCCCTGTGGCGGCAGTCCCAACCACGTCGATATCAGGGTCTTTCTTTAATTCGTCCGTGAGAAGTCGTCGGATCACCACGGAATCATCAACAATCAACACACGAATCTTTGGCATCGTAATAACTCCAGTAATTTAGGGAGAAGTACGAAGTGAGAAGAATGAAAAAAGAATTGGAATAAGCCTTACTCTTTTCTTCTCTCCCTACTCTTACTTTTCACTCCTTGCTTCTTACTTCTAGCTTTTCACTTATTTTATTCCCAGAATTTTCAGCTTTTCTTGAATGACGTCCTTCGTAAACGGCTTCATGACATATTCGTTGGCTCCTGCCGCTAATGCCTTGCCCATCTGCGAGGATTCTGTTTCGGTCGTGACCATCATCACCGGCAATTGCCGATAGGTGGGATTGGCACGAACAGCTCGAACAAAATCTAAACCATTCATTACCGGCATGTTCCAGTCTACCAGAACAAGATCGGCGGTCCCCATAGACTTCAACTTATCCAGACCTTCCTGGCCATTACCCGCTTCTTCTACAGTCCCACCAACAGACTGCAAAATCTGCTTTAAAATTATCCGCATAGCTTTTGAATCATCTATTACTAAAGCACGCATACTTCCTCCTTTACCAAGTAAAATGTAAGAAGTGAAAAGTTAGAAGCAAGAGTAAAGAAGAACTCATATTCACCTCTTTCTCTGCTCATACCTTTCATATCCATATTCTTCATCTTTTCGTTTTTCCTTCTCACTTCTTACTTCTGACTTTTTACGTCAGCGTGGTCACAACTGTTTGCAGGTCAGCAGCCATCCTGGCTAATTCAGCCGCAGCCTGTTGTGTTTGCGTCGCGCCTTCCGTTGTGTTCTTGGCCGCTTCGGCAACATTTACGATATTACTCGAGATTTCCATGCTGCCTTTGGATGCTTCCGTTACGTTTCTGGCCATCTCATTGGTGGTCACGGTTTGTTCTTCCACCGCGCTGGCAATCGTGTTCATATAGTCATTGACTTGTTTAATAATAGTCGTGATTTGCGCAATGGCATCGACTGACCCTTTGGTATCGCCTTGAATCGTTTCGATCATGCGACTGATACTTTCCGTGGCTTTGGTGGTTTCTTTGGCCAACTCCTTCACCTCATTAGCGACCACGGCAAACCCTTTTCCAGCCTCTCCAGCCCTTGCCGCCTCAATGGTGGCATTCAGGGCTAGCAAGTTTGTCTGCTGCGCAATTGAATTAATCACTTTAATGATGCTGCCGATTTCAGCACTGCTCTGTCCGAGTTTGCCAACCGTATCATTCGTCACCTCAGCCACACTTACGGCTTGGGCCGCAACTTTAGCGGCTTCCGTCGTATTCTGCGCAATCTCCTGAATGGCTGCGGTCATTTCTTCAGAGCCGGTGGACACCGACTGCACATTCGTGCTGACTTCTTCAGAGGCCGCCGCCACCACATTGGCTTGGCTGGAGGTTTCTTCTGCCGTGGCACCCATCTGCGCACTCACCGACGTCAGTTCTTCAGAAGCTCCGGCCAAGTTACTGCCTATTTGGGCTATCTCCTCCACGCCCGCTTTCAATTTTTCCTGTTGTTCCCGTTCCCGTTCCGCAGCTTCCTTAATTTGCCGCTCTTGCTCGAGTTTCTTCGTAATGACTTCCCATGTGGCCATAGCTCCGATGTAGTTACCATCCTTGTCATAAATCGCGTTCACGAGGAGATCTAAGATTTCATCGCCTAGTTGAATGTGTCCCTGATAAGGAAGGTTTTGAGGATCCGACAAGATCTGTCGCTGATGGGCTGGGTTCTTATGGAAGACATCGATACAAGTCCCCATCATTTGATCAACTTTCACCGGCAACAGATGTTCTAGTGTCCTCAATGTATCCTTTGATTTTGGATTCATATACGTGAGGACTAAGTCCCTA
This sequence comes from Nitrospirales bacterium, assembly GCA_965223685.1. Taxonomy (GTDB): domain Bacteria; phylum Nitrospirota; class Nitrospiria; order Nitrospirales; family UBA8639; genus Nitrospira_E. Next base: position 123,206 of record CBDCXG010000002.1, read on the forward strand.
TCCACATACATCACATTTGTCGGCATATTTTCCATCATATTTTTGACCCGCGTGGCAGCCAATTCATTTTGCTTCGCCGCTGTAATATCCGTTGCAAACTTGACCACCTTTAATACCTGGCCATTGGAATCCACGATGGGATTATACGAGGCTTGAATCCAGACTTCCTTGCCGCCTTTTCCCAACCGTAAATAGGAGCCTGCATCAAATTCCCCTCGATTTAATTTTGACCAAAAGGCTGCATATTCGGGACTAGCGGCATAGTTTGGATCGCAGAACATGCGATGATGTTTACCTTTGATTTCATCCAAGGTATACCCAACCGTCATACAAAAATTCTCATTGGCATCCAAAATGATGCCATCCGGCGTAAAATCAATGACAGCATTGCCGTTACCCACCGCTGTATTTCTGGCTTCATATTCTTCATTGAGCTTTTTAAATTCTGTAATATCTGTAGCATATTTGATCACTTTATACGCCACCCCATCAGCATTGAAGACCGGATTATAGGAGGCCTGAATCCAGACCTCCTTCCCGCCTTTTCCAAAACGCTTATACACACCAGCCTCAAATTCGCCCTTATTCAGCCTGGCCCAAAAGGCCGCATACTCAGGACTCGCAGCATAGGATGGATCCGCAAACATTCGATGATGCTTCCCTTGAATCTCTGTTAAATCATAGCCAAGGGTGATAAGGAAATTTTCATTTGCTGTAATGATTGTGCCATCTAGATTAAATTCAATAACCGCTTGCGCTTTATTGATCGCATTCATTTTGCTTTCAAGCTCAGCAGCTCGGTTTTTTGAATCCGTGATATCGGTGGCAAATTTCACAACTTTGTACGGCTTACCTTGATCGTCAAAGATTGGGTTATATGAAGCTTGAATCCAAATCTCCTTTCCCCCTTTTCCAATGCGCTTATATCTCCCCGAATCGAATTCGCCCCGGTTTAACTTCGCCCAAAAGGCGGCATATTCAGGACTCTCAGCTACGCCTGGCGGTGCAAACATGCGATGATGTTGTCCTTGGATTTCCGGAAGGGTATACCCCAATGTTTGCAAGAAATTGTCATTAGCCGTAATGATTGTGCCATCTAAATAAAATTCAATAACAGCTTGCGAACGATCAATCGCCGCCACTTTTCCTTCTAAATCCATCATATCTGCCGGCGCTTCCATCGTGGCAGCCCCTCCATTTTTGTGTGATCCATTCTGTCCCATTCGTAGCTCCTTCCGTTTTTTCTTGGTCTTCTGCATTGTTGAACTTGTTGAAGTGGTTTCTGTTTGTATAGCAATTGCGGTATTAACAATTTCGGCAGCTAACGGGCCGATTGTCTGTACCATCGTCTCAATGTGTTCTGAAGCCACGCCCAAAAATTGTAATGTGGCCACCAAATGCTCAGTAAACTGAGCAAAATGACGTTGCTCAATAGCCATCTTGGCATGGGCTGTTTTCATATCTGGGCCTCGATAAATATTGGGGCCGCCTAAGGCTTGGCTAAAAAAATCAATCTGCTGGCGCTTCAACCTGGTCATATCAATGTTGTCGAAAAATGGTTGAAGAAGAGGGTCGCCAAGCACTCGTTGATAAAAGGTTTCCACAGTGACCAAAATCGCTGCTTCTCCGCCGATTTGGTCATACACTGACATACGTTGCTCCGCTTCTGGCATCGTCATGCCCCTTTGACTTGTGGCACGAGCACCACTTTTTCTAGGTCGAGCACTAATAACAAATGCTCATCAAGTTTATGGACACCCGTAATAAGCTCTCGCGCCACACCTTTGATGGTTGGCGGCGGAGGCTCATACGTGTCATCTGAAACGTCCAAGACATCTCCAATATCATCCACCAACAGACTCACCGGCCCATCATCCGTCCGCACCACCACGTTCATGGGCGGGAGATTTTCGTCTCTGTCGTCCAACTCCAATCGTCGTCTCAGATCAATAGCTGTCACAATTTGGCCTCGAAGATTAATCAACCCACTCACCACATTCGAAGCCAACGGCACATGAGTCATGGGTTGAAATTTAATGACTTCCTGAACGTTCAACACATTCACACCAAAAACTAATTCGTCCAACAAAAACGTACAATATTGCTTGGGTTCGCTCATGTCTTAGACTCCTACCAATTCGCCCATGGGTTCTTCCATTGGATGGCCGGAATAATCTGCAATGAGTTGCTGCACATCCAAAACATCTGTCACATGTTCCTGAATCACTGCCGAACAGAGAATAGCGGGCTTATTGGCCGCTCGTTCTGCCTGCAAATGTTCATCAACAATATCCACAATGCGATCCACGACCAACCCAATCCGTCGCTGTTCATGAGAAATGACCACCATTTGAAGTGCCTCGGCCATACTGGCTTCAGAAGATTCAGGCATTCCGAGTACTTGCGACAGGCGAATAATGGGAAGAATATCCCCGCGGTATTGAATAACTTCCTGTCCACTGGCTTGCTCCAAAGAAGAGGTTTTAATTTCTTCCAGCCGAGCCACCATTTTAAGAGGAATAGCCATTTGTCCCTCTTCACCCACTTTGACAATTAAGAGGGTTTCGCGGTGCCCGTTTCCACCAATACCGCTCCCAACTTGATCCACACGAATGCCTTCGCCCTCGGCATGTGGAGTGGCCATACCTTCGCGATTGACCAAACCCAACACATCTAAAATGAGCGCGACCCTCCCATCTCCCATAATCGTGGCCCCCGCAAAGACAGGCACACCCTTCAATTGCTTACTCAAGGGTTTCACCACAATTTCTTCGGTATCATTAATTTCATCAACCACGAGGCCAAACCGTTGAGAATCAGCTTGCAACACCACAATATTCACGACATCCTCGCTCTCACCATCTTCTGCATGTTTCTCTTGTTGTGGTTCGAGGCCCACCATTTCATTCAAGTACAAGAGCGGCAATAATGTACCCCGAAGACGACACACTGACGCACCATGCACGGTATCGATAAATTTCTTAATTTGTTCGCCTTCTAAGCGAACCAGTTCCAAGAGACTCACTTGCGGAATCGCAAACCGTTCTTGCCCCGTGGTGATAATCAGCGCCGGGATAATGGCCAAGGTCAATGGTACCTTCAGCTTAAACGTGGTGCCTTTGCCTAAATTTGTCTGGATATCAATGGTCCCGCCAATTTTTTCAATATTGGTTTTCACCACATCCATCCCTACACCTCGGCCCGAGACATTGGTAACTTTTTCTGCCGTGGAAAATCCTGGCATGAAAATGAGGTTCAACAATTCACGTTCGCTCATACGAGAGATTTGCTCTTGAGACACTACTCCTCGCTTGACCGCCGTTTCAGCTACGCGCTCTGTATGAATTCCTCCCCCATCATCCGTAATTTCAATATTGACTTGCCCGCCTTCATGGTAAGCGCGAAGCAGCAAAAGCCCTTCCGGAGATTTTCCGTTCCTCTGACGTTCTTCTGGCTTTTCAATGCCATGATCTACTGAATTCCGTACAAGATGAGTCAATGGATCTTTAATGGCTTCCACAAGGGTTTTATCTAATTCCGTTTCCTTGCCTTCCATTTCGATGCGTATTTGTTTCCCGCAATTCATAGCTAGATCTCGGACCACACGAGGAAACTTTCCAAAAATATTGCCAATGGGCTGCATGCGAGTTTTCATGATGCCTTCTTGTAGTTCAGAAGTAATCAGGCTGAGTCGTTGAGAGGAAGTTTGTAAGGAGGTGTCATCTTGAATAACCGGACATTGCAAAATTTGATTACGCGTGAGAACGAGTTCACCCACCATATTCATCAATTTGTCCAACAGTCCCACATCTACTCGAATGCTGGAATCCACCACCGATTGCGACTTTCCCTCTCCAGGAGGTGCGGCCTTTTCTTGTTTCTCCGAATTGCCTATTCCTCCAGCAGAAACCCCTCCACCAACTTCTATTGCAGGGACTGAGGCTGCACAGACCTCAGGCTCCGCTTGGACTTCAATAGAGGTACCTTCATCTCCAGTTGGAATGGGATCAAGTTCTTCCCCAGTGGATTCGGCAGTAACCGTCGTTGCCGCATCTGAGCTAGACGAGGCGTCCCCCCCTTTTTGTAGTTCAGTCAGAAGCGCTTTCAATTCACGATATTCTTCTTCACCATCGTTACCGCTTTCCTGTATGCAGGTCAGCATTTGCCGAATCGCATCAATCATTTTAAGTAGCGCTGACGCAATATCAGGGGTCAACGAAATATCCCCGTCTCTCAGCAAACTTAGCAACGTTTCACCAGTGTGAGCTAAACTTTCCAGCTTGGAATATCCTAGGAAAGAACAGGTTCCTTTAACGGTATGAATGGCTCGAAAAATGTTGGCCAGAATATCTTGGCCATCAGGATGCGTTTCAAGTTCCAACAGGTCACGCTCAACTTGACTCAGGTTTTCATCACTTTCGACTAAAAACTCTTGTATGGCTTCATCCATTTCACTCATGTATCATTCCCTTTCGATCAATCGGTAGCATTGGCTTCACCGCTAGACACACATTCAGGCATTTCACTCGTTGTGGCCTTCCATACCTGAACTTGGTCACGAAGGCTTCCCAATTGTTGTACGACTTTTTCCAATCGTTGCCGTGAGATATCTTGAAATTGCATGGACATCACAATGTCCGTCACCTGATTGGCATGCTTTTGAGCCGATTCCGTGGCATGCAAAACCCCAGCTTGTAATGTCTCACTCTTTTCTTCTAAAATTTTCGTGATATCTGCAATACGTTCTCGTGTGGTCAGAGCACCGGTAAGATCAATTGAGGCAAATCCTTGAAGAGCCGTGATGGCTTTGTCCGTACTCCCGTTTACTTCCGACACAACGCTTTGAATATTGGCTGCCGCCACTCGAGAGCGATTGGCCAATTTGGCCACTTCTTCGGCAACCACGGCAAAACCCCTTCCATGCTCTTTGGCCCTGGCCGCTTCAATCGCCGCATTAAGCGCCAAGAGGCGAGTTTGATCCGCGATAAACTCGATTTCTTCCAGCAACGGGGTAATGCGTTGAGTGCTTCCTTCAACTTCTTCCACCACCATCGCGACATCCATCCCTAATTGGGACGATTCCACTACGCTTTGCGCAAACGTCCCAATAATTAGATTGGTTTCATCTAGTAGCGAGGCATCATTTTGACCATCATCACTCGACGAAGATTGAAACTGAGCAGCGGTCACATTGGCTTCTTGAATGGCTCCATCCGTAATTTCCTGAAATCGGCAAATCAACTCAATCACGGCTTCTTCAACAATATTGACCACCTCTTGGATTTGCGCCATGGCATCGTCAATAACCGGATTCAACATCGCAGCATCCTGTTGATGCGTTTGAGTCCGCACCCGGTCTTCGGTTTCTTGTACTAATGCCTTTTCTCGTTCAGGCCAGACCTTTTGATAAAGCCAATACTTCGTTCCCCACGCTCCTAGCGCCATACCTATGAAGAGGAAAATAAATTCCATCATCATGCGATCTCCAAAAATCTCAATTTCATCGCTCCGAAGGGATTTTGAAAATTTTTGATTTCAATTTTTTCACGAACATAGACAAATCTTGGCTGTGACATCACACCAAGTTCTTGAATTTCTCGGCTTTTGGCATACAGATCTTTACCGATGAGAAAGAATATTGAGATGGGCAAGAATTGCCGAAGGAATATCCGTCAATGGCAGAATTTTATCGACTCCGCCAGCCTTGATCGCCTCTTTTGGCATTCCAAATACCACACAGGAAGCTTCATCTTGCGCAAGATTAAATGCGCCCGCTTTTTTCATTTCTAACATGCCAACCGCCCCATCATTTCCCATGCCTGTTAAAATCACTCCGACGCTATTCGCACCGGCAAATTTGGCCACGGATTGAAACATCGGATCCACAGCCGGCCGATGCCGATTCACAGGAGGTTCTTGATTCAACGTCACATAATAGCGGGCGCCACTGCGCCGTAATTCCATATGATAGTTTCCAGGAGCCAATAGAGCCTGGCCTGGTAGCACACTGTCCCCTTCTTCTGCTTCCTTGACTCCAATTTGACATAGTTCGTTCAATCGATCTGCAAAGGTTTTTGTAAAACGCTCTGGCATATGTTGCGTCATGAGAATCGGCGGCGTATTGGGTGGCAACACTTCTAACATTTCACGAAGGGCTTCCGTTCCACCAGTTGAAGATCCAATGGCAATAATCGTGTCTGTGGTTTTGATCATGGCCGATTGCGCAGCAAGAGTTTTTATACGATCCGTACAATCGGCTGGAGGCGTACGCCTTTTCACCGTCGCTTGGGCAGCCGCTTTTACTTTACTCGTAATTTGATGTGCCAGTTCTGCCAAACCATGCTGAATATCCACTGTGGGCTTAGTGACAAAGTCCACGGCACCCGCCTCCAAGGCTTGCATGGTCGTGGCGGCCCCTTTATCGGTCAGCGAACTCACCATGACCACCGGCATTGGGCGAGCCGCCATAAGTTTTTGCAAAAACGTCAATCCATCCATTTTGGGCATTTCTACGTCCAGCGTCAGGACATCCGGGGTTAAGGCTTTGATCTTATCTCGTGCTGCATAGGGATCAGGAGCTGCGCCAACCACCTCGATTTCAGGATCCTCAGACAAAATTTCCGTCATCACCCCACGAATCAACGCAGAGTCATCCACCACCAGTACGCGAATACTCTTGTCACTCATATCCAGCTCCTTGAATAGAGAGAAGTAAGATGGGAGAAGTAAGAAGGACCAAACTCTTTTCTTCTCCCTTCTCCGTTCTCACTTCTTCCTTAAAAGAGTGTTACCTCTGATTGCGCAGGAGCTTGTTGCAGTTTTGCTCGGTACTGCCCCTCCTCCTCCGCAATCGTTTTCGCCACAACCCGATCTAACTTCTTCAACAATACTTTTCCGGAGTCTGTAAAAAAATAGACTTTCCTTGGACACACATCGCCCACATTGGCTTTCATGAGGGGAACACCTTCCTGCTCAAGAAACGCTAAGGCCCATGCCGCATTTTTCGCCCCAATATCGATGGTCCCATCATAAATTTTCCCTCCTCCAAAGACTTTGGCTTCTAATCGTTCCTTCTTCCCACCTCGCTTGAGAATTTCATTGATCAACATTTCCATAGCAAAACTTCCATACCGTCCAGACTCTGCCCAATTATCATGGCCTTCTGTTTTGGAGGGTGCGGCTAACATGAAATGATTCATGCCACCAACGTTAACCAAAGGATCCCGCAGGCACACCGAAATGCAGGAACCTAAGACGGTATAGACGACTTTTGGCTCTTCACTGACAAAATACTCTCCAGGCAAAATCACCGCTACCTCATAGGGAAAACGGGTATCTTGTATTCGGCGAATATGCCCAAATTCCATGTTAGTGGCTAACATAAGTTCTTACAGTTAGGAATGAAGAGTAAGGGGTAAGGAGCAAGAGGTAAGAGAAGAATCGTTCAAGTTTTTACTCCTCACTTCTAACTCCTGACTGCTTACTCCTTACGGCTCTCTCATTATTCAAAGGGCTTTTGATAAATTGTAGGTTTCACATAGTCAAACTGATGCTCAATCCATTGCAGGCTTTCTGAATGCCCAATAAAGAGATAGCCTCCGGGACGTAAATAGCGATAAAACTTCCCCATCAAGGTGGCCTGGGTAGGACGATCAAAATAAATCATGACATTGCGACAAAAGATCACATCCAACGGGGTGCGGATGGGAAAGGCCGGAGCCATCAGATTAATCCGGCGAAAAGCAATCATCTCCGACAACTGTTTGCGAACTTTTAACTTTCCTGCCTGCTCTCCCTTCCCCCGAAGAAAATGCCGACGAATAATATCTTTTGGCAATTGTGAGACTCGCTCCTCCTCATAAATTCCTGAGGCCGCTTTGGCTAAGACACGCGTAGAAATATCGGAAGCTAAGACTTTTACGTCCCAGCTTGTGAGATCTGGCAAAGCATCAAACAGTGTCATCGCAATCGTATAGGGTTCTTCTCCTGAAGATGAGGCAGAGGACCAGATCCGAATGGTACGCGTTGATTCCAGTTGAGGAAGGACTTGTTCGCAAAGAAAGTCAAAATGCACTGGCTCACGGAAAAAGTCTGTTTTATTCGTCGAGACCAAATCCACTAAACGGATTAATTCTTCTTCTCCACCTTTGCTGCTGACCCGATCAAAATAGGCTTGGTAGGAGGATAGCTCTAATTCTCGCAACCGTTTCCCAAGTCGTGATGTCAACAAACTCTTCTTGGGCGCATCCAATTTAATACCGACGTGGTCATATATCAGTGTTTGAAATTGCTGGAATTCTTGATCAGTTAATGTCGCGCTCATAAATTGATCCTGTAAAAGTAATGAAGAAGTAAGACTAAATAGTAAGAGAGTAAGGAGTACATCCAAGAAATTTCTTCCTGCTCCCACTTCTTACTATTCACATTTCACTCATCTCGCTGGAAACCAGACAAACAACATGAGATACACCAGATACGCCGTCACAATTGTTCCGCCAAACGTCCATTCCATGATGTGACCTAACCTGCGATGCAAAGACACCCCGGCCACCATAGCCCCTGCTCCAATTCCATGCTGCAAACGGCGCAAACCAATCACCATATTGGTGCCGCCAAGCCCAATCGTCACTAAGGCCAATCCCGTATGCACAACAAGCAAGGGGGCATACAGCATCCAATATTCTTCAGAAGTTCCTCCAAAATGATCTCGTCCGAAAATACCTTGCTTCGTGACATAGGCAACCAGCCAAATACCCACCAACACACAGGAAATCGTCATCCACTTTCGATGAGATCTCACATCATGACGTTTCGCCGCCTGGACTCCCATCAATGCCATACCAAAAGCCAATGTCATTCCGACTAATACCAAGCCCCATAACACATCAACGATTCCCATTCAGGCACCTTGACTCAAGAGCATCCAGGATGAATGCTTGAGAGATAATCGGGAGCTATGGAAGATGGTTTGAAAACATGGGGCACAGGCTTCCCACATTCTTCTATTTATCGGCACAAGGCCCAGGAGAAATAAGTTGATTTTTCAATTTTTCATGAAAGCAATAGAGAAGGGAGGGCATCAATGAGACAAAAAAATGGCGTGGACGGTGTGCACACCGTCCACGCCATTTTGTAGGAAATATCTCTAGAAAGTACTGGTTATTTCATCCGGACCACGATAGCGCCCATGAAATCCCCTTTTTTCCAATCTTTTTTGGTTGTCTTGGGATGCTCATTGTGACAAGTGGCACAACTATCAACAATGGCAAAGTCGGCGGACATTCCAATGGTCTTTCCACCATCCTCCCCTGTAATGACTTTTTTCTTACCACCGGCCAATTCCGCTAACATCTCTTTTTCTTTAGGACTTTTTGCGGCATTTGATGCATACAACGGGTCCGTTCCCAAAAGACCAATTTCATAGTCCCGTACTTCCTTGCCAATTTCTTTAACAAATTGAGCAGGAAGCATAATCCCATGATCATCCTTGACCCAATCTTCATTCCCTTTCATGCCGCCTTTTTTCGCATCGGCAAGCACACCCTTGACAAAGACTGTTCTGGCTGCTTTGACCGCTGCCAGCACATACTCGGCAGCCTTCGCTTTGGAAATGTCAGCCGCTTGTCCAGCTGGCAACACCATCAATAACCCCAAAGCACATACTCCAAACATCGTTGAGATAGTCGCCCATCGTCTCATAGCTCCTCCCTCCGATAAATGTTGGAAAACATCATTTAAAATACCATCCGTAGCAATTGGGGGAAGTGCAGCCTACCCGACATTACCTGGAACAGTCAACTTGCAGGAATAGGAAAGAGAGTAGATAGAAGGGAGAAGCAAAAAGAAGGATACAAACGTTTCTTCCCCCTTCTTACTTCTCCCTTCTCACTTATTTAGAATTCTTCAAAAAAGTCATCATCTACTTGATCGGCCTTATGCCCATTGCTGCTGCCAACTGATACTGGCTTGGAACTCGCAACTTTCACTGCTTGTGGAGCTGATGGAGCTGGCCTTGAGGAATGAGCTGAAACCGATGAACTTTGGCTTTGACTTTGATTTGAGTTATTTGGATTATCTGCCCTTGGCTGCCCACTCCTTCCAGAAATCTGAGAATCGGTCTTAAAAAATGCCACTTGGTCTAATAAGGCCTCGGCTTGCTGCTTCATGGATTGTGATGCTGAAGTGGCTTGCTCCACCAAGGCAGCATTTTGTTGTGTACCCTGATCCATTTGCATGACAGCCTTATTCACTTGGTCGATTCCGCTTGCCTGTTCCTGCGAGGCCGCACTAATCTCAGCAATAATATCCGTCACGCGCTTCACAGAATTCACAATTTCTTCTAGCGTCTTACCGGATTGATTCACTAAGTCGCTACCATCGCTCACTTTCTGCACCGACTCATTAATCAAAGATTTTATTTCTTTCGCCGCAGTAGCTGAGCGTTGCGCCAGATTTCGAACTTCTGACGCCACGACCGCAAAACCACGACCTTGTTCGCCTGCTCTCGCGGCTTCGACTGCCGCATTCAAGGCTAACAAGTTTGTTTGGAAGGCTATCTCGTCAATCACGTTAATAATATCCGCAATTTTCTTACTACTCTTGTTGATTTCATCCATAGCATTGACGGCTTTGTCTGTGACCATCCCACCTTTTTCGGCCACTTCCCGTGCCGTCACCGCCAACTGATTGGCTTGTTTGGCATTATCCGCATTTTGCTTAATGGTTGAAGTCATCTCTTCCATAGACGCACTGGTTTCCTCTAACGCACCAGCTTGCGCAGATGTCCGTTGGGACAAGTCTTCATTGCCTTGCGAAATCTCTCGCGTTCCTGTCGTAATACCAGACACCGCTGATTTGACCGACTGAACCACTTCACCAACTCGGTCAAACATAGCATTAAAGGAATCGCTCGTCCGCCCAATTTCATCCCGGCTTACTGTGTGGGTCCGCACGGATAAATCTCCATCTTTAGCCATAGCTGCCATAGCCTCTAACTCCTTCATAGGTTTGACAACCAGGCGAGAAAGCAACATGGCCAATAACCCCACGGTTATGAGCCCAACCAAGGCAATACCCATATAGACATTATTCAAATTTGAATTGAGCTGCGCTAAGGGTGCCCCCATGGGAATTTGAACCGACACCGCTCCTAACATGTCGCCCACCTGTTTTCCGGCATGACACGACACACAGGCTTTCACGCTGGCTAAATCTGCCGTGGCGCGTCGATACATCATAGCCCCATCAACTGGCTCAATGCTGGTGTATTCTTGTTGCCCTGCCGACAAGGCCGCCAAGGCCTTTTCTTCAAAAGCGTCTTGAGGCCGATTTGCTGGGTTTAACGGAGTCGAACTGATAACTCGTGCATTATAGACACCTGCTTTGGCAAGAGTTTCTGAGGTTTCACGAGTAAATGTGGCAGGAAAGGGAATGGTATCAGGCGCCTCATGCTCCATACTCACTTTCATGCCAGCGCCCTTAGCTTTCACAACAAATTGCTTGGCCACATAGGCACGCGTCACTTGAATTTGTTGTTCAATAATCCCAGCTTGATTGGACATAACCCGATTCAGATCTCCTCGCAATTGCTGTCCAAGGAAATAGGCGCCACCAACCATTAAGACTGCAAATACCAATATGGTAGAAATGATGACCTTCGGCCCAATGCCCAATTCGTTCCATTTTCCACTCGTGCTCATAAACGGTGCTCCTCCTAAGAATAAGATTCTAACTTAGTAGAGTTAGATACAATGAATGTCTCCCGCAACTTTCAATGGTCTGAAATGCCATCCTGAAGTCTGGAAACTCCAGCCATTAATCCGCTTATCATTTCATCCCGAAAGGATTCAGAAGTACCAAGTTAGAAGGAAGAAGGTAGAAGCAAGGCACTGAACACATAGCCTTCTCCCTTCGTACTTCTCCCTTCGTACTTCTACCTTCTCTCTTTTCACTTCTCCCTTATTCAGAATTCTTCAAAAAAGTCATCGTCTGCTTCCCGCCGACTGTGCCCATTGCTACTGCCTACGCCCGCTAACTGCGGGGCCGGCTGAGATACCGGTTTAGCCGGAACTGGCGCCTTGACTGGTGCGCTGACCGCCTTAACTTCACTTGCTGATGAGCCCGTTGTAGGCCGGCTGCTGCCACCGTTTCCTCCTTGCGTCACCTTGAAAAACGCCACTTGCTCTAATAAGCCAGCCGCTTGCTGTTTCATGGACTGCGAGGCCGACGTAGCTTGTTCCACCAAGGCCGCATTTTGTTGTGTCCCTTGATCCATTTGCATCACAGCCTTATTCACCTGATCAATTCCACTGGCCTGCTCCTGCGAGGCCGCACTGATCTCCGCAATGATATCCGTCACGCGTTTGACCGAGTTGACGATTTCATCAAGGGTTTGGCCCGATTGATTTACTAACTCACTGCCATCGCCCACTTTCTGTACCGACTCATTGATCAAAGACTTGATTTCTTTGGCCGCTGTAGCAGACCGTTGCGCAAGGTTGCGTACTTCTGAGGCCACCACCGCAAACCCACGGCCTTGCTCACCCGCTCTGGCCGCTTCCACCGCAGCATTCAAGGCAAGCAAATTCGTCTGGAAGGCAATTTCATCAATCACGTTAATAATGTCCGCAATCTTCTTACTGCTGCTGTTGATTTCGTCCATGGCGCCAACAGCTTTATCTGTCACTGCCCCACCTTTCTCTGCGACTTCCCTTGCTGTCACGGCCAACTGATTAGCCTGTTTGGCGTTATCCGCATTTTGTTTGATAGTGGAGGTCATCTCTTCCATGGAGGCACTGGTTTCTTCTAAGGCCCCCGCTTGCGCCGAAGTTCGTTGCGAGAGATCTTCATTGCCTTGGGTAATCTCTGCGGAGGCTGTGGAGACATGTTCAGCCGCCTGTCGGACTTCGCCCACCACTCGGGAAATATTATCCAACATCGCATTCATGGCTTGCCCGAGTTGGCCTAACTCATCTTGAGTCGTTACGGTCGCCCGTTGCGTCAAATCACCATCAGCTGCTTGTTGCGCTACAGAACTAATGGCCACCAGGTTCCCGGCGCCGCGCCGACCCACCCACCAGCCTAAGGGAAGCAACACCGCTAGGCAGATTAACCCGGTCATGAGGACTTTGTTTTGTATGGCGCTGGCTTCAGCCACCGCCTCGGCTTCGGGCACCCGCACCAAGATTGACCAGTTCATTCCGGGGAACCCTAGCGCTCCTTTTAAATGCGTATAACCACCTGCCTGCATGATGCCTTTACGGGCATGCTCAGTAAAATCAAAACCAGACTGTCCTTGGACGGCGGCCTTGGCCATACCCACGCCTTTTTCCACGAGATTGAAGTTCAAAATCGTATCAAAATTCCGCATAATCTCTGTCGTGCCTGCTGAAGAGGGATCATAGTCTACTAATATTTGGCCTTCACTATTGAGAAGCGTTAATTCTGCTCCCGGAAACCCCACGTTTTTTAAATTTTCATAGGTATCTTGGAACATTTGTTCAACGACGCTGAAATTCGTACGATTCGACCAATAGGCCACCACTCTCCCGTCTTCATCATACACAGGAGCGCTGAAGCCCATGACCATTCCGTCATTCCCATAGGCTTGCTTCACATCCTCATCGATATGTACATCTTCGATAAAGGTGCCAGAAGAAATGTCATTGCCTGGAGCCGTAAATGGCATCTTCGTGGTATATTCTTCTGCTTCCAACGCCTTGAACCACGCCGTGTCTTTGAAGTTTTTTTCAAACAAGAATTTTGAATTAATGGGCTCCCCTTGCGCATTTTGAAAGTTCACGGCAACCAGCTGCCCCGTAGTATCAACAAGCATGGCCAAATCATAAATACCATAGGCCGCGACATATTTATTCATGACTTGACTAATCACGTTATAATCCGAATTGTCGTACCATTGTGATGTACGCGTGATCGCATCATTAAAGCCAAAAGCTTGCACGTCCCCATAGCGCTCAAACAAGTTGCGGTCAATCTTATCAGCCAGGCTCTGTGCCTCTGCCATGAACCGTGAGCCGGCCTTCCCCTTCATGTCGTCCGCAGCGCCGAAGGCAATCAAACCTACCGCAATCATGGGCACAGCTCCAAAAATAACAAACAACGCCACTAACTTCCCCGTAATACCTAAATTTAAGAAACTTTTTTTTGCACTGTTCATGATTCATTCATCCTTCGCTTAAAGTTTATTGCTCGCGTTTTAAGATCTTGGCATTCCCCATTCTCAATCCGCGCAATGTACAACCAATTATTTTTGACGCTAGAGTTCGAATCCGCATTGGCATTCTCGATTCGTCTCGCTACTTTATGCCGTTCCTTCGACGGTTTCCGTATCCATTGAGATCTCACCTACGGTCTTGACTTCTTCATCCGTGAGCACCCGATCAATATCCAACAGGGTTACCAGATGATCATTCGTACTTCCAATTCCCGCCACAAATGTGGTATCAACCGAGCTCCCTAACTCTGGCGGCGGTTGAATATCTTTCGCATTAAGATCCAAAACATCAGAGACCGCATCCACTAAAAATCCCATGACTCGATTGCGAACATTCACCACGACGACTACCGTAAAAGAGGTGGGTTCGGTGATTCCCATGCCAAATTTCAATCGAAGATCTACAATCGGCACGATTGTTCCCCGCAAATTCAGTACCCCTTTTAAATAATCGGGGGTATTCGGGATTTTCGTGACATTCGTATAACCTTTTATTTCTTGAACCTTCAAAATATCTACTCCATAAAATTCCTCAGCCAGATTAAAGGTCAGATACTGTTGCCCATCACTGGAATAGGTCGTCTGAATATCTTGTTGTTCAGTCGATTCAATCGTTGCCGTGGACATGATTTTCCTCCTTCATGATCAATGTCGACCTGATCACATTTTTTATAGATGCGATCCCATAATTGTTTCTGTGTGAATGAGTGAAATGTAAGAAGGAAGATGTACGAAGCAACAAGAAGGGATATCCAGACTCATCAATTCTTCTCATCTCTCTTACATCTCACTTCGATCTTCTCCCTTCTCTCTTCTTACTTTTCACTTCTTCGTTATGCTGCCGCAACATGGCCGGCTCGAGCCAATTTTGCTAACCCTGGCACATCCAGAATAAGGGCGACTTGCCCATCACCTAAAATCGTTGCACCAGAGATAGCATCAATTTTTTTATAATTCTCTTCCAAACTTTTTATGACCACTTGTTGTTGGCCCGTCAATTCATCCACTAAGACAGCAACACGACGACCCTCTGCTTCTACGATGACCAATAAGGCCTTAGAAGGGTCGGTGAAATCTGGCGTCGTATTAAACACCTCGTAGAGTCGAACTACCGGGACCCATTCTCCTCGTAATTGCACAACTTCGCCTTTCCCCACGACACGCTGCAATTCATTTGATTTTGGACGAATGGACTCTGTTACTGTAATAAGAGGAATGATGTAATTTTCCTCTCCAACACGTACTGTCATTCCATCAATAATGGCTAAGGTGAGTGGCAATTTGAGTGTAAGCTTTGAGCCCTTTCCCGGATTACTTTCAATGCCAACTGACCCTCCAAGTCCTTCGATATTCCGTTTCACGACATCCATGCCGACTCCACGTCCAGAAACATCGGTAATCGTATCTGCCGTAGAGAACCCGGCCCGAAAGATCAATTGATACACATCCTCATCACTCATGTTTGCTCCATCAGCAATCAACCCACGTTCCACAGCTTTTTTGATAATTTTCTCTCGATTGAGACCTCGACCATCATCTTCTACTGCAATACAAATATTGCCCCCGTCATGGTAGGCATGCAGCCGAATCGTTCCACGTTCAGGTTTGCCAGCCGCCACTCGTTCTTCAGGCCCTTCCAACCCATGATCCGCGGAATTGCGAACCAAGTGGGTAAGCGGATCGCCAATGGCCTCAATCAGAGTTTTGTCAAGTTCAGTCTCTTCGCCTGACATCACCAATTGAATTTGTTTCCCGCTCTTTCCAGAAAGATCCCGAACCAAACGCGGGAATCGATGAAAGGCTGACCCGATAGGCATCATCCGAATAGACATCACACGTTCTTGCAGTTCACGAGTATTACGCTCAAGCTGCGCAATTCGTTCTTGAAGAACTGCCAATTGATCCATCGTAAATTTTTCGCCAAGATCGGTAATCATAGATTGGGTAATCACCAACTCACCAACCAAATTGATCAATTTATCAATCTTTTCCGTATCCACTCGAATAGAAGCCGCCTCACCTTTCTTCAATTGTTTTTGCTTTTGTAAGGCCTTATCTACTTGTTGCGGCGTGACCTTTTTCTCTTCAACTAAAATTTCTCCCAACGGTTTTTGCTTGGCGAGGCTGTCGGATATTTCTCCAGGTGTGACAGCCCCTTCTTCAAGCAATATTTCTCCAACCCGTTTATAGGTTTCTGCTTGTTTGGGAGCACAATCAGTAATAGTCAATTCACTTCCATCCCGTACAAAGTCAAACACTACTTCAACTTGATTGACCGGAACATCAGTCTCCAATTCTATTGCCCAACTCAGATAACATTGTTCGGGATCCATGGCCTCTAATGCGGGAATTTTTTCGGTTCGGACTTGTAAGACTTTGATCATGCCCAACTCATGTAGCTCTTTGAAAATTTGAGCAGGGTCCAATCCCCGCTGAAAGAGTTCAGGCAACGGCACCCAATCGATTTTTATTAGGCGCCAAGGACTTACTGAAGACACAGCCCCCCCTGACGTTCCTTGAACTGGAGTGGCCACCTGTTCTGCTTGCGGGCCATCCTGACAAGCCTGCAATTCCTGCTCAACTCCTTTTATGGCAGCTTCATCAGCCTCAGCGCCACCCTGCGCGGCATCCAACAGGCTTTTCAACCCATCAAGGGCCCGCAATAGGACATCGATGACATGAGGAGTTACAGGCATTTGCTGGTTGCGGAGAAGATCCAACACATTCTCCATTTTATGGGTGAGACCGCCAATAGCTGTAAAGTTGAACATCCCCGCATTGCCTTTGACTGAATGTGCGGCCCGGAAGATACGGTTCAAGAGATCTAGATCTTGCGGACGCTGCTCAAGCTCTAAGAGCCCTGACTCAATAGTTTCCACATGCTCAGCAGACTCCGTAAAAAACGATTCTTGGAATTGTGATAAATCAACAGCCATTCTTTGCCTCGCGAGATGTGAGATGTGAGATGTGAGATGTGGGAGGATGCCAGATTAATGGATCGATCACTTTTGCTTTCCTTTCTGGTGGCGAATGAGTCCACTGATCATTTTGTCAATATTTACCATATCTTCATCAATAGCTTTCCATATCGTTTCAGGGAAATAGCCCAGCCGGTTGGCTAATTCCAGTTGAGTGTCTAATTCGTTTAATGAGCCTTTGGCTACATACAAGAACTGCGTGAATTCTTTTTTACTTCGACGACTGGCTCCTTCGACGATGTTACTGGGAACACTCACCGCTGCCCTTCGAATTTGATTGGTTAAGACATACTTTTCATCAACCGGAAATTCCCCTGTGGCTTTATACACGTTCATCACCAAATCCATCGCCTTCTGCCATACGTTCAATTTCTTATGCAGTTTCTCCACAGGAATAGCCAGAAGTTAGATGTGAGAAGGGAGAAGCAAGAAGAAGAGGTTCACTAACTCTTGATTTCTTCTCAGCTCCCATCCAACAATGTAGGCTTTTTCCATCTCCAATCTCACGTTCTGTGCTTCTCCCTTCTACCTTCCTCCATCTAACCTTCTTATCCCGGAAGAACCTTTTTGATGGTGGCCAGCATTTGTTCAGGATTAAATGGTTTCACTACCCACCCAGTGGCTCCCGCGCTTTGGCCTTCTTTCTTTTTGTCATCAGAAGATTCTGTGGTGAGCATGAGGATTGGGGTAAATTTATGAGGACCCATTCCTCTAATCGCTTTAATCAAAGAAATGCCGTCCATGTTGGGCATATTTAAATCAGTAATCACCAAATTGGGCTTGGCCCCGCCATTTAATTTATCGACGGCTTCTTTTCCATCTCCGGCTTCAACAACCTCATAGCCAGCTCCAGTGAGAGTAAAGCTCACCATTTGCCGCATGGAAACGGAATCATCAACTACGAGTACGGTCTTGCCCATAATTGTCCCTCTCTGTTATCGGGTTACTTTGATATCGTCTCACGTCATTCATCTTTGGCACTTCGCTCCAACAGGGAGTCAGGAGCAAAAAGAATAATCATTTTTAGTTTTTCCCTCTTCTCAGTTTCGATTCTTCACTCCTTACTACTCACTCCTCACTTTTTTCTCATCGCTATCAGAACAAGGTGACATTATCGCCATCTTCAGACTCGCCAGTCGTACCAACTAAGACCGCTTCTTCTCCTGCATGTGCGGCTTCTATCGTAAGCCGTTCCGATTCCATGGTGTATCCATGTTCAAATTTGCGAAGTTCATCTAGGACTTCAGATAACGTATCTGCTTCACCACCATTCTCTACCACCGCATGGAGCGGTGCATAAATACGTTCCAATGGTTCATAGACATGTTCTAATTTTTGTCGGGTAATGTCCTGAAATTGCATGGACATGACGATTTGCCCGATATCATCTCCAAGTTCTTTAGCTCGTCCAGAATTTTGGCCGACACTTTCCTTGAGCGCAGCGTTTTTAGATACCATCACTTCGGTCATTTCCATAATCTTTTTTTGGGCTTGTAATGTTTCCGTTAAATCTAACGACGCCAACACATGAAGTTCTGACATGGCCGACTCCGTTGTCCCTTTTACCGCCGTCGCCAACGTGCGAATTTGTTCTGCCGCCTGTCCGGATCGATTGGCTAACTTGGTAACCTCGTCAGCAACCACAGCAAAGCCGCGCCCATGCTCTCCAGCACGCGCCGCTTCAATTGCCGCATTGAGCGCCAACAGTCGTGTTTGATCAGCAATAAACTCCACTTCTTCCACGACTTCAGCAATTCGTGAGGTGGTGTCAACCGCTTCTTCCATCACACTCACCGTTGAGACCGTCACACTCGAGGTCTGCGTCACTTGATTGACAAACATTTGCATCGTATCTTTAGTCGTATTGAGAATCGTCTCAACAGTCATTTCACCCTCTCCACTCCCTTCACCCATACTGAGAATGGTTTCGGTTTCAAAGGCAGACTCTCGCGCCTGTTGCGAGATTTTTTGGAAACGCTGAATAAGTCCTGATGCCGCTTGTTCCGTTTCTTGAATGACGGCTTTCAACTGTCCGACAAACACAGGAAAAGCTGGCGAGAGACAGGCACAAAACTCTTTCCAATTCTGCCGAATCTGTGCTAATGCATTTGCTGATTCCTGCACTTGTTGTTCAAGATCAGCCACACGTGTTTGCGCAGTTCGACTGCCTAGGATGTACCCCCCTCCACTTCCGACAATCACCAGTGTTCCCCATAGAATCCAATCAATCGACACGCATCACCTCTTCTAACTTTTTGTGCGTTTGTGAAAAATAGATGATGTTCATCCCCACTTTTATGATGTGCTATGCAAGGATGGTAAAAATTGAGCAAATCCTATTTGCTCAAATCGATCTTGTATTTGTTGAGAATATCCCTTTAGCGTCAGACGCCCAGAACGAGTGGCGGCCACGATCAATTGAACACATGAAGAATCCATTTGATCTATCTCTGACAAATCTAATTCCACCGGACCTTCCTGTTGATGCAGAGCACGAAGGTCTTCATGGAACTGACTCGCTTCAAAAATAGTCAGATCACCAATCGGCTTTAAAATGGAATCTGCTAAAACAACGTCTTCGCATTGTTCTTCTTGCATATTGGGTTCACACTCCTTGTTGCGAATTTTCCTTCATGATTCAAAAAATTGGCCTTTGTAATCGGCATAAGATCATTAGCCACTGACTTAGAACACCGGAAAGGACTTCGATACAGGAAAATATCGGGTAACTGATTTACAGACTTGAGAGATTATTGACGTTTTTTGGAATCCCCTCCATGACTTTTCCCAACACAAAAATTGCTTTCATCGAATGTCCGCATAGGCAGATTTTGCCTTGCAGGAAACCACTAGGAATGATGAGAAAAGTTTAGGAAGAAAATACACTACCTGCGGAGAAGTGATGATGTTTTTTAAGGCAGAAGCAAATCAATTGGCCTTTGAATATCCACGTCAAACATCAGAAAATTAGGAGTCTATTCCAACAATATCCTGGCGCGAACCCTGCTGCACACCAACAGGCTCATTTAGATATACCTGACACACCACCTGATTCCCAGTTCCCAGATATTCCATATGATCAAAACTCAGAGCTTTCGCCATGGCAATCCCCCGCCCATGACTTTCCAATAGCCTCTCGGCTTTAATTTCTTCATAATCTCTCCAATCAAATCCACAACCTTGATCGGTGACCGTTATCTGAATCCTATCGGAATGGCGTTCAAACAAGATTTCCACAAATTTGTGCGCATATTGAGGGGACTTCTGACGACGCCTAATTTCGTCCTCCCATTTATCCTGTTCTTGTAGCTTGGTCTTCTCATCATAACCAATTTCCAAATTACCATGTTCAAGACCATTCATAATCAATTCGTTTAACCCGAACGCAACTTTATCTGGATTCGGATAGGCCTGCGCGATCAAAAGAGCAAGATTAAAAGCCTCATCCATGGTATGAATTTCAAAACGCCCTTGGTGCAAACATCCGAGAGTTTGCACCTGCACTTGCAAATGACGTGCAATTGTTCCCCATTTCATCCCTTCCTCAACAGCGGTCCTCACCATCCGTCGAAGGGTTTCTGGAGCATAGGGTTTCGTGAGGTAGAAAAAGACGCCCGCCTCCATCCCTTCGCACATTTCGCTAGGTGAGGCAGCAGAGGTTTGCATTACAACAGGGATCCATTTAAAGTTTTCATCAGCCTTTAATTCGGTCATGACTTCCAGACCACTCATTTCTGGCATCATCCGATCCAACACCATCGCCACAAACCCACCAGGATCATGGCGAAGAAGATCTAAGGCCTCAATGCCACTATGAGCCTGAATCAATTCATAGGGCTCATGCCTGAGGCATTCAACCAGGACCTCCAGATTCAGCTCATCGTCGTCCACAAGCAAGATGCGAGGGTGAGCATGACTCATGATTGTTCTTGCCTCACTTCCCCATTAAATTCCACCCCAAGTAAGGCCACATCATCACCAAATACACCATCTACCTGCCAGGAGCGACCGGCATGGATAACACTCTTAAGGCCCAATCTCATTGGACGAGAATACATTTTCTCAAGAGCTTGCTGTAATCGCTCCCTTCCCCAAATCTGATCTTCTGCATCAACCACTTCATAAATCCCATCACTAAATAAGTAAAGTCTGTCTTTATCGGCAAGTGTAATGGATTCGGTCTGATAGCTTTCATTTGGAGAAAACCCAGTTGGCCACGTCTTGTCTCCTAACACCCTTGAGGGAGCATCTTTCCTCACTAATATACCCCCAGGATGCCCTGCTGTTGCATATCGTAGAGTCCGAGTTGACAACTGATACGCGCCTACCCAAATGGTGAAATAGTCCCCCTGATCAGTCATCGGATTCTCTGCATTAAGCTGAGTCACTATCTCACCAGGATCATAGCTGGGAAAGGTCCGCACAATATGTTCACCCTTAAACCACATAGCCAACGAGACCGCTCGCAACGCCGGTCCTGTACCATGGCCGGACATATCCAAAATCATGATTCCCAGGTGATCATCCCCCCACGGGGTTACTTGAAACAAATCTCCCCCCAATTGCGAGGAGGGCAGGAATTCCCATGCTAGCTGAATACCATGCTCCACCTTTCCAGGAGCGGGCAACAACGAGCGGACAAATTCAGACGCGGAATGTAATTCTGAATCAAGCTGTGTTTGCTTTTCTGTAATCAACCGATTGGATTCTTGCAGATTTAAAAATAGTTGCCGGGTACGAAGTCCCGCCGTAACTCGGGCAAGAATTTCTTGATCAGACGCGGATTTGGGCAAAAAATCATCGGCGCCTTGACTGAGCCCTTCCGCAATTTGTGATGGCTGATCCAAAGCTGTCATCAAAATAAAATGAATAGATTTCAACTGATCATCGTTTTTTATCGCTTCACATAAGGCAAGTCCATCTATTTCCGGCATCATCCAGTCAGATAGAACCAGATCTACCTGTTCCCGCTGAAGAATTTCCAACGCTTGCCTGCCATTTTCAGCTTCCAACAACCTGTGATTCAGTTTAGTCAACCGACGTCTCGCTACCATCCGGACAAGCTTTTCATCATCAACCAGCAAAATTGTATAGCCAGATGCCGAAGGAGAATGTTCAGCTCCTATTGGCTTCTCTTCCGTTAAACTTTCAGACAGATTCATGAAGCAACTCTCTCATCATATTCTCCAACCACTTTTTCCTTTTTCAATTTCTTTCTTCTTCGGTTCCATTTTCTCCTTACTCAAGTCGAAACAATGCATGAATCTCAAGTTTGCAAAACCTCTCTTCTCAAGCCTGATCTTTTTCCTACCGAAAACATACTATTTATTATTGAAGGATTGCAGGAACAGGAAACACATTGGCATTGGATAAGACGGATACAACCCCTCTCACTCTTAAGGACAAACAATGACGGCTCTCTCTACCTCGGACGAAAAAACAGTTGAAGTACTCTTAATGGTGGTGATGGAGAAGTTGGCTAAACAGGACTTTGACTTGCCACCGCTCCCCCAAATTGCCAATCAAGTGCTCGCCCTTGCCACTGATCCAAAGGCGGATGCCTCCAAGCTTACAGCGGTGATTGGACAGGATCCCATCCTCACCGCCAAACTTTTCCAAACCTCGAATTCCGTAGTCCAGGGCACCACCCGCCAAATCGAGTCATTACAGCAAGCCATTTCATGGCTCGGACTCAATACCGTAGCCGGCACTGCGTTCACCTTGTCTATACAGTCCGGGACCTTCAAGGTTCATGGGTATGACCGTGAGGTCAAAGGCTTATGGAGACATATGGTGACGACGGCCTTTTACGCAAA
This sequence comes from Nitrospirales bacterium, assembly GCA_965223685.1. Lineage (GTDB taxonomy): Bacteria > Nitrospirota > Nitrospiria > Nitrospirales > UBA8639 > Nitrospira_E. The sequence goes on from CBDCXG010000002.1 coordinate 146,233, forward strand.
ATCTATTGCTGAGCTTATTGGCTGTAAGTCTGAAACGGCTTTTCTTAGCGGATTACTCTGTGCCATAGGCAAGCCACTCATTATTCATATCGTCAATCAATATCAACAGGATCCGGCTTCACGGATTCCATGGACCACCATTGTGACCCTCATGCAAGAATCATATGTAGAGGTGGGCCGCCAATTAGCCGAAGCATGGGGGCTTCCCGATTCCGTGAAAGAAGTCATTAACCTTCATCAAGACCATTCCTATCATTTAGCAACCTCTCCCTCCAAAAGCGCTCCGATTATCTGCTTGGCCAATCATTTTGCCACACATGCCTTAGATCCAACCTCTTTCTCTGAAAACGCGATTCGAACCCATCCGGTCATCCAAGCACTCCAAGTACCTGATGATGTCATCGACGCCTTGCTAGAAAGCGCTCCCTCTATGCAGGCTAGAGCAGACGGTATGCTCACCTGAAAAAAGACCAAGAAATAATGAAATAGAAATAGGGTATAACAGCTTAAGGGCGAGGGAGTATCGGGGTGGCTATCTGAACATTGCAATAGAAACACGGGCTAAAAAGAGGGAACGAAAGCTGAGTTTCCCATAAAGCCTTAATCTTTTTTAGGTCCTCCGACTCGTTGCTGTCTACTTTCTTGTTATCGGGCAAGTCTGCTATGGAGAAGGGCTTTGAGCCGAACCATAGACTGTGCATGAAGTTGGCAAATACGTGATTCTGTGACATGAAGAATGACCCCGATTTCCTTCATCGTCAATTCTTCAAAATAATACAAGGTGAGGACTAAGCGCTGTCGTTCGGGCAACCGCTCAATCGCATCAACCAATGCACGGCGAGCATCCTCGGATACCAATGATTCTAAGGGATTAGGCTGATCCCGATCAGCCAGCGCATCTAGGATAGGATGTGAATCTTCGTCATTACTTCCTAGGTCGTCCAAACTCAGAACAACAGCCCCTTTGGCCTGCAGGAGAGTTTCATCTACTTCCTGGGCATCGATACCTAAGGCTTCCGCTAATTCGGCTTCCGTCGGAGGGCGACCTTTTCGTTTTGTCCATTCATTGGCCGCATGATGGATTTTGCCAATCCGTTCCCGCAAGGATCGAGGTACCCAATCCATGGCTCGGATTTCATCCAACATCGCGCCACGAATACGAAATTCTGCATATGTCCTGAATTTAATTTCACGTGAAGGATCAAACTTGGTTAACGCATCCAGTAATCCCACCATACCGGCACTCATAAGATCTTCCACGTTTAACCCACTGGATACCCGCATGGCTAAACGCATCGCCATGTATTTGATCACTGGCAAGAACTCTTTGATAAGATCCTCACGTTCTTGATTGTTCAACGTCAATTTCGTTGGCAGTGCAGGCTTTGTTGTTTCTGGCTCAGCGGTCACAGCACCACGTTTCATGCGTTATCCTTCCGTCATAGTTCGCGTCGCGGCCAAAGCCGATGGTCCAAATAATTGAAAGCCCCCTTGGCAGGAATGGGTTCCTCTCCAATCCTGAAGCATGGATACCAAGGAAGATAACGCACGGCTCGAAGGTGCGCGAGGGTAGAGTTCACAGACGGCCCGTTGTTGCGCCACCGCCATCGTGAGATATTCATCTGAAGGGATACATCCCAAATAATCTAGGGTGACCGATAAAAATCGATCGGTCACCAAGCTCAATTTACGAAAGACTTCTTTTCCTTCTTGGCTATTTTTGACTTTATTCACCAACAATCGAAATGTCCGAAGATGATGACAGGTCGAAAGAATTTTCATCAGGGCATAGGCATCCGTCATCGACGAAGGATCTGGAGAGACCAACACAACGGTTTCGTGGGCCACGAGGCTAAAGTACAACACATTGGGAGAAATGCCTGCCGCACAATCAATAAGCAGGAGGTCAGGAACACGTGGCAATTCCAAAAAAGCCGTTTGGAGCATCAGTTGTTGTTCATGGGTGAGTTGGGTAAAGGCTTGCCCGCCTGAGGTAGCCGGTAACAATTGAATGCCTTCGGGGCCTGTGACCAGAACTTCGGCCAACCGGCGTCGTCCTGAGAGCACATCTTCTATTGTATATTGCGGTGTCAGCCCTAAAAGAATATCCATATTCCCAAGGGCCAAATCCGCATCCATCACCAACACTTTTCGCCCCTGCCGTGCGGATGCCACGGCCACATTGGCTACGACATTCGTCTTGCCTACTCCGCCTTTTCCTGAACTCACCGCAATTACTTGGACCTGTGGTTGAATGAACAGATCGGTATTCATTGCCGCCCGTAATCCACTGGCCTGATCCAGCCGTCCAGGTTTTTCAGCAACAGATTTCATGGCAGACAAAGATGTAGAAATCGCCATTACTGTGTCGCCTCCACCAACGCCGGCGGCTCGGCTTCCACTGTCGTCGAGTGATCTCCCAATACCAGATCAACCAGACATGACCGCGTGGCCGCGTCTAAGTCTTCTGGAACACGCTGTCCGGCCGATAAATAAGATACTGGAACACCAGCCTGCGATAAGACATTGTACAAACTGCCAAATTTTGTAGCTTCATCAAGTTTAGTCATGATTATTTTGTGAATAGGCAGTGTTTGATAGCGACGAATGGTCTCCATTTGTACAGACTCCGCTGCTGGTGCAGCCAGAACAAGATGGGATTCGATTTTAAATGACCCCCGTGTCATAGCCACCAATTCCTCATGCCCAGCGCGATCTTTTGGGCTTCTTCCTGCGGTGTCAATGAGAATGAGATCAGCCTCATGATGTCGCTCTAAACAACTCAAAAAGTCTTGCTGCGACACCGCAACTTCTAATGGCAATTTAAGAATTTTCGCGAACACTCGCAGTTGTTCTACGGCAGCCACCCGATACGTATCCAGCGTCACCAACACAATTTTTTGATGTTCATCTTGTTGCCGGGCTAAGCCAGCAAGCTTGGCAATCGTCGTCGTCTTGCCGACGCCTGTAGGCCCCACCAACATCATGATTTTTTGACCATATTGTCGAGAGACAGAGGCCTTCGAAACGGGAAGATTTTCCTCCATTCGTTCCCGCAACAATTCATTCACGGCTTCCCGATTCTGGAGACCCGCTGTACCTAACGTTTCGACAAGAGAACGCAACAGCTGATGCGCCAATTGAGGATCCACGCCATGGCTCACGAGCGCTTGGTAATCATCTAATAAATTACCTGGCAACCCTTCAATGCGTTTTGGCATTTGACGTTCAAGAACTTCCCCCACCACAATGCGCAACCCTTCTAACTCTTGTCGTAACGGACCTAGGGCCTCATCTGGGTCCTTCTGTGATTCTCGAAGACGTTGAATCTCTTCCTTCATATCATGTAAATGTTGGGTAACGGGGTCCAAGACCGTGGCCACTTGTAATTTCTCGGAAAACGTCGGTCCTTTGGCATTCTTTGGCGATTCTTGAGAAGCAGAAGCTCGAGGCAGTTGCTTTTTTATTAAGGCTTGCAATGAACGATCTAACGTCACAGCAGGTTGTTGCTCTTCTTCGGTTTGTACGGTTCGATCAACAGCCGCCGTGACTTCAATCACTGACTGACTCAGCAAACCAAACAACCCTCCAGATTTTTGTATCCGGCGGGACGACACGATGACGGCCTCCGGACCCAACTCAGCTTTTACCGCTTGCAGGGCTTCCTGTAAGGACAGAGCTTCAAACCGTTTCAACTTCATTTGGCAACCTCACAACTTCAATTGCTTGAATTTTTGTTTTCGGATCCAACTCATTGGGTGAAAGAACGGCCAAGGCATGAATACCCGGCGACACTAAACGATATAATTGCGATCTTATCGACTGGGAACAAAGCACGATGGGCTGATAACCCTGCCCTACTACTCGTTCCACTGCTTGCCGAACAGCCCCAATCACCTGGTTAAAGAGGCTTGGGGATAACCCTTCCTGACTTCCTCCACTTGGCTTCATCACTTCCGTCAATCGCCGATCCAGTAAGGGGTCAAGACTCACCACATGCACCAATCCATCAGCATTGGCATATTGGGTAGAAATCGTTCTGGATAGATTTTGCCGGGCATATTCGGTCAAGATGTCAGGATCCTTACTCACAGTGGTGTAATCAGCTACAGTCTCAAGAATCGTCCGTAAATCACGTATAGAAACTCGTTCACGCAGTAGATTTCGCAAGATTCTCACTACAACCCCTAGAGATAATTGGGTGGGAATGAGATCATCCACCACCTTTGGATACGTCTTAGCAAGGTTATCCAGCAAATTCTGGGCCTCTTGACGACCCAGCAATTCGTGCCCATTGGTCTTTATGAGTTCCGTTAAATGTGTCGCAATAATGGCTGGGCCATCCACCACCGTATAGCCTTCCATTTGGGCCCGTTCTTTCTCGGTGGGTGCAATCCACACCGCGGGCAAGCCAAAGCAGGGGTCATGCCCTGGCTTTCCCTCTAATCCTTTTCTGGCATGCCCTGGGTTAATGGCCAATAAATGCCGTGGAAGGAGTTCCCCTTTGGCGATTTGAATGCCTTTAAGCAAGATGCTATATTCATGCGGTTTGAGCTGTAAATTATCTCGAATATGTACCGCAGGCACGACAAACCCCATATCTAACGCCGTCTGTTTCCTAATTGCCCGAATGCGCTCCAGCAGCTCGCCGCCCTGAGCATGATCCACAAACGGCACAAGGCCATAGCCCACATGCAATTCCAATAAATCAGGTGGTGTAACGGTATCCACCGATTCAGTTGCTGGCGCTTCGGCTTTTTCGGCCTGCTCTCCCGTACTACTTTTTTGAAGACTGGAAACCGCCACCGCAGCTTGTTCTTTCCGTTGATACAGTACATAAGCAAGTCCGGCCGTCATGGAGCCAAGAAGGATGAAGGCCACATGCGGCAAGCCTGGCAATAGCCCCAAAAAGACTAACATCCCCGCAACCGCCGCAACTAAATGCGGGTTAAAGAAAATTTGTTCCGTTAAATCTCGTCCAAGGCTAGTCTCTGTTGAGACGCGCGTAATTATAATACCGGCGGCCGTGGACATGATGAGGGCCGGGATCTGAGCAATAATGGCATCCCCGACGGTTAACAAAGTATACCGTTTTGCTGCAGCCTCCATTGACATCCCATGATCCATCACGCCAATAGCTAATCCCCCCAAAACATTAATAAAAATTATCATTAATGCAGCAATTGCATCGCCCCGCACAAATTTACTGGCACCATCCATGGAGCCATAAAAATCTGCTTCCTGGGCAATCATTTCACGTCGTTTCCTGGCCTCGGCTTCGTCAATGACCCCGGCATTTAGATCAGCATCGATACTCATCTGACGACCCGGCATGGCGTCTAAGGTAAACCGGGCCGCGACTTCTGCAATACGAGTGGCCCCCTTGGTAATAACAACAAAATTAATAATGACGAGAATAGAAAACACCACAATGCCAACGGCAAAATTTCCCCCTACCACAAATTCCCCAAAGACACGGATCACTTCTCCTGCTGCCCCTGGGCCTTCATTACCGTGCAGAAGAATCGCACGTGTAGAAGCAATATTTAGTGCCAACCGGAATAGGGTGGTGAGTAACACCACTGAAGGAAACACGGAAAATTCAGCCGGCCGACCTGAATGCATCGTCACAAGCAAGATCAGCATAGCCAGGGTAATGCTAAAAGAAAGGAACAGGTCCAACATAAAGGAGGGAAGGGGGAGAAGCATGAGCAAGAGCAGCCCAACAACCCCCATCGGTAACAGAATATCTCCATAATGAGCTGGAGTGAGTTCAACCCTGAGTTTTTCGGTATCAAATGCCATCGCTATCCCTAGCTAGCTTGATCTTGAGGATTTCGCAAACGATACACATAGGCCAACACTTCTGCTGCAGCTTGATACAGAGCCGCTGGAATTTCCTGCCCCACTTTCGTACCTTTAAATAAGCCTCTAGCCAAGCTTCGATTTTCCAAAATAGGCACACCTGCATGACGTGCGATCTGTTTAATTTTTTCTGCCATGAATCCGGCACCTTTGGCCACCACGACTGGTGCATCCATATTCGCCGTATCGTACCGAATAGCTACGGCCAAATGGGTGGGATTGGTGATGACCACGTCAGCTTGAGGAACCGCTTGTAACATTCGTTGACGTGACCGTTCTCGCTGTAAACTGAGACGGCGGGAGCGTATCTGTGGATCTCCCTCTACATCTTTTGATTCATCTTTCACTTCTTGTTTGGTCATTTTGAGATCTTCATTGTGCTGCCATTTTTGATAGATGAAATCTGCAATCGCTACAATTAGCAGAATCCCACCCACAAACCACACAATGCTTTCGACTAAATCCCAAGTCAGACCCAGCGAATCCATGAGCCCCAATACGGGAAATTGGACAAGATGACGCATGCCTCCGGATAGCACCGTATAGAGAATTCCAGCAATCATGGCCACTTTGGCGAGTGACTTCAAAAGCTCGACCACGCCTTTCCAAGAGAACAACCGTTTGATCCCGTTCATGGGATTCAATTTCGACGGCTTAGGCTGTAAGCCATCCTCAATCCATAAAGGTCCCGTCTGCATTAAGAGTGCTGCCAATGCTAATCCAGCCATCATAAGAGCAAATGGAATTATTGGTACAAACGCCTCATGGACAATGTTCCAGAACAAGGCATATAGGGTATTGTTATCAAGTTGCAATGTGCCCGCCTGTTCCATCCAATTTCTAAAATGCCCAGAAAACTGTCGAAGGATATGGGGAGCCCAGAGAGACATCGCCCCCACCCCGCCTAATAAGACAAATAAGGGAGGCAGCTCGCGAGTCATAGGTACCTGCCCTTTTCGACGTGCATCCGCTAGCTTTTTACTAGTCGGTTGCTCGGACTTTTCTCCCCCGTCTTTATTCTCAGCCACGCCCTAATCCTTGCAAAAGTTCCCAGAGAATCGCTTCCATACCCAAGACTGATTGTTGAAACACTAGCGCAATAAAAGGCAACCCAAGCCCTAGCACAAGCAACCCAATAGAAATTGTAATGGGAAAACTCGTGAGCATTATGTTCATCTGTGGAACCAGTCGTCCCAGTACCCCCATTGTCACATGCACAAGGAAGGTCGTGGCCATTACCGGAAACGCTAGCCGCATTCCAATCTCATAGGTTCGTTGCATCAACCCCGTGACATCGGGAAGAAGCGGCGCGTGTAGATGTGCCCCGAATGGAGGAATGAGCTGAAAGCTACTCCCCAACGCCAAAATCACCAATAGATGTCCGTCTACTTGAAAATACAAGAGAGTCGCGAGCACGGTCATCAATTGCCCAAATACGGGCGTTTGCACTTGCGTTACAGGATCGAGCACATTGGCCATCGCAAAACCCACTTGAAAACCCAGAACATTTCCCGCCAACTCCACTGCGGCCATGACTAATCGCATAGCAAAGCCCAGAACCAACCCCACAAGAATTTCCGCCGCTAAGGCCATCACTAAATTGCCAGGCTGTAACCAATTGTGTGGCAGAGTGAAGTTCACGATTGGAGTCAAAATGACTGAGATTGCCACGGCAAGGCCAATTTTGATACGCGTTGGAACTGTTCGGCCACCCAACAAAGGTAAGGCTGAAAGGATGACGGCCGTCCGCACCAAAACCACCACAAACTGCCAGACCTGTTGAATTGCCATATCCCATTGCAACACCGGTTACATCATTTCGTTCGGGGAGAAATAATAAGGTGGGAGGCGTAAGGAGAAGAAATCAAAAAAAACATTCGGACAAGTGTTCTTGCCGCTGTTCACTTTTTACTCCTTATGCTTTGCTATTCTTACTGTGCCATTTCCGGAATTTGTGTCCAGACACCAGTCATAAAACCGACGAGTATCTGGAGCATCCACGGAAACATAAATAAAAGCACAAGAAACATGGTGATAATTTTTGGCAAAAAGGTCAGCGTCATTTCATTGATTTGAGTCATGGCTTGAAAGGCACTGACCATCAGGCCCACAATTAAACTTAACCCCAACATCGGACCTGCCACGAAAAGAATGGTTTTAATCGCCTCTTGTCCCACCGCCAGCACACCTTCTGGAGTCATGATTTTCGTCTCCGAAAATAGTTAGAAGTGAAAATGGAGAAGCAAAAATGTTTTCTCATTTTCTTCTTTCTTTTCCCTTTCCTTTCTGATTATTGGAAGCTATTCATGAGCGAGCCGACAACCAGAAACCAACCATCCGCCAAAACGAAGAGCACAAGTTTAAAAGGTAGCGATATCATGATCGGCGGCAACATCATCATCCCCATAGACATCAAGGTACTGGCCACAATCATATCGATGACCAAAAATGGCACATAAATCAAAAAGCCAATTTGAAACGCAGTGCGCAATTCACTGGTAATAAATGCCGGGACTAAAACATGGATAGGTACATCCTTAACGGTCTGAGGATCAGGGATTTTTCCCATACTCATAAACAACCCTAAATCTTTTTCCCGAACTTGCTTCAACATGAACTCGCGAATGGGCTCAATGGCCCGCTGCATCGCGACTTCTTGCGTCACCTGATTTTCCATGAATGGATTTAACGCCTCCGTTCGTACTTTTTCCCAAACCGGCATCATGATAAAGAGAGTCAGAAATAAGGCTAACCCAATCATGACTTGATTGGGAGGTGCATGAAGAGTTCCCAAGGCCTGGCGCAACAGACCAAGTACAATAACGACTCGCGTAAAAGAGGTTACTAGCATCAACAAAGCAGGGGCTAACGTGAGAACCGTCAGCATGAAGAGGATGCGAAGGCCAAAGGTCCATGGTTCTGTCGCGTCCAATCCGGACACTTGCAGACTGATTGTTGGGTCTTTGGTGGCCTGCGCCAAGGCTACGCTGAACCCTCCGAGACCTTGAATGAAAACAAGGATAATTAAACAAAGGGCAGGACGCACGCATGTTAGTCGTTTTGTCTTTATCGTAAGAGCATTCGTGAACATAGTTATGAACATTCAGTTATCCTTGTCGAAGAAGACTGGGATATACACGAAGCTTTTTGCTTTTCTGACTTCGTGGTTCCCCATTGCCCAAGCCACATTCCTATACGACCAACGACAGGATTCGCCAAGGAGCGCATTCGGCTGGCTCGCTCTTGATCTGTAATCTTTGTTAACAAGGTCATTTCTCTCGCGGTCGTGCCCAGCACTAGCACCTCTCCAGCAACATCAATAACCATGACTTGTTTGCCAGCTCCGACGCGCAAACCACCCAGCACACGCATCAGGGGTTCTCCTCCAAGACCGGAAGTTTCACCAAACATTCGACGGACCAATGCCAGCCCCCCTAAAAGAACAAGTACCACCAGGGCTAACGCTCCAGCCATTTTGAGAGCTTCGTGTGTTAGATCCATATAGTTCTCATTTAAAGTGAGGCGTGAATAGTGAACAGTCAGATAAGGGCAAAAACCAATTTACTTCATCAGACATTGTCAGGTTCACTCAAACTCCTTGTTCCTTGCTTATTATTTCTTACTTTTTCAATGAAGTTTTTTCACTCTTTCTGAGGGACTGACCACATCGGTGAGACGGATACCAAATTTTTCATTCACCATCACCACTTCTCCTCGCGCCACAAGACGCTCGTTGATAAGTACCTCCAACGGTTCACCCGCTAATTTGTCTAATTCCACGATCGACCCAGGCCCTAATTGGAGTAAGTCTTTAATTAACATCCGTGTATTACCTAACTGGGCTGAGAGGACTAAGGGGATATCTAAAATTCGTTCAAGGCTTGGATCTTGGGGTGCTGTACTTTCCGGAGCAACAAGAGGCGCTGCAGTTGGTGGAGGCTCTTCTGTTGCCACCGCACTTTCACTCTTCCCTGCCGCTTCTTGGGCAAGAGCCTCCATCATTTCTTTTTCAGCATCAAATTCATCCAGATCTACATTTTCCTCGTCACTCATATGTCATCTCCATCGTTCCTGAAATTTTGTGTATTTCTTATTCGTGAATAGGAAGTCATTCAGGAATGCGCATCAGCTCTTGAATTTGAAATGCTTGCATCCCATTTACGACTCCTGGGAAACCAAAAAATTTTGGCACCCCTTCCACGGTGGCTACCAACGGTTGCGTTGGTGAATGATTAAGCGGAATCACATCTCCTACTTTAAAATTCATTAACTCCTCTACTGACAACTGCTTTTCTCCCAGGGTGACGGAAATGTTGACTGGCGCTTCGTTGAGTCGTTGAGAAAAACGCTTGATCCACCCATGGTCTAATTCGTAAAAATCGCTTTGAAAACTCACTTGCAAACGTTCCCGAATCGGTTCCAACATGGCGTAAGGTAGACACAGATGAAGGTCTCCCACAGAATTGCCAAGTTCAATACCTAAGGTCACGACAATCACAACATCCGCCGGCAAGACAATTGAGGCAAGTTGCGGATTCATTTCTGAACGAACAGGGTTAATTTTGACCTTTTCCACTGGCTCCCATGCTTTTTGCAAATCTTTCAATCCCATTGCCATCACCGTACGCATGACACGCTGTTCAATCAGCGTAAAGTCCTGTCCCTCTGGCTTCACATGAGTTTGCCCGGCACCCCCAAAAAAATGATCTACAAGGAGGTAGACGGTTGCGGCATCCGTGGCAACCATGGCAGTCCCTCGCAGAGGCTCCATCGAAATGATTTGCAAATAAGCGGGAACAGGAAGACGCTTAGTAAACTCCACAAACTTCTGCACGGTTTGGTTCGTAATAGTGACCTCAACAGTTTTTCGAAGCATGTCACTCAAGGCAACACGAAATAACCTAGAAAACTGTTGATGAATAACATCCAAGGTCGGCATGCGACCTCGGATAACCCACTCTTGGTTTCCCAGATCATACGGAACCGGTCCATCTATGGGTTCCTCCACTTCAGGGGCTTCGGTTTCAACATCACCATCAGAGACCCCTCTGAGTAGAGCATCTACTTCATCTTGGCTGAGTATTTTTTCCATAGATTTTGATCAATAATGAGTAAGAAGGAACTAATAAGTAGGGGGCTTTTGCCTTTATATCCCCGCTCCTTACTTCTAACTTCTACTCTAGACTTTTCATGCCATTATTGAATGATAAAGTCCGTAAAATATACATTGGAAATCTTTCCCTTGCTCATCACGCCATTGACTCGCTTCATAATTTCTTCACGAACTCGCCGCTTCCCATTCACCGTGCGCAACAATTGAGATTCTTTGCTGCTTAACAACACCAGTAACGTATCTCGAATGGCTGGAACTTTATTTTGATAATCCGTTTTTTCTTCTGGTCTGTCTAATTCCAATTTAATACTTACCTTCAGAAATCGAAGCTCATCACGGTCGGCTAAATTCAAAAGAAAGGGATCCAATTCCACTACCGGACCAGGCTCCACAGCATGCTCCTCTCCGTGATCATCTTGGGCATGTTTCCCGCCTTCTTCCTTTTTATCTCCCCCCATAAAAAACCAGGCTGCCCCTCCGCCTCCACCAAGGAGTAAGATACCTACTAGACCCAACACGATCATTTTTTTCCCGGATCCTGCTTTTTGTGGTGGCGCCTCTTGGGCTTCTTCATCAGCCATACCGTAACCTCACATGAAAATGTATTTATTGAGCCCAGACTTCCACATTCAAAGGGAGCAACCTCTATGCCACCAAAAGATTCAATCAACTTGCCCGCGGCTTGCTAAGAAATATCAATGAAAACAATCCCATACATACACTTCATTCTATATTCTTCTATGAAACTCTATGGGAGTGCCCCAGGCTTTTCGTCAGTTTTCTGGCGTTCCGCTCGTTCCTTTGACACTTCACGTTTTTTGCGAAGAACACCCTCGCCGTTGAAATAAAAAAGCCCCCAGTAAGCCTAAGCTTACTGAGGGCTTCTCAAGACTTCAGCTCAGATTATTTTTACCGCGCTAAGTTCACCAGTTCACCTAAGAGATCATTTGTGGTGGTAATAATCCGTGAATTGGCTTGAAAGCCCCGTTGCATGGTAATCATATTCACCAACTCATCACCTAAATCCACGTTCGAGGTTTCTAATGTACTGGCTGAAACCTTCCCAAACGAACCTGTTCCCGGCTCACCAACTAGTGGTGTCCCCGAGTCTCCCGATTGGATGTACAAATTTCGGCCAATGGGTTGTAAACCATCGGGATTGATAAAGCGAGTCAGCGCCACCTGCCCTAGATTCTGAGTGGTGCCATTAGAAAACCTTCCTGTAATGACACCATCTTCGCCAATAGAGGTTCCAGTCAGAGTGCCATTCGCGAATCCATCTTGCGACAACGTTAAGAGAACGGAATCTGATCCTTGCTGTAACATCCCATCCGTTCCAAACCCTCCATCCGTAGTAATACTTGTCCCAAAATCGAAAATGATGGTTTGGGGCACGGTGGAACCATTTGTAAATGACATGGTATGCCCAGCAGGATTACTTTCGACGTCCAATAAGCCTGTCGTGGTAAAGTTCAACGTTCCTTGAGCTACTAGAGAATTTTCGGTCACAGGATCATTTGCGATAGGTCCCGAGACTTCAGATTCAGGAGCAATCACACTGTAGGTCCATTCGTTGATGGCTGTTTTTGAGAAATACACAGTGAGATCATGCCCTGTTCCTAAAGTATCAAACACTCGAATTCCCGTACTAAATTGAGAATTGGATTGATTAGACGGATCAGCCAACAAACTAGCATTGTTAAACCCAGTCAGAATTGGTTCTGCCGCACTCAAATTTCCACTCATCTCGACTTCAGTCGTATCTACTCCTGTTTGTTGCGTCGTGGTCAAAACGATATCCCCAAGCGTCCCAGTGATACTCCCTGTACCATCCACTTGATACCCTTGGAGCCTCAATCCTGCTGGATTCACAATATTCCCACCTGAATCAATATTAAATTGTCCTGCTCGAGAATAAAACGTATTTCCTGACACATCTTTGATTTCAAAAAATCCATCTCCATCAATCGCCAAATCTAGTGAATTGGACGTAGTCTGTAAAGAGCCTTGGGTAAAACTTGGATCAATCCCTAACACACGTACCCCACGACCTTCGACTAAGGCCGTACTGGTCCCACCACCACCGATAGTTGCTCCGAACAAATCACCAAAGGAGACCGACCGGCTTTTATAACCAACGGTTTGTGCATTGGCAATATTATTACCGATTTCACTGAGTGCCCGACTCGTTGCATTGATTCCACTGGTAGCTGCAAAAAACGCTGATGTAATGCCCATAGGTCGTTACTCCTTTGTTACGAGCATTTCGGACATCCATGTTCGGCATGCTGCTAGGTTTACTGAATCGAAATGATATCTTCTTGCTTGAGAGTTTTCCCACTTTGAAGGACAATGGGATTCTCGGTTTCAAACGCGATATTCACGACAGGTTCCCGTCCAAAAGTTAGAACGGGGACTGTATTCCCTTTGAGATCCTCGGCCTTGACCTTAAACTGATACGTGCCTTCTGGAACTCGATTCTTATTTTTATCTAGACCATCCCACTGTACTTGATTGGCTCCTGCTTCTTGAAAAACATTCGACTCGATTTTCCCAACAAATTGACCCTTTGCATCAAGAATGTCAATCCTCATAAAATTTGCCTCTTTCCCTAAAGCATAGCTCAATAGAGGCTGCTCATCTTTACCAACGTTCACAGTATCACTTGGAGAAACCACCGTCCGTCCAATTAAATTAACTAGACTCAACTCTGTACGCTGTGTATCTTGGGTAATTAAATCTTCAAGTAAATCATTGGTATTAGTTGTTTGCTCCAATGTTGAGAACTGCGCCAATTGTGCCACGAAATCCTCATTTTCTACTGGATTAGTAGGATCTTGGGCTTGGAGTTGTGTAACCAGCAGCCGAAGAAACACATCGGCACCTAATTCCGACACTGCAGCTTGGACATTGTTTTGCTCAGCCGCAGATGCGTTTGCTGCTGCAGCGGCTGTTGCGGTTGCAATAGAATTTGAGGCTGTGGGATTTAATGAATCCATATTTCTTAACTCCTTAGCAAACCATGTATCATCATCTCGTTTTCTCTCTCAGGCCACAAAATGCAGGTTTGCTTCATCTGATAGCCCTAGGGAATTCTGAGTGAGAACTCCCTCACTTTGAGAGCCTTTCCCAGGTCTCTCCATTGTTTGACCTTGAGACTTATCAAACATTTGATGTGCCTGTTGTTCACGTTCGTCACGAACTTCTGTTGAAAATTCTTGCAACTCTAAATCAACTTGATTCAATTGATTTTCTAATTGGGGCACAAATTGATTCGCAAGATTTCGTAATACCGAATGATCCACAATCAACCCTGCATACACTTGTCTATGCTGCACACCGACATCAATTTGTACTCGCTGGTTTTCTGTCAATTGAACATCCATTTGCAATCGTTGAAGAGCCGGGACAGGAAATTCTTGACCACGCTCTTCTAGTGCCCGCAAACCAACTCCTTGGTTGGGATACATCAAGGACTGTTGAAAACCAGATTGAGAATGTGAGAATTGGCTCATTCCATTCCCCAACCCTTGTCCCCCACTTAGATCAACACTCAGACTTTTCAGGGATGTCTCGACCATACTTTGCGCACGATCGCCTTTGCCTAACAAACCTGTTTCCCCCAATAGGTCAGCAGGCACAGCCCTCTGCTGCTCATTCCCAGCACTAACTCCTTCCCTCAACCGTGAAAGACTTCCAGGTAACGTTTGCCCACTTATCTGATTTGCCAATTCAGGCCGAATAAACCCACCAGGCCCTTCTGGTTGCACTGTAGTTGGAGGAGAAGCAGAACTCACTTGCCTCTGATCTGTCCGTGTCAGAGAGGGCAAAACGTTTGAGAGGCTAGACTGCTGTCGAGCCTGGCTATCTACAATGGAAGCGTCCGCTTGGGGCAATCCGCTCAAAGGAACTTTTGGAATTGAAGTACTCGTATTTCCTGAAAGAACGTTGTCTGTCTTGAGGGACAAGTGTTCATTCTTAAGAGTCGCTCCCTGCGCAAGCGTCTGTGGAATCACTTCAGGCTCAGCCAACTTTCCTATCGAATTCTGCGAATAACTAGATCCGACCTCCGGAGGTTTGGATAACGTAACTCCTGTGTTCCCAAGCCTGTTTCCAGGTATTTCTGATGTGTGTTTCACAGTCGCTAAAGTGAGATCACCTTCTGTTTGTTGTACCCTAGAACCTTGAAGGCTCAGAGCTGCAGAAGATTGAATGCCTTGAAAGCCAGAAAGCCCATGTATTAGGCCTGCCACAGGCAAAGCACTTTCTCCAATAACATCTCCCTGATTGTGAACAGCTATAGGCTTATGTTGGTCAGCCTCGCTATGTTGATCAGCATCGGTTAGAGTTGATGAAAGGGCCAACAAGAGCTTTTCAAGGTCTAGAACTCCATCAGCATCCACAAATGACAATAGGGTTTCTTCAGGAGTGTCTTCTCTCTGGGCCAAATGGATTTCCTCTAATACTCTGGAGAGTAATGCGGGATTCTTCAATTCCTTAATGTGCGGAACATCCTTTGTCACCACGGTAAGAGTTGTCTCAGTTTCTTGTTGTAGTTGTAGTTGTGGTTGTGATTGAGTCTGAACTAACGATTGCAATTGCTTGAGCAACGCCGTCACATGACCGTGCTCTTGAGGCACTTGAGGAAGCGCTTGATCAAAGGTTTGAGCAAAGGACTTTGATTGTTCTTTGGTAACTTCCCCTGACGATGCCGTGGTTTCTCCCAGAGCTGTTGCTCCATGAGGGTTAGGCTGGGGATTCAAGAAAATGGAGAGAAGTGAACTCATGGGTTATTTTGCTGTTTTCGTATTCACTTGCCGGCCTAGTTTAATTTCCCGATACTTGCGAAGCCCTTCAGACAATCTCGCCGCTTTCTTTGGTTTCACTCCAGCCAAGATCCCTGCCGCCTTTTTATTTTTTATTCCGGCCAAAATGTCCAATGCCAGACTTTCTTTCATTTGTTCGATTCGCAATGCCCCTTCTTCTGGATCCATTGACTCATAAATCTTGAGCAAGTGAACCAATGCTGGGTCTTGCTCTAAATACCGCCGCTGTTCTTCGCTTAAGGCAGAAGCTTCTTGTTCTAGCCGCTTGGCTTCTTTGGCTTGCCGAGCGGCCAAGGCTTCAACATCACGTTGTAATGACAAGACTTGTTCTTCGCGTAGCTGCAAAGCATGTTCCCGCTCTTCAACCTCTTTTAGGCGAACCTGAAGTTCTTCTAACAAGGTTGCTTCTTCACTACGAGGCTCATCACTGTAATCCTCTTCAACTTGTTGATTTTCATGAGAATCGTCCGAGGGCTGTTCTGTCGTTGCTTGTACCGACCACACCGCTGTCGCCCATAGCATTGCTACACATAACCACCAGAAAGTTTTACGACGACTAGGCAACATTGTTCTACTGGGTCATTTCTTCAGTATTGGCATGAATAAACGCATGTGCCGAAATATCTTCTTGAATCCGCTGTTCTTGTTCAGCAATTTTTTTCAAAACAGTCGCTTCTTTTTTAGCAATAACCAATTCGACAACCCGTCTGGCATGATAGGCCTTTTTTAATTTCTCACGAAGACCTGCCAAATTTTCTTCCAATTGCTGAATCTGTTGCATACGCTCTTCCATCGCCATCCCAAGCCGATCCAGCAACTGATAGCGTTCTTCCGCTAGCAAAGTATCAATCCCTAATTGTATTTGCTCTTCCATTTCGGCCACGATCTCTTCCATTTCGTGCATTAATTCATGTCGCTTGGAGACTTCCTGACTTTTTTCCCATTCAGCCAGTGCCACCTCTTCCCGGGCCAAGTCTTCGACCTGTTTTCGAAACCGTAATAGCGTGGTCCAATTCATGGGGCTGGCCTCTTTGCAACAAGAGAGCCTCGACTTTTGTCAGCCAAGACCTCCAGATTTTGATAACTTTCTTGTAAACTTACAGCAGTTTCTCGACGTTGTTGAAGGTATTGATCAATCGAATCTTTCATCTGTATGGCCACATCTAAACGTGCATTGCTTCCTTGCTGATAGGCACCCAAATTGATCAAATCTTCAGAATTACGGTACTCTGCCATCATCCGAATAATACTTTTTGCGGCTTCCGCATGTGCATCAGACACAATATCGGACATGACTCGACTAATACTTTGCAAGACATCAATTGCAGGAAAATGCCCCTGCATGGCTAATTGACGAGTTAAAACAATATGGCCATCTAAAATTGATCTCATTGAATCAGCAATGGGATCGTTTAAGTCATCTCCATCCACCAAGACCGTATAGAGGCCCGTAATCGAGCCGTTTTCCAATGGCCCAACCCTTTCCAAGACTTGTGGAAATAAGGTAAAGACCGAGGGCGGATACCCTTTCGTTGTCGGAGGCTCCCCAGCAGCAAGCCCGACTTCTCGTTGAGCATGAGCCAACCGGGTTAAAGAATCCACCAGCAACAACACATGATTGCCAAGATCCCGAAAAAATTCGGCTATCGCCGTCGCGACAAAGACTGCTCGCACACGAACTAAAGGCGACTGATCAGAGGTCGCGACAACCACAACTGTGCGTCGAAGACCTTCCGGCCCTAAATCCCGCTCAAGAAATTCCTTCACTTCACGGCCACGTTCTCCTACAAGAGCAATCACATTGACATCGGCTTTAGTATGGCGACACAACATACCCATCAACACACTTTTCCCTACACCGCTCCCTGCAAAAATACCTAATTTCTGTCCCACGCCACATGTCAATAAGGCATTAATGGCTTGAATACCTAAATCCATTGGAGTCGAAATCCGTTTCCGTTTCAAAGGAGCTGGAGCCGGGGCATAGAGGGGATAGCGTTGACTTCGGGGAAGAGGGCCCTTTTCATCAATTGGCTGACCTAAACCATCAACCACTCGACCTAACAGATGCTGGCCAACAAGCAGACGTGGGGAGCTGGGGTCGTATCTCACCGAATCTCCGGCACCAATGCCCCGAACAGAACCAAATGGCATCACTACCACCCGTTGTTCTCGAAATCCAATAACTTCTCCTTCTAAAATAGATTGTCGTCTTTGAGAAAAGATATGACACCGCTGTCCTACGGTGGCCCCAGACCCAGTCGCTTCTAATGTCAGTCCAACCGCTTTCACAACACGACCCGTCACGGTTATGGTAGACAATTCCTCCAATCGCTGTGTAATAACACCACTGCTCATGAGGGGGTGGGCTCCAATCCAAATTCGGTGGCCACGGTTTCTAGTTGTTGTTCCAGACGAGCATCCAACTGCAAGCCAGATTGCTCCACGAGACAACCTCCTGGCTGAATACTCTCATCTCCTTCAAGCACGAGATGATCACCATTCAAATATTCTGTTTGCAGAGCTTGATGAAGGGGTTGCAAGATCTGAAGATCTTGCGGATGCACCTTGACCGTTACTAATTTTTTGTCAAGGAGAAGCGCCAAGACTTGTCGAACTTGTCGCACAATCAGCTCTTTGTCTGTTTCTATCTCACGTACAAGAATTTTTTGAGCAATCGCCAGCGCTACTTCCACAATATCGCGATCTTGCTCTTCAAGTGCAGCCACCCGAGCGCGCCCAATCTCATTGGCCAAATGTATTGCCCGTGTCAGTTGCTCATCTACAGTTGCTTGAAGTTGCGCTCGACCTTCTTCGATGCCCTTCAGACGACCTTGATCAAAAGCTTGCTGCTGCAAATTAGAGCAATCATGCTGCTGCGCCTCGTTTTCCTGATCCTTCGCCCCTTTGGGGACCAATTCCGTCATCACAAATTTTGTTACATGCGCCTTTTGATCCATACTTTCCCTTACACCATCTGTTCTTCCCCTTTTCCTCCAAGGGAAATTCGGCCTTCGCTGGCCAAGCGCTGTGTGGTCTTAATAATATTTTGTTGGGCCGCCTCTACATCACTCAACTTAACTGGACCGCGTGTCTCCATATCCTCTTTCAAAGATTCAGCTGCACGACTGGACATATTGTTCATAAATTTATCACGTAGCGGACCATCAACGGGTTTAAGGGCTAAGAGCAATTCTTCCTTGCTAACTTCGCGCAAGAGTTCCTGCATTCCACGATCATCTACAGATTCCAAATCTTCGAATACAAACATCTTGCCGCGTATTTCTTCGGCCACATCGGGATCCTTGGTTTCCAAAGCCGTAAGAATTTCCCCTTCCACATTTTTCTTGACCGAATTTAAAATTTCAGCAACCATTCCAGTTCCCCCAACGGGAATAGCATTTTTAGAGGATCCAAGACGCAGTTCTTCTTGAAGAACGCCATTCAATTCATCCACCATATTTGGAGACACTTCTTCTGTTGTAGCAAGACGATATACAACGGCATCTCGTTTATGCGCTGGAAGCAAGGACAAGATCGCAGCCGCTTGATCGGATTCTAAATTTGCCAAAATGAGCGCTCCCGTTTGGGGATGCTCAAACGTCAGCAAGTTTGCAATTGAGACCGCATCCAATGATTTCAAGGTCTCGAATCCGGCGTTTTCTGAATTATTCAAGGAACTGAGAATACGGCGTGCTTTGTCTTTCCCTAATGCCGCATTAAGAATTTTGGCTAGGTACGCTTTGCCTTCCACGCTTAAACCGGAAGCCCCCGCCAATTCCATATATTCCTTCAACACATATCGATGTTCTTCTTGTCCAACGTTGACTAACGCTCCTAAATATGTACCAATCTGGCGAATATCTTTTTGGTCCAACACTTTCAAAACTTCTACAGCTGAGCTTTCGCCGATAGCCAAAAGTAAAATGGCAGCTTTTTCATATCCCGATAAATGTTCTCCCACAAACTAGGCCTTTTCTTCTTGCTCTTCTTTTATCCAGGTTCGAATCACTTGAGCCGCAGTAGCAGGATTATCAGCCGCGAGCCTCAATGCCTGCTCTTGTGGCGTCTCAGTGATTTGCTCCTCATATTCAGTCACCGTAGCTGGCAATCCTGCCTGAGGTAACGCAACAGCCGGAGCAGAGGGTTTACTTAGATTCAAAGCCATCGGGCGAATCACAAACCAGAGCACCATCACACCCAAAAGGAAAAACAAGACCGGCTTGAGAAATCCTCCCCATGTTCCTAGAAACGCCTGAACACCGGCCGTGATCCCCTCTTCGCCCTCCTGAACGGCAGGTGTCTCAAAGGGCACATTGACCATTTCTATTTGGTCGCCACGTTCTTCCGAAAACCCAACAGCTTTTTTCACGATCTGAATAAGGCTTTGAATTTCTTGGTCGGATCGCGGCACATATTTTTTGTCGCTGACTCCATTCTCAGCTTGTCCATCAGCCCCATCCACAGGCTCATAGATCCCATCAACCAATACCGCTACACTGAGGCGTTTTATCGCACCGGTCGGCTCAATAATTTTGCTGACTTTGCGATTCACCTCATAATTTAATGTCTCATTCTTCCGTTTTGCTTCTTTAGGACCAGACCCACTGATGGGTTTTAAATCATTCGGGACATTACTCCGAACACCTGGCACACCAGCTTGCGCCCCCTTCTCCATGATTTTTTCCTGACTGCGATTTTCACTTCGAACAACCTGGCTATTAGGATCAAAACTCTCTTCCGTAATTTCCACTTGGCGAAACTCCAATGGCGCCGTCACGCGAATGACTGATTTATCGCGTCCCAGAACCTGATCCAACATGGTTTGGACCCGTTGCTCGATATCATGTTCCACTCGACGTTGTGTTTCGATCTGAGTCGCCGTTAATTGCGCCTCGCTATCCATCGAATTTTGACTCAATACTTCCCCATGATTATCCACCACGGTTACCTGACTAGGATCTAATCCTTCGACACTACTAGCCACCAAATGCACAATGCCTTTTACTTGTGCCCCACTTAATGGCTTACCGCGTTTCAAGGTCAGCACAACAGCCGCTTGAGCAGGCTTTTGCTCGGAAGAGAACAAGCGTTTTTCAGGAATGACTAAATGTACACGAACACGATCTACCTGTGAGATTTGACTAATTGTTCGAGCTAATTCTCCCTGGAGAGCACGACGATAGTTCATTTGTTGCGTAAAGGGGGTGACACCAATCCCTGTTCGATCAAAAATTTCAAATCCCACACCTGCCGACTCTGGAAGACCTACGGAAGCTAATTGCAGACGCAATTCATGCACACGCTCAGCTGGAACATGAACAGTATTTCCTCCTTCCCCGACTTCATAGGTCACACCGATTTTTCCGAGTTCTTGAATGATGGCACGCGTATCTTCAGAATCTAATTGGGAAAATAAGACAACTAATTCCGGTTCTTTCCCCAACATCATCAACAGAGGAATCGTCGCAATGGCCAAAGCCAAGACCACTACGACTCCAATGCGCTGCCCTAATGTTAAGGCCTGAATATTACTTGTGAGACTTTCTGCAAATGTCGCCATAAATATCCAAACAATTCGAAAACTGGAAGACGGATTTGTTCGTTAGGACCAAAATCCTTTAATAGCCAATGATAAGGCTCACACCTGCATTCGCATTACTTCCTGATACGCATCAATCATCTTATTCCTAACTTGCATCAGTAAGCGGAATGAGAGTCCAGCCTTTTCTCCCGCAATGACAGCTTGATGAATATTCACACTTTCTCCTTTTGCCACGGCATCCTCTAAACGCCCCGCTTCATGCTGCATTGCATTCACCGCTTCCACGGCATTTTTCAGGACATCACCAAACCCTTGCCCTCCTTGAGGACCTGGTTTGACAGGAGGACTGCCAAAAGGCTCTGGTATACCCTCAATACCTTTTATTTGGAGATAATCCATCTGAAAATTCCTTTCTCATTTTGTTGGACAACGAAACACCGATTCTTCGGTTCTCTAGCTTTTCACATTTCACCCTTTACTCCTCACGAATTTTGAGTTTAACGCCCCATTTCCAATGCCCGAAGAGTCATAGTTTTCCCAGTTTCCATCACAGCAATATTGGCCTCATAGGCTCGTGTTGCCGAAATGAGATTCACCATTTCCTCGATAGGATTCACATTGGGGAGCTGAAGAAAGCCCTTGGCATCGGCATCAGGATGGTCAGGGTCATACACTGTGCGTAATGGTCTCGAATCCTGAATGATGTCACTGATTTGGACTCCTGCAGGCTCTGCTGGGTCGCCAAACGCACTATTAAATACAGAATGAAATGATTGATCCGTTGAGACCGTTTGAAACACTACATCTCGCCGGATATAAGGACCACCATTGGGTGAACGTGTAGATTCGGCATTTGCCAAATTTCCAGCAATAATATTGAGCCGTTGTCTTTGCGAGTCTAACGCCGAACCCACTACCGCAAATACTCGATCAAGATTCATATAATTCTCCTTGTACATTCATTGAGGTGGAAGTGAGGAGTAATTGGCAAAAATCAGAAAATATTTCTTCTTTAGCCCTTACGTTTTGCCCCTTACTTCTCAGAACGTTCAACCACCTCGTCCTTCATCAATAGCCCGTTTCCAACCTTCAAATCGCCCATCTAAAAATTGATTGACCGCCATATAGAGAATGGTATTTTCAGCCATGAGAGTCATCTCTTTTTCGAGATTGACAGTGTTTTCGTCAATACCAGCACCGGCATCTTGCTTAATCGTATGTTGAAAAATCATGTCGTTACCTGACTGCCCGCCCAAATGTCGTGGATTTGTGAGTGCCGGACTCAATGACCCTTCTCCTTGCAAAACGGCAGAAAATGTTTCTGAAAATGGCAGATGCCTCGCCTTATACCCTGGCGTTTCTTCATTGGCCATATTGGAAGCAATGGTTTCATGAATCCCACTGCGCACATCCAATGCACGTTCAAATAACAGCGTTCCTGGATCCCAGGGAGAGATCATCATCTACCTCCTTGATGTTGGTCTACGACTTTAACTTTCTCCATAAAGCAGCAACACCAATGCCACTCACCAGACTTGTCAATCATTGGACAGGATCAAAAAGAGATTCATAAGACACCATCTATTACTTAATAGATCCCCTTCATTTGAAAATAATTCCTATCTTGGGAAAAAATTGCCGACCATTTCTGCAAGGAGCATGCAAAACAGAATCTCTCAGCAAGACTCCATCTATACTTCTCACACTCCTAATAGCCCTCCATTGAGCTGCCGATATTCCCGTAATTTGTTCCGTAATGTTCGAATACTTATTCCTAAGGTCTTGGCGGCATGCGTTCGATTGCCATTATGAGCTTCTAATGTCCTAAGAATGAGATCCCGTTCCATTTCCCAAATCGTGCCGGTCGGCGCATGCGTGGCCCCGGATGTTAATGTTGGTTCATCAAATTGAAAATGTTCTATTTGCAAGGTGCCATTATCTGCCAAGAGAACACCCCGCTCGATCACATTCTCTAATTCACGAACATTGCCTCTCCATGGCCGACTCTTCAAATGCATCATGGCTTCATCGGAAATCCCTTTCCAGGGACGATTATTTCTTCGGAACGAGCGAAGGGCAAATTGCTCCGCTAACAATTGAATATCTTCTGGTCTATCCCGTAACGGCGGAAGGGTGAAAGGCATGACACTCAGCCGATAATACACATCTTCTCGGAACCGACCAGCCTGAACTTCCTGTGCAAGATTTCTATTGGTCGTCACGATGACTCGCACATCGACAGAAATTGGCTGTCGCGAGCCTAAACGATCAACCTCTCGCTCTTGGAGTACCCTCAATAATTTGGCCTGCAGCCCAAGACTCATTTCACCGATTTCATCTAACAACAAAGTGCCTTGATGGGCCAACTCAAACTTTCCAGCCCGCCGCGTCAGTGCTCCGGTAAATGCGCCTTTTTCATATCCGAATAATTCACTTTCTAAAAGACCTTCAGGCAATGCTGCACAATTAATGGCCACAAAGGGTTGATGAGCTCGTGTACTCTTTCGATGAATATGTCGTGCGAGGACTTCTTTTCCTGTCCCGCTTTCTCCTTGGATTAAAATGGTTGCCGAACTACTTGCCACCATATCCAACATTTTTAAGGTTTGAAGGACTTTAGGGTCCCGAGTCAAAAACCCTTCCTGTGATTCCCCAAAAGCATTTTTTTCTTGAGGCGCTCTAGGAATTTCCCCCTGTTCATTCCGATCATCGTCTAATTGCTGAATAAGCTTTTCGAGTCGATCAAATGGAAACGGCTTTTGGAGAAAATCCGTAGCCCCGTATTTCAACGCTTCCACCGCCACATCCACTCCCCCATAAGCCGTCATAACTACCACCGGCATATGATAGCCTTGCGTTCGTACCTCTCGTAAAAATTCCATCCCCCCTTTACCAGGCAAGCTCAAGTCTGTCAGCACTAGCCAAGGGGCATCTCGTTCAACATGCTCCAACCCTTCATACCCATCTCTTGCTACCGTCACTTCATACCCATGCTGGCTTAAAACTTTACTTAAGGCCGTTTGCAACTGTTCATCATCCTCAACAACGAGGATTCCACGACTTGCCCCACTCTCAGTCTCTAGCATGCCATTCTCCTTTACTGAGGGAAAAAAAGTTCGACCGTCGTCCCTTTTCCTTCTTGGCTATTCATGTCAATCATAGCGTGGTGAATGTGGACAATTTGCTTCACAATAGAAAGACCAAGGCCTGTGCCTCCTTTTCGGTTAGAATAAAATGGGTGGAATACATGGGAAAGTTCTTCATCAGACATCCCACATCCAAAGTCTCGAATTTTGAGAATTACCCCCTGCATACTCTGCTTCTTCCCTTGTTGTTCAACTAATCGCGATGTTTGCTGACAATAAATCTCAATAGCACTATCGGGTGGTGAAGCCTGAATGGCATTCATCAAAATATTAAGCAGCCCCTGCTGTAATAGGCTTTCATGCCCATGAATAATGATGGGGTGCAGCCCATCTTTCCGCTGATGATGAATCGTTAATCGCTTTGTTCGCAGAGGATAGAGCGCCAGGAGCTCCACATGATCAATGATTGAATAGAGATTGACGGGCTCCCGATCCTTATTTATAGGAGCGCTAAACACCAACATATTAGAAACCAAATGATCTAATGAACGAACGGCTTGAATACAATGGTTTGCCAACTCCTGCCGCTCTTCCTGACTATGGTCCTCACGCCCCAACAAAGTGGCAAACCACTCAATACTCGATAATGGATTCCGAATATCATGAGCCAAACGACTAACCTTTTCTCCAAGACTTACTAAACGGCGATGACGTTCTTCCTCTGCCAGTCCTATACGCTGAGGCGAATTCACATCCGCTTTTCTTTTTCTAATGCCCACATATAATGACCGGGCATGGGATGAGGAAAGAGAATTAACGGCCATGCTGCTCCCATTTTTCTTGCCGAAGCTTCAAGCCACAACCAGGCAATTTAACTTGCATCCTTGACTCCCCTCACATTTAATTTATCTTTTAAAGAAAACTCATCCAGCACCGCGACAGCAGCCGCACGGATCGTATTTTCAAACTCTGGAGATTGCGCTTCTAACTGTCCGACTTCCACCAAAAGCTTGTTTGCTTCCGCTGCCTTCCCTTGATATTCCAAAGCCAATGCCTCCCGATACTTTGCCCACGCCTTTAAGGCAACGGGTGCATCCGATGAAAGCACTTGGTCATACAAAGATTCCGCCTCAGCATAGTCACCTTGATCAAAGAGAAAGTCTCCCAACCGCACGACATTCGCCATCTCTAATGGATTAAGAGCAACCACCTTCCGTAAATCTTCAAGTGCCAATTCTCTTTTTCCTGACTCCTGATACGCAAAAGCCCGGTGACGAAGGATATAGCGTTCCAACGCTTTTTCATGTACATATGGCAAGACGTCTGTAAAGAATTGAATCGCTTCTGGATAGTTTTTTCGTTCTAATGATTCCATACCCATCGCGGTGGAAACTTTTGCCCGCCACTGGCCTTTCGGAAATTCTTGCACATATTTCGCACCAGCCTTTTGAAGTACTGCACCATGGCCTTGAACTTCCGCCAGGAACACCCGTTGCGCGAAAATTTCCTCGCGTAACGGACTTGATGGATGATCTTTTAATAATTGCTCATACCACTGCATCGCTTTTGAGGGGAGATTCACTTGTTGATACGCCTGAGCCACAGCCTTCACTCGTTCGCGTGATAAAGGAATGAGGTTCAGCGCCTCCTGCTGTTCTTTATGAAATTTAAGCAGTGCAACCCAGGCCTTCTGCTTATAGAAATTTTGAATCTCTTCATTAAGAATCCCACTTAATTGTTGCTGCGCTTCATGTCGCCATGTTTCCGAAGTTGCGCCAATGGCTACATTCATAAAGGACTCAATGGCTGCAGGCGTATCGTTTAGAGCAAGGTATCCCCGGCCCAACCACAATAGACTTTCCTCAACTAAATCTTCTTCTGGGGCTTGGCTCAAGACTCGAGCAATTTCCACCACATTGTCCCAGGATACGGATAAGTAGATTTCAAGATCATCCAAACGTTGATACAACCTCACCCATTCTTCCTTCGTATGCTCTTTTGACAAAAAGTCCACAACCCATCGAGTTTGTGCGGCGAGACCTCGACGACCTGGTTCCTTCCCCTCAAATCTGATCTTAGCTTGTTCGGCAAACCATAAAGATAAAAATTCTTGTCTCTCTGTCAAAAATTTTTCAGAAATACGGAGGAAGGCTCGCCCAGCAATATCCTGCTGAGGATGAAGGTTTATGGTAGTGAGTAATCGAGAAATGGCTTTTTGCGGATCTCCAATAGCCATTTCCGTCAACCCGTAAAAATAAGACGAATGCTCTGATTGCCGAATGAGTTCAGGATTTTCAGCCTCAACCACACGATACCAATAGTAAGCTTGCTTCCAGGCTTTAGACATGGCAGTTGCATCAGCTAATCCCAGGGCACCAGGGAGTCGATGGTTTTCCCACTTTGGCTCTTCAACAACACGCCGTAAAATCAATGCCGCTTCCAAATATTGCTGTTTCTCTAAATAGCCCAATCCTGCTTCAACCATGACTCCTCCTGCCAAAGGATGCTCTGGGTAGGACGTGAGAAATTCTTCAAAAAATCCATTGGCTTCTGAATGCCACCCAGCGTCCCAATACAACTGTCCTATAGAGCATAGGGCCCACGGTGCGTAGACACTGTCCGGATGGTCAGCTTTCATGGCCTGCAAACGTTCAATCTGTTTCAAGAACTTTTTTCCTGGCTCATCTATGACATCTGGAAGCCAAGCCAGCACCCACCGAGTGCCGTCTGCAAAGACCCCTTCATCATGTTCTCGGAGATAGGAAGAAAAATTTTCCTGCGCTTTTAACCAAGCCCCGGCTCTGATCGCCTCCTGACCTTCTTTAACCAGATGTGGCATCACCATATCTCGAGGATAATGCCAGGGAAATTCTGAACATGCGCCACCTACTGCCGTACTAGGCCAAAGGACAGCTACCCCGACCATCCAGAGAAATTTTCTCACGTTCCGTTTGCCCCCCAACGTAAAAGATGTATATCAGCAAAAACTGGACCCGAGAATTTTTTACCTGGATCAAAAAGACCGATCGGAAATTTTGTTGAGAAATGAGGGGTTTTTTCAAAGAAACCCTCGATGGGAAGAAACTGCCGACGTCAATGCGTTGACGGAAGGGTCAAAAACTTAGGCTGATAAATCGAATGACAAAAGCAGCAAAAGAGGAAGGGGAAACAGGTGAACCTGTCAGGCATCAACCAAATTTTCTGGAGGAGAAGCACGTTGTGCCACCACTTCGGCAAGTGATTTCTTTTTCAATTTTTCAATAAGGGTCGTACGGTTGATTTGTAGAAGGCGGGCTGCCTTACTTTTGACCCAATTGGTTCGCTCAAGGGCCTCGAGAATCAACCGATTTTCAAATTCTTCAACAGCTCGCGAAAGATCCAACCCGCCGACTGGAATAGCTGCAGGCATGGTTGGAAGATGATCAGAGGGAAGACGGCGAATTTTTTCAGGTAAATCTTCAGGTTCAATCAAGCCTCGTCGTTTCAAAATCGCAATGCGTTCAACAATATTACCAATTTCTCGAACATTTCCTGGCCATGGATATTCACAAAGTAACGCCATGGCCTGATCCGATACACCTGTCAACTCCGCTTTTCGGCGTTCATTAAACATCTTGATAAAATGCTGTAACAAGAGGGGAATATCCTCTACTCGTTGCCGAAGGGGTGGCACCAGAACAGGCACAACATTCAAACGGTAAAAAAGATCTTCTCTAAATTGTTTAGCTGCCACTAAACTCTCAAGGTCTTGATTCGTGGCAGCAATCACCCTAGCATCCGATTTATAGGTCCGTGACCCACCAACCCGTTCAAACGTACGCTCCTGAAGCACTCGAAGGATTTTGACTTGCAAAGGAGGACTTAAGTCACCGATTTCATCTAAAAAAATCGTTCCGCCTGACGCTAATTCAAAGCGACCGATCCGAGCAGCCACCGCTCCAGTGAACGCCCCTTTTTCATGACCAAAAAGCTCGCTCTCCAAGAGAGCTTCAGGAATAGCCCCGCAATTCACCGGAATTAAACTTCCTTGATGCCGTGTACTATTGGCATGAATCGTGTGCGCAATGAGTTCCTTTCCAGTCCCGCTTTCGCCCAAAATGAGAACCGTACTATCGGTATCGGCCACACACTCAATCAGTTGAAACACTTCCTTCATCACCTGACTCGAGCTCACCAACTTGCCAAGACTAAATTGTCCTTTGACCGTTTGTTTCAGTTCCGAGTTTTCATCCTGAAGCGACTTGACGCGTAAGGCGCTGGTCACTGTGGCACTGAGTACATCAACCGAGAAGGGTTTCGACAAAAATTCAAAGGCTCCGGCCTTAATCGCATTGACCGCCATTTCAACAGATCCATACCCCGTCATGACCACCGTCACCGGGGGAGAAGGCCATTGACTCATCTTCTCCACAAGCTCAATACCATTGAGATCAGGAACCATGACATCGGTTAACACAAGATCGAAGGTGGTCGATTCAGCTAATACCAATGCCTGACTCCCTGATTCCGTCTCTATCACTTCATGCCCTTCATCTTCTAATTGTAACTTTATGGTTTCCCGTATATCCTGTTCATCTTCCACGAGAAGAATTTTGGCTGCTCGCTGTTTTATCGTGGATTCAGTAGACGGCAATGATTCCATGACTTACCTCCCTCATCATTCTCATGATCTAGGATATTTTGTACAGACATCTTCTATGGATATTGAACGCTCGCAGTCAACATCAATGCCATTGCTACCCCATTTAAGGAAGGAAATCAAGCTTCCACAGAGAATTTCTGACGAAGATGCTCTAAAAAACCTCCCCTAACAAAGCTCCAAACCCCTAACTTTTTCAACACTTTTCTAGATCGTTTTGCACCATACTCCCTTACCGAAGATGATAGATTTAAGGAATTCTTCTCAATGGCCGAAAAGAGAAAAGAGCTCTAGCAGACTGTGACTCAGGGAAACACCTATATGGAAACGGCACTACCACCAGAGCCCTCATCTATGCCCATATTTATCCTGTTTGATACACAGACCGGATATCTTTATGGGCATCTCTTTGCGACAGGACCAGAAGACCCCTTCCTTCAAGAAGTCATTCAATGGTGGGGACGTTATTGTTCCCATGCACCGATCGGCGTCGATTACCCAGGACTCACCAAAGAACCACAACCCACCTCAAACCTCTCTTCAAATTAAAAATCTTGCCAAACTAGTTCTAGTTTTTCCTCTTACTTCCACATCTAACTTCTCACGTTTTAACTTTTTACTCCTCGCTCATTCCTTTTTACTTCTGAGTTTTCCCATTTCATTAGCGCAAGTCAGCCCATATTGCTAATCCTGACCGAAACACCAGCTTGCGATCCGAAAGGTGGAGAATCGCTATAGTGTCATTGATCTGAATCTTATACATCTGACTCCTTACCGGTAAATCTTTTGAAAAAAATCCACCGGTTGTCGCAGAAAATGCCACAGCTCGTCTATTCGTAACAAAGAGAGCCACGCGATCTTCGACAGCAGATTCAAGGACCGTCTCTCCAGCGCCCCATACCTCTCGCCGCCAACGTGCTTGCTCACTCAGAAACCCATAGAGAGCATCTTGTCCCTGCACAACCACCATTCGTGGCTTCACAGTCCAGGCGAGAATATGATCACTCGGAGCCATTTGTATTTCTACCCACCGTTGCCGACTCCCTGAAAAACCCAGCAATCGAGTCGAGGTCTGCACAAATCCTGTCACGCCCTTGGCTTCCATTTCAAGAATCTGTTCCCCTGCCTCCAACGACTTCCTGGCAATACCCTCGCCAGATGTCATCCCAAAAATTTCCCGGTGGTCAGCGGTAATACTCACCTCATCCGCCAGAGTTTCTTCAGCGACACCTGTTCCGGAGAATACTAGGAAACCCAATATGATAAGCCCCGTCCAGCAAGATGCGGCAACAACCCCATTCACATATTTTCTGATCACTAGCGATAATCCCACGGGACTCCACGCTCCCCTGCCATAATAGGCCCTAACAGGTCTCTCATCAGTTGTGTCACATTCCCTTGTGAGCCCCATAGTCCTGTCAAGCTGACAAGAAAATCAAATTGTTCTCGATCAGGAAATCTCACGTAATAGAGACCGAGTGAAAAACATTGGCATGGATTTTGATAGAGACCGACCACATCTAACTCTGCAGTTTTCCCCGTACGGAAATCATGGAACCAGCGCGAACCCACCGTGACTCCACCCGGCAGTCGTACCCCACCTCCAGCAGTCAGAAAGAGAATTTTTTCAGCCGGCGCGAATACTTCATTGAATGAAACAGGATTCCAAATATCCCCTCGGCGAGTGCGCGATCCAGCCTTCGCATATCGTTGCCCTACTGAAAGATACCATGCACGATGGCCCTGAACGAGCGCATCGGTGTTTAATTGCGTCAGATCTTTTTGACGAGGATCAACAAAGGCATCAACCCTCAGGTTAAAAGCAGAGAGAAAATGAGGAAAGCCTAAAGGTTGATGAAAGTCTCCGCGGACCCAAACATCAGAAAATTTCGACGCCAATGGAGGAGGATTCCCGATATGATAGCTTTGGGCCAACAACAGATCTAACCAAGTATTAGACGATCCCGCCAACCCCGCATGGCTAAGACGATTTTTAAGGGAATAGGTGACAAGACTTTTATTGATCAAATCATCAACGGCATCAATGGTCACCAACTTGGATTGGCGGGTTTGAGGCACATATTCATAGATGACATTTGGTTTGATCGAATGCCGTATAGAACCAGAATCTCCCAGAGAAAAACGCTTCGTAAGATTTGAGAATGCTTCAGCTCCAAGCCAATAGGTAGCACGAGATTGCCGAGAATTGTCAGTCACACCCCGAGAATAGACCACTTCCCGAAATTTTGCCTGAGGTCGAAGGCCAAGCACATGTCCCACATGTAACCCCTCAAGAGACATTCCAGGAAGAAAATCCAATCGGCTAACATTAAAACCTTCTTCCCGCCAAAAATGGACAAAGGTGGTATCCGCTGTCATGGAAACCGGACTTCCTAAAACCCCTGGATAAAAAAACCGGTGGCCAATTTCCGGCAATCGTTGAAAAGTCGTATCCCCTCCCTCATTGAGAGGCTGAAGATATTGTCCCCAAAGATATAAGGCTCCATGATCTAAACGTTGTAGCAACGTAAGATTAGATTCCTGGCTGGGCAATGCCCGCTGCACACCTGAACTACTTAAGTCCTGCAAAAAATCACGATCGGTGGAATAATTCAGATTCGCACGAAAAGAAAGAGTTGGCGTAAACTGTTGAGTGTGGGCGCCACGAAACTGAAATCGTTTCTTTTCTTCTTCCGTGTCAAATAATCCCCTCATAAACCATTGGCCTTTTGCCTGGCGACTCCAGATATAGCGATAATTTACGTCACCCCCATAACCCCGATTCGTCAAAATTTGTGGGGAAAGGGTCAGATCTTGGCTGGGATTGATTGCCCAGAAGAAACTTTGTCGATATTTAAACCCAAATGAATTGTCGATACCAATTGTAGGGATCAATAGGCCAGATTTACGCTCAGCACCTAAAGGATACTGAAAGGGTGGGAGAGGAATAACCGGCACATCATTCACATTAAACCACACCCCTCGCCCATACAAGCTATCTTCATAATCGAGATCTACATCATCGAATGTGAAGCGCCAGGCTGGTATTTCACCATCCTTCGCATCACAATTCGTAAATGATCCGTCCTTTACACGATAATGCGTCTCGGAATACCGTTGCAATCGTTCACCTGTCACAAAAGAATTTTGTTCTTTCCAAAAAATTTGCCCGCTGGTCACTACTCCAGCCTCGGTGTTCATATTGAGTTCGAGTTGTTCCGCCCATACATCGGCATGGCCATCGCGAAGATGAACATGTCCTTCGGCCAACAACCGCCCCGTTAACTTTTGAAGGATGGCATCATCCGCCAACAGTCGAACAGCCCCACGCGTCACACCAACGGATCCGATGGCATGGTATTCTTCTCGCAACTGATCATATTCTATGCGATCCGCGTTAATTTCAACAGGAATTCCTCGTGAGGTGGGCGTATTGACCTGCTGTCCTTGAGCAGGCTCTTCAGCCCAGATGACCGTATGGGAAAAGCAAAGGTGAACCAACAGCACAAACAGACATGGGAAAATCCTCATCTGCAAACTCGGACCTAATTTCTACTCATAGATGGGCGAGACAGACGTTCTAAGATTTCTCCAACCAGGAATAACGAACCCGTGACACAAATGATATCTGAAGGGCAAGCAATCTGCAGCGCCTGGCCGTAAGCTTCCCAAGAATCTGGCATTACAAGAGGTTCCAGGCCCGCCCATGGAACACTCATTCGAAGCGCATGAACCGTCGCAGCTCGACTCATCTTTGGTTGGGTAAGAATCACGGTATCAATGAGCGGGAGGAGAATCTGGACATACTTTTCATGCTGTTTATCTTCCATCATCCCCAGGACCATAATGACTTTCCGGTCAGGACAATCATGAAGTTGTGATTGGAGAAAGTCAATCAACACGCTCGCAGCCTGGGGGTTATGTGAACCATCCATGATGACCATAGGATTATGTTGAACAATCTCAAGACGGCCTCTCCACCGAACCTGCTGCAACCCCAACATCATAGCTTCATTAGAAATAGGAAAGCGCTCAGCCGTGGCCGATTCCAATAAAGCCAAGGCACAGGCGGCATTACGCATCTGATGTCGTCCCAACAAATTCGTCTGAAGACCAGATAACTCTCTTTTAATACCATGGTAAGAAAATATCGTGTGGCTAACTTCGGAAATGGAAAATTCTTGTTCATAGCGAAATATTGGAGCAGTACAATGTTCGGCAATTTCCTCAAAGACAGGCCTTACGGTGTTTGGCATTGTCCCGAGCACCACTGGTCTATTGGGATGAATAATACCGGCCTTTTCTTTTGCGATCTCAGGAAGACTATGCCCCAGATGAATCTCATGGTCTAACCCAATCCCAGTAATGAGAATACCTAGGGGATCCAACACATTGGTCGCATCATACCGTCCCCCTAAGCCCACTTCGATAACAGCAATATCAACCTGTTGGTCAAGGAAATATTGAAAGGCCATCGCAGTCGTCAACTCAAAGAAAGTGAGGGGACTTTCTGACTCAGCAATCTGCCGAATGTGCGCCGTCAACTCACACACATGCGCTTCAGAGATCTCTTCATCTCGCACACGAATACGCTCACGAAAGTCGATCAAATGCGGTGAAGTATACAAACCGACTCGATAACCTCCAGCTTGTAACATGGCCGCTATCATTGCAGCAGATGAACCTTTTCCATTCGTACCACCAATATGAAGTGTGGGATACTGCCGCTGTGGATGCCCTAAACGTTCAAGAAGATTTGTGATGGCTTCAAGACCAAGCTTGATGCCAAACCGATGGAGAGCAAAGAGGTAGTCAAGAGTGTCTGGATACGATAACACAGGAATCAACTAAGGCTCGGCAAGAAACAAAGGAGGAAGGGAATGATCTACGCGGACATGGCACGTGCTCCGCAATGCGTGAGCAAAGTAGCTAAGGTTTCTTTGAGCACTGTTCGTTTTACAATCTGGTCGACCATACCATGATCCAATAAAAATTCAGCACGTTGAAAGCCTTCAGGCAATCGTTGTTTGATTGTTTGCTCGATCACCCGCGGACCAGCAAATCCAACAAGCGCCTTCGGTTCGGCCAAGATAACATCTCCCAACATGGCCACACTGGCTGTCACCCCGCCAAAGGTCGGGTCAGTTAACAACACAACATAGGGCAAACGAGCTTCTTGAAGATTGGCAATAGCCGAGGCCGTTTTAGCCATTTGCATCAAAGACAAGGTGCCTTCTTGCATCCGAGCACCACCGGAGGTCGTGACTAACAAAAACGGGAGTTGCTCAGCCACGGCTCGATCCACCGCACGGCAAATTTTTTCTCCCACAACTGACCCCATACTGCCGCCCATAAACGAAAAATCAAAAATACCAATCGCAAGGGGAATGGCCCGTATCTGACAGGTGCCTGTGAGAATCGCTTCCTGTTTCTTGGTTTTTCGCTGGGCATTTTCAATACGGGTTTGATAAGGAAGCGTATCTTCAAATTCCAATGGGTCGTCAGGCACAAGATCCACATCCCACTCCTGAAACGTTCCGTTATCGGCCAACAATTCTACTCGCTCTTCAATAGACATGGGAAAATGATAAGAACATTTGGGGCAGACCTTAAGATTTCGCTCAACTTCCCTCTTAAAAATAATCGCACGGCAGACCGTACATTTGATCCACATCCCCTCCATGATATTGACAGCCCCCCCTTTGGCAGCCTCTGGCTTACTTCGTTTAAACCATCCCACTAAAGAATATTTCCCTTTTTGTGAATGAGCAGGATTAAGAGCATGATGCGAGAACAGAAAAAACCTTTAAAAAATAAGGGGTCAGCTAAGAAAAGAATTCATAGGGCCATATATCTAAAAACTCTAGCACAGGGTCAGGAAACCGGCAAGCAAACATTGGAAAGTGAAAAGAGGAGGAAAAAAGTGATTACATCAAAACAAACAAGAAGAACGATTCGAAGACATTACCCTCCACGAGCATGCATTTCCAAATGCGGGTCTTGACGTAATCGATCGATCTCGATAAACCTCCCACGGCCTGTGCTTGACTCTAACTCCTTGCGCTCCTCCGCACCGCGATCTCGGCGGGTTTCCCAAACCGATTGAATCATCGAAACCAAATCTTCTCGTGTGCGGCGGGCCCGAATGGGTTTGCGCAAATCCAACCCCATCTTGGCATACAAACACAGATACCACATGCCGTCAGCCGTCAAGCGGCTACGATCACAAGTCGAACAAAAGGGCGTCGTCGTGGAAGGAATAATCCCAAAGATGGTGCCATCAGGAAGACGAAAACGTTGGGCAGGCGCTGAGCTTCTTTCGTACAGCGGCTCAATCATCCCATAATAGTTACTCAAAAGAGCAAGGATCTCTTTACGTGAAAAAACTTTCTCAGGCGACCAGTCATTTGCTCCACCCACATCCATATATTCAATGAAACGGACTTCGCCCTTCACCCGCTTGCCATACTCAATCAACGGAATCAATTCATCGTCGTTATAGCCTTTCATCGCCACCGTATCAAGCTTCAAGCCACAAAACCCAACCCGACCCACCGATTCAATCCCTTCAAAGACCTGCTCCAAAGTATCTCGCCGGGTCAAGGCCTTAAAACGTTCGGGCTTTAAAGTATCGAGACTCACAGTAATACGGTGCAAGCCAGCATCAAATAGGTTCTGTGCATGTTCTGCAAGCAACACCCCATTAGTGGTCATGGCAATATCCTGAATACGGGTATTCTTCTGCAGCATCCCAATCAAGGACGCTAGATCTTTCCGGAGAAGCGGTTCACCTCCCGTAATACGAACACGATCCACTCCTTGCTCTGAAAAAAGCTCCGTCAAGAAAACAATCTCTTTAAAAGTCAGCAGCGTTTCACGTGGCAACCACACATAGTCTTCTTCTGGCATACAGTACTGACAGCGCAAATTACAGCGGTCGGTAACCGAGACACGAAGGGACCGTAATGGCCGCCCTAAGAAATCTTTCACCGGCTCAGGCAGCACTTGTGGTTCAACAAACGCCATGATTTATGGATGTTCCTCAACCCAAACTTCACCCTGGGGGGTGTACTCCATTTTCCAGATAGGCGTGATTTTTTTTAGTTCATCAATACACCACTGACAGGCCTTGAAAGCATCCGCCCGATGTTCAGCCCCAACAATAATCAACACAATATTTTCGCCAATTTCAATCGGCCCGTAGCGGTGTAGAACAAGCGCTTCGAGAATATCAAAGTCTTGCAAGGCACGTTCGCGAATTTCTTTCAACTTTTTTTGAGCCATGCCTTCATAATGTTCAAAGGTCATGGAACTGACCTCATGCCCCTTAGAATGATCACGAGCAGTTCCCAAGAACATGGCAATTCCACCAATTCGTGTCGATCGAGCACGGATCCGTTCTAATTCTTGATCAATGGAAAAATTTTCTTGCTGAACCCGAACCAGCAGATCAACTTCTGTCTCAACGTCCATTTTCCACCTTCCTCAGTTAACCGAGTGATTCAAAGGTTTAAGCTCCACCAGCAAAAGGCGGCAACAACGCAATTTCATCTGATTCTGCAAGCGCGGTCTCCCAATGAGCAATTTCTTGATTGACCGATACCACCACTTTTTTCTGGTGTAGCAACTGACCTAAACTTGGATGTTGCGTATGAAGAGCCTTAACCAAATCCTTTACCTGCGCCCCCTCCGACAAGGGCATATCCAACATGCTACGGCCCTCAACGAGAGTCTTCAACATGCCAAAAAGTTTAACCTGTGCCATGGTCAATATTTGAGCGTTGAAACACCGGGAAATATCGCGATCTTACCCTTTACCCCCCACAGGATCGCGTTGATACAGCCCTGATTTTCCCCCAGACTTTGACACCAGGAAAATCTCGCCAAACTCCATACCTTTATCTACCGCCTTACACATGTCATAAATTGTCAGAGCTGACACCGAGACCGCCGTCATAGCCTCCATCTCCACGCCTGTATTCCCAGTCGTCTTCACGGTCGCTTCAATGGTAATCGAACAACGTCCAGAGGCATTACAGTCAGAACTTTCTGCAAAATTCACATCTACCCCAGTTAACAAAAGAGGATGGCACATCGGAATCACATCAGGCGTTCGCTTGGCGCCCATAACACCGGCCACCTGAGCAACAGCTAACACATCCCCCTTGGCAATGCGACCTTCTTGAATCTTTTCAAGGGTTTCCGGCAGCATCCAAACTTTTCCCTGCGCCACAGCCACCCGCTCAGTGGCTCGCTTATCGGTCACATCCACCATGCGTGCACGACCGGATTCATTAAAATGCGTCAGTTGACCCATGACCTACCAACTCAATTCTTTGATTGCTCAGCCCAAAATGCTCATAAAGTGGTAAAAGTATAGAGAGAGGCGAAAACCCTGGTCAAGCAAAAGAAGGATCTCTCTCATGCTTGACAAAGACCCTAGGGCATCCTATAAAAAGTTCTTAGAGGAACGAGAGTAAAACTGCAGGAATTCTTATGGATCTCTCCACCACCCCCAATCCGGTCTTAGCCAATAAAAAATTAGGCCTCCTACTTTCCACAAACCAAAAAAACCCCAACGCCGAAACCGTCTACCAGCTCTCGAAAACCGCTTTAGCAAATAAAGTAGACACTTACCTATATTTTATTGACGAAGGGGTTCTCAACCTGAAGGACGCCAGATTTATTGAATTAGCCAAGGAAGGATTAAAACTCTTCGTCTGTGCCTATGGCTGTCAGCAACACAACCTTTCGACAGACGGCTATGGCAAAGAAGTTAATTTTTGCGGGCTCGTTATTCTCTCCAACATCATCGACGGCTGCGACCGCTTCCTCGCCTTCAACTAACCACAAACACAATAAATAGGGGTCAGACTCGAATTAATTAATTCGAGTCTGACCCCTTTCTTGAAAAATCTCGCCTATCGCTGAGCCTCGGGTTTCCAGCTCAGGCCGATATTGAGAATCCGTTGGATGAGCGCTTCATAGGACATGCCTGCGCGTTCCGCAGACTCGGCCAGATCCTCCCCATAGGCTAATTGGGCATTGGGATTGGCTTCAAGAAAATAAAGACGATTTTTGGAATCCAATCGAAAGTCCATCCGTGCATAGCCGTTGAGGCCTAAAATATGATAGGCCCGCTTGGCAGTTCGTTGAATAGCGCGCACAAGCTTGGGAGGCAATCCTTCGACCTCTCTGGATTGTATGTCATATTTTTTTTGGTATTTCACACTCCATTTCACACGAGCCGTCGCAATGGGTAACGCATCTGAGGGGAGGTTTTTTAAATCCAATTCCCACACGGGCAAGACCTGTAATCGTCGATTACCCAATACGCCCACATAGAGTTCCCGTCCTTCAATATAGCTCTCTGCAATCGCACTGGTCCCTACATTTTGGTGAACAAATTCCACACGTTCCTTTAATTTCTCTTCGTCATAGACAATCGAGGCCTGTGAGATACCCAAGGAAGCTTCTTCGCTAATTGATTTCACAATAACAGGAAAGGGAAACTCACCTACCCACTTAAAAGATCTTCCGATGGGGAACACGGCGAAATCCGGACAGCGAATCCCATGGTAGGCCATGATTTTTTTGGACCATCCTTTATCACGCGTAAGCACCAGCCCCTTAGGATTGCAACCCGTATAGGGTACTCCTAACAATTCCAAATACGAAACCACATTTTGATCAAACTCAGGATTCCCATTAAATTCTTCCAATAAATTAAACGCAATGTGTGGCTTCCAGTCATTCACAATTTGATCAATGACTCGTAAGTCATCACGAACCCCCAAGGCCGTTACCTCATGTCCCAAATCGGTCAAAGTCGTGAGGACATCAAATTCGGTCTTCCAGGGCACCGAAGCAAGGTCCACGCCTTCCGGATTATCTGGAGGGACCAAATCTTGGTGCATGAGAACCATGACCCGAAGTTTTCTCATAGCACCATCCGATGCCGGCCTCCATGGAGATAATTCATGGTTTGTACTGTCAATAAAATCGTGAAATCAACTTTGGCCTGATCTTCCGAAATGGCCAACCGTAAGTTTTTTTGGCGACAATGTGTGATCATGTCTTGTAGAACTTGGTCAATCGTATATTGATATTCACCCGTCCATTCGGCCACTTTGCGACGTACCTCTCTTCGAAATTTTCGAATAAATGACGCAGCAGGAGGGTGTTCTGCCTTATCTGGATCACCCGAAAACAATCTTCGCAAATCACGTGCATAGAAATTGGGGTAGTCTAATCCGTAACGCGCTCGTTTACTTTGATAATGCTCTCGTAAGGTTTTTCTCAACCGCTTAATCGGGTCCACACGTTCCTTTTTGATCACGATAGGTGGAACCCCAACGAGCTCCTTCATTAACCCATCCATATATTCTAACTTTTTCAGAGCGGGCCATCCGACATACCGCTCACGCCAATGGGATCCAGGAGTTAACCAAACGGCAAAGGTTTCCGCAAAATCTTCGTCCGGGTGACTCTGGGCATACCACATATCCAAATGTAAAACGAAACTTTTGCTGTACGGTTTGGGTAAATAACAATCGGGATACGGCACAGAACTTTTTCCAAACACCTTTTGCCGAGAACGCCGTCGACGGAGATGGTAGGCATTTTCAATAGCATGGCCAGTTTCATGCCGAAGGATACGCATGCATCCCTCAAAAGTCCCACCTTCAACTTCAAGCATCTGATTCATTTCTAGTTTGGCCAAGCGCGGATGCCCCATATAAAACGGGGCAGCTAATCCAGGCACACCATCTGGAGAATACCAATCATCAGACAGCCAAATATGTGGACGGAACAGAAGCCCTTGGCTCCGTAACTCTCGAGTTAATTGCCGCACACACTTGCTAAGCTCGGTTCCCGGAATCCGCAAATCCAGATCACAGATTCGCAGATCCAAAAGTTGCTCATCAGATAAAGACACCCAATCGGGAACAGAGTCTTTTTCCTGCATGCTACTCAATGACATTGTAAAAAGAACACCTTAACTGCATCCATCTCTCGTCAAGCATATGTAACCTTCATCTAGCATCACTCATGCTTGGTGTACCATAAATTATCCAATCATATCCCTCATCATCGGTCAATCATTGCTCAAACTTCATCAAGACCTTTCGTAATTCCCTAAACACACCGCTCAGCGACATCTCTCTCAACAAAGAAAGATCATTGAGACCCATTATCCATAGCTTTTCCACTGACGGCTATGATACATTGCGCATCCTCTTTTACAGGGCTTTATTCATTTATGATGTTAAATGTTCTTTTTTATTCTCATTTTTCCACATCGTCGCAGATAGAGCCATGTCGATGTCTGCCACTCTCACTATCAGACAAGCTTGGGATAGAAGAGGCTCCCACTTGATGGAGTCCTTCACAACCGACGCTCTTTTTGCCAGACGAGGTGCACAGTATGGAGTCTTAATATGTATACGTGTGAAAAATGCCAAGGCAGTATGTTGCTTGATCGCGAAGTGGATATGGAATCAGGTATGTCGCTTCTCGTGCTCGTCTGTATTAACTGTGGCAGAAGAAAACA
Organism: Nitrospirales bacterium; assembly: GCA_965223685.1. GTDB lineage: Bacteria > Nitrospirota > Nitrospiria > Nitrospirales > UBA8639 > Nitrospira_E. The sequence continues at coordinate 186,861 of CBDCXG010000002.1, forward strand.
GGCTGAACGTGCGCCTCTCCCCTTAATCGAGGCTTCCTAAAACTTCACCTGTCGACACATACTTGTTTGTTGTTCAATTTTCTTTTTGGGAATCGGAGCATAGCTTTTCGCTATACTCTCCATTCTGCTAATCCAGTTTTCTATATAGCACAAAAAAGTGCTATGCGAAGGTGAAGTGAGGGCTTAGCAGATAAGAAGGAAAGGCGTTCCCAAGATTTTCCAGGATTGAGGATTGAAGAACAATCAAGGGGAAAATGGTGAAGTGAAAACTTAGCTAGGTTTCCGCATCCAATTCCATATTCCAATAGAGATAATCACGCCAACTTTCCGGGGCGTTGCGGATTCCAATCATCAGGGTTAACCGTGGAGTCCATTTTGGTTTAACGGGAACTTTCAGTAATTTCATCCCTGCTTCTTTGGGAGTTCTTCCGCTTTTCCGATTATTACATCGCCAGCAAGCCGTCACAATGTTTTCCCACGTTTTCTTCCCACCCTTGGCAATCGGAAGGACATGATCAAATGTTAGGTCTTCAGTTGGCACCCGCTTGTGGCAATATTGGCATGTATAACGATCACGGGTGAAAATATTAATTCGTGAGAATTTGACGGAATGATGTTTAGACCGCAATTTAACAAAATTTAACAACCGCATGACTGAGGGCAACTTGAACGAAATCGATACCCCTCGGATATCACGATCATGGAATTCAAGAACTTCAACTTTCCCCTGCCACAACAAATTAATGGCTTTTTGCCAATGCACGACCCGTAAGGGTTCATAGGAAGCATTCAATAATAATGTCATTTCCATAATTTGTCGTTCCGGTTCATTGAGAAAAGCACAAAACTCTCATCCTATATCATTGAAAATAGCGAGAATCAAGAGTCTTCTTTCACCGGTTGTTGACCCAATAAAAAATTGATATATTAAGGGTTTTGCTCCATAAGATCTCCATGTCTTCAGAATTCATTTCCGTGGCCAAGATTTCAGATCTGCCTCCTGGCACTTGCAAAAGTATTGATACTGAAGAATGGGGCGTAGCCCTCTTTAATATAGATGGACAAATCCATGCACTCGATAACACCTGCCCGCATGCTGGCGGTCCGTTAGGAGAAGGCAGTATAGAAGGCGAGTATATCGCCTGCCCCTGGCATGGGTGGAAATTTCATATTCCCAGTGGAACATGCCAGAAAAATCCGACCCCGAGCCTGAATGTCCCTTGCTTTGACGTTCGTATCGTTGACGGGACTATCCAAATTGCCAAGCCGTCTCAATCGGAGTAAGTAGAAAAGAAATTTCTTCCTGATGTGGAAGAGGTGGCAAGTTTTCAAAAGGCATTAACTGCTGAGCAGCTAACGAAATCACGCGAATCGATTTCTCTTTCATGTCCACCCGCCATGCGAACTCCCGTTCAATCCACCCGGTTTCCCCCTTCTCCCGAACAATCTTTCGTACCATAAATTTCTGCTCTTTCTGAGGCGCGACCTGCCAGTCTTCTTCACGATAGGGCACCCCTTTCTTCTGTAATCCATCCACAAACAGCTGGAGTGATTCTTCTAGGGTATAGCCCTCACGGGACAAATGTTGTTGCACAAGCTCCAACGCTTCCTTCGCCACAGGATCCGTATCCTGCAACCGCGCCGCCGTGGGCTGAAGCACATCATTCACTACCCATAGCCCTACAACGAAAAGTACTATGAGAGCAAGACTCACTAGCGTTCGAGTCTGTGGCATCAGATATTGTTATGCCTCTCTTCTTTGAATGAAATAGAAAATCTGGTCCTTCAACAAGTTGCTATCTTTCCCAAAGAAACTCTGGCTCACCTTGAACCTTCGTGGCCCAACGAGCAAGGACGAAAAAGGCATCGCTGAGCCTATTGAGAAATTGAATTACATATGGGTCCACTGTTTCTTCACGAGCAAGCCTCACACACACGCGTTCGGCCCGCCGGCAAACTGTTCGTGCAAAATGCAGGTGGGCCGAAATTTCTCCTCCGCCCGGCAAGATAAATTCTTTCAACGGTGCCAAATCTTTTTGGCATTCATCAATGGTTTTTTCCAAAGACTCTATGTCCGAATCTGCAATCACCGGCATATTGGCGAACGTTTTTCCCGGAGCAGTTGCCAATATTCCACCGATATCAAATAACTTATGCTGGATCCAGGTCAATACTTCCTTCAAGATATTGAGGGACTGTGCGCAATCACTTTTATGTAGACTCATTCGAATAATTCCGATTACTGAATTTAACTCATCGACTGTCCCATATGCCTCGACCCGCAAAGAGTCTTTCCAAACTTCTTGCCCTCCAGCCAACCGAGTTTTTCCTTTATCCCCCGTACGAGTATACACTTTGGAAATACGCATCATTCACCTTACCTAGGCTCAGCACACACCTAATAACTGTTCACATTTGAAAACAATCAACTATACCATCCCTTTTGTAAGTGTGTCCTACAGATTATCTAAACGAACCAACTTGAATCGTCTTTAGAAAGGAAAACTCTGAAAACGATAATTCACTCCACCGAAAAATCCAATTCCTGGCGCGGGAACCACAAACTGCTGTGTTGCTCCTCCACCAGTAATTCTATTCGCCGCGTAAATCCCAGAAGTAAAATAATTGTTATCGAGCAAGTTATTGATGCGTAAGAACCCTTTCAATATTCCACCAGACACCGCATGTTCATAGGCAATTCGACTGTTGAGGACGAAATATCCCGCCAAACGATCGCGAATATTGCTTTCATCCCCTTGCAAGAACTGAGTGCTGGCATAAAGACCGCTGAGCGAAAGGCTTAAGCCCTTGATCGGATGCACGGCTCCCGTCACAGTTACTCGATTTTTTGGGACCAGCGGAAAACTATCTCCAACATCGACTGCACGAGTCGATGAGATATTAAATCGACTTCGAAATTGCGCCTCAGTATAGGTATAGTTCACCACACTATCAAACCATTCATTTGGCTTCACCTTCAATGTCAATTCAACACCACGCCTTCTGGATTTATCCACATTTCGATTTTGGCCATCGCCCGGACTGAAATCACAGGCGAAACACGTAAAGAAAATTTCATCTCGTATATTTGATTGAAATAGTGCAATCGCCAAATTACCCCATGTACTGATTTCAGACTTTACTCCCAACTCAAAATTACGAGATCGAACTGCTTTCAAATTTGGATTCGAGCCAAATGGTCCCTGCGCAAAGAGTTCATCGTTCGTTGGAACACGAAACCCCTGAGAGTAACTGAAATACACACTAGAATGAGGGGCCAGAAAATAGGTCAGTCCTGCACGCGGCGTAATCCGTCGAAACACTTTTCGACCATCATTGGCTGAGGTGATACGATCTCGAAAATCCAGTTCGTTGCGATCATATCGAAATCCACCCATCAACACGATATTTGGGGAAAGATGAACCGTATCCTGAACAAAGATGGCTGTGGCCTCCTCTTCAGACTTTCTACGGATACGAAAAGGGCCAAAGTCAGATTGTGATAATAATCTATTCTTAAAATCATTCCAAACGGCTTCACCTCCTACCGACAACACATTCCGAACATCAGCAACTTCCAATTCATGAGTAAGCTGAAACGTCCCACCCCATGATTCCGTATCCACGAGATTCTTACTCGTGGAGTTATTGCCCCCAACGGTAAACGGCTGACTCACCAAAAACGACTCCCGTTGCAAACGACGGTAAAACCCATTTCCCGTAAATGTGAAACCTCCAGGGATCACCTGTTTCGCATTCAATCTGACAAAATTATTCTCCCGATCCACAAAGTCTCCCGGAGTAAAGTTGGCCTTAGGATCTTTTCCAGCCAGGTTTCGCGGAAGAGATCCAGCTTGCTCAAGATTATCTTTCACATACGTGTAAGACACATCCAAGTCAGTACCCTCGAACGGACGGTAGCCAATCCTTCCAAACCCCCGCCACAACTTGGCATCCGATCCGTCACGATAACCATCTTCCCGTTCCCGACTCAAAGACCCATAGTAATCGAATTTCCTAATCGGACCACCAGTATTAAACGTATAACGCTGGCGTCCAAAACTCCCCCAAGCCGTTTCGCCGGTCATCTGACGTTGCTCGGCTCCTCGCTTGGTGACAATATTAATGACACCGCCCATGGCATTCTTCCCATAAATGGCTGAGGCGCTAGGAATAATTTCCATTTGCTCAATGGTTTCTAAGGGAATGAGGTCAAAATCCACAAAACCGAATTCCGGATCATTAACTCGAACGCCATCGACAAAGACACTGGTTGATGAGACGGGATTTCCATTATACCCTCGAAAATCAATCGTTTGCTCAAAGGCGTTACCGACCTGGTTATACATCACCACTCCAGTTGTTTGAGCAACTGCCTCTTGAACTGTTCTGGCACCAGACTGCTGAATATCTTCAGCAGAAATCACCGTCACCTTAGAAGGGACGGCTAAAATATTTTCTTGGATGCTAGGAAGTCGTGTATCGGTAACAAGGAGTTCTGGCAATTGCTGGACAGAAGACGTGCTCTCCTTATACACACGCCCCTGCTGCGCATAAGCAGGAGTAAGCAGCACGGCCGACATGAGAAACGAACAAACTGGGGAAAGAATAATTAAAAAAACCTTCGTGGACATCATCCACCTCCCTTTAGCTCGAAGGGGTTTTATGGAAGAAACGATTGTTGGATTTCCTGACTTGCGGATCCTCGTTCCTCTGCGCCTTCCCATCCCAAAACAGTAAAAAGTGAGAAGTGAAATGTAAGAAGTAAAAGAATCTTCTGACTTCTCCCTTTCTACTTTTTCCTTCCTAAGACAGTGGCGTTGTGCAGAATCACTCCCCGCTTACAGTGGCGGCACCGTGCTGGATTTCCACCAGCTTCCCCTTTACAACCGTCTATATTCCGTCAAATAACCCTCCTCCTTTGTGAAAAATTAATAATGAGCACACAATAAACTTCAACAATGTACTTACACCGGTAAGGACACGCGCGGCAGTCCAGACTGTGGATGCCGATCTATCAGAACCGAACAGCCATAGACTGTTTCAAGCACTTCGGACTGCAAGACGATATGCGGCGATCCCATAGCTGCCAGACGCCCTTCATTCAACAGTAAAAGATGATCACAGTACTGACTGGCTAAATTCAGATCATGTGAGACCAGAATGACGGTTAATCCTCGTTCGCGATTTAGTCGCCTAATAATCCGAGCGATGTCTAATTGATGATGAAGATCCAAAAATGCCGTCGGCTCATCCAGCAATAGGATTTGTGGCTCTTGCACAAGCGCACGGGCAATCACCGCCCGTTGCCGTTCGCCCCCAGACACCTCGCTCACTAAGCGATTTCCGAGATGTGCCACATTCAACTCTTCCATGGCTTGCTGGACCACGGCCCAATCCTGAGCATCTTCCCAATGCCACCCTCCCCATCCCTGATGATGGGGAGACCGTCCCATCAGAACCATCTCTGCGATAGTAAAAGGAAAGACCTGTAGGGTTTCTTGTGGCACAAACGCCACGCGCTTCGCAATGTCTAACTGGGATAAACCTGAGAGTGATTCACCCAAAATGTCAATCGTACCCTGCTTGGGTTCATACACTCGCGCCAATAATTTCAGCAACGTACTTTTGCCGGACCCATTCGGACCAAGGATTCCTAACACTCGACCGGAAAGAATGAGACAGGAAAGTTCATGTAAGACGGTGTTAGATTCCGAGCTAGCTCCTCGGGCATAGGAAAAACTAACATTCTGTAGAGAATACGCCACACTGGAAGCATCTGGGGCATTGGACACCATGGTCATTTCATGCCCAATCGTGATTGACGGTTCGTTAACAACCATAAAAAGATCGGGCCGCCTACCAAGGCCGTAATGACGCCAACCGGAAATTCACTGGGACTTAACGCAGTACGAGCGACTGTATCGGCCATCATTAAAAACATCCCTCCTACTAACCCCGCCACAGGCAGCAGGAGACGATGGTCTGCCGAAACGACTAGTCGCACCGCATGGGGAATGATCAGTCCGACAAAACCAATGATGCCACTGAAACTCACCACCGCTCCAGTCAGAAGTGCTGCAGCCATAAAGATCCACTTTTTTACTCGCTCCACATCAACGCCTAATGTACGGGCAGTTTCCTCACCCAAGGTGAGCAAATTCAACGACTGCGCATGCATCACAAGAATGAGAAGTCCCACTCCCAGATACAACACCAACATGCCCAAGGTTGGCCAATTCGGGCCAGTCAAGGTCCCCATCAACCAGGCAAACATGCCAAACACACGATTGGGTTCAGCAATACTCGTCAGAAACATGATGAAAGCCGAAAAAATCGCATTCAGCACTACACCAGCTAACAACAGTGTGTATATAGAAAATCCATATTGCGCAGAAGAAATCCAATACATGATTGTGAGTGCAAACAATGCTCCAAAAAACGCACAGACAGGCAGAGCAGAGAGACTCAACACCGACATCCCGACGCCGAAGAGTAGTGCAATCGCTGCCCCCAGTGCCGCCCCGCTGGAAATACCAATGACGAAAGGATCCGCCAGGGGATTGCGCAGCAAAGCCTGAAGCACCACACCAACCATCGCTAAAGAACCTCCCACAACACAGGCTAACAACACACGAGGCATTCTGACCTGCATGAGAATGATGGCGGTCGGGTCTCCCGTCGACTGATCTGTGGACACACCTACCAGTGTCCCTAAGACAACAGCCAAAATTTTCGAATAGGAAATTGATTCCGTTCCAAATCCCAAACATACCAGGAAGATACCTATGGTGGAACACCCCACGCCTCCTACCCAAAGGATCCAGCGCGATCGAGTCAAAGAGGGGAAAGCCGGGACAGCTCTCGATTTTGTACCTGATACCGAACTCAATCCATCTGAAGTCGGATCGGCAGACTTCTCACTTACCAATGGAATTTCAAGTGTAGGCTTCATCGCAGGACAACCATCAAACAAACCTGGGCGAGCAATAATGAAGTGTTTGGGAATGACTCCATGCCCACAAGTTACGACAGCTTCTCTTCCAGAGACAACTCAGGATGCAGCAATTTCATTAACTGTCGCAAGCCTTCAACCACTCGTGGCCCAGGACGGTTTAAGAGATCACTTTGGACTTGAAACAATTTTCCATCTTGTACCGCTCGTAGAGAATTCCAACGTCGCCATTGATCCTGTTCGGCCTGCGGAATTCCCTCATATTCTCCCACGGGAAATAGTAAAATTTCAGGATTTTGGATCAACACTTCTTCTATGGTCAGCCGTGGATAGGGAGCTGTCGCTCGCTCTGCGGCATTTCGCCCACCTGCCATTTCAATTACATGATGAATAAAACTCCCTGGCCCCACGGTAATCAACGGTTCTGAATTGAGCACATAGAGCAACGTCGGACGCGGACGACCATCAACTCGTTTGGTCAGGTCGGCTACCCGCTTCCGCATAGTCGCCGTAAAGGCATTGGCTTCTGATGCGCGTCCAACCATACGTCCTAACAATTGGATATGAGCAAAAATACCCTCGACTGTTTTCGATTCGAGTATAAAGGTTGGAATCTTGAGCTGGTCTAACTTTGCGAGTAAGTCTGCGCGAAGAAACGAAGGCGGAGCCAATACAAGCTGCGGTTCAAGCCCCACCAAGACTTCCAGATTGGGTTGAGAATAGCCCACTTTTGGTTTCTCTAATGCCGCTGGCGGATAGTTACAAAAATCCGTCACGCCAACAATTTCCTCTTCTGCTCCAATGGCAAAGAGAATTTCCGTAATACTGGGTGCTAGCGACACGATACGTTTGGGTGGTTTTGCAAGATACAGCTTCCGATCTAAATCATCCACAAACGTGCGGGGCGCAATATTGGCCATAAACGGCATACCCGTTAGAATACCTTGTTGCCGTCGTCTCATCGTATCGTGCTCTTCAGCATAAACCTGAACAGTTAGATAGGAAGTCGCGAGAAAGCAGGGTATTATAGCAAAGACCAGCAACCAAATAACGCGCCGCCAATCACATCCTCTCTCCTTTTGGGGGAAAGAATGTATACATTGAATATACTTACTAACTCTAACCCAACAATCTGCAAAACGTCCCAAAATAAAAAATCCCCAAGGCTTCATGAACCTTGAGGATTGCACCCGCTTCTTCATCCTCACCTATTCCCCAGCCCACGAGGGAACATTTGGTTTTTGATCACATGAGGTATTCTGGCTTCTGGGTGATAACCTACTGCCCGCGCCTTCCCATCCAAACTTCAGTAAGGAGTGAAAAGTAAAGAGCGGGTTCTCTTGCCCCTAACTCCTCACTATTGACGCCTTACTTCTTTCGAACAGTGGCTTTGCGGGGATCGTCCCCAGTTACAGCGGCGGGACCGCGCGGGAGTTCCACCCGCTTCCCTCCATGTGCTCCGCATATGTCAGCCGTGACAATAGGTAGGCTTAGCACCCTTTGTCAACTAACTACAAAAAACCAAAGGCAACAAACATAAACCCGCGTCCGTTTGAAAAGACAAAAGCGCCCTAAAGATCTTGGTTTTCCTTTTTCCAGAGTAGAAGGAGTCTGTAAAAAAATATTCGTCTGTTTAGTTTGACATTTTTCTTAGATGATATCAGTCAATTTGTTTGAACCATTCAACACCCCCTTCTTCATTTATCCATTGACCTTATTGTCTATTTCTAATATTGTTGTCACGTTTGCTTCCCCCACCAACATGCTCTTTGTTTTCCACAATTATCAGATAGACTTATATAATCTTTAAAGTCAAGGGATTTGCTCTCAGTCGCCCCATGAACACATCGCCTAAAATCCAAATCATCATATCGCATTTCCACTTTTACCAGGAGGATTTTCCCATGCCACGTATCATATTTGTTCGGGTCGCTCTAATAGTTGGGCTATGGATCGCTTTTTCAACACTTCCCCTGAAGATGACCTCCTTCCACCCGCTACCTTTAGCGCATGCAGAAGATGAGGAGGCTGAAGACAAGGTTTCCATATATGACATTCAAACCAAACATGTAAAATTTCCAGTACAATTGTCAGATGGATCAACCTACACCATAGCTGGAGTAGTCTATTTTAACCCGACTCAGAGGAAGATCTGCCTACATAAAAATACTTCACGCAAGATGGAAAAATGTTTTTTAAAACTCTCGACACTTCAGGTTCTCGTTCATGGATGGACCTACAATCATACCTACTGGGACCCTTACGGCGCCGCCAAGCAAGGCCGTTCTTACGCTCGCTTCATGGCAAAAAAAGGGTATGTCGTTCTTGCTCTGGATTTATTGGGAACTGGGGAATCAAGTGAGCCGAATGGAGAAATGCTCAATTTCACTGAAAACGTAGGAAGTCTCATACAAATTCTTACTCAGATTCGATCTCAGCAGCATCTTCAAAACCATTCTATTCAGCATATTGCCCTGGTTGGACATTCAGGTGGAACAATTCTCTCTGTCCTTACGGCAGGAACCATTCCCAATATCGCCGACTTTTTAATTGCCACTGGTTGGTCATATGTACCGCATGAGGTCTTTCCTCAAGAAATCATCGACGCTGCCCTAACACAAACCCCCTATATTCGTTTTCCTAGCGAACTTCGTACTGCGCTGTTCTACTACACACCTACTGCAAAACCACGACAGATTGCCTTTGACAACAGCCACTTAGCTGATCAATTTCCTCATGGAGCATTAGCACAAGGCGTACCGATACTCGAAGCTTTGGAGAACGGAAATATTGAGCTCATCAAAGCATTTTCACTTGTGGACCAAGTCAAGGTTCCAGTCTTAGTACAGTTAGGAGATATGGATGTGATTGCTAAACCCGTCTTACCGGAAGCAGAGGAAGAATTCTATGCGGGTTCACCAGATGTCACTGTCCAGGTATTGGAAAACATAGGACATTCATTAAATTTGCATATCAACAGAAAAACTGGTTGGCGAAACATTCATCGCTGGCTTAAAGATCAGCTTTTTAAATGAAGCCATACTCTGCATGACTCTCACGGTAAAAATAAATGCAACAAATGGTGTATCTGGAGAAACTCAGGGGCGTTTTTAACGATCAACAGAAATCTCAAATCTTTGAGGCTGACGTAGAATAGATACGATATATCTTTGAACATGCTTGTCTAGAAGACAATATATACTTCAACTCGATTTTTTTCCGGCATCTAGATACGTAAAAATGGGTTCTAACTTGAGATGTTGCTCGACATGATCCGCCCACCGGTCAATTGCGGTGTTTAATCTTGCTGACACGGCTTGAGAGATTTCCACATTCAGTGGGGCAAGTTTTTTTCGCAGACGAACACGATTCAACCAGTGACGACGAAAATCTGGTTCGTCAAAGACTCCATGAATATATGTTCCCCATACCAACTTGTCTGAACTTATAGCCCCATCACATCCTTTACGCTCCTTAATGCTAGTGAGAGAGGGCTGCTCGAGTGAATAGTAGTTTTCTCTTTGTGAAACGATTTCAAAGCAAGAGAACACACCTTGGCCTCTTTTCGTCTCGCCCATATGAATTTCATATCCTTTGACCAATAGCTCCTCATCCGAAAAAACACAAGATGTTAGGGCACAAACCTGCATTGTTTTTTTCTGAGGAAGTAATTCGGTTTCAACTTCTAGGAATTCTAAGCCTTTAACCGACCCTCCTGTTTCTACATGATGGGGATCTGCAATCACTTTCCCTAGCATCTGGAATCCCCCACACACACCTATTATCTCTCCGCCATGCTCCACATGCTTTTTCAACATCCCGACAAATTCGGCTTCCCGGATATACTGTAAATCTGCAATCGTCATCTTACTTCCTGGAAGAATAATGACATCCGCCCCATGCAATTCATTGGGAGATGCAATATAACGCAAAGCCACGTCAGGTTCTGCAACAAGTTGGTTAAAATCCGTAAAGTTACTCATATGCGGTAGCAAGACCACCGCCACATTCACCTTCTCCGACCTGAAAGATGGCAGCCGAAACTGATCAATCGCCACACTATCTTCTTGGTCTAGTTCTAAATTCCGCAAATAGGGAAGCACCCCTAAAATTGGTACACCCGTACGTTCTTCGACAATCTTGATCCCGTCATCAAACAACGTGAGGTCACCACGAAACTTATTAATGATGATCCCAATTACCCGTTGTCGTTGCTCTGAAGTCAAAAGGTCTATGGTGCCAATCACCTGTGCAAAGACACCACCACGATCAATATCTGCCACAAGTATTACTGCTGCGTCGGCCATCTCTACAACAGGCCAATTCACAATATCACGCTCACGAAGATTCATCTCCGCCGCACTCCCCGCTCCTTCAATTACTATGACATCGTTCATTTTGGCTAACTGATGATAGCTCGACTTCACCACATCCCATAAGATCATTGCATTACTGAAGTATTCTTGAGCCTCCTGCCGCTCCCATACTTTCCCTTGAACAATGACTTGGGACTGCTTATCAGCCTCCGGCTTCAGCAGTATGGGATTCATCAACACGGAAGGAACAAGGCCACATGCCTGCGCCTGTAAGACTTGCGCCCGCCCCATCTCGCCTCCGTCAGGCGTCACAAAAGAATTCAACGACATATTCTGCGCCTTAAAGGGCGCAACCTTGCTACCGGCTCGATACAACAACCGACACAACCCCGCTGTGATAAGACTTTTTCCAACATCAGATCCCGTTCCCAAAACCGCTATCGCTAGTTTCATAATCCCCGTGAAAATAAATGGAGAATGGGATAATCTATCGGTTACTTATTTCCATCTCAATAGATCGCAAGAAAATTCATGAAATTTTATAATGCAACTAGCTTTTCAATCTTCCTCTTTTTCTAAATCTGGACATCCTAGCTCGAACTCTAGTCAAATTTGAAGGGGACCACTCAGGAAGACACACTCATTACAAATCTGAGACTTCAAGAGTTTTAGCTATTCTCAAGCACCACTTTTGAAAATTAGTTTGTTTTGGTGAAATGTGGCTGTAATTCGTTTGTATTTCTGTGGTAGAGTTGAAATCCTCAAATATTTTCCCAAAGGTTTAAGCTTTTTTCTTTTCTTGTGATTATATTTTGTAGAGGTATTAGAAAAATTTTCATGCTTTTATAATAACTCCCTACTTTCATATGCTGAAAGCAAAGCATGGAATTGTTGTATTTTAGATCTGATATTACTCTGTTCCAATGGAGCACAATCTGAATCATTTTTCTCCTATAGGCAAACGAATACATAAGAAGTTTAGACATTTTGTTGTCTTGCTATTTTTCATTTGCTGCGAACTTTTCCTACCCATGGAGGCATGGACCCAATCATTTTCTGATACAGGCTCATTCACTTTTACTGGGACTCACAATCCTCTTCGTCGCCCTGTTCTCCGTGAATATCTTCCTGGCGATGGATTGAAAGCCGGTCCAGTACAGATCCATACCTATTTAGGAGTAGCCGAAATATTTACAGACAATGTCTTTAGGACAAACACTAGAAGAAGAAGTGATTTCCTGACAACAATTGCCCCTGGTGCTCAGGCTTACTACCCATTTGGAGGACAACATTCTTTTCTTCTTGATTACCGTGCTGCACAATTTCTCTACAAGAAATTTACTGAAAATAATGTCCTCACTCAGCAAGGCATAGGACATATGAAACTTAACTTTCCAGGGGGACTAAAATTAAACCTCCAGGCGGGACATGTAGAAGGGTTTGACCCGAGGGGGTCAGAATTGGATATTCAAACTCGCGATATTACAAAATGGCGGGCTACAACATTTTCAGGTCAAACAAGACTTAATGGTTCCAGGAGCGCTGTCCGATTTCGGTCACGTTACTCTCGTTGGCATTACAAAAATAACGGACAAGATACTACGCGCGATAGAAAAAATTTTCGTGCTGACTTAGCTGGTTTTCTCAAAGCAACTTCCGGAATTTCCACTATTTTAGGGGCTGGAATAAGCAATAATACTTATGATGAAAATACACAAGTCGATAGTTTTACCTATCGTTTTTTTACGGGACTCGAAGTAGAAGCGAACCGCCTAATCTCAGGAGAAGTAACCGTAGGATATTCAATATTAAATTTTGATCGGGCGCCGGTTCAACAGCCTGCTGGCTCAGCGTTAAGCGAGGGTGGAGATGGTCAGAAAGCTCTTACGATTAGAGGCAACATAAATTGGCGTCCGACCTCTTCATTCAATCTTAATTTCAGACCATTTCGACTAATTCGACAGGCTGCAATTGCTAATACTGATACGTTCATTCAAACCGGAGCTTCTCTTTTTGCAAGCCAGAAAATTCTAAATCGTTTGAGATTAACAGGAAATATTTACTACTCTCATGACAATTTTACGGGTGGTAGACTTGATAAGCAAGTCCGCTGGAGAATGGGACTAGATTATCGCACCGTTAAATGGTTGGGATTTCGCTTAGGTTATACATTTGCAAAGAGATTCTCTAATCAAGCTAATTTTGACAGTTACGCTAATACGATATCGGTGTCAATACAGGGTCTGCTTTAGCCTAATTTGAACTTTAATCGTGCGATGTCTCATCTTCTTTTTTCAACCAGAATCCTAAGGCATGTTCACAATTACTATGTAAGCTTCCTCGTCAAGCGGTCAGCTGGATACTTCTTTTAACCAAGATAGAGGCAATACTTTGCAAAAATCCTAAATACTAAAAAAACTTGTAAAAGAAGCTTGGGATATAAAACTTCCGTTTTGTAAACACAATGCCGAGAAGGTTTCCTTCACGTCTAAGAATCTGATTTTTGACATCCTGAACTACTACAGACCTTGTTTTTTCAGCCTCAACAACCAAAACAACACCATCAACAGATTCACAAAGAGCCAAACTATCAGGTGATATACTAACAGGTGAAGAATCAATAAGAATTAGAGAAAATTGTTTTTTTGCAGAACTCCAAAATTCTGTTGTCTCATTAATACTGCGGTTAGTAAGAGAACGAAGAGCCTTACGCGAAAGAGTCCCAAGAAAAAGGTTCGAACTATCAACCTGAGAAATCACACCGTCAAGAGGCTTCCCCTCTTTCAGCACATAATCCAAAGGAGGTTTAGCTTCAATGGAAAACGCCTGATTTTGAGATGGTTGTTCAAAGTCAGCCTCGATTAGAAGAACAGGCTTACTACTGTGCTCGGCCGTGGTAATAGCAAACTCCCGAATAAGAGTAGAAGTTCCTTCCCCAATTCGAGAACCAATAAATTGAATAACATTTTGTTCTGATTTCGGTAAACGTGCAGCAATATTTTGTGCTAGTGTCAATAATTCCGGTTCACTATAGAGCTTTTGAAGAGGGAAATTGTCTGAGCGCTTTAATAGGGGAACAGGAGAAAGCGAGGGAGGCTCGTTTAACTCCTTTACCACAGCCAATTGTTCTTGGTGTGCTATTTGTAATGCATCATATATTTTACTCATTCCAGTTGTTCTATTTCTTTTGGTATTCAGGCAACACAATATGTTGACCTGGAAGAATGACATTTGGATTTACAATATGGGGATTATTTTTTTTTACCCATTCAATATATTTAACATGCTGAGAGCCATAAGCTTCAGCTGCAATAACACTCAAGTTTTCTCCTGCCTTGATAGTCCGAGTAATCCTCGTATTTGAATGGGTCTTTGCTTTACTAAAAATAGAATTTTGAATAGGACTAGACTCTGTCTTTTTAGAAACACGATTTTTTATTTCGTCATCATTTACATGAGATGAACTTTGTCTAATACCAGACATCTCCTCCACCTCTGCACTATATTTTTCCCTAAAGTTACCCTGAGCTTTTGTACTTGGTTGTAGCCTTGAAATTTCAGCAACTTGTTTTTCTTGATAGTCACCTTTATTCATATTTTTCTTAATGACAGGAGACTGATTTCCGACAGCAGAAGAATCACGAGTTATGGGCTTTTCAGGTTGTCCTGTTCCCCTTAAAGGCATTACTTCATCGTTGACAATCTTTCCAGAACCCTGTTCACCAATCTTATTAACTATGGGCTTCCCCCCCCCTTCATTAATATTGCCAGGAACTGAATCTAAAAAGAACACGATTCCAGCTATTAAAAATATCCCAACAGCTACACCAATTGCCCATTTAAGATAAGGCAAGGAAGATCCAGCTTCTGTAGAATCAATATCTTTTATTACTTCCTTAACAACATTTAGAGACACTGGTTTTATCTGACGACCAAATCCCGTGATAAGAGCATTGTCGCAAAGAATATTTAATCGCCGAGGAATTCCTTGTGCTTGTTGAATGATTAAGTTAAGAGCAGACTTTGTAAACAAGACTAAAGGCTTAGAGCTTGAAGCAAGTTTAACTCGATGCTCAATAAATGCTCGGCTTTCTTCCTCGGAAAGTGCAGAAATGGTTGCCCGTAGAGCAATGCGTTGGCGGAACTGCCTTAATGCTGGTTGTGCTAACATAGTATTTAATTCAGGTTGCCCTAATAAGATAATCTGGATGAGTTTATCTGTAGAAGATTCCAAATTCGAGATCATACGAAGATTTTCTAACGTATCCATCGGCATATTTTGTGCCTCATCAATAGCAAGCACAACCGTCCCTCCTGCCTGGTATTCTGCAATCAACGCCTCATGAAGCTGATTAACCATTTCAGTGACGTCATCATGGCGTGGAATAATTTCAAGATTTCGAAAAATTGCAGTCAACAGACCGTGGTAAGACAGGACAGGGTTAAAAATATAGACGATTTTTTGCCTTTTAGATGCTTTTCGTTCAAGGTATGCACGGAGAATTGTTGTTTTTCCTACCCCTACCTCTCCAATGATTGCGATAAAACCTTTTCGCTTTTCGATTCCATAAATAATGGCACCTAGAGCTTCCTTATGCTGGGGACTTAAAAACAGAAAACTTGGATCAGGGGTCGTATGAAAAGGTTCTTTTTTTAGACCATAAAATGAAAGATACATAGAAACCCTATTATCCTTTTTCGCTAAAGGAAGCCAATACTGGAAGGCCTAAATCATCAGCAACTTGCTCAGGTCGAGTATAGCCTCCATGAAAGTATTCCAGAACAAATCCCACCCCTAGACTCATAATGGATGCTAGGATAGCACTAAGAATTAACTTGATAAATGTTGGTCTTCCAGCTGGTTTCCGTGGAATTTCCGCGGCTTGAATGACACTAATATTCGACATTTTTAGTTGGTCCATTTCCTCAGAGACCTTAGCTTCTTCAACTTTCTTAACATATAATGTATAATTCTCCTCCGCTGTAGCCTTCTTTCGTTCAAGCCCAACTAATTCTTTATTGAGAAAGTCTAGTTGCGAAAGAGAGCGATCTAATTCATCAATTTGGTCTGCGATCACCTCATTACTGGCCTTGAGAGTTTTTAAGTCAGACAAAGCTGAGTAGCGTTCCATTTCAAGCTTCTGAAAAGTTGGATTTTTCCCTCTAGTAACTCTTTGATCCCGTTTGCCTTTTTCCTGCTCGAGAATAAAATTTTCCACAAGTTCAATTTCTTTTTGAAGATTTTTAACTGGAGCACTATTCCTGGTATACTTCATTGAGAGAGCTTGTTCTCTCCGCTTCAAATCAAACAAGTCCCTTTTAGCTTTTGCCAAAATACCATCCCCCTCTGTTGAAGAAAGGGGGATGTATTCAGGGATCTCTTTCATCTGATTTTCAAGTGAAAGAACCTTACTTTCAAGCCCTTGCAATTTATGCTTGATAGTTTTGCTATTAGAGTCAAGTTGAACTCGTTGATCCAATAATCTCGCCTTTTGATCTCCCAGAGGAGCAGAAAGATTATGCCGCTGCTTAAAATCTTGTAGACTTTCCTCAGCATTTTTCAGCTGTTTTTCATAGTCACTGAGACGATCTCTTAAAAATGATGCTTTTGGATCACTAAAAACTTGGAGATGCCTCTCTTTCAAGAAATCCACTAAATACTTCAAAGCTTCTGCTGCCACTTTTGGTTTCTCATGCAGAAAAGAAATATCAATAAGATTCGTGCCTCCGGTAGAAAGGGGTTCTAATTTTCCAATAAACTTTGCAGTCGCAATCTCTAACTGCCTTTGTGGATCTATTTCTGGTCGCACTAAGTCAGGGTAAAGCTTTTCAACCCCCATCACTTGAACTACCCGCCTCACCAGGTCACTACTCTTTATAATTTTCATTTCTGATTCAACCGCCGCATCTTGATCAAATTGAACAATTTGATCTACCCTGCCTACTTCAGGTCTAAATATATGTTCTCTCCCAAACTTAAGAACCAACGTAGTTTTGGCCTCATAAAGAATATCTTGCATCAAAATCCAACCGGTCGCAGCGCATAAAACAAGGAGAAAAATAAGAATAATGACATTCTTTTGTTTAAAAAATGCAGTTAAGATATCCCGCGGACTTCCAAAGGGATACGGCAACAACTCCTCTTCAAACCGACCTTCAGTTTCCATTCCCCGCTCCAGCATTAATACTCCCCCCAGACGACCCCATGGCCTCAGCACGAACGTGGGAAGATCGAAGGAGAACGGCAATTTCAGGATTCTTGAGTTGACCGGAATAATTTTCTATGAGAATTTCTCGAATCTCTTCTACCGTATGTCCAACGACTGACAGTTCACCAACTAATTGTAAAGCTATACGCCCATCAGGCCTGACGGGGATAGATTCATTTAATTCCGGATTAAAAAAGAATTTAATATCCAGGAGATCACCCACTTGGACCTGATAATCCTGAGGAGGAGTCGTCCCAACTTGAGCCAAGTAATTGATATAGTTAACTTCATCGGCTTTCACTTGACGCCTCAAAGCATCTATCCCAGGTTTCAATCCCCTCATTCTCGCCAACTCTTTATCTACTTTTTCAATTTGCTGTATAATAACAGCACGTTGAGCATTCGATGAAATTAAGGAAGCCCTAGTTTGAAAGAGTTGCATTTCCATTTCGGCAAATAATGGGTTTTTCCCACTCGTCACGCTACCCGCTTCCGTCTCTTCTTGTTCCTCTATGAAACGCTCCAGCAGCTTTTTTTCTTCATGCACTGCTCGCAAGAGAGGGCTTGTTTTAGTATACTTACTCAGCAATTCTTGTTCTTTTAACTCGAGAGCAAGTAATTTATTTTTCGCTGACCCAATAATACCTTGCTCGCTAATTGTGCTCGACAGAGGCACTTCTTTTGGGACCTGACTAATTTGCTTTTCTACCCATGCGAGTTTCTCCTTGAAGCCCATCGCACGATTATCCGCTTCATTTAACGAATCATCTAAAGCCTTGCGCTGTTGCAAAAGATGATCAATTTGAGTCTCTAGGGAAATAATTCCATGTTTCTGTTGAAATTCTTCCAAAGCACGTTCTGATTCTTGCAACTTTTCACGATAACCACGTAATTGTTCTTGCATAATCAAGAAAGTTTTTTCGGCAGACCGTTCTGCCACCTTAGCTACAGAATCACTTTTTGAACCTGTTTCGGATTTGGCATAAACCAATTCTTGTTGAAAAAAAGTGATAGATAGCAGAAGCAAGATCAGAGGCGTGAACACTTGATTCAAGATATCGTTAGAATGCTGCCCTATAACTCTACACGTTAATTTGCGAATGATAAGGGACATAAAAAAACCTCAATAAAATTAGGGTACATAAAGACCAGGAAAAATTTTCGTTATGAAATTCTTAAGTCCTACAAATAGCTCTTGATATTAATGAATTCTTGGTGTTAATGAATTACTTCGCTACTTCAGGACTACCAAAATGACCTTTGTACATAGATAAAATCATCTGGAAGAAGTGATATATTTTGAGATAAGTCTTGACCAGTAAGAGCTGCATTGATGTCGAGCTTAATGACAAACTGCTTGCCATTCTGATCTCGCCGTATAATCACAACTTCATCCTTTTTCGCAGTGTCTGCTTTAAACCCCCCAGCGAGAGCCACTGCCTGCATAACATTAAGAGAATCTCCGAGCTCGAAAGTGCCTGGGCTTCCAACTTCTCCATCAACATAAATTTTTGGTTGGTCTCTGACCGCACGAACAATCACTGCAATTTCTGGATTTTTTAATTGCCCCATATATCGTTCGGCCAACACAGTTGTTAGCTGAGGTGCAGTGAGATTTGCCGCTTCAACTTCTTTGACAAGCTGAAGAGAAATTCGGCCATCAGGTCTGACGATTAAATCCTGTTCGTTCAATTCCGGATTGAAAAAGAATTTAATACTTAACTTATCCCCAGGCTTGATAACGTATTGTGGATCTTTAATTGTTTCATATTTCTTACCTTTTATGACCTTTTGCTGGGAATATTTTGGAAGACCGGCCTTTCCTAAATCTGACACCTGAAGTGAATCAACACCGGGACTCATAGAAGTACAGGAAAATAAAAAACAACAAAGGCTAATAAGGACGAGTATTCGCATGTTAATACCTTTTTATTTTTGGACTGCATGATATTCTTAAACAGTCCAGGTGAAAAAACGCAGTTACAACATTTCTTATCTTTATCCGCCTTAAAAACTATCAATTAACTAGGGGAACTCAAAGGTACAATAGATGATACTCCACACAAACAACAGGTTCAAGATTACTCAATGATAGTTTCAAAATAATAAGCTTATGTCCATTCCTCATTAAAACTAGAAAAGTACATAAATTCTTGCCTGTTGAAAAAACGCCTGACCTTGTGACTTGGCAAGAAGGGTTCTATTGAGTATTTAAATTACTTCGCATTGTCTCGTTTTTACAGACTCTTGACAATAACAGAAAGGTCCAAACCAATATTTTGAGATCTAACCAAAAGGATTGGTGATCGACATAATACAAGTTATGGGCTAATTTCCTTGGCATAATGGTCTTAATATAATATGCTTCTGGGTTTTCCTGATGTTTATCAAGCAAAGCTTCATCATGTAAATGACCTCGAATCACTGCAAGGTCTGTACAACCAGGTCGTACTTTAAGAACTCGTCTCTGCTCTTTATTATATAAACGAACATATTTATCTACTTCGGGTCGCGGCCCTACGATGCTCATATCTCCCTTCAATACATTCCAAAATTGCGGAA
Organism: Nitrospirales bacterium; assembly: GCA_965223685.1. Taxonomy (GTDB): domain Bacteria; phylum Nitrospirota; class Nitrospiria; order Nitrospirales; family UBA8639; genus Nitrospira_E. Next base: position 206,903 of record CBDCXG010000002.1, read on the forward strand.
ATTCATCTAACTTGGTCATCCGTAAATAATAACCAATTGGGGTAATCCGTGGATCTCTTGAACCAAGAGTAATCTGCGCACCTTCGAACGTTTTCTGCTCTCTCATCGTTCGAAACTTCCATAGAAAAAACTTTTTGCCATTTCTCCCAATACGCTCGTGCATAAAAAAAACAGACCCAGGATCAGTAATAACTAATATAAGAATAATCAAGAAGCCACACGGAAGGAACGCAAGAAGCACAGTGGCACTAATTATGAGATCCATGCAGCGTTTCGCAAAAAAATAGTCCATATACCTAAAAGGCATTTGGGCATTACGGTTTCAATTATGGCCCCAGTTGAAAGCAGTTTATAAAATAAAATAGCCGAATTCTTAGGACGTGTTCACAATTAGAGAAACTAAATAACTGTTGCCGACAAGGCCATGAAGGCATGAAAGTGATGAGCCAGTGTTTCATACCAGGTTCGAGACGACGAAAGTGTTTCAGCCCTTAAAAGAAACATGCAATGTCTGCTCGAGCGTGATACAGATCATAGCTGCGTTGAATAAGCAGGGAGACTTTGAGTGGAATGACGCCCGAGGCCCCACGCTGCGCCACTACATACAGGACAGCTGTGACATTATGAGCTTCGTCTCCTAGCATTGCCCTAATCCCCCTCAACTCGGCCCTCAACGTTGACACCTGCGTCACATCCGCCATTTTCCACCCAGTCACCAGCAATCTCACCGGAGTGTCCAACGCATCCACCAAGGGGTGAATCTTGGTCGACAGGCTACCTCGTGAACGCCCTCATGCTTGTTTCTGCTGCCTCCTTTTGCTCCCACAGCCTGTTATAGAGCTCAGCCAATCCGACTATCAATGGCCACCCATTCAAAATCCGGATCAGTCGCTATCCAGTCGCCCACCTGTTGCCCAATACCTTTGTTAGCCCAGCGCGATAAACGCAAGTAGACCGTGTACTAACTCCTATATGCATCCAGAAAATCCTGGGAGGGGGTGCTGTGTACATAATCCACAGCGCGGCTCCTAAAAATTTCCGGCTGTCGCTACTGTGACACCACAGTCGGTCGCTCTTTCGGCCAGCAGGTCCTACAGCTTGCTGCATTGGTCGTTCCGCAACATCTTTCACGCCATCATGCCTTCTGCTCTAGAAAGAGTTCATGATGACTAAAAATATACTTGACGTGTTAGTAATTGTGAACACGCCCAGGGTAATACCATAGGCTTAGCAGCTCTTCAGAATCAAAAAGCAACGCAAAGCAATCAAGATCGTCCAGAAATTATAATGGATGTCGGCAAAGATCAAGGAAGGCTTTCAGGCATCTTTAAGAATTCGATCGATAACCGGCAAAATTTCATTGAATTGTCCAGGTTTATCAAAAACGGCACAGGCTCCGGCTTTTAAGGCATTTTCTTTATCCTCATTTCCTAAATTTCCACTAAGAACCATGACAGGAGGAAGGCTGGATTTATTTTTTTGTTTGAGGCACTCTAAAAATTCAAAGCCCCCCAAAACTGGCATTTTATTGTCCGTAATCACTAAGTCTGCATGCTGTGTTTCCAACCACTCTAAAGCCACTCCCCCGTGCTCGGCATCTTCACAGGTATATCCTCGAGCTTCAAGAAGGGTGCGCATAGCATCTCGGACTTTAGGATCATCATCCACAAGAAGAATCCGTTTAGGACGACTGGGAACAATTTCAGTTTGCGCATGGTGCCCGTTAGACGGACCTTGTAAATATTGAGTTTCTAGCGAAATAAATGTGGGAATTAATTGCTGCATTTGTGTGAGTAACAATTGAGGAGAACTAAAACTATTATTTTTTACAACCTCTTTGACTTTCTGTAAAAACGATGTATCCAATGAAATTTCTGGATTTATTTTAAGAATTTTCTCAAAAGATGATGGCTGCGCTTCCTCTCCAAAACCAACCAATTCTTCTTGTAATTTTTCTCCAGGCCTAAGCCCCACAAACTGTATGGGCACTTCGTCAGGAAGATGTCCTGAAAGACGAATAAGATTCTTGGCCAGATCTACCAACTTGATTTGCTCTCCCATCTCAAGCAAATATATGGCTCCCTGTTCGCCAAGGGTCGCAGCCTGAAGAACTAGGCCTACCGCTTCAGGTATGGACATAAAATAACGGCGAACTTCTGGATGAGTGACAGTAACAGGACCTCCTGCCTTAATTTGTCTTTGAAAGCGAGGCACCACACTTCCGTTGCTCCCTAACACATTCCCAAACCGTACAGTAAGAAACCGGGTATGATTTTGCTTCGCCATTGCCTGAACGACTAATTCTGCACCTCGTTTAGTCGCGCCCATGACACTTGATGGGTTAACAGCTTTATCAGTTGAAATTAAGACAAATTGCTCAACCTCATATCGTACAGCAGCTTCAGCAACTAACTGCGTTCCTAACACATTATTCTTGAACGCCTCTCCAGGATTTAACTCCATTAACGGAACATGTTTATGAGCAGCTGCATGAAAAATAATATCAGGAAAATATTCACTCATTGTCCAATCAAGACGATGCGTGTCGGTGATATCGCCCAGGATTGAATACACGCGATGATCTTGACCATTATCTGCCAATTCGCTCCCAATTGCATAGAGACTATTTTCATGCCGTTCATAAAGAACCAAAGAATCAGGGTTAAATCCAATGATTTGACGGCAAAGTTCGGAACCAATAGACCCACCAGCCCCGGTAACTAACACTCGCTTTCCCTTAATCAACCGACTCACAGGCTCAAGAGATAACCCTACTGATGGCCTCTGAAGTAAATCCTCTATAACAAGCGGGCGGATTTGATTGATCGCCACTTTACCATCCAAGATATCGTCAAGTTTGGGAAGCGTTTTAATAGGGAGCTTAAAAGGCTCTAAGGCCGTTGTAATCTCCCTAATAATGGTTGGACTAGCCGCAGGTAAGGCAACTAAGACCTCCTCTGGAATGACTATGTCAAGAATTGCCTTAAGAGCATCCCGAGTACCAAGAACTTTTACTCCATGGATGCGTTTTCCCATTTTATTCTGATCATCATCGATAAATCCGATAGGAGAATAGGTACAAGAAGGATCGGCTTGCATTTCCCGAACTATCTTGGCACCGGCATCCCCAGCTCCGATAATTAATACGCGCTTCATACGATTCAAAACTTTTCGTTCTCGGAACAGCCGTACCGCTATCCTCATCCCAACTAGAAATCCAATAAGGACAATGCTATCAATAATAAAAATAGAACGCGGATAACCCGTGATCCCTAAGACCCAGGCAGTCGTTCCATAAAAGACAATGGTCCCGGCAATGACACCTGCCACAATTTTTTTTACATCCCAAATACTGACATATCGCCACAGACCTTCATTCAGGCTAAACAATACAAATGAAAGCCCTCGAATCACGACCAACCAAGGCAACATGTCGGTAAAAATCTTAAAAGTATCATGGGGAATCTGGCCATCAAACCTCAACCAGAATGCAACGTAATTAGCCATGGCGATAAGGAATAAATCAAAAATAACTACAAGTATTCGTCTATGCCTCAGAAGAAAATTCCGGACTGAGGAATCAGGGGCAATCTCTATTGCTACAGAGCTGTGTGAAGGCCTCATCTTTAATAAAAGAGAACGAAGCCCAAACAAATTTAAAAATGTTTGTCCAATTACCGTGACATCAAACAGGAAAGAATTGTGTTCAAGGTAGAGTTTTGCAAGTCGAATTTTTTCAGGAAGGCTCTCACTAATATACTCAGTCTCCGAGGTCGAAGTCTTATTTTTTTCCTTATCAAAAAAGCCACCGGGATAAGTCAACGAAGTCAGGTCCATAAGCCCAGGACGCACTTTTAAAATTTCTTGGTATTCATCTCGAAATTTGTTCACATAATAGGGCAATTCTGGCCTTGGCCCAACCAAACTCATTTCACCTTTCAAGACATTAAAAAGTTGAGGAAGTTCATCTAATTTCAATTGCCTCAACATTTGCCCAATTCTAGTGAAGGAATAAAAGTCTGGTTTTTCAGAGTCAGGTGAGCTGATTTCCAGGGAATTATCATATACAAAAGTGCGAAACTTGTATTGATGAAAAGGACGAAAAGCCTGCCCTACTCGGACTTGTTTAAAAAAGACGGAGCCTGAGCTTTCTAATTTTATTAGAATGGCAATAAGAATCAGGAGGGGGGAGAAAAGGAGCACAAGAAAACATGCGCAAGAAATGTCAAAAAAACGCTTCATTAGTGAGGACCACTTTAATTGATCTTAGTGAGACGCATTGTTGCATCTGATTACTACAATTAAGCCATACTTTTCGAAGTGTAAAAATTTTTAGGCAAAAACACTATCCCACAAATGGGGAACAGCAATATTTGTGCCGTAAAATTTTCTATCTTAACGAAATGGAATTAACGCCGATTTTCCTGGATAACCTTAATGACTTTTTCAATGACCTGCTGAATATCAGAGTCTGTCATGCCCGGATAAATGGGAAGTGAAATGATACGTTTAAATACCTGATTTGCAACGGGAAATAATTCCTTAGTATACAGAGAATTGTTCCGATAATAGGGATGAAAGTGTAAGGGGATAAAATGAACACTGGTTCCAATACCTTCTTCCTTTAAAAGCGAAATGATTTCATCTCGTCCAACTAGTAATTGCTGTAAATCTAACTGAATGACGTATAAATGCCACGCATGTTCAACCTCCCTATTCACATAAGGAATAGTAATCCCTGGAATATTCTCAAACGCTTCATTGTAAATCCTTGCATAACGATTTCGAATCTTTGCAAAATTTTGACATTTATGCAATTGAGGTATACCGAGGGCTGAAGCTATATCAGTCAAGTTATATTTATAACCTGGGTGGCAGATCTCGTAATACCACGTGCCCTTAGGGGTATAACGATTTACGGCTTCACGACTAATGCCATGGAGACTCAAGATTCTTATTCGCTCTGCCCATTCGGCATTCTCAGTTGTCACCATTCCTCCCTCACCTGTTGTGATCGTTTTTGTAGCATAAAACGAAAAGCAAGTAATATCACCAATTGTTCCCACCATTTTCTCATGATACTTGGCCGGAAGGGCATGTGCGGCATCTTCAATAATCTTTATATCACGTACTCTGGCTATCTCTAAAATAGGATCCATCTCACAAGGCTGCCCAGCGAAATGCACTGGGATAATTGCCTTAGTTCTTGGAGAAAGAGCCTGCTCGATTGCTTCAATATCAACATTAAAGGTATCACTTCTACAATCAACAAATATTGGCGTAGCGCCACAATAGCTCACAACCTCTGCTGTCGCGGCAAAGGTCATGGTGGGCACAATCACTTCGTCTCCTGCTGTGACGCCAATCGCTTCTAAGGCAAGATGTAAGGCCGCCGTACAAGAGTTCAGCCCTACAGCATGGGTTGCACCAACCAATGTCGAAAACTCATTTTCAAATTGTTTCGTTTTCAATCCCGTTGTCAACCACCCAGAACGAAGGGTCTCAACGACCGAGTGAATTTCTTCTTCCCCAATATCAGGCAGATGGAATGGAATAAAAGGTTTCATTTTTCAACGCCACGGTAATGCAAAAAAGAAGTATAATAAATTCCAGATCCCTTCATGTGCTATTAACGAATAACAATTAAGGAGGAAGAACATTTACCGCTCTTCTTCCTTAAACATGGCATAATTGCTTAGGTAAATAAGCATAATATCATATTTTCAAACTACCCAAGCAATCGATACCCAAGTTCCCACTTCTTTCTCCAGAAAAAGACAAATGTTCGCCAAGCTCCTTTGGCATTTCTAAAATCCATGACTTCTGTGGATAAAAGGTTCTGATAAAAGAAAAACTTGGTTCTCCCTTGGCTTGAATAAAGTCGATCCAGGTACATCCCAGACACCTCAAGAGTACTCCCGCCCCAACTATGGGCAAACATATACCAGGCCACTTGGCTGCACATCACAAAGCGTGCTTGAGCCTCAAAGTTAGCATTCACCTTCAAAATCTTGTAGCTCCCATTGCCAAAATCCACGATAAGAATTTTATCTAGATCATGCAGGTAAATATCTAACTTGCCAATACGATGAAGTATTTGAGCCCCAAATCTTTTTCTTAGCTTGGCCACACAGTCATCAACCACATGACATATCGTGCCAATATCAACCCGCTCTGGCGTGGAGTCAATTGATTCTTCATTCAATGCCCGTGAGCGATAATCTTCCATATACCGTTCTACCGCGTACGGAGAATTTAACATAGCACCCGATGGCTCCCATTGATCTCCTGGATACATAAAATTCACACCCTCCAAATTCAACTTTACGATCTTTTCAGGTGTATTGGCCCACGCATTCATTCGACTATTTTCTTGATTGCAAAAGTAAACAAAACTTGCAAAAGGAACAGTAAAATTGGGCTTAAGAATGTCTACCCGTTGTTGAAAATCCTGGCACTTTTTCTCTGCTCCCCCTAACTCATCATGTTCATTGCCCACCCACTGAGCGAATGAAAATTGCGTAAAGAGAATAGTGATTTCACCAATTTCTTTTTTAATGTATCGAATTTGATGGCCATTTAATGGGCAGTCGTTTAGATTTAAGAGACATGCAGTTTCATCACGAACGGCCAAGAACGAATCTAGGCTCCCAACTGATCCACAGTAAATATCAATCCTTGGTGCCAGTGCAAACCATTGATAAAGTGGCAGTTCAATGACATGTTCAAACCCCAGACTTTTTATGGCCTGAAGTACCCTTATTGAGCTATGTTGCTGATAGAGAATTTGAATTCGCTTCCTATCCTCAATCGGTATGGTTTTAAGGGTTGGAAAATTAAAGTGATCAGGATGCTCATGTGAAATCCAGATATAGTCTATTTTGGAAAATGATATCTGATGTGGTGGACTAACAAGAGCCCATCCATCATTAAAAGCCTTACCTGTAAGCCAAGGATCACAAAGAATTTGTTTACCCTCGATTTCTATGAGAATGCTTGCATGTGAAACAAATGTAACCCTCACACTATCCTCTTATACAATTGATAGAATTAGAAAAATCAGAAACTTGAAACGGCTGGAAAAATTTGAGTGCTATTCTTTCAAGAAGATGAGCTTTTAAAACTTCTCACAGAATTGGAGGAAGAAACCAATAATGCCACTTCCCGCGGAAAACTAAGACGCACACTAGAAACCCTACCAAAAAAGACTTCATCAAATCTCCAACACCAGGTCACCGTCTAATAACCTAAGAGGCAAAACCTTAAAGCAGTGCAGCTTCGCATGGAGGAGGAACTTCTCTACAGATCCATAGCTGATTAGTTCAAAATTTTGTCTGTCATGGCATGCTGCCGAACAAATGCAAAAGGAATTATTGAAAGACTCTGTTACCCTTCGTGTTTGCCTATTCAAAATATTTATAAAAATCTCTTATGGTATTAACTACTATTTCTTGCTGAACTTTAGTTAATCCAGGATAAATCGGTATTCCCAAGTTCTCTTTACACACTTTTTCTACATGAGGTAAATCACCCTGTTTATATCCTAAAAAATGATAGCACTCCTGGAGATGAAGGGGAACCGGATAATACGCCTCTGATCCTATACCATGCTCTTTGAGGTAGGTTCGAAGTACATCACGCTTTGGAACACGGATAATGAATTGATTATAAATATGAAAATGATCCACATTAGAATCTCTAAAGATAGCAGCTGGAAGCCGTACACTTCCTTGCTCTAATAACCCACTTTCCGCAAATAATTTTTCATACAGTGTTGCATTCTCCTGTCTTCTGGAAGTCCATCGATCTAGGTATGGCAGTTTCACGTTAAGAACGCTTGCCTGAAGGGTATCTAAGCGGAAATTCCCGCCAACGGTTTTATGATAATATTTAGGTCTTCCCCCTTGCGTCCTCAACAATCGAATACGATCTGCAATTACTTCATCATTTGTTACGACCATTCCACCATCCCCTAACGCACCAAGATTTTTACTCGGAAAGAATGATAAGCATCCCACACTTCCCATACTTCCTGCTCGACGACCGTCTCGATATTCTGAGCCAAGCGCTTGTGCAGCATCTTCCACGATTGCCAATTCATATTCAGCAGCAATGGCAAGAATGGGATCCATATCCGCACATTGACCATAAAGATGCACCGGAATAATCGCTCGAGTTTTGGCTGTGAGTACGGTTTTGATTTTTTTAGGATCAAGATTGAACGTATCTGGATCAATATCCACAAATACCGGCGTTGCTCCCAAACGACTAATGCATCCAGCTGTCGAAAAAAAGGATAGTGATGTTGTGATGACTTCGTCACCTTGACCTATACCCAGAGCCATCAAGGAAACCAATAATGCATCAGTTCCTGAGGACACACCAATAGCATGTCGTGTCTGACAATATGCAGCAACGTGCTTTTCAAGAGTCTTCACCTCATCACCTAAGATATAGCAATTATTTTCAATGACATGTTCAATTGCAGTAAGAAGATCCTTTTGAATTGGATTATGTTGCGCACGTAAATCTAATAAGGGGACGATCATCTCAGAAAATTTCCTTATGTACAGCTAAATACGTTTACATTCATCTGAACCTGACCTTCGGTATCGAGCCTCACATGTACACATAGCTTCTGTTTCAAGCCAAATCAATTTCACCCCACATTCACACATCCAACCAGTAACCCTGGCCGGCACACCAATAACCAATGCATAATCTGGCACGTCCTTGGTAACCACAGCACCTGCACCAACGAACGCATAGGTGCCGATTGTCACACCACAAAGAATGGTACAGTTCGCACCTAAGGTAGCCCCTTTTTTCACTAACGTCCGCTGAAGTTGATTCATACGTGGAATTTCACTGCGAGGGTTGACCACATTGGTAAAGACCATTGAAGGACCACAAAAAACACTATCTTCTAAGGTAACTCCTTCATAAATGGAGACGTTGTTTTGAATTTTCACATTGTCTCCAATGGTTGCACGAGGTCCTATGACCACATTTTGGCCTATCTTGCAAGAAAGTCCAATATGAGAACCCGTTAGAATATGAGATACGTGCCAAATAGACGTTCCTTTTCCTATCTCAACATCGCGATCAATAAAAACCGATTCATGTGCAAAATAGGATTTGGATAGAGAAGGAATTCTCTTGTGCCCACTTAGTTTTTCGTCCAGAGCCTGTTGACATTGTTGCAATACAGTTAATACCCGGAGACCTTCCTCACCATCCGTTCTGGGAGGAATACGAGTCTGAATAGATTCTAAGAAATGTATACATTCTTGTCGTAAAGGTTCCAATGCATCCAATTGAACAGATTGGGATTCGGCTCGATTTGCCACAGGAAAATTATTTTCCCAATCGATGGAATGAGGATATAATAGGAGCTTATCCTTTTTCTCAACGTCGTCGAAAACAGCCATTTTTTGATCTCCAACCACTATCAGCTTTTGTTCTTTAAATGGATGAAGCCAAGAGACAAAGATATGCGCCTTCACACCACTAGGAAAAGAAAGAAGGCTCACGGTGACATCCGCAAGATTATCATGAAGATAATTCCCTCCTTGAGCAAAAACTCTATCTGGCATTTCCCCCAAAAGCCCAAGTATGACTGAGATATCGTGTGGGGCAAAAGACCAAAGAATATTTTCCTCACGACGAATTTTCCCTAAATTAATGCGATTGGAATATATATATTGGATGCGGCCAAGCTCACCAGAATCGATTAAACCCTTCAGCTTAAGAATTGCCGGGTGATACCAAAGAAGATGTCCTACCATTAATATACGTGTATTTTTTTTTGCCAAAGCAACAAGAGCCTGAGCGTCACCCACGGAAAGGCACAGTGGCTTCTCGACAAAAACATCCTTACCTGACAATAATGCTTCACGCACTAGTGCCTCATGACTTTCAGCGGGAGTTGCAATTGCTACACCCTGAATTGACTTGTCCTTTAGAATCTCAGAAATATTCGTCACCATTTGACAATTTGGATACCCTCTTCTCATCAATTCAAGCTTACTCATATCATTCTCACATATAGCCCCAAGACTATTGAGATTCGAGAAATTACGAATAAGATTTTTACCCCATGCTCCTGCCCCAATCACACCTATTTGCGGAGGAGTTGAAACTTTTTCCATAGTTTATTGATCCAATGAATCCCAAACAGCATTTTCCATGAAGCTCTAACTGAATAAATTCATTTATTAATACCAATTACAACAACACTCGCCAACGACCTGAGATTGAGAACGGACTGGTATTTCAAAAGATAGGTAATAGGTGCTTCATTAAACATTTCTTACAAGATTATGAACCCCTTTGGGTTGTGGGAAAATCTTTTCGATGAGAAGAAAAAACGAAGAAGTCTAATATTCCTTTTAGAAACCCGAGTCCATACCCCAAATGATAACAGGCAAAGACACAGGGAAGAAGGAAAACCAGCTTGAAGTTTTTTCGAAAAGATAGGTATACAGAAACAAAAATATTTGCCGTAACATATAAGCTCACGATCGCTAACCAGAACCAAATCACAACAGGCCACAAAAGAGAAACCATGGAAAGGAATCCCAATATAAAAACAAAAATACCAGGGACGAGATGTCGGAAAGATGAAGGCCATTTATGTTTTTGCATGACACGAACTTTCCAATAACCATAATCAAAAAATTGGCAAAATAAATCTTTAAGAGTCGCTCTAGGGCTATACCAGCTTTTTATTCTCGGAGATTGCCAAATTTTTCCTCCAGCTTTCTTCAATCGTAAATTGAATTCATCATCTTGATTACGAATGAGTTCTTCATCAAACACCCCAATTTTCTCAAAAACCTCTCGCCGATACACTCCACCAAATACCGTTTCAGTCTCTCCCTCATAGCTTGGATCATGCCACGAAGCTCCACCAACCGAGAAAAAATTATGATGCGCTGCACAAATAGCCAATTGCAGACAAGATTGAGCCTCACAGATCATTGCTCCACCTACATTGTCAGCACCAGTTTCATAAAGCACTTCAAGACTCAGTCGCAGATAATCACTTGCATAACGATTATGGGCACCCATAATTGCCACATACTGTCCTTTGGACTCACGAATACCAATATTCATGGCGCATGGCGTGCTACATTGAGGGTTGTTTATCCAACGGACTCTACTATCTTCAGTGGTCAAATGATCAAGTATCTGGCGAGTTCCATCGTCCGACATACCATCAATAACGAGAATTTCAAAGCTATGTGCCTCTAAATCTTGATTGATGATTGATCGAACGCAGGATTTAATAAAAGAGGCTTCATTACGACAGGGAACCACCACTGAGAGAGGGAGTTTTCTCATCTTCGACAATATCTATTCGGACAGAATATCTCGTTTTATTCAGTAAAGTGTTCTCAGATCGGCAGCTAAGACAGGATTGGACGTTGTGGGGGACTTTCTCGTTGAAGCACATAGTCTATTTTCAGAATGAGTCGTTTGGTTTCACATCTGCTTGCTTTATGAAAATTGTGAGTTTCTTCAAAAAATACGGTCCCCTTTTCCCCCAGGATGGTTTTTATTCGATCGCCATACCTTCTGTGAGCTTTCTGATCATCCAGAATGACCGTAAAAAGATCCAATAAACTTTTCTCTCGATGAGTTCCAGAAATCACAACATGAGGACCTGCATGTATATCGACATCCGTGAGATAGATAAATACGGTCAGAGATCTGTAATCAAGCATGTCATAGTGAAATCCATACGGATCATACTGCACCGGCTCTTCATGGGCCGAGCGAACAAAACGTTCCCGTTCCAGATCACTGCCAATTGTCCATTTCAACTCTGTCACCCATAAAATTGGCTCTACCCCCAAGTAGCATTTGGCTATATCTAGAATTTTTTCATTCCGACAAACCTGGTCAATAGCCCTACATTCACGGTGAGGATTCCAGTATTTAATTCGTCGTTCTCTCTCACAAAATTGTAGAATTTCATGTATATATTCCGCGGGCAACTTCTCTCCTATCGAGTAGCCATTCTCATTGATCTCATGAACGATTTTTCCGACGTCCAAAGTAGAAAATAAATCGCTTGCAATCATTTTAATGGGTTTATGTTTACGAAATAGTTGAAAATACCAAATAAAGAGGTTTCTCAATGGGCCGTAAAAAAGTACCCCTTTCATTCCCTGTGAAGTTCTGAGCAACCAACGGTTGCTGTGAAGAAAGATTCTCAATGTGAAGTGAAAAGAAGGAAGATCGGCCCTTTGTAATTTATCTACCAAAAATATTACTCCCTCTTTTATTCACTAGACTCAACTGAAAACTAATTGAGCCTAGAGCAATCAACTGACAATTGGACAAACAACCGAAACGAAAAACCCATTTTGTCGAAACAAGGATCTCCGCATATGCAACGGGGAATAGCATAATCGAACTCTCCCTCTAGCTTTATGAAGTCATATACTACCCTACAATACAAACTCATTGGAAGGACTTACAACTTATGAATCATCCCAAGATAGTGAGTATTCAAGATTTTTGATTGTTCGAGCAGATAACATGTTAACAAGGAATAGGGAGCAATAAGTCGGATAAGTGGTGGAGCTAACGAAATTCGTCGTAGCTCAATCTGACAATTTGGAAAAAGTTGAAAGATTTCCTGCTTTTTGATACCCCGAACATCCGGATTTTTGGGATTGTCCACGTGAAAATCATACCAGATGAGAAAACCATCTTCTTTGACCACACGGATCATCTCTGCAGCAATCTGTTGTCTCATGTGAGGGTCCAGCACCGAGGTGAACACGGTAGACTGAAGAACCAAATCAAAGCTGGCGTCTGGAAATTCAAGTTTGGCAGCATTCGCGCACTCAATTCGCAATGCTTCAGGTAAAGATCGTCTGGCTTCAGCAACGCGATCAACGAGCAGATCAACGCCAATAATATTCTGAGATTGGGCGCCCCAATTAAGAAACTGGCGGAGCCACAGCCCTGTTCCACAACCAATGTCAAGTATATATTTGGATTCCAATGACGCAAAATTATTTCGCTTTAGTAAATCCAGGACATGTCGTTCCCTCACCTGAATTAAATACAGGTAAGCAGGGTCAAACCAGGAAGAGCCAGCATATCCCAAGCGCTTTCCGTATGCTTCATGAATTCGCACCTCCTCAGGGAGATCATAATGCATCCTGTCACTCATAGATATCTCTTGGTTTACAACAAAGTAAATAACTACTTTGTACTATCTTGAGTCATTAATGCCACGCGTTAGCTTAGTATAAGTAGTTCCTCCAAAACGTCTCAGAATAACAAAATCCCAGATGCCATGAAGAAAACCCCAACCATATGCAAAATGAAAACAGCCGAATACAATCGGAAGGATAGGAAGGATTTTCCAGCCGTTTCGCACCAAGGTCAAAACAGAAACTGTTTGATTAACTATAGTATACGTTCCAACCAGCCCGAGCCATCCCCAACCTGCAATAGGCCACTTAAAGCTCAACAGAGGTAGTAACATCAACAAAAACACAAAACAGGCTGGAATGAGATGCCGAATGGAAGCGGGGTATTTGTGCTTCTGAATGACTCTCACCTTCCAATATCCATATTGCAGATATTGCTGAAAAAGACGGCGGAGTGTGTGACGGGGCATATACCAACTTTGTATTTCAGGGGACTGCCAAATTTTCCCACCAACACGTGCAATACGAAGATTAAATTCATCGTCTTGATTTCGTACTAACTCCTCATCGAAAAATCCAATACGATCAAAAATCTCACGATGCCAGCAACCGTAGGGAACGGTATCCACATAACCTTCGTAGTCAATATTGTGAAAACGAGCACCTCCTACTGAAAATGGTGAATGATAAGCAGCACAAATCGCACGTTGCACGTAACTTTCACTCTTTGTACGCGCTGGACCACCAACATTATCTGCCCCTGTCATTTCAAGTATTTTTTGACATTGACAAATGTAATCTGAAGCATATTCTGTATGGGCATCCATGCGAATAATGATCTTCCCTCTGGCAATCCGTATAGCTATATTTAGCCCAACCGGTACAGTACGACCAGGATTATCGACCAGTCGTAGACGCCCATCAGATTCTTTCAGACGTGTGAGAATTTCACGAGTCCCATCGTCAGACATACCGTCCGCAACGATGACTTCAAAACCTCCAGGCGGAGGCTCCTGTTCCAAGATTGAACAAACACACGATGTGATATGGGCAACTTCGTTTCGGCACGGAATGATAATGGAAACTCTAGGTGCAACGTATTTCATATAAAATAATGCAGCGTTATTGGTCGCCAAGCAACTTACCTTACTGGTTCCTGTGCAGGGTAGAAATAGTTACAGTGCCCTGCCGTCATTCTTTGGCCAGTTGGGATGTTAGGTTTTCCAAATACAGGCTCCCTCAAAAACAGCCGCGGGCACTTGGTAGCTGAGACAGGTGGCCCGTTTTTTAAAGATGTAACGCTCACCCTATAAGTGAATCGCTCCCTCTTGGGTGATGCCGCTTTTGGCTGCGGTTGGTTGTGAAAATACACGTGATCCGGTGTCTTGCCCCCGTGGCTCGAATGGGGTCGGCGGTTGTTGCAAAACTGAACGTACCGAGCTAAACCCGCTCGTGCTGCTGCGACCGAATCATAGGCATGCAAGTATACTTCTTTGTATTTCACGGATCGCCAGAGGCGTTCAACGAAGATGTTATCTCGCCAGGCTCCTCGACCATCCATACTGATTCGAATACCCTGTGCCTTGAATTCCGTAAAAGTGTGACTGGTGAACTGACTGCCTTGATCCGTATTCATGATGTCTGGTTGCCCATAGTAAGCAATCGCTTCTTCCACCGCATTGAGGCAGAACTGAACATCCATCGTGATGGACGACACGTGCCAGGCCAGCACTCGGCGTGTCGCCCAATCCACCACGGCAACCAGATACACAAACCCTTTGGCCATAGGGATATACGTCACATCCATGGCCCACACTTGATTGGGACGAGTGATCTGGAGGTTGCGTAATAAATACAGATAGATCTTATGCCTAGGATGCCGCAGAGTCGTCTTGGGCTTCTGATACAGCGCTTCCAGACCCATCCGTCGCATCAGGGTGGCCACATGCTTGCGGTCCACCGAAAAACCTTCCTGTCACAAAAGATGCCGGAACATCCGGGCCCCAGCAAACGGAAACTTCAGATGCAACTGATCAAGGCGAGTCATGAGGATCTGAGCACTCTCAGAGAGTGGCTTGGGCTGGTAATAGACGCAGCCGCGACTGAGCCTCAGGACCTTCGCCTGTTTGGTCACCGGAAGTCTATGAGTGCGGTCAATCATCGTCTTGCGCTCAGCACGCCCGCTTTGGTGAGCGCAGTTTCTAAAAAATCATTTTCCAACGTCAACTCCCCAATTTTGGCATGAAGCCTGCTCACATCAACGGGGACCTGCGTCGTCTCTCCACCCTCAAAGACCTCAGCCGCTTGCTCCAGAAGCAAGGTCTTCCATTGGGTGATTTGATTCGAATGGATATCAAACCGTTGGGCCAGCTCGACCACGGTCTGTTCACCTTTGATGGCCGCCAGTGCCACTTTCGATTTAAAGGCGGAAGTATGATTCCGCCGAGGTCGTCGGCTCATGGTATGCTCCTTTCATAGTTGGTAGCATCATGCCACCTTTTCCGGAGCGTATCCACTTATCTGATTGTTCAGATTCTTGGGGCCACCTCTACCACCTAATTATGCACCACGGAGCGGTGGAGAATTGCAACTAACTGTTGGCTTGACTCCAATGTGCCTGAGCACATTGATATGTTGCTCAACAAAAGCACCCGCACCAAGTTCACGTACCGAGGGATACATGTTTGTGATGGCAAGAATCCGCATATATTTGCTTTCTTTTACAGGTTATTCGCTCTGCCTGATGTTGGCCTCCCTATGAACATGGCAAAAGACAAAATGAGTACAATCGCCTCAAAAACCATCAGGCAAACATTTCTGAACCAAGTGTTTTAGGTCAAAGCAGGGCGGCGAGCAATAATCAGAAGCGACTGACCAAAGGGACGCCACATCCAAGGTTCGAGACGGCGTACGACAGGAACCAGGTATCGGTCAAAAGCTAACGCCCCAGCCCTCGAAATCACTTCAGAGCCAAGAATCCGACCAGTGAACCACCACCCGAAAAAGCCTAACACATTCCAGTATTGACATGACACGACCTCAAAGCCGGCACGCTGAAACAAGAGCTGCAACTGCTTCCGGTGATAACGACGATGATGACGGAAGGTCTTGTCCAGACTACCAAAGATTATTTCCAAAGCTGGTACCCAATGAATCGAGAAACCGCCAGGCCTTAAGACATCAAATGTCGCACGGACAACTTCAAACTCAACTTTGTCTGGAATGTGCTCAAGCACGTTTGATGACACCACAGAATCAAACCTCCCACAGCAGTCCTTCCTAGTAGAAAGCTCCTGAATAGATACGCACTCAGTATGGAGGTGCGTGGTCGCTGGAACTCGCAGACGGTGGTAATGAAGGAGTCGATCGTCTATATCAATAGCTGTAACCAAACGATTGTGACGAAGCATATATGGAGTAAAATTTCCGATCCCAGCCCCTAATTCCAAAATGGACTTTCCTAAATAAGGGTGCATGAGACGGTAAACCCAACTAATATACTCATTGGCATAAGTCAACGGCTCCAGGCAAAAGTCAGTTGGAATTGTATCCATTGGACCCTTAAAATTGTGATCATAGAGCGTTTTCGAAATATGTCCCGTTTCGTCCCCTTGTTTCAAGAGAGCTACCGGTGAAGCTTCCGAACCACTACCAAAAGTGATAACCCTTTCCAGGGAAGCCAGTTGTCAAGCACCGTCATAATCGGAGAAAAGATATTCACTAAGACAAAAGGTTTGGAGGAAAAAAATTGACGCTGCAATATTTTTCCTTGAATAAACCATCCTAATAATAAAAGTTTTCCCTGCCATCGCTGATACTCAATCTGGAGACCAACTTCAGCTAACAAATCAGTAAGTCTTTGGCCATTGTACCTTCGCAACCGTCCGAGGGCATGATCAAGGCTACCATAAAGAATTTCATGGCAGGCAACCCGGATGATCACTCTCCCGCCCATTTCAATTGATTCAGCTAGATGGCTTAAGGCCAACTTATCCTCTTTAATAAATTCAAGTTGATTAATACACACAACAGTGTCTAACTGCCTACTTTTAGCCCAAACCAAGCCATTCCTAGAAAATGGATCTTGACTAACAATGGTCACCCTATTGTAATATTGCATGCTTGCAGCAAGCTGTCGACGATACTCCGGAACAGATTCAGCAAGAAACAGCGCCTTAGTATCAGTAAGATATCTAGCCAGATTTCCGATCCCAGCTCCGACCTCGAGGACACGCTCTCCTAGGAACGGTTTAATTTCATGAATAATAGCCTGTTGATACCGTGGTGCGTCTGCCATAGCCAAGTGACGCACCATCCCAACATCAATACAGGGTATGGTGTCCAAAAATTTAAACTTTAGAATTAACCAAAATGCCTGCATTCCATCTCGCCATCCTATTTTCTTGCCCTCTTGATAACTTCTTGCCTTGTATGAAATCGGGACCTCAATGATTCTTACCCGCACCGCAACCAATCGAGCAGCAAGCTCAGGCTCGATGCCAAACCTATTTGATGTAAGGCGCAAGATTTTTAACAACTTAAGAGGCATGGCTTTATAGCATGTCTCCATATCCGTTAGATGCACATTGTGTGCGACATTGAACGATGTCGTAAGAATCCAGTTTCCCAAGGAGTGCCAAAATGGAAAAACTTGCCGCTCGCCTTTATTAAGATATCGGCTTCCAAAAACTGCTTCCGCATCACCTCGTAGTAATGGAGCAACAATCTGTTCATACTCTTCCGGATTGTATTCAAAATCAGCATCTTGAATGATTGCGAAATCACCATCAGCCGCCGCTATGGCAGTACGAATTGCCATGCCCTTGCCAAGATTACTCTCATGATGCAACACTGTAATCCGAGGTTCACCAGCCGCAAGACGTTCTAAGACCTTATCGCTCCCATCATTGCTTGCATCATTGACGACAAAGAGTCGAAGTTTCATGTTCACAGGCGAGGCCAGAACGCTCTTGATGAGTCTCTCGACAGTCTGCACCTCGTTGTAGACCGGTATTATCACCGCAAGCACAGGGGATTTGTCATTCGAAATCTGAGACAAAGGCTCCTCCTGAGCGACATCAACCGGGTTTCGATGGAATGCCCGTATAGTACGTACCCCTCCCACCGCCGCCAATAGGGGAACAATAAGCTCAAGGGGTATACGCAGTCTTGAGCCGGCATAATAAGATAAACCTGAAGCCAACGATAATAAAAAGCAAACTGCTAACAACATAAAAAGCCAACCGCGGTCAATCGCGCCATCATCCCACCGATTACTTGGAGTGCAACACGAACCCAAGAACGCAAGAACCAATAATCCAACCCAAGCTAACCCTAACAGCCAATAATCAGCAGAGAAATTCAATTTGGCTGGTTTCAGAAGAAATGGATCCGGATGAATAATGTGCTCGACCGCACTCAAGGTAAAGCAATATACCGTCACAAAAGGATGTTCACGGAAAACGGCTCTTACCCGTCGCCAGCGTTCGTTATCAGCCTCTTGGATCGATAAACCCCACTTGTTTTCATCAAGCAAGGCTGCTCTGTAGATCACCCCCCGGTCTACGCCATCAACCTGCGCCTTTACTCTTGAAGCAAGGTAAAGCAATGCTGTCTTGCCTGAAATGTCGCTGAGCCCATTAAACTGCGCTTCATGAAGGTTACGAGTCTTCCACATGTAAAGTGGTGTCACGGCAAAAACCAGCATGATCGTTAAGACCACCCAAACCCCTTTCCGGCTTGGGCCGAAGCGAAAGAAAAATGACAAAGCGACAAGCAGGACAAGAGGCCAGAGAGGCCTCACAAGCACTGCAGCGCTTGTCAATAAACCTACCAAAGCAGCGCCAAGCACAGCGCTGGCTCGCTTCGTAGTGCACTCTACGAGATGAATGGCCAAAAAGATCAAAGCCAGGATTAGTAGATACAAACCCTCTGTCATGAACATGCCAGCTTGGACAGCACTCCAAGGAGAACCTGCTGCTAATAAGGAACCAGCAAATGCTATGATGGGCGGAAGGATACGTCGAGCTAGCCAGTAAAGAAACAGCACGGCAAAAGAAAGGACGAAGGCCTGCGCAAGCTTAACTTTGCCTAAGTCTTGACCAACCACAGACATTATGGCGGCCAAGAAAACAGGATAACCTGGAGTCCGGGTTACCTCTGGCTTTTTGTCCCTGTCCAGAAAAGATTCTAACTCTACCATGCTCCGGGCTGGCGCAAAATAAGTCCAAGAATCCGGAGTGATAAGATCTTTGGTATCGGCCAACCAAGTAAGGTACAGACGTGGGGCAGCCGCGCAGAAAAAGATGATCAACGACGCCACAATGATGTGATCTCTGAGCCATGCTGAGAGATTATAAAAGCGCCCGGGTGGGGCGGCATGGCTCTCTTGCACTGACTTCTCTGGGTAGTTTCTGTTCATTCTCATAATAGCAATGGACCCCATGTCTTGGACAGAACTTCTCAGATGATAAGTGCAATCTTCTTTGGAACAGTACCTCAAGCCAGGAAGAACGCTTCAACAACTCGAAGACATCGCAACCGCAATCAGCGATAATGACGCAAAAAAACAACTGAACGTGAACGAGGCCAAACTCGAACTCTATCAAACCATATTCGAACAGAAACACAGGATGGCCTGGCGAATCAGGTTCTAGGCAAGTACCGCCTCCCTGCTTTCTGTATCATTTTTGGATTAGAATATACTGTTTCAGTTTGGGCATTCGTGTGAAACCTGAGCGAGCGAACACCTACTTGCAGTTCTCATGAGGTAATCCCGAGTAAATCTCCTGAAATAGCAGGGTTACACATGTTAATCGGGAGATTGTTGGCCCATTATGAGGTATATCGGTGGAATTAAAGTTTGCCGTATCTCAGTAATAGTGAAAATTTCTTCGATGACTCGCAGATGCAATGGCGTTAGATAGGTAATATTCTTATATTGGGATAATGGTATCTTTCTCATTCTCATAGAACGTTTTATATTAACTAAAAGACGAAAAAATCGGCCACCATCTCTATTTTCTAAAAATACGCATTTACCTCCTGGCTTTAATTTTTTTGCTAACTTTTGCAGATTCTCGGAAAAATTTTCTCCAGAACCCACAAGAACACTTTTTGTAAAAATAATATCAAATTTCATTTCCTTAAGAGCAGGACAGCTTTCAAGATCTCCATTATAGTGCACGAATGAAACGTCTTTTTCAACACCCCATCGCTTCACTTCGTTTTCAGCAATTTTCAAAGGGTTTGCTGATGTCTCAATTCCTACTACTTTGGCCCCTAATAGTGCGAACATGGAAGACATTTTTCCATATCTTGGCCCCACTTCAAGAATCACCTTTCCTTGCAAATCACCAAGATATTCAATTCCATGTTTACACAATTTTTCCCACGGACGCCCCCCCCATTCCATAAAATACGAAAGATTATCTAGGACCTCTTCTTTGTTCTTCATGCGCCAAAAGCACCTAATGCCGTTACTTGTTTTATTGAAAAAGTTTGAGTTGCTGTAATGCCTGGTCGGGCTGGCCTTGCTGCTCCACATACCCTTAAACGACTTCGCCCAAAAACCTTTTGTTGCCAAAGAATAACTATCTGTCCAAAACTTCCCTCCCACAACTCCCTCAAAGTCCGAGGATGACGTCGAAATATTTCTTGCGAGGTGCGCCTTTTTAAGATTTGGACAAACCCGAATGGTGGCCACATTAGAATAAGCACTACATCATAAAGTAATGAATATGACTTCGTTCCATCCCTATCGATTCCAGATCAATCGCAAATCTCTCCGGTACCCCAAAAGCAGTCGCTCGAATAATCTCCACAACCACTTCGTCCAAAAACAATTTTCCATATTTGACTAAAAACACAATATGATAATGAATTTGCCACGCACAAGGAGTTTATATTGACTAAATTAATAAGCCCCGCCCTTTGGGCGGGGAACCGTTTAGTTGGGGGGCCAAGGGGGCGGTTTCCCCCTGGCCAAGGGTGGGGTTGAAGCCCCACCCGCGGCGCGACCGTTGAGCCGCGCCGAAGGCAGTGGCTCAACGCGGCTTCACTTGTTCCAAAATACGAAAAGTCTATTCACTTTACCAAAAGCAGCAGCCCACATCAATTTGAACGTTTTACCAGGCTATACTAATGGAATGGACCCATCCCCCTCTTGGTAGGTAAAAGAAATCAGGGAATTGAGGGCTCTTTATTGACTTGTACAAGGGGGATGCCATGCACACCACCATTGGAGTTGATCTTGCCAAAAGTGTGTTCCAGATTCACGGGGTGGACAAGCAAGGAAAAACTATTCTTAAGAAACGATTATCCAGGACCGCCTTTATTAAGTTTATGACCCAGCTTCCTGCTTGCCTCATTGGGATGGAAGTTTGCGGCGGAGCGAACTATTGGAGTCGGACCTTGGAGGGGTTAGGGCATACTGTTCGACTCATGAGTCCGCAATTCGTGAAGCCGTATGTGAAAACAAACAAAAATGATGCCAATGACGCGGAGGCGACTTGTGAGGCAGTGCAACGGCCCACGATGCGGTTTGCGACTCCGAAAACAGTGGCGCAACAAGATCTCCAGAATCTCCATCGGGTCCGTCAACGGTGGGTTGGGGCGCGAACCGCTGTGGTTAATCAGATTCGTGGGCTGCTCGCCGAGTATGGCATGATCCTGCCGAAACAGGTGGGGACAGTCCGTCAACACCTCCCGCGGCTGCTCGATGAGATGGCCTCGCCCTTAACGTCCTTAGGGCGGGACACGTTTCGAGAGTTGTATGAGGAACTCGCCGCACTTGACGAACGGATTCGGAAGATGGATCGTCAACTGCGGGCACTGGGGATGAGCCAGGAGCCCTGTCGACGACTGATGCAAATCGAAGGAGTCGGCCCACTCATGGCTACTGCTATCATTGCCGCAATCTCTGATCCTACAACATTTAAGAATGGGCGCCAGTTAGCCGCTTGGTTAGGCTTGGTTCCCCGCCAATATTCCAGCGGCCATACGCAACGACTGCGCGGCATTAGTAAACGCGGAGATCGTTATCTGCGCACGTTGCTGATTCATGGGGCCCGTTCCGTGGTGACTCGAGTGGGGACCAAAACAGATACCCGGAGTCAGTGGATTCAGGCCAAGCGACAACAACGGGGGATGAATCGGACGTGTGTCGCCGTGGCGAATAAAAATGCGCGGATCATCTGGGCTCTGTTGGCGAAAGGGGAACCGTATCGACGAGCAGCATAAACACTAGACAATCACAAAGCTGGCGGATGTCAGTTCATACTTCTGCCTGAGGCTGCAGAAGGTGATTCAAGATGATGGCACCATAGGTCAGACCGGCTCTTTCCAAACCTGCAAGGGGAGCTGGCCCGCAAGGCCGCTATACTGATGAGGCGAAAGAGCGCAGATTCCATCAGGGCCCCAGCAACGGTGGTTGCTGAAACAAGGCCGGATATATGCCAGCAGTCTGTTCTTTATGATGTCTCACGTGAATCCCTTGGCAGACGGGATGGGTCCATATATGCCCCCCTTGAAAGTGAGACCACCTTTAAGACATAACCCAATTCTTAAAGGAGGGAATCTATGGGACAGGGACAGGAAAAACCGATTGAACGATGGACGGCGGGGGTGTCAAGTTTTCTGTGTAACTGATCGTGGTTAATCAATTGTCGGCACGCGATCTCCGACAATCATGGCGAATTGATTGAGGGCGCGTTTCCAGTCAGGAATCGGCACCGTCCACTTTTTGGCAATGCGTTGCATACCGAGATAAAGAACTTTAAGGATCGCTTCGTCCGTGGGAAATGCGCCACGCTTCTTGAGCACTTTGCGCAAGGAATAGTTCAACGACTCGATGGCATTCGTGGTGTAGATGACTTTCCGGATCTCGGATGGATAATCAAAGAACACGGTCAGCCGATCCCAGTCCCGACGCCAACTCGCACTGATCGTCGGATATTTCTCATCCCACGTCCGGGCAAAGTGCTCCAACGCTGCTTGGGCTTCTGGAAGCGTGGCGGCGCTGTAAATGGCTCGGAGATCGCGTACGACGGAGCGCCGCTCTTTCCAAACCACATACCGTAAAGCGTGGCGGACTTTGTGGACAATACACACTTGAACTTGGGTCTTGGGAAAAATGGTTTCTAAAGCTTCGGGTAAGCCGGCCAACCCATCGACGCAGGCGACGAAGCAATCTTTCACCCCCCGCTGCTGTAATTCGGTAAAAATTGCCAGCCACACTTTCGCCCCTTCCGTCTCGCTCACCCAGAGACCGAGTAATTCTTTTTCACCGGCGAGCGTGATGCCGAGGGCCACGTAGACCGCTTTCGTCTTGACCGCTCCTTCGTGTCGCGATTTCACGAATAAACAATCAAAATAGAGAATGGGATAGACTGTCTCCAAGGGCCGACTCTGCCACAGGCGCACATCCTCTAACACGGCATCCGTGATCGTAGAAATGAGCGTCGGGGAGACCTCCGTGCCATACAGTTCTTCCAGGTGGCTTTGAATCTCCCGAGTGGTCATCCCATGGGCATAGAGAGCCATCACCTTGTCGTCAAAGCCCTCCAGGCGGCGTTGGCGTTTCTTTACGACTGTCGGTTCAAATGTGCCCGCTCGATCGCGGGGCACTTCTAACGCCACCGGGCCTTGGTCCGTCTCCACGGTTTTGGCATTCGTGCCATTGCGGGCGTTGCCACTCTTGGCCAGAGACCGCGCATGAGGGGCATACCCCAAATGATGGGTTAATTCAGCCTGCAACGCCCGTTCAACCAGTCGTTTGGTTAACCCTTTGAGCACCCCATGTTCCCCCAGAATATCTTCCGGGGATTCACAGGCCTGTAATAAGTCATCGAGCAACGCATCCGTTTTCGTGTTGAACTTGGTCATCATTCCTCCTTATGCAATAAATCCTTGATGATAACCAGTTACACAGTTCATCTTACAGGCCCTATAGAGGGTTTGCAGCACGAGGACTTTAAACATGGGTATCGCGTCAAACGGAGGCCGGCCTCCCTTCGAGCGCTGGGAGCGCCTCAAGCTCTTCTCCAGTGTCTTGCGAAAGGGTGCCCAAGGGATGTGTTGCCCGAGTTTCTCCAACGGATCGCCCTGCTGGGTCAGTGCATCGTAGCGGTTCGTTAGATCAAAAAAGCTGAGCTGGCTAGGTGTGTCCATGAGCAGTCCTCCTTGGCCCAGACTTATGCCAGAATCTCACAGATTTGTCAGCAGTTTTTAGAGATGCCCATATGTTGTGAATGGGGTACTCTAATGAAGAACCCCGCAGCAAGCTGACGGGGTATCAAAGAGTTAGAAGAGTCTAAGCTGTTGAAGATTTTCTTTAGGGTAACCTTGACGTTGGACATACCGTTCCACCATTTTCCAGTTAGCCCGCTCCCCCACTGTCGCCACATCATAACCATCTGACCAAAATTCTCCTCCCCACAGGTCCCGCTTGATGGCAGGCCGTCTTCGAAAGATTTCTCTGGCCGTTAGACTCTTAAACATTTGCACAATCCGCCCTGGCGCGACTTTGGGATGGGCACTGCAGAGTACATGAATGTGATTCTTGTCTGTGCCAAGGGCTTCCATTTCAATAGGATATCGTTCTTCAATACTT
This sequence comes from Nitrospirales bacterium, assembly GCA_965223685.1. Lineage (GTDB taxonomy): Bacteria > Nitrospirota > Nitrospiria > Nitrospirales > UBA8639 > Nitrospira_E. Next base: position 231,689 of record CBDCXG010000002.1, read on the forward strand.
GCGGCAGTCTCTTTGATTATGGTAGTCACTTCCTCATCCAAGAGAGCTTTGCGGTACTGGACCGGAAAGACAAGATGGGAATGGATTTGCCACGCGCAGTGGGAACTCTTCTGTACTTTATCTTCTTGTTGAGGATTCACTCCTCAGGAGCGTACCAGAGAAAGAGGACCCCGTAGCAAGCTAACGGGGAATTTTCAAGTTAATAAGATATGGGCGATTACCCGCAAGCTGTTTCTCGCCTGGTGGACAGAGGCCTTCTTGGGTTCGTCATCGCTCCTTTCCGTTCCGCCTTTTTGTTGCATGAAGGAGGTCGGCCAAACGCTTTCCATTCTTCCAGAGATCAAATTTGCTCTCTACGAACTTACGGGCGGCCTTTCCATAATGACATCGCAGCTTTTCGTCTTTTATTAACTTCTCGATCGCACTTGCTAGAGCTTTTATATCTTTAGGAGGCACAAGGATGCCATGTCTGCCGTTTCCCAAAAGCTCAGGGATGCCCGCTACCGTTGAGCCAACCACTGGTGTTCCCAATGCCATGGCTTCCTTAATGACATTTGGCACCCCATCGCCCAATTCAGGGGACGGATGAACCAACACAGTGGCATTCCTTATCGCATTCTTTGCTTCCTCAGAGGAAAGCAATCCCCGAAATAGCACCTTTTCGCCAATCCCCAACTCGTTTGCTAACTCTTTCAACGTCTTCTCTTGTTGGCCACTGCCTACCAATTCAACTTCTAAATCCATGCCTGAGCATTTCAGTTGATGCACGGCGCGGAGTAGAAAGTCAAACCCCTTTTTCTTGACAAGGTTTCCTACAGCTATCACTCTTTTTGAGGCCCGATTCTCCGGTTCATATGTATGTTCTTCAAAATCAAGACCGTGGTGATGTACAAAAATTTTGTCAGAAATGAGATGAAATATTTCAGGAAATTGCTCTTGTATGTATTGGTGATTAAAATCACTGCAGGTGATAATATTGTCTGCATACAGGAGCTTTTCCCGCATATACACCGGGTTTCGATAAAGATCGTTTCCTGCATGAAGAAATATGGAAAACGGAATATGATCAGCCCTGAATCGATGACAAATATACGCACACGTTGCGGCATAGTTACCCCAATACCCAAGAATGTGGTCATATTGGTTCTCTCTAAAATGCCCATTTACTAATGATCGCCCCTGCACCAATGCACAGACACTTTTTGCAAGTGGTTCCAGGCCAAAACGGCCGGCAGAAGCACATATAGCAGCCGCATCTCGTAGGAAAGGACCGAACTGCCACATTGTGCTAGGCCTTAACAGGTTCACTAGACTTCTATTTAAAGGGAGAGGATGGACCTTGTGTCGGGGGAATACGCTTTCCCTAAGCATATCGGGAACATAACGCCACAGACTTGGATCCAGGGGACGAGTAGGAAATATATCTAACTCAATTCCCGACTCCAATAAACCTCTCATATCACGAGCAAAAAACGTACTGATTTTCCCTGGAAATTCGTTAGTGAACACTGCAAGTCGCACGACTAAACTCCTCTAAGATCCAAGATACAGGCCATCCGCCCTCTGTATCGCCCGCCATTAATCGGACACCAATTTAGAAAGCCCGTATGAGCGGTTGCATATGCGGCGAGTGAGTCCTTGGTTGTCTTTTCAAGGCCGTCTATAAACTGAATCCCTCCGATCACTCCTTCTAGTTGACGGAGTCCGCGGAGTCGTCGCCAGGTCTTCTCGGCACACTGGTCCAGCTTGAATATCATGTGTAACAGGCCGTCCCGGGTGAGACACCCTTTTGTTCGCACTGTCCGATGCCGAATGGTCCCAAACGTGGACTCAATCGGATTCGTCGTGCGTAGACTCTGCCAGTGATGGGCCGAAAAGGCGTAAAATACCCGCAACTCCTCTCAGTCTTTCTGCAAACAGGCTGTCGCCTTCGGATACTTCGGCTGATACGTTGCCAAAAACACCTCAAGCCCTCACTCTGCCATAGCTTTCCGCTCAGCGCGCCAGATGTTCTGTAAGGCTTGCTTCGCTTTCGGCTACGCGCTCTTGGGAGGAAGCTTACACCGGGACGCGTGAGCAAATAGAGAAAACCTCAATCTCAGGTAGCCTCATTACTTTTGTCGTTTCTGGAGGAAGATATGGCTCACCCCAATTCAAAAAATTGTATTACCAAATTGAGGTGAGTCCTATTTCTCAACGTAAGGATATCGTTGTGAGAAGTGCCCTACTGGCTTACTATCTTCACACCAATAGGCGAGGCAGGAGGCTCGTTATCTACTTTGTCTCCTGTGAACTCGTATGCTCCAATATCAAAAGCAGTGCCCTGGTTACGGGAATTACCTGCAGCGTCAACAGTAAAGATATCACTAAGGTCCCATCCTGAATCAATTGCTGGACTCCCAGCCTTGAGTTGAAATTCCCCGTTCGGGGCGTCAACAAAAAACGGGTCGAGGTTCAAATTATTTGAGTATGTGTCAGGACTAATATTCCAGTCAGCTGCAGTGTTTTGCCAAAAAATATTGTTGCGGACGACAGTGCCGATTTCGCCACCATAGGCAAAGCTAATCCCGTTGCCCACATTATTATAGATGGTATTATTCAACACCTGGGTCGCGCGACCATAGATGACGAGACCTGACCCACCATTTCCCCCACGCAAAATGTTGTTGATTATCATATTGCCAGACCCGGAACCCACGATAATCCCGGCTCCACGAGGTTTTGCGTGTCGAAGGCCAGAATTAACAAATTCGCTATTGCGAATGATATTATTATTTGTATTCCTAGTCGTTTCATTATATATGTTAATAGCATGTGACCCTGTATCCTTGAAGAAGCAACCATCAACGAGATTATTGCTTGAACCCATATATATTGCGTATCCGTATCTTCCAGGTCCCTTGGCAAGCTCCTTATAAGCAGTATTTAGAAATGCAACATTTTTAAATTCATTAAAATCGCCCGAAAGGAGTACCGCTCCGTCTGGGGAATTTTTAATAATAGAATTTTGCACACGTATATGATGGGCATAGGTGCCTGTCTTGTCGAGGCTGGTCGAAAACGCTTTCCCCGTGATCGTGGTGCCCCCCCCACCATCAAACCCGCCATCCACCGCATCGAGGGTCACATTATCGACAATAATATAGCGCATGGCGCCACCATTAAACTCCATCTGAACAGAGACGTTTGTGGGACTCTTAATCGTCACGGTTTCTCCAGGCGCACCAGCGAGGGTTGTTGGTTCGGCCCATGATTGGCCGCCAGGCACCGGATTTTTTAAATATTCAACATACGTCCCACTTTTAACTAGAAGAGTGTCCCCAGATGAAAGACATGAACCACCTGCCTTAATTGTCAATTTTGGCGTTGCCAGAGATTGCGCCTGCGCACAGGAATTACTATTACTGCCCGTCTTTGCCACATAGAAGGTCGTGGCTGCCTCGCCAACAGTCGTACTTAGAAGGATACTTATCACAACCACGAGAAATAGATGGCCTTTGTTCAGTAACGAGTGTATGTTCTTCATAACTGCCCCCGATGGAATTGATATTCTAATGCGTAATACAATCCATCGGCAATCTACTCAAATTCTTAAGGCCGAGTTCTCCACGTTCACAAGACCTTAATTGAAAAGATACGAATCTTACGCATCGCCATCTAAGGAGAAAAACGTCGTCTAAGAATAGGGGAAAACTGAAGTGTTTTTTGCTTGTATCAAGATCCGAGGACTGAGGTACTAACGGCCGTATTATGCATTCGCATTTCTTCATCTGCGTTTCCCAATTTCAATCGGTAGGTGCAGGTCCCTCGGAATTAATTTCTCGAAGTAGCTTCTTCTGTGCGGGTGGGAGATTGCAAATCACGGCCTGAAATTTTCCGTTTGCTCCACGTGGTATTGCATCAACCTGTTTTAAAACTACTTCGATCGGCCCCATTCGCGCTTGAATACGATTGATGAGTGATTGTCCAGCTTTCGGAGTAAAATTTGCTGCCGGAACATATCGCACCTGGACACTTCCCAACTTTTCCTGAATAATTTGTGCCTCACAAACTGATAGATCACCTTTAAATACCGGGTCTAGACGGCCAATACGTTTACCGTCGACGGTATATAACACATCATCAATTCTCCCCTCGATTGAAGCCATAATCTGGAGATTTCGACCACAAGTACAGGATAGAGGGTTAGCTAGTAGCGAACCACGATCCCCAAGCTGGTAGCGAATTAATGGCATATCTTCATTTAGAAGCCCAGTGCAGACAAGATCCCCAGTAGCACCATTAGTTACCTCTTCCCCGTTATTAAGAATCTCTGTCCACCCCACTTCAGGCCACAAGTGCAGTCGCCCGTCCTGACATTCGCTAGCAGCCGCCACAATTTCCGCCATTCCATACGTCTCACGTACAGGGCACTGGAAAGCCTTGCTAATGATATTCCGCTGATACTCAAAGAGTGGCTCGGCAAGTGTAATCGCCACGAGCATTTTCAGATCCGACCTTCCCAGTCTTTGGATTGCTTGTGCAAGCGCGTATAAAGATGAGGAATAACCAACTAGGTAGATACAACGGTAACGAACCAAAGCATCAAGATAGTGTGAAATAAGGTGAGGGGCAAGATGATATGAGGACATGTAAAGCTGATTAAGAGCATGATTCCAAACCCAGAATGGTGGCTCGTTTTGATCAGCAGGTGATACAAGTTGTCCACCTAAATTGGCCCACCGACTGTGACGAGATATCCCATACCAACGTCGGCTTCTCGCCTCAAATAGGGCATACCAAGCACGGATTGTTTTAAGGCTCCACCACAAGTTTAAAGGTGTACCTGACGTACCGCTGGTGTGTTCGTGAAACATGTTCTGAATTTTACAATCATCCGCTACAAAAGCTGAAGCGCTCGCTCGTAGAGTATCTTTTTCTAGAATCGGCCAGTTTTCGAGGTACTCCCAAGAGGCCCGATCTCCCTTGCGACGCCTTGTTGCCCATTGTCCACGATAATATGGCACTTGAGTGGCGGCTCGATTTAGCACATAAGCTAGGCGCTCTTCTTGCCATCTCTTCCATTTCTCCGAACTCCACTTCTCACGATCTAGTGCCTCCGAAACCAACCGATCAGTTTCTTGACCATAACGCCACGAACGCAGGTAATACCCTCGTAAGCTTGCAGCAATCGATCGGGCTGGGCCTGGGAGCCAATGGTAAAACTGTACGACCAGATCGTTCATAAAAATACTCCTCCAGAGTGAACCTACCCCCTTGGCTAAAGCCCAAGGGTTCAGACCTTCGGCATGCTCTGGTTGTTGTCTCGCTGTTCTTTAACTTGAGCTTCGCTTGTGGAGTGATCTAAATTCGCGGTTTTCGAAGAATTAATAGGGCTCCGCGCGTCTCAAGATCTTCCTCGTCAAGAATTTGGAAGCGCTGTGCTAGAGCACGAGTTTCAAGCCCACGACTACCGTGGTCCCGTTTCAGGAGGAGTATCTCAAACCCTGCCCTCTTGACACTGGCGAGATGCGTACTAAGAGGATCACGATTGATGAGAAACTCACGCCGTCCGCGCACCAATTTCCACTCCCAATCAGAATAGGCCCAATGCCCATTCCAAAAAGGAGAAAGGTAATGGGCACTAAAGTCGATAATATGCGAGGCATAACCTCCTGGTTTCAGCCAGGCATACATCGCTTGGTATGTTTGATCCACTGCATCAACGTGTTCCAGGACCGCTTGCGAGAAAATCAGATCCAGAGAGTCCGCATCAATCTCTGTTTGCACAGTCCATGGTGCTCGATAACATACGCGTTTATTACCGACCGGATTGACTTCAACTCTAAGCTCATTTCGGACCTCCTCAACTCTCTTGGCAAAATTTGTCCAGTCTACTAGATAATCTGGAAATTCGTAGGAATCTAACCTGGGACGAACCCGTGGAAATTCATCATGGTCTGGAATCGACGCTCGGCGAGAATATAGTTGAATCAATTCCTGGAAAATAGTCTCTAAATCAGCCTTTAATGAAAAGGGCACAATATCCAACCCTACATACCGGGCCCCTCCCGAAATCAGAGCTGCCAGGCCCACGCCTATACTATCCCCTGGCCCCAGTTCACCAATCTGCGCCCCCTTTACCGTGAAGCCATGCTGATCAAGCGTCACTAAATGCCGAAGCCAAACCGAATAACAGTAACGAGCAGAATCCGAGCCCCCAGTTGAACCCCGGCGCAAACGCCATGCAGTCAATAGGGGTACCCAGGACAGCATCCCTTTGACAATATGAGGTATTTTCCAACCGCGGACCATTCAAATCCTCCCCTCCTGCTACCTTCTCCCTATTAAGCAGAAGTTCAAACCATTTCTCAACCTTGCAACCATTGAAATTTTTCCGACACTCGTTTCGGTTGAATGCCGGAGTTTCGCAAACAAAGCGATCTAATTCAAGCTCTTATTCCACCTTGACAACAACGAACATGGCTCACGTGATAGCACTGCTACAACAAATGAGCAGGACGGGAATCCTCAAGATTAGCATCGAGTCGTCCACCCCGCCCACTCAAACCCAGTATTATTGGCTGGAAAGTGCTAACTGAATGGACAGGAACATCATTGCCCGTTTGTAGAGTCCTGCCCGAGAGATAGTGTGATGGGGATGTCCCATGCAAAAGGCTTCTACCACTGGACGGTACGCCTCGGGTCGAAAGAATTCTGGCAGCCTACTGGAGGGACTAAGCAGAACTTCTCTCAAGCGTACCTTAAAATCTGCATCAACCCATGTATCCATAGGAATTCCAAACCCCCGCTTTGCCTTGTTAGCCACTGGTGAAGGCAATACACGCTTGGCAACTCCACGTAAGACCCTTTTGCAGGTTCGGCCCTTCACCTTGAGGTCATGTGGGAGGGAAAGACCAAAAGCAAAGAGGTCTTCATCAAGCATGGGAACGCGAACTTCCAGACTTTCCTTCATGCTTGCTGTATCCACTTTGCAAAGAAAATCGTTGGGCAAGATCAGCCGACAGTTGATTTCGGTCATGTGCGCGGATAGCCGTTCTAACCGGGAAGCTTTGGCAGGTAAATGATGCTCCCAACGAGGCTCAAACAACCTTCGGACCGGGAGGAGATTTGTGTCTTGGCAGGTTTTTTGGAGTTCTTCCTCACGTAACAAACAAAACAAGTTACGAATAATGGTTGTATCATCTACACCGATAAAATCTCGAATCCGCTGTGGTAAGGAACCATGTACAACCCCGAAACGGGCCAAAGGCGATACAACAGCAGCAGCAGCGCCCAAAACTGGTGGCACTCGTAGCAGACGTACCATTCTCGCAATCTGCCAGTAAGTATGGTACCCTCCGAATCCTTCATCTCCGCCATCCCCAGAAAGTGCCACCGTCACATACTGTCGAAGGAGACGACAAACCGCATTCACCGCAAAAAGTGATGTGTCGGCAAAGGGCTGGCCCGCGTGTAAAAGAAGGCTCGTTACATGGTCCCAGGTTCCCTGGCCCTCAACCATATTAAGAGTTTCGTGATGACTCCCAATATGTTCGGCTACTGCCACAGCTGCCCATGTCTCGTCATACTCATTCTCCGAGAAGCGTACGTTGAACGTCTGGAGGCCACCGGCCAAAGCCGCCTGCGCTGCAGCGCTAACAAGGGAAGAATCGATTCCGCCGCTAAGAAGCGAACCGAGCGGAACATCGGTTTCCAATTGTCGGCTGACTGCGGTCGTAATTAACGCATCGGTTTGAGCCTCAGCCTGATCCAGGCGCATCCCAAAATTAGGACTTATTGCCCATTGATGATAGATGGTCGTTTTGTACGAGATTCCCTGGGTGTCCAGTCGGGATTCCAACAGTTCGCCTGGTTGAAGCGCCAGAATGCCAGTGTAGAAAGTTTCCGGTGCAGGAATGTAGAGAAGTGCTGCGAAATCATAAATTGCCTGTCTATTCGGTTGAGTGTCGATATCTGGTAATTTGAGGAGTGCATTGATTTCGCTGGCAAACGCAAGCTGATTCTTCCCTGGCGCGTAAAAAAGAGGCTTGATCCCAAAACTGTCGCGAGCCAGAATTAAGCTGTGAGCCCGCAAGTCATAAATAGCCACTGCAAACATTCCACGCAATTTGTTGACAAACGCCAGGCCTTCTTCCTCATATAAATGCGGCAGGATTTCCGAGTCCGAATGCCCATTAAAGGTGTGGCCACGGGCTTCGAGCTTGCGACGAAGTTCATGGTGGTTGTAAATTTCACCATTGCAGACGGTCCAGACCGTACCATCTTCGTTTGCCATAGGCTGTGCTCCAGCCGGAGACAGGTCAATGATGCTCAGGCGTGTGTGCACAAGTGTGGCGTCACGCCACGATTGAATACCCTGCCCATCCGGGCCACGATGGCGCAGGGCATCGGCCATGCGTGCGCCATACTTTTCACCCTCCGACAGCGTTCCGAGCCATCCCGCAATACCACACATGGTTAAGCCTTCTCCCAACCTGCCGAACGGTAGGCCGCCAATGTTTCCGCAACGAGGCGATCCAATTTAAATTCCTGTTCGGCTTTAGCTCTACCACATTCTCCCAACCGCCGACACAAATCATGGTCTGTAATCAGCCTTATTATGGCTTCAGTGAGACTTGCATCATCACCTTTACGGATCACAAAACCCGTCTTACCATCCTCGACTAGAAGCGGCACATCCCCAGCATCTGTTGCGACCACTGCTCGCCCGCAGACCATGGCTTCCATCACTACGTTGGGACAACCCTCTGCATCAGCAGTGTGGACCAGAAAAGTCGAATCCTTAAGCAAGTCTGGTATGTCCTGTCTGAGCCCCAGAAATTGAACGAGCCCATTCACGCCGAGATTATTTGCTTGCGCCTCAAGTTCCGCACGTAGCGGTCCGTCACCTGCCAGGTATACCTCAAAATCCAACCCTTTAGCGGCTACTAAAGCAATGCATCTCAGAAGTCTGTCCCATCGCTTTTCCGGAGAAAGTCTGCCTGCCGCAAGGAGTAAGGGTTTGCGTTGTGACAAGGGGTGAAATGTGAACTGGTTAATATCCAGCCCGTTTCTGACGAGGATTATCCGGGTTGGCTTAAAAAGTGATGAGAGCCGTTCCGCGTTGTTCTTGGCAGCCAGACTGTTGCAGATCTGGATTGCTGGCAAGCAGGCGCTCATCCGGCCTAAGATCCTTCCTGCCCTCCGGCGTTCGGTAATAAAATTTTTTCGAATTGAGCCGATCCCGATGGCCTTGGAGCCCAAAGTTGCCCACCAAGCGGCAACGTTGGTGTAGAAACAATAGGAATGAATGACTTCAGGCCGAAGTTTCCTGACCAAACGGCGGAAGGTTAGAAGCTTGGCAACCCGCGAAAATGCCACGGGAATCGGGATCACTTGAACGCCGAGCTCCCGAATCTGACGAACATACCTATCATTCTCCCTATAGCTCCAAGCCACGACCATCGGTTTATAGCGATCTCGATCCATAGCCTTCAGAAGATAGAAGAGCTGTTTTTCTAGGCCACCGGGGCCCAACCCACCAACAAGGTAAAGAAGACGGCAATCTAAATCAGGTATACTGGCAGAAGATAAAGACATTGGTGTAGGCGAAGAGTTTTGGGAGTTCAAATATTTTTCGGAGGGCCGACTTGTACAATATAGATATGACAAGCGGAGCCCATAATTTGAGCCAACCGACGTCGAGTCACAAGAGATACAGAGGGGAAAATCATGTAGCCGGTATAGAAAAGTCCGTTACTAGAACACTTTACGATATCAAATCCGTGCGCCCTGAAGACTCGAAGCCAGCGGGTTCGACTATACGAGAAGAGTTCATGTATAGCCGTTGGATACGCCCCATGGGGGCCAGGAAACAGAGCTCCCCTAAGCCGTGTTTTCCAATCTCGGCTTCGTGTAGAGTCTGCCGAATGCTGGTCAGAGGTTGGAGATGAACCCCTAACCTCAAACAGATGCTTTACGAGATAAGGATAGAGCGACACGCTAGTCCAGAACCGCCAGCTACTACTCGGTAGTATATGTACGGCGATACCCTCTTTCTTTACAACCCTTGAAATCTCATCGAGAACCTCCGGCAGATGCGGGACATGCTCTAGGACATTTGAAGAGAATACTGCATCAAATGTGCGATCAGGAAACGGCACATGCCGACCATCATAGACCTGCACCGGAAAATGGGAGTGTAGCGGCCTAGCCTTAGATTTCGAAATATCAATCGAGCTTACGTGACAGCCCCATGAAGCCAGAATACTTGCTTGGAACCCGTTGCCGCCACCCACCTCCAATACGTGCATGTCCGGCTTAAACCACTCCTTCACCAGCTCCAGCTCCGCACGACGCAATTTTTCAAGCCATTTATGATTCATACCAGTTTGAAACTTGGCAATTAACTCTTCTCTATAGCAACACAGATATTCTTAGCACAAACCAGAATCAGCCACGTGGACCAGACAACGACCTGGAATTGCTATATTCGTGCAGAAACTAGTTGTTACTCCTGTCCTGCATTCAGGACATCTCCCACATCCTCATGATCATTCCTACGCTCTGAAGCGCTCCGTAACCGAGAAGGCCTATTCCGCTAAACGTTGGCGCTCTACTTCGTTTCCCATGAGGTGATTCATGGCGTTTTTCAAACCTACTTCATCTCCAGGTGCCACCAAGGCCCCATTTCCCCCATCATGAATGATTTCCCTGAGGGTACCCGAAAAGTCTGTTGAGACCACCGGCAGTCCACATGCTATGGCTCCACAACGGCATTGGGAAATCCTTCGAATTTCGAACTCATTACCAAAGGGACTTGCTTGACGAAGATAATGTTCAGGATTTTTCACGATTTCAGGTAAGAACACACGGCTCTTGAGGTTCAGTTCCTCATGCATTGATTCCAATGCTTGGCGCAAAGGGCCTTCGCCAAGAACCATTGATTGACATTACTCGCTAATTACCACCCGTATCAAGAGCAGAGATGACGAAAGTAACCTTCATATGTACATATATCCATTATTTATCAAGAATCCTTAAGAACACGGTTTCCTATTTAGGTACATTCTCAAGGTCTTTCGCTCACAATTCTCAGTTAACGAGTAAGGGCAAGATACAGATTTCCACGATAAACGGGGAAAGCCCTCCAGAGCGCCAGAGGGCGATACATGATCCTGCTACGAAGGCCACGGGCTGTGGCCCCCATTAGGGGCGACTTTGGAAGCGCTCGGTTGAGAATCACATCGTATCACCAAGAGAAATTGGTCGACAAAGAATGTGTAGTTGTTGTGCATTGGTTGAGGCTACGACAGACTGTTCCGCTTGCGTTGTCCGTATAGAGAACAGTAGGTGATCATCACTTTGTTAGCTGTAGCACTCCTCTGGCAATTGTGATTTTCTTTTTTCCCCACATCTGTCTTTATCGGAACCCTGAAATGGGATTACCATCATGGGAAAGATTCTGGCCTCCTGATCTTTCGGGCGACTGCGCAACGCATTTTCCGCTCCAACCAGAAACCGTTCTCGCCACTCTTCCATTTCAGCCACCGTCAGGCCATGCTGCCTGGCGGCTTCCGCCACCGGAGGTCTCGCCCTTTACATATACTCAAGGCCGTCGCGCCCAGCCGTTTCGCGGTCCATCGTTGAATCGGTTCTCTGGGTTCCTCTGCCATCATCCACCTCCTACGTCTAATACGAATAATATCTTATCGGTGTGGACTCATTTTCACGAGGTGCAGGATACTCTGAGATGGATTTTTCTTCGCCCTTCCTGGCAAATTCCATGGGTGTCAGATTGCGCAATGATCCATGCGGACGTCGCTCATTATCATCGATGGGCCAAGCTTCAATATCATTGAATAGAATTCGCACTACCTTAGAACGATTTGGGCAGTGGTTTAATCCTTCGCTGGTTCAATGGCGGGAATATCGCGATATGGATGCCTGATTTGTCGCTTCATCCGAGGCACTGAGGGAATTTTACCCTGAGGCCAAATCCAGTACCGAGAAGCGACTAAAATTCCCAACCCTAAGGAATATACTTTAGCGGATAAACTATGCGCGGTCATAAACCCACAAAGCAAACAAATGCTAATACCCAGTAAGCAGAGACCCCTAGGATCTCGACCGTAATTACGGGGAATACAGCGGTAAGCCTGATAGACTAACATGAGCAGTGCCACAAGAGCCCCACTTCCCCAATAAATCGTTACGGCAAAAAACCCACTATGGGGTCCAATATTGAATTGCTTTCGCGTATGTATGAACTTTGACTTTAACCCCCACGGTCCCCAAAAATTACCTGCACCCACTCCGGCAAGTGGATAGTTTTCGATAGTTTCGAGTGATGCGACGTAGATTTGAGCACGTGCCTCCATTGTTCCAGAACTAGATTTCTCTGTGGAATAGCTCATTCGACTCAGTACGACATTTGGAACCCAAATCATCGCACCCATTCCTAAGACAATCATTAACGCAATTATCCTTATTCCCACTCCGTAGACAAATAGCATCGCAGATACGGCCGCTATGGCACCAACGAAAGCAGCTCTTGACATGGGCAACAACGTTCCAACTAAGCAAAAAACCGCTATCCCAAACATGATATTTCTCTGGAAAGATGAGCCACCAGCCAAAGCAAATGCCAAGGATACCACCAGACCTAGGCCAGCAATCAGAGCCATATAGTTGAGATTGTTAACTAGGGGCATCCCTTTAAAAGCTGATCCCCTAATTTGACTTGCTTCCGCGAAGTTGGATGCTGTGGCTGCATTCAGATAACCGTATGATGTCACGAAAGCGAGCGCAGTCATGAACACACCTGCAACAAGAAATCCATAGCAAGCCCACTGCAGTGCATCCTTGTCCCTACAAAGGGATGCCACCAAGATCGCCCCTCCTACCATTTGCCCATACCGAAAGAGAATAGAATAGTCAGAATTGGGATGAAACGTCTCCACAGTTACGCCAACAAAGAAGAGCACATATGCCGCAAGAAAAACCGGATGGAAAATTATTTTACGGAAAGCTTGCGGTCGATTGAACCACACGTAGCATCCTAGCAATACAAACAAGATAAACACCACACTCCTCCCACCCACGGTAGGGACTTGCTGCTCAAGTGGCAAGATAATAATAATAGTGATTAACAAAAGTTTCTCGATCAAGGTTGTTTTTGTTCGACGAAGACCTTTCTTGGTCTTTGGAACTATGCCTGCAGGGGTTTGAGCTGTTCCGTTAGGTTCTACAAATGAAATCATTTACGTTTCCAATGGTCAACCAGAGGCTTTTATCAACTATTATAGTAGTTGGTAACGTTATAACAACGCAGCTCAGATGACTGACCTGCCCCCGGTGATTGCTCCAGTTTCTATGTAAGTCATGCACATCTTGAGAGCTCAGGGTGAACCGCTTTGGCCTTGGGAGCTGGTGGTTTGTAGTTCAGGGCACTATGTGGGCGAATCTGGTTGTAGTGTTGTCACCACCATTCTATGAGAACTTGTGCCTCCCATAGCGTATAAAAGATTCCCCCGTTTAACAGTTCATCCCGAAGTTTTCCATTGAAACTCTCATTGTAGCCATTCTCCCAGGGACTGCCTGGTTCGATAAACAACGTTCTCACCTCCACCTGAGCCAACCATTGCCGGACAACTTTTGCGGTGAATTCCGGCCAATTGCTCGCGCGTTGCGACCGAGCTACCTCAATGGCCAGACATTCTCGTGTGAATTCATCCACTACCGTCAGCATCCGCGGGGGATGCCCATCATTCGTCCGGGTCGCGACAAAATCATACGCCCAGACATGATTACGATGTTCAGGACGCAAACGAAAACACGCCCCTTTGTTATTCCACAATCGCCCGCGCTTGGGTTGTTTCTGTGGCACCTTTAAACCCTCCTGGCGCCAAATGCGTTCAACACGTTTATGATTCACCGCCCATCTACCTGCGCGGAGTAATGCGGTGATGCGACGATAGCCATAACGTCCATACCGTCGAGCCAGTTGAACAATCGCTGCCGTCAGCGCATTTTCATCATCACGAGGATGCGCCGCATAGCGTTGCGTTGACCGTGGTTGCCCAAACACCTGACACGTGCGGCGCTCTATCAGCTGCAATCATTGACAAATCGTGACAATCGCACGCCGTCGCCTGGTGGGGCTTAGAAGTTTCCCTCCGCGGCCTCCTTCAGAATAAGCTTGTCCAGGGTGAGGTCCGCCACAGCGCGTTTGAGTCAGGCATTCTCTCGCTACAAGTCCTTAAAGTGTTTGGCTTGTCAAGCTTCAACCCACCATACTCTTTTCGCCACCGATAGTACATTGGCTCGATGATGCTCCATTTGCAGCAGAGGTCGCTGACCTTTTTGCCTTCCCCAATAAGCACATCGGCTTCCCGAAGTTTATGCAGAATTTGTTCGACGGTATGTTTGATGCGTAGCATGGGGCCCCTCCTTTGATTGCTCAGCCTCTAACAAAGGCCGAGGATCGGTTTAAAGGGAGCAGGTCACTGACAGCTTGTCCCACAGTTCAGTCACTTTTCTAAAAACATTTGTCCCCATACAAGATAAGAAGAAAATAAGGTACGGTTTTATTTTATAGGGATCTAGAGCAATGGACCTTCGATAAGCAATTCGTCCTTTTTCAGAATTTCCATTAAGACAATGTACTATTCCAAGTTCAAGGAACTTTTTACTATAAACTTTAGGATTCAATTTGTTCCATTGTTCATATTTCTCAAGCAGAGCTTCTTTACCTTTAATGACTAGATCAAAATTCGTAGTGAGCTTCTTTGTATGATGATAATATTTAGTCAGCGGTTCTTCAATGCATTCAAACTGAAATTCCTTCGCTATGCGAAGCCACATATCTAAATCCTCACCAAAACAAATGGTCTCATCAAACATTCCTACCTTTTCAAAACATAATTTTCGAAACATTAGAGAAGAAGTAATTATATTGTATCCACAAAGTAAATCATCAAATAGGTCTCCTCGCTTTCCCCCAAGTCTTGTGCTTATAATTCTTTCACTCACCCTATCAACGTCGACCGTCCCCGTGTATACTCCACCAATTTCTAGTGGGCTATTTTCTAATATTTGTATCTGCCGTTGAAGTTTTTCACGAAGCCATTCATCATCATCATCTAAAAATGCTATATATTCACAATGGCTGTTGAGTATCCCTTCATTTCTAGCTGCAGACGGTCCTCCAGATATCTCACGACCAATATATTTTATTCTCCTGTCATTAAATTGACTTATCACTTCTCGAGTATCATCATTCGATGCATCATCGACGATAACAATTTCAAAATCTTGGAAGGTTTGTTGTAAAACACTTTGTATGGCCAAATGAAGCAATGCGCTGCGATTATGTGTGGGAATGACTACACTTACTTTTGGCATGAAAATGACATTCCTTTATGGCAAAAACTATCCATCGCAAATATCAAAGCAAAAGCTTCTGTTTAAGCGTTTTAATTTTATTAAAATTGTCCTTCCCCATAAGGGAAAGGACAAGATTAAAGTAGTTACGTATTTCAAACGGATACAATTTAATCGCCTTCCAATAAGCCTTTCTTCCTTTCTTTAAATTTCCAGAATAACAAAACATCACACCCACTGTGAGAAATTGAGAACTAAAATGTTTCCTGACTGCTAATGCTTCCGTGCAATGTTTGTTGGTGATAATATCTAAACCATCACTCAGTGCTTGAGGATTTGTCCAAATTTTTTTGTCGTGGACATAGTACCGATATAAGACTTGGTTGATATATTCAAATTGAAAATATTTTGAAATTCTAATCCATAAATCATAATCCTGAAAACTCGACAGCGCTTCATCAAAAACACCAACAACATCAAAACAGTGTTTCCTGAAAAGCAATCCGGAGGTACCAGCCAGGGGATTACTTAAAAGAAGTTCATACGAAAGGTCTCCCTTTTTGGTGGGCAGCGTCACACCTAAGCTCTCTCCTGTTGATTCTTTGATTTTCTCATACCCAGTATAGACTCCACCCACGTCTGGAGACCTTTGGTCTAATAACGAAACCTGCAATTGAAGTATTTCTGGCAACCATTCATCATCATCATCCAAAAAAGCAATATAAGCCGCTTGAGCCTCCCTGATACCTCTATTTCTAGAAGCTGCCCCTCCTTTATTATTAGTATTACAATAATATCGTATTCGTGCATCAGAATTTTTTTTCACCACTTCAGCGGTAATATCTTCAGAGTTATCATCAATAATAAGAAGTTCAAAATCCTCAAACGTTTGGCTTAACACACTGGCTATAGCCCTATGTAAAAACTTAGGCCTTCGGTATGTCGGGATGATGACAGTGACTTTTGGCATAAAAAAAATAGGGGCTGACACCTAATATTTTTCTTTGAGGATATTTTTGAGGTCCTCAAGAAGGTGTTTTGTTGGTCCCATATTGAAGCGCCATTCGCATTCTTTCAAGAACAGATTAAAATGATGTTTGGGGATGCCGTTATATTTGCGCAGATGGCGCTTGGCCTGGTTCCAAAAATTCTCAATGCCGTTGATATGGGTTTTGCCTTCCGCAAAGGCTTTGGTTTTATTGATGCGGTAATGTTTAAATTCTGACACATCCAGCACGTTGTATGATTTAAAGCCATCCGTATAGACAATGCTATCAGGCCTGATTTTTTGCCGGATAATGGGCATAAGCGTTGCTTCATTAGCCTGCAGGATAACCTGCGTATATACATTCCCGCCGCGCTTTAAAATGCCAAACACAGGCACTTTACCCCCGGCACCGCGTCCACGTTTGCCTTTGCGAACGCCGCCGAAATAACTCTCATCCAGTTCGATTTCGCCAGCAAAAGGCGCGGCACGCTCTTCCTGTTTGCAGGCAATCTTCTCCCGCAATTTGTGAAAAAACCGAATGGCGGAATTG
Source organism: Nitrospirales bacterium (assembly GCA_965223685.1). Taxonomy (GTDB): domain Bacteria; phylum Nitrospirota; class Nitrospiria; order Nitrospirales; family UBA8639; genus Nitrospira_E. The sequence goes on from CBDCXG010000002.1 coordinate 248,593, forward strand.
CGGTGCACGCCCACCAGTTCAGCCGCTGTTCGGGCTGGCGTACCTGCAACGAAGTATTCCATCAGCCGTAATTGCTGATAACGCGTTAACTTACAATGCTTTACGTACATGCCTGACTCCTAACTTATTCAAAGTCAGGTGTCAGCCCCAAAAAATATTTTCTCTACAAGCGCTGGATGTAACCAGGAAACATTTTAGCACTACTTGCAGATTGACGGTCAAAAATCTGTTTAGAAATCATTTGATTCTTGTACCTTATCAAATTGCAAATAGGCCCCTGGCTTCCTATCTTACTGATTGCGTCCATCGGTCAATACAGTTGAATATAACGTCTCCAACTGATCATTTAATGTCTTATCATTGAAGTCTTGTTCCACCCGCAGCCTTCCGGCTTTGCCCATTTGAGACCATGACTCTGGGTGATCAATAAGGTACTGCAGCCGATCCGCCAAGGCAACAACATTTCGTTCTTCAACAAGGAATCCCGACACCTCATCTTCAACTAGCTCAGGAATCCCACTATGCCAAGTACTGATGACTGGCAATCCCATAGCCATGGCCTCTTTGAGAACGTTAGGAATACCTTCTTGATCACCGTTTTGAGCGGTAACACTTGGTGCCAAAAATACATGAGACTCACGCAAGATACACACTACTTCCTCATGACTCTTTCCACCTATCAACCGAACCACCCCTTCAAGCCCTAGGTTCTTTATCACCCGTTCTAATTCATCACGCAATAGGCCTTCTCCCACAATCGTATAGTTCATGCGCCTCCCAGATTTGAGAACCTGACTAACAGCTTCAATCGCATAAACTATACCTTTTTTTTCGACAAGTCTCCCAACAGTGATCACATTCACTGGTTTATCTATCGGCGCATGCTTAGTTGAATATGTGAACTTCTCACAATCAACTCCTGATCGCAGCACAACAGTCTTTTCCTCATGACACCCATGGTGAGTAATCAGATCTTTCAGAAAATGGCTGACTGGAAGAAATAGGTCTCCCGCTTCAAATAATTTTTCGTAACGTTCGGGATCACGCCGAAGATCTTTGGTTGCATCATATCCTCTAAACGAGATCACTAGCTTCGATATCCCTCCTAATACCTGCTTTAGACATAAACCTTCAAAACCTAAATCCCCAAACTGGCAGTGAAGAATGTCATAAGGCCCCTTTTCCAAGAATGGAATGATTTGATACAAAAGCGATAAAGACAACGCTTTCTTTCCATACTTCACCCCATTTAAAGATCGCATAATAGGCAAAGGATATTTTCTGATATAGCGAGCAACTAATATGACGCCCCATATGACACGAACCATTTTGTTGCGAGGGATATTGAGGTAATCCGTATGTGCAAGAAGATTATGTTTCAAAAACTCTTGATTAACCAGAACATCATCCTTCTGACACAGAGAAAAAATTGTCACATCATGACCGCGCTCAAGGATTCCAATAATCTGATTTTGAACAAATGTCTGTGAAACAGAAGGAAACTCCGCAACCAAATACGCAATCTTCATAGTATTTTTTCAACGCTTTGAATCTAGAGTCCTTCCACAACATACAGTAATAATTTAAATATCTCTTCTCACTGCTGTCCGGACGTTCAGTGGTTAAAGATTCGTCATTCATTGCTCCGACATTAAACGTCAGGACAATATTAATCTTTTCTGTGTCAAAAAATAGTCCTCTGAAACTCACACCGTAGTTACCGCATCTCTGGTTACTCCATCAACCATCATACGCCATCGTTCCATTGCAACCAGAAACCCTAGTTCTTCCGTATGATTTTTTGTTCGCGTGGCATGTTCACGCAAAAGTTGATCCGTCCCATTTTTCCCAAATATTCGTTGTGCAAAACTATCATTCGACATCAACATGTCACGCACAACCTCCATCAATGGACCTGCTAAAAAATCATGGACAAGATGATCCATATCTTGATTCTTCTTCGTATCGCTTCCCCAACTAACAACAGATGGTAAACGACGAAACCCACCCTGACATTTACCATCCAGCTTTCTTAAGAACGCCTTCCCCTTCCCTCCCCCCTCCAGAACTAGGAGTTCTCCATTGACACGTACCCAATAGGCCTTGGGAGCAAAACGACGTAGGCATTCATAGTGGATAATGGTCTCAGTGGCAATTGGAGCAGGCATACGAAACGCCATCCTAACCATTTTGGGGCTAATAAATGGACTCCAACGATGATCCTTCCACGTTTGTCTAGCTTGCGCAGCACCCCACACCGCAAATCGCTCATAAAGATAGTAGAGATCAAGTATGTCATATCCATTGGTCGAGAACATGGTCAATTCATCAATTGTACTATTCAACCTTGCTCGGACAGCTTCAGCCAATGCTGGATCCCTCCAAGGAAATCGCTCGAGACGCATTCTTTTTTCGAGAATTTTGTAAGCTTCAATGGACGATGAAATAGGTGGCCTTAACTTTGGCAATTGTGGATATGGATAGTAGTATCCACGAAAGATTTCCCCGCCAGCCCCACAGGCATAGGCCTTGGGATCTTGCACAAAACCTGTTGGATACTTCATGGCTCGTTTACCCGGAGTCCCTCCATTGACAAAAAAGGCGAGAAGGTCACAGCGAGTCAAAAAATCATCTGGGGAGGGAGCAGACTCAACGGATGATGAAAAACGCGTGCCGTACATCTTAGCAAGTCGACAAGCCGTTTGAACCTCTCTGTTATAGGTCTCGCCACTGATCTTAGCAAGTATCAGAGAAGGATCATCGACAACTGATAAGAGCAAACTCCACGTGACACGACTATCGAGCCCTGCACTCAAATCACATGCAATCTCCTCTGGTTGTGGTTGGTTGGCAACAAATCGCCTGGCGTGCTCTTGTGCCCTGTGAATCATGAGGTCCAAATTCTTGGAGATAGCTTGGTTGTCCGTTTGAGCAATTCGTTGGCCTGGAAAACCCGGAACAATAACCGAATCAGCTCTATGCTCAATGTTCCACTAGCCCATCGAATATATTCAACCGGATGACACGTTTGGACATGCTTCAGTAAACTTCTATTTCGCAACGACCATTCAACTGCTACAACACTACAAATACTGACTAACAGGAATGCGGCCAGTCGCTGCTAAAACCACATCATGAGGTGAAACAAACAATGTTTCGCCGTTCGCATAGTAACTTAAGGCACGACGACCCATGGCATCCCCGATGAGAGTAACATGACCATTCGTACGATCAAGAATCACCGAAGAAAAATCCCCCTCTAATCCTCGTACGCCCTCAGGCCCAGCCGTTTCCCAAGCATGAAGAATAGTTTGAGCTGCCACCTGAGAACTTTCACCCAATACATCGCCAAAAGCAATCACTCCATATTGTGTGTTAATAGCTTCACTAATATACAACACATCCCTTTTTAAGGCCGGCATTAACCAGAACCAGCCACTGTGACACTCCTGAAAAAACTGATACCCCTCTATCAAATCTACTCCAAGTCGTGGCATCCATTTTTTTGTCACTTCGGCCCAATGATGCAGCACATGCTCAGAAAATTTTTCACGGCTATACATGAAAGCAAACGTATCCATCTAAAAATTCGATCCTAGAGAATGTCTTGACTCAACTGAGTATTAATTCTGAGTTCAGAAAAATTGCACACCAGAAAAACACAAGCCTGGGAACTTTCTAAAAGCTTTCTTCATCAATTACTCATCAATGTCGAACTCTTCTCTTAAATACTAATACATGAGGAATCTTTACAAGATAAGTTTATCCCCAAATATCCGATCCCATTTCTCCGGATAAAACGCTCCGAAACCAGATTGAGGATGAAATGTCAATTCCCCAAAAAAGATTTGGCTGTCAATACAGTAAAAATCAACCCTGACATAGCGAAAATCCTTTGCAAGCGTTTCTGCTAACATTTGCATTTCACCTAACATTTTAGGGGCTTCCAATGGAGCCCCATTATCATAGACCCATCGACAATCGATGAAATTCCAATCTGAATCGTAAAGATTTCTTTTATGATCAATGTATCGATCAATATCTACTTGAATGAATACAACCTTTCCATTAAAGCAATGAATCTTATAGTCAAAGGGGATTTGTGAATGATGATCCAATAAAAGTTTCTCAACAAGGATACGCGGCTCGATATGCTTATACTGCCATTCCTTGGTCTGGTAATAAAAATTATTTTTCATGGACTCCTGTAATTGTTCTTGAACTCTTTCCCAGGCTATTTGCGATTTATCTCGAACAATCGTCACTCCTCCATTACTATGATTTGTTTTAATGACAAAAGGAAAACCTGGCAATGTAGACGGCACAATGTCTAACGGACTATCCGTATGCTGCAGGAGTGGCACAAGATACTGTTCTCCAATGTGCCGTTTTATATGTTCTCGAACAGCAAATTTATCTGCACACAGGGTATGCAATGGTTTTCGATCATTTAGTTTCAACCACTGGATTTTCTCGTTGAGTGTCTTAGGGTTTTCCAAGTTCAACGGATATCCAAGCTTTTTTTCAAACGTTTTAGCAAGAAATATTTTTTCCGGAACAAGACGATATCGATAATACTTCTTGACTCCGTTAACCATTGACCGCAAAAGGTCATAGGGCATTTTAAGTGGAGCTATGAGCCAGTAACCGAGAGTTGTCTCGCGGTAGAAATGTTTAATGACTTCTCTCATCTCGTCATGGCCCCCTTGATCCTCACGGAAACCGGCAGACGAAAATTCTCAGGAGGTCCTATTTTTCTCTCACGCAAGTGGTACGAGAGCTTTTCAACTTATCTGATCTTGTGAAATGGAAGAAAGTCCGTATCAGAATCTGACATAAACATTGTGTGCTTATTCCTTGCTCTCTACTGCATGCCAAATAAGCGAAAAGGGTTTCTTGACCCAACGAGTGAGACAATTACGGCCAGTACGATAGAGAAAAATCGGCAAAGAAGAGGCATGTTGAAATCTTCGTGAAATAGTTACATACATATACAACCGGTGAATCAAAGAAGGAATCCTTCCTGCGCGTTGATAATTCCTATTACAGAAATACTTCAGGCCTGAGGCCTGAACGTCTCCTTTCTTATCATGTGACAAAGAACTCATGAGCTCCAACAAGGCAATGCTATCTTCTACCCAATCACTCACCTTCATAGTCGTTGCCCCCATGTTATTGTCATGATGCCGAAAACTTGCCTTAACGTCGAACACATCAACTCTATTAAACTTTGCTGCCATCTTGACTTCCGCGATCACATCACTATAACTATAGGCTTCTGAACGAATGCCTCCAATGTCTCGCAAACCCTTCGTCAAAAATACCGTACTACAAAGATACAATGGAAATTTACTCTCAAACCATCTTAGGCAGAAGTCTGCGACTGAATCCCCACTACCCCCGTTGTGCATTTGAGACCGAATAACCCCATCCCCATCAATAACCCGGATTCCTGTAAGAATTAACCCGATATTGTCACATCCACAAGCCGCGTTCATACAGCATTCCACAAAGTCTTGATCAATGAGGTCATCATCAAACAGCAGCAAAAAATACTCACCTCTCGCCTGTTCAAGGCAAAAATTTGCATTACGAAGATAGCCAACATTTTCTGGTTGTTTATGATACCGAATACGGTTGTCACCCAAACTTTTTACGACCGATTCTGTCTCATCTTCGGAACAGTTGTCCGACACAAAAATTTCAATATTTTTATACGTTTGCGCAACTGCACAGTGAAGAGCCTGAGGAAGAAATGCCCTTGCCCGATTGTACGTCGGGATGGCAATTGTTACAAGTGGATTGGCATTCATTGGCACTCCAAGTTAACGGTCAGCCGACACCTCGCCTTACATGAATAGGTTGCAGTGAGGACCGTTTCCTTAGGACATATCAGGGCCATTCGAGAAATGCCTTCGCTCTAGTTGACATTAAACTTCAAAGGTGCAAAGTAACTACCTGAACCAAGCAGAATAAAACCATTCCTAAGTATCATTTGCTCACATTAATCAACAATTAGTTGTGGTATGCAGAGTCACAACGACAACGGGCCACTCCTTTGGGCAAGAGGTAAAAATTCCAATTGCATGTTCACACCTTGGTCCTTTTGCAACTAAACCAGATAAGGCTGCGCCCGCTTTCAGATATCTGTTTAATCTTTTTGATTTCTGCATGCTGTCGGAGATTACCTAAGAAACATTCGTGCGAATAGTCCTCAAAAATATCAACACGCAATTTCAACATATCTTTAACCATCTGATCCTGCTTGGGGACAAACTCAACTACTCCTTCTGGTGCAAGGCTCACCAACCATTCTACGATACGGCTAAGAGGTACATTTTTGGCAATCGCTAAGTGGTGAATCAAAGCAAGAACAATCACGCCATCGGCATTGACTCGTGCCGATAGACCTTTTCGCTCAACTTCCCCCCAGCCTTGATTGGAGGTAGGATTAGCCGCATCTAAAAACAATGGGCAAAATTTCAAGGCTTTTTCTGTTGCCCGGCAAAAAGCCGTTTCTAAGGCCCCGTGGTCAAAATCAAAACCCACAACATAGCCTGCGCCTGAGTCAAGGGCGACTTCTGAAAACCTGCCGGTATTACATCCAATGTCCCAAAGAATTTTTGGTTGCACCGAGGATGAAAATTCACCGATAAAATTGGCTTTCTCTTGCGCTTCTTGATCCGTATAACTATGAGCTGTCTCATAATCTGCCCATACCGTTTTTCCGGAATCGGCCGGTTCCATACCTGCGATCCAACTTCTCAACTGGGTCAGCATATGAACAAATCTGGGCTGCGGCAGCCCTCCCTGCTTCACAGAATCTTCCGAGAAAGTCGTATCTTTTTGATGGATTGTTCTTTGGAAATAAGAGTGCAAAACAACATGCGTGAAAACTTTCCAAGAGAGTTTCTGCGCAAATGACAATAATCTAGACAGCTCGATCGATGGAATACCTTCTTGGCTTCCTCGATACCAGCTATTATGAGGAACCCCCCAAATTTTCCGTAACAAAAGAGGATTAAGAAATTGTTCGCAAAACTGCCGGTGCCCAACCCAGATGTCTCCATTGTGATACTTAACAAGAGAAAGCCGATCAATAAAGACAGGACGAGGGCCAACAAATTGAACGTTATAAGCCGAGGCATCCGAAAGTGTGACTCCAACCTCCAGCGCCTCTAAATGCAGATCTAAATGCAAGAGAGCGGCTGCTTTTAAAGCTGAAAATGTCCATTCATAGGGATAAGAAATAAAGGGTAGGCGCGGATGTTCTAAAATATATTTGGCTTTTTTAACACCGTTTCCAAAACTCTCCAAATCAACGATTTGAGAATCAATAAGCCATCCTTTGGCTACAAGTTGTTGGGGTAGCCCTGTCTTCTCAACAAACAAAAAGTCTTCAGCGGCGCAGGGATTGACAGTACGAAACACCCTCCCATCTTGAAAAAATATGTGCCCACTGGGGTCACGAAAAGAGCCTAAATCTAATTGCTCAGATTGCATCAGGTGTCCGATTTATCGTTTTCGTGGGTAGAAGCAGAATCTGTTTTACCTCCAAAAAATTCTTTGATTCTGCTCCAATACATTTTGACAATCATGGTGATCCCTGCGACACCACCAAGCAATAATTGCAGAAGCATACTTCCCGACCCGGGATCCAGATATGCATAAACTGGTTCCACAACCACAATACCCCCAAAGAACAATGAGCCCCACAACACCAAAGGAACATGTTTCATGATTCCCTCCAATCTCGGCAATTATTAAAAGAAGTCTTATACCATCTAATTTCCGGAAGTAGTCGGGAGAAATAACCAAACGGCCCCGGACTCGTATTTTGCTTATTACTTGACTGGACTCAATTCAACCATTTGTTTCAACAAGTCTCCATCATCTAGCACTTTCATGACTATGCCATCCTTTCCCCGCCCTTTTATCAGATAACCATCATCACGAACTTTCGTAGCGATGAAAGCTTGGCTTTCGCTTAAATAGGAAAAAATGTATCTAAATAAATTCACATTTGATCGAATATCTTGCGTATAGTTGGGGGGGGCATCTGGCCAATGTATCGCCAACAAAACTCCTAAATGATCTCTGGCAATCAAGTCATCAGGGATTTCCTCAAAAACGCTTCTATCAGCTATAGATAGATTTCCATACCCCCAGGCACCATGATCAGCGTTAAGAATAATCAAAGCATTCGGATCACGGGTGAGAATATATTTAACCATGTTTGTGACTGTGTCATTGGCTATCTGAATTCGCTTAAAATAGTTTTTCCGAAATGAAGTGAGCTCCTCATATGTTTGTTTCCCAGTTGAACTGTGCCCTGACTGTCTCGTATGGATAAATGTGAAATGTGGCATGTCATGAACTGAAACCAAATCAATATGTTTGAGAATTTTGGGAATGACGTCCGATAGTGTTTTCTCTTTACTTTTGACAGCCCGTACAGCATTGATCGGCTTAACAATTTGTTTGATTAGAGGGATGGAATGCAGGCGCGGCGCAACAAGGATGTCAAATAATGCCCCCCACCGCGCTACCTTAGGTGAACATGAGTCTACTAAACACCCCTTCCTCAAAAGGTAATCGGTCTCATGCACGTATGACACCTGATAACCATTTTTTTTAAAAATACGAACAACTGGATTTTTCGCACTCGCTATAAATGTTCTTGAATCTAACATCTCAAAATTTCCAATACTCCCGCGGTAATAGTGATGATTCATGCCAAGCAAGGAACTCACCGAATATAACGTAGCCATATAGTTGCTAAAAACTGAAGGGTATATTGTAAAGCCTAACGATTCTAATCGTTCATAAAAATCTGTTTCATCAACATGAAATATTTTCCTTACAGTTTCTCGGTCTGGGTGTCCATCAGGAATAATGTAATAAACATTGGGCTTTTTAAGAAATTTCACCTCGTCATAAAGAATTTGATGAGCCTCATCCACCATTTCTTCAAATGGAGTACCGGCTTTTCTTGTTATTACGGAATCTAATACCATGCCAATTTGAACTAAACACATAATTCCTAAAATAATATTTAGACGAAAAATTTGTACCCTTGGAACAAACCAAGCTAGGATCGAAGCCATGCTTAATACGAGAAGTAAAAATAACGCCAATTGCCCATTGAGCATTTCCAAAAAAGTATGCCTCAGCAGGTAAGCCAAAACGAATAGAGAGATCAAAACAAAAAACCTATTGGTGATTCTTTCTTGTCTATTTTCAAGAAAATTTCTGACAATCCAGGAGAGCCCTAGATAAAAAGAACTTAAAGTCATAAATATAATTAGGGAAAACGTCATAAAGAGAACGAGAGCCTGAGAAAGCTCAAACATAAACCAGTTGTTGCCGAGAAAAAATAAAATAGGGTACATCCCTATTAGAAAAGCAAAGAAATATGCACTGGCCAACAACTTATCCCTCATAATTGCAATCCTCAAAAAAAATGCCCTAACAATCTAGGGATATGTTCTCACATTCCCTATATGCGTCTTACTCCACCTTCGCTTCTCCAAGACTACCGCTTGACTTTCGCCAACATCTGCCCTTTTGGGGAAACTTTGGTCTCCAAATCTCTCAACCGCCTCCATCTAGTCCAAGATCATGACATAATCAGATAGAGCGCGCATCGCCCTACAGTACTTCAGTCGATAAATCCTTAACCGCCCGATCTCTTTTCTTAGTTTTGCTGTGCTTCTCTTATGTCATTGTTCCTCTTTGTTTAAAGGACAGACGTTCCGCAACACCCATTGCACTCCGAGAAGTCTCGCGATTTCAAATCCTCGAAAACATTACTTTTGAGCTTAGCTCGTTCACCTACGAGAGAAGCTTTCATCTCTATGTGTCATACAGTCCACAAAGTCTTAAGAGCCCGTTTCAGCAAGCAATTTCTATCCTATCTCATTATTCCGAAAAACTTATGGGTTCCCTTCCGTCTCCTCGCAAATAAATAAAGGGAGCCGAGTCTTTCTGGCTACTTCCTAATTTCAATTTAGGAAACATAGTTTTGGCAAGTACCCGTTCGATGGGTTGCCTACTAGTAGAGTAATCATGTCCACGGGCTGGAAGCTTTATCGCAAATAGAGTCGAGAATTCATCTACAAAATCATTTTTAGAAAGACGGTCTAAATATTTTTCACGCAGTTCAAATTTGGTAATTCGAGAACCATGGTCACCGTTTAAAATGATAATAGAATCTTCAAAAATCCCACTTCTTCGCATCTGATCAAAAAGAGCATCAAGTTTTCTATACACACATGTCAATTGCTGAAAGTATAATTCATAGCGATCTTCTCTCGAGGAAACCGTATTTTTTTGTTTCAATCTAGAGTCACCATTATTTTTCCACTGGCCTGGCGAAGGATTCAACGTACAATCCCCTCTCAGGACATAAGGTTGATGCGGGATCATCAAATGGGAATACAAGAAGTTTCCATCTGGCAATGTACCAATTTTCATCGAAAGAAAGTCAAAAATTTCTAAACTTGTAAGAGGCATTAACAAGGGTCGAGTGCCCCAAGTCCACGGAGGCAAATCAATGCCATATTCAGATAACACCCCCCTAAGACGACTATTATAAGCATATATTATCCCCTTAACCGTGTAACCCAAACTAAAAAAGTGAGAAAACACCACTCGTAATTTGTCTGCAAGAATGACGTCAGAATCCTTCAGAAGTTTCATGCCTGAAAAGATTCGCTCAATGCAATTATCAATTACGACAAAGCTTTCAGAGCAGTAATCCAAATGCAGTGAATTTGCCAGAATATTGATCGTGTATCCCTGGCGAGCTAGCAACTCGAAATAGCGATTATAGAATAGCTTATGAGGCTCAGCTCCCCCAAAAAGGGCTTCGCCTTCCGCAGTTGTTTCATAAGGGGAGTCAGAAAAGTTCAAAAAATGGGGAACCGAACGTAAAGTCAAAGGATAGTGACTATAAGCTCCCCCAAAAACCATAAATTCATTTTCCTGATAAAAATTCTTCAAGATTGCCTTCATTTGTTGTCCTGATGCGATGCCACTGGGAATTCCCTCAATTCCAATATGCGCATCCAGAATCAAATGAATGATCCGAGGAAGAGACTGGTTTGCTGTAGGCGAGGATGGCTCTTTAAAGCGTAGGTCGTACACTGGTTGAGTCATTAACACCTGCCCAAGTGTCACAACAAAAAACACCGCAAAAACGACAGTCGAAATTCGAAAAAAATTTTCCTTGAGTATCCATGCTATTATGAACACTCCCATTGCGATCCCTAACCACATATATTTCGCTGCAACCCCTGCATCCTCAATCAATTCAAATTGAATGTCGATAAAAACAGTTATAAGTCCCGCTACAATTACGCAATGCATAACCTGCCCTCCAGCAGCCATTAGCAACGAACATAACAAACTGGTTCCGATGATGATTGCCAAACTGCAGAAAGTGCTCGAATCCGACCAAGCATAACCAAAATGATCTACAAATTTCAGGAAAGGAGTCAGCAACAACATAGCAGGCAACAATAAGACCCTTACCCAGCCAATCAAAATTTTGGTTCGAAGATGTTTCAAGAAAAAATGCTCAGAGACGGATACATTAGAAGTGGCCATGGATATATAGTATTTCGAATGCTAGACGAAGAGAAAACAACCCTAGAAGGTGATCTCATGCTCAGAAAAAATTATACGAAACAGCAGCATATACGTTAAGCTGAACTACGCTGACAACTCTGTACAGCTAGTCTTTCAAATTCCTTGAATACATGAATATATCTCAAAATGCAGCTTATGATATCTAGATTTTTATCTGACATTTCTCGTTCTATCAATTTACAAAGGATTTCTATATAAAAAATCCACCGATACGTTTTTTCGAATCGTCTGGCGTGACTTGATAGATCAGAAGCATTCTTAGCTACGCTCGTTAGAAATAGTGGCAAGGCTTCATTAATCTCTAAAAAGACAGTTTGAACGGGCACTCTTCTCGAAACTGGTCGATAAAAAAAATAGCTGTAAAAATCAAAAAGCATACTACGACAGCTGGCATTTTCCCAATCAATAATTTTTATTTCCTTCCGGGTATTCAGCATGTTAGCTGGAACAAAATCTCCATGAGTAAACACTAAGTTAACGGAACCCTTATCTTCCATCACCAGCTTGTCTGTAATCATATCCAAGAATCGTTTAATGGTCTTAAAGTCCCATTCAGTAGTTTCTATATCTGAAAATCGACTGACATTCGAATCTTGGATAATCTCATTCACATACTCAAGAACGTTCTTCGTAACGGGATTCTGAAGAAAAATTAATTGATTGAGACATTGCCCAATTTCATCGTGAAATTTTTTTAATAGGCGCATAGAATCTAATGGTTCATAGGAAGAGTCCAATGACCCATGCAGAAAATCTTCTTCATACCATTTCTCCGAAAGGCTCCATCTCTGTAGAGCAGGAGCAAAATCAATATGGGAAATACGCTTCAATATCTCTATTTCCCTACCAATCACCGATTCAGGTACATCAGAGTCGAAAACCTTTATTGTCACCTTATTCCATAAATCAAATATCTTATACCCCTGATGAACAGGCAGACAGAGTTGGCCATACTGAGGCAATTCTACGACATGCTTAACGCTTCGCCATTCATATTTGTATAAGGCAAAAATGAAGATAGACTTTGCATGACTTTTCAATTGTCCAACGCACTTTCGAAGTTTGTTTATTAGTAACATCAATGAATGACGTTTCCACACAGTCCGATCAATAGGAGAAAGTACATCGCCATGAAAGTACAGAATCCAGGCTAAAACAAGGAGACTTTGCCTCAAGCAAAAATAACGCTTACCTCCCTTCTCTATTTTTATATATGTGAACGTTCTTGACATATCTAGTTTCCTATCAAAGTCATCCGCTTTTTTAACTGAACACTTTCTTTCTCACACTAATGGAGCCTGGACAAAGAGTTGTACAAGAGTCTTGTCGCCTCTCAATTAAGGAAGAAACGCCGAAAAAAATCCTCCACCAGTAACAACCTTGCTTTATTTACTCTTTCGCTTTCATCAGAAAGAAAATCACCTGTCGCATAGTATCGAATGGGTTATTCATTCTTTCAAAGAAGAGACATAAACCTATAGCGTTTCCCCCAAATTTATGTACGAATTCACACCTCCATACTCACTGCAACACAGCGAATTGTTTGAACAGTTCTTTTAAAGTCTCAAAGAGAATGTATCTCGCAATGTCTATTTAACGTCTCCACAGAGGCAAAGCAACGAATTAAGACATGGATCTAATGAGACGAATGAGAAGAGCTTCCAGCAACTGCTATAGCATCATAAGTTTTTGTCAATATCAGCAGGACAAAGTTCGCGGAAAATTTACTTCTAGGACAGCGCAACAAACTGACAACGGATACCCATAAAGTAGACTAACGATCTAAGATATTAAGAGAGCGGACCCAGAAACCTATGACAAACCAACTGTAGAAAACTCTACTTACGAACTAGCTTGCCACTTAACAGAGATCCTTACACATGAAAGACGAAACAACAGCTCTCGTCGGTCTGATGAAAATGTGTTTCGAGCAATGAATTTGCTGCGCTCAGGCAGAACTCTTCTGGCCTTTCTCTTCAACTTGAGATTGCACACCTCACGAGGGCACCAAAGAAAGAGGACTCCGCAGCAAGCTAACGAGGATTTTTCAAGGTAACTCGAGGAACGTAAGGACATTCTCACTTACATATTGGCTTTGCTCTTGTAGGCCAATGGCATCAAATGATTTTTAAACAGACACTATAGACATCACCATCCCTGCGAAACAGGCCAAAAATTTTTCTACAAAGATGTTTTCAAAAGCAGCCACTCAGGAAAAACTCGAGATACCCAGTCATTTTACGCATTCTCTATCGAAGCCTGTTGCTTGTTATGAATACACTGGGTTTCCCATTTCAATAATGGCCTTACCACTCCTTTCAAATTTCCGGCGTAATCACCACGTGCGCCATCTCCTTCCATGCTATCGACAATGTGAAGCGCAACCGCATCATCCGCACGCAATCGTCTAAACTCAGGGTTAAGGGTTCGAATAGCGGGTCCGATGTAGTACAGACCTTCCGAAAGAAAATTTCCTGGAATCCAGGCAGTACTGACGTAGCGTCCCATTGAACGAGGCTTTCCACGCCAATAAGAGTCACTATCTAAAGACGTAAACGCTTCAATACCTTCATCATTCATCACATGATAATACACCCGAAATACATAACCGGGTTGGAGTATTTCATACTCCATCTCAATACCAACTGGATGGCGTATATCAACCGCTTCAACTACTTGACCATCCTCAGTTTTCACTCTTACCGCTACTAACCGCACAACATCATCACCGGGAGCTCTCATTAAATCCCGCCATACCCGTTCGGCTTTAAGAGACTTTTCAGAATGCATATAGGCACTCACGACTTTGTGTGATTCATCATCTATTTGTATTCTACCACCATTCAGCAAAATGGTCCGTGGACATAATCGCGTCACAGCTGGCATATTATGAGAGACAAAGAGCACGGTCCGACCTGCTTTCCCCACATCCTGCATTTTATCTAAGCACTTCTTCTGAAACCTTGCATCACCGACCGCCAACACCTCATCAATGAGTAAGATTTCAGGCTCTAGATGGGCGGCAACAGCGAATGCTAGGCGCACTCTCATCCCACTAGAGTACCGTTTAACTGGCGTATCGATAAATCTTTCTATGCCTGAGAAATCCACAATCTGGTCAAACTTCTCGTCTATTTCTTTCTTTCTCATTCCCAAGATTGTACCGTTAAGATAGACGTTTTCCCTCCCAGTTAACTCAGGATGAAACCCAGTCCCTACCTCCAGAAGACTTGAAATTCTTCCGCGAATTGTGACACACCCGCTGGACGGAGTAGTAATTTTAGAAAGAATTTTCAAAAGGGTGGATTTTCCTGCACCATTTACTCCAATTATACCCACAATCTCGCCCTGTTTTACTGCAAAGGAAACATCTCTTAACGCCCACAGAATATCAGATGGAATGGCGTTTTGATCAGAATGAACATCCTTAAAGTTATACAGTGACCGATATTTACGATAATTTTTGAGAGGACTTTTTAGGCATTCCAAAATTGTTCGACCAAATGTATCGTGCATGTCCTCTTTTATGCCGAGACGATAACACTTACTAATGCTGTCTACTTTAATGGCTAGGTGGCTATCATGCATTCCTTATCTTTTCACCCTTCTTCACATCAAATGACATCTACAACAATTCGTTCCATTCGCTTAAAATATACTGCACCACTTATGAGAAGGAAAATAGCGGTCATCATTCCAGGCCAGATATACATCCACGGAATCTGAGCCCCCAACAAACAGGCACGATACCCTTCTATAACTCCAACGATTGGATTCAGTGAATAGAGAAAACGGTAACTTTCAGAGATTGATGAAGCGGAATAAACTATCGGAGCAGTATACATCAACATTTGTATAAAAAACGGCATCACTTGTTTAACATCGCGAAAGCGGATAGCCAGTGAAGATAACCATAGACCGAGTGCCGCAGGAATAGACATCATCATTATAAGGAACAATGGGAAAAACAGAAGATTCCATGTTGGGGAAATACGATAGTAGAACATGAGGCACAAGACAATTAATATAGAAATCCCAAAATCAACAAGCTTCGATAGAATTGGTGTTATTGGGAACAACAACCTGGGGAAATAGATTTTCCCAAGCATATTTGACCCTTGAATAAGGCTTTGACTAGAGAGAGACATGGCCTGAGAAATGTACGTCCATGGAATAATAGCCACACTGGCAAAAAGAATATAGGGGATACCATCCGTAGAGAGTTTGGCGATTTTTCCAAAAATAATTGTGAAAAGGACAATTTGTGCCAGCGGCTGTATGATTGCCCATGAAAATCCCATAATTGTTTGGGCATATAGGGCTTTTATGTCACGCCAGACAAGGAAAAAAAACAGATCTCGATATTCTTTCAGTTCACTTAAATTAATAAACTGCCAGCTCGAGTTGGCTTGAATAATTGTTACAGGCGGACTAGGTCGCTGCGATTTATCCATTGAAGTTACCGTTAAAAATAGGCATTGTTAATTTAAGAGATATTCTAGTTCGCCATTCCACCTGCCGGCATTAGTCCAACAATTTCTTTGTACGAACTTCTATTTTGGTTAAAAGCATTCAAGAAAGTCGATGCAGTCGGAAGGCTATTTATGCTGACACGTTCTTACTTCGACCTTGAGACGTGGTCGTAGTATTGTGGCAATTGGGAAAGAACTGATATTTCTACAAAGGGATGAGGATCAAGACCCCGCACTGCATCAAAAAATCTTCGTTGAAGAAAAGAGAGCAGGGAAGATTTCCTTGGAAGAGCATGGCCTTCAATTGATTGAACCGGAGTCAACTCACTTAAGGTACCACAAAGAGCAATTTCATCAGCTATCAAAAGCTCTGTTCGATCAAGAGGGCGACGGACAAATTGTATCCCAAGTGATTGTGCGAGGGCCTCTACAACGTCAACGGTAATACTTTCAAGGGAGCCTTCCGAAGCCGGAGGAGTCAAAACGGTATTATCTCGAACTACCAACACACACGAACCAGTTGCCTCAGCCACCCGCCCCCATTGATTGAGGAGAATCATATCTTGGCAGCCCTGAGCACGACCATCAATTTTCGCAAGACGTGCAACCTGATAATTTGTACTGGTCTTAATACGAGCCGGCAACGCAACATCGTTACTTCGTTGCCATGAGCTTACGCTCAAATTAATGGCCTCCGGAAGATCTTTTTCCTGGTAAAAGGCTGTCAAAACAAGATCCGCAGAAGTTCCCTCACCCCAGTGTCCCTTAACCACATAAAGTGTAGCCCGGATCCATATATCTTTATCAGGTTTTACCAACGCACCTAAGAGTTCGAAAATGGCGCCTTCGAATTCTTTATATGTCCACTCACAAGGAATACGCAGAAGCCTGGCAGACCTCTGGAGACGTTCATAATGACGCCGTAACAATAGTACTCCGAAAGACCCATCCCACTGCCAATATCCTTTAATTCCCTCGAACACATTGAGGCCTCGAGTAACAGCCTCACATCCAATATGCAAAACAGCTTCTTTCCAAGGGCATAATTTTCCTGCCATATACACAAACTGGGGCTCTTGTAAGCTTTGGGCCATCGAAAGTTCTCGTAATTTTTTATCTCTAAAAATTCAAAAGAACTAAAACCTTTATTCTTTAGACAGAGGCATTCATCCCCTGAATAGATGGCATCATAACAGTATAACAAGCGTAAGTATTTTTCAAGAGAGCCCAGAAAAATATGTACATTTAATTTCCATGACTGTTCCATTTCACAATGAGGAATGATGCCCTAAACAGTATCTAGAGGTGGCCTCAAAAATCTGCACAAAAGGCTAAGTAGAAACGCTCTGTAAAGATTGCATGATACTACCAATCAAGAAAGGAGAGTCCCTCGAGCAGACGCCCACGACGGAACCTTTTCTCGCCTTTAAATTGAAAGTGCCGCTTGCCTCAATCGAGAGCGAACAGACTATGACCAAGCTCGTCTAACGCCCTGATGAATACCCGAATCAGATCACCAAATGGAAGGCCTTACTCTTGGAACAAGCAGTGGGCAGTTTTGAGGGAGGAGAGTCGGCAAAGGCCCTCGTCGATGTAAAAAGCATGTATGCCAAAATTGGTGAGTGAATGTTGGAAAATGATTTTTTAGAAACTTGGCCACGAAAGCAAATGTGCTGAGAACAATGATGATGATTAACTACACGCATACTCTTTTGGTGATCTAACAGGCAAAAAGGCCTCCAGCGAAGCCGGGACTGGGTGTATTATCAGTCGCAGGCCTCATCCAAGGGGACTCAGACTTTAATTTATAAGAGACTCGTCTCTTTACAGTTGGGATCGGCTCTGCCCCCAATAGTTACTTCATGAGGAAGATCGCGCAGTTTTGAAAAGGCACTTTCACACATATCAGCCAGTCAAACCTTGGCCATGGGCCGACACCTGGCCAGTTGGACGGCTCGTGGTTCCACGACTGAACATCAATCAAATCATTTTGGCCAATGCCAGCGGACAATCCTTAGCCTTTGGACCGGGAATGGTGGGAAACGAATGGTTTTCTACCAATAAGCGAGAAAGTCTGACCCTAAGCGGGCACCGTGATACGCATTTTTCGTTTGTCCAAGAGTTGCAAATAGGAGACACGATGTCCGTGCAGACACTTCCAGGAAAATGGAATAGCTTTATAGTGGAAAAAGTTGAAGTCAGGGATAGTCGAATTGAAAGATTGAAAACCAACCAGGAAACCGGTGATTTGCAGCTTACCACCAGTTATCCATTCGAGACACTCGTACGAGGAGAGCCACTGCGTTATACCGTAACCGCAAAACTTATTGTTCAAGCCAGTAGTTTTCAAAGAACAGCTTCAACAATTGCTGGTGGTGAACACATCATTGTCAGCAGTAAAAAATTTTCTTTCGAGGAAAAATCCATGTATTCGGCTCACGCCAAGTAGGATTATAGAACCCTCTGCAAAAGTCGCCTGAGTTGAGGGTCGTGGGCCCTTGGATGGTTGTTTGAAGGGTTTTTTGTGGCTTGCCCCCTGTTGTGCTTGTTCCTGACTCCCCCTTTTATGACCTCTTGGGATCGCTTCCCCAGAGGTTTCCCTTCTAGGCAGCCTTCAGCAGAGCTCGCCGACACAAGAACAGATTCGAGAGCGCACACAGCCTGGTGAACTGCCCCGCATTCTTGGCCAGTCCCTTATACCGCAGCTTGCCGTGTCCCCACAGATGCTTAATCACTCGGAAGGGATGCTCGACCTTCGCTCGGATGCTCGAATGTCGGCGGTTACGTTTCTTTTGTGCTGAGGACAAGGGAGGGTTCCGGGCGCCGCGGTCCGAAAGCCCGTAATACAAACCATCCTGGCGTGCTTGGCGTTTGTCCGCTTGCTTGGTATACGCGCTGTCGCCGAACAGCGCGTGTTCCTCGCCGTGTTGCAACGCCTCCAGCAGCTGGCTGTCATGCACCTTGGCCGTGGTAAATTCCGTGGAATGAATAAGGGGCTGCCCTTGCGCTTGCACGCCAATATGCCCCTTCGCCCCGAAGTGCCATGTGTTATTTTTGCGGGTGGAACTCATTTCGGGATCCCGTTCCTTGCGACTATTGTTTTTGCTCACAGGGGCCGCCAATAACGTGGCGTCCACAATCGTCCCCGCTTTGAGCACCAGCCCATGGGCGTCTAAGTGCGTATTCACGACAGCCAGAATCTGTTGGGACAGCCCATGCTCTTCCAAGAGATGCCGAAACCGGCAGATACTGCTCTCATCCGGAATCACGCCTCCGAAACAGTCAAACCCCAGAAAGGTCTGAAAGCTCAGGCGGTCATAGAGGGCTTCTTCCATGAGTGGATCACTCAAATTATGCCACAGTTGGAGAAAATGAATGCGTAGCATCACTCCCAGCTCGTGGGGGGGACGCCCACCAAGGCTCTTATAATGTGGCTGAATGACCTTTTCCAATTGCTGCCACGGCACGACCTGATCCATCTCGTGGAGAAAGCGCTCAATCCGTCATTTCTTGGGCTTCATGTTGTACCTCATAGTGGTGTGCATAATGAGCGCTATTCTACCTGATTCCGTGACTTTTGCAGAGGGTTCTATAGTCATTCCAATTAAGTTCCATATGAACGAAGAATCTCATCGAGCGGCGTATCAAGCGGCGCGTATTGGCGCCGTTTCTTGATTATTGCGAAATCTTGCTCAATGGGCTTGTATAGTCGATTAACTTATTATTGGTAGGCCATCAAGGTTTCATCCAATGCCAGTTCGAGTGATTGCAGCAGGGCCATGATCTTTCTCAGCCTCGCCTTGAGGATGGCCCAGTGATGTTCAATAGGATTCAGGTCAGGAGAATAGGTTGGTAAGAATTTGAGCATACACCCTTTGCGGGTGATGAGGTCGGACGTTCGTAGGGATTTATGGAATGACGCATTATCCATGATGACTGTCTGCCCGGGTTTGAGTTCCGGAAGGAAGACCTGTTCCAACCAGGCATTGAAGACCTGCGTATCACAATAGCCTTCAAAGCGCATGGGCGCCAGGAGGTGGGAGCCATTCAAGGCCGCAATGAGACTCATGCGGTGGGCGCGAGTCCCAGAGACTTCGCCCATCACTTTGGTCCCTCGAGGCGCTCGGCCATACGGACGGTGGAGCGAGGCATCCACACCACTTTCATCCAGATACCCCAGAGTTTCCGGCTCTAGCCGCTCCAGTTCTTTTTGAAACTGGCGGCGAGCCTGCTCGTTGCGCTCGCGGTAAAGAACGGTTTTTTTTCGAGTGATCGCCAGGCGTTGACAGGCTTTCCACACCGCAACGGCACTGACGGCAAAGTGTTCGCCTATCTCGGCCAACGTGGCGTCCTGATGTTCGTCAACATAGGACAGCAGCTCAGCATCCGCAAGTTTACGGGGAGCTGTTTTGCCTCTGACCTTCGGCACGACATGGCCCATCTTGCGATGTTGGCGAAGCCAGCGGTACAGCGTATTCTCGCCAATCTGAAAAATTGTACATGCGGCATTCCTGGTCCCCCCATTGAGAACAAAGGCCACCGCACGTTCTCGTAAGTCCACACTGTAGGCATTGCTCATGCCTCAGAGGATAGCAAATCGAATCACCAGTTAAAAGTTAAAATACTATAGTCTGGCGAATGGGGCGGCAGAACAAGAAGCGTATGCCCAGCCTGAAGAAGCAATTCAGGGGTCCGGGCCGTCTTATGAAAGGCCGCATTGTCCATGAGAAGGATCGAATGAGGTGCGAGTTCCTTGAACAGATGCTGCTCCAGCCACACCGTGCACCATTCCGCATTCGTACTGCCCTCCAGCACGGGAGCGAGCAAGCGCTTGCCCCATTTCCCCGCAATCAAGCGCGTACGCGGGCGGGTCTTGCCTCTTCGTTGGCCCACGACCCGGTGGCCTCGGCAGGCCCCGCCATAAAGGCGATGAGCCGTAGGCTCAAACCCACTTTCCTCCAGATAGCCAATGTTCGCTGAGCCCTGGGCTACGAAAATTCTCCGAAGCTGCTGGAGATACGCCCCTCGCTTGGTCGGGTCTCGTTCAGCATACCGCAGCGTTTTTTTATGCGGCACCGGCATCGGGCGTAAGGCATACCAGATGGCATTCCTCCGCACACCAAAGTGCTGGGCTCGTTCGTGCAAGGTCGCGTCGGGATGCTGCCTCACATGTTGGCGTAGCGCTGTGCGAGCCAACTGTCGCTGTCGGGGGCCATGGCGTTTGGGAGCCCGGTCGGGTCTCTTGCACCAATCCTGGACACACCAGAGACTCACCCGAAAGCGCCGCGCCGCTTCAGCCTTAAGGCCACCTTCCTCCACAAACCCTACCACTCGTTTGCGCAAATCGAGACTGTACGCCAGAGTGACCGGGAGCATAGAACCTGGGGAAATTATTTGGAAGAGCTATAATAAGCACCAACGTGAATCCCAGCTTACGCTAGAACTTTTCATATTTTGGGGAGCACTACGTGTACTGTTTAGTAACAGCAGCAGCTTCATGCATGACAGCTTCAACATGCCCAAGACAAGCTGGCAGAGTAAAGTGAAAAGACGTTCCTACATTAACGGTAGATTCTACCCAAATGCGCCCCCCATGGAGTTCCACAATTTTTTTGCAAAGGGCAAGCCCGATTCCCGTGCCTTCCACTTGCGTTCCATTATCAAGACGTTGAAAGATTCCAAATATTTGATCATAGGAGTCCATGGGAATTCCCACACCATTATCCTTCACCGTCAGGACCCACATGTCCCCAGTATCACGGGCAGAAATAACAATTCGAGGCGGGTCCTCACTTCGAAACTTGATGGCATTCACAAGTAAGTTTTGAAAGAGTTGATACAGGAACGTTTGATTTCCTAACACCGTAGGTAAAGCGTTTACATTAATGGTAGCCTGCACATTCACAATCATTCCTTCAAGTTGGGACAACACTTCCTTTAGAATATTTTCCAAATTCACAGGCTGGAATACATTGTTGGCGCCACCGACCAAGGAGTAATCTAACAAATCTTGAATCAGGCCCCGCATGTGAGAGGCGCATTTCAGCGCCCGCTCCAAATAGTCTTTTGAACGTTCATTCAGGTCATCACCTTGATCCATTTTGAGAAGCTCGAGAAATTTCGTGATTCGGCGCACTGGAGCCTGCAGATCATGAGAAGCTGTATGCGCAAATTGTTCGAGTTCTCGGAAAGACCGCTCTATTTCCAGCCGCTGTTGATCGTTGGTCCTGAGCAACTGAGATTTTTCAACGGCCCGGGTCACAGCCCGAAAAAGGCCTTCAATCGTTAATTTACCTTTAACCAGATAATCACTGGCTCCAGACTTCATCGCTTCAATCGCCACATTTTCATCCCCGTGCCCCGTCAACATTAAGACAGGAAGAAAGCGATACTCGTCGTCCGCAGCTAACGCCCGAAGGAACTCCAGCCCATCCAGATCAGGTATTTGATAATCAATGAGCACACAATCCGGTTTTTCCCGCCGGCATACCGTTAATCCCTCTTCGCCTGAATCCGTCTGAATGACCTGGAAAGTGCGTTCAGTCATTTTTTCGAAATACCGGACAAACATCGCACGGTCTTCCGGACAATCATCAATCACAAGAATGGAGAGGGCCGCTGATTTCATGTAGCCTCCTCCCCCTTCGGCATGATAACCACTTCAAACCAATAGTCCTTCATGCGTGCCATCGATTGCACGAACCCATCCAAGTCCACAGGTTTATGCATATAACTATTGGCCCCTGCCTGATAACACCGCTCGATATCCAGCTCGTCCGTCGAGGTGGTCAGCACCACCACCGGAATGGTTTTCAGCGCCGGGTCTTGTTTGACTTCCTCTAACACTTCACGCCCGTCCGTCCCAGGCAGATTGAGATCAAGTAACACAATGCCCGGGCGAGGGGCCGAGCCGGGCTCACGATAGGCCCCGCGCTTATAAAGATAATCCAAGGCATCCTCGCCATCCAAACATCGGTGGATAGGATTCCTTAATCCCGCTTTCTTCAAACTTCGTACGGCGGTTTCGAAATCTTCTGCATTGTCTTCCACGAGCAAGATAGGCTGATTAGGGGTCATTGGCATTGCATCTACTCCATTGCTTCTCGATATCGGTCACACATGTAAGACATTCTAGATCGATTGGCAAATATCTGTTCGCTCCTGCAGGCCTATAAAAAAAATTGACACTCATTGAGAACCGTCAAACCATGGCTGTTTCTGAAACAAACCGTTCATGAACGAGTTGTTTCTCCTTTCCTTGACTCGGGGCGAGCGTAAAGTAAAATGTGGTTCCTTCGCCAAAAACGGACTCGACCCAGATTCGCCCCCCATGACGTTCCACCATCTTCTTTGTCAGGGTTAAACCCGCACCAGTCCCCCCTCCAAATTTATCCCGCCCATTTAACCGTTTAAACATGCGAAATACAGC
This sequence comes from Nitrospirales bacterium, assembly GCA_965223685.1. Lineage (GTDB taxonomy): Bacteria > Nitrospirota > Nitrospiria > Nitrospirales > UBA8639 > Nitrospira_E. The sequence continues at coordinate 272,146 of CBDCXG010000002.1, forward strand.
ATTCAGATGCTTTTCCCGAATACCGATCCCATTGTCACGAACATAAAAAATGAGGGGCGATCGTGACTCATCGACATCAGATTGGTCCTCACGATAACCGATTTCAACCCATTTCTCAGACTTATCGTTGTACTTCATGGCATTGGTGATCAAATTCCTAAAAATCTCACCCACACGAACACCATCACAACAGAGCGTAGGAAAATGTTGTGAGATTTTCACAAGAGTCCCACGTTCTTTGAAACTCACATCAAGCGACTCCAGAATGTTTTGGACAACAGAATCAAGATCTGTCGGCTTCATCGCAAGCTCTGATCGACCATCCCTCGAGTAATACAGAAGTGAATCAAGCAATGTTTCCATATGCTGGGATAATCGAAGCAAAGTCTCACATCTTGTCCGCACATCTCCGGGAAGTTTGTCTCCATGATCCTCTAAGATAATTGAGGAATAGTTGTGGATGCCTCGTAAGGGCTCCTTCAGATCATGGGAGACAATATAGGCAAAATCATCAAGCTCTTGGTTGCTGGCCTTTAGCGCTTGGTTCCGTTTCAAGAGAGCCAGTTCAGCCTCCTTTTTATCCGTGATATCTGAAAATGTCACGACTGCGCCAAACACGCGGCCAACTTCATCTCGTTTGGGACTACTCGAATAGGCCACGGGAAAACTCGTCCCATCTTTTCGCCAGAAGACTTCGTCTTCCACGTGATGAATGGAGCCATTTGTGAAAGTCTCATAGATAGGACATTCTTCCCTTGGGTATGCCGATCCATCTGATTTCGTGTGGTGGAGTAAGTCATGCATTGGAGCACCAACTAACTCTTCAGGGGCATAGCCTAACATCTTTCCTGCTGCAGGATTCACGAAAGTTGTATGGCCATTCATATCGAGGCCCAAAATACCTTCATCGGCTGACTCCAAAATATGTCGATTGCGAGCCTCACTTCTAATTAACGCTTTTTTCGCCTGAATCCGTTCGGTGATATCAAGCACCATCGCTAACACAAATGTCCCTTTTTCCATCGTGATCGGGGCCAACGTCACTTCCACAGGGAATTCGGAACCATCCCTGCGCTGCCCCAATAGTTCACGATTCTTTCCCATTCTTCGAGACTCAGGAGAATCAAAAAATTCCTTGCGAAACCTCGCATGCCGCTCCCTAAATCGTTCAGGGAGAAGGGTTTCAATAGATTGACCAATGACTTCTTCAGCCTCATAACCAAATTGCTGAACAATCAATTTATTGGCAAGGATAATGTGTCCTTGTTGATCAACCATGACAATACCACTGGGAGCCGCTTCGATCATTTTCCGAAATTGCTTCTCTGTCCGGCTCAGTTCTTTTCGCGCAGCCTCAATATCTTTGAGTAAATCAAAAGTAGCCCGATTACGCTCTTGCAGTTCCATCGTGCGCTCATGGATTCGATCTTCCAAATTCTTGTGCAAATCCTCCAATAACAACGCATTGCCTATCATGCGCACCACAACCCATGTCATCGACCATACAACTCCCAGAGACAGGATCCGATTGATTTGACTCATCCACAGCGATTCTCCCCCCGACGGCATGGCCCAATATCCGAGCACAATACAGAGGCTTGTTTGCGCAGCAATCAGTAACGTAAAGCGACGATGTTGCAGAGGAAGTGTGAACAACACGGTCGCGACCTGGAGCACACCCAGAGCAACCCCTAAGGGAGCAACAATATCGATACCCAATAGCACAAAAGGTGTTACTAGGATCGGCAAAGTATATTGGGAGGGTGGGAATGTCTTCATCTCGACGAGAGCAACGTCAATTTTATGTGTCGAAGGAGAACCTTCTATTACATTTCATTTTCTGTGTCTGTTGAAAAAAGCCGTCAGCGGCGTTCTCACCATTTTTCCGTGCTCACGTCGTGCCAGGACGCTCCGCGCGCAAAAATGACTGCGGCCTTGCTGAACGGACTTTTTTGAACCGACCCGAGGGCTCTCATAGTCAACGGGGCCTTGGAGAAATGTGCCTCTTGCTATCTTCATTATTTAACAGTTTCTTTCTACAAATTATCGGCTTGTTTGAAAGAGTACTTAATCTTCAAAACCTTTTTTCAAGAATGCTCTTAAATACGCTTCTTTCTTTCTCGTTAATTCTAGGTTCAATCTCCCTCATCAGAGCTTCTCTATTAAGCTTTTTTTCGATAGACCGATACACAAACTATACAGTGAAAAAGGCAAACCATTCGTAAGGATGGGACGCAAAGCCAAGGGACCTGTTCGCAGAAATAGGAAATTCTCAGGTTCGCCCGGCTACCCCTGGACATCACATGATTACATCCAGTTGCGCCCATTCTCCAATGAGGATGGGCGTTTTTTTTGCCAATCGTCACGAGGCTCTTAGAATCTTAAGTAACCAAAAAAGATATTCGAGCAGTTAACAACCGAGAACGCATGAACATTTCACTTTATCACGGTTCTTGGAGGAGGGTCCTGCACTATGCCAAACCAGGCTACAACTCCAACAGTTTTAATCGCTGAGGACAATCCAGATGATTGCCTGATTGCGATGCGCGCATGGGAAGAGAGTCATTTAGGATTTGATATACGATTTGTCCATGACGGAAGGGAACTTTTGGATTACCTATTCCGGCGTCGCAAGTATCGAGGCGTGAAGAATCTTCCATGGCCCTGGCTCATTCTTTTAGATTTAAATATGCCTCGGAAAGACGGGCGAAAAGTCTTGCTAGAACTGAGGGCTCATCCTGATTGGTGTCATATCCCCACCGTCGTCTTATCCGATTCCACAAACCCTCAGGACATTCAACAATCTGAAACCTTAGGCGCAATTGAGTACATCACAAAACCAGAAAGCTTTGAAGACTATCAACGCATTGTCAAAGAACTTGGCCAAATGGCCCTGGCAGAACGAGGGGCAGCCTAAACTTATGTCGGCTGCTGACTCCAAGACACCCATTAAAGTGCTACTCGTTGACGATGATGAGGATGACGCCATTATTACCCAAGCGCTTCTTGAGCAAATCTCCGAATCTCGTTTTGAATTGGATTGGGCGCAGTCCTACGATACAGGCTTAGATCGAATCAAGAAGGAACAGCATGATATTGCCTTACTTGATTACCAATTAGGACCCCGGACTGGGATTGAGTTCCTACGCGAAGCGCACTCGTCCTGTCCAGATACACCATGCATCATGTTAACAGGGCAAGGGAATGAGGAACTTGTTATCCAAGCGCTTCAATCAGGCGCAATCGACTATCTTCCCAAACACCATATTTCTTCTGAGAATCTTCATCGAGCCATTTCTCATGCGATGGAAAAAATACGATTAGAAGCAGAACTAGCGGCCCGCCAGAAACAACTGGAAAAAACCAATAAGGAGCTGCATCAACGAACAGAAGAAATTCAACGTTTCTATCATTTATTAGCGCATGAACTCAAAACGCCACTGACAGCTGCCATTGAATTTGTCAATATTTTATTAGAGGGCATCGCCAGTCCTCTGAATACTGAACAGATTCATTTTCTCGAGCGCATTCAAGGGTGCTGTGGGCACTTAGATCGCAACATTAACGATCTGTATGAAATTACTCGATTGGAAACGGGAAAATTGAGTCTTCAACTACAACCAGAAGATCTCAAGCCGTTGATCTGCGAGGCTTTTGAATTTCTCGTTCCGAAAGCCCAAACTAAGCAGATTACGTTGCAATCTTCTTTAGAACCTGATCTTCCTTTCATCATGATGGATGTCCAACGGATTCGCCAAGTATTGCTGAATCTCGTGGACAATGCTCTCAAATTTACGGAAAACGGTGGAACCGTTCAGGTGCAGGCCTCTCTGGATCCGCTTTGCTCTGGGCGTATACGAATATCTATTCAGGATACAGGCATAGGCATTCCTCAAGCTCAACTGGAAGGAATTTTCGAACGCTTGTACCAAGTAGAAAAAGACCCTTCATCCATTTCGCCTGGTTTGGGTCTTGGTTTGTTCATCTGTCGAGAATTGATCAAGCTCCACAAAGGCACCATGTCGGCAACCAGCACGGTGGGGCAAGGCAGCACATTCAGTTTCACCTTACCCTGTTCAACATGAAAGCAAAGGAGTGCTTGAGATGAACCACAACGTCTTAATTATTGAAAATGATGAAAATATCTCCAAAGCGCTGGAAGTCCGACTGAACGCACGAGGCTACCAGACCGCAATGGCCTTTGATGCAGTCATGGGTATGCAGAAGGCCATGGAGACAAGCCCTGATGCCATTGTACTGGACATTACGGTGCCTGGTGGTAACGGGCTGACCTTGGCGGAACGCTTAAAAAATTCAACAAAAACCCATGACGTGCCGATCATCTTTTTAACAGCGAGCAAACAACCTGAGTTGCGCCAAAAAGCTATGGCTCTTGGGGGCTCCGCTTTTTTTGAAAAGCCCTATGACTTTAATTACTTGCTAGCGGCTTTACGAGCCTCCATCGAACATCCTAACGCTTGTCTCGCACTTTGATGAACGATTTGCCCTACCAAGACAGAAGCACATCATGATGAATACAACATTGCCTCACACAGATGTGATCAATACACAGAGAGATACAGCTCCCATCCGCGTCCTTCTTGTTGATGACAATGAAGATGATGCCTTGATAGCAGAATCCATGTTGACCAGAGTGCGAGGTCGCACTTTTGATGTACAATGGGTATCAACCTTTCGCAAGGGACTGGAAACGCTCAAAGAAGATGCTCACGATATTTGTCTGTTGGATTATTGCTTAGGCAAAGAAACCGGGTTGGATGTTCTCGGAGAAGCACTGAGATTCGGCTGTCGTGTGCCAATCATCATGTTGACAGGAACCACGGATCCGGAAATCGATATACAAGCTATTAAGTTGGGTGCTGCCGATTATGTCGTCAAGGGCGAGACCAACCCCGGGCTTCTTGAACGCGTGATACGACATGCTCAAGAACGCCGTAAAGCTTCCATTGAACGCGAACAGTTGACACAACAACTTTTGGAAAGTTCCCGGCGGCTGGGTATGGCTGAAGTAGCTACCGATGTCTTACATAATGTGGGAAATGTGTTGAACAGTTTGAATGTATCGGCTGGCCTGATAGCGCAACATGTCCGCGACATGCCCGTCCAGGATGTGGGGCGCACTGCCGCATTACTGGAAAGCCATCGAGATAGACTAGAGGCCTTTTTAACCCAGGATGCCAAAGGCCAGAGAGTTCTAGAATTTTTGGCACAACTCAGTAATCATTTACGCGATCAACATGCACAAACCTGCCAAGACCTCGAAACCTTAATTGGCCAAATTGAGCATGTGAAGGACATTATCGCTGCTCAACATGATTTAACGCAAACCAACACCATTCATGAACCCATGATCTTGAAAGATTTAATTGAAAGTGCCTTAAAGATAAATGCTCAGGAACTTGAACAGCAACACATTACCGTAACCAGAAACTATGCCGACCTGCCTCAAGTGATTACGGACAAGCAATCCATTGTTCAAATTGCGAATAACTTAATTCGTAATGCTCAAGTTGCCATTCAGCAACAAGACTCAGACCTACGCCACATTACCATTTGCATTCACTTGCATTCAACAGACAAAGACCGAGTCGTCATTCAGGTTCGCGATACGGGCATTGGAATCCCCAAGGAAAATCTCCAGAAAATTTTTGCCCAAGCCTGCTCGGCACCAGGAACGGAACAGGGAGGTAGCCTCCATCGCAATGCCATAGCCGCTAAAAATTTAGGAGGGAGCCTTACCGCTTCAAGCAAAGGCCCAGGGAAAGGCGCTACATTTACCCTAGATCTGCCGGTCAAGTTTTTAGAAATTCCCAGTTAAACCAGAACAGCCTCTCACATAAGAAGCCCTACGTAAGATGGGTCTGTTGGAAAAAGCCACCAGAAACGTTCTCGCCCTTTTCTGGACCTTCGGGCCCACAGGCTTGGCACTCTTCGCGCCGTGGGCTCTCAAAGAGTGCCAGTACGCTCCGCGCACAAAAAAGGCTGCAGCCCTGCTGGACGGACTTTTTTGATCATTCCCGTGGAATTGAAGTCTTCATAGCCATGAAGATCCTTTCGTAACTTGAAATTGAATTATTCAACAATCCCCTTTTAGATTCCATGTCCATATGTCACAGTTGCGTTAACTCAGGTGTTCCGGTACCGTGTATGATGAATCGACCGTCTCGTAAGACCAAGCCATTCTCCGGCCATTCCGGCTGGTGTCGTTGCTCAAATCTCCGCAGACCGGCCTCGATAAACAGCCACCAGTCTTAAACGACCACAGTTAAATGACTGGTGCTATGCTCCACCCTCATAAGGAATAGCTGATATGCCCAACCAAAAACGACGCAAAGACCTTCGTAATGTTGCGATCATCGCACATGTGGATCATGGCAAAACTACTTTGGTTGACGCCTTGCTCAAGCAAACGGGCGCCCATGTGTTCAAGGAAGGTGAAGCCGTCATTATGGATTCCAATCCCCTGGAAAAAGAAAGAGGAATTACTATTTTTTCAAAAAATGCTTCCCTGCTCTATAAAGAGACTCGCATAAATCTCGTGGATACCCCAGGACATGCCGACTTTGGCAGTGAAGTTGAGCGAATTCTTCGAATGGTAGACGGCGTGTTGCTACTGGTGGACGCTTTTGAAGGTCCGATGCCCCAAACCAAGTTCGTCCTCAAAAAATCCTTAGAACTCCACCTGAAACCTATAGTGGTAATCAATAAAATTGATCGTCCGAACGCCCGGCCAGAAGAAATCGTGAATCAGACCTTTGACTTGTTTTGTGAACTCAACGCCACCGACGAACAATTAGACTTTCCTATTGTGTATGCCTCAGGCAAAGATGGAAAGGCCACGTTAGACCTTCATGATCCTGCCGAAGATATGAAGCCCTTATTAGATACCATCATCCATCGAGTCTTGCCGCCAGTGGCGGATCCTGAACAACCGTTTCAAATGCTCGTAACCATATTAGAATATGACTCCTATATTGGCCGCGTAGCCGTTGGCCGGATTGTGCATGGCATGATTGAAGTAGGCAATCCAATTGTGGCCGTCAAAAGAGATGGCGCAGTGGCTCGAGGAAAAGTCACCAAACTATTGGCTTACCAAGGCCTCACACGCATCGAAAGCGAATCTGCGCAAGCTGGAGACATTATTTCTTTAGCAGGGGTTGAAGACGTTCGAGTTGGAGAAACACTGGCCTCTCCTAAGAATCCTACAGCCTTGCCGACCGTCAATGTCGATGAACCCACAATTTCTATGAACTTCTCGCACAACACCAGCCCTCTGGCTGGAAAAGACGGAGGGCGATTTCTCACATCCCGCCATATTCGGGAGCGCCTCGCTCACGAAGCCATGATGAATGTGGGCATCAAAGTGGAAGAAGCCGATGGAGGCGAACGTTTCAAAGTCTCCGGGCGGGGCGAACTCCATTTGTCTATCTTAATTGAAACGATGCGGCGCGAGGGCTATGAACTGGAAATATCCCCGCCCAAAGTCATTTTCAAAGAAATCGACAAAGAGATTCTGGAACCCGTGGAACTGGTCGTGGTGGAAGTAGACCCCGAGTATCAGGGCGCTGTCATTGAAGCACTTGGAAGTCGAAAAGCGGACATGCAAGACCTCCAAATTAGTTCGGTTGGCACAGTCCGCATGGAATTCCACATTGCCTCACGAGCTCTTTTAGGATTTCGGTGTGAATTGTTACGAATGACTAGAGGGACCGGCATCATGTCGCAAATTTTCTATGAATACCAACCCTATAAAGGTGATATCCCTCATCGATCTGCGGGAGTCCTGATCTCTCAAGGTCCTGGACAGGCAGTGGCCTATGGATTATGGGGTCTCCAAGATCGTGGGGAAATTTTCCTCCATCCAGGAGCCGATATTTACGAAGGGATGCTCGTTGGGATCAACAATAAAGGGAACGACCTGGTTGTCAACGCAATTCGCGAAAAGAAACTCACCAATATTCGTGCCGCTGGCTCAGATGAAGCCATTAACCTGATTCCCCCCCGAGAAATGACGCTAGAATTTGCTCTGGAATTCATCGAAGATGATGAATTGGTCGAAGTCACGCCGAAAAATATCCGCCTCCGCAAGCGTTTTCTCACCGACAACGAACGTCGCGCCGCTCGCAACCAAGCCAAACGAGCTTAAACCCTGATTTTTCGCTGCCTTTCCCAGCCTCGACGCATTTCTGGAATGTGGGATCTTGGCGCACGGCTTTCTTCGCCTCCGCTGTGGAACTGCACCCATGAACAGCTGGTAGCCTTCTGCTGCAAACGCCGTGGGTTGTGTCCCGCCTGCTGAGCCCGTCGCATGGCTAAGACGGCGGCCCACTGTTGTGGTCTAATGGAAATGGACGCCTCGAAACGCCCGAGGCATACTGCAGCCAAGGATGAGCGGGCTCTACTCCTCAAACGGGTGTTTGCTCTTGACCTGACTCACTGTTCCCAATATGGCGGGCCCCTGGCGATCATCGCGGCCATCGAAGACCCGGCCGTGATCAGCAAGATCCTCACCCACCTGGGCGTGCCCAGCCGCGCCCCATCCAAGGCTCCCGTCTGCCTCGACGCCTTCTTCCTGTAGACCGCCTAACCAGCAGATGTCGGTTGCGACCACACAACTGCCGAAAGCCCTGCGGCTTGGGCCCTCCCTCATCCGCTCTCAGACCACGCCCGCCGGAGCCTAAACCCCACCAAGGGGGCGGACCTCACCCTTCCCACAGCCGAACCGGTCCCAAGGCCACCGACAAAAGCGGGGGGAGTGCCATTTTTCGACACCAGGGGTAGAGTCCTGATCCAGCAAAAAGGCCCTTTAAATTTCCTATCCCCCGGTTTCGCTGCAATCACTAGATGTTCCTATTCTTCCCGAATGCGCAGAAGCGCTCATATACTTTTGCAACGAGTATTAAGAGGCAGTTCTCACATATTCTGTGACTTTTCCTACTGTGTCTAGATTCGGATTGACCCACTCCAAATTCACGCGGGTTTGCTCGCCAAGATCAGTATGGCCACGGTGGTCTACCTGAGCCTTCACCAGCAGTTTTTTATCCGAAATATCAACTTGCCACATTGCTGAATTCAAAATGTTATCTATGGGCTGGTTGTTGTTCAGCAACAGTCCAATGCCACCGGTACTTACATCGAAAAGATCCACGGTGCACGCTTCCGGATCAGCATCAGCCTTCGGTCGCCATGTTAGTGAGGCCTTACCGCATATCGATATTCGGCGTGTTGCACGACGTTCACCTGTTGGGTCATCAACCAGATTGGTGGTAGTACCACGGTTGGGATTAATGAAGCGCGCCACCCTAGATATGAGACGAGAACGTAGGGGGAGTGGGTCAAATGCTGGATCAACGAATCCCCTCTGTCGCAAATGATCTAGGTCGATGACTTGCTGTGTCACTAGCCAATCTAACCTTGCGTAGGTTCGTCCACGTTCGGTAGTTGACTTGGCAATACGCTCGTTCAATGCAGCCTTGATTGCCTCAGTTTTATCCGATTTCTGCTCACCCAAATTATCCGCTTTCTGTGCACCTAACTGTACAAACCGTGCTGTAACCATAGCACTAATCTTATGGCCGTTTTCCGGTCGAACCTGTGAACTGTAATGAGCAGCTTCGCGCAGTAATGTGGTGGGATCATAGAGTTCATATTCCTTCATGTTAGACGGTACAAGACGTGCCCGGACAAGCTGTCGCCAACTCATTAGGTCCAACAAGTGGCGTGCATATACCCGTCGTTTCTCGATCTCACCTTCAATCTTCTCTACTTCCTTATCAATGTCACTGATTAGTTGTTCCGCTCGAACGGGATCTTCGCTCTCTCTGTACACCCGTTCTAGCATGTCGTGTAGCCAATTGAGAGTGTTGGAGTAGCTGAGAAAGTAGACGCGGGGTGATTCAAGGTCATAACGCATGACCATGAGACGGCGGTTGATGTCCTTCAAAACCTTCTCGTAAAACTGTGCTAATCCAAAGGCCTGTCCCGAGGCCGTTTCGAATATTGTGGTCTTTAGAAGCATTGTGTAACCGAATGCAATGCTTAGAGCTACCCATGTGTTGTCCCAGCGTACGTTGCCCCACTCCGCCATAACAAAGAGTACTGTTATGGCCACGAAGACATTAAAAAACACAAGACGTAGAAACGTCCAGCGCCATAAATAACGTAATGAATTGCCGGTAAAGGATTTCCTGACATCCGAAAACGTAAGCATCCCAACAATCGCGATGACCAACGCTATATTAAAAAGGGGCAGGATGCCAAACCTTCTCTTTCGCACATCAATACGGTCCTTCAACCATACCCACCAACTGCTCAACCCAGGTTGACGAGGTGACACAGCAGCAAAAACATCTTGATCTTTTACTTTTCCGTCGTACCAGCGAATTGCTGGTTCCGCCGTGTTTTCTCTACCGAGAAAAGCCATTCCCGTACGCTTGGTAGGTCGTCTAGCCGGAGTTTCGAGGCTTGCAGCAAGTTTATACCGAAAATGGATACGCCAATCACTAGTACCATGTCGATCAGTTCCAACCTTGTCAGCAATTCGGAACAGATGTTCTGCGGTATCGTAGCCAAGCCCGGTAAACTCATCGGTCATAGACCCCGGCGGCATACCACACTTTTGATTTGAGAACGATGATCCATCTAGGCCTTTGTATAGTGTGACAAATCGAACCTTTTCTAGGCACAGCGTGCTCGCGTCGGTGATGGTAAACACCAGTGGATCGTACGGCACAACACCAGACGTTAAGGCTTTGATCGCCAACTGCAGTTGCCGAATGTGTTCAGCTTGACCCAGCAAACCAACAGCGCTGGGACGTTCTTCGACTATCGTTGCTGCTACCCCACGTAGCTGTCCAGATCGAAATCTCAAGGCATTGTAGTTGGTCTGTGACGCTAGTTCACTGAATGCGTGTTCAGCCCTATCGCCAAAGCTGGTGGACTCATATGCGACCGTAATTGTGTTAAAGCCACGGGACACCAAATGGTCAAAAATCTTTTGCGCACGTCGCTTCACCTGAACGTTGGTACGAAACAACCATTCATCTGCTTTGTTGCCTTCTGCCGCAGTGACTACCGGCGACAATATAACGATTTTAGCAGCCTCCAGGTCTTTCCGGAATTCCATCAAGTGGAGATATAAACCACTGTCGCTTGGGCCCAAGATGACATCAACATCTGGGACCTTAGAATCCGAGTCTGGGACTGATGAATTCAGTTTATCTAATGGTGTTTGTTTGTGGATTACTTCCAGCAACATTTGTAACCCAGCTTTCTCCTCGCCATACTGCAACTCTACAGGTTCAACCAACCATGGTCGTTCCTCTTCCCTCGCTCCGTTGTAGGCATTAATAGATTTTCTGACGCCTTTGAGCATTCGCTGGCCAGCAGGTGAACCACCTCGGTACGCTATTCCAACTCGCAGCGTTGGCTTAGAGGATTCGCCCTGTTCTTTTTCAGATAGTGAAGGAATCTGCGCTAACGAAATACCGGCAGGGAGACACCACGATAGAAACAAGCAAAGGAAGAGCAATATTACAGGAGTTCGTTTATCAATCGCTAAGTTATAGAGTGATCCCATTTGTATGTGCGGAGAGGAAGTAAAAAAATTAACGACTTTTTTCAGCAATCACGTTTCTATAATTATTTTCGGCTTTGAAAGCAAAACGGATACCAGCCATTTACTAATATATAAATCTATGAAATTCCTGAATTTCTAGATCTCTTGCATAAGGAACTCTGGGCTCAATTTAGGAAATTGAGACTGTAAAGTTATCTATTCAGATACAATATGTTCCTGTTTAGATAAAGGTTAAATCTGCCTAGGAAATAGACCCTAGCTGCGGTGGCCCAGAATTAGGGGTAGAGTCCCGATCCATCCCTTTAAAGTTCCTATCCATCTTTTTTGTATCTAATGAGAAATATACAGTATCTGTATAGATACAAAAATTGTTGATTAGTTGCTAGCTAGATGAGGAAGGGGTGATATCCGATTCCATTTTAATAGTGGGCATGAAGCTTTGGTCGAAAGATATTGTGTCGTATGGTGCTCATTTTGCATTAAAAACAATTCTGTTAGTTGTATTTTTGAAAGATATGACTGTATGAAAAGTTTTTGTGATGGATTGCACATTGTGGAAAGAGTACAGAAAAAGTTTCTTGTCTTGTGAATAGATAAGGGAGGCTATAGGAATGAAGACGCCCAAATACAAGTTGGGAAATTTGTTGCTCGTAATAGTTGTGGCTATTGTCATGAACGCATGCACATCAAATGGGTTTGTGGACCGCGTACCGACAGGTAGTGAATCGTGTCCAGAAAATCCATTCCCAACAGTCACCCGCCAAGGATCTGGTCTTTCACTATCGGGTGGCGGGTACCGTGCAACATTGTTTCATCTTGGCGCGCTCCGCCGACTCAATGAATTGGGATTGCTTCATCGTATAGATGAAATTTCGTCAGTGTCAGGAGGATCTATTACCGCTGGGCAACTGGGGGCTGCTATTCAGAAGAAAGGAGGACGCTTAACGAATGTATTGACTCCTACGGAGTGGGACGAACACGTTGCAGGACCTCTTCATCAACTCACCCAAGAAGATATTCGGACCTGGCCGATTCTTAAGCGATACCTCGTGCCCTGGAATTGGCCATTCAGTTCGACCGCGATCAATACGGTGGCTGAGACACTCGAAGAAGATCTTACGAATGTGATGGTGAAAGATCTTCCGGAAAAACCAGACTTTGTCTTTAATGCCACCGAACTTAGCTTTGGAGCTAATTGGGAAATGCGTAAGTGGCGAATGGGAAGCTATCGCACAGGCTATTTAGTTCCCGTGCCAGGCGACTGGTCTCTGGGGCGAGCCATAGCGGCTTCCGCAGCCTTTCCCCCTGTACTTCAGCCTATGATCGTAGATGCTGATATTACACAATTCAAAGGGTATTTCTGGGATACGCACGAGGATACTATTCGCACAATGGACAAACCGTACGTCTCCACAATCGATGATCATTGTTGGAAAACCGGGTCATGGGAGAAGGGAATGAAAGACCTTCGCTTGAGTGATGGAGGTGTGTACGACAATCTTGGGCTCGAGCCCATCTGGAAGGACCGAGAGTATCTCTTTGTGTCCGATGGTGGAATGACTCTAGACGCGCATGCTGATGAGGGCTTTACGTCGCGATTAGCCCGCTGGACCGGAATTATGAGCGAGCAGGCTGCAGCCGTACGAAAGCGAATGTTAATTCTACTCGAAAAGGTTCTAGAGGAAGGAAATACTCCGGCAAAGTCCGTGTACTGGAGTCTGAGCCAGGGAAGCGAAGATCCACCAGGTTACTCAAAAGATTTAGCCGCGAATTTCTTGTCTTACATCCGGACTGACCTCGATGGGTTTAATGAGGTTGAAAGAAAGGTGTTGGAGAATCACGGATATTTTGTTGCCGATCAGGCCATAAGGAAGCAGTCGAAGCATTTGCAAGGTCTGATAGATCTAAACTCTTGGCCAGCGTTACAGGCGCCACATCCGGAATGGACCCGTTCGTCGATAAGTGAGTGTACGATTAAAAAAGCATTAGTGAACGGGTATGACAAATGTTAGGTCCAACCACAGTCGTGTACTGAAAGTTTTTCGTCTCAGTGGAATATTTGCTACAAAACGGAATTCACAAATAGTTCAAGCTTACGGGGGAACAGACGAATGGCTTATTATTGGAAAATTCGTGGCTTAACACCGAAACACCGCAGGCACGTTGCAGAACGGCTGCTCGCTCTCCGTGCCGGGCTTCGTGAACAAGTGACGGAAAAGAAAGATGTTGGTGAACTTAAGATTGCTACCTGGAACCTGATGCATTTTGGTGGTGGCAGAGGCTACAAACGTAGCACTGAGTCACTGCTTTATATCGCAGAGATCATCGATCACTTTGATTTGGTTGCGATCCAGGAGGTCAAACGTGATCTCAAGCAGCTTGAGGCGTTACTGAAAACTTACCTTGGTCAGGAGTGGGATTATGTTGTCTCAGATGCAACAGAGGGGAGTGCGGGGAATGACGAGCGTATGGCAGTTCTCTATCGAAAAGAACGCGTACTCTTTAGCCGGGAAGCTGGAGAGATTGTGTTACCTCCTGTAAAAGGTCAGTCCGGAGTTGTGAATCCGCGTCAGTTAGCACGATCACCGTTTTATTTAGGTTTCCAGGCTGGCTGGTTTAAGTTCAAGCTGTGTTCTGTGCACATTCATTACGGCGCTAAATCGGGAAAAGACAGAAAGCTACGCATTGAAGAAATCCAGAGTCTGGCCCAGCAACTTCGCACGCGGAGTGATGATGAACGTAAGCGCGAGATAAAATACTTCAAGAAAAAGAAATACGACACGACCCCGAGTGCCGCAAACTATGTGCTGCTGGGCGATTTCAATATCCATGAAAATAGTCCAGCCAAGCCTGCGCTCACTGATAATGGATTTGACGTGCCCGACGATATTGAAAAAGTTTATACGAACACTGGTGCAACCAGAGAGCCATTCGATCAGATCGCGGTACGGATTAAGGACAAGCGTTTCAAGCAGGGGGCGGGTGGTGTGCTCGATTACCGGGAATTTATCTATCGGGATGGTCCCAGCGATCCGGGCGTCATTCTGGATAGCGATTTCTATCGTACGCTGAGTAAAACTCATGTTGAGAAGCTCAAAGAGCACGAAGAGAAATTAACAAATCAACCGGCAAGTAAACGTGAGAGTGCAGCCAAGAAAAGAGCAAAAGCGAAGACCCAACCGACGGCAAAAGCAAAGAAGTTAATTGAGCAGGCGGCAAAACTGGAATCGGATGCGAAGGCCTTGGAGATGAAATTAAAAGATAAAACGTTCCTCGAAAAATACCTCAGTGACGGCATGAATAAGTACTTTACAAATTATTATCGAAAAAACCAGATTTCGGATCACCTCCTGCTCTGGACTTCCTTTAAGATCGACTACGCGAACAACTATCTGGAAAAATTGGTTAAGGATGCTTCTTAATTCAGCGAGTTAATCGGTCTGGAAGGTATTGTCATGTATGGACGCTCCCGAGAATGCAAGGGCTCTAGGTCCAAGATAGCGCGTGAGGTGTGCCGTCATGTATCCGGCCTGTTTGTGCGGTCCTACGACCGCTGGCCTTGATGGAATCCGCCTCTCAGAAGGGCGGAGGAGAGATGCCCAGTCAAGTTATCGAGCTGGATGCTCGGACAACACCTCGGGTTGAATCTCTCCAGGCTACCTTATTTGCCATCATGTTCTCTTCACCCTCGCAATTCCTCTCGCCTTTTACCTACGAGTAAACCGGCACTTCTTTAGAATGCATGGTCTTCCTATACCTGCATGGTTGTCTACGGGTTGTTTGTACCCATTTCGCAAGGCCTCTGGTTGCCGGAGTCAGAGAGTCCTGCGTTGAAATTCTGCTGTGTGTTCAGCATGGCCCACACCGTCCGGGCGATTTTATTAGCCATGGCGACCAGCACGACATTGGTCGGTCGTCTTGTCAGGAGCTCACCAATCCAAGGCGAGGGCTTTTTGGGTGCTCCCCTCTGCCAGCGAAGCACGGCTCGAGCCCCGTGAACTAAAAGGCGCCTGAGATAGCCGTCGCCGCGCTTCGAGATACGCCCTAAGCGGCTTTTGCCGCCCGATGAATGTTGTCGGGAGACAAGGCCCAGCCAAGCAGACAGGTGGCGGCCGGACTTGAACTGCGAACCATCGCCGATGGTCGCCACCAGGGCGGTGGCGGTGATGACGCCGACACCTGGGATGGTCGTCAAGCGTTGGCTCGCTTGCTGAGAGCGATGCCACGCCTGGAGTTTTCGTTCAAGTGTTCGAATAGCTTCCTTGACAACCTGAAGTTGAGCCATGAGGACGCCAAGGGCTTCACGAGCAAACGCCGGGAGCCTGGGATCATCAGGGTTGGCAATGATCTCCAGCAGATCATTGACCCGCGAGGCGCCCTGGCTGGCAGTCATGCCCAGCTCACTGCAATGCCCTCGTACAGCATTGATGAGCATCGTGCGTTGTTTGACCAGAAGCGCTCGGGATCGATGAAGCATGAGCACGGCCTGTTGGTCGACACTCTTGATGGGGACAAATCTCATGGTGGGTCTTCCCAAGGCCTCGGCGATCGCTTCGGCATCCGCCGCATCATGTTTATTCGTTTTGAGAAACGGCCGGACATATTGCGGGGGGATCAATCGTACCTCATGACCCTGGGCACTGAGTTCTCGAGCCCAATGATGCGCACTTGCACAAACTTCCATCCCAACCAGACATGGGGATAACGTGGCAAAAAACTTCAGCACCTGACTGCGTCGCAATTTCTTCCGCAGCACGACTGCACCTTCATGATCAAGAGTTATACTCGAAAGTAGTGCACGGAGTGAGTTGAAAAGACGCGGCGTCTCGGGTTGAAATGGGTGTTGCAAGACATCCATACACAACCACAAAAGGAGAGACGCCACGATGAGCAAGAGTAGCAAACCAAAGGAAGAAGATCGAGAAGGAACCGATTCACTGACAGACTTGATTCGAAGGGGAGCGCGGCAACTCTTGGCCCAAGCCCTGAAAGCGGAAGTGGCCGAACTCTTGGCCACCTATGCTGATCAGCAGGATGAGCAGGGCCATGCAAGAGTGGTCCTCAGTGGGCATCATCGGCAACGGGACATTCAGACCGGGATCGGGCCCGTGACGGTGCAGGTGCCCAAAGTGCGGAGCCGCCAGGGCAAGCCCGTGACGTTTCGCTCGACGTTAGTCCCTCCCTACGTACGCAAGACCGCGAGTTTGGAAGCCGCCATTCCGTGGCTCTATTTGAAAGGGATTTCGACGGGGGAGATGCAGCCGGCCCTGGAAGCCCTTGTGGGGCCCGAGGCGAAAGGGCTGTCCGCCAGTACGGTGGCCCGGCTGAAACAGACCTGGCGGGAGGAGTATCTGAGCTGGCGCCAACGTCGCCTCGATGCCGATCAGTGGGTCTATATCTGGGTCGACGGCATCTATAGTGGGATCCGGGCGGAGCAGCAGCGCTTGTGTGCGTTGGTGGTGATCGGCATGAACGTCCACGGGGAGAAGCAACTCTTGGCGATGGAAGATGGGATGCGCGAGTCGACTCAAAGTTGGCGGGAAGTGCTGTTGCAGCTCAAAGCGCGTGGCCTGACTGCCCCTGCCTTGGCCATTGGCGATGGGGCCCTGGGCTTCTGGGCAGCCCTAGAAGAACTCTGCCCGGAGACGCGGCATCAACGGTGTTGGTGTCACAAGACACAGAATGGCTTAAATGCTTTGCCGAAAAGTGTGCAACCCAAAGCCAAACAGGCCTTGCACGAGATCTGGCAGTCTGAGACCAAGGGGCTGGCCGAGAAAGCCTTTGATGTGTTTCTCGACACCTATGGGCTGAAATATCCCAAGGCCACGGCGTGTCTGCAAAAAGATCGGGAAGAGCTGTTGATGTTTTATCATTTTCCCGCGGCCCACTGGCCGAGTTTGCGGCCCACGAATCCCATCGAATCGACGTTTGGCACGATTCGGCATCGGACGGTCCGCACCAAGGGCTGTCTCACTCGGAATGGCATCCTGCACATGATGTTTAAGTTGGGGCAGTGTGCGGAGAAAACGTGGCGGCGATTGCGCGGATTCCGGGAGTTGCCAAAAGTGATCGCCGGCATTCAGTTTACGGATGGCATCGAAGAAAGAAGCAAGGCCCCGGTCGCCGCGTGAGCAACCGCTCAGACACTACATTTGACTTTAGCTCCATGATCAACTCCGTGCACCTGAAACACCTGCTTTGCCAAATCGAACCCAATCGTGGTGATGTGTGGCATACGTCCCTCCTGTTGATGAAGTGTGGTCACGGCAAGTATACCGCCATGACCGACAATAGGAGCGTCCATACCATTAGGTTAACTAGCTGTGGACACAATAGAACGAGTTGTCCCACTCCGCTTATGCACATACCGCTTCCTTCCAAACTTGAAAGGCCTGACTTCTTAAGAGCTGATAGTTGGCCGCCTGCATGAGGTGACGGCTAAAGCGAAAAAGATTCTGCGTGAGTCCATGCAACGTGAGAAAGCGTTGAGCCTGTTGTGGTGAAGCAAAGCCGCGCATGTGATATTCTTGCTATCGTGTGGGTTGATGCGAAACCTCGGCTCGGTTATTCACATACGACATCACAGTCCGATGAGCGGCGTCATAGCTTTTAAGTTTGTCGGTCATCAACCAGTTCGGCTCACAGCCTTGACCTTTGAGTAACCGATGAAAGAAGCGTACAGCCACTTCTTTATTGCGCCGGCGCTGCACTAAAACATCAATAGTATCACCGTCTTGGTCGACGGCTCGCCACAGATACTACTGTTTTCTTTGAATGGTCACAAAGACTTCGTCGATGTGCTAGGCATCTCCTAACTGGCCTTGGCGTTTTTTCAGTTTGCAGGCATAATCAGGCCAAAACTTTTGGCACCATTGGCGAATTGTTTCGTAAGTGACGATGATCCTACGCTCGGCAAGCATCTCTTCGACCTCACGAAAGCTCAAGCAGAAGCGATGATACAGCCAGACGGCGTGACTGATGATGTCGGCAGGGAAACGGTGGCGTTGATAGCTGATTGTTTTGGTGTTCATGCCACCCAATGTGGCAAATCAGAGTTTAATTGACAATGCCGGTCGAAGTGACACCGAAAAATATCCGCCTCCGCAAACGCTTCCTGACTGATAACGAACAGCGTGCAGCCCGCAACCAAGCCAAACGGGCCTGAAGCACGATTTTTCACCACCTCTCCCACCGCAAATCTTCGGTTCCAAGGATTTAGGACTTTCCTCTTTTGCCGTTTTTACGTATAATTCAGGTCCTACCGAACAGCTAGGATTGGCCTCAGGAAGGTGTCCTTTCCTAGCCAATACTCATTCCATGGCGGAGTAGGCATGAAAAATACTTTTTTTAAGGGACATGGCTTGGGCAACGACTATCTTGCCCTTGATCCGGCAAAACTTTCATTCAAACTGACGGCCCGCACCATTCGAACGTTGTGTGATCGCAATTGGGGCATTGGCAGTGATGGAATTCTAGCCTTAGTTCCTTCAAAAAAATCAGATTTTGGATTGCGAATTTATAATCCTGATGGCAGTGAAGCTGAAAAATCAGGGAATGGATTAAGAATTTTTGGATGTTACCTGTATCACACCAGGCATACGAGAAAAAAGCATTTTACCGTAGAAACCAAAGGTGGAGTGGTCGATGTGCATCTAGAGTTAAATGGCGATGGCCTGGTGAACGGGGCCACAGTCGATATGGGGCGGGCGGTCTTTCAACCCATTGCTCTTCCCTGTAGCTTACGCGTACCGGAATTGATACAACAGCCTGTAAAAGCTGCTGAACAGTCACTTCGATTTACTGGCGTCAGTGTGGGAAATCCCCATTGTGTGGTCTATAAAAAACGCGAGGAGCCACGCTGGACACGTGATGATTTACTGGAAATCGGACCGGAACTTGAAACCCACACAATTTTCCCAAAACGCATCAACGTCCAACTAGCTATTCCCACAGGTCCCAAAGCCATCTCTATTCTTATCTGGGAACGTGGAGCAGGAGAAACTCAAGCCTCAGGCTCATCAGCTTGCGCCGCAGCTTGTGCGGGTGTACGATTGGGATTGGTCAAAAGTCCCGTTCGAGTAAAAGCCCCAGGAGGCAGCTTGGATATTACGGTAGACTCTCAATACAACATCACGATGAAGGGACCTGTGATGGAAGTGGCTCGCGGAGAATTCAGCCCTGCATTTATCCAGAACCTTTAACCTCCTCAGTCGCCTACGATCTCTAAATTCCTTTTATTCTTTCCTAAAATTTGAGTCCCCTGTTTCTTCATTCCGGCAAGCTCGGAAACTCAAACGGAATGGCCTCTCCAGTTAATGCCTTCAAGAATGCAATTAAATCAGTTTTCTCTTCTAGTAAAAGCCCCAAGGGTTTGATGAACGCACTCAACTGTGGATTCGCTTTCCCTCCAGCATCGTAAAAATCAATAACTTCTTCTAAATTCTTAAAGGCTCCATCATGCATATATGGGGCTGTCTCTGTAATACTACGTAACGTTGGTGTTTTAAACGCTCCTTTATCAGCATCGAGACGAGTCACATAATACCGTCCAAGATCCTCTTCTAGGGGACCAACCTGTGGCACACCAGTGTTGTGGAAACGATTGTCGGTAAAATTTGAACCATTATGACAGAGAACACAGCGTCCCTTTCCTTTAAAGACTGCCATACCTCGTTGGGCAGATTCACTCATGGCCTTTTGATCACCTAACACAAATTTATCAAAAGCCGAATTCGTTGAAATCACAGTCCGTTCATAGGCAGCAATAGCTTCACCAATCCCCTGAATACTGACCCCAGCCCCAAAAACTGCTTGAAACTGATCACGATACCCTTGAATCCTATCTAACTTTTTGACGACATGTTCGTGCGTCTCAGCCATTTCAATAGGATTGTGAATGGGACCAATCGCCTGCTCTTCTAACGACCCAGCCCGACCATCCCAAAACTGAAAAGGATTAAAGGCCGTATTATAAACCGTCGGTGCCTGACGGCCTCCTCGTTCTCCAGTCACCCCCACAGAAGTCTGTTTAGGATCGGCAAAACCAGTGGCCGGGTTATGACAAAACGCACAAGAAATAGCATTATTTTTTGATAGCCGCCCATCAAAATACAGTTGCTTACCCAATGAAATTTTCGCGGCATAGTTAAGATTGGTCGGAGGTTGAGGAATCGCAGTCGGTAATGGCCCAATATCGGGAACCATCTGTCCATCGACGGTCAACATCTTACCAATGACCTCGTCTTTAGGCCCTATGATCATCAACATCGCAATCATACTTAAAAGGATGAAATGGATCGGAAGCCTTCTTAGTTGCTTGTTCATGTTACGCCTCTACTTTCCGATATGAATAATGATAACATTGGTCTGGACCATAAAAGTGTACTTTGTGTACGAAATCCAAGCAACCAAGGCAAAAAGTTTTTAAGGTACATTTTCGGGAAACATTAATCGAAGAGTTGGGGGAAAGACTAGCTGGGTTTCAATAGGAACAACAAAAAAGGGTAAAGATACTCATCAATCATTATTACAATGTTATTAAGAACCCAAAACTTTTCTTAAGTCATCGCTAACAGCATTGTCGCTCAAATTCGCAAAATATCCCCTCTACCTCTACCGATCAGAGAAATTCAACAGCCATAGAATTAGGGTAAATCTGGATTATAATAACGAAAAATATTATCAACACCTAATAAAAACATGTGCCTTGAGTACTGAATCATCCCAGAATTATTCCTTAAAACCTCACAGCCTCTATTTCATGAAACATACGAACTTTAGAAACATTGAAGCTCATTTTCCTCGATTTAGTTTGTTGGGTGCCGCCTTATTATTCGCTTTCTCAGCAATCGGTTGCTCAAGATCAGCATGGATACAATCTGATGGTCATGAAGTCCCACCAAGGGAACAAGTGGAATGCGTCCGGCAAGTACAGGAATATAGCAAAGGGGAAATATTAGAACAGGAATTACTGGAGCATCGCATTGAACAATGTATGTTGGACAAAGGCTATAAACGTCGTCCCTGGTGGCTCATGAATGACCTCCATTGGCATTAGAATATTTACATGAATCCTTCCTAAACCTTTGATTCCTACCAACCCCACACTCGTCTCCCGATATGTAGATCTTACACTCTGACGGTTTTCTCTCAAGTCGCCTTCATCCTTGATATTCTGATATGTTAATTTAAGAATGTCTTTGTCATAACATTATCTGGTAGAAGCCAAGCTTAAAGTAAGGAACCTTCTCATGAAGCCTCAACCCTTGCAAAGGGAATTCCCTTTAAAATGGATGTACTCTTTAGCCATTTTCTTAGCGCTTAATCTTCCTGCGTACGGGGCTGAATCCATTGATGGATTTCGTGACCTCAAATTCGGCATGACTCCGTCACAAGTACAAATTCTAGAGAATTGTCAAACTTCTCGTGAATGTATGTATGAACTTTCTAATAAAAATCGATACCTACAACTTACCTACAACTCAGACAGTACGGAACCGGGGACCGATCTCACTGCCGACTCCCAACTCTCCAAAATTACCATTGATATGGGGCACTTTTCAGACGAATGGTACCAGCAGTTACAAGTAATATTAGGAAACAGCTATCGTCTCACGTCTGATTTTTCAGAAGACTTGCTGAACGCATTTATGGCAAAACAATTTCAACAACTAGAGGCAGGATATGAGGATGGGCAAGTCATCCTTCAGGTCATTCGTCGTCCGTTCGGCAATGTTATTTTAAAAGTGGTGTATCAAAATACCACATTGGCTAAGGAATTTAATCAGCCTGTCTTAGCTCCTCCCTCAACAACTCCCTAAATGCAGTAGTCATCGCTCAAAAACCTCTGTCCATTCCAAATTGACTTCTTGGAGCTTGTCAATAGAGCCCTTTATCTTAGGATGCTTCCCGTGGCATCGACACAGGCTTGGGAAACAATAATCGTGGGCGCAATTTCCTGCCACCAATGAAGAGGGCTTGAGGAATAAGCACGATCCCTGACTGACGCTGTTGATGCATAAGACGTCTCCAACAACGACGACACAGATCATGATCTTTCATCGAAACAGCCCGCCCTAGCTTGCTGGAATGTGGATTGCGCCGTGGTGAGACAAAAACTTTCACATCCCCCCCACATTCCGCACATCGGCTAATCCTACCACCTCCTCCTTTCCCCGCTTTGGGAGCATTCAATGGGCGACCATCAAAGAGATTTTTGCGTTTTGGATTCGGTGAAGCATCACATTGTGAAAAGGCTTCAGTGGCGTCAAACCGTAAGAGTCGTCTCATGGCATTTCTCCTTGAAACGTAACGGGAGGGGAAGGATCTTACCCTCAACGTTCAGCAAGGGATGTGCCTAGGGCAAAATGGATTTTCTACCAATAAACAATTGATAAGAAAAAGGGGAAATTCAACAGAGAATAAAGACATTCTACCTAGTCTTTCTAGACACATTACACACTATGTCTCTAATCAATAGGCTGCTGCTTTAGACTCAAATTTTTGACAGGGCGTTGGGGATTCTGACAGGAAAGGATGAACCCCTGCCATCTCCACAAACAAGGGAAAGAGTTTTTGTGTTTACCTGCACACACGATGAAGTATTACACTGGGACTCTTTCGGGAGCCGATTCATTCAAAATAAGCCAATACAACCCAAGGTTTTGAACCGCCTGAGAGAATTCTTGAAAATCTACAGGTTTGCGCACATAGCTATTAGCCCCAAGTTGATAGCTCTTCACAATATCTTGTTCTTCTTTTGAGGAGGTCAGAACAACAACCGGTAAAAATTTGGTGCGATCATCAGCACGCAACCGTCGCAAGACTTCTAATCCATCAATTTTGGGCAATTTAAGGTCTAGCAAAATAATCTGCGGCATGATATTCATATCTCTGCCAGCATGGGCTCCCGTCCCAAACAAATACTCCAATGCTTCCACACCATCACGAGCCACAATCACCTCATTCATAATATTATTTTTCTTCAACGCCCGCATGGTTAGTTCTTCATCATCCGGGTGATCTTCAACTAAAAGAATGTGTTTACTTGTCATGTTATCCTCCTTGGTTGTCAGTACATTCGCTATAATGTGAAATAAAATGCCGCACCTTCATCCACGGCTCCTTCTGGCCAAATCTGCCCTCCATGCCGCTGAATGATACGGTGGACGGTGGCCAGCCCAACCCCGACACCGGGAAATTCGGTATACGCATGTAACCGCTGAAACGCACCGAATAATTTATGGGCATAGGTCATATCAAACCCTGCACCATTATCTTTCACAAAATACGCGGCCTGCCCATTGTATTGCCCATGACCAAACTCAATGCGCGGTTTGGCCTGTTGCCGTGTAAACTTCCAAGCATTGCTGAGCAAGTTCTCTAAGACCGCCCGGATCAATTGCGGATCGGCCGTGGCCAATAAATTATTGGCCACGATACATTCCACTTCTCGTTCCGGCTCCATTTTTTGAAGGTCATCTAGGATGCTGTGTGCCATCGCGCTCATATCAAATGTCTGGGTATGAATTTCTGCCCGGGTCAACCGAGCCAAATTCAACATGGCATCAATAAGCTGCGACATGCGTTGACTCGCTGCTCGAACCCTTTGCAAATAACTTCGCCCAGAATCATCTAATTTGTCATCATAGTCTTCCAACACCGCCTGGCTAAACCCATCAATCCCTCGTAACGGCGCCCGAAGATCATGTGAGACAGAATAACTAAAAGCTTCTAGCTCTTTATTACTGGCTTCTAATTGCGCCGAACGTTGAACGAGCTGCGCATTGAGTTTTCGAATGTCGTCCTCCGCACGTTTTCGCTCAGCAACTTCTCGAATCATTTCAGCATTCGAGGCCGCTAGCTTTCCCGTTCGTTCTTGCACTCGTTTTTCTAAATTATCTCGAGCTTGCCGAAGCGTATCTTCTGCTAATTTCCTTTCGTAGACTTCCAGTTCTAATTGCCTGTGGGACTCCCGCAAATCAGCAGTCCTATCCCGCACACGACTCTCTAATTCGCTAGAAACTCGACGGAGTTTCAAGATTACGAGTCCAAATCCTCCTAACCACAACATACTCAAGACCCCAATCATTCCGTAGGAGTCACGCCAGTTCAGACTGGCCATATTCTCTAAAGAATCAAGGGGATACACAACTTCGATCATCCCCCCTATTTGGCCAATTTCCCAATCACGCTTTGGACTATTAGGGTGCTCATTATGACAATTCACACATTCTTGCTGCATACGGTCCGCTGTGGCATATCGTAAGGCTTGTTGCCCATCAACCAGTTCAATACGATAAAAATCTTCATTCGAGTGTTGGTTCAAAAAATCCCAGGCTTCTTGTTGAAACGGATCCGACAACCGTCCTTGATCTTTGGAATTCGGAAACGGATACGCACTGAGCAGTCGCACTTGCTCCCCACGCTCCCCTAATACCAATTGAGGGCCCAAACTTCGACTAACTAAAGCAGACAAGGGAATATCCCTTTCGGTTTCGTTATAGGTTGGGGAAGGCTCAATCCCATGGGCATGAAGTCGTTGAACAACTTCCGAGGTATACCATTTCTGCATTTCACGCAAGGCCCTCGCATAGGTCTCTGCCCCTTGTAAGGCAATCGTTCCCACCATATGCGTCTTTAACTGATAAATATGTAAGTAAATCACAAATAAACACAGCGCAAAAAGAATAGTTAAGACAGGCACGGTATGCTTGTGAAGGCTTTCTAATCCTCCCAAGACTCGTTCCACAATTTTTTTCCATATTCCTAATACTTGTATAGGTGTGTCTTTACTGAGAGTCACATCTGACACAACAAAATCTCTCCAGTTACCAACGTTCGGCTAAAGTGGAATATCCCCCTGACAGAATAATCCTCTGAATAACCCTATCGGAAAATTTCTGATGGAAATTTAGATACCATTGGCTAAAATAACTTGAAAGGACTGAATGTTTTTTGCTGAAATGCCCGCCATAGATCAAGAACGAGCAGCTTGATTTGAGAGAAAGTTCGGTGGTAGCGTCGCTTTCAGGAAGTCCCAAAATTATTGTCATATAGTTCTTAGCCATTTTTCTGGACTAACTGCGTTCGACACCAGGGGAAAAGCCCCATAACAAAGGAGATCACTAATGGGAGCCAAACTCTATATTGGAAACCTGCCTTTTGAAACGACCGATCAAGAATTACAAGGGCATTTCGCTTCCCAAGGAACGGTGGTGTCAGCCAACGTTATTGTCGATCGATTCACAGGACGATCTCGTGGCTTTGGATTTGTGGAAATGTCGACTCAGGAAGAAGCTGAACAAGCTATTAAGGCACTACATGGAACAGATTTAGGAGGAAGAATTTTAGTCGTCAACGAAGCTCGCCCACTCCAAGAAAGACGGCCATTCAGGTCAAGCCCGCCTCAGAACCAGTAAAGACAATCGAAATTGCTCGCGGATAATAAACCCAGAAAGGATGGCATTATGACACTGGGGACTGGTTTTCCAATGCCACCGCCAATATGGCCTCTTCGGCTTCCGTACCCTGTATAGGGTCAGATTCACCAGTCATGATCGACTCTAATTCCTGATCTTCTTCGTACGTCTGTTGTACGTCTGAAATTTCAATATCCAGTTGCGCCTCAGGATAGAGTCTTCGCAAATCCCATTCAGTAATCCATCCCCGCACATATTCGCGCATACGAGTACTGGACAACTTTTCCACCGCTGATACGGGAGGGGGATTCCAGCTATATGCCGATCCATGTAGCTCCCGTAGACGCTCATAGAGAGCATCTACCATGGTTTCATAGGGGCGAATAAGTGCCTCACTTTGTTCCTCAATCAGACGAATCCCATCGAGGGCTGCAGAAGCCAGAGGATCTCGACCACCATCTTCTCCCGCTTGAGATAATTCTTTGATTTTTTCCGCATCCAGCTTTTCTTCTAACACCGCACTTTGAAAATCATCTGTGAGAGCTACAATACCCACAATGCCTGAAGAGCCTGCCTGCTCCTGCCCTCCTAACCAACGGGACACTTCGGCATAGGACTTCATTCGTTGTTTAAAAGAATATCGGCCAATGATTTCCGCCTCGTCAATGAGCAAGATCCACCCTTTATATCCGGCAGCTAATATCAATTTCGACACGAATTGAAAGCGATGCCAAGCTAATTCTTGTGCCGTGACTTTATCAAAGACATAGGGCATTTCCGGTGCACAACCTTGAAGATATTTCTTGAGTTGGGCATTGTTTAACGGATCTCCTGCCCAAAATCGGATGATACGATGACTCAGCTCAGGATCGTTGATCATCCGCTCATATAAATATGTGGTCGCGGCAAATCGTGAGTCGCATACTGAATCGCTTCGATGCACCCAATCATACAATTCCGTATATTGTGGGCTTTGAAAATTCAACTCTCCCGCAATCACAGTTAACGCATCCCCTTGTTTCCCGGGAACAATGGCATTATTAATAGCTGATCGGAACAATGTGGCAACATTATATAATGGCGTTTCCTTACTAATGACAATTGGACTACATATAAATTGTTGTTCAACCGCCACATGCTGTAAGGCTTTCAAGAGGTGTGACTTTCCACTCCCAAATCCCCCTTCAATAACCAATCCTTTGGTAGAAACTCTTTCCAATGGCTGAGTGGCCATCTCTTGCAATAACCGGCGGAATTTCCCTTCGAGTTCTGGTTGATGACTGCCCAGAAGGTTTATGACATCTCGGTTCGGCACACCTGAACGCAATGCTTCCATCGCACGTTGATGACTCACGTCTCCATTGGCCATGGCCATTCGGTCATAATGTTCTTCCCCTTCACTCGCATCATGTTGACTCGCTTCAGAAGCCGCCAACCGAATCAGTGCTCCCAACGGATTTTGGTATTGCCGATCTCGCACCTCGTCCCAAATACGAAGCTTTAAGGCTTCATATCGGTTAAGACCGCGTCGATTATCCGTGAGAAATTCAAGAGGAACAAAAACAGTCAAGAGGAGACTTTCCAGTTCGTCCGTTCCATCAATGAATTGCCGCAACATTTCATAGGCATCAAGCGTAGCCGACATCCCATAATAGAGCCCTTCGGGAGAGGTTGGTTTTTTGCGTTCTAAACACCGGGTCAAATCCAACGACACAACCAAGCCCGTCTTACCAACTAGTCGAAACCACCGGGACAAGGATGCAAACATATAGCGAGCATTGGTCCGAACGATTTTTTGAAAAATCAAGGCTTCTTTTAATGCTGAAATCTGGCGTAATTCACCGCATAACCAGGCTTTGACGGGTTCAGTCATAAACGGACTTTCTGAACCAGAATCCATTTGGCCCAAACAGAGACGAATCATCGCCATTCGAAATTCTTGGCACATCTGCGTATCCTGATAAATTGTCCGCTCTAACCAACTATTCAAATCACGCCGCAATAAGGGTTCAGCGCGGTCATTCATTCGGGCTACACTTGCCATGGAAAAATCTTCCTGCCCTTCGGGAATTTGATAGCCATTCTCCAGAAGCAACCGCCGAACAAATTGAGACGCTAATTCATCCCACGGCACTCGCCGGGCAACTTCGTGGAAAAATTTATCCATCATATGGATTTTGGTATCTTTGGCATCAACCCGTACCCAAGCATATTGTTCCTTTAACGCTAATTCGGCTAATTGATCCTGCACGTGGGCACGATCAGTATCAGAGGGCGTCACAATAAATTTGACTGAGGAGCCCCCCTGCCCTACAAATCGTTGCAAATACTCTTGTCGAATCGTCTGAAACCACTCTTGTGGTTGTAAATCCATAAATCATTTTCCTTTATGTAAGGATACGGAAATTATTCAATATACGTACCTGGTCATTGCAAAACCTCCTAACCTGGTGACACCTCAAGACCTCACAAATATTACGGAGATTCCGCCAAGGCTGGTTGCAAAGTCTCTTCTTGTGAGCCTTCTAACTCAACATCTTCAGAATAGTCTTGCTTGACTTCCGTTAATTCAATTTCTACCTGACGGTTAGGATCTAATCGCTTCAGATCCCATTCGGTAATCCATCCTTTGACATATTCGCGCATTCGAGTACTGGACAAGCGCTCAATTGTTGGAACTTGGGGAGGTTCCCACCCATAAGCCGCACCATGAATAGCCCGAATTTTATGATAAATGTCTTCAACCAACTGATCATAGGGGCCAACCAACGGTATTCGCTCGCACTCAATTAATCGCATCCCTTGTTCTGCTTGCCGGGAAAGCACGAGGTCCGTTTCCGAGCCAGTCTCTCGTAATTTTTCGGGAACTTTTTCTCGATCACCCTTTTCGTCCAAAATCGCACTTTGAAAGTCATCAGTTAACGCCATCACCGCAGCTAATCCAGATTTATACCCAAGATCTGCAAAACTTGAGGCTTCCAGCCGCCCTAACCATCGAGCTAATTCCGCATAGGATTGCGCACGCTGCTTAAAAGAATAACGGCCAATAATTTCGGCTTCATCGATCAGCAAAATCCATCCAGCATAGCCAGCTGCGATCATCAGTCGTGAAACGAATTTAAAGCGTTGCAAGGCCATCTCCATGGGAGTCACCCGTTCAAATCGATACGAGGTATTGGAATCGCAGGATTTAAGAAATCGTTTAATTTCAGCATCGGTTAACGGATCACCAGCCCAAAAACGGATCATCCGGTGACTGAGTTCAGGGTCATTCACCATCCGTTCATAGAGAAACAATGTCGCGGCAAACCGTCCATCAATTTCGCCACCTTGCCGATGCACCCATTCATAAAAATCGGCATATTGGGGGCTTTTAAAATTCAAATCAGCCGCCACTTCAGCCAAGGCATCTCCACGCTTTTGAGGAATATTGGCCGCACCAACGGCGGCACGAAACATTAACGCCGGACTATAGAGAGGTGTTTCTTTAGAGATTACGACTTTGCTACAGACAAACCGGGAATCTAAAGCCACATGTCGAAGCGATTCCAATAAATGTGATTTTCCAGTTCCAAAACCACCCTCAACGAGCAACCCCTTGGTCGTCCAGCCTTTATGAATACTGTCCTGGGCATCCTGCAACATTTGTTGGAATTTTGATTTGACCGTAGGTTGCGGACACCCCAAAGCCTTGACAGCTCCAGGACTCGGAACGCCTGCGCGAAGAGATTCAATCACGCGTTGATGCTGCACATCATCTTTGCGGCTGCCTACTCGGGCCATTAACCGTCCTTCATCAAAGAGGTCAGCCTGCTCGGTAATACGAATCATCGGTGCAAAAGGATTGGGGCAGGATTTATCACGAACGTCATCCCAAATACGGAGTTTTAAGGCTTCATACCGATTCAAGCCCAATCGTTGATCAGTCAGAAAGGTTTTGGGGGTCACCACAACTAACATTAGCCCTTCAATATCATCACTACCGTCGATAAACTGACGTAACATTTCATAGGCATCCATCACGGCTGAAGGCGAATAACTCAGAGTCTTTGAATCTTTTTTCTTTTTATCCATAAAAGCCGATATATCAATCGTCAACACCACGCCCGGCTTTCCTAAGAGACGCACCCAATGAGCAAACGACGCGATTAAATCACGCGCGTTGCTACGCGTCACTTTTTGAAAAATAAGCAATTTCTTAAGCCCCGACATTTGCTTCAACTCACCACGAAGCCAAGATTGAATGACACCAGCCGCCTTCGATTCGCGCCCAGATGGATCAAGTTGGGAGACACATAATTGAATCATGGCCAATCGGAACTCCCGGCTCATTTCAAAATCTTGAAACAAACAGCCTTCTAACCAGGAATTCACATCGCGTTGAATCGTTGCTTCATCACAAGAATTTAACGAGGCAAGACATCTCCAGCTACATTCTTCACGATTTTCAGGAATGCGCCGTTCATTGTCGCGAAAGAGTTTTTTCACATATTCATACGCCAAGGCTTCCCAATCTATTTGCTTCGACATTTCTTGAAACAACAAATCGATCAGCTGGACTTTCGTTTTTCGTGAATCGGCCTGGATGGTCACGAAGCCTTCTTCGCGAGCAAGTTCCCCAACCCCAGACACCACCGTTTTGGTGTCCTGTGCTTCATCCACGACAACAAACTTGACGGAAGACCCTCCCCTACGAATATATCCTTGGAGATAGGCGGCTTTTAAAACTTTCAACCATTCCTGTGGAGACATAATGTTTTCCTCAATTTTCTTTTATTCTGCTTCCTCTTGTCGGTTCACCCTCAAGAAACTTAACCAACGAGGACCCATGATTACCCTGCTTTCACAAAGGAAATCCCGTAATAGGTTTTTTCTCGTCCACCCTGTGCAATCACCGTCAATGTTTTAGATGCATCACGAACACCAGTACTAGCATGAAAATTGGCTCGATGATGATTTTTTGTTGTAATTGTCCCACTTTTATCCAACAAGTAGACATCACGCCCAAACTCCTGGCGCGTATATTCACTGGCTTGCCATGGCAACAAGGTTAACAATTGATACAACTCCAGGAGCGGAATGACCGTCCCCTTTCCAATCAAATGCTTTCCGCGTCCCGCTACGACAATGGAATAGGCTGTAAACAGCATTTCTAGAAATGTCCGAGGCTTGAACCGGAGAGGCTTGTTTTGGACTTCCTTTAATCGTTTAACCAAGACCGAAGGACGCAACCGGCTTTCCCGCATACGATCGATAGACACAGCCCGTTCTTTATGTAATATTTTTAAAAGGACTGGATAGGAAAACAGATATCCATCGTGTTCATAAAGATTCACGCCCATTTGTTGAGCGGTGGTCAATAATTCTTGGCGAAAGTCTTCTCCAGCAAGATAACTGGCTTCATCAAAATTCAGCCGTTCTTGGGTTCTCACAAAATCACAACCCAACCCTAACGTGGCCGCTTTCCCTTCATCTAAAAGCTTACGAAGCTTAATGAGATCGCCCACTTTGGCCGCGTCTTTGATCTTTTTAAATGACGCCATCACCTGCTTAGTCGTCTTAACCAATTCAGCTGCCTCCGCCTCAATCTCAGCGAGCGCTTGCTCTAAGCTGCCCGTTTGTGAAGTCTCCGAAGACGAAGAAGTTTCTTCTTCCACTTCCATTACACTCACAGCTGACTTAGAATCATACGACTCTGACATATATATCTTAACTCTCTACTGGCACGATAAAGGATTCACGCTTCCTGGAACATTTAGACAAGACTCACCTGCCCATAGGGAATTCTTCGGTAGGGCTCGCGTAATTCTTAATATTTTCAACGAAAAGACTCAGAGGACCTCTCTCACTCGAGGAAAAGGAAGGGATGAGGAGCAGCCTCTTTGATGGTTCGACCATGATAGAGAAAAACTTTCTATCTAATGAACTCAAGAAAGTGGGGCCATGAATTCAAACATACCCTTTGCCGTAATTACAGGCGCATCTCGAGGCATCGGAGCAGAATATGCCAGAGCCCTCGTTGGCCAAGGCTATGAGGTACTGCTCATTGGAAGGGATCAAACACGTCTTGAGGCATTACAGAAAGAACTCCATCCTATCGCATCGGGAAAGGTCTGGATGGAATCACTGGATCTGAGCCAACCTCAGGTAGCAACACAATTGTATAAGTTGGCTCAGTCGTATCGACCAGATGTTTCGCTCTTGATCAACAATGCGGGATTTGGTCGTTATGGAGACTTTACGGATATGCCAATGGACAGCATACAACGCATGCTTCGATTACACATCAACACCATCGTGGAGAGCATTCGGTTATTTTTGCCGGCTATGCAGACCCGCAAAGAAGGTGCCATCATTACCGTCGCGTCTGTAGCTGGGCTCTTCCCTATTCCTTACATGACAGAATATGCCGCTACCAAAGCCTTTCTCATTACATTTTTAGAAGGGCTAGCACACGAAACGAAAAACCAGGGGATCACCATCCAAGTCTGCTGCCCGGGTTTTACCACTACGGATTTTCACAAAACCGCTGGCCACCAACCAGCACATATCTTATTCGCACAATCGCCCCAACAAGTCGTTCAGACATCATTACAAGCCCTGCATTCCAAACGCACTGTCGTGACCATAGGCTGGCAAGGCCGCCTAGCCCACTGGTTCAGTAAAATCATCCCCCACCCCATCGCCATGACCATGGCCGCCAAAGCAGTGAAGCCATCATGAGTAAAGACTCCCAGCAAGCTGGGAGACATTCAAGATTTAGAAATTTAACTAGAGTTGCTTGGGATCATGTTGATGTTTGATATAGCGACGAATCACCTCAGCCGTGACGTTGTCCCCTACACTACGTACAAAATAGCCATCGTTCCACAATTTTCCACCCCACACTTGTAAGCTTCCCCGTCAAGCGGCCAGGTCATAACTCGAGTTTTCCAGTGTTGGTTGCTGATAGCTACACGGTGCTGCTCCGTGTAGTGCGTCATGTGGGCGATGTTCATTGTAAATGCTCATCCACGCTACAGTGAGTTCCCGCACCTCTTCCAAACTGCGAAAGAGATAGAGATTAAGGGCTTCATTCCGATACGTGCGATTGCACCGTTCAATAAAGGCATTCTGCGTGGGACGCCCCGATTGAAGGTGATCGATCAGGACGCGATTGGCCTTGCCCCAATCTTGTAAGGTCTGCGCGAGAAATTCTGGCCCATGATCCACCCGAATCATATGGGGTAACTCGCGTGCGGTCTTCAAGCGATCAAGGACTCGAATCACCCGCTCCGCTCGGATGGATGTATCTCCTGCAATGGCCAAGACCTCCCGATTCGAGTCATCAATAATGTTCAGAGTGCGGAATCGTGTTCCATGAAAGAGGGTATCGCTCATGAAGTCCGCAGACCAGACTTCGTTCGGACCTTCTGGCACAAACACCAGCAGAGAGAGTCGCTTGGGCCGTCGACATTTGGTCCGGCGGGGCTGCTTGAGTCCCAACTGCCGATACACGCGGTACAGCCGTTTGTGATTCCAGGGATGGCCCATGACACGTAAGCGCACGCTATATTTCCAGACGCCCCACCGGGGCTGCGCGTCCACCACCTGGTTCAGGGTCTCAATGATTTCCCGATCATCCCGAGCCCAATCACGCGGAGCCTGAGAAGAATACGCCGACCGAGAAAATTTGAGAGCCCCACCTCCTCGTGTGATCGAGACGCCATGTGTCTCCATGGCCTCCTGTTTCTCCGTCGGCGTGAGCGTTTTTTTTCGAGCAAGTCCTTCAGTGCGCGATTCTCTCAGGCCAGATCGGCATACATCCGTTTGAGTTTCGCGAGTTCCCTCGCAGGCTCCTTGAGGCGCTTGAGCTCCGACGCTTCCAGCCCACCATATTTCGCTTTCCAGTTGTCATAGGTGGCCTCGCTGATGCCATGCTCTCGGCACAGGTCTTTCACTTTGATGCCAGCATCGGCTTGTTTTCAAGATGGCCACAATTTGGGGTTCGCTGAATCGACTCGTTTTCATGTGAACCTCCTGGGGCATTCTGCCAGAACGCTCTATTTTTGGTCTGTCCAGATATTGGGGAAGCTTACATGTACACATGCTCGTCCATGACTTCTTGAGTATCAATTCCAAATCCATATCACTTGGCAAACTCCTGAAAAACCCTCTTCAACCGATGCGCCACTCGCTCCCCCAAAACCATTCGTCAATATTTGAGGACCCACACAACATGATATTTGAGATCGCAGACCGTACCACTGATCCGCTTG
The DNA here is from genome assembly GCA_965223685.1 of Nitrospirales bacterium. Taxonomy (GTDB): domain Bacteria; phylum Nitrospirota; class Nitrospiria; order Nitrospirales; family UBA8639; genus Nitrospira_E. Next base: position 306,423 of record CBDCXG010000002.1, read on the forward strand.
AGATTCATGCATCGAAGAATACCAAACTCAGCCCGCTTCGCGGGCTTGCTCCTCTCCTCCATCCATCCAGCTGGGGGGTGTCCAGGAGCAGTTTTTTATAAACCGTACTCACGCCATCTCTATACCTTTCAACAAACTGTCTTTCTCTGTTCGCCTTGTACTTCTTGCAATAAATGATGATCACACAAGATTTTCGCTTCACTTGCAATAATCTCGAATGAGATGTTTGCTCGTTCAGCAATATCCAGCAAGGAATGCGTCCCATCTGAGAGATTCAATATCCACAACATCGCCATTTCTCTTTTTGCACCTTCAGCTTGACCACCAACCGCTCGATACAACCCCCTTCTTCCAAGCTGCGGTTCACAGTTAGGATTGAGACTTTGGTAGGTTCTATTTTTTTCGAGGACAGCTATGGCATTCATGCACACAAAAAAAGATTGCTCGAGATATTCAGGATGTATAAATTCAAGATTATCGCCTGAAGAATGATATTCAGGATATTGCCCATGAGGCGTACGCATTAGACAGCCAACGGGAAGATTAAATCCTGGTGAGCAATATTGTCTCTCATCATATCCGTAAGGGAAAAAGTCAATAATTTCATGCTCATATTCAGATTGTGTTAAGACATGAGAAAGGACTCGATCAATCTCAGCATTGCCTCGCCGTGTTCTCTTGTATGTAAATCCTCCGGAATCTCCAATCCCTGTTAATACCAGCCCATGCCAAATCAAATCAGTTCTATCTTTATGCTCAGATAGCCAAGCAATGGAACCAATCGTACCAGGAATGAAAAGAAACCGGTATGTAAAGCGAAGATTTGATGACCGTAGATGCAATGCAAGATAGGTAGCCAATACCATACCAGAAAGATTGTCATTACAGAGAGAGGGATGACAGACATGAGTTGAAATCAAGACTTCAGCAGAAGTTTCACCTGGAATCACCAGTTCACCGAAGGTCAGACTGCCTTTTTCCAAAGAAGATTGAATACATACTTCGTACTCATCTTCCTTCAACTCTTCATATTGCTTATGCGTCAGACAGAACCCCCAACTGTCTTTGTAATAAGAAGTTCGGTATGGTATCCAATCTGGAAATTCAGGCAACGTATAAAGATACGGATTCAACTCCTTCAGATTCATTTTCCGATGTACGGGACGACTGTAATTTACAATATGCAAATTGGATTTTTGGAAATCTACAATACGCTCACCATGAGAATTTTTAATAAACGCATCATGTATGTTCCATTCATTGGGGACCACCCAATCAAATATTTTTGTACCACTCGGAATCTCATGTATTTGCAAAGCAATGGTATTTTGAATGATTTTTAGTGACTCCCTTACTCCATCCCCAGTTATACTTCGGCAGATAGGATACAAGATTTTCATCAAATCATACATCGACTGTCCAACGTTTTCGAATTGACTCATGACCCTCTCACTTATTACTTTTGTGAAAAGTCTGGATAGGCCTGATCCCGTTTGGAAATGACGCAAACTTCCGCTGGCCAGGTAAGGGCAAAATGCGGATCATTCCACCTCACTCCTTCGGCACTTTGAGGATGAAAAATTTTTGAAATTTGATAAAATACTTCTGATCGGTCTTCTAAAGTGAGAAATCCGTGAGCCATGCCAGACGGAACATACAACATGCGATAGTTCCGAGCTGAAAGAACTGTGCCAAAATACTGGGTAAAGGTGAGAGAGGACGGCCTTAAGTCAATAATCACATCATAAATGGATCCCACCGTACATCGAATTAGCTTACACTCTTCGTGAGGAGCTTTTTGGTAGTGCATACCACGCAGCGTACCTTTCTTCGCGTTAAAAGAAAAACTCGACTGAACAAATTCACTAGCGAGACCACGTTCTTTAAAGTCATCCCGGCAAAAACTTCTTGCAAAAAACCCTCGTTCGTCCTCCAATTTTTCGGGATCAATAAGGTAGGCACCCTTCAGTTTAGTTGGCGTAAAAATCAAGAATAGACCTTCACTTGAGGAATGGGAACAATAAACTTCCCTCCCCACTCACGAATACCTTCCATCTGCTGCATGATTTCATCTTTGATATTCCATGGCAATATTAATAAAAAATCTGGTTTTGTCTTGCTAATGACTTCTGGCTCACATATAGGAATATGGGTTCCTGGCAAATGCTGGCCTTGCTTGTGTGGACTACGATCCACAGTGTATTCAATGAAATCAGTCCCAATACCACAGAAATTTAAAAGCGTATTCCCTTTAGCTGGTGCCCCATACCCTACAATCACTTTCCCTTGTTCTTTGGCCTCAATTAAAAATGACAGAAGTTTCCTTTTCGTACGATGAACAGTGTGAGCAAACGATAGATACGATTCTAAGGAGGTGAGTCCAGCTTCGGCTTCCTGTTGCTGCAATTCTTTAACCCTTGATTCTATCAGCCTTGAGTTATCAACATTATGTCGGGCATATATACGAAGAGACCCACCATGCGTAGGAAGTTCTTCAACATCGAAAAGCACTAAACCATGCTGACGAAAAATTTGTTCTACGGCAAAAAATGAGAAGTAGGAAAAATGCTCATGATAAATCGTGTCGAACTGATTTTCAGCCATTAAGCGCATCAAATGAGGAAACTCAATGGTGATGGTTCCCTGGGGAGCAAGTAGCACTTTAAGACCACGAACAAAGTCATTTAAGTCAGGGACATGAGCCAAGACATTATTCCCAATCAACAAATCCGCTTGAATACCTTCCCTTACTAGGGTTTGAGCATATTGCTCTCCAAAAAATGAAACTCGTGTCGGAATCCCTTTTTCATTAGCTACTTTGGCTACATTTTCCGCTGGTTCTACACCTAAAACCGGGATATTTTTTTTCATGAAATATTGCAGCAAGTATCCATCATTACTAGCAATTTCTATGACCAGGCTGTGAGCATCCAATTTCATACGTTCTGCAATCACATTTGTGTACGTAGACGCATGTTGCAGCCAAACATCTGAATAAGAAGAAAAATAAGCATAGTCACTAAAAATTCTATCCGGAGTTGAACAATCCTTGAGTTGAACTAAAAGGCAATGATCACACACAAAAACGTACAATGGGAAAAATGGCTCCATTTCCCCCAGACTTTCAGTTTTCACATAAGAATTCGCCAAAGGTGATAACCCAAGATCAAGAAAGGTATGCATTAATGACGTACCACAAAAACGACATTTTTGAGAACAGTTCATAGTCATACCTTAAAATGAGTGTTCTTTGAGATTTTCGAATAATTTGGGAATAGATTGTACTATGGATTTACAAATTCAAGGACCAGAGTAAATTAGGATGCTCCGTTTACTATTTCGCCTTTTTCGTCTTTGCCAGAAAATTTTTATACCATTCAATCGTGTGAATGAGTCCTTTTTCTAAGCTAAACAAGGATGTCCATCTTAGAAGCTGCTTGGCCTTACTAGAATCAAGGTACTGATCCCGTATCTCAGCATTGGCCTGGTTTAAAATAGTGGGGATTATATGATCACATTTCATCAGTTTTTGGATATTTTCAACAACCTCTAAAACAGTCCAAGGCTGCTCTGCACTAAAATTAAAGGCTTGTCCTCGAATATCTTGCTCTGAAGTCTTGGATGCAAGAAGAAGGTAGGCTTCCACAACATCTTTGACAAAAATATAATCACGAGTAAACTTTCCATCACTTCGAATGAGAGGCTTTTCATTATGCAAAAAGCTTCGAATAGTACCCGGGACAATCCGACTCCAATTTAGGTCACCCCCGCCATAAATGTTCCCGCACCTGGCTATCGTAATGGGTAAATCATACGTTTCGTAATAGGAACGTGCCAGTAAATCAGTACAGCTCTTACTCACATCATAGGGAAATCTCCCAAACGGAGCCAAATCTTCTGTATAGGGAAGAGTGGCAACATCCCCATAAGCTTTATCACTGCTTGCAACAATAATCCGTTGGACCAATTTTCGATGAATTCGGCAAGCTTCCAACACATGATAGGATCCACGAATATTAGCTTCGAATGTAGGAAGCGGACTTCGAAAGGCAACACCCACCAAAGGCTGAGCACCAAGATGGAAAACAGTATCAACCCCATTCTCACTAATAGCACGTTCAAGAGCATGAAATTTTTCTAACTCTCCCGAAACGACAGTGGTTAATTGAACATCTCCACTTCGAATTAATTCACTTTGAGGATTCCAATCCCGTATTAAGGTGACAACAAACGCTCCTTCCTGAATCAGTCGTTTTACTAGCCAGGAGCCAACAATTCCAGTCGCACCAGTAACTAATACTCGAGCATCATTCCAAGTCATGGTCATTTCCACACCTTCCAAGGAGCATTTCCAGAATCCCACAATTCATCCAAAATCACTTTCTCTTTTAATGTATCCATGCAAGACCAAAAGCCATAATGCCGAAATCCCATCATTTGGCCTTCTTGTGTCAGCGCCTCCAAAGGTTCTTTCTCCCAAGAGGTATCATCATTCCTAATATAATCAATTGCCTTACCATTTAGAACAAAAAATCCCCCGTTTATCCATCCATCCCCTGACTCTGGTTTTTCATGAAAGTTAGAAATCTTATCTCCTTCAAACGCAATTCGCCCAAAACGGGCCGGTGTGCGAACAGTCGTCACGGTTGCTAGTTTTCCATGGGAATGATGAAATTTAATCACAGACTCAATATCAAGGTCCGCCACACCATCTCCATACGTAAATAAAAACGTTTCATCATTACTCAACCATTCTTTGAGGCGTTTCAGCCTTCCCCCAGTTTGGGTATTTATACCAGTATCAACAAGATGGATTTTCCAGTTTGGCTGTTTCCCATCATGTATCGTGGTCTTACCATTTGCTAAATCAATCGTGAGATTGTTATTGATAGCATAAAAGTTAAGAAAATACTCCTTGACAATCTCTGCCTTATATCCTAAAGCGATGACGAATTCATTTATTCCGAAAGTGGAATAAATTTTCATTATATGCCAAAGGATAGGCTTACCTCCGATTTCTATCATTGGCTTAGGACGTAACAAGGTTTCTTCCGAAATACGCGTTCCTAACCCGCCAGCGAGAATAACAGCTTTCATACTGCATCTCCTTTTTTCATTATTAACTCCTTCTCTGACACAGAGATTCGAATAATTATCTAGAACACAGAGAACCTTAAATTGAGCTAAAGTCAAATGTAGTGTCTGAGCGGTTGCTCACGCGGCGACCGGGGCCTTGCTTCTTTCTTCGATGCCATCCGTAAACTGAATGCCGGCGATCACTTTTGGCAACTCCCGGAATCCGCGCAATCGCCGCCACGTTTTCTCCGCACACTGCCCCAACTTAAACATCATGTGCAGGATGCCATTCCGAGTGAGACAGCCCTTGGTGCGGACCGTCCGATGCCGAATCGTGCCAAACGTCGATTCGATGGGATTCGTGGGCCGCAAACTCGGCCAGTGGGCCGCGGGAAAATGATAAAACATCAACAGCTCTTCCCGATCTTTTTGCAGACACGCCGTGGCCTTGGGATATTTCAGCCCATAGGTGTCGAGAAACACATCAAAGGCTTTCTCGGCCAGCCCCTTGGTCTCAGACTGCCAGATCTCGTGCAAGGCCTGTTTGGCTTTGGGTTGCACACTTTTCGGCAAAGCATTTAAGCCATTCTGTGTCTTGTGACACCAACACCGTTGATGCCGCGTCTCCGGGCAGAGTTCTTCTAGGGCTGCCCAGAAGCCCAGGGCCCCATCGCCAATGGCCAAGGCAGGGGCAGTCAGGCCACGCGCTTTGAGCTGCAACAGCACTTCCCGCCAACTTTGAGTCGACTCGCGCATCCCATCTTCCATCGCCAAGAGTTGCTTCTCCCCGTGGACGTTCATGCCGATCACCACCAACGCACACAAGCGCTGCTGCTCCGCCCGGATCCCACTATAGATGCCGTCGACCCAGATATAGACCCACTGATCGGCATCGAGGCGACGTTGGCGCCAGCTCAGATACTCCTCCCGCCAGGTCTGTTTCAGCCGGGCCACCGTACTGGCGGACAGCCCTTTCGCCTCGGGCCCCACAAGGGCTTCCAGGGCCGGCTGCATCTCCCCCGTCGAAATCCCTTTCAAATAGAGCCACGGAATGGCGGCTTCCAAACTCGCGGTCTTGCGTACGTAGGGAGGGACTAACGTCGAGCGAAACGTCACGGGCTTGCCCTGGCGGCTCCGCACTTTGGGCACCTGCACCGTCACGGGCCCGATCCCGGTCTGAATGTCCCGTTGCCGATGATGCCCACTGAGGACCACTCTTGCATGGCCCTGCTCATCCTGCTGATCAGCATAGGTGGCCAAGAGTTCGGCCACTTCCGCTTTCAGGGCTTGGGCCAAGAGTTGCCGCGCTCCCCTTCGAATCAAGTCTGTCAGTGAATCGGTTCCTTCTCGATCTTCTTCCTTTGGTTTGCTACTCTTGCTCATCGTGGCGTCTCTCCTTTTGTGGTTGTGTATGGATGTCTTGCAACACCCATTTCAACCCGAGACGCCGCGTCTTTTCAACTCACTCCGTGCACTACTTTCGAGTATAACTCCCTTAAATTATTGTGCCGTCCTAAGATTCAAAAAATTTTATTACCACGGAATCTTTTTAAGAAATACTCCAGAACGGCATAATAAATGTAACCCAAATGAAAATGTTCTAAAACTCGCACAGCTATCTGTGCGCAATCCAGCATTAAACTCAAACACATTCAATCTTCTACTGACTTTCTTCAAACATGCTTAGTGTAATGAACTAAAAGTTGTTGCGTTGGACTGTCAGAATAGGAGTTATGATGTCTCAAGAAAAACCCCTGAGATTATCTTGATGAGATGGTACAGCCTAACGAGATAGAGGCATAAGAAACTTCTATGTTAGCAGCACAAAAACAAAAATCAGGAAGAACAAATATCTCTATCCGTTCACTTCGGATGTATCATTCGACAAAAATTCCCTAGGCGCTGAAAAATCAGACGCCCTCAATAGGATAAGGAGTGAAAGCATTACTCCAATCTAAAAGATAGCAAGGAAACTCGCAAATTTTTAATATATCATGAAAAGTATCTATATTTTACTAGATAGTGTCGTCACAAGCTTACCCCTAAAGGCCAATACATTGGATTTGCACGATGGCCAAGAACGAAGAGGCCCGTTTGGCATATACCTGGTGGCCATCACTTTAGGCCCATAGGGTGAATTTGAGATTACAATCAGACAGATGTGCCATAAATCCCTAATCGCTTACTCCTCTTGCAGTCGCACGCCCCCATACTTGCCTTTGAAGGGACTACTGTCATCAAATTATCTGCCGGTAATCGCATCAACCACCACATTATCAAAGATACTACTTTGATTACCCCAGCTGTACAGCGCCACACTGCCGCTGGCCAATGCGGTATCTACCACCGGTCCCCCAAAGAGCGGAACGCCATCTACCCGCACCTCCAAGCTATTCCCATCCGCAAACACCTCTAGTCCATATGCTTGGCCACTCACATACGCTACATTCTCTTCTGCCAAGAGTGTAAAGGTCCCATTGACGACTTTGACTAACCGCCGGTACGTCCGTTGTGCATCCCACGACAACCGGTAATAATTATTGGGATCCTGATACCGCACCATTACCCCCAATGCATCATTATCTGTAGACCGGACCTGGACCGCGAGATGATAATCACTCCAATTCAACCCATTGGTATACCAAGCAAACGTCCCCGGCTTTGGCAGGCTGGTCGCTGACGTACTGCCACCATAGATATTACGACTTTGCTGCAGGGCGCCACTCACCACGGCCCACGCAGACGGAGCTGCGGTGGTCCCTTCATCCACAATCTGCCAGCCCGTAAAATTGCCATCGGCGAAATCATCTGTGAGCAAGGTACTCCCTGCCGCTTGCACTGTAATTTGTACCGTCGCTGGCGTCGGATCCGTTAACCCTAGCCCATCCGTCACGGTGTAGGTGACCGTGTACACCCCTGCCGTCGTGAACGTAAGCGCCCCCGGATCTTCTACCGTGGCGTTCGAGATCCCCGCCCCGCCAAAGGTCCACAGATGGGTCAGCGGTAAATTGCCATCTGGATCTACCCCCGTCCCTGTAAACGTGACGGCATCTCCCTCATTGATCGTCTGATTACCTCCTGGTGTATCAATCACCCCATTGGGTGCTTGATTGCCTGGGCTACCTCCGTCACTGAGATCATTGATCACCACATTATCAAAGATACTACTTTGATTACCCCAGCTGTACAGCGCCACACTGCCGCTGGCCAATGCGGTATCTACCACCGGTCCCCCAAAGAGCGGAACGCCATCTACCCGCACCTCCAAGCTATTCCCATCCGCAAACACCTCTAGTCCATATGCTTGGCCACTCACATACGCTACATTCTCTTCTGCCAAGAGTGTAAAGGTCCCATTGACGACTTTGACTAACCGCCGGTACGTCCGTTGTGCATCCCACGACAACCGGTAATAATTATTGGGATCCTGATACCGCACCATTACCCCCAATGCATCATTATCTGTAGACCGGACCTGGACCGCGAGATGATAATCACTCCAATTCAACCCATTGGTATACCAAGCAAACGTCCCCGGCTTTGGCAGGCTGGTCGCTGACGTACTGCCACCATAGATATTACGACTTTGCTGCAGGGCGCCACTCACCACGGCCCACGCAGACGGAGCTGCGGTGGTCCCTTCATCCACAATCTGCCAGCCCGTAAAATTGCCATCGGCGAAATCATCTGTGAGCAAGGTACTCCCTGCCGCTTGCACTGTAATTTGTACCGTCGCTGGCGTCGGATCCGTTAACCCTAGCCCATCCGTCACGGTGTAGGTGACCGTGTACACCCCTGCCGTCGTGAACGTAAGCGCCCCCGGATCTTCTACCGTGGCGTTCGAGATCCCCGCCCCGCCAAAGGTCCACAGATGGGTCAGCGGTAAATTGCCATCTGGATCTACCCCCGTCCCTGTAAACGTGACGGCATCTCCCTCATTGATCGTCTGATTACCTCCTGGTGTATCAATCACCCCATTGGGTGCTTGATTGCCTGGGCTACCTCCGTCACTGAGATCATTGATCACCACATTATCAAAGATACTACTTTGATTACCCCAGCTGTACAGCGCCACACTGCCGCTGGCCAATGCGGTATCTACCACCGGTCCCCCAAAGAGCGGAACGCCATCTACCCGCACCTCCAAGCTATTCCCATCCGCAAACACCTCTAGTCCATATGCTTGGCCACTCACATACGCTACATTCTCTTCTGCCAAGAGTGTAAAGGTCCCATTGACGACTTTGACTAACCGCCGGTACGTCCGTTGTGCATCCCACGACAACCGGTAATAATTATTGGGATCCTGATACCGCACCATTACCCCCAATGCATCATTATCTGTAGACCGGACCTGGACCGCGAGATGATAATCACTCCAATTCAACCCATTGGTATACCAAGCAAACGTCCCCGGCTTTGGCAGGCTGGTCGCTGACGTACTGCCACCATAGATATTACGACTTTGCTGCAGGGCGCCACTCACCACGGCCCACGCAGACGGAGCTGCGGTGGTCCCTTCATCCACAATCTGCCAGCCCGTAAAATTGCCATCGGCGAAATCATCTGTGAGCAAGGTACTCCCTGCCGCTTGCACTGTAATTTGTACCGTCGCTGGCGTCGGATCCGTTAACCCTAGCCCATCCGTCACGGTGTAGGTGACCGTGTACACCCCTGCCGTCGTGAACGTAAGCGCCCCCGGATCTTCTACCGTGGCGTTCGAGATCCCCGCCCCGCCAAAGGTCCACAGATGGGTCAGCGGTAAATTGCCATCTGGATCTACCCCCGTCCCTGTAAACGTGACGGCATCTCCCTCATTGATCGTCTGATTACCTCCTGGTGTATCAATCACCCCATTGGGTGCTTGATTGCCTGGGCTACCTCCGTCACTTTCCTGCAACCGCACGGCACTCCCATACTTGCCCTTGTAAGGACTACTGCCATCATAACTGACCGTAAGCACTACTATGCCGTCGCTGCCCGGATCAATCTGGCTAAACCTAGCCACATACCCCTGGTCATTATCTGCCGGTAATCGCGTCGACGCATCCGTCAGACCCGTAAACAGTACACCCCCTACTTCATTGGGATTATCCGTCGCCGTGGAACTGCTATTAATGAATGCATCCTGCCCTGACAACGTCACTAACGAGGCCCGATCCCAGGCGTAGTTATTGCGGTGAGCATAATAGGCCAGATCATACTCCTTACTGGGATCCAACCCCGTAAACGTAAGCACGAGCGAGCTGCCAACCTGATTAATATACGAGAGTGCCCCCTGACCACTCACCATGCCATGAAAGAGGCTATGCGCATCCGTACCGGCCGTAGGGTTGGCCCCATGCCCCGCTTGCGTATCTCCAACAAAACTGCCGCCAGTCACCGTGAGACTCACCGAAGTTGGCTGCCCGGTGGAAAAATTTAGGAGAGCCCCACTGCTGGGCAGCCCCGAACCCCCATTTGGCGAGGTGATCCTTGTAATATTCGTCGTCAATTGTCCCGGGCCCCATGCCAGATCATTGTAGGCCGTGAAGTTTTTAATTGGTTCCTGCACCCTAACCTGCAAAGTGGCTGGCGTAAGATCCGCAAGGCCGAGTGAATCCGTTACAGTGTACGTCACTGGAAACACTCCCAACGAATTAAAAGTCACCGTTCCAGGATCCTTAGCTGTGGAGTTAGGAATACCCGAGCCTGGTCCGAAATTCCACACATGCGTCAGCGGGAGATTATTGTTTGGATCTACGCCTATCCCAGAGAAGTTCAAGGACTGCCCAATGGCAATAACTTGATCTCCAAGAGGAGCATCAATAACTCCATTTGGAGGAACATTAGCTCCAGCGGGAATTTTTTGAATGGAGAAGGTATCTGAAATTGTTTCAGTTGCTCGAAGGTTTTGAACTGTCAGAATACTGCCATTGACATGTAACAAGACCGATCCAAATTGTTCATCCACAGCAACCATGACAGGATGAGCCCCTCCAAAAGTAGAACCTATTGATTTTCCTCCATGCCCCGCTACAACAAAAACTGTCCCGTCATTCGAATTCCCACCAGAGTTTTTCTGATAGGCACCATCACCAGAAGGATCACCATCTCCTGGGTCGAGGATGCGCCCGTTACCAAGGAGGGTGGAATAATTCGGTGTGATAAAGTTGGGGGCCGTGCCAAATCCATATGCTTGATCTAGCAGAAATGATCGCTCATAAATATGGGAATGCCCAGCTAGGACCAGATCAACGCCTCCAGCCTCTAGCACACCAAGGGCTATCTCTCGCATATCCGTCATACGGCCACCAGAATCAACCACGTTATCAGAATCATGTGTGCCTTTGGTGTAAGGAGGATGGTGAAAGTAAGCTACCACCCATTCCTGACTCGTTGAACCTAAATCCGCTACCAACCAGTTCAACATGGGGTCGGTTGGACCACGTCCACTACTCATGGAATCAAGCACGATGAAATGGACGTTTCCGTAATCAAAGCTGTAATACGCCTCAGTTCCTGAAGACCCAGTCGGTAAAACATGAGCCTCATAATAAGGTCCAACTCCAGCTATGGGAGATTCAACAGCTTCATGATTACCCAGAGTTGGCCAAGATGGAGTATGGCGCATGAGATCTTGGTAGATGCCAAAATGGTTGGACGTAAATTCTCCATCAGTACCAGTCTCATAGGCAATGTCCCCCATATGTAAAAAAAGATCTGGAAGAGTGCCTTGATTTAACATAGCCTCCCGCACAGCGATTTGATCTGGACCAGCGTTCCCCGAGTCCCCGATTATCCATGCGCGGAACGGGGTTGCCGTGCCTACTACCGGAGCTGTACGAAAGAAATGATTCACCGTACCACCAGCTTGCTGTCCACTTCCCGCTGTACCAACCGCATAGAAATATATTGTTTCCGAGGACAAACCCGTAATCGTAACAATGTGATCCGTTACCCCGGAATTCGATGGGGGGATAACGGCTGTCGCTGAAGCCGTAGAAGGCCAAGACCCCCATGTTTGTCCTGAGACAGGGCCATACTGGACTTGACTATTATTGGAAGGTGGTGAACTATTATCATCTGTCCTCCATACGAGGGTCACCGAAGTAGCCGTGACCTGTTGAAGATAGGGCTCTCGCACTATGGCTCCAGATGCAGGAAGAATTGAAGCAAAGAATAACAAGATAAGGAGCAGGACCATCACAAGACCCATAGGGATTTTGAACACTTAGTTGGAGTGCAGAATGTCTTGTTTTGCTCAGATATGTGGTTTCACTGAACCTCTAGTTTTTTCAAGAGGTCGCGGGCTTCCGCAAAACGAGGGGCCGCTTTGACTGCCATTTGAAGATCCTGTTTTGCGGCTTCGAGATTTCCTAAGGCTTGATAAACCTTTGCCCTCGCCACTCGATGTAAAGCGGTAGGACGTTTAGCTAACGCACGATTAGCTTCAGCCAGGGCCTGAGTACGGGCAGCCTCCATCGCTTTTGTCTTTCCCATTGCAGCTAAAATCTTGGCACGACGCATGTACCATTCCGTTTTGACCGAATTTGAAGGCGGTTCCTCATCCATAAGAGCTAGAGCATCAGGTAGTTTGCCTTGGATAACCTTAAGCCGAATAAGCTGTTGTCGCAGAATGCTTGCCTGCTGCATACGGCCTAATCCCTCCTGATAGCCGGTCGCAGCCGCTTCAAGTTGCCCCAATCCCTCCTGTAACCGGCCTCGCGCCAAATACAATTCAACGGTAGGATAGTAATGGAGAGCCTCCGAGAAATCAGCTATGGCCAACTTGGGACGTCCAGTACGCTCATAGAGATGAGCTCGCTCAACTACAGCCATCACTCGAGAAATGCCTGATTCGCCATGAAGATAATGGTTAAGAGCCGATTCGGCTTCGGCATCATGCCCCAAAGCCAAGAGAGTACGACAATGCTCCAACGCTACTTTTCGATTACTAGGATCCAGCTTCTTCGCTTGTTCAAGATCCTGTAAAGAGTCTTGAAATTTTCCATTAAACCGATAAAGTTGTCCTCGACGAAGTAGATGACCCACGTTATTGGGCTCTTCTAGCAGTTCTAAAGAAACTTCAGCGATTTCCGGGTCTAAATCGGAGTGGGCAAGTCCATTTTCGGGGAAAAACATCGGACAAATCAAAACAGTTACGACAATAACGAGAATAAAACATAATAAAGACGGCACAATTTCATGAAAAATGAATTTGTCCGACGTCTCATCAGATTTCGTACCTTTGTCTATAAATTGAATAGGTAGGTTCATCATTTTTTCGGTCTCCTTAGTGCACCTTGTAAATTGTAGGCATCATCAGCTATTTCGATTTTCCATTTTAGAAAATTGCGATTTTACCTTAAACTCAATACATAGAAGCTTCCACTTCCAGCCTTATTCTTCATTATCTCAGGCTTACACTTGGGGAGCCAAAAAGTCAACCTCTTACATATCTCCCCAAAAATGTAAAGCTTCCAAGCAATCTGAAGAGGCATCCAGGAGCAGTTTTTTGTAAATGCGGTAGGTTGGGAAAAGAGATTTTTCAGGAAAGATGGACTAAAAATCATCACCTTATATTCCAACAGATGAAGATATTCTCTGGGTCGGCTTATCCCTGTAATTATGTGACTTTTCCCTATTCTATATCCAGACCCTAATGTCACGATGACTTGACTCCCGCCATGCTAGACACAACCTGGACTCCCATAAATATTTGCCTCTCCTCTGGATACATCTTAACTTCGACATTGTTAATTTATCTGATATTCAGCAAACTTCAGGAAATACCAAGAGTCATACCAATAAGAGACCAATGGCTTTGGCTTTCTGAGCAGCGGAAGACCGCCACCACACATCAAAGGCTTTGGGTCCCCCAAATGGAAATCCCGCCCGGACATCTTTCACCACAGGATAACGATGCCCTCCTGCTTCTTCATATACAGGCGTAGCCCGCTGAATCAGATTGAGAAACCACTCAGCTACTCCTCGCTTAAGCCTTACCTCTTCATCCATAATTCGATTGGGTAAAATAATCCGATACTGTTCGCTCTTGCCTTTTTCAACATCCGGCTGTCCCCCAATCCACACCATTTTCCGCTCCATGCGGGAATGATCTTCTGCTGGCCGAGCCTCTAACACTTTCTTGGCCCACGTTCGTTTGACTTTAGGTTTTGGAGTTCGTTCGGGAAACCATTCACGTACATCCCGCTTGAGTTCCACACCTTCCTTATAATGCCAGAGGGCTATACGCAAGCCCTCTCCCAGCCATTCTGGAATAGAGCTATGTGTATCTTCATAATTGATATCGTTTTCTGCAAATCCTGCAAACAGCGGCCCGGTAAGTTGAATACCGTAGGCATCAGGATTCAAACCGATCGGGCTGTGGGCCGTTGTCGTAAACCGATGCCAAAAGGCTGACTGAAGAAGACCATGAGAAAATAACTGTCGAACTCGCTCAAGACTCTCAACAGTTTCACAAAGCGTTTCACTCGGCAACCCATACATCAGATAAGCATGCACAAGAATTCCCGCCTCTCGACAAGCCTTCAATACATGGATTGCTTGATCAACCGTAATACCTTTTTTGACGAGTGCCAAGAGACGGTCGCAGGCCGCTTCTAAACCAGCACTGAGCGCGATACATCCTGAAGCCGCCAGCAATCGACATAAATCAGGAGTAAACGCTGATTCAAATCGGATATTCCCCCACCAAGAAATTGTCACACGTCGTTCTAACAAACATAGAGCCAATTGTTTCAAACCAACAGGAGGCGCGGCTTCATCCACGAAATGGAACCCTCTTCTTCCAGTTTCTAAAATTAAGGCTTCAATACGATCTACTAGGAGTTCTGCAGGCGAAACTTCGTACCGGCCAATATAATCCAACCCGACATCGCAAAAGGTACATTTTTTCCAATAACACCCATGAGCCACCGTTAACTTATTCCAATGTCCATCAGACCATAAACGATGCATAGGATTTAATGTATCCAACACTGAGACATATTGCCGAAGATTCAATCCATCGTAAGTGGGAATGCCAAGTTTGGCTTGAGATACATCAGGTTCTTTCGCATGATTGCGCCACACCACCATTTGCCCTGACCTAAGAAATGTCCGACAAAGATCGTTTTCGCGTCTTGTTCCTTGCAGATATTCCAATAAGCACAAAAAAGGCCGCTCGCCATCATCCAAGGTGACATAATCGATCACTTCAAAAAGACGTGGCTCTTGCACTCGTCGCAATTCCGTATTGACATACCCTCCTCCTAGCACAACTTTAATGTGTGGCTTTCGAAGCCGTAATTGTTGGCCCATTCGCAATGCGCCATAGAGATTTCCGGGAAAGGGTACGGAAAAGCCCACAACAGAAGGCTGGTACCGCTCAACATGTCGCCACATCGCCTCAACCATCCATGTATCAGTGAGGCTCAAGGGTTGAGCCAACGCTTCAGCCAAGCCATCAAACGACGTTGCTTGAATGGCAATGGATTCAGCATAACGATTGAGGGCAAAATGCGGAGTGATCGTCGCCCGAACAAGATCGGCCAGATCTTCTAAGTACAAGGTGGCCAAGTGCTTAGCCTGATCAGTTTGATTCCGTAAAACGTGTATTGCTTCCTGATGACTTGAGTCTTTCATTGAAAATCGAGGGCCTTGAGGGAGAAAGCTACCTTGACAAATACGTGGAGCTAATGTTGTGTCCTGCCCTTGCAAGAATAGAATCACGGGTTCAATGGTTTCCACATAAGCCTGTGCAACACTCAACATTTGTCGAGCTTCGCCAGGCAAATCATGAATCGGCTTTTCGCGAAGCAATTCAAAAACCTGCTGTAACC
The DNA here is from genome assembly GCA_965223685.1 of Nitrospirales bacterium. Taxonomy (GTDB): domain Bacteria; phylum Nitrospirota; class Nitrospiria; order Nitrospirales; family UBA8639; genus Nitrospira_E. Next base: position 322,325 of record CBDCXG010000002.1, read on the forward strand.
CTGCTTGAGAAAACAGCGTTAATACCATTTCAATGCCCACATCAGCCTGATAGGTCCGATACCCACATGACCGCAAAAAACCAGTTAAATAGGCTGTCGAAGGATAGGGTGTATTGAGTTGGGTCAGAGGCGGGATAATAAGCAGAACAGAGGGATCAAGCATCGCAGAGAACACCTACCATATCCAACATCACTCAAGCCAGTGTTTAAACTTTTAAACTATGCTATGGGTAGGTGTAAAAAATGAGGAAAAATCACGACCGTAGGCGCTTATTCTTTCTGATTTCAAGAGTGTGGTTTCTACCTTCTGGCGATGCAGTTTTCTTTGAAACACAACCTCTTTCTGTAAGATGACCAGCAATTTTCAACAATCTCTTCTCTACCCATAGAATGACTATCTATTATCTTTAATCAATACTAAATTGGAGTAACATTTTGACACGCTCTCATAAACCAAACCACCTACCTGCCCAAGTGTCGATAAAGTTGTCTCACTTCATTTGTTGGTAATAGCAAATTTCTTCCAACGTTGTTAAATAGGTTTGATTGCTAAGCATAATCGTAAAAGGTTGTCGCTGCTATTGACTGTTTAAACAGGCTAGACTGGCAACTCCACTATCCAGAGAAACTTAACGAGAAAATTTCTTCGGAAAATCGCGTCTTTACGCATACGGGTATGTGCCTATTTATTCATGGCAATCGTTTTGCTTATTTGCAAGGGCTCAACATAACCTCTTTATTTGGAGATTAAATCAGAGCACCAGGTGTTTTATTACACATGAGGAGGAAGAAATGACGTACGCAAACGCTCAGTACATTAATGTGGCTCGTACCAGTGAAATGCAGCATCATGAACACAGGATGGAACAATTACAGGCTAAAATCACGCAACTGACCAAAGCCGTAGCTTGGGAATTGGCACAACATCAGGCCCGTCTCAAGGAACTGCAGCAAGTCGAAAATTCCCTCACCACGCGGACTGCATCCAAACCGGCACACACCCATCCCCCAACATTAGACCCACTCTCTTCCTCAAAGCGTCGACGGATGCAATCGCGAAAATATGTCCATCGGTCATTGCATAAGCCAGTTGCTCAGCTTGTGGGATAACTGACTTGTTTTTGTTCGAGCCATCTGTACCCACCAGGATGCTCACCCTTGGGTGGGTTCAGATTAGGGCTCAATCACCATCATCATCTATTACAATGAACCAAATCCAATCTCGCTCCATCTACCACCAAAAACAGACCGCCCGGCCATAACGAACATTGAAATGGGAGTAAAGAAAATAGGCAAGACGACGAAATAGTGTGCAGGGTATATCAAAAAAGAGAGAAAGAAACTATTCTTTTAAGATGATTCGGAGCTGTCCATCCTGAATACTCAGATCCTCGACACCTTTGGCAAATTGATCCCAAAACCCGCCAGGACCACCAAACTCTTCAACCAAATTAATATGTTTAATATCGCCCCACCATGCGCTGGGTAAGGGAACCCCTCCTAAGCTGATCCCTTCCATAGCCACAACAGGTTTGCCATTGGCATAACTCAGTTCAACCCCAAAGTTCAGCTTCAATGTTTTACCACCCACAAGGGGCACTTCATCATTTACAGGCACAACTAATTTCACGCTGACAAGATTATCAGCAAGATCAACAGCCACATGTTTTGCCATCTCAGCATCTTTCGCAATTAGGGAGTTGACTTCTCGCTCTGTCAACTGAATTTCTCGGGAAGCCCCCGCTTCGGAATAAGCCTCCGGTTCAAGAGGCCCACCGGCAGAAGGAGCTGAAGAAGGCAAGGAAGCGTTTGACCGATCATGCTGCTGTAGCTGAGCCATTTTGTTGTCTAATGCATGCTGCTCTGCCACTGTCAGCTGCGTTGGCTCAAAAGTGGCGGCATAGAGATATTGGTTCACCCACCAGGACGTGATCAAAGCCGTAGCCAAGACCGTCAGTCCTATCAAGAGCATCACCTGAGTGCCAGTAAATCGTCTTGGTTCTTTTTCTATGTTGGTAGGTGTTGTTTCCATAGTTTCCCCTTTAGCAAAAAAACTCTGGCAATCCTGATATAGATTGAGATGAATGAGGGGGCTAAGAAGTGTGTTAAAAAGGACAACTCACTTCTAGGATTCTTTCTCTCTCTATCCAACCATGTTTAAGATGAATTCTTCAAGTTTATTGTTATTCCTTTTACACGTTGGCATTCAAGAACCAAAAATTGATTGAGAGTCTTTACTAATAGCTTCTTACCAGATATGGTTGTAAGAACGATTCACCCCCCTCATAACCAAAGCACATTTTTAGGAGGTTTCTTATGGGACTATTTGATTTTGTTCGAACAATTGGCGAAAAAATTTTTGGCGGAAGTGACGATCCAGCCACCAAAATTCGTGAACACCTTGAATCCCGTGCCTTGGGTATCACAGATTTAAAAGTTGATTATCAGGAAGATGACGGAAAAGTCTTTTTATATGGGCAAGCGCCTAGCCCTGAAGCCAAAGAAAAAGCTGTGTTATTAGCAGGAAATGTCAAGGGTGTCGCTGAAGTCTTTGCAGAAAAACTCACTGCACCCGAACAAAAGGCTAAAGTAGAATATTATACCATCCAGTCGGGAGATACCCTTTCAAAAATTGCGAAACAGTATTTAGGCGATGCAATGGCCTATCCAAAAATTTTTGAAGCCAATCGTGAAGTCATTCAAGATCCCGACAAGATTTACCCAGGCCAAAAAATCCGTATTCCTCTTGAATAAAAATCACGAGAAAACATTCTTCTTTGCAACCGTAAGTGAAAGCTTTTCGGAAAAATAATCTGAAAAGCTTTCGCTTTTTTATCCCCCCCTCTCAGATAACTTTGCTTGGGCTGCTCAGTTCAAATGCTACCGCTTATAAGGGTTTTCACGTATAGCCCTTTAGATTTTCATCCAGTAAGCTTCTAATCCCCTCTCGTTCCTGCATATACAGGATTTTTATTTTATTCTTTTTCTCGTGCGAAAGGAGTTTCACCCATGAACCTCTTAGATACCATTCTGAATGCGGGCGGCGGTGCAGTCGTCCAAAACATGTCCAAGTCATTAGGTCTTGGGGAATCGCAAACACAAAGTGCATTGGGCCAACTTCTCCCAGCAGTTGCCAGAGCCATTGGCAAAAACGGTTCTTCTGGCGATGGCCTAAGTGCCTTGTTGGGAGCTCTGGGAAAAGGCAACCATCAGCGCTATTTGGATGACCCAAGTATGTTAAGCCACGAAGATTGCGCGAGAGAAGGCAATGGCATCTTAGGGCATCTCTTTGGCAGTAAAGACGTCAGCCGAGGCATTGCCACCCGCGCCGCAGAAAAATCAGGGGTTGGAGCCGACATTTTGAAAAAAATGTTGCCGATGGTGGCCTCAGTGGCTATGGGAGCCCTCAGCCAAAAAGCTGCCGGATCAGGCATGCTGGGTGCGCAGCAAGCCCAAGCTCAACCATCCGGGTTAGGTGGATTATCCTCTTTCCTAGATTTTGATGGTGATGGATCCATTGCGGACGATTTACTCGGAATTGCTGCTAAGAAGTTTTTTAGCTAATCAGGCGGCGAATCATTCGTTGCACCAAATCACTGAGAGATAGGAACTAAAGAAGATGCGATTAGGCTCGTTTGGACGAAGAGATAGGACGGGCAGACAACCACGCCGACGCATGAGTTGGAAAGTCCGACTCATTCCTATCGTCCTCTTTGCCATCTATGGCCTCTACTATTATGTGTCCAATCAAGAAACCGTTCCCATCACCGGCCGCTCACAATTAGTGGATATGACACGAGAGCAGGAAATGTCCCTTGGCCTGCAGTCATACCAAGAAATTCTGGGCCAATCTCAGGTGTTGCAACAAGGGGAAGTCGTCGATCTGATCAAATCTATCGGCCGAAAATTAGCCAACGCTGCTGTAGATGTTGACCCAGGCTTTAACTGGGAATTTAATGTTATTAAATCCGAACAGGCCAATGCCTTTGCCTTACCAGGTGGGAAAACAGCGGTCTATACAGGATTACTTCCAGTTGCTGAAAATGCTAATGGTCTGGCGGTGGTCATGGGTCATGAAATTGCCCATGCCATCGCCCGCCATGGAGCTGAGCGAATGGCCTATCAGAAGTTAGTCCAAATTGGATCAATGGCAGCTAGCGTCGCATTGGGAGATATGGACTATCAGACCCAGCGAGCCGTCATGGGAGCCTTAGGAGTCGGAACTCAATATGGCGTGCTTCTCCCCTTCTCTCGCGACCATGAATCAGAAGCTGACTATATGGGCTTACTCTTTGTCGCCCGTGCCTGTTTCGATCCCACAGAAGCCCCGAAACTCTGGGAGCGCATGGGACAAATGAACCAAGGAAACCAACCCTCCGAATTTATGTCGACCCACCCCAGTCATGAAACGCGTATCAAACAGTTTGAAGAATGGATGCCCGAAGCCCTCGCTCTCCGCGATCAGCATTGCAGCAGCTAGGCATCTCGACCGTCTTAAGTTCACAATCCTGCAACTTTTGACTACCCAACCGCCTTTTTAACCTTTCTGGTTACATTACGAAACGATCAGCCTATTTCTACGCATCACTCATCAACACGACTGGAAGATGGAACATCAATCGAGGGCCTCGATGAATAGAGAACTGTGTGATCAGCCCGATGTCGTGCTTCGCGCAACAGCGTTTCAATAGTAGGCCGCAACACACCGTGAAACGATTGTTCACCATTGGTCTCCACGAGGATCGGTCGTGAGAAATCCACCAATTCTTGATTGAAAAATAAGGTATAACGCCGGACGCGAGTTGTCTTCACGGCAATATGATTCGGTGAGGCCAGTTCTGCATGCAGTGTCGCGTAGACACGACCGGTAATCCATTCATCCCGACTATCGATCAGATGTTCGGTAAAGGCTGCGATACGGTCGGTCGCATCGATCCGAGCCCAATGCATCGGACGAAGATGAGTCGCGTCACGGACGAGAAATACCTTTTTTGGCATTATCGTCCGTTTTTGCTTATCAAACCATTTCATTAACGCCGGCAATTCTTGGCGCGGAAAGAAATGCCCCCCAGCATGCGGGTGTGTCCACTCATGCTCACGATAGGTGTGAATTATTTCATGACGCCCCAGTTGTTTCACAAGATCGCGACTCAGTTGAACAGGCATTATCCGATCTTCCACACCATGAATGACATAGACTGGGGTGTTCTTCAAGTTTTCCACGAACGGAAACAAGACATCGTCGATTCCGCTGGCCATAGGTGCCAGGCCCGCGAACCGATCAGGATAATGCATCCCAATAATCCACGCCCCAATTCCACCGTTGGACATTCCCGTCAGAAACACACGATTAGGATCGATATGATATTCCGACTGAATAGCGCGCAGCGTCGCCAACGTGAGATCCTCACCAAACCGTGTCCACCATACCCCCATGGAAATCGTTGGGCATGCAAGAATATACCGATCATCCAAACGCGGCACCCAGCGTTCTAAATACGACTCCCCGGTAAATCCAGCTCCATGCAAACACACGATCAGCGGATAGGCATGCTGGGGATCATAGGAAGAAGGCACATACAAGGCATACCATGCCTTCTCGTCTTTCACCGTGAGGGTACGCCGTGGCTGCGCCCCAAGCGGCGCGTCCGCATAGCGAGGAAGAGCACGAATGGCAGCACTCACCGTTTCCACAGTAGCATCATGATGTTTCAGAATCTGAGCAAACACGTCCCTCGATGTTTCATGCGCCGATTCTTGCACATACGACCGAACTAATGAACGAAGAGATTGATTTTCCTCAGATCGAACACTCCCCTCGACAAGCTCGCCGGCAACAGCTGCCTGACACATACTCACGATTCCGAAAAACGAAAAACCGCAAAGAACAAGCAGTCGCCACATGATAGTCAGAGCCTCAATTCAGATAGCCTATCCTCACCCTTTAGGGAGAGAACCCGCTTAACCTTCTGTTTATACCGGTAATAGTCCTTGACATTTTATTCCTATCACCACTCTCAAGGAACCTGCCCTTACACAAATCAGAAAAGGGCGTCACTCTGTCCCCCAAGCCACCCATAAGGATTTCATTCATCACCCTTGAAGACAAGAGCTTTTTAGAATGAACCTTTTCGTAGGTAAGACAACGCGTTGCTGGTCGATACCCTCCTCGGCTACCCTAAGCCCTCACTCATCTCGAGAGACATGCCCTCACCTGGGCTGGGCAAACTACATTCATGAAGACCATCAGACTTGGGCTCAACATTGTTCTACACCGAAGGAGGGTATTTATGCGAGTCGTCCGGCAATCTATAATCCTTACCGTCCTCAGTCTCTTAACCATTGGATTTCCTATGGAAGGGTTGACCCAACCTGACGCCCCCAGCTCAGAAGATCTACCGACTCTTCGCAAGGAGATTCAGACTCTCAAGGAAGGCCAACTGGCTATTCAAGAGGACCTCCAGGCAATCAAAGAATTGCTCACCGCTCGCCAGCGCCCACGCAGTAATGTCCAGGATGTGGCATTCACGGTGAACGTGGCCAAGGATCCCATCAAGGGATCAGCGGATGCTCAAATCACACTTATTGAATTTACCGATTATCAATGTCCCTATTGCGCGCGTCATACGAAAACCGTACTGCCACAGTTAACTAAAGAGTACATCGACACCGGCAAAATTCGGTATGTGCTGCGAGACTTTCCTTTGACGTCCATTCACAAAAATGCGGCGAAAGCCCATGAAGCCGCCCACTGCGCGGGAGAGCAAGGCAAATACTGGGAGATGCACGATCAACTCTTTGCACATCCGAAGGACCTGCAAGCCAACAAACTCGCCGATCACGCGGAGAGCGCGAGCGTCACCGATGTGCCAACCTTCCAAGCTTGTCTGGACAGTGGAAAGTACGAAGCACAGAGAAAGGCCAGTGTAGCCGAAGGCACGAAGGTAGGCGTACGTGGGACGCCATCTTTTCTCCTGGGGCTCACTGAGGCCAATGGGACGGTTAAGGCCACTAAACTCATTCGCGGGGCCCAGCCCTACCCCATCTTTCAGCAGCAGATCAACTCCCTGCTAGCCCCTCCCAAATCTGAAGGGAGTTCCCATGTTGGCACCGACGGGTAGTCTGCCTAATGCAACTCATGTTGATGGGTATCCCGAATGATGCCCCACGGCCTTCATGCGGAAAAGGTGTTTTTCGACTCCACCAACCTTGGGGACTTTGTATCGCGATGAGGGAGAAAAAGCAAGAGCCCCACACCCGAAGGTGTGAGGCTCTCAATCTCACTACTCAGACCACTTCCGGACCTCAAGGTGAGAATTACGGAGTAAGCCCAGGGTTCACCACGTCGACTTCGCAGGTGGTGGATCCAACATTACCATTGCCATCTGAGGCCTCCACGGTCCAGCTAATGATATCCCCCACGCCGCCTGAATCCAGAATCGTAATAGAATCCCCGTTTATGACCACCTGACAGGATCGAGTTTTGTCAATGCGCCTTCCATTGGGAGCGAATTGAAAACAATCAAACCCGGTAATTGTCGTCGCCACTGGTCCTTGACACTGATCGACCGCACTGGCAGTGAACGAAACGGGGGCATCCGGCGGCACGATGGTGGCTGGACTGTTACACGCGATCACTGGGGGGAGGGTATCCTCAATTGTTACCGTGGATGAACAAGCCCCCTGATTGCCAGAATCATCGGTTGCACTACACGAAACGGAAGTTTCCCCTAAAGGGAATAGGCCTGACGGCGGAACGCACGTTGTCGGTAATGATCCATCGCAGTTGTCGGTCGCTGTTGCGCCCACCGTTGCGTTGGTTCCAGTCGGGCCCTCGCATTCCAGCGTTTGGTCTGCAGAACAGATCAGAACGGGATCTTCCGCGTCGTTTACGGTTACGACAGCTTCGCAAGAATTAGATAGGTTTTCATCATCTGTAACCGTCAATGTAACATTCGTCATGCCTAGGTCATACGGATTTGGTGGAGCCTGGTCCAAGGTTATTGGACCTCCATCCGGATCAAAGGACCCGTTATCCACGGAGATTCCTGCGGCATTGCAGAGTCCTAAGTCAGTATTGACTGTCCTGTCTTGACATAGAGCCTCTGGATGGATTTCAGCCACGACTCCATTTATCCAGGCTGCATAGGTTGACACTCTCGCATCAACGCTGAATTCGCCAAACGTATCATTGTTGTCTACGGCGTCTAAATCTGATCCAGTTCCGTCCATGAAGCGAACAGATGTAGAATACGAATGTACTCCTGTTATCTCTCCTGCTGGATTAAATGAAGGGCCACCTGAGTCACCGTTGGCTTGGTCGACTTCATTCGCCTCTCCCAAGCCTGGAGTTGCAAAGAATACATCAAAGGCATCATTAGCTGCCAAACCATTATCAAAGTCATATGGCAGTTGAGAGTTTGATGTGAAATCAACTCCTGCTACTAAACCAAGCCCTCCTAAGAACGCATCACCACCAAGTTCATGTTGGTTATCACCTGTTCTTTTGGTTCCAGAGGCAAGAACATCACCCGTCGTTCCATTTCCTGATCTTCCGTATCCCGTTAATTCTATAATTTGGCCAATGTCATCCCCTGCATTAGTATCTATGTCATATCTTGTGATATCGTTAGATGCCTCAGAAACTAACTCCAAGACGGCTACATCGTTTCCAAATCTTGTAGAGCCATTAAAATTAGGATGGATGGAAATCCAACCAACATCGATGGCCTCAGTCCCTAGATCTCCTTCAAAGGTCACAGTGCCTGAGCCATCTATATAGTCCTGGACTCCAGCTCCATCAGCTAAACAATGGGCTGCAGTTAGAACGTGTCTCCCACCTGGCAAAAGCGAACCAGTACATCGAAATCCATTTCCAGCTGTTGTATCAAATGTGAAATCTCCCACACCATCAAGTGCCCCTCCAGCGGCCACGACAATAGTCGCTGCATCTGTAGCATCAACTATATCAGGTGTTATAACGGCTATCAGTCCATTCCCTCTAATGATCTCTGTTCTATCTGCAAGAACTTGCATGGAAACCGTATCGTGAGTTATGGATTCCATTGCAAAGGTGGAATTCATGAGAATCGGTGAAGAAATTAGAATGATCGGAATCCAAGCTGCAATCATAATTTTTTTCATTTGTGTCCTCCTTCTTAGGTAATTATTTTCAGTGGTCTATTTAGGTTCTAGTTGTTCCTTTTTTATTTCTTCATCCTCACAGAAAACCGCCCTTTTCCCCTCACTGATAATCTCTTGGCAGTTAGGAGGCAATGCTCTATGAGAGGAATGATCTCGCAAGGATGTTGATGTGATGACGTTGATGTTTAATTCAGAATAGGTAAAAAGCACAGCTTTTCCTTCAGGCACCGGTTGATCTAAGATATGTGCATTAATCTTGTAGGTACCTTCTAGGTCAAAATAATCACTGGCAGCAATTTGAAATTCAAAAATTCCCTCTTTGTTTGAAGTTGTTTGAACAATGGTTTGGACAACACCATGAGGTTCTAAGAGGAGAACGCTTATATTTTGTTCTCCATCTGCCTCTACACCTTTAAAGATGATTTTTTCATGCAAGGAGTATCCATCTTTACTGGTGTTTAAGGAAAGAACTTTTCCAAATGCTTGATTCATACTGAATAAGCACGCAATAGCTCCCAAAAAGATGACATGTCTTGTCTTTTTCATATTCAACATTTTTTGCGTCAAACAATTCGTTTCAGTTTTTAAGACCTCTTGGCTGACCACCAATGATTAAGCCCCCCGTTCAGTTATGGTACAGGCACCTAGAGGACATGCTGTTGCGTGGCATAACAATGCTTCAGTACGCAATAGGCCCAACACTCCGATATCTGAAATGACCGTGAGACGGCTTCCAGGTAGCCCAGGATTTTTTACTAGATGCTCGCCCGGTTATGGTTCCTACCATTGAAAACCCTCACCATTACATTAGTTCGCTCAGTGAAACGGGTTGAATACTTCGGAAACAAAACATTCTAAACCTCCTTTCTTTGTGTAAGACGCTTTAGCCTCCTAGCGTGTCTTACTGAGGTTAAAAAAAATGCTTTCTCAGAACCCATCGGTCCAAGAAAGCATGCATATGCACTTCTGTTCTCTTCTGGTGATGGTCACCAACCGCCCATGGTGATTTTGATATCCTGTGACCATCCAGGCCAACTCCTTTCGGGAGTTGTGAGGAAGAGCCTTCCGTGGATCATCTCCTTCGAGAAACCCGTCTCGTTCCCATCCTTGGTCGGAACTCGGTCGGCTTATAGCCTCCCACATCCAATTCTCTGTCGGGAGAAAACCATATACCAATATGGAAAAAATGTAAACCTCTTATCCGGCTCCCTATCCCTCCTCAGATTAGCTTCATGGAGTATCAAACACCTCTGAATTTGATCGTCTTTGGCAATATGAAGAGATATATCCTTGGGAATAGTAGGACTATGAAAACCGTGCAGCCCAATTCGAGTTAACGTTCCCAAAGATTGGCGAGTTTCATAGCCCATCTTGGCTAAGCAAGGAAAGACTGCTCTGGCCTAGTCCGTGTTTTCCGAATCATGCTCGGCACACATATAGAGGAGGTGACTCACTAGATCTATTCTATAGATCTGTCCTACCATCACAATGGTCTCTACAGACTCCTTATATCCAAGGTGAAGAATTGAGATAATGTACTTCATGGGAAAAAGAATATCAATTTTTTAAATGAGCGAAAAAGCATGACTCAACTCACGATCAAAACACTCGGAAAAACTGGTCGGCTTTCCAGAACAAAAGTGTTATCTGTCCTCAAGACTTTACGCAAGCAAAAGAAACCCAACGGAGCCCATCAATCAAATGGCAAGTTGGATCAAAGCGATACTGCCAGTGGACAAGGGCTCATTCAATTCCGCGCCAATACCCTTTTCAAGGAACACCTCCCTTCCTCTCATCATCCTTGACGCTCTCTCTCAGTGACCCTACTCCAGTTCGATGATGTGACTTATGAGACGATCAGGCCCCGCCTTTTCCGACTCGGTCTTTATCAATTGCCCCTTTGACAAACAATATTTGGCAATTTTCGAAGCTATCGTCTTTTGTATTATTGATTGCAGCTTTACTCCCCGTTCAGCATTGAAAGATGCTGATTCTGGAACCATTCGATTACATAAGATTGTGAACATCATGAAAGGTTCGCATTATTCCCTACACAACCTGTCTCGCGTGGAGCTTGGGCAAGACTCAATATTGCCCCGTTTTAATATGGCATTTGAGTTGGGGCTGGACCCTGGGTGTCGAACGTTTGGACAAGGACGAGTGAAACGCAAACGATGCCTCATTTTGGACGCCGACTCCCATCGCTATCGTGTTTCGCTTTCGGATATTTCAGGGCAAGATATACAGAGTCATCACAACTCACCGGATGAGGCAATCACCGTGGTTCGGAGATGGCTGCGCACGTCTTCCAGGCGTAAAACCATCCCTGGCGCAAACTTATCAAGGCCCGTTTTACAGCTTTTAGCCAACAGCTTCCGCGGCTGTGCGATCAATATGGCTTGGATCGTATGGATCTACAATTTGTAGAATATGTGACCTCTGCGGAAACATGGTTGAAGTTGGAATCGGCTTCCCATTGCCGTTGAATGGCTGATTGGCATCTTCACCCTCATCCTCACCCTTGTCCTCTCTTCGAGGCCAAGCCATCAAGGAAAAGGAACTTCAGAAGGTACCAGATGAAAGTTAAAAGTTTACAAGAAAAAGAAGTGCAGCCTTAGGCAGGGTTTTCGTAGAAGATGTAGGGAGTGGAATAATCGCTGAACTCGAAATAGACTTGTTGCTCCCCTGGATCTTTTTGGCCATTGAGGTTGGCGTCCAAAACACCATAGCCAAATCGGTAAGGGCGTGGCCGGTTATCTTCGGTTCCCATGGCCGTGGTCAATTTGTCAATTTTCATAAACCGTTTAACGAGTTTTTCTCCAGCATAGATTTCTAACACTCCGTCCGTCCCTGTCCAATTTTGAACAGCGCGCCCCAGTTTATTTTGCGTCTCTTGCGTACAGGCCGGCAGAAGTAAGACTGCAATTATTAGGAGTCTATAGAACATAGGTGTCTTTGGTTAGTTCCTGGACGCCAGCTGTTGATAGGTCTCGCGAATAAGCTCTTTGCCATAGATTCGCTCTAATCGACGTACAATAAAATGCCCGCGCGCCATATTTTGAAAATGATCCATAAAGAGCAAATTCACCGTCGCCCCACCGGCAGCTCCCAGGAGTGGAATAGCTTGAGCTGCCGCTTTTTCGGATACTTGAATGCTGTATCGAGAGGCGATTTTGGCCAAAAATCTTACTAAAGCAGGGGCTCCGGTCGTAGCCATCCCGTGCTCGGCCAAATACTTTGCCGCTTCGGTCATCGCTCCGGCTAATGCCGCTCGCACGGCGAAATATCCGGTGTCTACTCCATCATCGTCTTGTTTGGCCCCACCAAGAGCAAAAACTTCCAAACAGGCTAATTTAGTATCAGTCTCAGAAAGCGGCTCGCCTTCGCTCCGGGCAATGTCAGCAATCGACCGCAACATGATCGTCGTCGAGATTGGTAATTCCACCGTCAACGCCATAAGCCCAAACGCTCCGCCAACAGCTCCACTCACCGACGACAAGACTCGATGAGCCCCATCTGCCGATTCGCCTCGATAACGCTCATCTAAAGAGGAAACGGCTAAGTCCATTGCCTTAGAGAGTGCTTTTTGTGTAGATCGCACCAGCTTATCCGATACTCCATCAGGCAACATCGTGATGGCTTTCTCAACTGGCCCCCCTATGAGATTCGTCACTTTCGCGGCAAAAGAAGGGTTTTCTAGAAGAACCACAGCTCGCGCTAATTCTTCATGATCAGTTGCATTAAGTGTTGTCATCATCGTTGTGGCCTCACTTTTGGATTTTCGAGCCGCTTATCCATCGCACACTTCTTCCTAAGAGCCCATTCCTGGAATTGCCATAATGCGTTTTTACGCTTGAGGTTGAACTTTGGCTGTCACTAACCAGTCTAGGCCAATTTTTTTTAGCCGTGGATTTATGAGATGCCAGGCTTCTGTGAGCCGCTTGGGAGAAGTCCCCCCAATAAAGCCTTTGGCATCTTGCCCCCCCAGTAAGAGAGGAGCTATGTAACATCTTACCGCATTAACCACACCTTCTTGAAGGGCCGTGGCATTGAGCGTACTGCCGCCTTCTAGCAGCACTGAGGCTATCCTGTTTTTTCCTAATCTGTTTAAGACCGCTTTTAAAGAGACTTTTCCTGACTTTTGAGGCACCACCCACACTTCGACTCCTTGCGCTTGAAGGGTGCGGATCTTTTTCTGAGTAGCTCGTGCGGTGGTACACACAATAGTGGGTTGCTCTTGTGTCCACCGAAGAATATTAGCCTTCACAGGAATCCGTAATCGACTATCCAACACAATACGAATTGGCTGCCGCCCCACTCGTCGAGAAACTGTTTGCCCTATCTTTCTCACTGACAAATCAGGGTCGTCGGCTAGCACCGTACCAATCCCTACCATCACGGCGTCAACTTGGCTTCGAACTCGATGCACATCTTGTCGAGCCTGTTCGCCTGTAATCCATTGGGATTGCCCTGTCCTGGTGGCTATTTTCCCATCAACAGTCATTGCGCCTTTTAATGTCACAAACGGGCGTCCTGTCGTGATCCAATGGCAATAGACCTCATTCAGGTCTTGTGCTTCTTCTTTCAGTATCCCAACAGAAACCTGCAAGCCCGCTTGTGTCAACTTTACAAGACCTTGTCCATTGACATGCGGATTGGGATCGGCCATTGCCACACAGACTCGCGAAAGGCCTGAGTTGATTAAGAGGGGAACACAAGGCGGAGTACGCTTGCGATTATGGCAGCAGGGCTCTAATGTCACATAGAGCGTTCCTCCTCTTGCTCGGGTACCCGCTTGATGCAGCACTAAGATTTCTGCATGTGGCTGTCCAGCCTTGTGGTGGTAGGCTTCCGAAATGATTTTTCCCTGATTGACGAGCACTGCGCCAACCATGGGGTTGGGATTGGTTTTTCCCTTTCCCCGAGTGGCAAGGGAAAGGGCTCGTGTCATGTAGTAACAATCGGATGTGACGAAAGTCACCGTCGTTTTGAGGAGGTGGATGTTTTCTTACGAGATGTGGCTTTCAAAGGTGATTTCTTTTTTACTGTTGATTTTTTTGCCACCGTTTTTTTTGCCACAGTCTTCTTTGTCGAGAGACTTTTGGTTACCGATTTCTTTTTGGAGACCGTCTTCTTGGCTTTTGCTGTCCTTGTTGGGTTCTTTCGTTTCATTTTTGCAGATGAGGTCCGTTGATTTTCTTTTCGTTCCAGCACAGCCAGCGCCGCTTGGGCTGCTGCCAGTCTGGCAATTGGGACACGATACGGCGAACAGCTGACATAATTGAGCCCCAATTCATGACAAAAGGCCACAGAACTCGGCTCACCGCCATGTTCCCCACAAATCCCCAGTTTAATATCAGGGCGGGTTTTACGGCCTCCCTGAATAGCCAGTTTTATCAAACCGCCCACCCCTTCTTGATCCAAGATGGCAAAAGGATCGGCTTCTAAAATATTTTCCGCCTTTTTCTCAATAATCGCCTTACACATACGACAGACCATTTTTTTCCAATCCACATTGCTGCGTTGACACACCGGACACCGATCTTGCCGATCCAAATAAAATCCAATATAGGGGCCAGCATCATCCCGAGAAAAACCAAACGTCGTTTGAGTCAAATCATTCGTGCCAAAAGAGAAAAATTCGGCATCCTCCGCGATATGTCCTGCAGTCACTGCAGCACGAGGCAATTCAATCATGGTCCCGATCAGATAATTTAACTTCACGCCATATTGCCCCATCGTCCGTTGTGCTACCTCACGAATAAGTTCTTTTTGAGCTTTCATTTCCGATGCCATCCCAACCAATGGAATCATAATCTCCGGAACAATTTTCTTGCCTTCTCGTGCAACTTCACAGGCAGCTTCAAAAATAGCTTGTACTTGCATCCTGGTGATTTCGGGCATTGTTATACCCAACCGACATCCACGAAGTCCCAGCATAGGATTAAACTCATGCAGTTCTTCAACCCGATTTAAAATTTTCTGTTTTTCTTTGATCAGATCAGGATCCCCATTCATCACTTCAAGTTTGGCCAGCTCCACGAGTAGATGCTCACGCTTAGGAAGAAATTCATGCAACGGTGGATCAAGCAGACGAATGGTGACGGGAAAGCCCTTCATTTCACGATACAACCCAATGAAATCTTGCCGCTGCAGAGGGAGCAACTGATCTAAATAGAGTTCGCGTTCCTCTCGTGAAGAAGCTAGAATCATTTGCTGCATAATGGCCACACGATCTTCCGCAAAGAACATGTGCTCTGTCCGGCACAAGCCAATACCTTCGGCTCCGAAGCCTCGGGCAATTTGGGCTTGATCCGGCACATCAGCATTGGAGCGAACCCGCAAGACGCGGAACGCGTCAGCCCATTTCAAGATTGTTGAAAAATACCCATATTTCTCGGATTTTTTCGGATCCATCCGACCTTGAATAACTTGAATCACTTCGGAATCCACAACAGGTATATCCCCAGCGTACACCTGCCCAGTAAATCCATTCAAAGAAATATAGTCCCCTTCAGCTAAGATCATCGTCCCAAAACGAACAGTACCATCCGATAACACATCGACTTCATCACATCCGGCAATACAAACTTTTCCCATCTGTCTTGCTACAACAGCAGCATGTGATGTCATCCCACCCTTTGCCGTTAAAAACCCTTCGGCAGCATGCATGCCATGAATATCATCTGGACTCGTCTCATGGCGCACCAAAACGGCTCGTTCGCCTTTGGCCTTGAGTTCCACCGCCCGGTCGGGGGTAAGGGCAATACGTCCGGCAGCTGCCCCTGGACCAGCAGGCAACCCTTTTCCCACAACCTGAAACTTCGCCTCGTCAGTGCTTTCAAAAATAGGATAGAGATATTGGGAAAGTTGTTCTGGGGCCACACGTTTAACGGCTTCTCGGCGATCAATCAATCCTTGCCTGACCATATCGACCGCAATACGGACTGCAGCAATTCCCGTGCGTTTCCCCACACGGGTTTGCAACATATAAAGTTTGCCTTCTTGAATCGTGAATTCCAGGTCCAACATATCGCGATAATGTTTTTCCAAGGTACGTTGGGTTTTGAGGAGATCTTTGTACGCACCAGGCAATGTTTCTTGCAATGACACCACCGGCAACGGCGTCCGAATCCCCGCCACAACATCTTCCCCTTGAGCGTTTAATAAACATTCACCAAAAAATGTCGGCATGCCATTTGCTGGGTTGCGAGTAAAGGCCACACCGGTTCCGCTCGTGTCCCCCATATTGCCAAACACCATGGATTGAACATTCACGGCCGTGCCCCATTCATCAGGAATGTCGTAGAGCCGTCGATAGGTTACAGCCCGATCACCAAACCAGGAATCGAAGACTGCATTGATAGACATTCGCAATTGTTCAAAGGGGTCTTGAGGAAAATCAATACCGGTCTCCATTCTCACTAGCGCTAAATACTCATCCACCAAACGACCCAATGCCTGTTCAGTTAAATCCGTGTCATGCGTCGCACCTTCTGTTTCCTTTAACAGATCAAGAGCCTTTTCAAATCCTTCCCTCGACATACCCATAACCACGCTTGCAAACATGGTAATAAAACGCCGATACGCATCTACTGCAAACCGTTGATTATTGGTCTTTTTTGCCAACCCCTGCACGGTATGTGTATTGAGGCCCAAGTTCAACACCGTATCCATCATCCCTGGCATTGAAGCTCTAGCTCCTGACCTTACAGAAACCAGCAATGGATGCTCGGGATCACCCAGCCTGGCTTTCATCCCCTGCTCTACTTGACGTAATCCTTTGAGGGCTTGGTCCCACATCGTACCTGGATAACGTTTCTTGGAATGAAAATATTCTACGCAAGCCTCGGTCGTAATCGTAAATCCCGGCGGCACAGATATTTTCAAGTTGGTCATTTCGGCTAAACCTGACCCCTTGCCACCCAAGAGTTCCCTCATTGTGCCAGACCCCTCGGCCTTCCCTCCGCCAAAGAAGTAGACATATTTTTTTTGCCCCATGAAGCGCGCTCCTTTACCTCACGATTACCCTGGAATGAAAATATTATCAGCTATTAATCAAGTCAAACATTACCCTCAGCCCTCAAAAATTGACCATAAACGGATATCCTGGACCCGATACGTCACTGGATACTCCATAACCTGATGCAAATTGTAAGGGCTTGAAATATTTGGAAACGAGGTGTGGTGGTATCACAACTGGTGAGTAGCCCCGACACTCATGTCGAACGATGGTAAACAGATTGTAAACGCAGTTGATAGTTGGCAATTAATTGACGTTTTGCCCACATACCGCATACTATGACCACTATCGCAAAAATTAACAGCGCAATCAATCGATAATTTTCACGAGATTGGCCAGAAAAGTACAAATTGCCATCGGCCCCCATGGCTAACGTCTTATCCCGAGCCAAAAAATGAGTTCTGCCTGAAATATCAGAAAAATCGATCCATTCGGTGCAGACTTTGACCAGACCCTCCGCACCAGCTACTTTCGTCCATTGGACCCCAACACAATCGCCATTCATCGGATCATAGAGTTCAGGCTTAGCTAACGCTGACTCCAGATCCACCCCACTCACCCACAACCCCATTAACAATAAGGCATTACAGCCAAGAATAAGCCCAAGGGTCACAATCTGAGTAAAACGTTGTACCCGTTGAGAGAAATCAGATTCCTCAAGAAAAGGCTGTTCCGTGCTCATCTCACGTTTGCGTCCTTACGTATCAGGCTACTCCATCAAGGTTGTGCAAAGACCCTTAGCCGCTCTCATTCCCCGCACCTTGAATGTGCGAAAAATCCGCAATAGTCAAAAATAGTCTGTCAACAGCTGACAAAAGAGAAAGTCGGTTTTCACGAATGGAGGAATCAGGGTCATTGACCAGAACAGTCGAAAAAAACGTATCAATCGGTGTCTTAAATGTGAGTAGAACCTGAAGAGCAGCGGAATAGTCTTGACTAGCAACACATGCTGTCATGTCCTGTTGAGCCTTATCAAGCAGATGAAACAGTTGCTGCTCAGATTCATGCTGAAATCGTTCTGGTACCATTGTGGTTTGAGTCCATGTTTCTTTTTCGACAATTCGATGTGCACGCTTAAATCCAATCATCAGAGGTTCAAAACCAGGTTGTCTCACATAGTCCTGCAGGACTTGCATTCGGAACAGGAGGTCACCGATATCAGCTGTTTGAGGTAACCGTACGGCAATGACTGCCTCCAGAACATCATCCCGCAGGCCTTTGGCAGTTTGGCCATAAAACCTGAGTCGGTCCATGACAAACTCCATAACTTCTCCTAATATTTTGGCGTTCCCCTGCCCCACACCTTGTTTGGCCAGGATTGCAATCGTCTGCTCAAACACGTCAACAAGATTCAACTTAAGGGATGTCTCACTGAGGATCCGAACAAGACCATAGGCAGCCCGGCGTAACCCTAATGGATCTTCTGAACCAGAAGGCGCCATCCCCACTGCAAAAAAAGAAGCAATGGAATCGCATCGATCAGCACAAGCTACGATCATGCCTGGCAAACTTCTAGGCAATTGATCATCAGAAAACCTAGGCAGGTAATGCTCACGGATAGCCTGACAAACATCCTGAGATTCTCCGGCATCATGAGCATATTCTTCTCCCATGACCCCCTGCAAATTCGGAAACTCACCAACCATTCCCGTTGTCAGATCCGCTTTCGACAGCAACCCTGCCCGCTGACATGCAAATTTAAGATCTTGGGGCCCAAGCGCCTCTGCCATCCAACCCGCCAAAGCTTGAATACGTTCTACTTTTTGGCGCATCGTTCCCAATTTATGATGAAATACCACACCATCTAACGCCGGGACTCGTTCAACAAGACGTTGTCTTTTATCTTCGTGAAAGAAATATTGAGCATCCTTGAGACGCGCAGAAAGTACTCTCTCATTCCCTTTCTTAATTAATGCATGATTTCCCCATGGTGTATTCGTCACGGCAACAAATTTAGGTAACAGATGATCATCTTTCGCAACCAGGGAAAGGAACCCTTGATGCTCTTTCATTGAGGAGATTAAAACCGCCTTTGGCAATGATAAAAATTCCTCTTGAAATGTGCCAAGAATTGCATGCGGATATTCTACACCCCAAACAGCTTCTTCTATCAATTCCTGTCCAGAATTAGCATCAATTTGGCCTTTCCCTAATTTGGCCAATCTAGCAACCTGAGTGTTGATTTCTTTTCGCCGTTCCTCTGGATCAACCATAACCCCAACTTTCCCCATTGTCTTAATATAAGTTGCGGCAGTGGTGAGCGACATCCGATTTCCCGCCTTGTTCCCCTTTGCAGGGAAATAGCGATGTCCCCATGTGTCCACACTAGAACGTACGCCTGCAAATTCTATCTTGAGAGCTTGATTCCCCAATAATGCGACAATCCATCGAATAGGACGAGCAAATTTCACTTGTGAGGCATTCCACCGCATGGCTTTAGAAAAGGTCAATTTCGCTAAATAGCTAGGGAGATTCTCAGTAAGCACCTGCTTGGCCGATTGCCCTTTTTTGTGTTTTCTGACCGCCAGGTAAAGGCCCTTGGACGTTTCTTTTATCGTAAGCTCCTCAACAGATACCCCTTGAGATTTCGCAAATCCCTGAGCGGCTTTTGTCGGGACATTTGATGTATCAAAGGCAGCAGATTTTGGTGGTCCTATTACTTCTTGTGTCACGGAGCATTGTTGCGCCTGCAAACCATCTACGAGTAAGGCTAATCGCCTGCAGGTTCCAACCGTTCGAACCTGATCATAGTCCAAACGACATTCGTTCAACAGTTGACGCCCGAGCTCAGCTAAATCTTGAAGAGCTTGAGGAAGAAACGTGGTGGGAATTTCTTCAGTGCCAATTTCTAACAACAAAGGTAGCGACAGGGCCTTTGGCTTTCGAGGTGAAGAACGTTTGCCTTTTTTTTGCTGTTTTTTTTGGGTCACCATGTCACGAGTAGAAAAAAGAACGATTTACCGTTTTTTTCGTGGTCTCTGTCTGGTAAATGAGGCATGCTGTTGAAGCAGGGGAAAGCCCATGTGTTCACGTTGTTCGTAAAAGGCCTGCGCACATTTTCTGGCCAAATTGCGAACACGGCTAATATATCCAGTGCGTTGCACCACACTCATCGCCCCCCTGGCATCCAAGGCATTGAAAAAATGGGAGCACTTCATACAACAATCATAGGCTGGAAGGACAAGACATCTTGGATGTTCCAATAAGTGCTGACATTCTTGTTCATATCGCTCAAAAGACGCCGTCAGCAAATTCACATCCGCCGTTTCAAAGTTATAGATAGACCATTGAACTTCCGATTCATGATACAACTCACCATACCGCACATCCTCTGTCCATGCTAATTCATAGACAGCATCCACTTCCTGTAAATACATCGCGATCCGTTCAAGGCCATAAGTCAATTCCACTGTCACGGGATCCATTTCCAAACTGCCAACTTCCTGGAAATAGGTGAATTGGGTAATTTCCATGCCATCTAAACGCACTTCCCAACCTAATCCCCATGCTCCTAACGTGGGAGACTCCCAATCATCTTGTAAAAATTGAATGTCATGTTGGTATGGATCCAACCCTAAATGGGCGAGGCTTTGGAGATAAAGATCCTGTGAATCAGCTGGAGCCGGCTTCAAGACCACTTGGTATTGAAAATAATGTTGAAGACGATTGGGATTCTCTCCGTACCGACCGTCAGTGGGCCTACGGCACGGTTCGATATAGGCCGCACGCCATGGCTCTGGGCCAATGGCCCGTAAAAAAGTTGAGGGATTAAATGTTCCCGCGCCTTTTTCGGTATCATACGGCTGGGTCAAAATACAGTCGTGTGATTGCCAAAACTGATGGAGGGAGAGAATAATCTCTTGAAAGGTCACAACGCTCGACTTTTTAACAAGAACAGTACTAAAAACGGGGAGGTGCGCTTCTCAATCATTATGACTATATATGCCATCATGAACGGGCTTTAAATAGGCCAAGCTTTTTAACCTAACAACAAGCCTTTGACCAGTCAAGAATTCTTTCCGTCACTATTATCAATGTCTTTAGGAGAAAAAACATTCACATGAAAAGCCCTCCTCCTTGTTTTTCATAGGCGTACTCAAGTATATTTGTGTCCCAGTTTATCCATTGAGGAGGGGCGTAACCTATGAAACCATTTGCTCAATTGTTCCTATGGTCCAGTATTGGTCTTGCAACCCTAACCATGGGGTGTGCGGAAATGAATGGTGGCTCGATGGCCGGAACGAGATCCACCGCACCAGAGGCCTCCAGTGCTGAAACCAGTGCCATCACGACTGGGCCAAACCGAGTGTCTCAAGGTACGCAGGGCGATACCTTAGATGCATGCATGGCTCGAATCCCCGATGACGCATCTGCCGGCCAACGTATGATCGCCGAACGAACATGTCAGCGGGATGCTGAAAACCGCGCATCTATTCTGGCTGTTCCTGGCCAATAATTACGTTTTGACTCTCTTCTGTTCGCTGGCCAGGACGTGGCCAGCGAACCTGAATGAACTCCCTTTCTTACCTCCTTCACCCCGGTTCTTCTTGGCGAAGGCCTTGGATCTCTTTTTCAACCTGCAATATTCTTCGTGTCGACCCATTGCTTACTAGGGAAATATATGCCTTCCTCTATTATCATTAAGGAACTTCAACTCAATGCCTACTGCGGCGTCACAGAACATGAGCGATCCCAACCCCAAACCATTTTGGTCGATCTCACCGTGCGATGTATAAATGAGGCTGCCTTCCAGAGCGACAAGCTTTCAGACACGCTCGATTATGCTGTCATCGCCAAATGTCTGCGAAAGACCAGTGAGAAGCAGTCATATTCCCTTCTAGAAAAACTCACCAACGATCTTTGTGTTGCACTTTTTCAGCATTTTCCATTGACCCAGCTCACAATATGGGTCAGAAAAGTCTGTGCACCTATAGAAAATTTTTCAGGATCGGTGGGCATTCGATTGACGCGATCGAGACTGGATATTCTCCAACAGAGACTTGGTCAACCTTCTCCATTTTTGCTGACTCAACTTTCACGCTTACCCCGTGGGCGAGTCTTGGATGTCGCAACTGGACGAGGACGCCATGCACATGTCTTGGCTACCCATGGCTTTACAGTTCATGGAATTGACTACAACCGGGAAGCTTTGGAAACCTTGAACGCACAGGCCAAAGAATCAGGCGATCTTCCCATTACGACCCAATATCTGGATTTAGAACCGGATAATCTCAACCCGCCCGACTTAGGAACGGAAACGTACGATGTGATTTTAGTATTTTTTTACTTATATCGTCCCCTGTTTCCGCAATTAATCAAAGCGTTAAAGCCTGGCGGCGTCATTCTGTACGAAACATTTCTTCTAGAGAATCATCTTCAACGGAACCATCCACGCCGGAAAGAATTTTGTCTACAACCTAATGAATTACTGAATTTTCTAGCTGATTTACAAATTCTGCATTACGAGGAAGGCGATCATCGAATTGCTTCTCAAACGAGCCACGCTTTTACGGCTCGAGCATTCGCTCAAAAACAGCCATCCCGTATTGAATAATGAGCCGAATAGACCTTCACACCCACACCACGTTTTCAGATGGAAGTTATACACCAGCCCAATTGGTCGCACT
Organism: Nitrospirales bacterium; assembly: GCA_965223685.1. Lineage (GTDB taxonomy): Bacteria > Nitrospirota > Nitrospiria > Nitrospirales > UBA8639 > Nitrospira_E. The sequence goes on from CBDCXG010000002.1 coordinate 345,119, forward strand.
CGCCCTGCAACAAGATGTGACTGTCCTAGCTATCACTGATCATGACACAACAGACGGTTTACCCGAAGCTCTAGAAGCCGCAAAAGACTATTCAGTAGAAATCATTCCAGCTATGGAATTAAGTGCGCAATTTCAGAATCGGGAGGTGCATATTCTTGGGTACTTTATCAATCCATCTGACCCTCTGCTTCAAATCAGGCTGAAATCCCTTCGCTCAAGTCGCATGGACCGCCTTCACCGTATACTGGATCGTCTAGATTTGCTAGGAATACCTATTTCTCTTGAAGAAGTTGAACAGACTGCAGGAATCGGCACCATTGGCCGTCCCCATATTGCATACGCTTTGTTACGAAAAGGCCATGTGAACAGCCTAAAAGAAGCCTTTGAACAATTTCTGGGTACTCGGGGAAAAGCGTACATACCACGCCAGGTCCCTGAAGCTAAGGAAATTATGACGTGGATCAGGGATGCTGGAGGAATCCCTGTTCTCGCACATCCGTATTGGGAAGGTTATAACAAAGAGGAGAGTGTCACAGCTTGTCAAACATTGGTTGAGCAGGGGTTACATGGCTTAGAAGTTTTTTATGGCACTTTCTCTGCGAAACAGATCTCTTTCAACCTGGGGTTAGCACGACGGTTTAATTTGCTGATGACCGGAGGCAGTGACTTCCATGGAAGCTTGAAACCTGGCATTGCTCTAGGAAAAGGAAAAGGTTCTTTACATGTTCCCACAAAAGTTATGGAAAGGTTACGAGTCGCAGCAAATTACTGACATACAGAAGTCCCCCATCCAGAAATTCCGCTCTTTAATCTATCCTATAATATTAATTGTCAGGGGCTTCAACTATATGATTTTCAAATCGTGTACACCCTTCAGCCAAGAGCCGATTGGTGAGCATCTCCCCAGGCCATTCTATCGGCAAATCAGCAGTAAAAACCCACACGTCTGGCGAAGTCCAGATTGGCCCATGCTCCTCGGGAAGATCCGGGTCAAATAAATCGGTCCAAACCGGCATGTAAACTCCATTCCCACATTGGGTATGGAGATGCACAACTGTTCGACTTCGAACCGGACCTTCTAGATCGTGCCAAACTGCGGCTGTCTCATCCGCTAAGCGATGGAGACGAACCGCATTTTGCGCATCAAACAAGGCATAAGCAGCATAGTTTGGTGCTTCTAACATTTGTGGGGCGTTGGCGAGTTCCGGACATTGTTCCACCAACCCATCCATAATAGCCTGGCAGTCAGGCTCAGATAAGACTTCAGGCAAAGTTGTATCGGCAACTCCTTGAATTTCAAAAAATAAAAAGGCCGTAGCTTCGACCGGCGGATGTAGTCTCGCAGCAATAGTATGACGTCGTTGTCCTTCTGCCAGATTAGAGATATGTTCATGCACTTTCTCTAAATTTAAATAATCCAACGTCGTATCAGTCAATAATCTTGGCTCAACCGTTATGGCCGCCCCTTTAGGCATATGCAAATGCTTCCGTAGAAGATCGGCAGTTTCTACAGGGTCAATTTTTAATTTTAAAGGAAAGGTTAAATTGGCTTGAAGCGGTAACTCAAAGGAGGCAAGCACAGCATAGGCTTCGGTCTCTTCCTGTTCGGTGTCCATCAGACAACAACTCGCCGCCTCAGCCAGTAGGTCAAATAGCCATTCCGCCATATTTTCATCGAGTGCAGCCAAGACGGTCAGCACTTCATGCTCACGATCTTGATCCAACAAGGCTTGCAAGACTTCGATGGCTAAACTGGGATCACCATGTTCATGCCGCCGCGCATTAATGAGATGAATCAGATCACGAGTCAGTGGATCAGGACGATACCAAGTGGGCATAACCTTTACATCCCTTGTTGAAACCAAATAATCACGTCAAAATTTTCATGCGAGAGCATTCTACATTCCAGCCATTTTCCCATTACCTGTGCCTATTTGCCAACTTCTTACTCTCCAATGACCTTGACCAAGACACGCTTTCGTCGTCGCCCGTCGAATTCTGCATAGAAGATTTGTTCCCAAGGACCAAAATCCAACTCCCCATTGGTAATGGCCACCACGACTTCACGCCCCATAATTTGCCGTTTGATATGCGCATCCCCATTATCTTCTCCCGTGCGATTATGTTGATAGTCATCTGCATGCGGGGCAAGTCGTTCAAGAAATCGTTCATAGTCTTGAAGAAGACCAGCTTCATCATCATTGATGTAGACACTGGCCGTAATGTGCATCGCATTGACTAACACCATACCTTCTTGAACCCCACTCTGCCGAACCACACGTTCTACTTGGGGAGTAATATTCACATATTCCCGCCGCAATTTGGTGTGAAACCAGAGTTCCTCTCGATACGATTTCATCAACATTCTCCTCAAAATTCGTAGGCTAGCCTCGATTTTCTCTCACTACCCATATCATTGCAAGTACGATGAAAGGGTCGCAATAGCCCACCATGAGAAGAACTACTCATTGATTATCAGATTTGACAGGACATGGAAGTGGTGTTAAGAAATTGAAGTATTGGAATTTTTCTCGACACCAACCGCTTTTGACACCAATTTCCAAGCGCAAACACGAGCATTCAAGATGATGCACGTGCTGTCTTTCCTTGAAAAGGAGATCGGGGTTATGACCGCTACCATTGCCAGCATGCTTCCTACAGCACACTCCTCACGTTGGAATGTCTTTCTCGCTGAAGATTCCGACAAGGATTTAGATTTTGACGAAGGGTTTGAAGAAGATGAACTCCACCAATCCAAACCACCTTCACGTCGCCCCTTGCTATGGATCTTACTCCTCCTCCTCGTGGGTGTTATCGCATATTGGGTACTCAACGACCAATCAATGCACCGTCCTAACATGACTGGCATTGAAACGGTGGATCATTCTAATACGCAATCAGAAGGAGCAGAATCTCATAACGTCGCTTCACCCCTCTTCAGAGAAGACCAATCCGTCACACTCGCTGAAAGCACGGGGGGGACCATGCTCATGGGCGATCCAACTAACTCACGGCCAGGCCCGTTAATTAAAAGTAGCGAACCGTTGACTATTCTGGATGGTACGCATCAACTGACGGGATGGGTCTATCAAGTACAAACCTCCTCGGGGAAAATTGGATGGATTGTGGAAGATAAGCTCAAGGAACCATTTTAACGAAAACATCTTTCCTTTATCCTCAAAAAAGCAAAGAATGCTATTCACGTTATCAGAAAATTCTTGCTTTTCCTCTCACGACCATTGTACGCCTTTCATTTTTCTAACCACTCCATTTAACATCCTCCAATTGAACCAGCCAGACAATCCTTGCTAGGGTAGATACCTCTGGGTCGTCTCTCCCATCAATGCGCCAAAGTGGCATTGGTTTTTAAGCTACTGGTTATGCCAAAATGACATCCTCCGAAGCTCAAGCCATTTGCACAACCTACACCAAAGAAAGTGGAAGCAATTTTTATTACTCTTTCCTCTTTCTCCCTCGCCAACGTCGGGAAGCCATGTACACTATTTACGCCTTGTGTCGTATGGTGGACAGTGCGGTTGATGATCCTCCACCAGGCAGTAAGCCCTTAGAGGTCTTAACTCAGTGGCGAGAAGAGGTTTCTTCAGCCTATAAAGGCCAACCCACGCTCCCAGCGACTATTAGCCTAGCCGCGCACTTAAAAGAATTTGACATTCCCGAAGAACTGATTCAAGAGTTAATCACGGGCGTTGAAATGGATTTAACAATCAATCGCTACGCCACATTTTCTGATTTGTATCCCTACTGCTACAGAGTGGCCTCGGTGGTCGGATTAATTTGTCTCAAAATTTTCAAAACACAATCTCCCAAAGCTGAAGATTATGCTATAAATTTAGGGATAGCCTTTCAACTCACGAACATGCTTCGAGATCTCTATAGCGATGCGCAAGAAAATCGTGTATATCTGCCACAAGAAGATTTTCAGCGATTTGGGTATTCGGTAAAATCCCTGCTCAACAAAGAGGCAACTCCTGCATTGGTTGAATTTATGAAATTCGAATGCGCCCGAGCTCGCTCCTATTATCAAAAAGCCCAAAATGCCCTCAGCTCCCTCCCTGCATCAGATCAAAAATCGCTCGTCGTCGCTGAAATTATGCGAGGAGTCTATAGTACCATCCTCCACAAAATTGAGTCACAAAACTGTCCCGTCTTTGGCCCGCGAACCCGAGTCTCATCACTTCAACGTCTGAGCATTGCTTCTCATATTTGGCTTCGATCCTTACTCATGCGACCTGTCGCCACATCCATGTGACACGCCACGTTCTTATACTCGGCAACAATCTTACGGGATTGGTCACCGCCTATCGGCTCATCCATTATGGCTTTCGTGTCAGTATTCTCGATACTGAATCTGAGGTTTCAGAAAAAAAATCTTTGCCCACCATTCAAGAATCACGCGGACGAAAAAATCCGGCACATACCAGCCTGCACTCAAACACGCAAACGTATCCTCTTATTCTCCATGGTCTCTATTATGACACATGGTCGTTACTGCAGGAACTGTCTTTTGAATGGCCGACACCAACTGTACAATCTGTCTGCATAGAATTTGGGAATGATACGGGCCCACCTATCGCACTCCCAAAATCTTCACGAATTACCAAGATTCATCCCATAACAAGATTTACCTTTTTCAAAGGTCTTTCCTGGTCAGACCGCTGGAATATCATCAACTTTCTGGAAAAACAATGGGAGGAAAATCGCCTAACCGATCACCACCCTGATATCCAGAACGCTGAAAGCTGGCTCATCGCGGCAAAACAATCGGACCACAGTCGTTCCCAATTCTGGAACCCTTTATGCCGATTCTTTTTACTATGTGACCTGCCAGAAGCCTCACTCAGTTCATTTATTAACATCTTCTCGCACTACTGGTTTGACCGCCAAAGCAATACCGAGACCTACTTGGCGCCAATGGGGACTTTAGAAAAACTAGACATCCAGCTTCGGCAATGGCTCCTTAACAAAGGCACCCAGTTTCACTCAACAAGTGGCACACTGCATCTCCATACAGATACAACTGGAATTCAATCTGTTCAGTTAAGAGGCCATCACGTTGTAGCTCAAGCCTATGTTTCAGCATTGACCCCACAGAATCTTCTCTCCTTGCTCCCCGAGCGAGCTTTAGCGCGTTACGCCTATTTCTCGTCCTTAACTCAAATACCAGAAGCCTATGGTCTTGCTATTCAGTTCAATGTCAAAGGCACCCTTCTCCCTCCTCGTCTCATTCTGCATGTTGATTCATTTGACTGGATAACTAGTCAACCGAGTTCACGACCAAACGAACCCGAAACCATGATCACCTGCATCACACTTCGAGAGGCCACTATTCATAAAAACACAGAAAAAGAACTCATTCACGACGCTTGGGTTTGCATACAATATCTTTTCAAACTTCCACCAACTCAAATCCTAGAATCCTGTGAACCACATATTTTTCAGCAAACCAGCCCATTTTACCCATCCCACCAAGGATCTCGAACGCATCGACCTCTCACGCAAACACCTCTCCACAATTTTTTTCTGGCTGGCCCCTGGATAGCCACCGAACTTCCAACCTCGTTGGAAAGTTCAATAAAAAGCGCGAACGCCTGTGCTCAAGCTGTGAGTTCAGCATTCTACGGATCTCAGGATTGACATCCTTCTTCCTCAAACTTAAGATCCTAGACCATGGATTTATCCGAATTCAAAACTTCCCTTAAAGATTGTCAACAGTGCCAGCTCTCCAAAGGTCGAACGCAAGTCGTCTTTGGTACTGGAAATCCAGAAGCCTCCATCATGTTTGTAGGAGAAGCTCCTGGATTTTATGAAGACCGCCAGGGCGAACCCTTCGTAGGTGCCGCAGGGAAGTTACTCACAGAACTGCTGCAATCAATCGAGCTTGAACGAACTGACATCTATATCGCCAACGTCATCAAATGTCGCCCTCCCAACAATCGAGATCCGCTGCCTGATGAAATCGAAACCTGCAAACCCTTTCTCCTTCAACAAATCGAACTCATTCAACCTAAACTTGTTTGTACGTTAGGCAACTTTGCCACCCAAACTCTTTTGGAAAGAAAAGTTGGCATTACCAAAGTCCGAGGTCAGGTCATACGGTTAGAAAAATTTGTCGTCTTTCCCTTATTCCATCCAGCAGCAGCACTTCACCAAGGCAACTTACGCGTGCCTCTCAAAGAAGACTTCCAAAAACTCAAAAACGTCCTAGAAGAAATGAATAGAACCCCAACCCTCCCAAACGCTTCATCAACCCCAACTCTTGCCAGCTCAAAAGAATCCCCCAATGAAACTCCAGCCGATCCCCCAACTCAAATGAGCTTATTTTAAAAGAAAACTTTTTCCTAGCAGAAAGCCGCCCAATAATAGGGGGCACATTCTTCCCCATGATGATCGCCTATTTCATTCGGGTTCAAACTCTCTGCATTCCAATGTTAATGATAATTTTGTAATGGTTTCTATTTACATAAGACAACTTTCGATTGAAAATGGGGAGTATGGCTACAAGATTACACATCTCGACAATGGAGGTCCCATGGACACTGGCTATCCCGCACTCATCGCTGAACTCCCCAACCCAGAAAAGAACTTAAGGCTCCCGGAAAACTCTTGCACTCCAGATTCCCAAAATCCCCCGGCTACCAAAAAAACTTCTGAAGAAGCGAGTTCTCCACCAACAACCAACACCCTTTCCTAAACCTCTCTCTTTTCATTCTTCAATTTCGTAACCCCATTTTAAAGGGGTCAGACTCGATTAAAATGCGGCAAAATCGATTGCCTGCTACGCATGACAGCATAATTGGCCCATTTCAAACTCTTGTGGTGCAGATGCCCTCACCGATAACATAAAACACCTCTCTATTGAATAACAGAACATCTCGCAGAAATGACAATGACTCTGACTTATCCTGATCTCCCTCAAATCTCTTATTCTTTCCATCTTGCATTCTTCTGCCAATCTTCAGGATCATGAAATTTCTAAAATTTGTGGGGTGGTCAGCGTTCGGACTCCTGCTTCTGACAAGCTTGGTATTTTGGTATCTTCCGACATTGGCCAGCATGGCCATCACGCAAGGGTTAACCAGCCGCGGATTTGAGAATGTGTCTGCCACCCTTGACTATCCCAACACAACGGCTTTGAGGATTCGTTCCCTCGCGTTCAATACGCCCACGGAATTTGGCTCAAATTCAATCAGCATTGAAAATACAGAAATTACTTACTCCCTGGGCTCTCTGTTGAATCGCATGGTGGAAGGAGTGGAGATTGAACATATAGCAATTATCTGGGATTCTTCCCTACTAGAAAAAGACTCTGCACAGTCACCCTCTTCGCCGACAAACCAATCTGATGCTCCATTCGATTTCAGTACTTTTGACTCGGGAATCCCGTTCCCAATCCTGCCTTTCCAACATCTTCATATTAAACAAGCAGACATTTCTAACCCCTTGGCACCGCCAGCGCTCAAAAAACTCTCGCTCAATGCCACAATTGATGCATTAGAGGAAGGGTATGAAGGAAATATACAATTCAACAGCAAAGAGCTTTCGCTCAATTCACTCTTCTTTTCACTGACTCAACAAGGTACGGTAGCGTTTCGAGGAACCCATACGAGCGCTCCAGAGGACCTCCTTCTTGAATTAGAAACTTCGCTAGACACATCTAATTCAGAACTGCGACTTCAAGGCCAAACAATTCTCAAGCTTCGCCCTATCATTCACACGCTCACCGCGCTGTACCCACTCCCCGCTCACTACCAATCCATCTCTGGAACCTTTTCCGGGAATTGGACGGAAGCAATCAATAAACAACCTTCACCCACAAGTTCGACCATCGGACCGATTCAGGGCAAGTTTTCTCTCGATGCTAAGGTACCCACGTGGCCCCCTTTTGCCCAAGATATTCAGCTTCAAACAAAAGGAACTATTGCCATCACTGATGGACAAGCCAAAATGTCCATTCAACCCACATCATCTGGATCAGTCATCCTTGCGATGGACTCCTTCATTCCTCCAGTGATTGACGCTTTCATCAGACATGACAACCGCCGGTCCGTGGCCTGGAAGATTCTGGAACCCATTCAGGTGGAGGCACCGATAAAGCAGAAGGTTGAGACGATGAAAATTTCTTCGGGGAACGTTCATATGGCTGTCAACAACGCCTCGGAACAATTAGACATACTCCTTTCCCCTGAATGGCTTCTCTGGACTACAACAAGCGGAGTTGCCGGCAAGGCCTATGTAGACATTTCCACACAGCTTAAACCTGGCCCCACCCCAACCTGGCACCCCGAAGCCCTGTTGATCGAGGCCAATGCCGCCATGACCATATCGCCAAAACAAATAGCCGTCTCTTTCAACCCTTCTTCTTATTTTCGCTTTTCAAACATGAAAAAGGAGAGCTTGCATGTCCCAACACTTGTAAGTCGTTTCCCGCAAGGAGCATCCGCAACATACCTCCTAGACAAACGAATATTGACAGTAGAAACCGCCAGGTCGGTTCTTTCTCTTCCGTCTGTTTTCCTGCAAAAGAAAGAATGGGAATTGCAGGAAATTTTCACGAAGGACCTTACCATCCAAAACACACCAACAAGTTGGGCCATTAACGGGGACTCACACATCAAGAACGTGCATATCCCATTTGACAGCATGAAAATCCCAGATTCAAATTGGCAGTCCCAATATTCAGTGAACCCCCAATCCCTCATCGCTTCCTTCAACGGCCACACATTAGATCATCCAATACGCATAAGAGGACAAGCAAAGCTGGACATTGAGAATGAGCAAGCCATGGTTGCTTTATCCATGCAGCCACTTTTGTTGGCACCAAAGACTCGAATCCTCAGCCAAATCATCCAACCGTGGCCATTTCGCGATATGGACGTCACTCACGGCGCCATCTCAGCATCTGCAGAAGTCCACCTCGTCAGAAATCCCCCGACGGCTGCTACATCCTTTCACATTACACGACTGCATGGAATTCTGAACCTGAAAGAAATTGGGGGATTTCTGAAACCGACGATACTAGAAGATCTGACCACACGCGTCGAAATTCTCGGCAACAATGATATCTTCCATATTCCCGCCGCCCCTCTTCACATCCGACGCATCCAATCAGCTGTTGATTTGACTGATACTTCTTTTCTTCTATCATCCGGAACATTTCAGTTAGACTCTCCGCCTTCGCTTTCCGTCAGCAATGTCTCCACCCATTTGTTGGGGGGCAGAGTAACCCTTTCGCAAGCTACATATGACCCGTTACAACCCACACAGAACTTAGCCCTCGAAGTCCAGGGTATAGATCTCAACGAAATCCTTCTGCTCGAACAACAAGAAACCGTGAAAGGCACTGGCTTGCTTGATGGCCATCTGCCCCTGTTTATTTCGGGGACAGATATAGAAATTCATCAAGGATCCCTAAAAGTACGCCCACCAGGCGGCATCATTCAAATGAATCTTTCGGAAGAAACAGCAGAGAGCTGGGCTCAGAGCCAACCCCAACTAGACCTCATCGTCCAAAGCCTAGAAAATTTTCACTATTCTCAATTAGACATTGGTGTCGATTATGATAAACATGGTATCCTGAAATTGGCCTCCCAATTGAAAGGGAAAAACCCGGAATTCCGAAACGGGGTGCCCGTTCACTTCAATCTCAATATTGAAGAAGATGTTCCCGCACTCTTAGAAAGTCTTTCACTCATTCAAAACCTGGAAGATAAAATTGGTACGATGATGACAGGTGAAGAACAATCATCGACTAAAAAGGAAAAGTAAAACGCAGGCTTCTGAGATGACTCAAAACTGGATAGTCTCTTAGCCATCGCCATTTATTGCACACAAGGGGACATTATGATCCGACCGTTTCATTCCAACCAAATATTTCGATACCTTGGGCCTTTCCTTGTGGTTCTCCTAACGGGGGCTCTTCTGCATTGTACACCTCGCGTGGAAGTGGCCGTGCCCGAAGAACCCATTACCATCAACCTAAATGTTAAAATCGACCATGAAGTTCGCGTAAAAGTCGAAAAAGATTTAGACAACGTCTTTACTGATCAAAGCGGACTCTTTTAAGAAACACGAGGGATTACTTATGACAACATCAAAACAATATCCAAAATTCTTTACGATAATCTTGTGTGGTATTCTGCTCTTTCTCGCACCTCTTCTTGCCTTTGGCATCTCCCTTGACGAAGCTAAACAACAAGGCTTACTAGGAGAACGCCCCGACGGATACTTAGGACTCGCTACATCATCCGCATCCCCTGAAACAGTCGAACTCATGAAAGACATTAATCGAAAAAGGCGAGATGTCTATAAGGGCATTGCTGAGAAAAACGGCACCGACCTCTCAGCAGTCGAGGCACTGGCTGGGAAAAAAGCCATCGAAAAAACCCCATCCGGCCAATCCATCATGCAACCCGACGGAACCTGGACCCCAAAACCTTAATACTCACCAGTTCGCTCATTGCTTTTTTAGCTACCTTCGGCGTGAGCAGGAGACTTGCGAAATCTAAAGATTCGATGAGTACTTAATCATAAGGGGTCAGCCTCGATTAAAGTAAAAACCATTGCTTGGCTAGGGGGAAAAATGGTGATTTAATCGAGGCTGACCCCTTAATTTTGACTACCCGCTCAACGATAACTTGAAATTCTGATGAATAATTACGCCACTTCGACTCCTGCCTTCAGTTTGGACATGATTTGGGTTTCCTTAAAAATTTCGGTGGGGAAAGTGGGACGTATCCCAATAGTCTCTAACGTCTCAATGATCCGTCCTGGACGACCCCAATCACTCCACAACACCTTTTCTAATTCCATGACCCCTAATTGTCCAGAAAGGGGCTGCAAGACCTCTCGTGAAAAGTTGAGATTGGGCATATCGCGGTAAATGGCTTGAAGCACGGAGTCTTCAACCGAAGTTCCAATGCTTTGCCGTAAGCGTTCAAATTGTTTCATCACCTCAGGGAAGCATTCCCACCCGGCCTTCCATAACGTCTCGACATTAACGACCAGAACCAGGGTATTCCATAAAGCTCCTTGATTCATCAATCTTAAACCGTCCGCTGATCTGGGCTTTTCGATAAACGCATGAACACGGCGAATACATGACCCTTCACTCCATCCCAAGACTCCACCTTGAGTAATCCACCCATAATCAAGCTCTAGATGCGAAGGACGCACACCTAACAAAATCATCTGATCCTGCCAAAGCTCAACGGCCCGTGCTGCCCGCCGCACTGTTTCCACAAATTGGCCTTCGGGAAATACAAAATGATCAGACGGAAAAATTACGACGACGGATTGGGGATCCCATGCTTTTACATAGGTCAACGGCAGAAAAACCCCGGGGACAGTCCCACAATTCCTCGGCTGTAGTATAATCGTCCCTTCACTTTGATCCTGGAAATGCCTACCCGATCGTTGCTGATGTGTTCTTCCTACAACCGTTACTTTTCTGCAAGGCTGTACAATCTTGTTAGCCCGCCCCCATGTATGTTGCAGCATGGACCTGGTTCCCACAAAGGTACAATATTGTTTTGGCAAAGGATATCCAAGCCACTTTTGAATACACGGCTGAATTCGTTCGCCATCACCACCAGCCAATACAATGGACCACCGAGAGGACGTTCGACTTCGCGCATTCATAATAGACCTCCTGGAGATATAAATTTTATGATCATTAAGATCACGCCGATTCTCTCAAAAAGATCTTTTCAAGCTATGGAACAATACAATGATACGTTGCCCTTCAGTAGAATATATTTTTTTTGGCCATCCAACGTTTCTCCGCACCATACATTAGGGGAGTGTTGAATAATGAAGGGACCAATGGCCATATTTCGCCAGGAAGCCCTTAGCGATTATCAGCGTCGGGTCTGTTCAAAACAGTCCGTTCAGCAAGGCCGCAGCCCTTTTTGCGCGCGGAGCATACTGGCATTATGTGAGCACGGAAAAATGGCGAGAACGCCGCTGACGGCTTTTTTCAACAGACCCATTAGCTAACATCATTCACCCATCCACGGAGCACCTCATCATGAAACAACATGAAGGATCCAAACTCCTGTTCCTTCATCTAAGTTCACAAGGAACAGAAGTGGAGCTTCCCACATCAGCAGCAAGCTCATAAAATAAAAGGCCCAGCGTAGGAACTACGAAAAATGTAGATAAATACGGAAAGAAAAAATAAGCAGAAAAGACAATGATATCAACTAAGAGGCATAGTATTATGGCAGAACTGCATGAAAAAGGAAACAGTTGAGTGAGGGAAAATCAACTAAATTCCACCTAGGTTTATGACCTCATACGTTAAAGGGGTCAGACTCGATTAAATTGGAGCACCTTTGTTCAACTAGTTAACAAAAATAGATGATTTAAGCGAGTCTATACCCTTAAGATAGGAACCTAGCTCACAAAAGGCTTTTTCTTAACATGTTGATCTGCCTCATAATTTCCTGGGTGCAAGATTGCATCGATTCTTTACTCGGCCTGCATTCTTGAGAAAACTGTAGAGGTTTGCCATACCGAATACTGGCTTTACTTGGAACAAACAATGTCTTGATCATAGACGTTACTGAATGCGGGCCTTTCCACACAATTGAAGCTGGTATCACTGGCGCACCTGACTTAATCGCCAGATAGCCAATTCCCTGATACCCTTCCTCCAACCGATGGCGATCCAACCCACCTTCAGGGAAAAGGCCAATGACTTCATTGACCGCCAAGCCATCTAGCATCATTCGAATCGCTTTGATATCTCGCTCACTTCGTTGCACGGGAATACAGCGAAAGGCCTCAAAAACCCATTTAATATGTCGGAGGGCATAAATCTCTTTAGCCATGAGAAATCGAACAGGCCGACCGGCAGTGGCTGTCAGCACCAAAGGGTCTCCAAGTGAAGTATGGTCGCAAACAATGAGCGCCGGTCCCTCCAAAGGAACCGGGGCTTTCTCAAATGCCGTCGCTCCATACATGAATCGGCACACCCAGGTATTTAATTGATTAAGAAAGGTATAGATGAGACCCTGGCGTTTAGCTAGTACTGGCCGCCCCGGGCGGGAGGAGAAAGGGAGATGAGTGGCTGCGAAATGCTGTTTCCCCATACCGTGACTGTCGGAAATATGCCCCTCAGACCTAAGAGCCATCTAACAGAAAGTAGATTATGGGGTGGTGCTTTTGGATTCAGCTGTATCAGTGGAATCAGAGGACGCCTTTTGCTGGGAAGCCGACTCAGAATCATCAGAGGATTTATCACCAACGTCCTCTTCCCCTTCTTCCTCGGGTTCTTCAAACCAATTGACGAGCATATCTTCCCACCATACGAGATCAACGTCTTCACCAGGATCTTCTCCTAAAAAGGCCACTTGCTCCTTGGTAAACTCAGGATCGATCACTGTAGGCTTAAATAATGCTCGATCAATGACCTCTTTGGTAGCAAAGCCCCCCACAATCCAAGAAGGTGGATCGGCGCGACGTGATTTATAGGCTTGAAGGCCAACCTTGAGATACAAAAATATTTTTCGCTGAGCGTCATCATTGAAACCTGAGGGTGGTAAACTCAAAGTTTTTTCGATTTTCTTTCTCCATTCCCGTTGGTTATATCGTGATGTGATTAACTGAAGAGCTTTGGCCCCATCTTCTGTCTCAAGTGGCATATAAATTCTCCATCACGTGCTACCACCGTTGCAGCAATTGATCGTGGTCCATCTTCTTACTGCCCAGCAACCATCATTTTTCGAAGTTTGATGGTAGGACTGGCCGTACGACCTCGAAAAACAAGGTCATTCCCAATCATTTCAATATCATTGAACATTTGCTTTAAGTTGCCGGCAATAGTTACTTCTTCCACTGGATGCACAATTTCTCCATTTTCTATCCAAAATCCTACGGCACCACGAGAATAGTCTCCTGTCACCATGTTGACGCCAAACCCAATTAGCTCAGTCACGAGCAGTCCACGCTTAGTAGATTGCAAAATTTCCTCTGGGGATACTGTGCCTGGAGACAGGAATAAGTTTGTGGTCCCTACCGTTGGATTTTCGCCTACAGAACGGGAGGCATTGCCGGTGGAAGGCATACCTAATTTTCGCCCAGAGTATGTATCCAATAAATAACTCGACAGGACCCCTTTGTCGACGACGACATTTTTTCTGGTTGGCAATCCCTCTCCGTCAAAGGGGCGAGAACCCAAACCGTTGGCTAACCGTCCATCATCCACTACCGTGACTGATTCAGCTGCAATCTTTTTTCCTAATTGGCCCATAAGAAACGACGCACCTTTATAAAGCGAATATCCGGATACAGCCGAAGCAATGTGTCCCAACAGCCCTTGGGCCATTTCCGGATCAAAAATGATAGGCACTTCCTGCGTAGCGATCGATCGGCTCCCCAACCGTCTCACTGTACGCCGAGCAGCCTCCTGTCCAATCTGCTCCGGGCTTTCTAATTCTTGGAATTTTCGTTTTACTGAATACCAATAGTCTCGCTGCATGCCACCATTCTGACTGTCCACGGCAATGGGCGAAACCGAGACGGAATAGGAAGAACTTGAATACGAGCCAACAAACCCATGCGAATTCGCTAACAAAATTGATCCATAGCCAGCCGAGCATTCAGCGCCTTCAGAATTCGTCACTCGCGAGTCCGCATCGAAAGCCGACTTTTCTGCCCGTTTGGCCAAATCAATTTCCTCGTCAACCGTCAACTGCCGACTATCTCGCATATCCATATCCGGAATTTCTGATGCCATTTGGTCCTCGGCAGGAAGCCCTGAGATTTCATCTTCAACTACCGCTCTAGCTAAACTACAGGTATCACTCACCAAACGGTCCAAGGAAGCCTTTGAGAAATCTGAAGTCGAAGAACTCGCAGAACGCTTACCAAAAAAAACTCGAAGGCCTAATACTTTTTCACGCGCCTTTGAAAGACGGTCCACTTCTGACATTCGCACTTGGACAGATACTGAATCCCCTTCAGCCACGAGAAGATCCGCTTCTGTAGCGCCCAAGGACTTTGCACGACCAAGAACCGTTGTCGCTAACTCTGGGAAACGGTCAATCTGCGTTGTTGGGATAGAACTCATAGTACGGAAGAGATAAAAATTAACAAGGTGCTCTTTCACTAACCCATGGCGGTTCCACCAACAGTCATCTCATCTACCTTGATGGTGGGAAGGCCCACACCGACAGGAACGGATTGGCCTTCTTTCCCACAAGTCCCAATCCCTTCGTCCAATTTCATATCGTGCCCCACCATTGAGACCTTTTTGAGGACATCCGGACCATTGCCAATCAAAGTCGCTCCTTTAACAGGTTTTGTCAATTTTCCTTCTTCGATGAGATAGGCTTCACTAGCAGAAAACACAAACTTTCCACTAGTGATATCCACTTGGCCACCACCAAAAGAAGCGGCATACAGTCCTTTTTTGACGGACTGGATAACGTCTTGCGGATCAGACTCTCCAGCTAACATAAAGGTATTCGTCATTCGAGGGAGCACTACGCTACGAAAATCTTCCCTCCGGCCATTTCCCGTTAGAGGAATACCCATGAGCCGGGCATTCATTCGATCCGTGATATAGCCACGTAAAATACCCTTTTCAATGAGCATCGTTCGGGAAGTTGTGGTCCCCTCATCATCAATATTCATAGAGCCACGTCGAAATGGCAGCGTCCCATCATCAACAATGGTACATAACTCAGAAGCCACTGACTTCCCAATTAGATCACTAAAGGCCGAGGTTTTACGACGATTAAAATCTGCCTCCAATCCATGGCCAACAGCTTCGTGAAGCAAGATCCCTGGCCACCCTCCGCCCAACACCACTGGCATAACACCGGCTGGCGCATCCACAGCATCTAAATTCACAATCGCTTGGCGCGCAGCCTCTCGGGCAAATTCCAAAGCTCTCCCATTTTCAACGAAGAAAGAAAACCCGACGCGCCCTCCACCACCGTAACTTCCTACTTGTCTATTTTCACCATCTTCCGCAATACAGGTAACTTGAAGCCGGGCCAGAGGTTGCACATCTCCCACAAGTTGACCTTCTGAGTTCATGACCAAAAAGATTTTTTGTTCAGTATTAAAAGATGCCATGACTTTGGCAATACGAGGATCGTATTTTCTGGCTTCAATATCAATATCATTTAATAAATCAACACGCGCTTCGGTCGTAATGTCAGTCAAGGGCTGTGTCAGTGGATAAAGATTCTGTGAAGGACCAGTACGATGCGTCACCGAGACTGGAATATCTCCTTGTGGAGATTCTGCGATATAGCGGGCCGTTTCAGCAGCCTGTTCTAAATCCCGAACTGAAAGATCATCTGAATAGGCAAAACCAGTCCGTTCGCCTGAAATCGCCCTGACACCTGCCCCCTGGGCCACATTTTTCACGGCGCGCTTGACCAAGCTTTCCTCCATGGAGACAGAGTCAGTCACTGAAGACTCCAAATACATATCCGCGTAGTCCACATCTCGCGGCTTCGCCTTATTCAGCGCCTGAAGTATGTCCTGTTCTTGAAGAGCAAAATCTGAAGGGCTCGGAGTCATCATTATGGCATGGTGGAAAAGGAATTATGCGGAAAACGATTGACGAAGGAGGTGAGTATAGCCCATCTCTGAAGTGGGCGCAATTTCACAACCAAACGCAATTCAATACATCAAATTTGACAAGAATCTTATTCATTATTAGACTGAATTTTGTTCATCATTTTCCCTCTTTTCGTGTATATTTTGAACTGGGGACTCATGCGTGGTCCTCAACATTCGCCTCAACGGTTCAGCGTCATTCATGGATGAATTTCAGGCAGGAGAATCCGGCCACCTCACTGAGGATGAATTACGAGATCAACTCGATCTCACCTCACTCCCGCAACATATCGCTATCATCATGGATGGCAACGGTCGATGGGCAGCCCAACGCGGCCTTCCCCGTATTGCCGGACATAAAGAAGGCCTTCACGCCCTTCAAGATGTCCTGGACATGGGCTATGAACTGAACATTCCGTTCCTGACCATCTATGCATTTTCTCAAGAAAACTGGAATCGTCCTGATTCAGAAATTCGCTTACTCATGGGCTTGTTGGAACAATACCTGACTAAAGAACGACAACGTTTTCATGATCGACATGTCCGCTTTCTCCCGATTGGACGCCTTGAACAACTTCCCTCTCCCGTTCATGGGTTAGTTTCGGAAGTTGCAGAAGAAACGGCCCAGTATACAACTCGGACGTTGGCAGTCGCCCTGAGTTACGGGGGACGAGCTGAAATCCTTGACGCCGTCCAACAACTAGCCCTAGAAGTTCAAATGGGCTCTCTATCTCCTGAGCAAATTGATGAAAACCTGTTTGAACAGCACCTTACGACCTGCGGACTTCCAGATCCAGATTTACTCATCCGTACTTCTGGAGAAACCAGGATTAGCAACTTTCTTCCTTGGCAGATTGCTTATACGGAACTCTATTTCACCCGCACCCTCTGGCCTGATTTTCGACGTTGCGAAACATTGGTGGCTCTCTTGGACTACCAAAAGCGTGAACGCCGATTTGGGCGAGTCACTCAAACCGTGCCTTCCTAACAATACACCACAATCTTTTTCCACCTCTAATCAGCAACAGGCCACTAAGTCCCGCATTGCGAAAACCCATAATGGATCTCCGACGGTTGTATTCTGCATTAGTGTTTATCCCATTATTGTATGTGGGCATACGCCACTCTCCTCCTTGGTTGTTTTCTCTGCTCATTGGACTCATCGCCTTGTTTGCTCTCTGGGAATTTCTCTCTTTGTACTTTTCAGAAGCTAGTGTCACCTTGATGAAAGTCCTTTCCTGCTTTGGCGCCGCACTCCTTCTGCTCGCCATGCACCATGGCCTTCCTCAAATCTTGCTCATTAGCCTATTAGTGCTTGTGATTATCATCACGGCCAGGTTTTGCATATCGCCTATGACCACAAAGCAACAACTTCCCACTTGGAGTGCTTACATATTTGGCATCTTCTATATCGGCCTATTATTGGGATATTATCCTCTATTACGAAATGTAGAATATGGCGTGGCTTTGATCTTTTTTGTGATGATCGTCACATGGTTATCCGATACCGGCGGGTTCTTTGTGGGCAAATCATTGGGGAAGCACCCTCTCGCGCCAATACTCAGTCCAAAGAAAACAATCGAGGGTTTGGTTGGTGGAGTAATATTTTCTATGATCGGAGCGATTATCTGTAAATTGACCTTTCTCCCCTTTTTCTCCGTTGGCCAATGCGTTATGCTGGGCGTGATCTTTGCCTTTCTGGGGGCAATGGGAGACTTAGCTGAGTCAGCCATCAAACGTAGTGCGAATGTAAAGGATTCAGGCTCCATTATTCCGGGCCATGGCGGTGTTCTTGATCGGGTGGACAGCCTCCTATTCACTGGACCTGCGATGTATTACTATGCCATGTTTTCTCTACCTTCTTAAAACAAGTTCCACGCCACATCAAAGGATCCGTATTTCGTGAAACGCATCGTCATCTTGGGATCAACCGGTTCTATTGGCGCTAGCACTTTAGATGTTGTCTCGAAATTTCCTGATCGTTTTCAGATTGTCGGATTAGCGGCGGGATCCAATGATCGAAAATTGGAAGACCAGATTCGAACCTTTCATCCTAAAGTTGTGGCCCTTGCTTGCCCCGATGCGGCCCAACGTTTACAAGAACGCCTCGAGACCACCAATATTGAAATCTTAGATGGAGAAACCGGGCTCTGTGAGATCGCAAAATTTCCAGAATGTGACTTAGTGATTTCAGCCATTGTGGGTGGCGCAGGCTTACACCCAACGCTTTCAGCAATTCAAGCCGGCCGCCAAGTAGCTTTAGCTAATAAAGAGCCGATGGTAATGGCTGGACAACTCATGCAACAGGAAGCCAAAAAACATGGCGTCACCATCTTCCCTATAGATAGCGAACATAGCGCCATATTTCAATCTATGGAAGGACATCGAAAAGTTGATATCCGACGGGTGGTCCTAACCGCCTCAGGTGGTCCCTTTTGGGACTGGAATGCTTCCGCCCTTGAGCATGTGACCACGGAGCAAGCACTGAAACATCCGAATTGGGAAATGGGAGCCAAAATTACCATCGACTCCGCTACACTCATGAATAAAGGACTTGAAGTCATTGAGGCCAAGTGGCTCTTTGATCTTCCTGCGTCCCAAATTGACGTGGTGATTCACCGCGAAAGCATTATTCATTCTTTGGTAGAATATTGCGATGGATCTGTGATTTCGCAATTAGGGCACCCAGATATGCGTACTCCTATTTCTTATGCCATGAATTACCCCGAACGTGTCCCGCTCCAACCGCCATTGTTGGATTTAGGGAAAATCGGGAAACTTACGTTTTGCCCTCCAAATACCGAAAAGTTCCCTTGTTTGCAATTGGCCTATGATGCCTTGGCAGGAGGAGCCGGACTGCCTCCTACCCTCAATGCGGCCAATGAAGTGGCAGTCCATGCCTTTCTCAATAACCACATCACCTTTTTGGATATTCCCAAAGTAATTCAGGAAACTATGATAGCGTATATTCCATCTCCCATACACACCATTGAAGACGTCCTTGAAGTCGACCAATGGGCTCGACAAACAGCACAGGACGTAATGAAAACCTGTACGGCAAAGGCATGACCTGCAATGACCTATTCCAGCTCACTTTATCATGAATAGTTTCGCCCTTTTCTCTCCAGACTCTATTTTCGTTTTCGGTCAAAAACTATGGTGGTTTTTGATCGTTTTGGGTGTCCTTGTTACCTTTCATGAATATGGGCATTATCTTGTGGCCCGATGGGTCGGCGTCAAAGTGCTCAAATTTTCTATTGGATTTGGTCCTCGATTAGTCGGGCGACAAGTAGGAGAAACCGAATTTGTTGTTTCCGCTATTCCGCTGGGCGGCTACGTCAAAATGTTTGGCGAAGAAGGTAGCGAAACGATTTCTGCTGAAGATCAAAAAGTTTCGTTCATGCATCAATCCCTTCTCCACAAAATGTTGATTGTCGCAGCAGGGCCAGGGTTTAATTTCATCCTCAGTTATTTAATTTTTACCGGCATGTTAGGCTTCGGAGCCCCTCTCTTCCTCCCCAACATTGAGAAGATGTTGCCCATCGTGGAAGCCATAACACCTGGATCCCCTGCTGCCCTCTCCGGCTTGAAACTGAATGATCGCATTACCCGAGCCAATGAAGAAGAAATTTCCACTTTGGGAGAATTGTATCAAATTCTTCATACCACCAACGGTCGGCCGGTCACACTTGATGTCCGGCGTGGAACAAGCTCTAAGACATTTATCATAACGCCGACAGCTGAAATCAATCCCGACAAACCTGACGATGAGCCCATTTACCTACTCGGCATTGAAGATCATGCGCCGATTGTAGGAAAGGTCATGCCTGACACTCCTGCCAAAATATCTGGCCTACAACCTGAGGACCGAATTACGCAAATCAATGACATATCGATTGCAACCTGGTCTCAAATGACCAAAATTGTTCGAAAGAATCCTGGGGTTCCCCTAGCAATGCAGGTCGAGCGAAAAGGGACGCCATTGGCTCTTTCGATTACACCTGAACCCCACACAATCACCAGCCCTGAAGGAGAGACACTGACCATTGGCCGAATTGGCATTCAAATCTCAGGGCGAGGTAGCATCTTGCGCAGTCCCTCCTGGTACCTGGCTCCATGGGACGGCTTAAAGGCTACGTGGGAGTGGTGCGAGCTTACGGTCATTGGAATTGTGAAGTTGATCACAGGCGAAATCTCTTCAAAAAATATTGGCGGACCACTGATGATCGCCGATGTTTCTGGAGAACATGCTGAACAAGGTCTTGGTAGCATCATGTGGCTCATTGCTATCCTCAGCATCAATCTCGGCATACTCAATTTATTGCCTATACCCGTTCTAGATGGTGGACATCTCTTCTTTTTTGCCTGTGAAGCCATTTTAGGCCGCCCCTTACAAGAGCGGTCACGGGAAATCGCCCAACAGGCTGGAATTCTAGTCTTATTTTGTCTCATGGGCTATGCCTTCTGGAATGACATCCATCGGATTCTTCAATAGATCTCGCCTCATCATCTACAGTACAGTACCGTTCATGACTCCTCCAATCTGTGTTTTTTGGGTCTACGTGTAGAAAAGGATACCCATGCGACTTTCACAATCGTTCATACCAACCATGAGACAAGACCCTGGCGAGGCTGAAGTGATCAGCCATCGCTTGATGCTGCGAGCCGGCATGATAAGAAAAGTGGCCTCCGGCATTTATTCCTATCTTCCTCTTGGCCTCCGTGTTATTCGAAAAATCGAAGCCATTGTTCGGGAAGAAATGAATCGGGCCGGTGCTCAAGAGCTCTTACTGCCAATCCTCTCACCGGCAGAGCTATGGAAAGAGACTGGCCGTTGGGATTTTTATGGAAAGGAACTTGTTCGTTTACAGGATAGACATGAACGAGACTTTTGTTTAGGCCCCACACATGAGGAAGTTGTGACCGATCTGTTTCGACGAGAAGTTCGATCGTACCGTCAATTGCCACTCACTCTCTATCAAATCCAAACAAAATTTCGTGATGAAATTCGACCGCGATTTGGATTGATGCGGGGAAGAGAATTCATCATGAAGGATGCCTACAGCTTTGACCAACACGAAGCCGGAGCGCAAGAAAACTATCAGCGAATGTACGACGCCTACTGTCGTATTTTTTCTCGAACCGGCTTACAATTTCGACCGGTCGAGGCTGATACCGGACTTATCGGTGGCATCTCCTCACACGAATTCATGGTCTTAGCTAATACCGGAGAAGAATTAATCGTCTTCGACCCAGATAGCCAATACGCCGCCAATGTGGAGCGAGCAGAGGTCTTGCCTCCAAGAGCAAAAGCACCCGAGGCCCTCCAACCCTTAGAAAAAGTCTCCACCCCACATGCCAAATCAGTTGAAGACCTTTGCGCATTGCTCAAAGTCAAAGCCAAGAGCGTAGTAAAAACCTTGCTATATCAAACGGGTGACAACGAGATTGCAGCCGTATTAATCCGTGGAGATCATCAGGCAAACAAAATAAAAATTCAGCGGTTTTTGGGACTACATGATCTAAAGATGGCATCACCTGAGCTGGTGAGAAAAATAACGACCGCTCCGGTAGGATTTGTCGGACCCGTAGGACTTTCCAATGTGCGCATTCTGGCGGATCACGCCATCGGAGTACTTAACAATTTTATTGTTGGCGGCAATGAACTAGATGTTCATTTGGTTAACGTCAACTCAACACGAGATTTTACTATTGATGCTTGGGGTGATTTCCGGCAAGCTCAAGCTGGGGATCCGTCTCCAAAAACTGGTAGCCCTCTTCAAACTGCACGAGGCATCGAAGTCGGTCATGTCTTTATGTTAGGCACCAAATATAGTGAACAAATGGAGGCCACTTATCTTGACCCAGATGGCCAAAGTCATCCCGCAATTATGGGCTGTTATGGCATTGGGATCGGACGAACCGCCGCCGCCGCTATTGAGCAAAACCATGATGAAAAAGGTATTTGCTGGCCTATGCCCATCGCGCCCTTCCAGGCCCATATTTTACCTGTCACGAATTCGGACGCCGTTCGTCTTGCATCCGAGCAGCTCTATCAGGAATTAGCGGAGGATATCATAGAAGTCTTGCTTGATGATCGGAATGAACGAGGAGGCGTCAAATTCAATGACGCCGATATGATTGGCACCCCCTATCACATTATTATTGGCGACAAAGGCTTAGCCAACAATACCCTGGAGATAAAAGATAGAAAAACTGGGGAAAAAGTCTTACTTCCCCCCAACAAAGTGGCTAATTGGATCAAGCAATCGGTCAAGCTGCAGCTACAAGCCCAACATTAAGCCAAGAAGAGATTTGCGACAACTCTCAGAAGGGGCCTCAATCTTCCTACATCAAAATTTCCTGGTAGACAATCTCCTTTTATCACTCCTAGTAGTGTATACTAACGTTATCGAGTTTTTCTCATTCAGCTCTAAGAGAATATGTATGGATAACTCCTGGTTTTTATTGACTTTTCTTGGAATGTAATGGTATTTTTTAAGGTTGGATTTCACAAATACACTATTTTACTTAGTATTCTCCATTTATGTTAAACCAAATGAATGTAAGGGGTCTGCTCTTTGATCCCTATAATAATGCCTATATCGTCATACTTCGAGATGAAGAACATTCTGATATGCTTCCCATTTGGGTAGGGAAATCTGAGGCCAGTGCGATCAGCTTTGCACTAGAGAAAATTGCTCCGCCAAGGCCCATGACCCATGACCTCATGAAAACCCTGTTGGATAATATGGATGCAAAAGTCATCAGTACGGTTATTTCTGACTTGAAGGAAAATACCTATTTTGCAAAAATCCATCTCTTGTTTGGGGATTCTGAGTTTACCATCGATTCTCGACCTAGTGATGCGATTGCCGTTGCACTCCGCACAGAGGCACCGATTTTCGCCTCTGGGGAAGTGTTACATAAACAAAACTCTGAAGAATTAGAGCGATGGCTGGAAAACCTCAAGCCTGAAGACTTTGGAAAACCTGATGCGTAACACTCTATATGTTTCTCTCTCACATCCGTTGCAATTCTCCATGGTGTCACAGTGATGGCTGAAACCAATACGCTTATTCCTCTTAAAGTACACGGCGTTTTAGTTGACCCAAATACGGACACGCAAATTGTTGTCCTTCGTGATGAACAAAACTCTGAAGTATTGCCTATATGGGTGGGAACGGCCGAAGGAACCTCTATTCGGCTGGCCTTAGAGAATGTTGTTCCGCCAAGACCAATGAGCCATGACCTGATCTGTAGCTTTACCTCGCACCTCGGGTTCACCCTCAACAAAGTGGTCATTACGGAAGTCAAAAATAATACGTATTTCTCAACGCTCCTATTAGAAAAAGATGGCTTAGAAAAATCTGTTGACTCCCGTCCCAGCGATGCGATTGCGTTAGCGGTTCGGAGCCAATGTCCAATCTATGTCACACCTGAAGTCTTGGAACAACGCGGAGGGGAAGATTTAGATACTTGGCTTTCTAAGCTAGATCAAAAAGGAACCCAGCAACCTGAAGCGTAAGCCTTGTTCTGCTTTACATTTATCGATTGCCGGAAAGGAACCCGCATTCTCATGAAATCATTTCAAGCGAAACCATTGGAAGTTGAACGAAAATGGTTTGTGGTTGACGCCAAAGGAAAAACCGTTGGTCGCCTTGCAACCCAAGTGGCTTCTATTCTCCGTGGAAAGCATAAGCCTATTTTCACTCCAAATGTGGACACCGGAGATCACGTCATTATTATTAACTCAAGTCAGATACAATTTACGCGCAACAAATTTAAAGATAAAATTTATTATCATCATACTGGCTATCCAGGAGGTATTAAATCGATCTCAGCGGAACATCTTCATGCAAAAAAACCTACTGAGATCTTATCGAAAGCCATTAAAGGAATGTTGCCTAAATGCACATTGGGAAAACAAATGGCTAGAAAGCTTCGGATTTATAGTGGATCCGAGCATTGCCATCAAGCGCAAAACCCTAGCCCTTTGTCCTTATAGGTTCAGCCCCCCCCTAACTCTTTAGCAAAAGAAGGAGAGACCGCGAGATTATGGTTGACACCATTCAATACGCCACCGGGAAAAAGAAATATGCAATTGCTCGGGCCTGGATAGAACCGGGCCAAGGGAATATTCAGATTAACTCTCGCGCCTTAGAAGATTATTTCCCGAGATTATCACACCAAATTCAAGTGCAAATACCCTTTGAAGTGACAAAAACTGAGGGACAATTTAATGTGAAGGCCACCCTTGCCGGAGGTGGAATCTCAGGCCAAGCTGGAGCCCTTCGGCATGCTATTGCTAAAGCCTTAGCCTTACATACTGCCGAATTACGTGATCCTCTCAAAAAGCAGGGGCTGCTCACACGCGATTCGCGGGTCAAAGAACGCAAGAAATATGGGCAAAAAGGAGCCAGAGCAAAATTCCAATATTCAAAACGCTAATTTCTGCTCTCTGAAAGAACACCATATAGAAGGAATGCGTGAGGGGAGGTTCAAAAGAGCCTCCCCTTTTTTCATATTAAGACAGATACAGAACGACTTGCTGATCCAACACGTGAAGAGACAAGAACAGGCTGTACATCTACTATTTCAATTGTATGTACGTCCTGCATGATATTTGAGTGAGGCTTTCATGACCGAAAAATTAGAGGTCGCTGTCATCGGCGCAAGTGGATACACTGGTGGAGAATTGTTGCGTCTCCTGACCCTTCACCCCAACATACACATTCGCCGCATAGTAGCTTCAAGTAAATCAGAAGGGCTCTCAGTTTCCAGCCTTCTTCCCAATTTGACTAAGATCATTGAAAGTCAAGTTTCATCTCTAGATGTGCCAGCCATTGCCAAAAACGTGGACTTGATATTTCTTGCACTACCCCATACCCAGTCCCTAGAACCTGTGGCTGATTTCCTTTCACACAAAAAACAGGTCATCGATTTGAGTGCTGATTATCGACTCACCGATCCTCAGGTTTACGAACAATGGTATCAGATACCTCATTCTCATCCGGAATTATTGCATACAGCGGTCTATGGATTGCCAGAATTCCATCGCTCTGCAATCAAAAACAGCCCATTAGTCGCCGTTCCCGGCTGTTACCCCACAGTCGCAATTTTACAACTCGCTCCGCTTATTGCTAAAAATCTTATTGAGCCCCACTCCATTATCATTGATACAAAATCAGGGGTATCGGGCGCTGGCCGGTCGCCAGCCTTAGGCTTTCATTTTCCAGAAGCCCATGAAGCAATTCATGCATATAAAATTGCCACACACCGTCATCTACCAGAGATCGAGCAAGCACTTAACAATCTCCTCTCGGAGTCTGAGTCAGGAACCAGTTCACCCATATCACTCATGTTTACCCCGCACCTCATTCCAATGAATCGAGGGATATTAAGTACTGCTTACGCTAAACTCCTATCGTATGTAGTCCCTGCAGATTTAGAAAATCTTTATGAAGACTATTATGAGGGTGAACCATTTATTCGAGTGTTTCCTCAGGCTGAGTTCGTCAACCCTCGAAATTTGCGGGGAGCAAATTTTTGTGATCTAAGCTATACACATGATCCGCGAACAGGCCATATTGTTAGTAACGGAGCTCTCGACAATCTGGTCAAAGGTGCCGCAGGTCAAGCCATGCAATGCATGAATCTTATGGCTGGCTTTCCTGAAACCATGGGATTAACGAGTCCAGGCCTCTTCCCCTAATACCTTGCCCTTTTGTAGCTACAAAATAGAGGCACGTTATGTCTAAACAAGGCAACAGTGGAATCACCGCACCCAAGGGGTTTGCCGCAGCAGGAATCCATTGCGGCATCAAACAGGGGAAGCAACTCGATTTAGCGCTACTGTTTTCAGAAACTCCTGGTCCCATGGCTGGTGTATTCACAAAAAATACGCTCCCTGCCGCCGCCGTGACTCTCGGAAGACGCCACCTCAAAAAAAGAATTGGCCAAGCGATGATCGTCAATAGTGGTAACGCCAATGCGTTTACTGGAGCTGAGGGTGTCAAACATGCAAAGGAAACTGCCAACCTCGTGGCAACCCAATTAGGAATTCCCACCCATTCTGTTTTTGTTAGCTCGACTGGAGTCATTGGAGTCCCACTGCCTATGCAGACTTTGCGAAAAGGCATTCCAATTCTCATTTCCCAACTTACAAAGACTGGGGCTCGAAAAGCAGCTCAAGCGATTATGACAACCGACACACGACCGAAATCCGTTGCGATTAGACAAACCATCGCAGGGAGAGTGGTTACCATAGGTGGTATGGCAAAAGGGTCAGGGATGATCCATCCGAATATGGCCACAATGCTGGCCTATCTCACAACGGATGCAGTCATTGAAGCAAGAGTCTTACAAAAAATGCTGCAGACCATCGTGGATCAAACATTTAATTGCATTTCTATTGATGGTGACTCCAGCACCAACGACACCGTGCTTTGCCTGGCCAATGGAAAAGCAGGCAATAAAGCCATTCCATCCAAAGGGTCAGCCCATGCACAATTTCAAGGGCTATTGCATGAGGCTTGTCACAATCTAGCTATGGAGATTTGCCGGGATGGGGAAGGCATCACCAAGGTTATTGAAATCCAAGTCAATGAGGCGGCCAGTCATCAAGCGGCTAAACGTATTGCTCAAACTCTTGCCACATCATTGCTTGTAAAAACAGCTATTTTTGGTGCTGATCCAAATTGGGGACGCCTCATCGCTGCATTAGGAAGATCTGGCTATGCTCTCAATGCCGAACGCATCGTTATCGCATTTAATGAGGTAATTATAGTAAAAAATGGGAACGGCTTAGGGAAACGCATCGAACGCCAAGTTGAAAAAATCATGCAAAAGCCAGCATATACGATTTCGGTATCTCTTGGCATAGGGAAAGGAACAGCCAGGCAATGGACTACCGACTTGACCTACGATTACGTCAAAATTAACGCATCATACCGGTCATAAAATACCAAACCTGGCAAGAAGCATGACTATGAAATATATTTTACTTTTTAATATCGTGGCGGGAAATTAGGTCATGAAGAGTAGGACGGCTCACGGAAAGAATTGTGGCAGCTTTGGTAATATTTCCCCCGGTTTTAGTAAGTGTTTGTTCAATGATGCGCTTTTCCACTTCATCTCGAGCCTCTTTTAGAGTTGGGCCCGCTTGAACATCTTTTGGCTCATCCAGGTCTAAATCAGCAGGAGAGATTCTCGGACTGTCCGTCAGGGTTACGGCTCGACGAATACGGTTTTCTAATTCCCGAACATTCCCCGGCCAATGGTATTGCTCTAGTGACAAGAGCGCTTCTCTTGAAAAGCCGGCAATCTTCTTTTTGGCCTCTTCACCAAAACGTTGAAGCAGCACTTTTGCCAACATCGTAATATCCGCACCTCTATCACGCAATGGCGGGGCTGGAATTGTGACTGTATTTAATCGATAAAACAAATCCTCGCGAAATCGTCCCTCTTTCATGGCCAATTGTAAGTCACTATTGGTAGCGGCCAAGACTCGTGTATCTACAGGAATTTCAACTCGCCCACCCACCCGTTCGACGGTCCGCTCCTGCAAGACTCGAAGAAGTTTGACCTGAAGAGCTGGGGTAATTTCCCCAATTTCATCCAGAAAGAGTGTGCCCCCTTCAGCAGATTCGATTCTCCCTGGACGTTGCATATGAGCCCCTGTAAAAGCACCCTTTTCATGACCAAACAGTTCGCTTTCTAAAAGTGTCTCTGGAATGGCCCCGCAATTAATTGCGATAAATGGCCCATCTTTCCGAGGACTTTGTTGGTGAATGGCCCGTGCAACCAATTCTTTCCCTGTCCCACTTTCTCCAACAACCAATACTGATATATCAGAACTTGCCACGCGCCGAATCGTATCAAAAACCTTGACCATAACTGGACTGGCACCAATAATGTCTGGAATTCCACGTTTTTCTTCACGCTCCAATAATTTTTGGTTTTCTTGCTCTAAACCAGACAAATAGCCTGCTCGTTGGAGTACCGTCTTCAAAACATCTAAGTCGACAGGCTTCTCCATAAAATCATAGGCCCCTAATTCAATGGCCTTTAATGCATTCGCACGATCTTGATTTCCCGTGATCACCACAACTTTGACAAGAGGATTCACTTCAATAATTTGCTCTAAGGCCCGTAATCCCTCTGAGGCCCCATCTGCATCTGGAGGTAAACCTAAATCTAAGGTAACCAACATCACCTTCTCTCGCCGTAATATTTCTAACGCCTTGTCACGGCTATCCGCTTCAAAAATAGTGTACTGAGGCTTCAAGCCCCACTTCATTTGTTCCCGAATTTCCTGGCTATCATCGACCAGCAGTAGAGCTGGCAGTAAAGATACACCTTCTTTGTGATCCAATTTATCCATGTCTATCTCATATTATTGAAATATCACTAGTAAATACATCCGGCCTTAGCCCTCACCTTACGTATCGGCAGTTTCAGCTGGAAACGTAAGAATAACTTTGGTTCCATGCCCTTCTTGGCTTTCAATACGTATATGCCCATGATTATCTTCAACCATTTGCTTACATTGGAACAAACCAACTCCCAACCCTGTTTTCTTCGAACTTTTAAACGGTTGGAACAAGTTTTCTAATCGATGGCTAGGAATACCAGGGCCCGTGTCCCTAATTTCCACCTTCAGATCCCGGCCCTCAGTCATCGTGGCAATATCTATAGAGCCTTTACCCTCCATCGCTTGACGAGCATTCAAGATGATATTCAACAAGACTTGCTTCATGGGCTCTACTTGCAATTGTCGTTGTGGAATATTTGTTCCAGGATGAAATGTTGGAAGACAACCAGAACCATTCAGAGAGTCCAGGGTTTCTTGAATGATATCATTCATATCAACAGCAGGAACATTTTTCTGTTTTTCTTTTTCAAGGCCTTTTGACTGGTTGGCCAGCTTGGCCATAAGCTCCATCATACGTTGAGAAGTCTTACGGACTGTGCGCATCGCCGAAGCCTGAAAGTCAGGGTCCTGGCCATATTGTTCAGCATTTTGAACCACCATTGATAAACTTGAGGCCAGATTTTTTAAATCATGAAGATAAAACCCTGAAAACCTATGCACCGCTTCCCATTTAGCTGTCACATTTCGATCTTCAACTAATTGAAATTGAATTAATAACATGGTCACATGATGGGCAATGGCACGAAGAAGATCAAAGTCATCATGATCATAGCTGCGATCATGCAGCTCCCTGCTTAATGTGCAAAACCCTATAATATCTGCCTTTGAGGTCACCAAAGGCACACAAATATGTGCCTCTGTCTTTTGAAGGAAGTCTTTGAGTTGCTTATCGTGATGTTTTTTGTGATTAATAATAAATGGATCTTTATGAAAATGAATTTGTTGAATCAAACCATGCGTCTCTGCTATTGGAGGAGGAGGAACTTCTGAGTTAATTGTTCGAATTTGATGGTATTGTCCATCCACGTCAAATCGCTTCCAAATCGTGACACGAGGAGCGCCAAAAGTTCGACTCAACCATTCAAGATATCGATCCCAAATTTCTTGGCTATCATCACAGGCAGAAAAGGCCTCGGTCACTTCCAACCACTTTTGACGATAATCATATCTCGTACGAAAAAAATGCCTCGAGACAAATTGCTGCAATTCAGCACGAACTTGCCGTGAGGCAAGTACGACAACTAATCCAATCCCTGCAACAAAAAGAAGCAGAGCCCCAAGAGCATCCCCTATTCCCCATCCAGTTTCCTTGATCACCTCTGCTACGATTCCAACCAGGATCAAATATCCTCCAACGCATAAGAACGTAAGAGAGGTATACAAGGCCTGGTGACTCACTTGGACTTTTTGGCTCAAATCGTATAGGCGCCATCGCATTAACCCAAACGCAATCAATGCCAAAGATATACACGCAGCGATTCCTCCTACCCAGACATTTGAATGTGTCCACACCGGCAATAAGAGCAGTTGACTGGCTTGAGCAATGGCAATCCCAGCCAAGCCACCTAGTCCAATCAACACAAATTTCATTTGGAAACGTAGAGGATCACGAGTTTGACGAAGAATTTGTTCCACCTGAGATAATCCTATAACTAATGCGAGAAGAATAAACCCCCAAATAATCCACCCGACAAATCTAGGGAAGACAATCTCTCCATCAGGATTTTGTTGAAGGATTATTTCAGGCCAAGCCAGGAGCCCGAAGCTCAATGAAATGGCGCCCACTGCTATGATGACAAACTTGTTGTAAATTCTTTTATTTGAAGCAGGAGAGAGATGACGCAGGAAGGTAAGGGTCACATACCCAAGCGAAACAGGTAGAGCCAATTCCCCAAAAAGAATCCAACGTTTTCCCATGAGTAGATATTCAGGGAACAAGGTAATAAATCCATTAAGACCATGAATCCAGGTTAATACCCCCATGACGAAAGACAATGGGGCAAAAATGGGGTTGCCGACCTTTTTCGTATACAGGATAGCTCCAAGAAGGAGAGCTCCCCCTGCACTCAGAAAACAGGGAATGACCCACATACTCATACGAACCTTTGGGATGGATTTTCTAGAAAGATTAGATCACGGAATGATCCGGCATGTGTTCAAGTAACGTCGGCCACACATCATGTAAAAATTTCACTCCATGGTCGAACGCTTCTTCTACCGTACCCTCTTTGACAGGAACAGAGATCCTTACTAACGAACCATCTGAGCGGTTTTTCGTCATAGCATCCCAGACCAGATAGCCTTTCGCCCAATATTCACTCGCAATCACTCGACCTCTATCATGGTACCAATACAAGATAATTTGTTTCTCCAAGCCCTTTTGGATAAGCACCTTATTCACCGTAATCTTTGCCTGATCTGGCATGGTTAACGTGGTAAAGTCTGATTCCATAAACTGCCACCCAGCTCCTGGCAAACAATTTTTTGGAGAATGATAGGTCGCCCCAGTCCGTTGGCTCTGATAAAAGCCGACATAGAGCCACACCGGCAGACGAGACGCAGCACTAGCCATGGTGGGTATATGTTGAGCATTCCCAACTAACTCAACTTCTTCTCCGCCTTGTGCAACGACAGGAACATAGACCCGCATCATATAATCACTCAATTTCAGGATATCTAACACTTTCTCGTCTAAACCTAATTCCCTCCCCTTCCATGTCATCGAAAGATTTAAGGGAAACTGTTCGAATGGTTTGTTACTCATGAGTTGTTCATTTTTTTGAACCGATTGAATAAGGACAAACGTCCCAAGTAGTAAGAGAATCGCAATTAGGAAAGGCCACTTTTTCATCATTAGGCAGTAACGGTTGACGTTGCAGGGACTTGACGCCCAATTTTTCTTAATATCAACCCACAGGTAAAGAGCAAGACAAAAGCAACGACAAAGACAAGCCATCCTTCAAAGGTATGATAAAACCCCTCAGCAGCTTCTGCCCCAAAATAATGCGCCAGAATTCCTGTACCACTAACCCGAGCAGCATTGGCCACAATGGCAATAGGCACAGAGAGAATCACCAACGCCCAACGTTTCCACATCACGTTTTGGGAAAAATATCCATATACCGTGCCTAAGGCTAACAATGACAACAACGAACGCAATCCACTACAGGCCTCAGCAACTTCCAACGTTGTAGAGGCAAGCATGATCAGATTGCCCTCTCGAAGCACTGGAATACCAAGAGAAAATAAACAAAATGAGGCCGTTTGTGCTGCAAAAAGCTGTAAGGGAAAGGCAATAGTATTCACAACAATCGCAGGCAATGGAATCATGAAAATTAAAAACCCAATAGGAAGGCTTAATAACCACAGATATTTCCACCCTAGAATCAATAGAACAATGCCGGATATGACAACAATTAACGACATTCGTTGAACATACAGTTCTGCACCAACGAGTCCAATAACCAGCGAAACCAAACCTAGCGACAAAAGTCCTATACCCCATGTACTAGGAGATGGGGTCTCATCTGTTAACACTTTCCAGCGTTCCCAAATGAAAAAGAGCGAAAGAAATGGCACTAAAAAACCATGGGAATAGTCCGGATTGTTATTCCAATCACTTCCCATCCCCCATAGGACGTCCTTATAGAGAAAAATGACCAGACCCCCAATTAAGACGCACGCTCCAATTCTCCAAGCATGATAACTTATATTTTTCTGTTGAATAAGATCGCTCATAATTAAAAAAATAATATCTGAATTTTAAAATTTTTGGAAGACAAAACAATCATTGCCAATAGGTTTTAGGTAAAAACCTTTTCCTAATTCTTCGGATGGTTCTATTTGAAACTAAAGGGGAAAAATCCAAATACCCCTAGAAAAACCTACTAGCCTGTGAAGAGAGCAAACTGGGCAGAGGAACTCAAAGTGAATTTCATTTACGTACTATTTTAAATGTATAAACCCATTTGGGAAAAGGCACCCGAAACTGGTTGAACTCCGAAAATCGGATAGATGGTAATAAGAACCATTTGTAGGTAAAAAAAATTTTGGATATTCATCTTCGCACGTGGAGAAATGCACCATTTATTCATGACGGGTAAAACGCGAAGGAATGTCTGTTGGTTTATCAGAAGGATGGAGACCATATTTTTTTAAGAGTTTATAAAAATCTGCTCGATACCGCCCTGCGATTTGTGAAGCCCGCGAGATATTACCTTGAGTGGCGCACAACAGATCTTTGAGGTAATCTTTTTCAAAAGCCTCTTTGGCTTCTGTTAACGGTTGCAAACTGCCAGGTTGCTTTGCCTCTTGAGTGGCAAGGGGAAGGAATTCTGCCGTTATCGTTTCTTGAGGGGACATCACCACGGCCCGCTCAATTAGATTTTCTAACTCTCGTACGTTTCCTGGCCAGGCATACGTTAGCATACTTTGCATAGCTTCAGGCGAAAACCCTTTCACACTTTTGTGGTGGTGTTCCCCATGGCGTTTCAAAAAGAACTGGGCGAGGGAAGGAATATCATCCCGTCGATCTCGTAAAGGTGGGAGATGAAGAGGCACGACATGAATTCGGTAATAGAGATCTTCTCGGAAAGATCCTTCTCTTACTGATTGCTCCAGGTCAATATTTGTAGCAGCTAAAATTCTCACATCAATCTTGATCGGGACCTGTCCTCCGACTGGTAAAATTTCTCGATTTTGGATAGCTCGTAGTAATTTTCCTTGTAAGGATAAAGGCATTTCTCCAATTTCATCTAAAAAAAGTGTCCCCTTATCTGCACTGTGAATTAAGCCGCGTTTATTTTGATGTGCGCCAGTGAATGACCCTTTGAGATGACCAAATAATTCACTTTCGAATAGGGTTTCTGGAACGGCTGCACAATTCACGGCCACAAAGGGTTTTGATGCTCTGGGGCTATTACAATGAATCACACGAGCAATAACTTCTTTGCCAGTCCCCGTTTCCCCGGAGATACAAATTGTTGTGTCAGTTTTCGCAACCCGTGCCACTTGTTGGAGAACCGCATGCATCTGTGGGCTACGAGCAACCACATTATCTAATCCATATAATTCATTGACGAGCAGTTGCAAACGATGAATTTCCTCACTCATCCGTTTCGTTGTCAGAGCCTTATCAATACTCTCTTGTAGCTCCTTATCATCAAAGGGCTTTGTGAGATAGCCATAGGCCCCCTTCTTCATTGCCTGTACGGCATTTGGGATACACCCGTGGGCCGTCAAGATCAGCACCGGCAGGTTAGTTTGATGTTGGTGTAACTCTTCCATCAGGTCTAACCCATCAGCATCAGGTAATCGAAGATCTAATATTGCAAAATCATACGGATCTTCTTGCGCGCAATGTAACGCATCTTCACCTGTTCCACAGGCTGTTACGACAAACCCCATAGAACGCAAGCGCATTTTCAGTAAGGTCAATAAACTTGGATCGTCATCAACAACAAGAATTCTTTCGTCAGGCATAATAGCTCCTCTAGTCTCAATATGAGACCTTTCAATTCCCTCTAGACAACAAAATTTGAGCAGTGAAATTCCTTCTGCACTTGATCTTTACTTCCTAGGGTTGAGATTGGGGGTCTTCCAACATTGGCACTTGAGTTTCTTCTGGCAGCTCCACATCTTGACTTGGAGTCATTTTTTCAGATGGCCGAGTTGGAGGAACCTTTTCGCGAATTTCCTGATCAATTCGGCGCAAAGCTTCCAGTTGATTGGTTAACTCTTCAACTTTCTTCTCACTTGCCTTGAGCGCTTGTTGAACCTCTTGGCGAATGGCTATATCTTTCTTCCCTTGCTCTAGTTGTTCAGTCAAATTCATCATGGCTTGCTTCTGTTTTTTCAGCAATTCATCCTTAAGAGCCAACTCAACTTTTAGATTTTCTACTGACGAATTTTCTACTTTCGTACTTAGTTCATGTATGGATAGTTCTTTGGCCACCACTTCACGAGTCAATCGCTTAATGAGTTCTTGAGCGGTGAACCCTGCGTTATTCGGCGTATTCAACACATCTAAAAACCATAACCAAAACCTGCTTTCGCCGGCCAATACACTATTTGGCCTAGAAGCAACAACTTTTCGAAAATGCAGCGCAGCTAATTCACGATTTTCAAATAAGGCCGTTAGACCACGAAGAAAGTGAGCGGTGCGGCATTCGTCTGCCTCTTTGCAGACCCCTAACTGTTTCTCCTGCTCTTCAGCTATAGCTTTAAAATACGGAATATCTTCCAGCTCAGGATCTAAGACTTCCGCGAGGTTACTCGCAGAAACCGTGTGAAATTCAACAGTTCGTTCAGTATCAAAATTCTTCTCTGCACATGAACCCAATAGCAACATCCCAATTGTTACCAAAAAGGCAAAAAAGGGTTCATTTCTAGGACTCACCATACGTTGTTAATGAATGATTGTCGTTGGTTGTTTGGGAGAGATAATAAAGTGAAGCGCCGTACCTTTTCCCAATGTGCTCTCTGCCCAAATCGTCCCACCATGATCTTCGATCACCCGTTTCGCCAAGGCGAGGCCAATCCCACTTCCTACATACAAGCGACCCTCTTGCGTTTTCCCTTGATAAAACCGCTCAAAAATATGAGGTAAATCTTCTTGGGGAATGCCGGGCCCAGTATCTTCTACGATAAAATGTATCCCTTGAGAAGCAGTTTCTTGCTCAGATCGAATTGAGACCGTCGCACCACTAGGACTAAATTTAATGGCATTTGACAGAAGATTTTCGAAGACTTGTCCCATTCTTTGACTATCGACTTCCTGTATTTTTATTTTTTCGGAAGTTAAATTCATATCAATGTAAATGTTTTTTCGATCAGCTAAAAACTTCACTTTTTCAGTGGCCCGAATTGCCAGACGATTTAAATCAGTCGGATGGATATTATAGGCAACCATGTCGGCTTCCATCCTTGAAAGATCCAACAAATTGCCTATCAACTGATTTAAGCGTTGACTACTATCAGAAATAATCGCAAGCGTTTCTCGTTGATCTTTCGTCAATGTACCTGGAATCCCATCCAGCAACAACTGAGACCCCTCACGAATAGAGGTTAGTG
The DNA here is from genome assembly GCA_965223685.1 of Nitrospirales bacterium. Lineage (GTDB taxonomy): Bacteria > Nitrospirota > Nitrospiria > Nitrospirales > UBA8639 > Nitrospira_E. The sequence continues at coordinate 381,222 of CBDCXG010000002.1, forward strand.
GAGTCCGCAATTCATGAGAAATATTCGCCAAAAATTCAGATTTCATTTCGTCAAGCTTTTGAAGTTTTTTCCCCATCGCATTGATCTGTGCAACAAGATCTCGCAACTCAAGCGGAACATCCAGAGAAATCTTCCCTCCAAATTGGCCTTGGCCAATTCTACGGATTTGGGCGTTCACCCTCCGCAAGGGTCGAAGAATACTATAACTGGCAACCCCGCCCAAGCCAAGGCCTAAAACCAAGGCCATCATCAAGAGTTGTTGCGTAAGAGCTTCCACCTGGACGGAACGAAGATGAGAATCGCGAAGGATTGCCCCCACACTTGCTTCTTGAGTCCTAATATACGTATTAATTGCTTGTGTCATCATATCAATAAGAGCATCTCGCTGGCGTTCATAATTGGCAATGGCAATGTCCGTCCGTTCAGTTTGCTCTACGCTGACGCTCAAAAATAACGTATGAAATTCTTCATGAAGTGTCTTGACACTTTCAAGAACTTGCCGTGTATCACCAACATTTTCCTGATCCTCAAGCGCTTTCAATGTCTTCCTGAAGTTTTCTGCTTCTTGTAAAAACTCCTTCAGAAGTGTGGTGTCTCGTAACACTAAATACTGTTTATCACTTTTGAGTTGAGCATAGAGACTGCTGATCAATTGCTTAGCCGTCTCAACTGCTGGGAAATGATGCGTTGCTAACTCAGCACTTAAATGTGTGATGGCCCTAAACTGGTTCAGAATATAGAGATTGACTCCTATCACAAGGGCAAGGATGGTCACATACCCTAAGGCTAATCGCCAAAAGATGGAAACTCGAGAAAGCATACCTACGTAGAAATCATGAAACACTTATCCTATATTTGTGGGCATTTTCCTTCAGAAACCATAGGGCAAAGTTTTCAGCATCATCCCTAGCACAATCAAAATCTCCAATCAACATAGGTAGGCCCTCGCGGGCTTTCCCCGTCACACCACCGTGCGTACGGGACCGTACACGGCGGTTCGGTTTAGTTAAGCCATCTCCCGATTAACCAATTTTGGAAGGCCAAGCGCATCGAAGTAGGCATTCGGCAAAGCCACGGCTATGACTGAGACGCCAGGGACCGTGAGCACTCCCAGCAGAACGCCGCCAGATGGAGCCCCACACCCCGCTTCCTCAACTCCGCAAAGCGCCGCCGCCCTCGTCTCCATTGTTTCCAAACCACACAACGGAGACGCCGCCGGAGCGACTAGTCCAACCGTTCCAGCACCGTTGGAGTTTCACAGTAGATACCCACGGGCTTACGCCACGTGGTCCTCCGCGCTAACTTTGATAGATGTGGTTTAGCTTAACACGTGTGAATTTAGACTGATTAGAAGGGAACCCAGGGAAGATCTACCCCTCAAACAGCGACATACACTAGCTTGCCTTACTACGGAAGAGGAACACCTTCTAGATTCTGTGGAGCGGAGGGAGACACCGTATCATTACTAGACGAACTCGAATCATATTCGTCGGCCCCAATATCCGTTTTGGCTCCATGTGGGCGTATTTGCCCATCTATGTCTCTCGATGCTTCAACAAGGATTTCTGCCCGGTCGATGGCGCTTGTTGCGGTGGATTTGAGATGTAAATTGGCGTTACCAGGGTCAACAAACATACTGCTAGTAGCTTGAAAAAAGTTCCCCGTTTGTGTGAATTGTGCTCCATCTCGAGTGCGGGTACTTGCATCCGCTAAATTGTTCTTAGCTCGACTCCCGTCAGTGCCGAAACGAAACTGTATTGAGTTGGCATGGTTGTTATTGGTTAACAGGGTATTGTGTATCACCTGAGAGTTAGGTGAATCCCATACTATGATGAGCCCGTCAGATTTGGAGCGTCTTGTTGAGCTAAACAATCCAGGCCGTTGATAGACAAAGTTATTTCGTATGATGCCATCTCGGTGGTCAGGGCCTACCCCTCTATCGACCAACCCATATGCTACGGCTCTATCAACATCAATAAAGATATTGTTCTCTGTAACGGTTCTCTGTGCTCCATTCCACATTAAAACTGCTGGATTAAAGAGATGTTGAGCGCTATCAGGCGTATGAAAATTTTTAAAAAGATTATTACGAATGATCCAGTTCTTTCCGCCATGAATGTCGATACCATTGGTATAACCTATCCCTCCACCATGATTTATGTTAGGGGGAGCACTGAGATATTCCATAATCGTAAATTCCACAATCCCATTATCAACTCCTATCCCATAACCGCCAGAGCTACCTTTAATGAATTGCTCCCCAGCATCAAGGAGGCGAACGTTGTAAATGTATGGGCTATCGGCGCTCGGACTAAATTGAATTGGGTGGTGAAAGACACTACGAATAGTGAGGTTTTGAACTGTGAGGTTGGTTGCTTCAGTAAAAATGCCGTGAGGCACATTTCCAAAGTTCCTATTTTCCATCCCTTTTCCAATAAGAGTTGTCCCATCACAGTTATTTTGTTCTCCTCGAATAGTCACATGATTCTTTCGGATATGGAGGGTCTTGGTTAACTGATAATTTCCAGGTGCGATCATAATCGTGGTACCTTCACTGACATTAGACACTGCAGTCTGCAAAGCAGCCTCGGTAAATACCTGTACCAGATGGCCTGTTGGTGGAGGGAGGGGAGGTGCATCTAAGCACTTCGATTGGGCAAAAGTGCTACTGACCATGCTACTGACCAAGAAGAGAACCAACAATACGAAGTAGAGCAGTATAGTGATTAACTGAACCATGGCATTTTGATCTCTGGAATTTGAAGTTATTGAAGATGAGTTAAGCAATAAAGACCCCCGTGGCAAGACCACACAGAATCGCAAGCTGAAAATAACAGCAAAGACCAGACCAAAAGAACTAACAGGGAAATGGATACAGGGTCACGAGGTTCACAGAGCAAATAATGACAGTGGAAAACTCTGCATCCTCAACCAAATGGGGTAGACCTATTAGAAAGCCGGCCGCCAAAATATTGATCGTCAAATAAGCGTAGCTAAGTATTTTTCACGAAATCACAAACCTGCACTTTCTGACAATTTCCTTCTAATTATTCGTCCAAAATTAATCTTATCTAAGCCATTTCAATCAAAATTATTATTCAAATTATTAAGATTAAAAAAAATGCTTTTAGATTCGCATATTTTTTCTGATTCTATTCTTGAAAAGGTTAATTAAAATTTTGAAATTAGTTTGGTTCGAGATTTGCTAGAGAAAAATATGATTGTTTCCTTATTTTCATTCTAATCACACTCAACGTTTTTATTTTTCATCCCCCTGTTTTATCCATTTTTTCCCCGTTTTCTATATTGACAGAATTCATCAAAACAACATGAATTCTGTCCTCATTCGTTTAGTGTTTTTAAAATTTATTGTGAATAAAGGCTTGTCCAGTCTCAGCAAAATCGCAAACCAAAACAATACCTTATTTAAGTTGTAGCGTTGAACGCCCAAATAAAAACTGAGTCTAAAGAGTTAACCACTTACCAAGGGGATTAATCGTTTGATGAATATTTCTTACACTCGCGCCGCAAGACATTCGCTATTTGTGCGTATTCCTTTCTTGCTTCTTCTCGTTTCTTCCATGATGGGTTCGAATCTATTTGCCGCCAAAGTCGTTCTTACTTGGAATCCCAATAATGAAGCAGATTTGGCTGGCTATAACGTATATAAACGGCGCTTACCTTCAAACGATTATGGGTCTTCTATATTCTCAGGGCTCTCATCAAATCCTGCTGCCCCTCAAATAACGGTCAACAACCTTGATGCAGGTACATCCTATGGATTCATTGCAACTGCCTTCGATACTTCTGGCAACGAAAGTTCGAGTTCTAACGAAACCATCGTCACAACACTTAGTGAAGGCGGTGGTGGATCAGGCGGCGGAAGCTTCCCTGCTCCCCTCAGTACTCCCACTCCTGGCACCACCCTGACCAATACCTCCATCACCTTCACCGGGGGGCATACGAGTGAAGACACCAATCACCGAATCTATGTGGGCACCAGCAAGGGGGCCCGCAACCTCCATGACAGTGGCACCATGGGCAGCAGTCATTCCACCACGGCCACCGGTCTGCCCACCTCGGGCACGATTTATGTGCGCTATTGGAGTACCAACGCCTCCAGCACCGCCCATGGGTGGGTCTATCACGACCATACCTATACCATGGCTGTCGGTAGCGGTGGATCAGGCGGTGGTGGATCAGGTGGCGGAAGCTTCCCTGCTCCCCTCAGCACTCCCACTCCTGGCACCACCCTGACCAATACCTCCATCACCTTCACCGGGGGGCATACGAGTGAAGACACCAATCACCGAATCTATGTGGGCACCAGCAAGGGGGCCCGCAACCTCCATGACAGTGGCACCATGGGCAGCAGTCATTCCACCACGGCCACCGGTCTGCCCACCTCGGGCACGATTTATGTGCGCTATTGGAGTACCAACGCCTCCAGCACCGCCCATGGGTGGGTCTATCACGACCATACCTATACCATGGCTGTCGGTAGCGGTGGATCAGGCGGTGGTGGATCAGGTGGCGGAAGCTTCCCTGCTCCCCTCAGCACTCCCACTCCTGGCACCACCCTGACCAATACCTCCATCACCTTCACCGGGGGGCATACGAGTGAAGACACCAATCACCGAATCTATGTGGGCACCAGCAAGGGGGCCCGCAACCTCCATGACAGTGGCACCATGGGCAGCAGTCATTCCACCACGGCCACCGGTCTGCCCACCTCGGGCACGATTTATGTGCGCTATTGGAGTACCAACGCCTCCAGCACCGCCCATGGGTGGGTCTATCACGACCATACCTATACCATGGCTGTCGGTAGCGGTGGATCAGGTGGCGGAAGCTTCCCTGCTCCCCTCAGCACTCCCACTCCTGGCACCACCCTGACCAATACCTCCATCACTTTCACCGGGGGGCATACGAGTGAAGACACCAATCACCGAATCTATGTGGGCACCAGCAAGGGGGCCCGCAACCTCCATGACAGTGGCACCATGGGCAGCAGTCATTCAACCACGGCCACCGGTCTGCCCACCTCGGGCACGATTTATGTGCGCTATTGGAGTACCAACGCCTCCTCCGACGCACACGGGTGGGTCTACCGCGATCATACCTATACCATGGATGCAGGAGGAAACTGATTTTTTCAGTATGAAAAACCAAGAGTGTTCACTTGCTTGCTAAAAAACGTGTATGGCGTTGATTCGATAGGGCTTTGACTTGTACAACAAGGAGCACTGTCCACAGGAATGTTCTCTCCCACCCCCAAAAGCTTACATCAGGAGATCCTATGTATCGAAAACCCGATGTGAATTCAATTGGCCTTTGACGATGCAGTCGAAGATTTCGTTCTGCCCTTTGGCGGGAAACTCCTACATGACAGTGGCCTACTTGGACAATCGCTGTAAAAGTGGTGAACCGGTTCGTTCACGAGCCAGTAGGCTGGAAATGCTCAAATCCCTCGTAAAACTTTAGGTTCGGCAACTCGTAAGAAAGGGAGGCAGTGACATCAAACAAGCGCACCCGCATCACACGCCCCTCTCCTCTGGCCAGTTCGCAGGCCTCAGAGCTTGAAGAAACACGGGAACCGATTAGAGGAACTACATCAAACGGAAATTACTTGGAACAACTATAATGCCCCACTGCTGTGCAATAAAAGCCGACAGGGTCTTGCCATCCCACAGCTTCCCCGCTAACTCATAATTCAGAGGCGACCCTCTCAATGCACAATCGATGGCCGTGAGGTGGTGAGCGCTCAACCGCCACGGTCGCCAGACCTCAGCCAAGTCCACCAATCCTTCATCGAGAAACCGCCTAACCCAATACGCCACAGTTCCAGTCCATTCCCCAGGAGCCTCGCAACTTCTCGACAGCTCATGCCTTGGGCCACGAGCAGGAGGCCATGCAGACGATGATCATAGCGGACGTGCTCGTTTCGGCAAATCTCATCGTGCAGGGCCAGAATAACTGTTTCCGCATCTAAAATGGTGAATGGTTTCAGGCCTCCACGATATCAGCACCCATTATTATGCGCAATAACTTATGACGCTATGTATAAATGTGCCATACCCATGGAGATGTGGCACACTCAATACCCTTACTAGCTATTGGTACTCAATATGTAAAGTCGCACTGGCTGCTGTTTTGCCATCAACTGACCATGCACGATGTCGCCCTGACCCTTCTATCAGGAAGACCATCCGGTTGCCAGAGCTCCAACCCGCACGATCGATAATTTCTTGCACTATTGTTGATAAGTTTGGCGTGCGCTGTGCTGGACTGATTTCATTTGCAATATTCCAATTGGGTGGATTCCAGGACACGGACGCGGCCGTTTGCGTTCTGCCGGAAAGATCACCCTTTGTCCCGCGGAATGCCGGAGCACTATCACTTGCTTCCCCCCTAATCGTTTTTATCCCTGGCACCGAACTGTTCCCATCCTTCGCGGTAAATTGCACATACGCATTGACAATTGTCGCACCTTGGGGAACAGAGACTGCTCCAAAATTGAGGCCCACAAGTTGGTCTGAACCGTCATTCACTAACTCGAGATCGCTACTGCCTCGTGACACTGAACCATCTGGTTTTTCTTCAGCATCATCATAGCCATGTGTAATCTGAGATTCTATAGTGGTAGTAGTGCCCCCTCCAGTTGAACCTCCTCCGCCTGCTTTAATTACGAGTACGGGCGGGGCTGTGCCTTCATGGGATTCGGCGACTCGCTTACCTGAGCCTTCTATGATCAAGGCCAAACTGTTACCAGTATTCCATCCTGGACGATCAATAACCTCCTGCACAATGGCTTTCAGATCGGGGGTTTGTTGATCTGGGCCGGCTAAACCTACTGTGTTCCACCAAGGAGGGTCCCAATGTACGACAGCCGAAGTGCGAGGCCTTGAAGAAATGTTATGCGTTTCCGATGTAAAGGTTGTGGCATTGTCAGAACGTTCTCCGTAAATAGACTTCGTTCCTGAAACATTACTGAAAGAACCAGTTTCATCGACGGTGAATTGAACGTACGCTTCTTGAACAACAGTACCTGGAAGAAGAGGAACATTGTTAAACCGTAAACCAATCGTTTGATCTCCACGAGAACTCCCATTATTAACCAACTCAAGGTCACTACTTCCTAAATACATCTGTCCAGAAGCAAACTCTTCGGCATCATCATTTTTACTATTGATGCTAATTTGTATATTTGATGAAGGAGTGTTGGGAGTGGGCACAAAATTGGCATCTGTCGTAAAGATAACTTGATCCCAAATAACCCCTGCTTCTCTTGCACGAATGATCAAGGGCCAACTACCAGCCGACACCGTAAAGCTGCCGGCCATCTTTGTCCAACCGTAGGCATTGGTATTTGGCAAATGGACAAGAGTATCCGCACTGTTTTTAAACTTGATGGAAACCGTATTACCATCGTCGTTCACCCCTTTGCCTCGAACCCAGACATAAAAGGTAACACCCTGATTGGTGACAATGAGCGTATGTTCGGTAAAGGCTGACAGCCCTGAAAAAGGTCCACTCACATCTTCAGGTGTTTCAATGGCTACCTGACCTGATGCCTCAGGATCAGGAATGGATCGGGCTTCTCCATAGAGATACGAAAACTCTTCCGCTTCAAAGTATGTCGTGCCCGGGGAGTTTAACGAAACAACATCTCCAGCGCCGGCTTGCGCCATACGTATGGTGACTGAGTCGCTTGAAGATAACTCTCCATCATCTCCGGTAAGTCTGAGTTGATATATTCCTTGAGATGAAAAGGTAACAGAGGTGGAAGGATTTGTGGCATCGCCAAAGTCAACAGGGTCTGGTCCATTGGTTTTTGTCCATTGACTACTGACGAGACCATTTGGCAATCCATCATCAGTCACAACCCCAGCTAAGTTGGCGGATTGTTGCGGGGCCAATAGGACTTGTGCCGAACCAGCATCGACAATGGGCGCAAGGTTTTGAGAATTTCCTGATCCATCAAATTCTTTTGCTCCAAGATCAGGCGCGCCTCCATTATATGTTGATGGAGCCCAGTCAATCACAAGTTCGCCTTGCCATATATACTGTGCAAGACCGCCATCGATACTTGGACTCCCAGCCAAAAGGTCATACGTATTGGGATCAAATTGCGGATTGACGTTGAATAGGTTCCCATTGCCGGTAATCGCATCATCGATATGTGTGCCATTGTTAAAGAAGAGACTTCGATCCACGATAGAATTGTGCCGAAACCGCTTCACCCCTTCGGTGGCGTTATTCGCAATAATGTTGTTGATCGCTATAAAGTTATCAGCTCCCGTCACGCCCAACCTATTCCTCGTAACCGTATTGTTATAAAAGAGGACTTCTTCTTTCATATCAGAGCCACCAAAATTTTCTCCGGTATTGCCATCTGGCATACATCCAAGACCAACATCGGTATTGTCAGCTAACACATTTCGGTAAATGGAAAATTTTCTTCCCGTATCTTGAAAATAATTGATGAGCTGAATTCCGTCTTCTTGATTGCCCCTCAGAATGTTGTCATGAATATCATATTGCATCCCTGCAGCTGAATTATCAAAAAGTCGAATTTCAATGCCATCATCCTTATTGTTCACGATCATATTATGTTCAATAACAAAGGATCCTTTTAGGGCATCGATGTCAATCCCATCATCACCACAATCTTCAATAATATTGTGTCCCACATACCCATACCCGGCAGCTTCAAAACTAATACAGTCAGAATCATTACCGGAAAAAATATTATGTTTCACGGCAATCAGATCGTGCGCAATGATTGGCTTGCGTGCATTGATAAATTTCAACCCACTGATCTCGACTCCAACGCCTTGCTTGTTTACTGTTTCAAAAATTGTCTTCCCACTGCCATTAATAATAGTCTGATTGATAAAGGTGGCATTACCTGTCGCGCGCCATTGAGAGGTGATTGTCAGCTTTTTATTAATAAAGATTCTATCTTCAGTGTAAGTGCCTGGCGCCAACACAATCACATCCCCGACGGACGCATTATTCACAGCACTTTGAATCGTTGGAAAGTCGCTAGGAACCGCAATCGTACCGGCTAATGCTAATACAGGGCCAAGAGTCAGTACCAAAAGCAATGACGCAACGGGTACGACATGTTTCATCGATTTACACTCCTTCAGTTTAAAATAAATTTTCCATTTGCTTAGAGAGCTGCTTTCTTTCACTCGAGTTGCACCCCTAACGAGGCAAACAATAGTTATTCAATTGCCTGAGTTGTAGAGAGCACGCCGACACACACCTCACTTCCAATATCATTAAAGGCTAAAAATATGTGGAACGATCCCGCAATCATCCTTTCACCACGCGCAATACCCTGATGAGTATTGGGATTGCTTGAAACCGCCCTCCATGCCAATAACCCTTTCTCAAATTTCTGAGTACTATTTGGCAACTGGTACACTGAGCATATATGCACAACGGGAATACGTCCCATCACAATTCTTTGCGTTCGACATGAAAACATATCCAGAATTCATTGCAATATTGAGACCAGCCAAGGTCAATGCCTGTATTTACTTGACTTAAATTCATCCAACTCAAAGAACCCAGGAAAAGAATGCATGGTGTTTTAATATTTATGAAGGAAGAACCTCCAATTACGAATAAACCATGCAACAGTTACAATGAAAGGATATTTGTCAGAAAGTGAATGGAAAAACATACAGATAAAGTCTCATGGCAAAACCATAATTGGGTAACATCATGATCAATCCTGTTGACCCGCCCCCGTTCTTTGGCCATTCAGTATGTTAGGTTTTCTGAGTAATAATGGCCTCCGCGTTTGCCACGGTGGCTGCTTGTTCTCCGACCTCTCGGTTATGTTGACTGGGGATTGTCGCCTGACGGTCCTATTTGTGCGATAAATTTTCTCCTACCGGGCTTGAGGCGGCTGCTACGGACCTCTGCCAGTTGGAATCCTCCCCATAAATCGTGGCTGGAGTCTGATAGCCCAACGCATTGTGAGGCCGCTGGTGATTATACTGTTGCCGCCAATCTTCGATGACGACCCGGGCTTCCGTCAAATTCTGAAACTGTTCCGCATCAAGACATTCGCGCCGAAACGTGCCATTGAAACTTTGGTTGCTTCCATTCTGCCAGGGTTTCCCTGGGGGAATCCGACTGGGCGTGATGCCTTGGTCCTCAAAAAACTTGAGCAAGGATCCAGCAATGAACTCTGGTCCGTTGTCACTCCGCAGGTACTAGGGACAGCCATAGCGGGCGATTAACCGAGTCAGTACTTCAATCACGCGTTCATGGGTGAAGGAGCACGCCACCTCAATGGCCAGACACCAGCGGGTGTGCTCGTCCTTCACCGTCAAACAGCGGAACACGTGGCCGTTGGTGGTCACATCGTGCACGAAATCCCAACTCCACACCGCGTTTTTTGTCTTGGCCACTGGCCGGAGCGTCAACCCGGCCTTGATCTTCATTCGGGACTTCCGTTTGGGGACCTGCAACGTGCATTGCTACCACACTCGGTGGACCCGCTTGAGGTTCACGCGCCACCCGCGGCTCCTGAGAAAGCCTCCAGCTAAGCGGTAGCCCCACTGCGGATAGCGCTTCGCCACGCCTCGGAGGGCCTGAGCCAGCCGGGCATCCCGTTCCAACGCTTCGACTGATACCGCAGCCCGGAACGCGCCGTCGTACATAACCAAGCTGCCCGCCGTCGACTCAGCCCCCGGGCACAGGCGGCTTGGGCCACCTGCCGCCGCGCCCGAGGGCTTACCACTTTTTTGCCTGTAGTTCCTTCATCACTTCCACTTCTAAATCTCTTTCTGCTAAGACTTTCTTCAGCCGGGCATTCTCCTGCCGTAGGTGCCGCAATTCGCGAACATCGTCCACTTCCATCTGTCCAAATTGCCGTTTCCATCGATAGATGGACTGCTCGGAGACCCCATGGTGTCGAGCGGCCGCTTCAATCGTAGTCGTCTCCGCCGCCCGCAAAATCCGCACAATCTGCTCGTCCGTGAACCGTTTCTTCTTCATCCTGGTCCTCCTCCAGTTGAGGAAAACCTAACATAGCAGGTGGCCAATTTTCGGGGGCACTCCACGGGGCGTTTCCGACGGATGAAGCCATCCTCAACGTGCTCTATCTTGGGATGCCGCGCATCGCCAAGCAATGGACTGTACCGATTCCTGAATGGAAACGGGCCTTGAATCAATTCGCCATGTTGTGAGGAGATCGCGTGCCGACAAGAACGTAATTCACAACCAGTTCCACAGAAAACTTAATGGTATGGACGCTCCTGTTGACGCGTTTGCGGCGGTATACTTGCCGGGACCACACTTCATTCACAGGAGGGACGTATGAATACCACTACCATTACCACCATCGGGCTGGATTTAGCGAAACGCGTGTTTCAGGTACATGGACTAGATCAGGATGGTCGCCCCGTATTGCGGAAGCAAATACGTCGGGGACAAGTCTTGAAGTTTTTTGGGACCTTACCTTCGTGCTTAATTGGGATAGAAGCTTGTGGCAGTGCACATCACTGGGCCCGTGAGCTTCAGGCGCAGGGGCACGATGTGCGATTGATCCCCCCACAATATGTCCGCCCATTTCTTAAAACGAATAAACATGATGTCGCGGATGCTGAAGCCATCGCCGAGGCCTTGGTCCGGCCCACGATGCGATTGACCCCCATCAAGAGCGCGGAGCAACAAGCCGTGCTGATGCTGCATCGGGCTCGAGAACTGTTGGTCAAACAACGCACGATGTTCATCAATGCTATCCGAGGACATTGTAGTGAGCTGGGGATGATCACCAGCCAGGGGGCGTCACGAGTCAAGGATTTGCTTCAGATCATTAACGATCCTGAAGATACGCGGCTCCCCGCCGTTGCCCGCGAAGCCCTGGGCGTCCTTATTGCCCAACTTCAGGTGGTGAAAGAGGCTATCCGAAAGTTAGAGTGCAAGCTGCAGGCTTGGCATCGCTCCCAGCATGCGAGCCAACGTTTGACGACGATCCCAGGGGTGGGGGTGATCACGGCTACCGCGCTGGTGGCCACGATTGGTGATGGCTCGCAGTTCCAATCCGGCCGACATCTCTCGGCCTGGCTGGGCCTCGTCCCCCGCTAACATGCCTCAGGAGGAAAAAGTCGGTTAGGCCGCATCTCCAAGCGTGGCGACGGCTATCTCAGGCGCCTGCTGGTGCACGGCTCTCGAGCCGTGTTGCGCTGGCAACGGGGAGCCCCGAAGAAGCCCTCGCCTTGGATTGAGGAGCTCTTGACAAGACGATCGACCAACGTCGTGCTGGTCGCCATGGCGAATAAAACGGCTCGAACCGTCTGGGCCATGATGCGCAAGGAACAGGCGTTCAACGCGGTACGCTAATAAAGTAACAAGCCGTGAGGCAGTGCGAGGGTAACAAGGAGATGATGGCGAACAAGGTCGCCTGGAGAGATCCACCCCGCGGGCGTGTCCGAGCAACCAGCTCGTGAACTTACCTGGGCGTCTCTCCGCCGCCTTTTGAGAGGCGGATTCCATCAAGGCCAGCGGTCAGGGGACCGCGCAAACAGGCCGGATACATGACGGCAAACCTCATGCGCTATTGTCGACGAAGAGCCCTTGCATTCTTGGGAGCATCCATACATGACAAGCCCGAACGAGAACTTGTTCAAACGGTTCTTGAAGATCTATTTTGGTTGCGTTCCCCCTAATTACCATTTTATCCTGGGATCCATACTAAAAGACTAAATTAATAGGAGCGGCAAATAAGTATACTCAAACCATAAAAAGCAGAAGGATTGTCAAAGAAAAAACCCATAAAGATTTTGCCCATTCTCCCGAAATGAAATCATACCATACACACATGACATTTTTTTTCGTGGAAAGATGAACGCCATATACAAAACGTTGGCCTCATGATTTGGACTGTAGAAACTAAAAAAAATACCCAAAATTCAGAGAAGCCATAGACTCTATTATGATCAAAATTACAACTCAATCGAATAACAAGGGAATGATGCCACCTACTTATACAAGTCTTTACCCTTGGGAGAATATGCCATGATACGTAACATCACATTTCTTAAAACAACCCAGTTTGTTGCTTTTATCTTCCCAGCTTTCCTTATGGGATTTTCCCTCAATCCAAGTGAAGGTAGAGCTGCCGAACCTATTTTACTACATAAAGAGAATCTCGTTTATGAAGGAGTATTCCGCCTGCCAACAGGAACGATAGGAGACTCGTCCTTCGGATACGGGGGAAGCGCCCTAGCCTACCATGCATCTAATAATTCTTTGTTTCTTGTTGGGCACGATCACCACCAAATGGTAGCGGAAATAAGCATTCCCACACCCATCATATCTACAGAAGAGCAAAACCTTCATACGGCCACAGTTCTTCAATCATTTACTGATGCATCCGAAGGAAAAATGTACACGATTGATGATACGGTCAATGGGATTAAAGTGGGTGGTTTGTTATCCTCCAACAATAAACTCTATGGCTCTGCCTTTGCTTACTATGATGCAGACGGCAGTCAAACCTTTTCCCATTTTTCATCTTCATTTAATCTCTCATTAACAGGAGACGTTACAGGCATGCATCAAATAGCAGCACCAAAGGCTGGATTTGTATCAGGATACATGACCCCTATCCCCGACCAGTGGCAAACCTCATTAGGAGGTCCAGCTATCACAGGAAATTGCTGCATCCCTATTATTTCCCGGACATCCTATGGACCAGCAGCCTTTGTATTCAACCCCTCTGATATTGGGAATAAATCACCCGTCCCTGCCACTTCTCTTGTATATTATCCGTCATCGAATCCACTAGGTGCGTGGGGTGAATCACTGAGTCCATCAAATCCGTATTTTAATGGCACAACGCAAATAAAAGGAGTCGTCTTTCCCAAAGAGAGTCGAAGCTTATTATTTATTGGGACTCAAGGCCTTGGAGAATATTGCTATGGCTCAGGCGGAACAACAGGAGATTGTTATGATCCCATTAAAACACAGAAGGGAAACCATGCATATCCCTATACGAATCAAGTGTGGGCCTATGATGTCTTAGATTTAATCAAAGTCAAAAATGGTGAGAAACTTCCCTGGGAACTTGAGCCATATCACGTTTGGCAATTCACCCTACCCTTTCAAATCGAAGGAGATAAGGTAGTTTATGGGGCTGCATACGATCCCACTCGGCAGCGCATCTTCATGTCTCACTATCGCGGAGGAAAACCCCTTATCCATGTGTTCAAGCTAAATATTTCTGAAGACTTTGACAATGACACGAGTCCACCCTCCAGCCCCAGTAGTCTTCAGATTGTGAGTAATCTTGGGGGGTAGTGTCTAGAGGATATAAGAGAATGCTGGCTTGACAATTCGCATAACTTGAGTCGATGGTTTCGCAAGACGAACCGGAGGGTGTATAGACCCTTCGAGGCCACAGCATTTTATGAGATGAAGTAGTGGCCAGACTGCAAGAGACCATACAGATTTTGCTCAGGCAATTCGATACATTCTTTCCAAGGCTGGAGGGGTCCATCAAAGCTTTACTATCTGGACGGAATTACAGAGACATAGATAGTCCCGCGGCAAACGTCGAGTGGATCGGTGCGTGAAATAGGAGCGATTCCAATCCAAGCCGCGAAAGAACTGTTGATGAGTCGTCCAAACACAAACAGCCGCCAAGAGGACGTGTCCGAATATCTCGTGTCAGACTTTATCACAGCACCACGAAATGGGTAACCAATTCACCAACATTCAACGAGTGAAAGGATAACTGTATCTTGCTATCGTCAGAAATTTACTCTCAGATCAGGTAATTGAGGGAGCCATACACTCCCGGCAAACCTCCGATTCAGCAATTCAAGCTGTTCGGCTGGCAATAGAACAGCAGATGCCATCAGAATCCTAAACCCTACTCCCATAGCTTCAGAAGTAAGACATCACCCATCAGCGTCAAACCGTTATTGTACGCCTAGGAATAATCAATTTGGTGAGTCGGGCAGGAAACTGTGATGATAACTATGGCAGAAGTTTTCTTTGAGGACTGAAAACGTGTATGTGTCTATCGAAGGTGAAAATGACCTCTAGCAATAGCCCCAACAGATATCTTGGACTATACTAAACAGTGCAAGCAAAAGGAACGGCAACAATTCTCCAGGATAGGGTTGTTGCTAGAGCTCAATCCTAAACAGGTCTCAGAAACTCTTCACAATGCTGCCTACCAAACTGGGGAAAACCTTGCTAGATGGACACGCGATACCACCCAAAAAGTTAATTTGAACACCTTGATATTGAAATGAATTTGAACGAAAAATCAACTCTTCCCGAAGATTGGGACAATATTACTTCTGTTGTCAAACAGGCATGTTCCGGTTCAAATAATTCCAGAGCAAAAGTTGAGCTTATGGCTGACCTAGGGACAGAAATGAGCATTGTCTTAAAACTCAAAGTTCTTTTTCCGGATAAAGAAAGCATAATTTATGTTAAAAAGGAAAAGAAAAATACCGAAGAAGGTATTTTAAAAAGAGAATATGGAAACCTCTTACGATTTAATAAGTTATTTGAGCAGAATAAGTCTAATTTTAGTTGTGAAGAATTGTTGGGGTATTTCGAGACTGATCAAACCCTAGTCCTGAAAGAATGCCCAGGAGATTGTTTTTTTGATCTCATCAAACAAGGTTGTGGCTGGTTCGCACCTAAAAAAGATTTGTCTTCTACATTAAGAGCGGCGGAGTCTTGCGGGAAGTGGTTAACCTTTGTTGAGAATACTTCCTTGGGCGTCGTCAATACGGGGAACACGCTTACAAAATTTCGACAAAATATTGATATTGCCGAGGGAAATATTAAGGGGAATGTTGCATCCTCACATTTAATGCCATTGTTTTCCACTTGTAAAAATTTAATCTTGAACCATTTGGATACCATGTCTGTTAGTCCAAATGACTTTTATTTAGCTCATGGTGATTTCCACCCTGGAAATTTTTTTATTCAAGATGAAGAGAGGGTGTCCGCCATTGACTTCCAACATGTTGGGACACAATTGGTTGGTTATGATGCTCTCTATTTTGAGCTACAACTTTTGTTGAGTTTTGGGCCCAAAAATTTTCATCCTTGGCACATAGGAAAACTTTCGCGTGGGTTTTTTCTTGGTTACGGTAGAGTTCTAAATCAAAATTCGAAACAAACTCAGATTGTAAAAGCACAAATAGTTATTCGAGCATTAGTGTATTTGGCCTCAACGTGTGTGACTGGAGGAATCATCCAGCGCTTCCTGACAATGTATACTGTCCCTAAATTAGTTACATGGCTGAATAAGAGGAAATCACAGCAATCTGAATAATTTGATAAGTGACTGCAACCAGAAAGATGGTATGATATTGCCAAATAAGAAAACAGCACATAGATGATAACGATTCAAGCTTATGGAATGTGATCTCCAACATATTAATTTATGCCACCCCATTTGTATGTGTGTTGATCGAAAGCATCACTACATGTTCGATACTGTGGGTAACGATCAACCTTCATCCCCAAAGACAGAAGCGTTTCTTTGTGTGGGTTAATTTTCCCCAGGAACTTGTATGTTAAACGAGGTCATAACAAAAATTTTCAGCCGATTAAATGACGGGGATTTCGAGTATGTAGTATTAAGAAATTACGAAACCTTACCTCACCGAGTAGGCAACGATTTAGATATTCTCATTGATCCAAAACAATGCGATAGCATCAGCAATGCCATCAAAGACGTTTTTGCAGAGCTTGGGTACATATCCACAATAGAACCCCTCAAAATGAATGGCATGCTCTGCAAGGGGGTTAAGATAAATTCTGACGATTCCAAGGTATTGTTAGTTATTCACGCGCAATTCTGGGTTTCCTGTGAAATTAATACCATTCAACAAACAGTTCCTGGCCTGAGTTATAAAGTGTTTGTGGATGACCTACAGCGAGAATTAGTAATTCAGGACGGGTGTAGCTTTTTCGTTCCAGCACCGATTGATAGATTTGGCCTGTTATTGCGCCAATGGATTTTTAAGCCTAAAGCAGAATACAAGGAACAATTATCAGCGCTAGCAGAAATAGATTCTGTTAAGAAATTTTTAAAGGGAATGTCACCACAACTACCCAATTTTGAAGAGATATACAATGACAAAAACAGTGCAACGGAGGGGCTCAATACATTCATAGTATCTCGATGGGGCAAACAGAGTGTCGTCAAAAGTTATGGAAGAGCATTGGCTAGCCTATTATATAAAAAACGAAGTTTCCTAGGCTCGCTGATTTATATTACAGGACCGGATGGCGCAGGAAAAACGAGTGTATCCACAACCCTCTCTCGTGTTTTAAAAGAATTAAAAATTAAACACACCCATGTGTATTCGATGAAAAGAAATCTCATTCGGCATATGATATTTTTTGTCAGAAGAAAAATTCATGGCACATCAGATAATAAGTTTTCCAAAGATCCAGAATCTCGGAAATTTCGATTTATCATGACTGAAGATATATTTGATAGAGATGATGGCTCCGTGGCCTGGAAGTTACGAAAAATCACCACTTTATTAATTAGTATCAGCGATGTGTTTATTAATTGCTTTCCCGTACTCTTTTTCCGCTTGCAAAAAAAGGTCGTGATCGTAGAAACATCTCCCTATGATATTTTTATCAAATATCATATGCCAAAATTTCGTATATTAGAGGAGGTGTTTAGTCCCTTAATACTCTCTCCTAACTTGGGATTGCTCCTGAAGGCCAATGAAAAGGCAATTGCATTAAGAAAGCGCGAATTAACAGAATCAGAAATAGTCGATTATTACCAGCGGCTGGATGAATTGCTTATCTCTGCCCACGTAAAAGATAAATTTTCTGTCATTAGAACTGATATAGAGATGACAGAGACTAAGGAATTGGTTTACAAAGCGATCGCATTGGCAATATAAATACTCCCATCCAATTTGTAAGTGCAACTCCAGCTATGGATATTGAGGGAGGGCTCCTTAGACTAGCGGGTTGTCCGGTCCCAGGTCACAACTTGAGTATCAAGAATCCCTTTCCAAATCCCAATTAATGCAGCTCCATTGACTAAACAGAAGTAATAGGGCACCCGAAGCAACGGATATCCATCAAATTGGAATACCCCATAGGCATAACCAACTGCCATAGCGTAACAGGCAACTTGAATAAGAAATCCTATTTGGTACAAAAGACCCGATGAAACGAGGAAACCAGACACAATAAAAATAAGGACCAAAAAAATTGGAAGAATCCATCGGAAAAATTTATGAAACAAATAACAAAATAAAAATAAGGGTTGGCTGACTTTAGGTAGACCAATTCCATTCTTTAATGCTTGAATTCCACCGGCCACAACTCGAATTTTTCGTCTAAATTCTTCACTCCCTGTAGAGGTACCCTCTTCTGTAGCCACTGCCTCAGGATCGTATATGACCCGATAACCCTGGCGCACCGCATTCATGGAAATGACAAAGTCATCGACGATAGTACCGTTTGGCGGTGCCTGGAAGACCTCTCGTCTCACCGCATACATTCCTCCATCTGCACCAATAATGGAGCCCACCTTACTCTCCAATTCCTGAATCCAACGTTCGTATTGGTAATACAACCCTTCGGAACGGGAAAAGGAATCCGCAGCATTGACCAGTTGTACATCACCACTCACACCCCCAACGGAAGGATCAACAAAATGTCGCATTAACTTTTTTATTGCATCTGAGTCAAACATGGTATTCGCATCAGAAAGAAGAAGAATTTCACTTTGGGTTTGAGGAATGACCTGATTCAGCGCACGTGTTTTTCCCCCACGCGGCTCAACGACAAAGAGCGATACGCCCTGATTCTTAAATGATGCCACAATGTCATTGGTTGAGTCAGTAGACCCGTCAGAGGCAACAACAATGTTCAACCGATCTTTTGGATAATCCAAGCCGAGGGCATTATTCAATTTATCTGCGATAACCTTCTCTTCATTAAAGGCAGCAATGATGAGGGAAACGGTTGGTAGATATTCATCTCGATTCTGAGTCAGGCGGGGCCAAAACTTGCAAAGCAGGAATAAGCATAAAGGGTACCCACAATAGACAAAGCCGACCATACTTAGAGAAAACCACAATATCATTTCCACGTTTAGCCTGTCCCCTCCACATTTAAGACAAAAGCTGAGTGATCGTCAAATTGCAGACATTACTTTCCATTCATTGCCCCCACACAGCCTTTTAAAGATTTCAAATTGCTCGCCTCCATACAGGAACGAACAAGTTTCATCTGCTTTTGGCCCAGCGAGTTACATTTTACTCTGAATCGTATTGACCCCTTATGCTCTCTGACATAATTCAGCATATTGAGATAACATCGCTTTTTCACTGAACTGTGAAAGAACAGTTTCTCTGGCTGCCCTCCCCATCCTCTGTCTTTTTTCCAGATTGACTAAATCAAGTAACGCAGATTGGAACCCAACACTTTTTTCCTCTTCATCCCCTGCAATCAGGAATCCCTCAATTTCATGCTTCACCACAAAGGGAATATCTCCGACAGCAGTAGTTATAACTGGAATGCCCATAGCCATAGCTTCCAATAGGCTCATTGGCATTTGCTCACGCAAGGAGGTAAGACAAAAAACATCAAAAGCCCTAAGATACGGGACCACATCATCCTTCTGCCCCAGAAACCTTACATGCGAAGTCAGACCTTCTTGTTTGGTGTACGATTCAAGTTTCTGTCGCTCGGGCCCCTCACCAATTAGGATCAGCTTCAATGAAGGGTTTCGCATCACACAGCGCCCAAAAGCAGCCAATAAGAAATCAAGATTTTTGACCGGATCCAACCGACCCACAAATCCTACTAACGTCTCATTGGCATGAACCTCTAACTCATCCCTTACTTTTCGTCTCACATGAGGATCAGGGGAAAACTTTACAGGATCTAACCCATTGGGAATAAATTGCACGTGGCGGCCTGAAAGACGATAAGAATTCTGCATAATGGCTTGGAGTTGCTTCGAAACAACTACCGTCCGTTTTGCCAAGCGATACACGATAAATCTCACGATATCACGCTGCCATAACCTTTTCTTTGCTTCATCGACATTAAATCCATGTTCATGATGAATGATGTGTTTAATGCGGGCAATTCGACCTAGCCAAATGGCATCAGTGGCCCCCCAGTTATAGGTCATCAAAATATTGGGATTTGAGCCTTTTAATGTCTCAAAAAGATCGGCAAAGAATTTCACTCGCTTAGGGTTTTTTGCAAATTTCAGAAATGACACATTCTCATTTGTTATCCATTTTCGAGCTGATGTTTCCTGCTCTAAAGACAAAATTTCATGATGATAGACCGAAGGCAGACCATTAATTATCAAGCAGATAACCTTCTCCATACCACCAAAACCAAAAGACGGAACCACGTGGAGAATCTTCTCACTCACTCTTTGTCCTTTTCCTCTATTGTTAATTTTCCTTCAGCCCTTAACAAACCACCATTTTCGGCATTCACCCCATCAAGATTGAAAAAGTCTATTGTTTGAGGAAAATATGAAACCGACAAAAAACATTGTTGTTTCATTACCAATAAATCAACCACTTTACAGACTACATGTAGTCTGAAAAAAACGAATAAATCCTTAGATATGGCTAATCACGAAACAAGAAAATATATTCGCTGGACACCCCACTCTCTCGCACCAAACTTGAGTAATCAATTATATAAAGATCCGCAAACCGCAGCATAAATTTTCTATTCAATCACTTACAATAAGTCCTAGTTTTTTTCAGGGTTAACCAAGATCGAATGAGACGAACCTTTCCTTTCTACCAGTGAATCTACAGTGAATGTGATCATATGATTAAGAAAAAGGCCATTTCCTTTTTTTCTTGTGTAGACGGAGAAAGATCATTTTTTTTTCATAGACTTTTCAAGGACCATATTCCCAATTTTTTTTATTTCCCCCACACCACCTAAATCTATGATAAATCGCCAAGACAGACATATAGCCCAGGTTACCCAAATGAGAGCTCCTAGACATATGCTCCAAATCTGGTGTTGAAGCCAGGGTTGAGCCAAATAATAGATTAAGAATGATCCAACCATCCCCATGCCAACAAGGCTAAGCTTCACTAACGGATAATCATACCGCTCAATTCGTCGATACCAAAACAAACCACCAATGGAATAAGCCATAAAACCAAGCACACTCGCCCATGCTGCACCAAATTCGGCCCACATTGGGATAAGAGTAAGGTTGGCTCCAATATTAACCAAGACCGCGAATACCGTCACAGGAATAATCATTCCGGTTCGTTTTGCCAACAAAGCAGGTAGCCGAAAGTGCAGATGTAAACTAAAAAAGACAAAGGCTAGGCATACGATGGGGACTAATGAGTGTGCTGGCAGAAAGTCAGGAGCGACAATTACCTGGAGTAGCGGTTTTGCAAATAGCGCAACACCTAATAAAAGAAGAGCAATAATATAGATGAAATATTCACATACCTGAACATAAATTTTCTTAGCATCGTCTTGTTGAGCAATTTCATAAATAACAACACTCCATATCATTTCAAATGGCATCAGCACCAAGGAATTCATACCCTGAGCAAGAAGGTAGGCTATGGAGAAGAGGCCGACTTGATTCAAATCGGCAAATACTCGAAGTAGGTAAACATTGGTTTGGTGCATTATTGCGGATAGAATGCCCGTAAAAATCAATGGAGCAGCAAATCTCCAGAGTTGTGTTCCCAAATTCCAGTTAAAAGAAAACCTACCAATATTACGAGAAAAAACAAGAAAAACTCCAAAAGTATTGAGGGCTTCAGTAAGAAGATTCCCCATTAACAGCCCATACACTCCCCATTCCAACACTGTTAAGAAATAAACATTTAATGCGATATTGACCAAAAGTCGACCGACGTTAAATGACACAAATACATTTGACCATTTTCGAACTCGGAAATATTCCAGTGGTAGATGCCCTAAACCACTAAACCAAAGCTTGGCTAACATCAGAAGGAAAAACTCTTCTCGTCCAATGACTGTTGCCCCCAAAGCTATCTCTGCAAGATCTTTGCAAAATACAGTTCCTAAGCTCACCAACGTAGAGCCGGTCATGGCAATAAAAACCATTCCTGTCCACCAGACCGACCTCTGCATTTCATCTGATTTTTGCTCAAAATGATGTCGTGTGACAGCTGAAAGCATTCCACGCGCGATTAAAAATCCCATCAGAGCAGAAAAGAAATCTAAAATCGCGATCACTCCATAATCGGCAGGGCGCAGATAGGAAGTATAGAGCGGCAACAAGAGAAATGATGCGAAGCGCGCGAGAATCAGACCTCCGCCATAGACAGCAAAATGTTTACCGAGACCGAGGTAGTGCTTTTGGGCATTCATAGGACGAGAATTTTCCCCTATGTTCTACTCACCCTTGTAAGATTTTCACGAGAAATACGCACCTGAAAGCAACGATCACAAACGGCACTCCCCATCCTCCACTAAAAAAAAAGTGCAATGGCTGTTAGAAAAATAATGAAGTAAAAACAAGAAACCAAGTTTGGCAACACTATTGGCACTGAGTTCAGCCCTATTCTCCTAGGCGAAACAGACGGAGCAGAGGAAAAAGGCAGGAATCTGAATGGAGCGCGCCAAAGAACCAAAATCGAGTAAATAGTCGCCCAGAAAAGAGAAAGAGCAAGGAACTTAAAAATTATTATTCAAAGGACTTTCAACTTCTCGCAATCCCCCAAAATTTGGAAGGTATTCTTACCTCAAACATCAGTTAGCGGATGAGAGAAAATTTCAGTTCTTTAGAGGAAAACCCTAGCTGTGAAAGTTTTACTGATGTCCTCATCGGCAAATGATGGCATCTAAGCGACAAAAAATATTCATATTCCTTAAGCGTTTCTTTTTAAATTAAATACTCCCCCCAAAATACGGCTCAAGTTATTTCACCTAAGAACGCACGGTCTTAATGACAGCATAGGCCCTCGCTAGACCATACACAAAGAATAGGACAAATAATTGTGGCACAGCAGCTGGGCGTTGCGCAGACCATGCGGTATAGCAAGCAAGGACTAAGGGGGGACTAATTAGAAAAAAAAAGGCAATGGGAAAGAGGAAAAATTGGTGAGCAAGGATATCGAACATTCCTCCCAAACACACCAATACCATAAAAATCAGAATATACACAGGATAGCCAATACTTGGAATTTCATCCCATCGAATACCATGAGAGAAGATCCCTGGAAGATTACCTAACCCCCGCCATACTTCCTTTCGCCAAAAAGTCCGAAGGTCAGGAGCTTCACCCCAATGAATGGCTTTCATCGCGTGATTGCATACTATCCCCCCTCGCTCTTTCAGGCGATAGCATAAGTCTACATCTTCTGCAGTTTGTAATGTTTCATTAAATCCGTCAATTGCCTTGAAATCATCTGATCTAATCATGAGATTCATAGACGGCAACCACTCAATTGGAGTCATGGAACCTGTATATTGCTGTCTCCGTTGATGCAAATCCCAAGCTTTTTGTACCCAGGTAGGGTTGGGGGGGACCATAGGGAAACACCCCGCGGCCACCACAGACTCCTTTTGAAAAGCAGGCATTCCATTCTCAAGCCATCCAGGCATTAGCTCCACATCAGAATCAACAAATGCAAGGTATTGACCTTTTGACTTGCTAACTCCATAGTTGCGCAGGCTACTCACATTCATCTCCACCTTGACTTCACAGTCAATTCCTAGGCCTTGAACTATTTGAACGGTTCTGTCTGTAGAGCCATTGTCTATTACCACAATCTCATAGTCACCACCGGAATAGCGTTGGCGACTAATGGAAGTCAGACATTGCTCAATAAATTTTTCTCCGTTTCGAACCGGAATGATGAAACTAACTAATGGTTCGGTCATAAGGTGTTCTGTCAAAACTAATCCCTCACAACAAACCCCGCCAGGTCTTTACGAAAAAACTGGCTTTCAATCTAGCCCCCTACAGATCCTTTGGGCAATCATAGTTTAAATGCATAGTGTCTTCATAAAAACTGCACAAAAGCTCATAAAAGAACACACGTCTAACTGAGGACACATTGTGAATGAAAGAGGTCCTTTCATGGGAAATTGTCTAAAGATTGGGTGGTAAAACTGGCTGTTTTAAGGGAGAAACACATTCTGTATTATTTTCGTCTCCTTATCGGTTATTTTCGGAAGCGACTTAATTATGCGGGGCTGGTTTTTTTCGGTTAAAAATTCATGCCATCCGACATGCAATACGGATAAGTAGAACTTGGCCAACTTCAAGCATAATTCTTCAAATTCTCCGATTTATTTTCTGATGTTATCTTCAAAACAACAGTTCCTAAAAGAACTAAATAATAGGGTAATTCCACGTTAATCAGACTGACAAACTGCGCACTGATGATGAAACCCAAAAGAGACCCAATAACCATTTGAGCGACACTTTTTGGAAATGAATCACTCCCCTCTAGCTCCCCTCTAGCCAGAGGCCACAGCCGTTTCAAGCAAAAGCCATAAAAACATGAAATAAACAATAAGCCTGGAATTCCTAATTCGGCGCCGACTTGAAGCCAAGTCGTATGTGCCGCTTTCCCTTCCTCCCAGCCATAATCTACAACAGCATAAACCCAGTTTGCGGGACCAATTCCAAAAATAGGATTTTTTATCATGGTATCCACACAATCAGACCAAAGCTCAAGACGTGATTCGGCTGAACGGTCGCGATTTTCTTTACTTGCAAAAGTCATTGCAAATCTATCGATGACTTCTGGACCTGCCAAGCGTATTCCTATCACAAGAATTATCGCAAAAATAAGATAGTGATACCCGCGCTTAGGAATGATAAAAAAGGAAAAGCATGAAACGACGACAAGTGCCAGCATCCCACCTCGAGAGTAGGAAAATAATACGGTATGTAGTAGTAATACGTTGAAAAATCCAGCCACAAGCTTTTCCCACCATAAAAAATTACCTGCCAGAACGAAAAAAGTCATACAAAATCCCATGACCATAAAAACCGCTAAGCCATTGTTATCCAAAGAAGCAAACCCATCAAATTGAGCACGGTTATAGCCAGAAAAATAACTAACGTTCATTTCGAAAGCAATATATCCTACACAAATAATCATCACCCAGAGTAACTGTCGAACTTGAGCCCACGAATGAATGATGGTTAACCCCATTAAAAACGGCAACAAGATCTTAACCGTGATTTCAACATACCCCCAGCCTTCCATCGGATAGGCTGAAAGTAAAGTAGATGGAATCATCCAAAGCCAAAACCCAATGAACAAGAGCAATGGCACGCGACCCCGTCCAAAGTTCCATTGGCCTAACCCTTTGAATACCCACCCTATGATCATTGCCACAGCAATGATTCGACTATAATGCCCTTGCGGCACAGACCAATGCCATAAACTTGGGGGGTGAAGAATAGAAAAGGCGATATAAATTAAGAGTCCAATGAAGGGATTAAATAACGCAAGCACTGAGCCTCCGTAGGTCATCATATAAGTAAAAATCAGTCCTAACATACGTTTAGTCTTTCAACCGTTATTTTCCTGAGGTGATCTTCCCCCATAACATCAGAGACGGAGTTATGCGTCCCATTCAAAGACCTTCGGAATTCAGATGCCCTATCAGGAGCTTCCCCATCAAGCGTATAAGTCATATATAAAGTGTTCTGATGTTGGTTTGTATAGGAACAAAGGTTGACTCCCCGTAAGACCTCGCGGAGCCATTCCTCGTTATAGACTGTCATCCATTTTGCAGTGAATTCCTGCACCCACGCCAAACTCCGCAATAAATAGAGATTTGATGACTTCATTCCGATAGGTCTGATTGAAACATTCGATAAAGGCATTCCGGGTGGGACACCGCTGTTGAATGTGATAAATCAACACGTGATTGGTTTTCTCCACTTTTGAAGCTGCTACGAGAGAAACTCTGGGCCATTATCCATCTGAATCATGTGTGGAATTTCCGGTCCACCTTCAGGCGGTCTAACATCTAAATTTCCCTTTCAGCCCGGAGAGATGTATCTACTTCAAAGGCAAAGACCCCACGATAAAAGTCATTGAGAGTAATAAAGAACTCCGTGGCAAGACCACGGGGAATCACAAGTTGAAGGTACGAAATCGTAGGCCATGAAATAAGGCATCGCTCATGAAGTCTGAGGCCCACACATCCCTGGGGGATTCGGACACAAACACGAGTATGGGGACCCGTTAGTTCCGCCCAGTTTTATCCGGCCCTGGTGATTCAACCCCAATTCCTCGTACACACGATAAATCCGATTATAGTTCCAAGGGTGGCCCATCGCTCAGAAGCAAGCCGCATATTTTCAGCTATGCCAGCAGGGATGGGCCTCAACCAGTTGGTTAAGAGCGACAATAACTTTCGCATCCCGGAATTGCCAGACCACCGAATCTTGATAAGAATCAACTCAAGCCTGTCCCCCCCTCCGCCAAATTCCGAACGACGGATACGCTATAGGTCACCTGCATGGTCTTGCCTGCTACCCGTTCGTCAGAAGGCGTCAGAATTGTTTTTCAAGAAATCCTTCAAACCCAGACTTTCTAAGACCAGATCGGCATACATCCGTTTGAGTTTCGCGAGTTCGCTCTCAGTCTCCTTGAGGCACTTGAGATCCGACGCTTCCAGCCCACCGCACTTCACTTTCTAGTTGTAGTCGGTCACATCACTGATCCCATGGCCTCGACAGAGATCTTTGCCATTAAAGCCCACATCGGCTTGTTTCAAGATGACCACCACTTGGATTGGGCTGAGTCTAGAAGTTCTCAGAAGAACCTCCTTGGTGAGTATGCTAGCAAGCTCTCCTTTAGGCCTGTCCAGATTTTGGGGAAGCTTACAACACTACCTGGACGTCGGTACCACGGAAAAATGCCCACGTATTATGTGGTGCCATAGTTTCTCGTTAACAAAAAAGAAATTACTTGTGGCTTAACAATCACCAAACTCTGTACCTGTACGATGATATCTTGACCTATACACCGTTAGAAAATTAGGTAAGATTTTTTAGGAAGAAATATAACGTTTCAATAATATTTTTGCCTTATGCAGTGCTAATCTTGATTCACTGATTTGTATCTGTGGAATCTCATAGCCTACTTCTTTGAGCATTCCACCGGCATAATGGTTGAAAATGGCCTGATCTTGTGGCTTCATTTCTCTCTTCCAGGCATAAGTTCTTGTCTTCTTTGGAGCAGCATTAAGATTGTAGTGCTGACCTTTTCGGTTTTCAGGAATAGCGTTATTACTCTCTAGATGATAGTCCATCATTTTAGATGAATATTCTTCATTTAAAAAAACGCATAAACGTTGGAGTTCTCTTTCAGGATTCTCAACAAGGTTTTCATAAAAAACTTCTATATAGCGTTGTTTTCCTAATACGGCACCCACGCGTCGCGCCAACCAGAGATGTTGATTCCACCATTCTGCGGCCCGAATAATATCTTTAGGTCCCCATGGTAATTTTATGACAGAGTTTGCAACATCTCTTCCATCTCTAATGATATGGATGAACTGAGTCTCAGGGAAAATCTCATTGATTTGGTGCATTCTATCCAGGTAGTCCGATTTGTCTCCCCAGCGAACCTTCCCTTTACTATTCATATAGTCTTGATATATAGCTTCAATTACTCCCCGCAATGATTTTTCTTCAATTTTATTAATAATGTTATCTACTTCAAACACATGGTCCCACATCTTCACATAAGGCTCTTCTAACATCTCTTTGACAAGGCGTGATAGATTTTGGGGTTTTTTCAAGTTGCCGTATTCACTTAAATTATCATGATACTTTGTAAGAAAATGAGATTCATAAGGAATGGCAATACGAGGATGGCCATGCAACATGAGTCGAAGCAAAGAAGTTCCAGATCTGCCAATGCCTACTATGAAAAATGGGATTGTTTTCATTGTATATTTGTTGAATGTTCTTCAAGCACCCTTCTCATTGACCTTAAAGATAGTCAGACTTTTTCGGACAGATTTGCGACAATGTTAAGCTATCACTAGATATTTGATGTTCTGCCACTTGCCTTGCCTCTTCCGGGTGCGGGTTCTTCAAACAGGAGAGATGATACATCTCATTTTATTCCAATTTAACCATATATTCCAAGAATACAGACTTCGGGACAATACAATCCGATACCACGAAGAAAGCGTTCTAAAGTTAATTCAAGCTTATATCCCACGGGAAACTAGTGCATCGTTCGACAATTGTTCAAATATGCAAAATCCAACTCGTTCATTTCTCCATTCTGAAACCAACGTAGCAAATCTGTGCGTGTATTCATCTTGTATGTTACCGGAAAGTATCTTTATTCTCTGTCTTCCGCCAAAGTATTTTTTTATGAGATGGTGTGGATTAAACGGTACCAAGCGAGTCAAAATTGGAATAGGGGACCATAGAAAAGGGGTATAAACAACAACTTTCGCATTAGGGGTCATCAAACCTCGTAGCCTTAAAATAGTCTCCTTAGGAATCTCGATATGTTCAGCCAGCATCCGGAAAGTAATAAGGTCAAACTTACGGGTAGTCTCAAACTGATTGAGCATACAATGGGCTTTTTCATGCACATACGGATTCTCAAGAATTGTGGAATCAGGATCTAGTCCAACGAGGACCCTACATCGGTTTGACAAATTTTCAGACAATGCTTGGTTATTTGGAAAAATAGAATGGCCACATCCTATATCAAGCCAAGAGGTATTTGATGAAACTAATTGATTTATTAACGTTTCATACAAAATGTCAGACATAAAATACCCTGACCTAAGGCACAACTGCAGATAGTGCCCATACCTTTCAGAACTTCCATGCTTAATGGAGAAAACCCGACTCAAATCATCTCTTGAGATTCCTTTGATTAGCTCCAGAACTGACTACTCCATTTTCTATCAAAATCAGGCTTTTGAATAACTATTTATCTGCCACTGAAGCCGCCCGGGACGTTGGATGTTTGACCAAGAAATTACCCAAGGCCAGATAATCCAAGTTACCTTGTAGAAAGGCCCTGACTGCATCTTCAGGTGAATTGACGATAGGCTCTTCATGCATGTTAAAGCTGGTATTAATGAGGGAAGGCACTCCACTGAGATGGTGGTATTCCTTAAGCACTTTGTAATAACTCGGATTATGTTCTTCTCGAACCAGTTGAGGCCTAGCTGTCCCATCAACATGAACAGCTGCAGGACAATTTTTTTTCATAAAATCGGTACATTGGAAGGTCAAGGTCATAAACTCGGAAGAATGTTCTGTCCCTGAGATATTTTGGTAACAACGATCTCGTTCTTCATAAAGCGTTACCGGGGCAAATGGCATGAACTCTGTCCGGCCTAATCGTTGATTAAGCCACTGGTTCACCTCTGGTTCAGAGGCATGGTAAAGAATGGACCGATTGCCTAAGGCACGAGGCCCGTATTCCATGCGACCATTAAACCTCGCTACCACGTTCCCATCATAAATGAGCTTGGCAATCATGGGTTCTATTGCATCAAACTCCTCGTAGGATAGGCCCGCACTCTGCAACGCTTCAATTAAGGCTTCATCAGAATAATCTGGCCCAAAATAGACAGTTTGATATCCTTCCCGTTGTTTTAAGCATTTCGTGCTCGCCAAAAATGCAGCACCAGTCCCACAACCGCCATCTCCCATGTTCGGATAGACAAAGATCTGTTTTATTTCAGGGATCTCAAAAATGTGTTGATTCAGCTTTACATTGGCCATCACACCTCCAGCCATCACCACCGTATCAATCCCAGTCTGTTGTACATAATGACGAATGTAATTGACCGCCACAATTTCTAAAACATGCTGATACGCTGCAGCCACATCAATCTTGGGGAACAACGAGGCCAAGTATCGAGAAAGGTAAATATTATTACTTTCAATCATACGAAAATTTCCAGGCTCTTCATGAAATCGACTCTGCAGAATATCTGATAGAATGTTTGGATCCCCATAGGCAGCTAATCCAACAATTTTACCTTCATGCCTCGATGGAGTGAGCCCTAAGGATGAAGTCACACTTTCATAAAATGTCCCAAGAGAGTGAGGGTATTCGATACCATGGATCCGCCGAATTTTGGTCCCTTCCCCGACACTCACAGAACCTGCTAATCCCGAACCATATCCATCCAAAGTAATAATCAATGCCCGATCAAAATGGCTTGCAAAAAAAGCTGCCGCCGCATGAGTCAAATGATGATCATAACGACGAAGCTTGTCCAACAAACCCAAACCTTGAAGTGTGGTTTCAAGTTGTTCTTCCCATTGCTTATGAAACGTGACTGCATCTTTCCCCCACTTCCGCGAGCTTCGTTTAGCAATATTTCGTGATAAGAGACCTTCAGAGCCAGCCAGCTTATAAAACACTCTGTGCGTAAGTGGTTTAACCATTTTAGCATTCGGATTGGATAACCCTGGGATAGAAGAGGCTCGATCAGGAACCTTGAGTAAAGCGGCATCAATTTGCTCCTTGATCGGACCAACAGGCGTGTCATCAAGAAATTCTTCCTCTTGTTGAAGATTTTTCGAAAACAGTTGTGTTTCTTTTTTCGAATTGAAAAATGGATAGGCTACGACGTCAATATCCCCGATGTTTATTCCAGTATATTGAAGTCCAGCCTCTAAGGCCTTACCTGGAAAACCATCTTGCAACTTCTTCCTGGAGAATCGTTCTTCTCCGGCCGCAAATACAACTTTTCCATCTTGCATTAACGTCACGGTCGAATCTTTATCAAGTGGCGATATCCCAAGAACAATCATAACCCCTCCATTTGACTCACAGAATTTCTTATGCTGCCTTTACTCAAGCATGCCCGCTCAAAATGGCGACACGATAGTGCCCTTCGCTCAGTTTTTCCAGAGCCAATTGCCATATACGTCCCGTTACAATCACCCAGAATTCGTAAACTGCGTTTTTATTTCTAATGGGGTAGATGCTACCCCACCCATTTCCCCAAAGAAAAAGTCAAAGAACTTCTTGAATTTATCAAGAAAATTATCCAGGTCCGATTGGGACTGGACATATGGCGTACACCCAGGTTCCACAGAGGGACTATGAAACGCAAACGAAAACACTCTCAGGCCTACCTGAAATAAACTACGAACCAAGGTCAGATGTTCCCATGTTTCATAACCTTCTGGAGACAACCAAACTTTATTAAGTAATCCAAATCGAGAAAATACCCCTGGGGCATGAAAGGCTCTCATCAATCTTGAGTCAATCAACTGATGCGCAGAATAGCCCCAAGCCTTTAAGTAACCCGTATAGCCAACGGTGAGCGGGATTTCTAGGAAATCATTCTCAACTCCTAGCCAAGATGGCCATGGTGAGGCCATCGAAAAGTCTGGGCCTTCTTCTGAAGAGTAATTCATATACGGACACACACTGAGGTCAATGGAATAACCCATTTCCTTTAAAATAGGTATCGTATTCGGACCCACTCCATATCGACCTGCTTTAAATATTATCGGTCGGTATCCCAATCGTTCTTGAATACAATTCGTGAGGTTTTTCACTTTATCTCGCTCGAGGTCTAGCGGAAGATTGCCATGGAAGGAATTTCGAGGATTCACAGGTTCGGTGTAAGGAGGATTGACCCACGGGTGTAAATGTGCACCAATGACCGCCCTGCCATCATGAAGAAGTTCTTGTAACGGCAAGTAACCATCTGGTTGAGACGCTATTGGATAGTCAATGACATACGTGGGGACGACTCCATAAGCGTCAAAAAGCGTTTGAACCCTCTCAATGGATCGCATCGCCCGAACAGACGTATTCTCTCTCGAAAAAGGCTGAGACCAATTAAACTCCTCCTCAGTATCAATCACCACAAGAAGATGGGGGATATTACTGGGGAAAACTGCCTGATTTTCTAAAGAGGGCTTCATGGATTTCAGCATAGAACAAATAAGGAAAATGTGTTATCAATGCGCCTGATCAATAAATGTCTGCTGCCATAACTCTAAAACTAAGAGATCCCACAACTTCGCTGCATGATCAGCTTGTTGACTCCAGTGAGCTTCCAATAAATCTTCAACCGCATGAGAACGAAAATACCCTCGAGCCTTAGCCTGCTGGGAGAGCAACACATCTCCTGCCATATCTCTGAGTTCATTCCTAAACCAATGACTCAGCGGAACCGAGAACCCCATCTTAGGGCGATCCAACAGACCATCAGGAATCATGCCCCGCATTGCGGCCTTGAGTATGGCCTTCGTCTCGGATCCAGAAAGCTTGAACTGAACTGGAAGGGAAGCCGAAAACTCCATGAGGTGGTGATCGAGAAAAGGTGAACGCGTCTCGATAGAATGAGCCATCGTTGCTCGGTCCATTTTGACCAAAAGATCATCTGCTAAGTAGAGTTCGACGTCGGCTTCCAGAGCCCAATCCGTACAATTATCGGTCGAACTTTCAGTCAGCTGGTGTACGAATAGTCCTTCAGGATCACTGGAAACCAGTTGAGCCTGAAAATCAGGAGCATAGAGCTGCTGACGATCATCAGGGAAAAAATGGGCATTCCATCGTGCATACCTCCTTGCGGGTTCCTGAGCCAACACTCCTGCTATCCGTAGGAATTTTTTTAACGGATTTTGTTGGCACCAAGAGGCAGGAAGGGACTGAAGCGCTCCATGGAGGCTTTGCCGAATACTCAAAGGAATCCGATCTGCTAACCGGACACGCCGATCGGTAATATACCGATCATAACCGGCAAAACTTTCATCTCCCCCATCCCCATTCAAAACAACCGTGACATGCTGGCGGGTGAGCTGGGCAATAGCATAACTCGGTACCGCTGAAGAATCTCCAAATGGTTCATCATAATGCCATGCCAATTTTGGCAAAATATCGGTTACGGGCGCCCCTACCATGAGCTCAGTATGCTTAGCCCCATACATCTCCGCAACCTCACGGGCATAGGTTCGCTCATCAAACGCGGCCTCTGAGAAACCCGCACAAAACGTTTGGACAGGCATTCCGGTTTGCTGAGCCATGTTAGCAACCACTGCGCTTGAATCAATACCGCCACTGAGAAAGGCCCCGAGCGGTACATCACTCACCAATCGAACTCTGACAGCTTCAGCCATACGCCATCGAAACTCTTCAATCGCCTCGGACATGGAAATGCGCCGCTTGGGAATATACTGAAGTTTCCAGTACCGCTCCAGACGTACTTGCCCATCACACACTTCCATCCAATGTGCTGCCGGAAGTTTTCGAATGCCTTGAAATGCCGTAAGAGGCGCTGGAACATATTGCAAAGCCAAAAAATGATCAAGCGCTTTGATATCAGGCTGACGTAGAACACATTCATCTTCAAGCAACGCTTTTATCTCTGAACCAAAAACGAGACGGTCTTGAAGAAGAGAATAATATAGTGGCTTCTTCCCAACGCGATCTCTTGCAAAGAAAAGGGTCTCCTTTCGTGTATCCCAAATTGCGAACGCAAACATGCCTCTCAATTTTAAGACACAGTCTCGTCCATATTCTTCATACGCATGGACGATCACTTCTGTATCGCTCTGAGAATGAAACATATGCCCTAAGCTTTTTAGGGTTTCACGAAGTTCTTGAAAGTTATAGATTTCCCCGTTAAAGGTAATCCACACGGTCCCATCTTCGTTACTCATGGGCTGCTTGGCTTCTTCCCGTAAATCAATGATAGCCAATCGCCGATGAGCCAAACCCACCGGACCATCAATCCACGTTCCCTCTCCATCTGGACCGCGATGGACTATGGTTGAAGTCATGGCCATCAGTTCCTGCTGAGCAACAGTCCTCTTCCGGTCAAAATAGAGTTTTCCCGCAATTCCACACATAATTCTTCAGCCTATCTCCTCAACCGTGAGTGGCATGCAGGGGTTTTTTCATCACCTTTTGTATGGGGGAGGAAGTAAAAAACTGTTTTTTTCCCCTTGCACTCCAACAAATGAAATGAAAAGCCCTCCAATCCATTCCTTGCACCTTGGTCCTCAGCCGAATCACCAGCTTCTTCATCATGACCTATCTAGAATAGGTCGGAGATAAAAATATAGCCTTGAATAATTATCATTCCCTTATCCAACATTTATTCAAAAAAACATCGTTCAACATTAATCTCCCCTACCCCACAGGCATAGCCAATATTTCCGAATTGTTATCGTTTTCGAAGAAGCAACCAGCAGGCAGGCCCATAGCATTGGGCGAGAAAGGCTTTTACAATA
Source organism: Nitrospirales bacterium (assembly GCA_965223685.1). Classification (GTDB taxonomy): domain Bacteria; phylum Nitrospirota; class Nitrospiria; order Nitrospirales; family UBA8639; genus Nitrospira_E. The sequence goes on from CBDCXG010000002.1 coordinate 415,468, forward strand.
TTGGCTTAATGGCTCTCAGGACCTGTAAGTCCTCTGCACTTCTTAATCCGCCCAGCGACAAGCACTCGACCGGCGCATAATTTTCCAAAACCACTATGTGCATTCAGCATCATCGTATCCAGCTTTTCCACAAATCGATATGGCTTCGGGGATAGGACACGATTCACAAAAAAGTTGAAGTATTGAATATCCATGGGTTCATCAAATATTTTCAGAATCAATTCAAAGTCATACTCATTGAGCTTTCGTTCTTCTTCTGTGATGTAAGGTTTATTGTTCCGATATATCACTTTCCGAAACCTTGGATAAGGAAAAGTCTCGACAAAACGAGAATTCCGGATCCAGTCGACTTGAGTATGCGTATAGACTTCAGTAATAACTGCGGCTGCTCCGTCAGAGGAGACTCGACAAATCTCAGCTAGTGCGCCTGGGATTTCTACGTGATGCAAAATATCCGAATCACGACGCAATCAAAGAAATCATTCCGATAATCAAGCTTTTCCGCAGTCATTTGGTCAAAAGTTATGGTTAATTTTTCCCTCTCTGCAACTCTCTGAGCCACCGACAATGAATCATGACTAATATCGAATGCAAAAACATCTGCGCCCAGTTTTGCTAACTGAAACGCTTCATGGCCAAAACCACATCCAACCACTAACACTTTCTTGCCATAGAGATTAAGTTCAAGAAGCCTGGTATACATAGCCCACAATTGGTTCCACCATCTCCTGCTTTTGGAAGAACCAATTTCGTAGGATATGCAATTATTTTGGTGTTGTTGGGTGCGTGCGTATTCTTTGTGGTATTCTAATCCTCGTTTTTGACGCTCTGTAAATTTTTCCTCATTGAGCATGTCAAGGATTCTCCCAAATTGAGTGCCACTACTTGGGGGAATACTTGTTCAGCGCAGCTCCGCCTTAAAGGGAGTAAAACTATGTTGGGGAAATGCTTGCTCTTCCCTCCTCAACCTTATTCAGAATATTTTCATACAAATCCTCAACATCTTTTAGTCTCTTAGAGAATGAAAATCGGTCTTCTATTCGCTTTCGACTTGCTTGTCCCATACGTTCTCGAATTTGGGAATTTTCCAAAATATTCTTCATGGCTTTAGCCAGTTCAGTTGAACTTCCTTGTGGCACCACAAAACCCGTTTCTCCATTCACGACCAGCTCCTTAGCACCGGCAACATCCGTCGTGACAACCGGCAACCCCATAGCCATAGCTTCCAATATGCTATTCGGCAACCCTTCCCGCCTTGAACTCAAAACAAAAAGATCAAAAGCTGCATACACAGGCTGAAGAACGCTACGATAACCAGGAAACAATACCTGTTCGGCAATGCCCAATTCTTTCGTCAAGGCGATCAATTCAGAAAGAGTCGTTGACCCTTCACTGCCCTCGCCTATTAAAAGAAACTTGGCTTTGGGGAATTGCTTCGCGACTATAGCTGCAGCCCTTAGCCACGTATGTAAATCTTTTTCTGGCATGATACGCCCCACATAGCCAATGACCGGATAGACACCCTCAAGTCCCAGCTCTTCACGAAGCGTTGATGTCACGACGGAAGGTGCCCATACTTCAGTATCAATCGCATTATGGATCATGGTAATCATAGATTCCGGGACATTGGCCGCAACCATTTCTTCCTTCGTCGATTCCGAAACTGCAATAAGATGATTAAACCTCTTCATCAGAAAGAGATCCAACCATTTATAAAACGTTCCTCGAGGCCCCAACATGACCCAAGCATGGGCAGTAGACACGACAGCTAAATTACGCTTTCGTAATAACAGCTTTACAAGATAGGCAAAAAAATCGCTTTTATAATCATGTCCATGAATCAGATTGATATTATGACGAATCACAATATCTCTAATCGCCCAAATAACGCTAAGATCAATTTTCCCATTTTCCGGGATTTCGTAGTACGTCAACCCTTTTTCTTTGGCCTTCTCAGTGATTTGAAACTCTGAATCATGGATATCTCGAATATAGGCAACAATGACTGTAACTCTTTTCACATCATGTTTTTCTGCCGACAATAGAATGGTTTTATCTGGCCCCCCTCCCCACTTATACGTATTTCTGAGTTCGAGTAAACGCACATGTGTCATAGGCTTAACGGGAAACTCCGTTCTGTATCCCTCCACCTTTCAGCAAGGCCACACATCTTTTTATAGAAGTAAACAGGTCAACCAATAGCGCCCTCACTTGATATACGGCGGCTCCTTGGGGGTGAAATATCTTTGGGTGTCCGAAATCATAATCTTCTATTGGTTGCGGCACAGGTTCCTCAGAGTCATTTTCAACATAAGCTTGTACGAATCCATTGGTCATGACTAACACAACCGGTCGTGTATACATGTGAGTTGGGAAAGAACTCAGGTCTGCCAAACACGCGTCATAGAACAAGCGCGCCTTGCTCCTACAGGCACCACTCAAAGGTTCTGCAGTATATTTTGCAGCTACATTCAAAACATGGGATTTTCGCATATCTTGTGCTGACCACGTCTCCGTTGGAATCGCCACACGATGCAGAACACCTTTGTACGGCACTTCGTGTTCGACCATCCAAGCTGCATACTGACTTATTGCCTCTCGAGCGTATGCATAAACATAGTCGATCTCTTCTTCAGCGACCTTCAGGTCAAGATACTTACCCAATGTAACAAGGAAAATCGTATAAGACCACCGATGTTCAATATCTTCTAAATGATGTCGAGCGATGTTATCATGTGGATGAATACACCGCTGTATTAATTCTTCTGCTTTCTGAAGATACCGTTTGTCTCTCGTCAAAACATACGCATCGAGAAGAGCATTCACAGAATTTCCAGAACCCCTCCCTGGACCATGGTAAGTCAGCTCAACAGTCATACTCGCCGAACCTGTGGGTCGAGAATCGAATTTCCCTAACACGGAACCCTGCGGATCATCCATGTTAATCACCCAATCAGCTAATCCCACTACCGTCTCAGCTGCGAGAGGATCTCCGGTGAGAAAATAGTAGTAGAGGAGACCGGTCGTGTAATTATGTTCGCCGGAAGGCCCTCCACCTGAAGAAGAATCCGCACATTCTTGACCTATATTTTTTTGAGAAAACGTTCGATGAGTGGCGGTCGCAGCAGGGAGATAATGACCAGAATGCCAGAATAAACCTCCATTATAACAGGCGCGATCATCTCGTGTATGATAGATATCAATATCAACAACATGTTTGGCTAAATCGCCGGCTAAGGTAAACCAGCGTTCATCGCCCGTACGGAGATATTCGATCAATAATCCATACATCGCATCGTATTGATTATTGTAGTGAGAAATAAAAGGTTGGGTTGTGTCAGCATGAACGGCTTCATGGTCAGCATATAACTCGCCAAAATGCCTCCACCCATATTCATCAATTTGCTCACGCCGACTAAACCAAGAGTTGGGTTCTTCAATAGCTGTGTCGATCAAACTGGTGTATTCCGTATTCATTTTTTCTCGCCTAGGCGAGAGATATCGAATAGCCTTTGTCCCGGCAAACCATTCCGATGCAATGGATGGCCTTAGTGGCTGATGAATCCAATTCACGGTTGCTTCAGGATTGGAAGTTTGAGTGAAGGCTATTGCACAGGTATGAGTTTTTTGTTCACCTGCCTGTAATTCATAGACATCATCAAATTGATGTGGATAGAACCGCAGAGATATTTCTCGACCATGAAGATCCAGGGCCTTAGGGAAATTTTGCCAGAAGTGTTGGATGGCTCCAGCAACCGTTGTATCCCCTTGAGTCACAAAAGCAGTAGGTAAAGCCCTTTTACCCTCCTGAAAAACCACTCCATCTCGGGCCACCTGAAAACCAGGAATCCGCTGCTTCACTTCCCCAAATCTATTCATATGATTCGGACTATTCCAACTAGGGCCTCCGCTGGAATCTTGGTAAATTTCTAACTTGGAAGCCTCTTCAATCACCATGCCCTCACCAGGATCCACATTCCAACCATGCACAGTCTTTTCTGCCTCTTGTAAAGCAATCTGCCAGGTCAAATCACAAAAAAATAGGGATTGGTCATCCCCTAAATCCCAACATCCTCCCGGATGACTAGCAGCCTGCGGATTATGAAGGGTAAACCGAAGCAGAGCAGTGGAACTTCCGGCAAAAAAACTTAATCGAGCGACATAACGAAAGGCAGACGCTTCCATATTCGAAAACCTTCCTTCAAACCGTAATGTCAGTCGGATACACCCCTGACTTTCCACACACATACTCGAAATCTCGGGCACCAATTCCTGGTTTTTCTCATCCGTCAACTTCAACAAAGACGGAATGTTTTTATCTAAGACATCCACACCATCAATCACGACCCGGGCAAATGGCGCGAAAACAGTAGGATTGAGGAAGAATGACGCTGCACCGGTGTTCACAATACCGCCATTCCCAGATTGTGAATAAACCAAAGGAGATTCTTCTACGCACAAGGAAAAATTCTGCTGGCATTCGAGTCGATACGAAACCGTTTCGAGAGGGGCTACGTTGACTTGGAAATCGAGCAAGGCCCATTGAATGCTCTGATCTTTCCAACGAGCAGTTACCTGGACTTGCAAAGGAATAGGCTTACCTTCTTCCGAATACACGGCCAGAAAGGAGGAATCGCTCAACAAACCCTTAGGGAATGGAAGACCCATTGTGATGGGTTCCTGAACCCTCTTTATCCCATTCTTTTCTGAAAATGAGAGCGTAATAGGAAATTCCATTTTATCTCTAGAAAAATTGGAGGGCATCTTTTGAAGTCCACCATGTAACATTCGGAGAACCAGTCACGGACTCTTCCTTTGCTGATGTTTAATGATAGCTGGCACACCAACGGCCAAACATTCTGAAGGGACCGACTGCAATACGACAGCATTCGCACCAATTCGAGCATGATCTCCAACCGTGACTTTCCCAAGGACCTTTGCTCCTACCCCTAGCAGAACATGGTTACCAACTGATGGGGCCCCTCCCCAGCCCCCCAGATCTCCTAACGTCACACCCTGATAGATTGTACAATTTTCTCCAATGACGGCCTCCGGATGAATAAAGATTCCCCCAAAATGGTGAATGCGAAGACCTTTGCCGATTTCCACCTGTGCCGGGATGGAAATTCCAGTCGTTATCTCAATCATTCTTTCTACAAGGAAGCGAACGGGTTGGGTGGGAATACGCCGCTCATTGAACCAACGAAAGAGGCGATAGGTAAAAATGGCCACAAAGCCTTGCGAAAGCCCTCCCCGCACCATTCCTCGCAAACCAGGATCAGTCTCCTGGAATCTGGCAATATCAGCGAGCACCGTCTCCCAAAAAGGGAGAGGCTTTCTATTGCCCAACACTCACTCCAATTCCATCAACGATAGACACTTCTTGCACTCCCTCAGTGTCCCTGTGGAAAAATGGTAACCACAATGGTTTCTTCAGCCTATACCGGGCTCGTTGCAAATCCAGAGAAAAAATTACGCTCCAGGGCACAACTGCGCGATTTTTTGATGAGGGACGAACTTTCTCATCCCCTGCCCCTTTTTGTCAGGAGGAATGTTAACCGGCAACCCGTTTCGTTGCCAGGGGGAAAAGCAAGCTTAAGACGAGGTAACGGGACACATCTCCAACTAAAACCCAAACCATAGACTTTTACCAAATACCAAGGGCGGATTCGCTATGTCCCTTCCCTGAGCCATCGCTTTGATAGAAAAGATGAGATGACAAAACCAACGCTTATTCGTCGTTGCCCACTTAACGTGTTGAAGTTCGCTCTCTCATGACCCTAAAGACAAGAGATTTTTGCGCTCCAATTCCTGGACTATTACCAAAGCAGCCTGTTCCGCCGTTTCCCGTTCTCCATGAATGACGACTTCAGCATGTTCAGGACGTTCATAGGGAGAATCTATTCCGGTAAAGTTTTTTATTTCACCCGCACGGGCCTTTTTATACAGTCCCTTGACATCACGACGTTCGCACTCTTCCAAGGGTGTATCGATGAACACTTCTAGAAATTCCCCCTCCTCAACCATGAGTCTGGCCATTTCCCGTTCACTCCGAAACGGCGAAATAAACGAGACCAGCACAATCAATCCAGCATCAACCATCAATTTCGCGGTTTCCGAGACCCGACGAATATTTTCCACTCGATCCGCATCGGTAAATCCTAAATCTCGATTAAGGCCATGTCGTACATTATCGCCATCCAATAAATAGGTATGCCGTCCTAGGGAATGTAATTTCTTTTCAACTAAGTTGGCAATCGAAGATTTCCCTGCACCTGATAGACCCGTAAACCAAAGAATAAAAGGTTTCTGTCCCTTCAATTCTGCACGCGCAGCTTTATGAATCGCCACAGATTGCCAATGGATATTCTCGGCTCTGCGTAAGGCAAAATCGATCATCCCTGCGGCAATGGTGGCATTGGTAAAGCGATCAATCAGAATAAAGGAACCTGTATGTCGATTCTCCTGATAGGGATCGAAAGCCACGGGATGATCTAAAGAAAGATTGCAGATACCGACATCATTCAACTCCAATGTTTTCGTCGCAAGATGTTCTAGTGTATTGACATTGACCTTATACTTCAGGGCACTGACTTGTGCCGCTCTTGTTTGAAGTCCTACCTTGATGAGATACTGTCGGCCCGGTAACAGTGGCTCTTCATGCATCCAAATGAGCTTGGCTTCGAATTGATCGGCACTAGCTGGACGTGTACGCGGATCACTAAGTAACTCACCCCGACTCACGTCAATTTCATCCTGGAGAGTTACCGTCACGGCCTGGCCGGCCATCGCATGATCGACTTCGCCGTCAAAGGTTACGATTCGCTCAATAGCGCTCATTTTCCCAGAGGAAGGCACCACCACCGAATCTCCAGGTCGAATGGTTCCACTCACAATGGTTCCCGAGAAGCCCCGAAAATCAAGATGAGGACGGTTGACCCACTGAACCGGCATTCGAAAGGGTTTGGTCGTCAAATCTTGATTGATTGTCACCGTCTCTAATTGACCCATGAGTGTTGGCCCATGATACCAGGGGGTATGCATACTCCGATGAAGAACGTTGTCTCCTTTGAGAGCGGACATGGGAATGGCCACAACCTCTTGGAAACTTAACGGCCCAGAAAACGCTGCATACTGTGTTTTAATGTCATTGAATTGATTTTCTGAATAATCCACTAGATCCATTTTATTGATGGCCAGCACGACATACGTGATGCCCAATAAGGACAGAATATAGCTGTGCCGCATTGTCTGAGTCAGCACACCCTTACGTGCATCAATCATAATCACAGCTAGGTCAACCGTAGAAGCCCCGGTTGCCATATTACGAGTATATTGTTCGTGGCCAGGAGCATCCGCCACAATGAATTTCCGCTTACTCGTGGCAAAAAATCGATAAGCCACATCAATCGTGATCCCCTGCTCACGTTCAGCCTGAAGTCCATCAACGAGTAGGGCATAATCAATATCTCCATGTTGAGTGCCAACTCGTTTACTTTCAGATTCCAGTGTGGCTAATTGGTCATCGGAGACCAATTTTGAGTCCCAGAGTAATCTCCCTATCAGAGTACTTTTTCCATCATCCACGCTTCCACATGTCATAAAGCGCAAGAGGCCCTGTCTTGCAGGATTGGCCGAAGTCGCCTCAGAATGACGAGTCATGTCATAGGAGGAAGAGAGCATCAGAAATACCCCTCTTGCTTCTTCTTTTCCATCGAACCAATCGCATCTCGATCAATCAGTCGCCCTTGACGTTCCGAATTTCGAGAATCCGCCATCTCTTGAATAATGTCCGACAACGTGGCAGCAGTTGACTCAATGGCCCCTGTCAAGGGGTAACAACCAAGCGTGCGAAATCGGACAGACCGCATCACCGGCAGTTCATCAGTCTGGAGGGGAAGCCGGTCATCATCCACCATCACCAACATACCATCCCGCTCAACGATTGGTCGTTCTTTTGCAAAATAGAGCGGAACGACCGGAATCTCTTCTTGTTGGATATACTCCCAGACGTCCATCTCGGTCCAATTGGATAATGGAAACGCCCTCAGGCTTTCCCCATTCCGAACGCGGGTATTAAATATATCCCATAATTCAGGACGTTGTTTCTTGGGATCCCATCGATGGGTAGCGGTTCGAAAAGATAGCATGCGTTCTTTGGCCCGCGAGGCCTCTTCGTCCCGCCGCGCTCCACCAAATGCGGCATCAAACCCATACTTGTCCAGAGCCTGTTTCAGGGCTTCTGTTTTCATGATATCGGTATGTAATGAAGATCCATGAGTTATGGGACTCACGCCTTGTTCCAGACCATTTTGATTAGTATAGACAATCAGATCAAGACCATAATCTTTAGCAATCTTGCCACGAAATTCGATCATCTCCCTAAACTTCCAGGTCGTATCCACGTGCAGAAGAGGAAAAGGCAGTTTAGAGGGAAAAAAAGCTTTCCGAGCAAGATGGAGTAAGACCGACGAATCCTTGCCTATCGAATAGAGCATTACTGGATTTTCACATTCAGCCACCACTTCACGAAAAAGATAGATACTTTCAGCTTCGAGCTGTTGTAAATGAGAAAAGCTTGAGACGTTCATAGTCAAATGTTTGAAGTCTCCCTGGAAAAGCTTTTCCATGTCTGGCAATGAAAGACAAACATATCAGAAATGGCTACCTGTATTCTCATCCACTCTTGTTTCATTCATTCGGTCACAAAATTCAGAAGCTTAAGTTTTCAAGGACAGCAAGGACTCAAGATGCTGTCGTCACTCAACACGAGATCAAAGTACCCAATATTCACAGCATGAGGAAAAATTTACTCCATTACTTTATTCGTATTATCAGTGAGCAAGAAATTATGGGATAGACCGAACAATCGGCGGGCCAAGTAGATTCGCCACTGATAATGGGAGTTTTTTCCATAATTTTATGGCTAATGAAAACTTCGCATTTGTTGGGCTGATGTTGGGAAGTGGCCCACCATCTTTCATCCAATATTCCCAAACGAGAGGGGAAGCCTTGGCGCCCCATTGCGTCTTAAATCGAAAAGTTCCCTCCCCAGGCGTACTACGCCCAAAATCAAATATTTTCATCTCCTGCTGAATTCCATACTTAATGGCTTCCCAATACAACAACATATTGGGACACAGTGAGCGATATTCGATTAGCGAACCCGCCCACGGCACCTCCATTGTCTTATTAAATATACTGCTTAGACCAGCTGCTACGGGTATCTCTTGAGATTTCACAACAAAAATTCTGGTATGTAAAGAGAACACATCAAGGATTGTTTCGAAAAACACACGTCCATACACAGGGGTCCCGAGATCACGCATATTTCTGGCAAACATCGCATAGAAATCCTCAAGAAGTTCTTTCCCGCCAATCTGAACTGTCAACCCCGATTTTCCAGCTTTACGAATTTGATTACGTACTTTTGCATCAAGATCTTTCCACTGTGCATCGGTATCCTTGGCCAAGGGCAGCAACATCGAGACTTTATGCTGTTTTGGAATCAACCCTAAGCCATGAGCTTCACAATGGCGCAACTCAACAGATCCCGCACCTTCATTGATCGCTACCTGTGAGGCAGCAGATACTAATAATTCTTCAGCTTGCTTATCCTGGGCTAATAGTCCTCCATAATTTAAAAAGGGCAACGACACCACACTTCGCCCAAATAACCGACTTTTCATAATAGCCAAGGGCAGAATCCCCACGACAATTCCTTCTTTCATCACCATAAGATAGCGGGTCTGATGGCCAAAACTTTTCTCAATGACTGTCTTCCACCCAACTTGATGATAATTTGTGGCTTCCGCCTGAGACGCCACAAAATCTTGCCAAAGAGAAAGGTTCTTATTTTCATCCAGAACAATAATATCCATCTCTGTGCTACAACCTCTCATCATCCATAGGTAGCCAGCCGAAAATTCCTTGTTCGAGCACTTAACTCAACATTTCCATCATAATTTAAAAATTTTTACCGTAGGGCCAGGACAGTCCCATTCATCTGGACGAAACTCTTTTACCATAGAGGCATGAGAAAAGAGATCGACGTAAAATCGATGAATAGAAGGGAATCGTTCCATATGCCTTTCCTTAAAGTACTTGGCATAATCCTCACTATCCGTAATGACATATTTATACCCCTGTTCCTTATAAAAGTTTAGGGGCATGACGCTCCGCTCTTTGACTGGATTCCCCATATCGGCATCGTAGGCAGATTCTAAACGATAGGCTCCTGTTTGTGTTTCTTTAGGAAGCCACCATGGATGACTAATTGCTCGAATATCGTAGGACGGTTCAGAAACAGCGGCCAACTGATACTCGTAATATTTCCCTAGATGAGTCGTAAATGGCCCCGGCTCCTGGTATTCCTCGGATCGCCGAACTAATTCTTCAAGATTTTTTTTATTCATTTGAAGTTTTGGGCCTTTTGAATCTAGTACCACCTTTGTCCCGGCAGAAATGTTTTCCTCAATCCACTCCTTGGCAAGAAGTCGAGTATCTTTGTGAAGAACTCGGTAATCATAGACAAGAATTTTTGACAGTCCCGGCAGAACAACAGCACAAGAGCAAAGCACAAGCACCCACCCACGGAATTTGCTTCCAAACAATTTTGGCAGCAGAAAGGAAATAGAGTCATAAAGAACATGGGCCCCACTTATACACAGAACAGGGTACAGCAAACTGATGTGTCGACTCGTCGCGTAGGACGGGGCGAGAATTCCAATAAATATGACAAAACACCCTATATAGCTGAGAAATACAAGGAGCTTTTTATTTCGACCACAGACAAGATATGCCCAATATCCCACCCCCAAAAGGACTACAACCCCTAAGAGTCTACCCATACTTGGGCTAGTCAATAACAGTGTCCCAATATCAAATACAGAAACCAATGTAATTTCAATTTTATCGATAATACCTTCAGATTCACGAATCACAAATCCTGCACCTTTATCCCTTGGTCCAGTTGCGATAATTTCATGCAATTTTAAATAGAAACGTCTCATTATACCGGAGGGATCCAAAAATGAATAAGGAGAACCCAAAAAGAAAGCACCCCAAAAGCAACACAGGGAAACCAATAGTTTCTGTCCCACAAAACGCTGCCAAATGGGAATTCTCATTTCATGCGACCGCATGAAATGGGCAACCCACAAACATGGCCACAGAAGCAAGGGATAAAGCTTCATCGCGACCCCTAACCCCAAAGAAATTCCAGCAAGAACATAATCACGAACATGGCCATGCTCAAAAATCAACATAATGAAATACAAAGCAAGTAGCCCAAAGAAGGCCGATGGAACATCGGCCTTGACCACGATTGAACCTTGAAAATTTCCATAAGTACAGGCTAAAAAAAGAGCTCCAATTAACCCGATCTTTTCACCAAAATACCGCGCTCCTAGCACGTAAGTGAGATACACCATTCCACAGCTAAATAGAGTCGTTGAAAGCCGTCCAATCAGGAGAAAATATGTTTGGTCCGTAAAATAATATTTCGCGAACTGATCAACTGTTTCAAACCATCCAACGACATATCCCAAAACAAAAAAAAGTCCATACTCCACAAAAAGGAAATACATATAAAAAGCAGGCTTGTGAAACCAATGAGGATTGAGGTCACCAGACCCAAAGGACAATGCGCGCTTAATAAAATGCTCTTCGTCCCCATAGTAGGAATAGGGGAGATCATGAAGAATGCCTAAAGCTCGCAACAAAAAGGCGCCAAGCATAACTCCCAACAAGATGAGATTTGATTGAGAAATCTTTAGCATTTCACGAAGAGGTAGTGGGATCCTTTTAGTGAGTCCTCTCGTACAATATGATGATTTTTTCCCAAACAACAACGACAGCAACTAATTCCATCAACACCCACAACTTTTGAACGTGAAAAAGAAATAGAAAACGAATAATTTTAGTATGTTATTGCGTGGGATAACCCTCGGCGTGCTGAGGGGAAGACGGGGAAGAAATGATTAAAAAAATATTTAAGATGTCCCCAAATCTGTGGAATGAAAATTCACTTATCAACCATTAGGTCCCAAGCTACCGAGTATATAATACACCTTAGATCATGGAGAAATACTTTTCTAAAAAAAAAAATCCCCCCACTCCTAACACAGAAACAATGGCCTTATCGGTCCTCAATAAACCACTCTTTAATCAACACAGATAATCTTCTCGAAAGATAAGCAGAGGAAACAGATACAAGCACAATGGCATTTGCACAAATGCGGGCATCATTTCAAACAGAAGAGGAACAATCAACTACCTCCTTATCACCCTTGACCACCCCCTGACACATCTTATCACTCTCACCAATGACTATCTCAATCGAATGATGATTTCCTCAAGAATGATTGATACAGAGGCCTTTGCGTTAGCTTTAGCAAAGAGAAAACACTCAACTATTCCTTCAATGATTCGTTCTACGAGGAACTAACAGAATCACGGACGAATATTTCGCACAAAAATCCAACAAATAATTCGCTAAGCAAGAAGGGGACTCCCACTGCGAGACGACTGTACGGCCAAACACTTTTCCACGAGCATCCCACGCTGACAATCATTTCCCATGGGGCTATTACAAAATCAATTAATTGGCAGAATTTACTTGGTCAGTCCTTTTCCCCTAAGAATGGTCTTTACAGCATAATCTTTCACCTTCCGAGCATGGGTGAACACAATCATTTCACCCAAAAGACCGACAGAAGCGGCTTGAACCCCAAGAACCATCAATAATACCCCTAAAATTAACAATGGCCGATCAGCAAGCTCCGTCAGACCCAAGAATTTTTCAATAGCCAAAGTCCCACAAATGGAAAAACCGCCAACAAACAACCCTGCACCGACAAGGCCGAAAAATCGTAAGGGTTTTTTGGTGAATTTAAAGAGGAAGGTAACAGTGATGAGATCAAGAATTCTTCGAAGATAGACCCCCGGTGGATACATCCTTCGATGACAATCGCCAGGATGTTGAAGTACATCTTTCTCAACGATCTTAAAACCTCTTTGATGCGCCAACAGGGGGAAAAAGCGATGCTGGTCACCATATAATGGTACTTCCCGAACGACTTGCCTGTTGATCCCACGAAGGCTGCAACTCATGTCATGAAACTTGACACCCGTGAAAAATCGAATGAAAAAATGAAAAACACGATTCTGCACTCGATTGATCAAGGGATCACGACGAGGATAGCGCCGAGTAACCACAAGATCAGCCCCTTCGAAAAGGGAGTGTAACACCACTGAAAGCCCTTCTGGCAGAGTTTGAAAATAGGCAGGCAAGGTAATAATGGTATCAAATTGAACTTCCTGAAACCCGACCATAAGAACCGTGGCTTCTCCAAAATGCCGTTGAAGATGAATCAGTCGAACAGGCTCCCCTTCAGCTTTCAAGTTTTCAAGTGGTTGAGCGGCTTCTTCAAACCCTTCATCTAGGACAAAAATAAATTCAAAATCACGGACTATCCCTTTTAGGATATTGGCATGCATATGATATATTTGGTCCAGGGAATCATATCGTTCAGTCACAGGCACCACCACAGATACTCCAACGGAATACTGTTTTTTATCAGCACGTTCTGTACTTGGCTTTGTCATGGAGGGATGAACTAAGGGATATGTCATAGGAAAGTAGAGAAAATATCTTGTGCTTATGCTACCTTCATCCTCATGCAGGCAAAACTAGCAGGAGGCTAGAAAGGGCAAACGTTGTGTTTCTCCTCTATTTGGCATGGGATTTCTTTCAAGAATAAACTGCAAGAACACCCCCACCCTCTTTATCCGAATCTAAATAGGTAAGGAGGCCTTAATTGAACATAGGCAACCTTGAAAGTCTCAATAGTTTTCACCATCTGGCTATCAATCATATTGGCACCTCGGAAAACCGCAGTGTATGGGGCAATACATGAGGGCGCACGGCGCGAAGAGCGCCACGTTTGTGCGCGCCGAAGGCAGGAGCACATGGCTGACGCCGCCATCGCGGAAAAAGACGGTTTTTAGAGGTGCTCTTAAGTCAGTGCGCCTTTAACCATCTGCTCAGGATGGTAATCCCCTGAGTAGAGAAGCATTTCCCCTAGAATCCCCATAGCATATAAATGCCCTGCAAGAGCAAATAACAAGAAGGTCGTCGTCGACCAAACGATACCTGCTCCTCCAGATGACAACATTCCAATTAAACTTAAAAAACTCAACACAAGGCCAAGGAGGTTCAAAATTCCAAACCACAAGGCCGGTCGAGCCGCAAACCCCGTGACCATTTTCACCGAGATCAAATCCAAAAACACCCTCCAACTTCGTGATAAGCCATATTTGCTTATCCCAAATTTTCTGGGATGATGCATCACGACCAATTCAGTAATTTTCGCACCAGCTAACGTGGACATTGCTGGAATGAATCGATGGAGGTCTGAATACAAGGCCACTCGCTTAATCACCTTTGCTCGATAAGCTTTCAAGGAACAACCATTGTCATGAATAGGAATCCCAGTGATTTTACCAATCAGCCAATTCGCAAGAAGGGAAGGGAATCGACGCAACAGGAATCCATCTTTTCGATCTTTACGCCACCCACATACCACATCATAGCCTTCCTCAATCTTCGCCAACAAACGAGGAATATCGGAGGGATCATTTTGCAGATCCCCATCCATGCTAATGATAAATTTTCCTCGAGCTGCTCTAAACCCAGCTGCCATAGCGGCTGTTTGCCCGAAATTTTTTCGAAAACGAATGACCGTCACTTCTACATTTTGATGATGCAGGATCCTAAGGAATTCAAAGGTTCGATCTTCGCTTCCGTCATCCACAAAGACGACTTCATACGATTGCCCATTTCGTTCGCATGCCGCACGAATACCATTATAGAGGAATTGAAGACATTCTTCCTCATTGTAAACAGGAACAATAATTGAGACCGTTGGACGCATGTTCATAAATTGTAAGCCTAAAACGTAAAAATAGTATTTAATGCGATCAGAAATATTGGCTGCCTATGGTTTCGGATGGTTGCAGTTGCTTCTCCTTCAATTCACAGAACTTATACATCTACTACCCTCGAACCAAGCAGTCATTCACATATCAAAGCTAAAGAAAAACTGCAAACCTATTCGTCAGCAGATTAAACCATTCGCATAACTCATATTTATTGAAAAACCTAACAAAATCAAGTCGCTATCATATTTCCTCGGTCCCTGAAAAGAAAAGCTTTAGAATCCTAGCAATTAGGCTATGAGAAAAATGGGCAGGCAAAAGTTCAAGCATTTTTTTGTTGAGAGTTTCCATAAGTCGAGGCTGTAAGCTTCCCCGTCAAGCGGACAATGACAACGTAGAGTTTCCTGGTGTAGGTTTCTGATAGGTCTACGGGGTTACGCCCTGCAGCGCCTCATGAGGTCAGTGTTCGTAATAGATGCTCATCCATTGCGCTGTGATCTCCCGGACTTCCTCGAGACTCCGGAACAGATACAGATTCAAGACTTCATTCCGATAGGTACGATTGAACCGTTCAATACACGCATTCTGTGTTGGTCAACCGGGTTGAATGTGATCGATCAGTACGCGATTGGCTTTTCCCCAATCTTGCAGAGTCTGCGCGAGAAACTCTGGGCCGTTATCCACCCGAATCATGTGCGGTGATGCGCGTTCGGTCTTGAGTCGTTCGAGCATACGAATAATCCGTTCCGCTCGGAACGAGGTATCAATCTCAATCGCCAAGACCTCCCGATTGAAGTCATCAATAATATTGAAAGTCCGAAACCGCGACCCGTGATACAGTGCATCGCTCATAAAGTCTGCCGACCAGACTTCGTTCGGCCTTCCGGGACAAACACAGGCAAAGAGGGCCGCTGGGGAAGCCGGCGTTTGGTGCGACGAGGCTGATTGAGCCCCAATTGTCGGTAAATCCGATAAATCCGTTTGTGATTCCAGCCATGTCCCAGGGCTCGTAATCGCCTGATATATTTACACACGCCCCAGCGGGGATGTGCGTCCACTAATGCATGGAGGGCGTCGATCACCTCCTGGTCGTGAGCTTGCCCATCCTGCGGAACTTGATAGTACGCCGACCGAGCCAGTTTGAGAGCAGTACAGCCTCGTACAATAGAGATACCATGAGCTTCGTGCATCGTCTGCACCACCTCACGTTTCTCCGTTGGCGTTTGAGCTTAGAGAGTTCGCCTTCGGTTTCTTTGAGGCGTTTCAGATCCGAGGCTTCCAGTCCACCACACTTTGCTTTCCAGTTGTAATAGGTGGCATCGCTGATCCCATGCTCTCGACATAAGTCTTTGACTTTGAGCTCAGCATCGCCTTGCTTCAAGATGGCGACAATCTGGTTTTCACGAAATCGAGTCCGTTTCAGGTGAACCTCCTGGGTGCATTCTGCCAGAACACTCTACTTTGGGTCTGTTCATATTTGAGGGAAGCTTACAGATGTAAGTTCTTAAGGGCACCTCTAAAAACCGTCCTTTTCCCCGATTGCGGCGTCAGCTGCGTGCTCCTGCCTTCGGCGCGCACAAACGTGGCGCTCTTCGCGCCGTGCGCCCTCATGTATTTGCCCATACATTGCAGTTTTCCGCGCACAGCTTCCTTGCACTCACAAAAAAATCCTGGTTTTTAGAGGTGCCCTTAATATTTTTATTTCGTTTTGAAGACTAATGGTTTTTCGAACATTTCGACGTCTATCTTGTAAAGATTTTTCTAGTTTATCCCATCAAGAATTGAGAAAGACAACCGAAAAAATAACATGTGGATTACGGACTCAAGGCCTTTCTTAAGGATGTCCTCACCCAAGAACCCTCGTTAGCATCTCACACCTTCCAACCGCACAGTTCTAAAAGGCAGATGAGATTCAGCTCATGAAAAAACGTAAACCGAGTAAAAACGTACTCATAGTCAGTTCTACGATCATTTTCTTTTCTCTCTTTCTTCTCTCAGAGGCCATTAGTTCATTTACAATCTATAAAATACCCAGAGCGGCAAAGCTATTCTATTCACCTCCCAGCGTTGATACAGTCCAATTTCAATCTTACCTTAAGTTTCGTGATCCCATTTTGGGATGGCCACGTATTGATGGGGGAGGACCACTTCGCTTTGATGCCTTAGGTGCAAGACCAGATCCTACGTTTCCAAAGGTAAAAACCCCCTGTATCTCTGTCTATGGGGATTCATTCACGTATGGGGATGAAGTCAATCACGGGGAAGCTTGGGCACATCGATTGTCGCAACAATTATCGTGTCGCGTTGCAAATTATGGGATTCCGGGGTATGGCACTGATCAAGCGTATTTAAGATTTCAGAAAAATACACATGATACTGCACCCCTCATCATTTTGGGAATTTACCAAGAAAACATCCTTCGAATCGTGAATCAGTATCGGTATTTGCTAAGTAAGGGTGATCTCCTTTCTTTTAAGCCGAGGTTCATTCTGAAAGCTGATACATTACATTTGATCTCTATTCCAGTGACAGGGAAATCCAATCTAGAATCTCTGTTCTCTAATCTAGGGAAGGCTTTGACTCATGAGTGGTTTTTGCCTGGCTCAGCTAGTGGGCCAGCTTCGATTCGATTTCCGTACTCCTTCTCTGTTGCCCAATCCCTGCTTTCTCAGCGTGTGCAGAATGGCCTTCTTGGGAGACCCAATTGGTTAGAGTTTTATTCTGAAACTCACCCCTCTGGCGCCTATCCTCTACTCATAAAGATTATTTCCAAGTTTTCAGAAGAGGTCCATCAAAGGCACAGCGAATTCAAGGTAATCATTTTCCCTAGCACAGTTGGGTATCAATACAGGGAACGAACGGGGGAAAATCCCACTAAACATTTATCTGATACGCTTAGGTCAATGAACATTGATTTTATTGATCTCTCTTCGGAGTTTCCTTCTAGTCTCAGAGGAGACGCCTACTGCGACCTACTCACTAATCAGAGTCGATACTGTAGTGGACATTACAATACCAAGGGTAATCGCATGGTTAGTCAGTTAGTAGCCAAGTGGTTACAGCCAAGTATGCACCTTGTTCATTCAACGCGTCCCCCCTATACAAAGAAACCCACAGCTTTCTTAAACACCTCACTTCCATTCCATAAATGAATCGCCCCCATTTGAGTGAGATCGCTCCTGGTTACGACGATGAATAAAAGTACATTCTATCCATAGATGGGGGAGCCAGACTAGAATGAAGGCAACGGTAAAGCCAGACGTAGGAGGTTACTGCCACTCCTGCTATTAACCAATACGCGGTATCCCAGCAGTCTTCTTCATATCTGAGCGATGCCCACAAGTATTCGACAAAAACCATATCGCCTCACGCACCTCGATCATTCCTCCTAAAACGAATCCCATGGAATTTGAGATATTCAGTAATGGCCTGACCTATAAATTGACTGACCTAATCTGTTTTCTAAAAGTTCGAATACTCATTTAGAGCGATCGCACCCCCAACGTCCTCTGGCCAGAGGTAAATGTTCTTAGTGATCGAAACTCGCCGGGCCACCATCCATCGATTGTACGAGCCGGCCTCGGCCTCAAGATACACACACGCCTTAGCCACGAAGATATCTGCCATATCCCAAACCTACAGGTGATTAACCAGGGGATCGCCAAGTTGCGCAACAAGTAAGAGACAGATCTTTTTTTCGCTCTAATAGAATGGAGCAGTCTTTGTGAGAATCTGCTAGACTAGAACCCACGGATGAGGGAGAATCGAACTCAATACGCATTAGAGATTTCCGGAATGTCTGCTAACCCACGCCCAATTCTTCGGATTGTCAAAAGAGTATTCTTCCCTTCCCGACACCTACAGAGAACTTGTCGGTGGCACTGCCATCTCCAGGGTATTTTCCTCACCTGTTGCCCTAAAACGAGGTGAATGTTGGAGGACATTAATAAACCACTTTCAGACACAATATCCTGGCTTGCCCTCCTCATTTTTTACGCATTCCAGGCTGAAAATTGGAAGAAACTGTGGGAGACGAATCAAATGGATTCGATGTTTTTCACAATGAACCAAGTAGGCGAACGGCTATCCCACGCAAAATGGCACACTCCACCTACCGTTTAAGCTAGAACAGTCATAAACCGAAAAGAAGTAGGCATGACTTCGCAATTTTCAGCCTAATACCAAAGTACTCGAGGAGATTCCATCCACATATGACTACAAACAAATTACCATGAGGTTAGTCACCGCTATACAAAGAACTCAACACGAAATTCGACAACGAGGCATCCATTGTCCGGCAAATCCATAAGGAAAGGCCGGAAGAAAAGATGGTGTTCCTAAGTAAGAGGGTATGGCATGAGGTAGCTCTCGCCTTACTCATACCCTTTTATCGATTGAAGATGACTAGAAAACCGATCTTGTTGGATTTATTGGGCAAAAAATGAATCGAGCACTAGAAGATGTTTCTCGAACAAAATATGATCTGCTCATTATTGGAGGGGGAATTTACGGCGCCTGTGTTGCACGAGATGCCGCATTCCGCGGGTTAAGAGTAGCCCTTTTAGAAAAAGGGGATTTTGGTCATGCAACATCGAGTAATAGTCACAAGATCATTCATGGAGGATTGCGTTATTTACAACATGGAAATTTAGCTCGAATGAGAGAGTCCATTAAGGAGAGAAGTACTCTTGTAAGAATTGCACCTCATCTTGTTAAGCCCATGCCATTCCTGATCCCCACGTATCAGCATATTGGAGCAAAAAAGTCCTTACTTCGAATTGCACTCAAAATAAATGACCTCATCGCTTTTGATCGAAATCACAAACTTCCTGAGGCGTCACAATTTCCTTCAAGTTGCACACTTTCCAAAGAGGAATCCTTAGAGCATTGTGGGGTCATTAATCAATCTAGGTTGACCGGTGGAGGGTATTATTTCGATGCTCAAGTCCATAATCCTGAACGTCTTTTGCTGTCTATGTTGTTATCAGCTCATGCCCATGGAGCCGACATACTGAACTATGTAAACGTTTCGAAACTTCTCCTGGCTCACGGGTCAGTTATCGGCGTAGAAGCAGAAGATGTCCTCAACCATAATCTCATGGACATTCAAGCAAAATTTGTCGTCAATTGCGGTGGCCCCTGGTTGGATCAAATCATGTCAGTGGAGAACGATCCCGTTGCCCAATTTCGAATTCCGTTGCTCAAGGCAATGGTCCTTGTCACCAATTCAATCGTTAATGAGGTGGGTCTTGGCGTTCCAAGTCAGTACTCATACGTTGATGTTGACGCAATCATTAATAATAGCAGTCGGTATTTCTTTATAACGCCTTGGCGCAATCGATCATTAGTTGGGACATTTCAAACACATTATGATGGAAACCCAGATGATGCGTCTGTGACTGATGAGGAAATCGAAACTCAACTTGGAGAAGTGAATGCCTGCCTTCCCGATACCAAGATGACAAGAAATGATGTTCAATTAGTCAACTGGGGTCTTTTGCCAAGAAGTGATGCCCCAGGCCTCAACAAAGATGTTCAATTAGCTAAGCATTCCATGATTTACGATCATGAAAAAATCGCAGGCATCAGAGGTATAATCTCGGTAAGTGGGGTAAAGTTCACGACCGCCCGAGCAGTCGCAGAGAAAACGATTAATCTGGTGTTATCCAAATTCGGGGAAAAACCAATTCCATGTACGACAGGGACCGTACCAGTTTATGGAGGAAATATTTGTTGTCAAGATACGGTTCTGCGGGAAGCCATGGAACAGAAACCCAATGACTTATCTTTCGAAACGGTTCACCATATCGTTAACACCTACGGCTCCGCTTTCTCTGAAATTTTTCAGTACAGTGGAGAAGATCACAATCTTAGCTCACGCGTGGTGGCACACATGCCGGTAACCAAAGCAGAAGTTGTACATGGCGTGAGAAAGGAAATGGCCCAGACGCTCAGTGATATAATTTTTCGTCGAACAGCACTTGGCACAACTGGACATCCCGGCACGGAATGTCTTCAGACATGCGTCATGCTCATGGCTAAAGAAATGGAATGGAATGAAAGAAGAATTCAAAGTGAATTATATGAGACGAAAATTGAATATCAACGGCGAGGCGTGAGGTAATGCACCAGGAATTACAACCTATCCGTGTTCTGGTTATCGCCCCTACCCCATTTTTTGCGGATCGTGGTTGCCATGTTCGGATTCTGGGAGAGATCAAAGCATTGCAAAATCAGGGAGATGATGTGCTGTTATGCACTTATCATCTTGGACGAGACATTGAAAATATTGAAACTATTCGAACACTGAGAATACCTTGGTATCAGAAACTGTCAGCTGGTCCTTCGATTCATAAGTTTTACATTGATTTCCTGTTGTTGTGGAAAGTCTTGCAGGCCTGCAAGTCTTTTCAACCATCAATTCTTCATGCCCATTTACATGAAGGCATTGTAATCGGAAAACTTGCTAGCTGGTGGCACAAAATCCCCATGGTTGCGGATCTTCAAGGAAGCTTGACCGAAGAAATTCTTGATCATGGATTCATACCTCGCTGGGAATGGCTTTCAAGTATTGTTCAGTGGATAGAAAAAAAAGTCAATGAAACGCCTCTTCATTTGATTGCCAGTGCAACTCGCACGACTCAACTGGTGACGGAAAAATTTGGAGTAACTAATATTTCAACCATTGGGGACGGTGTTGACTTAGAGGTATTCTATCCTCGCCCTGAAGACCTTGAACTAAAATCAAGCCTTGGAATTGATCAGGAAGATAAAGTAGTGGTGTTTATTGGTGTACTCACAGCCTATCAAGGAATAGATTTACTCTTGGATGCAGCAACTCTGGTTCTAAAAGATTTTCCAATGGTTAAATTTTTGATTATTGGTTTCCCCGAAAAAGCGTATCGAGAAAAGTCCGTGTCTATGGGGCTTGAGGCGCACGTCCTATTTACTGGAAAAATTGATTATGCTGATGCTCCCCGCTATCTCTCACTAGGGCATGTGGCTGTTTCGCCAAAAATTTCCTCGTCCGAAGCCAATTTAAAACTATTTACCTATATGGCCATGGGGCTTCCCTCGGTGGTATTCGACAATTCAGTGAATCGAGAAATTTTGGGAGATCTTGGAGTCTATGCAACTAACGGCGAACTTATTCCGTTTGCAAATGCGATTGTGAAATTACTACGAGACCCTGAACGGGCACGACAACTCGGAGAGGGTTGTTACCAGAAAGCATCTGCCGAGTATTCATGGAAAGCTGTGGGATGTGCATTAAAGGCGGTATATAAGGAACATGCCGGCGAGAGAAACTTACTTCGAAATGGAGGATGAAAACAATGACTGAAACAGTATTGGTCACTGGCGGTGCAGGTTTTATTGGTTCTCATGTAGCGGATGAGCTGATTCGTCGTGGCTTACATGTTGTCGTGTTGGATGATTTAAGTGGAGGCTTTCGTGAGAATGTTCCTGAACAGGCCGAGTTCATTGAAGGAACGATTATTGATACTCAATTGATTACCAAATTATTCGAAAAATACCAATTTTCGTATATCTATCACTTAGCCGCTTATGCAGCGGAAGGATTAAGCCACTTCATTAGAAGATTTAATTATGAAAATAACCTGATTGGGAGCATGAATCTTATTAATGCATCAGTCAATCATGAAGTAAAATGCTTCGTATTTACCTCCTCCATTGCGGTCTACGGAAAAAACCAGTTGCCGATGACGGAAGAAATGGTGCCAATCCCAGAAGATCCTTACGGAATAGCCAAATTGGCAGTCGAACAAGATTTACGGGCCAGCCACGAAATGTTTGGCCTCAACTATGTGGTGTTCCGACCCCACAATGTGTATGGCGAACGGCAGAATATCGGTGATCGTTATAGAAATGTGGTGGGCATCTTTATGAATCAACTAATGCAAGGGCAACCCATGACAATATTTGGTGATGGGCAACAAAGTCGGGCCTTCTCCTATATTCAAGATGTTGCTCCAATTATTGCGGATTCTCCATTCCATCAACAGGCCTTGAATACCGTGTTCAATATCGGAGCTGAAACTCCGCACACCGTGAATGATTTAGCCAAAATCGTCTCTAAGGCCATGGGGTGCAAGGAAGATATTTTGTACTTAGATGCTCGCAATGAAGTCCTCCATGCATTTTCAAGCCACAAGAAATTACAGGAAATTTTTGGAAAGACCGCTAACGTTTCCTTGGAAGACGGAGTGCGCCGGATGGCATCATGGGCGAAAGAGGTTGGGGCAAAGCGTGGAAAGACATTCGATGGAGTTGAAATCATGAAAAAAATGCCTGCGAGCTGGAAAAACGAGTTATCAACGGTCCATGGTTAGAGATTGCGATATCCAGAAGTACAGGCGCTCCTCGATTCTAACAACTACATCCAGGGTTTGATTGATAGAGCTGCACATGAAACCAATTACGTCCATCCGTTCTCATTAGGCGGAAGAGAATTGTACAGGCATTCACCCACTATTCAACCCCTAGCAGGTTATCTTCCGCCAGATAGATGAACGAATACACGTAGAACAATATGAAGAAAGTTCTCGTAACTGGAGGGACAGGTTTTACCGGCAGCCATTTATGTAAAGCCTTGGCCAAGCTAGGCTATCAAGTTCGAGCCTTAGCACGTGAGAGTAGTGATGTTACTGCATTGGAAAAGCTGGACATTGGCCTTGTGAGGGGGGATTTGGCGGAACCTCGTTCTTTTGGAAAAGCCGTTGATGGAGTTGACATTGTTTTCCACATTGGAGCGTTATTTCGACAACAAGGTGTCAATTCTGAAATCTTCCGAAAGGTCAATACGGAAAGTGTTAAACATCTGCTGGATGCGTCTATTAAGAGCAGAGTGACGAGGTTCATTCATTGCAGCACCGTTGGAGTGCATGGACATATTGCCAATTCACCAGCTAATGAAGAATCTCCGTTTGGGCCTGGGGATCTCTATCAAGAAACGAAATTGCAGGGAGAGAAAATTGCGCAACACTACATGAAGGAAAATCGACTAGCTATTACCATTGTTCGACCTGCTGGCATTTATGGACCTGGTGATTTGCGTTTCCTGAAGCTTTTTAAAGCCATAGGCCATTGTCGTTTTGTAATGATTGGAGATGGTAAAGTGAACTATCACTTTACGTATATTGACGATCTCGTGGATGGTATTATCTTATGCAGTCGATCAGAACAAGCTATTGGGAAAACATATATTTTAGGTGGGAATGAATATATTCCACTGAATCAACTCGTCGCCATGATTGCAGATGAGCTAAAGGTCAAACCACCAAGATTCCGGCTTCCTCTCTGGCCCGTCTATGCGGCAGGTTTTGCGTGTGAGGTTATCTGTAAGCCTTTTGGCATTGAACCTCCGTTATACCGAAGGCGGATTGATTTCTTTAAGAAAAACAGAGCGTTCGATATTTCAAAAGCTAAAAAAGAACTCGGGTTTCAGCCAACAGTGTCATTGAAGGAAGGAATTCATCGAACAGCCTCTTGGTATAAAGACAGGGAATATCTCTAAAGTTAATGCTCCTACCTTCTACTTGTCTTCTAATTTAGCCTGACAGACAGATCAGATAACTGTGTAACCATCACATGTCATGTACTTTAACCTCCATGAAAAGATCAAGTCGCTAAGCGGGCAATAGCAATGTTGGCAGAAGAGAAACAATCATTTCAGAGACATAAAGCCTCATGTCCACAAAACAATTACTAGCCGAGGCAAAGAGATTCTGGACCCACATTAACCGTGGATGGGAAATCTCGAAATCATCTGGCGCCTTGAGTGGTTTACTGAAGAGGAGCATCCTGCAGATTCAGAGGAGCCGTCGGAGGCTCAGTATCCCCAGTAGGCATTGGGTGTGTGCGAAGCCTGATAGCATTATTTTTAAAAGTCAAGACTTCATCTAGCAGTCAGTAATTCTACCTCGGTGTTAGTGTTCTCACGATATCACTGATCTCCTAAGCGGCCACATATGCTTTTCGTTGACGAGTGGCACGCTCGTATGAAATATTTGCATGGGCATTGTCCCGGTACACCACCATCCTTGATGGGATCGAAATCTTGGATGGCTCGATTAAAACTCCGAGTTCTGTCGTCTCTTCGAAGCTGCCTGCAAACGTCATCGGGCCTGGAAATCCTGCAACAGTGATATTCACGAGAAAATAATGAAGCGAATCAACTTCTTTTTAGCTCTATGTTGGGTTTTGCTACTGCTAGCATCCACTAGCTCTATGGCGGGTTTGTACTATGAAATACCTCTCGAGTCGGGAGAAGCATACTGTGCAGCCAAAAAGGGTTCGGTAGGCCAGCCTTTTGATTTGACCACACCGAAGGGCAACTACCTGATTCATTCATTTTGCACTTCAGAAAAAACCCCACGACACCTATTGAGACTACCTACCCCACATAAAGGTCATTATGTGGCAATCAACGATCAGATGGAGAGGGTCGAATTCGAGATCGAGGCCCCACCAGATTGGGGATTTCCACAACTCGATCCAGTTCACCCCTACCGCTTCGTACTCGCGAACGGATTGAGTTTTCATCCACTCGGCACAACTGCCTACGGACTGCTAGGCCTGAAAAATACTCAACAAATTCTTTCGACCATTGATCAGTTGCATACCTTAGGTATCAATCGAATTCGATTTCTAGTACAGGGAAAGCTGATCGACGGCGAATTTGGTGCTCATTATGACTCGCAGTGGAATGGCCACGTCCAGCCATTTGAAGTTGACCACAGCTGGGTGAATCGTTTGTTCGGTGGGCAGCAATACACAGGCATGAATGAAACTCACTGGCAGCGAATTGAGCACATACTAAACCACATAGCCAAACACCGTATGTTTGCTAGCTTAATAATGACGATTGATCGCGGCCAAAAGTTATTTCCCGCAGCCTATTCGAACCCAGAACAGAAATACTATGCCTATGTAGCTGCCAGACTTGGGGCCTATCCAAATGTCATGTTCGATCTTGGGAACGAACACAATGAATACCGGGAAGTACCTGAATGGGCTCGTAGAACTGCCCAACATATGCAACGAATAAACGGTGCTGGCCCGCTAATCAGTGCGCATGCGTACGAGCAGTTTCTGTACCAGCAAGACGCAGATCTTAGTTGGGCAGGATGGCAGAACATGCAAGATTACGGCACTCCCATAGAACTCTACAAGTGGGCTCTCAGTCACCGAGAAGCTTTTCCCCGGCCAATCATCAACGAAGAATTTGGCTATGAATCCGACAACGATCCAACGCTTACCGCACAAGCTATTAGGAAGAAGGCCTGGGCATTATTGTTTGCCGGCGCCTACCCGACGTATGGTGCAAAACGTTGCGGTGACTTTGTCCGTGGCACAGTGACAGCTGGATGCAGCGAATTGTTGCTGCAGGGTGCGTTTACGCATGCGAAACTTTTCCTTGAACGCATAGACATTTCGATGTTGAAACCAATTCACCGAACATCGACTGCAGATCCCCTTATGCTGGCTGATAAGAATGTTCTCCTGGCATATGACTGGCGAACTATCATACAACTGCCATACACCGAAGTTGCAGGTCGTTTTCAGCAAGGCTTTTGCATAACCAAATTTGACACCATCGATGGAGGGTGGAAAGAAATCCCATTGCCTGATCCGTCAAATGAAACTCTGACCTTTCGTGTAACTGACTCTGTGTTGATGATCCAAGCTAGCCATTGTCCATCCGACCCTTGATTAGTGTCTTCAACCAATATCACCATGTTTCGTACTGAGGAAATAGGCTAATATTCGGAAAATGGCCGAAAGGATCTAGAAACTATGGGAAACAATTACTGAGTGTAAGGAAAGATTGTGTAGGCGTTTAAGCTCGTTTTGAACACGCCGAGCACCCAGGTGCCGCTGCTGCTGCCGCAGATCCTAGATTACACGTTCTACTGTAGCTCCAGCGTTGGCATTAGGAAGGTGGTTGTGCCGCCTGCTGAGGCTTTGGAGACCTTCTATTTCGGAGACAGCATATCGAGTGACTATTTCCGTAAGGTCGGACGCCAAATGCCACAACGTCGACACACATACGCCGCATCTTTCGTCTCCTGATAGAGCCTCACCCAGCCTAGTCTCACCTGAATTTTTCTGGTCACAACCTCTCCTCATTATCGAAACGATATTTATGAGCACACAACATTAAGGCCGAATGCGAATTGCCTACATGATTCGCATCGATAATGAGACAGAATTTCTGGCGCAGACAGACCCTCCAAGAATAGGCCAAGGCTAATCGGATGCTCATCTACCACATTCAGCCTGGTCGTCCGACACAGAATGCGTTTTGTGAACGGTTTAACCGAAACTATCGAAACGAAGTACTCAATCTCTGTCTCTAGCAAAGCTTGAAGGAAATGAGGAACTCACAGCCACATGGATTATAGTCTATAACGCGCAGAGGCCTCACAAGGCTTTGCATGAACTTGCTCTTTGCTCTTATCATAAACGAACAGAATACCCTATGCATAAATTGTCCGCTTGATGTGAAAGCTTACATCCTGGTTTGTTCGAAGAGAAACTTTAGCAACCACTAATCCAACGGGCTCACACCCCAGTGTGCCCCGATGCTTGAGACCCAGACCACCTACATCGACTCCTGGCTTGGTGAACACTCGATACAGCACATAGCCCATCAACGGAGGTCAAGCCGGTGATGGCATACACACTTGAATCTTTATCGTCGAAACGCGTAGACGATGCCGCCGATTACTCCCATGGAAATGGCAATCGTAAAGTTCATCCAAGCAATGGCAATCGCTTCAGCCTTCATGACTCCGTAGATTGAGAAAAAGAACACGAACGCGTTCTCGCGTATTCCAATGCCATTAATTGACACAGGAATCATCATGAGAATCGTAATCAAGGGAATGGTCAGGAAAAAGCTGTAGAACGGCATTGAGATGTTGAGGGCTTCAGCAATCAAGAAATGCTGAACGACAAGCCCTGCTTGCAACAGCAGGGAAAGAAGCAAGGCTTTGACCAAGGCCGCCCGTCGTCCACGAAATGCAAGGAATGTCTCCAACAATGTATCAGCCAACGATCTCAGTTTGGAGGGAAACCGCGTTGAAAACCGAGTCATTCGGTCATGCAATTGTCGGGGAGGCATGAAGACACACCAGAGAAAGAGCAGCATGCCGACAAAGAGAAAAGGAACCCAAACATAGAGAGACGGCATACTCATGATCAGTGGCGTTGAAACCAGGAGGGCACTAAAGGCAAATATCATTAAGGACAGAAAGCCCAGAAATCGATCAATGAAAACCACCGCGACCGATCCAGCTTTATTCAACCCCGCCTTCCACGAGTCATGTACTCTCACGGCATCCCCACCAATTGTCGAGGGCAATAAAGTATTGAAAAAAAGGCCAACGCAAAAAGATTGCAGTAAGAAACCAACGGAAGCATCCATACCTTGTGCACGTAGAAGCAGAAGCCACCGATGAACACTAACATAAAACCCAATGAGGCTTAGCGAGAAAGCCATACCTAGCATGGGCAGACTCGCCGAACGCAGGATCGCGAAAATATCGTTCCATTCTATTCCCTGAAGAATCCACATGATCAAGGCTGCTGACGCAAAACACTTAATGATCGTCAATCCGACCAATTTTCGACGATTTTCGGCCCATGGTCTCAATTTGGTTTGGCCACCCTCTGTTTTCATCATACTGGTGTTGAGACGCATGGAGAAAATTCCTTGGAGGATACAGCAGGTGGGCCTTATCCGTGGGTAGATTTCTTCTTAATAAAGTACCACATCTCTGAGTAACGTTAACGCTTACGGCAGACTACGGCGAAATCATACATATCGAAGAATAAAAGCGTTTCCGTAGTGTTTAAACGTGAACAGTTGTTCAGCTCTGAAATGCGGGTTTGCGGCGAGTAACTCATGAAATGCCTTAGGTTGCCCGAGATCAGAGGAATCCCCATAGGAAAACCAATCATCGAAGACCAGGATCGAGTTCTCGGTTAAGAAAGGCCTCAGCCAGAGCAACACGTCGTGTGTGGCATGGTACAAATCGCAGTCGATAAATGCGACCGCTGCCCGCTGAAAGGGATAGTGTTGTTTGAGGTCTTCCGTCAGAGACTCGCTGTAGAACCCTTCAATCAGCACCATGTGCGAAAAGTCCGCCCCATGAGATTTCAGGTTACAGATGACCTCGTCCCTGCTGCAAGCAAATTGCCCCTGGAAGAACTGATTATTTGTGTTGTCGATACCCTCAATAGGGGGAAGTCCTTTGAAAGAATCGAATCCGTAGAAATTCATATCTCTCAAACCCAGTGTCGCGCTGGCCTTCTGTGCCGCCAAAAAGGTGTATCCACGAAAGATACCAAATTCATAGTAATCTCCAGGAGTCGTCCCATCGGTTTCTCGAGCCAGTTCTAACGCTCTGAAAATCGCGTGTGGAGCTTCAGGACTCAACGTCCGAAACGATCCGTTCAATTTGTGGTAGAGGTTTGATCCCAGCCGAAAGAGTGACGGATAATCACGCAGCACGTTTTCGAGGACTTTCTTTACCCGCACGATATTATCTCCTTTCAAAGACGCCCACAAGAGTCTCCGTCACCTACTGTGATCTCAGGGCGTACGCCATCCCTCCGAGCCTCAATACTAGGCCACATCGTTGATACACGAACACAAGTCTCCCCAACGTCGTATCCACATACCCATCGAAGATCATGTTTGTTGCGCTCCGCGTGAAAATGCGGATACCCAACTCCTCTAAATAAGCGTCGATTGAGTTTATCCATACCGTAAAGGACCTTGGAAAATTGGCTCATTCAGTTGGCCCTCTCAATCCAGCAGTGGCATGCATACCACTCGGCAATTGTTTTGATTTCTTTTTCAAAGGATCGAAGCAACTAGTATCCCAGATCTCGTTTCACCTTGTCCCAATTAAAGGCTCGGGTTTTGGCATAGAAATCAACCCTTCTTCTGGAAATGGGAGGTTCCACATTCAAGGGCTTGCATACGGTTTCTACAATATCCCCAAAAATTTGAATAGGACGGACGGAGATGCGAATCGGGAGGGGCTTCACGCCAAACGCTGCTGCGATTGCAGTCACAAGATGATCGAGTGTGACAGGCTTTTCTCCCGTTAGAATATACGTTTGACTAAGGAAAGCCGAAAATTCCGCAGCTAAGCGAAAACCTCGTGCCAAATCATCCACCATCATCCAATGAGCAAAAGTCTTTCCTGTTCCAATCATGGTGAAGCGTCGCTTTGCGACATCCTTGAAAAATTTGAGGGTTCGCTTATCATCCGGTCCCCAAATCATCGCCGGTCTAATGACGTGTCATTTAGTCGACACGAGCGGAACCACTCATGCGCCAGATACTCCCCCCTCAGCTCTGCAATACCAGGATGCGGGCTATGAGGTGAGCGATGGCGTCATTGAGTTGGATGCGGGGACCTTTGGCCAACGTCGCATAGGGAATCAATGCGCTGTGCTTGTGGCCATTGAAACAAAGGCGTGGGGGGATGCCCAAGGTCGGGAGTGCAATCGAGCCGGATTTGCCAAGGTGGTCGTAATGATGCAGGGTTATGTAAGTCCCTATCATCAACACAATTGAGATTCTTATTTGAGATCCTATGACGGTAGGCTGCGACCGTCGAAGCTTGATGAAATGAGTTTATGAATTAAGTTGTGTGATTCACAGAGATGGTTTCAATTTTCTGAGTAATCTATCTTCCTCGTATTTGTTACAGTGGGCCTATGGACGATATTTGAATTCTAGTGGCGCTTGTCACCAACATGGCGCATGATGCTGACTGTACGCGCTTCTGCCGATATGCCAAGAGTTTCGATAAAGCAGTCCTTGCTCTCGCATAATGCACATTCCAAACCATGGCATTGTTAATATAATATAGTTTCTAGAGTTCCATTCCATTTCAACATGAAGAGCATGACGGAGTAGAGTAGCATACGGTGGCTTTTGCTGTAACACTTGGACTTCCGCCGCAGGCGAGCCAGGAAGTGCCGCAAGAGACTATTCTAGCCTTCCACCGTGTACGTCTCCGCTTTGGATTGGGTATGGATAGTCTGGGGAATCATGTGTTCATAGGGCTTCCAATAGTCGCTCATCACAGCTTGGAGGGTGTCGCTCTTGACAGCCTCCCATAATTGCTGGCCTGTGACGGTATCGCGGGCACCCAATACGCAGTGGAGGAAGTGTTTTGCATGGCCTGTCAAGTTTTCTGTGGAACTGGTTGTGAATTACGTTCTTGTCGGCACTCGATCTCCTAACAACCTGGGAATTGATTCAAGGCCCGTTTCCATTCAGGAATCGGTACAGTCCATTGCTTGGCGATACGCTGCATCCCAAGATAGAGCACGTTGAGGATGGCTTCATCCGTCGGAAACGCTCCGCGTTTTTTGAGGACTTTCCGTAATGAGAAATTCAGGGATTCAATCGCGTTGGTGGTGTCAATGACTTTGCGAATTTCTGGCGGGTAATCAAAGAACACCATCAGCCGCGCCCAGTCTCGCCGCCAACTAGTACTGATGGTCAGATAGTGTTGATCCCACGTCTGAGCGAACTGTTCTAAGGCAGGCCGCTGCAGCTTCCTCCAGCGTCGCGGCGCTATAGATGGCTCGGAGATCGCGAGCCACGGCTCGCCGTTCTTTCCAGACGACATACCGCCGCGCTTGTCGGACTGGACAATGCAGAGTTGGACCTGGGTTTGGGGAAAGATGCTCTCCAAGGCTTCGGGTAATCCGGTCAAGCCATCCACACAGGCGACGAAACAATCTTGGACGCCCCGCTGCTTGAGTTCCGTAAAGACGGCCAAACACAACTTCGCCCCTTCTGCTTCACTCACCCACAGCCCCAGGAGCTCTTTCTCGCCGAGCAGATTCACACCCAGGACAACGTAGACAGCTTTGGTTTTGACAGCCCCCTCATGCCGCGATTTCACAAAGAGACAATCGAAATAGAGAATGGGGAACACCACTTCCAAGGGGCGACTCTGCCATAATCGAACATCCTCAAGCACGGCATCCGTAATGGGCGAAATCAGCGTCGGCGAGACGGCTGTCCCATATATAGTCATTCCAAATAAGTTCCTGATGTTATATACTCCCTCGCACTATGGCCTACAGTCTCGATTTACGGCAGCGGGTGGTGAGATTTGTCAGGGAAGGGGGGAGCAAGGCCGAAGCCGCGCGGCGCTTTCACGTCAGTATTTGGTGCGTCCACGATTGGGGTGGGCGAGCGGACTTAACCCCCAAGTATCCTCCGACCCGGCGACGGAAGCTAGATCGGATCGCCCTGCGACGGCATGTGGCCCAATATCCTGAGGCCACTCTTCAGGAACGTGCCAGACATTTTGGGGTTCGAATCAACGCTATCTGGTACGCCTTGCGACAGGCGCAGATCACTCGTAAAAAAAACTCTGCGCTATACGCTGAACGAGATCCCACCAAGCGCGCCGCCTACCTGCCCCAGTTACGACACATTCGGCAGCTCCACCGAACCGCGCCCGTGGTCTATCTGGATGAGAGTGGCTTTGAGCGTACCAGCTATCGACCCCATGGCTGGGCCTGCCGCGGGCAGCAAGTCATGGGGGACCGGAGTGGCCAGAACCAGCCCCGCACCAGCTTGATTGCGGGAAAATGTGGCAAACGGCTTCTCGCTCCCGTCCTCTTTGAAGGGAGTACGAATGCCGAGTGGTTCAATGCTTGGCTGAAAGAACACCTGTGCAAGGAACTGCCCCCGCATGCCATTCTCATCATGGATAATGCCGCTTTTCACAAAATGGCCAAGACCCGTGAATTGATTCAGCAAGCGGGACACACGCTCCTATTTCTGCCTCCCTATTCCCCGGACTTCAATCCCATTGAGCAGGACTTTGCCACGTTGAAAAAACGGCGGCAATATGCCTCGCCAGATACCTCACTCGACGAGATAGTCAGAGCGTATGGAACTTATTTGGAATGACTATAACTCTTCTAGATGGCTTTGAATTTCCCGGGTCGTCAGCCCATGTGCGTATAAAGCCAGGACTTTATCATCAAAGCCCTCTAAACGCCGCTGCCGTTTGGGAACGACGGTCGGTTCAAACGTGCCGGCTCGATCTCGAGGAATGGCCAAGTCCACGGGCCCTTGCTTCGTCTGCACCCTTTTCGGTGTGGGCCCATTTCGCGTATTGGTCCGCTCGATCTGGTTGCGCGCATGCGGAGCGTAGCCCAGATGATCTGTCAATTCGGCTGCCAACGCGCGTTCGACCAAGCGTTTGGTTACCCCTTTTAACAATCCATGCTCACCCAGAATAGCATCCGGAGAGTCACAGTCTTTCAGTAAGTCATCTCACAACGCATCGGTCTTTGCGTCTGGGTTCGTCATCATGCCTCCTTATGAAAGAAAACCATGATGATAACCAGTTACACAGTTCATCTTACAGGCCCGCGTGAAAGCTGCCCTCCTACACGCAAAAATGGGAACATGAGCACTGCTGATGACGCATCAGGTGGCTCATGGTATGACAAAACGGAAAAACTTGTCTCACTAAACAACTAAAGAGGAGAGGGGCTGACGCGCCTACTAGCGCCTTGCAAATGATGGAGTAGGAAAGTTTTTACACAGCCTGGGTCATGCTGTGAATGGCCAAATGGAATGGTAAACTGGAACATCTACTAAATTAACAATGCCAACGATTTTTTTAATGCCACTCTCAGCAGCAACTCTTATTGCCTTTATTTCTCTTTTTGTTCTTTATGTTTCAATTAGAAAAACGTCTCGATAAAACCACAGATTCGTAGCTACACCTCACCTCTAGACGCATAGGAAAAGTTGCTGCGAAATACATGATGCGTAGTGAGGACCTACAAAACCAACCTCATTAATACATAGTCCATTAGTGGCTATCCTCTGCTACGTTCCTTTGAAAACATCCACACACGTCATGTTCTAGGGAACCGGAACACCCTGAAGATTCTGAGGAGCATTTGGAGCCTCATTATCTGTAATCGGATGCGTTCGAAGCTTTATCTTATTATTTGCCTCGTCAGGTTCATCACTGTAATACCATTTCCACTCATTTCCATCTTTAAAGATAATATTCCGCTCATCCCCATTAGAGTTCACAACTCGTTGATTTTGTATACTCGTTAAATTGCTAAGATGTGTAGTGGCAAAATAAAGGTTATCGTTAGTCACACCTGGATGTGAACCACCGGAAGGTTCATACATGAGTGTGATCGTGTTATTGTCGTCGTGCAAATAGGCATCAACTCCAGACCAGCCAAAATTGAGGCCCGGGACTTGCCCCAATTGGTTCAGACTCAAGGCATTTGAACCACTGGAAACTGACTTATTCTGCCCACCCTGAGCTCTAGTGATAAACAAACCAAACTTACTGCCATTATGAACCCACCCCGATGCATACGTTTCCGCTCCATCGGCAAAATACGTGCCGCCAACAGCCCCTTCCACATTCCAATTGGTACCGTTACTCGACGTACCCAAAAATACTCGAGCATCAACGCTCACATTACACCCACAAGATCCACCACCACCAAAATTACATGTCTGCGCGCCCCCAGGTGACTCAACCCCAAAATATCCGTAAAACTTCCCTTTAGAAGGGATATACTGAACATACCCGGTTCGAATTCCTTCTTCGTGCGAGTGTATTGGCAGGAAGTCGTGGGGTTTTAATACTGGATTCCCAGAATATTTAGTGAAACTGACCCCATTCGTACTAGTCGCAAGTCCGAGAGATTGGTGGTTGGAATCTCCATCTGCATTCCAACAACCATCAAACCCTGCTAGGTAGAAGAGATAGTAGATGCCCCCTACTTTCGAAACCCCAGCAACAGCAATCACATTCTTTTCCTCCCAAGAATTGGAAGGGCCGCTTTGTAAAACTGTCCCCCGCTCGGTCCATCCAGACATATTTTCTGGAATATTATCAAGCCCAATCGCCTGCAAGGGCATAAACAACACCATTGCCCCCACAACCAAATATCGTATAGTAAGCATCTAGAGAACCCTCCTTCTTTTTCCTTCTGTTTTAAACCTAATCAAACGGTTAACCTGGCACTAATAGAAAGAATAGGCCATGATCACTACTTATTCAAACTGAAGCAAAACACGCACCAACTACAATACCAAACACTTTAAAAACTTTCCCACCCCCAAATACCACCTTTTCTGGGTGGCCGGTTAGATGAATGCCAAAGGGCTTCAAAAACTGAAAAGATAATATTTTCATAAGGTTATAACAAGAAAAGCTTTGATAAAATGGAAACATCCAAAAAAAATAACTCCACCCAGGGATATAGGACTGCCAAAAAACTGAAAGACTTTCGAAAACAGTCTATAGGCAAAGAATAGTGAAATACATGCAGTTACATTCAGTATTTGCACCTAACAATGCGGTTTAGCGGTCCCTGAAAAAGTAGCAATTCCATAGATTCTTCGAACCACTGACGAGAAGCCAAATGTGAGATCAAATTTTCCTACCCAAAACATAAATATGGTCATAAACGTTTTTGTGAATTTTAAATAAAACATTTGAATTGGTCACCATTCTCACAATAATACAAAAAACACTACTTCGAGCTATTGGAATTAACACATGGGCCAAAAACCTGTCCAACAACCAAAACCTCGAGAGACCTAATCCAGAAAAAACTTTTCTCTGTTTTACGACCTTAAACCCGGAAGATTCCAGTAACTGTTGCATCCGCATTTCAGTTGTAGGATACGCATGTTGATATTCATACTCATAAAATAACTCCTTCAAGGTCGAAAAATTAGGTACAATAGCACTAATATATCCACCGTCTCGTAGCGCACATCGACAATCTGACAATAATTCCAAAACGTCCTCGTAAGATTTCAAGTGCTCTATCATATCCATCGAATGAATTAAATCATAGTCATGGCCCACTAATTTTAAAGGAGGAACTTTCTGACTAATAATATTAAATCCTTCAATCCGCAAAGCCTCCGCCAGGGTGGCACTAGGCTCGACACCCGTGTAATCAAATTTCCGTTTCATACATTCCCGAGCAAACTCTCCGCGGCCTGGCCCTATCTCCAGAATTTTTGAATTTTCGGATAACTGGGGAAAATGGTGGGCAAACTGCTTGGCGATTAATGCCGTTTTTCTCTGCAACCCAAGCTTCGTAGATTCCGAAAATTTGTATTTAGCCGCTTGGTCCATTGAGTTGGAGATCTCCTAGATGTCAATTTTTAACATTCGCTGAACATGATATCCATTCAAAACACCGTCGAACTGAATAAGGCACCATCCGGATACAGCTAATCTTCTGGCTTAACATCCTCTTTCTTCGCGACGATAAAAAGGTAGCCAAAATTCCCGTTAGGATCATCCCGATCATTGATATAACTAGGTGCACATACTCTTTGCAGAAGGCGACTCATCACACTTTCTACACATCTGATATCGCCATATTTAAGAAAACCCAAGATCCTCACCACTTGCATAGCAAAGAGACTCCAAAGGTGCCCCGTTTTTCCAGAAAAAAATTCCTCCATTTGAAACACGGAGAAGCCAGCGTTTCCAAATCGCTGCATCCATCCCTTGGAATCAGAAACATTATAGAGAGGCAGGCGTTGAATCATACTCCTGATATAACGAGCACGCAGGTTAGATGATACGATTCCTAAAATTTTTGGCACAAGTAACACATCAATAAATTTATCAGTGGGAACGGTAGCAACAAAAGATGCACCATTTTTTAATGTCCTGTAAACCTCATCAAGCGAGGTGCCAACGCCTTCTCGGATAGAACTTAACGCACCATTGCCTATAATAAAGGAGAAACTCCCATCTTTAAAAGGCAAATGATTTGCTGAAGCTTGCAATACCCATTTATGGGATTTGCTCTTTGAAGACTTGGAAATCTCATTCATTGACATTTCTACCCCACCGACCGGACCTGTTACCACTCGTAGTTTTCTCAACATAGAGATGACTTGGCCGTCTCCACAACAAAGATCCAATACCATCCCTTGTAATTCAATGCCTGATTCACAGTACTGACGAAGTTCAATAGATCGAAATAATGCCGCCATAGGCTTCCAATAATACACCCGCGTTGCTACAGTCATAGGATTCACAACCTTAACTTCACTTTCAAAACAATCCATTAATCGATACTGAACGTCCTATGTCATCGAGCAATTCTTATTTTTCCCAAACCAACTAAGGAGCAGGAGATACTCATTTTCACGAATGTTTCGAAACGAGGCCAACACGCCAAAATAACTGACGATCGCCACTGGAATCAGTAACAGTCGTGAAACAGAGGGAAGCAGCATAAAGGGAAGACACATACCCATAACCCCGACCAGACTTACCAGAAGCTTCAATCCAATTTGTGGCCCCCCAAGCGTCTCCCAAAGCAATCTCATATAAAGAGCCACCAGACATGCTTCCGAGGCGACCGTCGCGAATGCAGCACCATTGATTCCCAAAACCGGGATCAAGCACAAATTCCCCACGACATTCGCCCACGCACACACCCATTGGCATCGAATCCGTTCGGATTGCTTATCACAACCCATTAAAAATGTCGCCAAAATATGATTAAAGAATAAAAGAAATAAAAGACCTGTTAGGATTTTTAGTATAGGCACCGACTGAAGAAACTGCTGCCCAAAAGCCATCTCAATCAATTCCGATGTGACCAAATACAGCCCTGAAGCACATGGAATTCCAAGCAGAAGAGTCACGCTCATTGTTTGCCGATAGAAGGATTTAAGTTCCCCCTGCTGCTGACTCGCTAGTTTGGTTACAATGGGAAGCAACACCACTCCTGCAAAATAAGGGGCAAATTGCAGAAAGTAAACCACGCGGTAAGAAACATTATAGATACCAGCAGCAGCAGTACTAAGGAAAAATCCTAAGAAAACCGTGTCGACACGTGAGGCTAACGGATATAACAGTGTTGAAAGCGCATAAGGGAAAGCCTCACGAGCCGTTTGAA
Organism: Nitrospirales bacterium; assembly: GCA_965223685.1. Lineage (GTDB taxonomy): Bacteria > Nitrospirota > Nitrospiria > Nitrospirales > UBA8639 > Nitrospira_E. The sequence goes on from CBDCXG010000002.1 coordinate 453,412, forward strand.
CAAGGGACGTCAGGGAGCTATTAAATTGAATTTGCCCATATTTGCTAACAAAGATTTTGTAGGCAATGAGAAATTGTGCAAACGTTACAAGAGGAATAACCATAAGAACCATCACTAAACTTCCTCCCATGACAGCAATACCGATCCCGAGCAGTGCAGTGGCTATTCGGAGAGACGATTCGAGTAACCCAGCATAAAAAGCATCATCGCGGGCAATAAAAACGGCTGCAAATCCATCGACTAATACATAGATTATTTGGTAAATGCCAATAAGAGCGATAACAATTTTGGTTTCAAAAGAGAATGAAAGAAAGGCAAGAACCAGCATTAAGCCCACGAGCACGACAAAAGAAAGAATAAGACGAAGCGTGAAAATCGTGCCAAAAGGTGTTCTGGCATTTAGATTTGGCTGGTTTAATTCTTTGATGGAAAAATAATAGAGGCCAAATTCAGAAAATACGACAAAAAATCCAGTAAAGGCCATCGCAAAGGAATATTGTCCGATACCTTCTTCTCCAAAGACTCTCGATAACACCACAAAAAGAAAAAAGGTAAACATATCTCCTAAAATTTTCCCTATGGCTAGAAAATTAAAGTTTTTGAGAATTTTTATAGGATAGTTTGGCATTAAGGCCGTAGGGTAGACGAGGAAAAGACTAGGAATTGTGGCTTAAAAGTCAAACAAGGTTATTCACAGGGGTTCTCTATTTCTTCAATGTATTTTGGCAACTAACCTAAAGATATACCCCCAGGTTTACGCCACGGGGTCCTCCGGACTAGCCTTGATATATATATATATTGAGCAGCAAAAAAGATCTTATTAACCCAGACATCAAATCGTGAAAGACAATATGGGAGTTAAAATCCTAAGCTATTGTCAAATGTAGTGTCTGAGCAAATTGTTCACGCGGCGACCAGGTCCGTGGTTCATTCTTCGATTCCATCAGTAAATGAAATGCCCGCGAGGACTTTGGGCAATTCTTTGAACCCTCGCCTTCGTCGCCAGATCTTCTCCGCACACTGGCCTAACTTAAACATCATGTGCAACAGGCCATCTCGCGTGAGACAACCTTTCGTCCGGACCGTCCGATGGCGAATTGTCCCAAATGTCGATTCGATGGGATTGGTAGTGCGGAGACTTGGCCAATGGGCTGCGGGAAACGCATAGAATATCAGCAGTTCCTCTCGATCTTTCTGCAAGCAGGCCGTGGCCTTGGGATATTTGAGTGCATAGGTGTCGAGGAAGACGTCTAGGGCTTTCTCTGCAGCCCCTTTGGTGGCGGACTGCCAGATTTCGTGTAAGGCCTGCTTGGCTTTCGGGTGCAGCCTTTTCGGCAGGGTATTCACGACATTCTGTGTCTTGTGACACCAACAACGTTGGTGACGCGTCTCGGGAACAATTTCCTCCAATGCGGCCCAGAAGCCGAGGGCGCCATCTCCAACAGCCAACACCGGCGCAGTCAGCCCTCTCGTTTTCAGCTGCAACAGCACTTCCTGCCCACTCTGGGTCGATTCGCGGCTCCCATCTTCCATGGCCAACAGATGTTTCTCCCCATCGGCATTCATCCCGATTACCACCAACGCACACAAGCGCTGCTGCTCGGCCCGGAGCCCCCTGTAGATGCCATCCACCCAGATATAGACCCACGGGTGAGTAGCGAGACGCTGTTGTTGCCAAACAGTATCCTCCTCTCGCCAGATCTGCTTGAGCCACGCCACCGTACTGGCCGACAGCCCTGTGGCCTCGGGCCCTATGTCCAGGGCTGGTTGCATCTCGCCCGTGGAGAGCCCTTTCAAGTAGAGCCACGGAATCGCCGCTTCAAAGCTGGCCGTTTTCCGCACATACGGCGGCACCAGCGTCGAATGAAACATGACGGGCTTCCCCTGGCGGCTGCGCACTTTGGGGACCTGCACCGTTATCGGCCCAATGCCTGTCTGAAGGTCACGCACGGGCTGATACCCACTGCAACCAACTTGCGGATGCCCGTGTTCATTCCGGTGGTCTTCATAGGCGGCCAACAGCTCAACCACCTCGGCTTTGAGGGCTTGGGCTATAAGCTTCTGCGCTCCCGTCCGCATCACGTCCGTGAGTGAATCCTAGCTGTCTCGATCTTCTTGCGTTGTTTTGCTACGCACCAGCATCGTGGCGTCTCTCCTTTGTGGTTGAGTGGTGGATGTGTCGCAACACCCATTTCAACCCGAGACGCCGCGTCTTTTCAACTCACTTCATGCACGACTTTCGAATATAACTCTAAAATCCTTCCTTACCGAAATAGTGAGATTTGGTATTTCCTTGAAACTTACAAATACCTTTTCGAAACTTCTCAACAAAAGCACTGAAAAACGAACAACATCCTTTCCCAGAAAGACAAATTAGGAAGTCTTCTGAGAGACGGAAGACTATCCAAGGAGCACCCTCATTATTTCTCTCTTGCCAAGTCGGTGAATCGAGCCCATAGTACGCAACCTTATAACCCACACCGAATGCAATAGCATTGGAAAGACCGGATCCCTCATACCAGGGAAAACAAAAATGTCGTACTATTTTCCCAGGTATTCTATTTTCCAACAAAACCTTGGCTTCCATCATTTCACGATATATAGCCAACTCAGTATCTTTCGGTGATTCAAATGTGCCATTGTTGTGACTCACTTTCGTGAGATGGCCAAACATCTTCTTCAATTCTTTTCGCCATCCACGATTCTCAAAAAACTTGGCACCACCACATCTATTCACGTAGGTAACCATCTTTTTGGAGAGTTCCACCTCTTCTAAATATCGAGGCCTTCCACTTAGCCTTGATGCAGACCGATATACTGGTTGCCCTAACCGTAGGACACGACGAGGTCTTAATGATAAATCGGTTTGAGTGACAGGAATATTGACGTTTCCATAAAAATCAGTATCAAAATTTGGATGAAGAAAATCTACGACTTCAGGCTCGACAAAAATTCGACTATGAGTCAAAGAATGAGATTGAATGTCGACGACTCCGCTTTCATGCATGGCCTGGAGTTCACCCCACGTGCAGAGAGGTTGAACAGATTCACGTTGATGGATGGTTGTCACATCAGCACGTCCCTCCCAGACGTCTTCCAGATTTGGATAGTGCTGGGTGTCTTCAGGTACCAGACCAGGAATAACAAAGAGAATCGCCTGAAAACCGTATTTCTTGAGGAGGGGATAAGCCGTTGCCCAAAAGCTTCCTGTTGCATCGTCAAATGTTAAAACGACACTTTTGTTGGGTTGGTGTATCTTCCCTTTGAGATTTTCCAAAATCCCATCACCAGTAAGTGTAGAATATCCATTATTGGCAAGAAATCGAAGTTGCTCTTCAAAACGCGTAGGCTCGACCGAGTGAAAGACAAAGACTGGAAGACGAGATGAAAGAAGACGACGAAGACGACCATTACACAACGCGAGAATTTCAGGCCCGTTTTTCTTCCATGATTGCCTCACCCTCTCAGATAAAATTGTCATCTCAATCCAAGTACCTTATGATAACAATTGGCAATATCCCGAACTGTCTGATCTATATCATATTTTTGAACAACCTCTTGTGCCTTTTCCCCCATCCGCTTGGCCTCGGTTTCATTCTCCAGTAACCATTGCAGCTTCTCGGCAATCGCCGCAAAATTTTTCTTTGGCACGAAACAGGCCGTCTCATCATCGATCAAAATTTCTGGCACCACGCCAACCCTGGTCGTGACAATTGCGCAACCTGCCGCCATCGCTTCAAAAGCAGTCAACGGGCCACCCTCTGATAACGACGCAATCACCTTAATGTCTATCTGTTTTAAAAAGTTTGGAATATCAAAGCAATGACCAAGGAATATAACTTGGCTTCCTATCCCTAAGCTTTCTGCTCTTTCCTTCAACGATTGCAGGAGATCTCCATCGCCGGCAACTAAAAATGTAACATTGGACTGAATTCTGAGAACTTCCTTGGCAGCCTTTAAAAAATATTCATGCCCTTTTATCGGATGCAGCCTACCTACAATCGCCACAAGCTTATGGGAGTCTGGAATTCTGAGTTTAATCCTTATATTTTCACTGCTATCCACGCGAAGATTTTGGCTGGGTGCAGTAAAAACATCCAAAGGCACGCCATTAAAGATTACGGTAATTTTTTCAGGATCCAAGGCTCGCAATGTGACTAGGAAATCTCGAACAGAATCAGAAGTCGCGATGCTCGCCGAAGTGATTGGGCTCAAGAGCTTATCAAGCAACCGTTGATAAGCTGGAATTTTGGAATCATACATATGCTCATGGACGATAGCCGGTATGTTGAAGGCCAACGCTATTAATCTGCCTAATGTTGAAGCCCCATAACCATGCAAGTGTAGAATTTGGAATCCTTCCTTCTTGACCAATTGTGCTAAGTCGGTAAACAATCGAGGATCATATTTATTTCGTCCCAAATAAAAAGTGGAGATTCCCAAGTTCTCTAAGTATTCGCCTGCTGCATCTTTTTCTCTCAGGCTACACACGTGCACATCAAAATCTGTCTTATTAAATCGCGGGATACACATTGCTAGGACTTGAGTGCCGCCATGAAGCGTAGAACCCCCTAAAGTAAGCTTATCAATCACATGTAGAACTTTAATTGACTGCATACTCAAAACTACGAATCCCCTTCATTGCTAAACAAAATCACTGCTTTGAATCTAATCGACGTGATTTCCTAAGAAGTCCCCAGAAAAGTCTGTCCGACCGTTTTGCTTGATTACTATTGGAGCTTCCCTCACCAAATGGGACAAGGAATTAAGCTGCCTTCTGAAAAATCACAGGGATCTGATACCCGATAGCCGAATGCCGTCGTTAACGAGTGTCATCGGTCTCAATATTTTCAAAGATTCTGGATTGAGTCTGACGCCGATTGACCTACTATTCTCGGAGAATGAGTTTGACTTTCTGTATGTAAAAGAAGCTCTCCGTGACGGCGTTATCGTAACAGTTGGCTTTGTACCCCATGGTATAGCGGAGCCCATTGGTCCTGAGCAATCGTTGATGACGCGTTGAACAATACTGGAGACCACAATCTGAGTGCTAGACCGTACCTTTGGGAAAATGGCTACGAAACGAAGTCATTGTGTGGGCATCACACACTAGCTATTGCCTCATACGTTAGTTCATCGCCTATTGAACTTCCTTCAATCTCGTGGACACTTGGTTAAGAGGCAAGGGCCATTTAGGCGTAAAAAAGGCTCTCAGCTACGAGGCTATTATCCCAACACTTCACCTTTCGACTCATACTGCACAGGATTCTCGAATCTTTCAGTAAAGCCTGAAACGCCTTACAGGCATACTGCATCCCTGTTGGAATAGTGGCGGAGGTCCGGCCCAGAATGAGCACGCATCAGGGCCATGATAAGGACATCTATGACCAACTACTGCGTCATCCGCTAGTCCCTTGTAGACCAGCCCACCACATTCCGATATACAAGTCCAGCGTGACGGCTAAGTACAGCCACTCTTCTTGTGTCAGAATATATGGGATGCCAGAGACTCACCAACGATGGAACGACGTTAAGGGAAAGAGACGCTTCAAGAAATTCGGGACCATAATAGGATAGAGAGGCTTCGAATTAGTTGTAGCCAGAATTTCCGTTTGTGCCCCAAAGTCATCGCATATATCCTTATGAGACGGGCCACTCAGTGTTTGTCACACGCATGCCCCTGAACCTTCAGGTCTGCATGGACGCGAGGACTGCCATACGTCTGCCAATTTCGCTAATGGACCGCTTCAATCGGCACAAGTAGCCGTCGATTGGCTCGGTTTCGTGGGCTGCCAACACGATGCAGCTTCGCATAGAACCCGTTTTCCCCACTCCCAGCACCTGATACATCAGCTCAACGGGAAAGAATTTTTGATGATTCCACATAAACTCATTTCTCATAGGGAATCCTTGGAGAAAAGGGCTGCCGCACTTGTCATAACGTCTCGTTCTAGCCGTAAAGGTTCAATCTCACTCGGCCGCTGTCACAGTTCCTCTTCGTCAGGGATTTCATGCCCTTGTCCCGGAAGGGTGGCTTTGGGCTCCAGCTTCCCCCGCCCTAATATCGTATCCGTGATACCCAAATCACGGGCCGCTTAAGCGACATTGCACCCACCTTCCTTCAGAAACCATAGGGCTTCCACCTTACACTCTTCCGTAAAACTCCTTCAAACTCGTCTCATGGACACCTCCTCAAGTACATTATCCATACGTAATGTCGTGTCCACAAAACCAGGGGAAGATCAATCTTTTCTATCCATCTCTTCATTCACCCGTTACCGTGTTTGACGACCATTGCAACTGCCATCAGTGGTGTGTGAGAAACACTGACAGCAAAAGGAATTGGAGTAGGGATTCTGCTTCGATAATGTCGGAAGATCGGTGGGGCTCCTTCTTCGGAAACTAACTCGATATTCTTCATTTCTTCTGGGAGATATGCAGGATGGCATTTTTTGAGTGCTTCCTTTGCACACCAACGAACCGCAAAATGCATCCGTGGATTTTCTTGCAGGAGACAATACGCAATCTCAACGGATGAAAACGAACTTGTATAGAATGAATCTTTCCAATAATCGTCCACCTCTGGAAAGTTCTCAACCATCTCAACATCAATTCCGCAACTAAGTGTAGTTGGCATTCCTTGGTTATTTAACGAAAATGGCACAGAGGCCTCAGTAATCGTAACCGTTGTCCCTATCGAGACCGATGAATCTGACTCGTCGCTATCGGAAGACGTTCCGAGCACAGCTTCCTGCAACTCACCATAGGTTTTGGCTGAATAGACCGCACGACATTTCACTCCTAGACGACGCCTAATTGCGGCATCGAGCTTCGCCCGCGCCAATGAACCTTGCATTCGCCTTGTCGACAGCAAGAAGTCCCCATTGACTTTGGAAAAATCCGCCTCAAAAAGTTCAGCGACGACTTGCTTGAGTTCGTTTTCCATCCTAATATCTACCAGCCTCGCAAACAAACACTGCACAGATATCCACGTTTTCCGTCGGGCTTCACCATCTGCACCATAAAGTGATCCCAATGTTCAAATTGATCCCATTCCTGAATATTCTTAAGCGGGGTCAGGCAACGAGAACAACTCATTTTTCTCACATCTTCGGCATATGAGTCACTGGAGAAAGCTCCCTCAAGCGCTGCTTCATAAGCCTCAAGATGTTTACCTAATTCACGTAAAAACTTTGCCGCTTGACGTCCCTCTGAAACTTGATGATCGAATGCGAGAATCAGATTAAACACGCCTTCCTTGCTACCAGGTGGGAAAAATTCTCCACCTACTCCTAGAATTGCTGACTGCCCTTGGTTGAGAAGTGGGTGAAACGCAAAGACTCCCTCTCCCGATAAGTCAGTCACCGTGCACGTCCCACCCTGCAGATTCGTACTAGAAAGGGTGCCTTCAACGTATGCCACCATCAGCTCTTGCATTTCGCTCGTGATCTCAGCGATGCTTTTTTTATCCGCAGCATGAATGACCGGAACCTTCAATCCTGAAACCCCATCAATCGCAAACCCAACATTTACTTCCTCGTAAAAATTCACATGCCCACCTTGATAAAACGCATTGAACCAAGGGTATTGATGCAACAAACGAGCAACTTCGAAAACAATTATGGCAGTGGTCGTTGTTTCGATATGACCATTCTGTTCAACAGCTGTACGAAGACCTTTGGTCGGAATGGCCACCGTGATTACGCTCGGCAATGTATTCTGATACCCAGAGGACAAATACCCGATTTCTGTACGTTTACTTTTTGGCAACTTTTCTGTTCGAAATGGAATACCCAATGCGGGAGTTGGCGTTACGAGTCCTCTCGATAATTCCTCTGGGGCACACTCCCTAGAAGAAGAACGAGACTGAGGTGGAGAGATTTCGCCTAACTCCACAAGTATATCTTCAGTTCTGACAAGGCCTCGACCTGCGAAGCGCTCTGGGGCAAGGCCGCGTTGTTCTAACAATGCTTGGGCCTTCTTCGTAAAGTGTGTTGAAAAATCGACTGCTGATTTTGAAGTGTTGGTACCTTCCCCATTTTTATCTATTTTTGTCGAAGAAGTCGTCACACGTTCAGTAGCAGGCGGTGAGCCTGCGGTTGCACTAACAGACCGGTCACCACGAATGCTACATAACATCGCTCCTACAGCGATGTCACAGCCTGGTTCAAGAGAATACTCCAAGACACCAGAAGCAGGAGCCTCAATTTCCATCACTGCCTTGCTCGTTTCGATCTCGGCAATCATTTGCCCTTGAGTTACGTTCTCCCCGTTGGAGACGGACCAAGCAAGAAGCGTCACCGACTCATCGTTCACATTATCTTGTGGAATAAGGACCGGGATGTTCTTAGTCATACGGTTATCATCTCCACGACCGTTTCGATAATGTGGCTGTCCCCGGGAAGACATTGCTTCTCAAGAGGACCACTAGACGGAATGGGATGACTTGGCGAAGCCAAGCGACGGACTAGCTGAAGAATTCCTGGCTCATATTCTGAAATTTGCGCAAGCAATTCAGATCCAAGGGCGGCAAAACTAATTCCTTCCTCAACAATTAGAAGCTTGTGAGTTTTTCGAAGGGATTCAATAACTGGCCACAAGTTAAAAGGAAATAACTGCAATGGACATACAAGTTCACAAATAATTTCCTGCTCATCACATAATTGCTGGATCGCACGCTCAACCTCCACGAGCATACCGCCATAGCACAACACCGTAAGATCAGGATCTCCTAACGGACGTATACGTGTTGTCGGAAATTGTTCATTACTATGCTCAAGCACAAATCCATCAGGAACCTGGTCTGTCACACGAAGACCATATAATAATTTATTTTCTATGATGATCGTCGGGCGATCAATGGAAGAAAATACTTCATCATACACCAACCCAGGATCGTAACGAGGGTGAAGCGCCAGCATCCGAGTTCCTGGAAGTCCCATAAAATGTTTCTCGATGCTTTGACTATGCGTTGGACCATACCCACGCTTCCCCCCCATGGGAGTTCGCACGACTAAAGGCACGCGAACTTGTTCGTTGTACATATAGCGAAACTTGGAGGCATGATTTAAGAGTTGATCGAATGCAAGGCCTAAAAAATCGCCAAACATCACCTCACATACAGGTAATAGCCCGTTGAGAGCCATCCCATTCCCTATCCCAACTAATGCTGCCTCACTAATGGGTGTATTTCGAACGCGACCCGGAAATTCTTGACTCAGATTCTTGGTCACCTTGAAGGCTCCGCCATACGGCCCCTCAATATCTTCTCCCATTAACATGATTTCGTCGTTTCGTTTCATATTACGTTGTAACGAGAGATGAATAACGTTGACCATTCGCTCGATCGACGGGATATGTGTCGCCATCCACTTAACCATGGTCGAATCAGGGCCCTCGTTACCAACTGCAGTCATTTCAGAATGTGGAGTCGCATCGGAGCGAGACACAGCCGTCTCAACACTTGCTTGAATCTTTCGATCAATCTCTTCGATTGTCTTCAGATCAGTGTGTTGCCGAAAGATTTCTATAGGATCTTTGGCCCAATACTCTTTCACCTCTTCTGGATCACGGTCATCATCTCCCTTGGAATGAGCCATAAGTCGATACGTGTCAATCTGTAAGAAAAGTGGTCGGCATTCACTTCGAACATAGCCAACACAATCGGCAGCCGTTTTCATAAGTTCTTCCGGACACCACGTATTCGCATGAACGGTCTTGATTCCAAATGCTTCGCCACGAGCAAGAATATTTCCAGCTAAAGTCTGTTGCTGTGATGTGCTCTGTGCATAATAATTATTTTCCAGAACCACCAATAACGGTAACCCCCACATTGAAGCAATATTGAGTGTTTCATAGAGTACCCCTTCACCCAACGTTCCATCTCCAATAAACACAACTGTAATAAATCCAGTTTTTGAATGCTTCTGAGTCACTGATAGACCTGCAGCAACTGGAACGATACCACCCTGAATCCCATTGCTGTAGAACCCCCGAGAACAAATGTGCTGGCTCCCTCCCCTTCCACCGCACATACCATTCTGTTTCCCCATGATCTCCCCGATAAGGCCTTCAACATCTCCGGTTTTCGCTAAATAATGGCCATGGCATCGGTGATTACTAAATATAAGATCTCCTTCAAGCAAGGCTTCTGCAACAGCAACTCCTGTCCATTCTTGACCAATACAAGTATGGACAGTCCCAAACAATCTCCCCTCCTGGAACAATTCAAGAAGCCTCTGCTCCACTCTTCGTATCAGAATGGCTTTCGTATAGAGATGAAGCCCTACCTGTGTCGATTCTTCTTTGATCATAGCGTATCAGTTCTGTTGAATGAGACGTTCTCTACCTACAAGACCTACGCTGACGACTCACCACGTGAAAGAAAAAGGAGCTTTCGATTAGGAATCACAACCGCAAAATCAGGAATATCCTGAGTCACCACTGTACCTGATCCAATCACACAACCGTTCCCAATTCGTACTCCATCCTGCACAATCACCCCAGAACCAATCCAGACATCATTTCCAATAATGACTGGGCCATGTGAATACAGCCCTTGCTCCATCATGGGAATCTCTCTGTTAGTGGTATGATAACGCCCTCCACCAATATAACATTGCCCTGCAAGCATCACCGATTTCCCTAATGTAATTCCACCCACTGAACTCAACTGACATTGACTGCCAATTGAACAATGATCTCCTATGGATATCGAACCAGTTTTGGCCTGGATAATCGAACTCCGTGCGATTAAGACATCGTTTCCAATTTTTATTCCTTGGGTTTCGCTACCCTTAGCATCTACCAAACAGTTATCATCAATCACGACACGGTCGCCAAGTTCGACGTTCCTAGGATGACGGAGAGCAATATTTCTTCCCCATATCACTCCAATTCCAACTTTTTTGCACAAAGAAGGGAAAAACTGCTTTCGAAGCAAAAGTCCCAGCGCTCCTGGCATGGGACCTAGTACCACCGTCATAAATTCAAATTTAATCAGTGCCCCAAAACTGGAAGAGCCGACGAAAAATTTCTGGTACTTTTTTAACGCCGAGGTTTCAGTTTCTGCCAAATTCTTTACGATCGATTCTTTCGAGATCACCTGTTCAGACTTCGTCGAGACCATCTTAGCCATTTATCCGTATTTCTAGAGACTTTGACACGACTTCCCCATTCAGAATACCGTTTCATCGCCTACATGAGAATTTGTTTAAACGATTTCTCAAAATCAATTTTGGTTACATTTTGCCCTCATTACCCAAAGTAACATTGGCATTTGGATTATTATGGCGACTCACAACAGAATTTTTGACATAGAAGGACACACGACCAGCAAACATAGCGCCAATCACAATATCTGGATTCTCAAACAAAAGCACCACCTCTGGACCAAAATATCGTTCCACAATCCTCTTCAGCATCCTCATTCTGAAACAACACATTTTCCGTATATGTTCCTAAAACATTAAAAGAAGTTTGCAGACTCGAGGCAGCCACCACAGGGGTAAACAACAACTCTACAAATACACTACAGCCCACAGCAATTACTTTCATTAGCTCCCAATTATACCTAGCCACACTTCCGTTTGAACTATTACTCCAATTTTCTATTAAATCATCTTTCATCGGTAACACCAGGCTCAGATATCATAAACTTCAAATAAAAGTAAGAAAAGATGTGTGAATTTTAGATCTACAAGAGAAACTGACGGTTTCTCTCCCTACTTCCACATTTCATATATTAAGGGTGGGCGTTGTAGACCATCACCGACCACCAACAACTAAACCTCTTTCAATTTGAGAAGACTCACCCAATAGATTAACTTGGGGATTTTTTTTGCTTACAATACACCCGATGGCAATAATGTAAAACTTTTGTTCATAAAGACCTAATTTTTTGGTGTCACTCATGGAAACCTAAGGAAACTATGCCCAAGGAAAGTATCTCCATATTCCGGTCAAGCCGGTAATATTCTTTAGCCCTACCCACAATATTCTTGGATGCCTCCGCAGGGCTATGGTCTTGACTTAATACTTTCTTCACGATAAACCAAAACCCAGGATTTGGATATGTGGAGTACTACAGAGAAGGGTCATAAATATCCCCCTACCACGGTTAACAGATGAGGACAATGAAAACCGTGCCTGGGATGGCTACCGCACCAATTGGTATCGCAATCCAGGTATTGACGATGTCAAAAGAGTGTTTCGCCATTAACTTACCTCTAAGATGAATACCTGAATGCACAAAGGTCAACATGGAAAGAATGGAAGCCCAGGCCGAACCGAACGCTGAAAAACAGGGGCAGGAAATATCGTTAGATCTAGATCCGTGGCTATGTATTCATCAGAAAGTCCAGGTACAAAAAAAAGTAAGAACTTGAACAGAATGACACGTAGCGAAAACGCTGAGAATTTCTCTCGTGGCAATTCTCACTCCACCAAGAGGCGGATACTCATCGTTAAGGATGTGAACGCTCAAAATTCCTTAAATCCAGCTACCTGCCACAGGTCAGTTCGCTGTTTTCAATAGTTTTATAGTCAATCCAATTAAGTTTCATAGTCTCTGATGATCTCATCGAGCGGTGTCTCTGGTGGGGCATATTGGCGACGTTGCTTCATCGTCGCAAAGTCTTGTTCGATGGGATTGAAATCTGGGGAATACGGTGGGAGATACAGCAGCGTGTGCCCCGCCTGCTCGATCAAGGTTCGAGTCTTCGCCGTTTTGTGAAAAGCGGCGTTATCCATGAGCAGGATTGAGGCCGGCGCCAGCTCCTTGAAGAGATGCTGTTCCAACCAGACAGTGAACCACTCGGCATTCGTATTCCCCTCGAACAGCACAGGGGCGAGCCCCCCTTGGCTGCCAGCAAACTGGTGCGCGGGCGAGGATTCCTGCCCCGCTCCCCGGCAACTCGGTGGCCTTTACAGGCCCACCCGCGGCTTCGATAGGCGGTGCACTCAAAGCCACTTTCATCCACATACACCAGCTTATCAGTGTGCTGAGTCAGATGGAGGGCGCGGAGCTGGTGGAGATACGCGCTAGCTTTCTTTGATAGGATTCGGGAAATGAACTCCGCAGGCTAGTAGCGCTTCACTCAGCATAGGGGAAATTACTGCTATCTTTTTTTCAATATTTTTCAGATCCAGTCAAAACGGATCATATAGTTGGACTTTGGCTTTGGCTTTGATTTGAGATGGGACACTTCCGCCACCATCTCTATCCCTCAGTAAGTCAATTTTGTTATCACTGTCAAGTGTATCCCCTTTAGGCCTTGAGAGTAAGGAAATACTATTCTTCCCATTCTTTCGGATCCTTCACCAGCTTTATCGAATTAAATACCAGGGATCGGCGACAGCTGTAAGATTGAGAAAGACTTGATTGACCACAACATCGTTAGCAACCGTCCCTCTGGAACGTTGATCAATTCGCGAATAACTCAAGTTTCCATATAGCCACTGAGTAAATGAATAACCTAACCCGGTCTGTACGCGATAGGTGGTGGTATCAAAGGCATTCCCGTCAATGGAATCATTTTTTGCCCAACCGGCCGAGGCAAACGTATTCATCCGAGCCGTCAAGGCATAATTCCCTCGTCCGGTAACACTTCGAGTGCGAGTTGCCTGAGAAGCCAAGCCTCCTCCGCTTCCAATCGTTTGCTGCGCTGACAATCCAAGAGTCCCACGTTGAAACGTTTTAGTAAGATTCGCAGACCCAATAAAAACTCTCTCAAACTTGCTGTCAATTCCTCGTTCCTGTGTCCCTCCACCAGCAAGGGGAACCTGTTCGGTAGCACCTTGTTGTTTCACAAAAGACACACCACCGGAAACGGAAGCAGATAACGAGGAAGTGAATGCGTGGGTGAGACCTAACTGCGCCGTATGGACGATAATACGATCAGCAGATGTGTTTTGGGTTGATTCCCCGAGAAAATCTGTTTGTCGATACGAATAACTTGGAGTAACGGTTGTGAATTCAGTCGTCCGATATGGCACAGAAAATGTTCCTGTATGGGTCAAAGAATCTTGAAATCCACCGGAAAAAAAATGACGATACTGATTCGTATATCCAAGGGAGGTATTCAGCCTAGGGCTCCAAGCATAACCAAGCCTCACTCCAGCGCGGTTATAAAAGGCACTTGCTCGGCGGGTGAATATTCCCTGCGTCCCACCTGTCCCACCAATGCCGCCCAAACTTCCACTGCCTGCTCCTCCTACCCCTCCGGTGCCCGCTCCTCCTATACCACCTGCACCACCGGAAGCCGATCCACTGCCTGGAATGCCAGAGCCTCTTCCGACCCCACCAGTCCCGCCTAACGCAGAATTTGCTCCCTGTAATGTCGCAGCATTCTCTGCCTCCGAAAAATAAAAGGCATCCAACTGTGGAGTAAAATTCATAGTTTCATCAATACTCACCGTCAAACCTCGATACTGCTTCGTCAAAAAAGGGAGGTCCAAAATAATATTGGCATTTTGGTTATACCGGTTCGCATCAGAATTGTTTACGTATAAAGACATCCGTCCGGTATAGGTTGCCCCAATCACAATATCTGGATTTTCAAATAGAAGCGTTAAGTCTGGACCAAACAAAGTTCCAAAATCATCTTCCCTATCATTATCTCGAAAAAACAAATTATCCGTATAGGTTTCCGTCAAGCTAATAGAGGATTGCAAACTCAAAGTAGCACCAACTCGTCCTACAAAAGCCAATGCCATCAACAGAACAAAACCCATACCAACAATGACCACCTGATATCGATGATTCATAGAGACCCCTTGCTTTTTGAAATTTCTATTCTGATTTTCATATTTAAGCATTTTTCCTCGTTAACACCACAATCTGACTATCATAAACATTTAAAGATCGAGAAAAAAGCCTAAGAACAAAGATAAATTTTATCGAAAAACCATAGCGCAAATTTTGAGACAACATGAACACACCAGTAGGGAAGGTAGTGGTCATAGCAAAGATGTGACTTTCGTGGAGTTGTCAGACTGACCAATTGCATAAAATGTAAGGTAGAGCAGAGATCTGGCCGGACAACCAATGCTTCTCAGAAATTTGCCTGATATTATATTAACAAAATGCCGAACCTCTTCTGAGTATCAAAATGAGAAAAGAAATCGGACTGGACAAATATTCAGGAATATAGCTACAGAAAGTCTCCACAGAACTCCCCACATTGGTGGTTAGGTTGTCTAACAGAAAACTTGCCTCTCACAAATAAATATCCACGTGGCAAGACCACGGGGATATTTATTAACCACCTACATTTTCGTTCGTTCAGCTGCATGCTGTTGTATAGCCGTCGTCAATTCAATCAATCGATGTCGCAGTTGATACAACTGAGCAATTCGCTCATCACCTTCAGGAAGTGATCCTAAACATTGCTCAATGAGTTCCAGTGGAGAAGCATCCACTGTTGTATGAGTTTGTCTGAAAGATAGATGAGATGGTTCTGAAGACGATTGCGAAACTGAAGGACGATGGTCGCTCATGATTCCTTATTCCATTCTGTTCAAATGTATCCTCATCGCAAGGTATCAACTAACCAATAGACCTATAAACTTTTCATCTCGTAGACAACGTGAATAGTCAAAAAAGTGAGCAGCAAGGCCATAAAGCCTTTGTCGCGCGGGACGTATTTCCAATTCGTGATCACGGCCAAATGGCGAGAACATAGTGAGATGTCTTTTTTCACCATTTTCCATTCTACATTGTTTTTGGTTGCTTACCCAAGTTCTACAAAAAAAAGCGGGGAATCTGTTACCAGATTCCCCGCTCAGAAGCACGGTCTGTTCTAATGAGTGTATTACCAGCGATCTCCACCGCCACGACCACCTCGGCCACCGCCACCACGATTTCCATCGTAGCCTCCGGTACGTGGTGCTTGAGGCTTGGCTTCATTGACCGTCAGGGTCCTGCCGCCTAACTCAGTCTCATTCAACGCGCCAATGGCTGCCTTGGCCTCATCCTCTGAGCCCATTTCCACAAAACCAAACCCACGAGATTGGCCTGTGTACTTGTCGGTAATCACCTTGGCTGATTGCACCGTCCCATGCTGTGCGAACAGGTCAGAAAGTTCCTGCTCAGTTGTTGCATAAGGCAAACCACCTACATAGATCTTTGAACCCATTGGGGTCCCTCCTTCTAAAAGGGATATTGTTCTGCATGAATTGAAGAGATGAGAAGGGAAGGAACGGCCCGAGAACGCGGAACAGGAGGCGACTTAGGACTAACTTCCAACTCAGATTCCCTATGGACACAGGGGCAAAACAACATCAGTAGTGAAGGGCCACTTCACCTGATCCATTCATCACGCGGCCCAGAACTTCGTGATGAACATCTTTCACTGGTAGCATAAGCTAGATTCACAAATAATGCAACACTAAGAAGTCAGGCGCCTTTTCTCTCATAGATCAATTCAGGCACACCTTCCTCTTCTATCACTTTTTCAGTAATCACAACCTGTCTGACATGCTTCAAAGCCGGAATATCATACATCAAATCCAACATGACATCCTCTAATGTGGCTCGAAGGCCACGGGCACCTGTTTTCATAGTCGAGGCTCGCGTGGCAATGGCTTGTATTGCTTGCGGCGTAAACTCTAGATCCACCTCATCTAACTGAAAGAGCGCTTGATATTGTTTTAATAATGCATTTTTTGGTTCTTGCAATACCCTGACCAAATCTTCTACACAAAGATCATTGAGCGAAGCTAAGATGGGAAACCGTCCCACAAATTCAGGGATTAAGCCATATTTTAATAAATCTTCAGGACGAAGCTGGCTCATGAGTTTGGAAGAATCACCAGCATATTTGTGCGATGAACCTGCACCAAACCCCACACGTTTTTGATTAGTCCGCTGAGCAATGATATCTTCCACACCCACAAACGCTCCACCGCAAATAAAGAGAATATTGCTCGTATCCACGCGGAGAAATTCCTGCTCGGGATGCTTGCGACCACCCTTTGGAGGAACATTGCAAAGCGTACCTTCTACGAGTTTCAAAAGAGCTTGTTGAACCCCTTCCCCGGAAACATCTCGTGTAATAGACGCACTCTCAGATTTCCGGCTAATTTTATCAACTTCATCAATATAAATAATTCCCACTTGAGCGCGAGCAATATTAAAATCACACGCCTGCAATAATTTCAATACGACGTTTTCAACATCTTCACCGACATATCCCGCTTCGGTCACAGTTGTGGCATCGGCAATGGCAAAAGGCACTTGCAGTATCTTGGCCAATGTCTTAGCTAACAAAGTTTTGCCGGTCCCTGTGGGACCAATCAACATCACATTCCCTTTCTCCAATTCGACATCCGGAACGTCTTTTCCAGAAAATACTCGTTTGTAATGGTTGTGAACAGACACAGAAAGAATTTTTTTCGCTCGATCTTGCCCAATAACATATTGATCAAGAATGGCTTTCAATTCTGGCGGCGTGGGTAGCGGCTCCGAAGGCAAATCTAAAGGTGGCGGGCCGTCACCAGGATTCCCGGCCAAAAATTTAGAACATTGTTGAACACAATCGGCACAAATTAAGACGGACCCAGGGGCATTGCACTCCATGCATAATTGTTTGGCCGGGGATTGTATGAGGTTTGTCGCCCCAACTTTAGCTTTTCCGCAAAAAGAACACACCGCATCCGCACGTGTTCGACCTTGTTTTGAATCCCAAAATGCCACAACGCCACCCTTTCTATAAATGAAGCCAAATCATAAACATTTTTTCTATGCAAGACAAAAAAATCTTCAAGCCGGAGGCTAATCTTAATCACCTCACCTCTACCATTTCAAATCTTCATTCTTTTAGGACACCTGGTTATCAACATTCACTGGAACATGTTGCCAAGACAGCCCGCTATCGAGGGTACGGAAAAGACCCTTTCCATTGGTCCCAGCAAAAAGCACCTGCGAATCCAAGGCACTTATCGCCAACGCACGAATATTGATATTCGTCAGCCCTTCATTGCGGGTCTCCCATGTTTCCCCACCATCCTCGCTTCGGGAAACACCTTTTCGATGTCCTGCGTACAAGACTCCAGCCTGCTGAGGATCTAGAGTTAACTCGCTCAACATATGGTCGGGCAATGATTCTCCAATACGAGTCCAGGACTTCGCCCCATTGGCAGTTTGATACAATCCGACCAAAGAGGCAACATACACTCTATCGGGATTAAATGGATCAACCTTTATCCGAGTCACACCCAAGGAGCGAGAAGATTTCAAGACTTCTGGGTCCACCAATCCAGTGTTGACCTTATACCAGGTTTTTGCACCATCTATAGACTTATATACCCCTCCACTCGTCCCCGCATATAAGGTTTGAGGTTGATACGGATCAATCGCTAAGGAAATAACCATCAAAACTTCTTTCATCCCTTCCATTCGCTTCATCCATGTCTCACCCCCATCATTGGATTCAAAGACACCCAAAGATGTCGCGGCAAATACATGACTACTCGACCCAGGAGCAAAGACTAATTCATGGATCACTGATGAGATGGTAACTTCATGGAGGCCCGTGCGCCGAGAAACCCATCGTTGTCCGCCATCATAACTTTTATACACAGCATCACCTTTTGTCCCAGCTAAAATATTAGCCGGGAACAAGGGATCGATGGCCAAAGCAATAACACGTGAATGGGTCATCCCTGTGGACATATTTTCCCAATGCATGCCACTATCACGCGTTTTATAGATGTAGTCGTTAGTGGCAATATACAAGATATTGGCTTTGGTAGGATGGAGGCTAATTTCGACGACTGTTTCGCTCTGCCCGCACCCCACAAAGAGTAAGGAGCCAATCAGATACGGAAGAATGTTGACAGGCATCAGTCGAAACAGTTCACACAGGAGGGGAATACCCCCTAAAGGGTTAGCATGAAAACTGGGAGGAAGTACTCCAGAGTTGTCAGACGTTAATAAAAACGTATTCCGCCCTATCTTGCTTCGGCAGAAGCTGGTGGAGACGGAGTAATCTTGGGTAATTGAGTTGAAACTGCCTTCGGTGCACCTTGATAGATGTCCATCGCCTCAGGCATCCAACCCTGGAGATCACCAATTCGCGTTTCATGGGACGGGTGAGTGGACATAAATTCTGGTGGAGCCCCCTCTGATGCCGCTGCCATGCGTTGCCAAATATGGATAGCCTCTCGTGGGTCATACCCAGCATCAGCAGCCAGAAGAACACCCACATAATCCGCTTCTGATTCATGTTTTCGACTGAAAGGCAAAAGCACCAATCCTTGAGTTCCTGCACCTAACGCTGCCATGGCTAACTGATTGAGGGCGGGATCAACACCGAGAATTGCAAGGCCTATGTTGCTGACCGTTAAACCTGCTTGAGCGATAACCCCATGGCTCATTCTCTCCCCTCCATGCTGGGCAAGAGCATGAATCACTTCATGCCCCATAATAGCCGCTAACCCTGCCTCATCTTTGGCCATTGGGAAAATTCCCGTGTAAACGGCAATCTTACCTCCTGGCATTGCCCATGCATTTTTGGTGTTATCATCTTTGATAACAGTCACTTCCCATTCAAAGGCATTGGCAGCTTCGGCATATTTTGATCGCTTGGCCGCTTCAATAATACGTTTGGCAACACGCTTAACTGGTTCGATTTCACGAGGATCCTTGGAGAGGACTACTTTGGGGTCTTTGAGAACTTCACCATATTGCGCAGCTCCCATTTGATTCATTTGGTCTGCCGACACCATCAAAAGTTGAGAACGTCCTGTGTAGGGATTGGTTTCGCATCCAGCTAATATCACCATTGCCAATAACACCCACATCACAGACCCTCGGAATGCGCTTTTTAGGAATACATGTGTCATAATGTGCCTCATAATAATAAAAGAATACATGAATACCCACATTGAGGGGAATGGGGCGCCTTTTTATGCTCCCTTTGGTGGATCGGGGATACGAATATCTAACTCGTGAATGCTCTTATACCGCGTTAAGGCCGGCTTCGTTCCTTCTCGCGGGCCAACGACTAGAATCGAAAAATCTTCTGGGCGCAGGTGGCGTTTAGCTGCAGCTCGTACTTGTGCCACCGTCACATGTTCAATGCCATCCCTAAAGGTCTTCAGCCATGTAGAGGGATACCCATAGTATTCATACGTCAAATATTTTCCTAATACCTTTGCAGGCGAATCCACTGAAAAAACAAAGGAATTTAGAATGCTGGTTTTGGCATTGGCAACTTCATCTTCCGTAGGCGGCTCCGAGACCATTTTCTTAGATTCTGTAATCAAGGCATCAATACCTTTTGCCGTCGTTTGGGTTTTGGTCGACATCGAGAGAATCGCCATTCCTGGATGATCCCACTGAAGACCCACTCCACCATGAACATCATACGCCAAACCCTGCTTAGACCGAATATTGGAAAACAGCCGTGCCCCAAATGATCCGGAAAGAATTTGGTTCACGATCACTAAGGGATAATAATCAGGATGGTCCCGCCGAATTCCATGATGTCCCATGGCAATCTTGGCTTGAGTCATATCATTTTTTTCAACATAAAAAACCCCTGGAGCATTTTGCTTTTGAATAAAGGCCTCAGGATCCTTGACCTCAGGTCCCTGTGGCCAATCTCCAAACACGGTGTTCAGTAAAACCACTACCTGATCTGCCTGAAAATCCCCCACAAGGCCTAGAATAATGCGATTAGGGTGGATATAGGTTTTATGCCAACCCATCACATCTTTTTTGGTAATCGACATAATAGATGAATAGGTGGGAACCCAGGTATAGGGCGAGTCGCTACCATAGACTAATTTCTTAAATTCTCGTGAGACAATGCCGCCCGGATCATCATTTTGCCTAGCTATACTGGCCATGATTTGGTTTTTGGCAATCTTGAGTTTTTCAGAAGCGAATGTTGGAGTCCGCAAAACATCACCAAATACCTTTAACACGGCTGAGAAATCTTCCTTCAAACAACTCATTGATGCCCTTCCCGCCGTTTCGCCAATGGCAGTTTCAATCACCGCGGCTTTTCCTTCAAGAAATTCATCTAAGGCATCACCAGATAGCTTCGTCGTACCACCTGTTCGCATGACCGTCCCGGTGAGGGATGCCAACCCAACTTTATCGTGGGGCTCTAAACGTGATCCGGTTCGAATAAAGGCGGAAAGACTGACCAATGGCAATTCATGATCTTCCATCAAGAGCACAATCATTCCATTTTCCAACACAACTCGCTTAGGTTCTGGAATAACGAGCTCAGGCAATGGAGGATAATGCAACTCTTCAACCTGTGTGACTTGGGCAAGAATGGGGCTCACTACAGTCAAAACCACAAAAGGAACGAAACAACTAAAGGAGAAACCTAGATGACTTCTGAATCGCCGGAACAACATTCTCAAGATCATGATTGCCCCTCCCCGGCCGAAGTTGAAGTCGACAGAGCTCGACTAGAAGGCGGCACCGTTTCAATCATCCCCACAACGCGATTCGTGGGCTGAAACAAGTCGTTAGCCACTCGCTGAATATCTTCTTTGGTCACATGATCAAAGCGCGAAATATAGCGAAAGAGTTCACGCCAATCACCAAATAACATGTGATAATCCGTCATATGCATCGCTAACCCTAGATTATTATTTAACGCACGCAAAAGACCTGCTTTAGCTCGTGTTCGAAATCGCATAAGCTCCTCATCAGAGACATCCTCCGTTTTCAGTTTGTCAAACTCTTCACGAAGCGCTTGTTGTACCGTGTGATTAGACACTCCACGTCCAGGCACACCATAGGCTAACCACATATGAGGATATTTATCACCTGGATAAGCGCCATATGCACCCACTGAGACAGCAATCTGTCTATCCCGCACGAGCGAACGAAACAATCGAGACGTTCGTCCATTGGTCAAAATATCATCAATCGCATCATAGACCGGTTGATCTTCATGAGTTGCGGCTGGTTTGTGATATCCCTCTAGATACAATGGCTGTGACGGATCCTGTAAGATGACAATTTTTTCGGTTATCGAAGGTGGTTCGACCGTACGAATGGCTGGTGGAGGAGAACCAGCCGGAATTCTTCCAAAATATTTTTCTAGAAGTGGAATAACCTGTTTGGCCTGAATATCTCCCACAATCGCAGTGACCATATTAGAGGGCACATACTGTTCTTCATAGAACTCTTTCGCATCAGTTATGGTGTAGGATTGAATATCACTGGCATACCCAATAATAGGATGATGGTAAGGATGGGCCATAAATGCTGTGGAGACAAATTGTTCCAGCAGACGCCCAAATGGTTGACTCTCCGTTCGTAAACGACGCTCTTCCATCACCACATCCCGCTCTTCATAAAATTCTCGAAAGACCGGTTGCAAAAATCGCTCAGACTCTAAATATGCAAAGAGCTCAATTTTGTTTGCAGGCAAGGAATAGAAATAGCCAGTCACATCAGCGCCAGTAAAGGCATTCAAGGCCACACCGCCTTCACGCTCAATAATATCGCCGAATTCATTTTTCACAACATATTGAGAGGCTTCTTTTTGTCGTTGTTTAAATACATCAAATAGAACCTTGACCCTTTCGGGGTCGGCCTTTCGAGAAAGCTTTTCTCGTTGATAGGTTTGATAGGCTTCTTCCAAGGCAACCAATGCCTTTTTTTCCTCTTCGTAATTTTTGGTCCCTATTCGTGGGGTCCCCTTAAACGCCATATGTTCAAACATATGAGCTAACCCGGTTTCTCCAGCCCCTTCTTGTGCTGATCCAACATTGACCCTTGTGATAAAGGAGAAAACAGGAGCTACCGGGCGTTCTACCAAAAGAAACGTCCACCCATTTTTTAATGTATGCTGCATCACATGCTGTTCAAAAGAAGCTAAATCTTGGGCAAACGTTAAAGTCACGGACAACGACCAGACCATCATCAGGAAGGCAATAGGCCGCACCGAAGCCCAGATCAGATCACGCATTCGCATTCAGCACCATCCTGGCTCAGGGTTCATCAATCTCTCTCCATTCATTAATCCTACCCATGTATGAAGATTTATGGCAAGCAAGCCTCACCTCCCCAAAAAGAGAAGGCATTCTCAAAACACAGACAACAGCAAATATGACACGACCTATGCGTATCGATCATTTTCCCAGGGCAGGGCCGTGTTGGAATATCCTCGCACCTCCCAAAAACCCTTTTGGTCACGATCTAAGAAGGTCACTTTTTTTATCCACTTGGCCCCTTTCCAAGCATAGCGTTTGGGCACAATCATCCGCACCGGGCCACCATGTTCTTTACTCAGCGGTTGGCCCCTCCAATGTGTCGTCAATAACACATCATCATCATCACACACTTCCAATGGCAAGTTAGTCGTGTAATCGTCATAGGCTTCAAAGAGGATAAATTTGGCAGTTGGTAAAGGTTTGACAAACGCTAGGACATCTTGAAATCTTACTCCTCTCCAGTCATTGTCCAGCATGCTCCAGGTCGTCACACAATGAAAATCAGCATGCACGTCAGAGACTGGCTGGGCTTGAAAATCTGCCCAAGTCCAGGTGACCGGATGAGACACTAACCCATCAATGCTTAAGGTCCATTCCGCTAAATCAATGGTTGGCTTATACCCTAAATCTAAGACCGGAAAATTATTCACCAGATGTTGGCCTTCCGGAAGACGCTCATCTTGACGCCCATCGACTTCTCGGCACGAAAATTCTCGGCGATGCTGTGCCATGCTTTGTTTAGCCTTTACATTTTTTTCATTGGGTTCCATAAAAAGGCTAATCTTCCTCTTCCAACAATTCTAACTTTCCTATTTTCTCAGCACTTTAGAACACAACAGTCAGCTGTAAGAGTAGCATAGCTTGTCCCTTGCGGTGCAACGAATGAAGTAGCACCTAGTCACCCTCTGGCAAATTTGATATATTCCTAGTACTCATTCATCGTTTGCATGGAACCGCTCGGCCCTTGGTCCCCCCGTAACTACGCGCCATCCATTCCAGCAACTCATTTCTTTCTATTTTTGCGGAGGATTCGTCTCATGACCTTACCACTCTTTACTAGAGTTGTGTGTTGTGCCCTAGTTGTCCTAGCCCATTCTCAGGCCATCGTCTTTGCAGAGTCTCAACGAGGCGCATCAAAGACAAGCATTTCAGACGGGAAGACCATATCAATGGAATATACATTGACACTAGAAGACAAAAAAGTCTTGGACACGAATGTGGGCGGGCAACCTCTTAAATTCGTACAAGGTTCCCATCAAATTATTCCAGGCTTAGAAACGGCCTTGGATGGCATGCAAATTGGCGAAAGCAAACAGGTCACTATCGAACCTGAACAGGGGTATGGCCAAGTCAATCCAAAAGCTATTCAAGAAGTACCGATTGATAAAATACCTGAAGAAGCACGGAAAGTGGGAGCTCAATTACGAGGGGAAGATGCGCAAGGACGCATGGTACAGGCACGAGTGTCAGAAGTAAAAGAACAAGTAGTCATGCTGGACTACAACCACCCGTTGGCAGGGAAAAAGCTTTTTTTTGACGTCAAAATCTTAGATATTCAAAAGACAGAAGAAACTCCAGCACCCTAATAATAAAACTTCTGACGAGAACCAAACTCTCCTCTGAGTTCAGGTTCTCGTCAGAACATCTTAACTAAACAATAAATCAGGGAAACCAACTTGGCTTTCATAACCCAAGACAGAACATAACATGTGCAATGCCAAGAAATTTTATTTGCATCTAGAAAACTAAAGCACGCATTCTGCAGAAGTAGAAATAGTTTCTAGCCCCAGTGCTTCAGCCACAACCATACCTAATTCTGGAAATCCAATCGGTTTATCAAGCACAGCAACCATACCCATTTTCAGAGATTGTTTCCGCTCCTCTGAAGTCACTCTCCCACTGTACATGATCATTGGAATATCACAAAGATGAAATCGTTTTTTTAAACGAGAATAGAATTCTATCCCACCCATAACGGGCATCTGGTTATCCGAAATAATTAAATCTACCGTCTGTCCCGCATCTAAGAAAGCTAAAGCTTCAGTTCCGTTAGAGGCTTCCGCACACCAATACCCCTCGAGTTCAAAAAAAGCCTTAAGCGCTTGTCGTAAAATAGGAAAGTCTTCAACTATAAGAATTCGTTTCATCTTGCAATAATTTTTGTTTTAAGCATTCATATTCGAAAATGATCAAGAGAATGCTCTATCAGAAATCCGTGCTATTTAGATTTCATTGAGATGCGCCACGGCAGACTTAGCATGACCAGTTGCCACATCCGCATGCCCAGCTTTTCCATGGGCTATGGCTTCGCCTAACTCAGCAATCCCTGCATCCAAGTGAGGATTTGTCATCTCTTTTCCAGCTGCTTGCGCATGTTGGAGAGAGACTTCCGCATGGGTCACAATTGCATCGGCATGGCCCATACCACCATGCTCAACAGCTTCCTGGGCATGAGTAATCGCTTCTGTCACATGCGGATTAGGTGCTCCCTTGTTGGTAGAGTAACTGGCACATCCAACCACAAGCATTCCAAATAGAACCATAGCCCAAAGACCGGTTTTCCACTGAGCCTTGTACATATTGACCTCCTTAGTACATTGGATAAAAACAATGAAAACAATATATTTTCTTCCTACAGTGGTGGTATCATAACTTAACTTACTTTGTAAAGTTTTTTATGTTAAAAGTAATTTAATTAATTTCGTATAATGTTTTAAAATTCCTGGTATAAATTGATTTCTATTCACAAGAGAGACCCCATACATGTTCCAACAATTTGAATCCCGCCAAGAACAAGTCCTGTCTCTTCTTCAGCAACATAAATCTGGGCTCACAATTGATGACCTCGTCACTCTCCTAGAAATTTCCCGCACCGCGGTCAATCAGCATATGGTGAGTTTGGAACGAGATGGCATGATAAAAAAAGCAGTACAACAAAAGAGTACCGGCGGACGTCCTGGCTGGACCTATCAGATCACGGATGAGGGAATTAACCGCCTACCCAAGCAATATTCTTGGTTTTCCGAATTGCTTCTGGATACGCTCAAGGAGGAATTCGGTAGCGAGCAACTGGAAAACTATGTCAAAAAAGTTGCCACCTCACTCATTCCACAACTTCGGGCACAATTAAAGGGCCAAGATGTAAAGGAGCATGTACAACAGGTCGCCGACCTACTCCAAAGCCTGGGATATCAGGCGCATACGGAACCCCCCTCGTCAGATAAGGAACTGCCAGTCCTTACTGCACATAATTGTGTCTACCATGATCTAGCCATCAAACATCCAGAAGTCTGCGCTTTTGATGTGGCCTTACTCGAACAGCTCATCAACCATAAAGTCGAGCAACAAGAATGCATGGCCAAAGGCGGCCACACTTGCCGTTTCTCCTTTGAAAATTCGTAGTAGTACCGCTTCAGACCTTTCCTATATTAGCGTTCACTCACAAAAGAATGCGGTTATGTAGAAAAGCCTTCCAGCAAGAACATGAATGAGACCTTCTCAACACTCTATGAACGTGATTATAGAAAATTTGGGTTGTAGTAAAACCTAATGTGTACGGCCTTGCCATTTTTCCATCGTGTAACCTGAACCTGATCGGGATTAAATTTACTGCCACCTTTCATGTCAACGCTCAACTTATACTCAGCAAAGGTTACTCCATTCCCCTTCCCGTCATCCTCCCCGACACCAACCGCCTTGATCTCAATCCCATGGTAAGTCTTCACCTGTTGTAGAATTTTCTTCTCATTCTCAATAATAGCTTGCTTTCCTTGGACCGAAACACCAGTCGGCTCTTCATTGATGGCATCATCACTATAGAACTGTTCCATGCCTTCGACAAACTGTCCCTTCTTGAGCAAATCAAGAATTTGTTGATTTTTTTCTCGTAACGATTCAAGACTCTTAGCTTCTGTGGTCATGCAGTAACTCCTATTTTATTTAAGATTGAAAGATTGATGAAAACCGGTTAACTAGCAAATATCTTTTCAACAAGAGAGTCTAGGTCAGCCGAAAAACGTTACAATACTCTTCTAAGATTTTGAATATCACTCACCTAATTTCTGTGATAGCGTTGCTCTTTGCTCGCCCTGAACATGTAATGTTCTACTACAAGAATAGACATAACGCTGACCCCTTTTATGTGTTGCACCTAAATTTTTTCAAAGCATCATCATTTGTTCTAGATACGGTTAGGGGCGTGGTATACAACACTTCAACAACACATTTCATTCAAAAAGTTATGAGCGTAGTCAGTCATCGCGTTGCAAGACAACTTCCAAGGTTCGCAAATGGTCTGCAAACAGATGTCGAATCAGTTTTTCAAATTATGAGGAAAAAACCACTCTGTTCTGACAATACTCGAAGGCACATACCACCGCTCATACGAGATAGGAGCAAGACATGGCGGAAACACCTAAAACATCTGTTCAGAAAATGAAAGTAGCAACTTGGAGTTCTCTGAAAGACCGAACTCCAACATATGCACTAATTGCCAATGTTGATCTCGTCGTTATTCGATATGATGAAAATGTGTCGGTCTTTTATGGACGATGCTTACACCGTGGAGCACTCATGTCTGATGGAACCGTCGAGGGCAACAACCTCATTTGCGGTCTTCATGGGTGGGACTACCGATTGGATTCAGGCATTAGTGAATACAACAATTCAGAGGCCCTCCAGAAATTCACCGTATGGATCGACAAAAAAAATGATGCAGTGTACGTGGATGAACAGGAAATAAAAGAATGGGAGTTGACCCATCCTCAACCCTTTCGACGAGATGAGTATCTGGGAAGCTATGCCGATACGCATCCCATTGAAGAAGAACCCCATGTAGGACTCATCCAGAACTATGCCGCACATGGCCTAGAGAAGACGGGGCATCATGGACTAGTAACCGCCATGGGGGTGTCACGCAACGAACTTCCCACATGGGATGACATTCAATTCGTGACGGCGCAACTGGCAACACCTCCACAACTCGATGACATCTCGATCGGCACAGAAGTGGTAATTGGTCCTAATGCAAGGAGACCCTTACGACTTACAATACCCCTCTTTGTGTCAGATATGAGTTTTGGCGCGTTGTCGGAAGAGGCCAAAACCGCATTAGCACGTGGCGCTGAACTGGCAGGCACGGGAATTTGCTCTGGTGAAGGAGGCATGTTACCGGAAGAGCAAGCCGAGAATTCACGCTATTTTTATGAACTGGCGTCAGGGCGGTTTGGATTCTCCATGGATAAAGTCAAACAATGTCAGGCCTTCCATTTCAAGGGCGGACAAGGCGCTAAGACGGGAACCGGTGGACATCTCCCGGGTCCAAAAGTCAAAGGGAAGATTGCCCAGGTGCGTGGCCTAAAAGAAGGAGAGCCAGCCGTTTCCCCTCCTCGCTTTCCTGACTGGACGGACATCTCCCAAATCCGTGACTTTGCAACACAAATCCGAGAAGAAACTGAGGGTATCCCTATAGGCTATAAACTCTCGGCTCAGCACATTGAAAAAGACATCGATGCTGCCCTGGAGGTGGGCGTGGACTACATCATCTTGGATGGTCGCGGTGGTGGAACCGGTGCGGCTCCAGTTATTTTCCGTGACAATATTTCCGTACCGACGATCCCTGCCTTAGCCCGTGCGCGTCGACATTTGGATCAACTAGGCCGGCAAGATATTACGTTGGTGATTACGGGTGGACTAAGAAAACCTGCTGACTTTGCTAAAGCCCTAGCCTTAGGAGCTGATGCGATTGCCTTATCCAACTCCGCCATGCAAGCCATTGGCTGTTTAGGGATGCGTGCCTGTCACACCAACAATTGCCCAGTGGGGATTGCCACACAAAAAGAGCATCTGCGTGCACGTCTTATTGTGGAGGAATCCGCCAAACGGTTAGCACGTTTTTTTGAAACATCTGTTGAACTTATCAGCATCTTGGCGCGGGCCTGTGGGCATACACATCTCAATCAGTTTTGTCTGGATGACCTAACCACCTATAAACGCCCCATGGCAGACCTGACAGATATTCCCTTTGGTGGAGTCCACTAAAAAAGTGAGATGGGCACTCTAAAGATTTCACTATGCTCTTGCGAAAGCTTAGCCGTATGATAGCTTCGCTCAGACAAGTCCAACCTATCTTGACCGGAGATTGAGCAATGAGTTCTAAATCTTTTTCTGCCCCCTGGAAAACACTTGGCATCGCATCTATGACAGAGCTCAATGACGCAAAATTCCAATCACACTGGGCGGCGCAAATTGTAGCGGCATTTGGGAATGCCGTACTTGAACTTCGGCCGGATGATAGTCAATCGAACCTGGGATGGGTCGATTCATTAGGGGCGTTATGTAGCCATCCCACCTCAGAGGGGTGGAGCGTCGGCCTTCGGCTTGCAGACCTCACACTCCTTTTCGTCTCCTCCTCTCACACCGTTCAGTCAGAATGTGAGTTACAAGGGAAGACACTTCAACAGGGGCTTGATTGGCTGACATCCACATATTCTCAGCATACTAAGGCTCCACCCCCGAAACCCTTTGCCTTACGGGAATACGAAATGCCCTCCCATCCAGTTGAAAATAATGCAGCTTTTCAATTACAGCATAGGGCCCACTTTCAGGAACTCCATAATTGGTACAGCAATGCTCACCAGGTCATTCGTGCAACATCAAGCAAGTGGAGTGAAGCCTCACCTATTCGATGCTGGCCACATTATTTTGACATTGCCACTTTAGTCTCCCTCCCCCTTCCTCAAAATCCTGACAGTTCCGGAACTGTTGGATGCGGAATGAGTCCTGGCGACGGAAACTATGCAGAGCCCTATTTCTATGTCACGATCTGGCCGTATCCGGAAAAAGACACACTTCCAGACCTGACGATAGGGAGATGGCATACCGAAGGGTTTGTTGCGGCCGTGTTGACGGCATCCGATTTACTCTCGAATGCACAGCCAATCACACAGGGCAAACGCGTCCATCAATTTTTTCAAGAGAGTACAGGATTGACTTTTGACGCGTTAGGGGCATCGCCTTCATAATCTACGACTCATTCATCTGGCCTTCATACCAAAGGAATAATCCCAATGTCTTTTCTTGATGACCAACAGGATAAACTCAAAACTACGAAATCTGCTCAACCTCTCACCTGGCACAAAGTACTAGACCTCGAAGAACTCCCAGAAGGTCGAGTCAAAACGGTCACGGCAGGAGTCATGTCCATTGCCATGACCCATGTTCAAGGACAGTACGGCGCCTTGGACAATAAATGTCCTCATCAAGGCGGACCGCTTGGAGAGGGCTCCATTGAAAATTGCTATTTGCGATGTCCCTGGCATGGCTGGGACTTTGATCCGCTTACTGGAAAACCGCCCGGAGGCTACGATGACGGAGTCCGTACATATCCCGTGGACGTGCGAACCGATGGAATCTATATCGCCCTTGAAGAGGAACAACCGAACCATCGAACCGTCACCGATGTCATGGCCGAAACCATGGTGAATTGGGGCATTAAATGGGTGTGGGGCATGGTGGGCCATTCTAATCTGGGGTTGGCAGCGGCGCTTCGTCGTCAAGAACAATTAGGCAATATCCAGTTTTTTGGCATTCGACATGAAGGGGCTGCAGCGTTTGCCGCGTCTGCATATGGAAAATTAACTGGTCGACCTGCAGCCTGTTTTTCTATTGCGGGGCCAGGAGCGACAAATTTGCTCACAGGATTATGGGATGCCAATGTGGATGGATCACCAGTCTTAGCCTTGACGGGACAGGTTGACACGCAAGTGCTGGGGCCCGGGGCCTTCCAAGAAGTGGATCTTCAAGCAGCGTTTGGGAAAGTCGCTCAATGGAGTCAGGCAGTTCTGCATTCCAGCAAACATGCAGAACTCATGAACCTAGCTTGTAAAAATGCGGTACTCAAACGAGGCGTGTCTCATCTCATCTTTCCAGATGAAGTCCAAACCCTCCCTGCTGATAAGGATGCTTCCGCGGGGAAACCCGACGGCCGTATCACTCCCCTAACCATTGCGCCACCACAAGAATCTGTTGATGCAGCGGTACAACTTCTTCTGAAATCCAAACGGCCAGTCATTATCGTGGGACATGGCGCGCGATTCACGATGTCCAAGATAGTACAACTAGCCGAGTCACTCAACGCCCCGGTACTCACTACCTTTAAAGGAAAAGGGTTGATCGCCGACTCCCATCCTCTAGGATGTGGAGTGCTAGGACGAAGCGGAACTCCAATCGCCAGTTGGTTCATGAATGAAAGTGATTGTTTACTCGTCTTAGGAGCCAGCTTTAGTAATCACACGGGGATCACACCCAAAAAGCCAACCATTCAAGTGGATTTCGATGCAATGACATTAGGAAAATTCCACGCGGTGGATGTCCCGGTGTGGGGAGAATTAGGTGTAACAATTCAAATCTTTCTTGATGCGCTTCAAGGCAAGACTCAAGCAACCGATCAGCGGGCAGACATTGCGGAACGATGGAACATTTGGCGGACAGAAAAACAACGAAGGGAAATTGACGATCGAGGCGAAGGCATCAATTCATCTCTGATCTTCTCAGCCATGACACGAACCATTCCAAGTAACGCCATTATGGCCGTGGATGTTGGCAATAACACTTACTCCTTTGGTCGCTATTTTGATTGTACGCAACAAGCCATTCTCATGTCAGGCTACCTCGGCTCTATCGGATTTTCACTACCGGCAGCGATGGGCGCGTGGGCAGCCACACAAGAACTCAACACCCCGTTTTCAGGCCGGCCCGTCGTGTCAGTCTCTGGAGATGGTGGCTTTGGTCAATACATGGTAGAACTGTTAACGGCAGTCAAATATGACATGAACATCACCCATATTCTTCTGCGCAACAATGAACTGGGGAAAATCAGCAAAGAGCAAAAAGCCGGCAATTGGCATGTCTGGCAAACCTCATTACACAACCCTGATTTTGCCGAGTATGCCAACTTATGTGGCGCCATGGGAGTGTCAGTCAAGCGGAAAGAAGACTTGGATGAGGCTCTCAGGAAAGCCTTGGCACACAATGGCCCAAGCTTAGTCGAAATCCACTCAGACGCTGAATTGATCTAAACGTGTTCGAAACCCCACATGAGCTAGTGTCCTCTAGCTACCGCTATAGTCATTACATATAACTTCTATCGATACTATCGGTAGAGTCTTGTCATGCTGTTCTCATGTCTTCTTGCCCCTCAGGAGGAGAATAACAGTGAGGATGGCAAAATCAAAGGGATTAAGAAACGCCAATATTCGGAAATTATTTGGAATGACCATAGGCAAATTTTCTCCTCTTTAAGTGGGAACGGGGATACGGCTAGGAGACCTAGAACATCTCAGATTGAAAGCCAGGGGCAGAATTCTTTGAATCTCTAGCTGCTCAGGTCAGTATTGAGATATTTCTCTAATGAGGTGAGAACTACCAGCAAGTCTGAGAAACCATATGATAATAAAGGATCTTTTCAATTGCCCTGCTAACTGTTGCCCACCTTGGAGACCCACTTCCCAACCACAGCATTTTCCTTCTGGCTATAGAAAGTGAGTAGGTTTTAGCAGAGAAAGATTTGAACCCTCGCAGTCAGAACCAGAATTCCTATTTAACCGATAGTGATCCAGAATGATTAAGTAAGATAGAGTGCAACAATTCCTCTGGAC
This sequence comes from Nitrospirales bacterium, assembly GCA_965223685.1. Lineage (GTDB taxonomy): Bacteria > Nitrospirota > Nitrospiria > Nitrospirales > UBA8639 > Nitrospira_E. The sequence continues at coordinate 486,036 of CBDCXG010000002.1, forward strand.
ATAAAGGAAATTCGGTCTTTTTAATTGTGATGGAGTGTGATTGAGATGGATCTGGAACCAGGAGTAAAACCGGGACCGAACTGGAAGCAGATTTTCTTATCTCATGGAGGAAAAAATTAGGAAACAAGAAAATGTTCAAATATTCCAAAGCGAATGAATATATAGAAGGAGCAACATTTTCGATATTGTGTTTACTCAGTTTTATGGTAGTATTATTTACATAATACTTCTTAATTCTTCCTCCCCCACCTGTACACTTATCGTTCTCATCTTTCTTATCTTTTGCGCTTCATAAAGTTAGTCATTTTTTAACCAAAAGTTGGTTCCTATTGAAACGCTTGAAAAGGAGAAAGACGTATGAACCATTTTTTTCTCACGATTTTACAGATTGCCTGTGTTGGTTTGTTTTCAATGAATGGCTATGCGCAGCCCACAGACAGACCTGAAGATCACGAAGCCTTACGACAGTTGATGAAAACGGCTGAGGAAGCTCTCAACAAAGGGCAATACGATTTACTCACACCGATTTTAGTGGAGGACCATTTTTCTATCACCACGGTGGACAATCAACGCTTCACATCACTGAGCGATTTTTCTGCGTATTGGCAAGGTCTCTTTACAGGAAAAAGTGCCATTTTGAACAAGATTGTCGTCCGCCCTAAGGCCGACGCAAAAACCGAATTTTTGGATGAAAATTTAGGGGCGGTGCACGGCACGTCTGATGATACCTACCACTTTACGGATGGCGATGTTCGAAATATGCAAACACGTTGGACAGCTGTTGTACAAAAAGACCAGGGGGTTTGGAAAATCGTGAAAATCCATTTTTCTGCCAACATCCTCAACAACCCCGTGCTGGATTATGTCAAATCCCAAACGCTCCAATGGGGCGGTGGCGGAATCTTAGCTGGATTGCTGGTGGGTGTCGGCTTAATGTGGTTCGTTCGACCTCGTCATGCCCATTGATTTCCCCCAATGTATGACACTCTGATTCAAGGCGCTCAGGTATTTGATGGATTAGATCACCCTCCAGACAAACTGGATATCGCCATCAAAGATGGGATAATTCGTCGTCTAGCCAAAGACATTCATTCCCCAGCTGAGCAAACCATATCTGCCCAAGGTTTGTGGGTCACACCCGGGTTTGTAGATATCCATACCCATTATGATCTGGAAGTGGAGATCACCCCCTTATTGCCCGAGTCGATTCGACATGGCGTGACCACCGTGGTAATGGGAAATTGCAGCATGTCACTCACCATGGGGACCCCTCAGGATTTAGCTGATATTTTTTTGCGTGTCGAAACCCTTCCCTCAACGCTGGTGCGAAAATGGTTAGCCCAGAGCGTCCAGTGGAAGCAACCCTTTGAATATTTCGAACATCTCCGTCAATTGCCTTTAGGTCCTAATATCGCCGCCTTGCTCGGACATAGCGCCCTACGAGCTAAGGTGATGGGTCTAATGCGGAGCTTGCATGAAAGGGCCACGCCCAAAGACTTAGAGCATATGCGCCAACTGGCGGAGAATGCCCTGGATGCCGGGTGTATCGGGATATCGGTCGATATGGTGCACTGGCACAAGGTCAGTGGCGACTTTTCCGGAAGACCCCTACCTTCCCACCATGCCGATTATCGAGAATATAAAATGTTGGCCGACGTCTGTCGGGAAAGGGATGCGGTATTTCAGATCACCCCAAATCCTGCCAATCTCCTATCATTTTTTAATCTTATGCGTTTAAGCCCCGGATTATTCCGAGCGCCGTTGCGTCATACGATATTGTCCGCATTGGATATGGCAGACAACCAAAACGTATGGCGTATCTTTCCTGTCGTGTTATTTATTTTCAATCACTTGCTGGGGTGCAATATTCGTTTTCAATCGATCGCCGAACCCTTCACCATTTATTCCGACGGCCCCATCACACCACTTTTTGAAGAGTTCTCAGCCGGAGTGAGTTTAAACAGTTGTCCAAACAGAAGGGAGCGGGTACGTTTGTGGCAGAATCAAGATTTCCGGGAGTTATTTTGTCGAGAATGGAACTCGACTTTCCCACGTACTTTCCACCGCAATCTTGCCGAAATGAGAATCATCGATGCGCCTGACCCTAAGCTGGTCGGAGAAACCTTTGCTGATGTGGCTCAAAAAAAAGACCGTGATCCTCTTCATCTCTTCATGGATTTGTTAGAGCAATATGATGAAAAACTTCGATGGGTCTCAACCGGTGCCAACGCTCGATCCCACATACGGCACCGCTTACTGTCTCATCCCCATATTTTGCCTGGATTTAGCGATGCGGGAGCCCATTGTCGAAATCTGGCTTTTTTTGATAGTGCCCTTTCCCTGTTGCGACAGTCCGTTCAATCAGGCTTTCTCTCTCCTCAACAGGCCGTTCACCGTGTGACAGCCGAACCAGCGCAGTGGTTCAATTTGCCCACCGGAGTCATCCGAGAAGGGGCACAGGCCGATCTCGTCTTGCTCCATCCGGAAAAACTTCGAGGTGCCATCCCTTCACCCGAATTGATCGCAGATCCGCTCCTCGATGGAGCACCCCGAATGGTCAAACGAGATTCCGATTCGCCAATTTCTCTGGTATTAATTTCGGGGAAAGCCGTCGCAAGGGATGGACACCCTCTCGAGCAAGGGCAAAAGAGGCTCGGTCAAGTTCTAACATTTACTGCCTCGGCAAAAAATGGTCGAGAGGCACTCCGACGCCATCGCAACTACATAAGCCCTGAAATTCCCGACCATCCGTTTACGGACTACTGGGATATTTTTGTTTTGAAACATCAGCATATAAACAATGTGAGGCTGCACGTTCTTGCAGTAGTGATGATGTATGTCATCGCTGGTGGGGCCATCTTTTCCCACAATTATTGGCTTCTGTGTTTAATGCCCGTTTCCCAAATGATTGGCCTCTGTGGACATTGGTTATTCGAACCCAATTTTATCGATCAACGAGATGCCGTATTTTCTTTCCGGGCATTAATCAGCTTACATCGACTATTCCTTGAATTTCTCATAGGGCGTTATTCTAGGGAAGTCGAACGAGTGAAAACCCAATTGCATGGTTATCGACAGAAAGGCCGCGCTGCGTGATTCCTCTCATGAAACTTCCCCTCATTGCTGAGCAGGACAAAAGACTGTTCATCGTTTCCGGGTATATCGCGTTTTCTGGTGTCTACCTCTTATCTGGCCACCATTATTTGGGTTCTCCCCGGGAACTCACACCAGGATGGATCGATCAGTTGGTCCCTTTTTATGATTGGAGCATTTGGGTGTACCTTTCACAGTTTGGTTTTTTATTTACGGCCTTGTGGTGGGCTCCGACCCATAAAATCCGAAGTGTGATGTACTTCAGCATGATCATGGCTACACTGATAGCGGCCCTATGCTTTATGATTTTCCCGACCACGTTACCGCTCCAGCCCATTCAATCTGACGGGATCACGAGCAAACTCTGGAAGGGCCTGTATGTTTCCGATGTCCCAACCAATTGCATTCCTTCTCTTCATACAGCCCTAGCCTGTCTCGCCGGAAAAGGAATGATGTCTAAGGGAGGGTACTGGCTTTATGGGGCACCATTGTGGGCGCTTTTGATCATAATATCCACCATGACGACGAAACAGCATTACTCCATCGATGTCCTGCTTGGGATATTCCTTGCAGTCTTATCCTGGCAGGTCGTCTCCAAAGTGGTGACATTTGCTTAGACGTATGCCCCACGCCGAAACCAAGATTGTGAATGTGACGGCCTTATCTAAGGCTATGATTCGAGATATGTATGAGCTCTATTCGAGAAACTATGAATGCACCAGTGAAGCTCTCTTTGCGTCTGACTTACAAAACAAAAAATACGTTCTTTTACTTTTTTCCTCAAACCAAAAACTCAAAGGCTTTTCCACGATCAATATTTTTCCGGAGAAGTTTTCCGGGAACCAGGCTCTTATCATTTACTCCGGGGATACGATTATCGATCAAGACTACTGGGGTAAAAACTCTTTTTCTCTCGCCTGGTTACGTTTTGCGGGACAATTAAAATCCCAATCCCCCAAAACGCCCATGTATTGGTTTCTCATCGTGAAGGGCCACCGGACCTATCGTTTTTTACGGACCTACAGTCATGTGTATTACCCCGCCCCGGAACATCCGGTTCCCGATGACAAAAAACAATTTATCAACTATTTAGCCAGCAAATATTTCGGATCCTCCTACAATCACGAACGAGGAATCGTACAATTTCCGGAATCTCGAGGGCATTTACGACAAGAATTGGCCGATGTCCCATCCAAAGACTTACATCGTGAGGAGGTACAATTTTTCTTACAGAGAAATCCGGGCTACCGGAAGGGTGATGAACTGGTGTGCCTCTGCGAACTTAGCGCCCACAATTTAAAACCATTTGCGAGAAGAGTCTTCGAGCAAGGAGCCATGCAGGATACCCAATGGAGCCGTTCTCCGATTCCGATTTCATAAACCAACTTTGAGATCGTTCACATGCGTACCGATCAACTCAAAATTTTCAATCAAAAATCCACCATCGTTGAAGGATGGTATTGGCTTGCTCGGGCTCAAACCCTCAAACGGGGACGCCCTCTCGGGACCACCTTCATGGGACAAGAATTAGTCCTGTTCCGTGGGGAAGATGAGCAGGTTATCGCCTTGGATGCCTATTGCCCCCATATGGGTGCCCATTTGGCCGAAGGGAAAGTCGAAGGCAATCAACTTCGCTGTTTTTTTCATCGTTGGCGCTTCGATGAACATGGACGATGTACGGATATCCCCTGTCTCAAACAACCGCATTCGAGCGATATTTCGACCAGATCATGGTTCGTACGGGAAGGATACGGGTTGATTTGGGTCTGGGCAGGGAAACAAGCCCCCACCCACGATCTTCCGCTTGTCCCGGAATTAGAGGGGAAGCCCTACGTAGCATCTCTGGGGAATCATTTCAAAAAAAATTGTCACCCCAATGTCGTGATGATCAATGCGATTGATGAACAGCATTTTCGAAGCGTCCATAAATTGCCCGGAGATATGTTATCCATGGAGCCAACAGCCATCGATAACTCACGGATTCAATTCTCAAACATCGGAAAAATTCCCGAACACACAAAGCTATCTCGGTTTTTCGGCTCATTCTACCAGAATGCCTTATTTTACGATCTGCATTATTGGTACGGGAGTACCGGCGTGGTCAGTTTCGGACCTGACTTTTTGCACTTCTATTTGATGTTTACGTTACGCCAAACAGCGGATGGGGCTACTGAAGGGCAAACCATTGCCTTTACCAAAGCCAGAAACAGCCTACTGGGTAGGATTTTGAGCCACGTCATTTTAGGGTTCACAAAATTAGCCGGACGGTATTTTGCCCACGGGGATACGCGTGTTTTCCAAACGATTCGATTCGATTTCAAGTCTCCAATCCAAGCTGACAGGGCTGTCGTGGCCTTCATCCAGCATCTCGAAAAACAAACCCTTGCCCATTTGGAAGAGTCGGACCAACCCGTTCGATTAGCTCAGTTGGAAAGGAAGGCATGCGGATGACGACAAAAACGGCCTTGATTACGGGTTGCTCTTCTGGTTTGGGGTTATCCATGGCAAACCGACTCTTACAGGAAGGCTGGTGTGTCATTGGCACCTCTCGTCAGTCTAAGAGCGAAAATCAGGAAAACGGCAAGAATTCATCAATGATCCATCTACCCATGGATCTTCAAAAATCGAGTGACCGTCAAAGAGTCAAAGACTATATTGATAAACATTTAAAGGGTCGCCTGGATTGTCTCATCAATAATGCAGGCTATGCCTTAGTCGGCCCGTTGGAAACGCTGTCAGAAGACCAAATCCAAGAACACATACAGGCCAATATTCTTGGCAGCATCTTATTAACAAGACTCTGCCTTCCTTATTTACGGGAGACAAAGGGACAAATCATTAACATTTCTTCGGTGTTCGGATTCACAGCTTTTCCCTTGCATAGTATGTACTGCGCCGGCAAATTTGCGTTAGAAGGATTTTCTGAAGCCCTGTATTACGAAATGTTACCCCATGGAGTAGGAGTCACCCTCGTACAACCTGGAGCCCATCGCACCCGGTTTGCCGACAACATGCTCATTTCCCCGAGCAGCGAAAACCCAATATATTCTTTGCAACAAACTGGGTTCTTGCGATTGAGGGAAAGGCTAAAGCAGTCCAAAATGAGTTGTTCACCCGATCAATTCGCTGAGGCCATGGTACAAGTCATAACCAAGCCGGTTAAATCGATGCGTATTCGAGTGGGAAACGATGCCCAAATACTGTACTTTCTCCAAAGAGTCTTACCTCGAAGATGGCTATCTTGCTTGTGGCGACATTCTTTTAAAAAAACTTTTCTCGCGGCAGGATAACACTCCTGTTCACAGAACAACCATGGCCACACACCATATCCCGTTTCGACATCTCTTAGATACACCTCATGATCGAAAAAATATTGAACTCAATGAAGTCATTCAATCACATCTGAAACGAAACCATATTCCCTTTCCTCCGTCTTCAGCTTCCCCAATGCCTCAACCCTTATATTTTTGGCCAGACGAACATTTCAATCTCCACCGGAGCTCCATATTTCGACAAGCCACCCTATCCCAGCAAGAGGAAATCCTTATCCTTTGCTCTCGTCACATACTCCAGGAAGCGTACAGCATTGAAAAGCTCGGCTTAGCTTTTTGCGCAAAAATGATCCTCTCAGCCGACACGACCGAAGAAGCCCAAACCTACAGTTTGATCGCAGCAGATGAGGCCACCCATTTGGACCTCATTACCACCTACACCTCCCCAGAAGATCGTTCCGCCATACCGAGTGCATTCATTCGATTCATATCCTCACTCATCGAACAATGCCCCAAAAACCTTTTAGTATTCCTTGTGCAAATTATTCTGGAAGGATGGGGTGTGAGACATTACGGTTCGATAGCTGCCACATGCCGACATCTCCCCTTGAGGAAAATTTTCAACCTCATCCTTAGGGATGAGGCCCTGCATTACCGGACTGGCCAGGTGTTATTTAACCCTCAGAAGCATTCGGCCACAGAACAATCATTCATGACCGATTGTCTCCACCGTTACTTTGAGTTTGTTCAGGTTGGACCCCAGGCTGTCGCCCGGGTCGTCGATCACGTGCTCGGCGGCATGACCTGGGAACAGAAAATTCGATTATTTACTGAGCTGGAGAGTGAAAGAATTTCGAAGAACAATATCGATCTACTGCAATCGTTCATCACTCAATCAGGTATCGCTCTGGATGGTAAATCGTTTAAATCTGGATCCGCCCCCTCACCCTACACCCCTGCACAATGTGCGGCGACTCTCGATGGCAGCATTCACCAAGGCCTGCCCCATGAGTGGATCGGATAATAGACTCCGATCTTTAATGTCTCCCCAGGGTGTTTCTTTTGTGATAAAGAATTCGTGCACCAGCTCTACCATATGATCCAATCGAATAATTCGAGTGTCTCCAAGTTGGCCAAACATTCGTGAGCGATTAAAATGGTAGGAATTCCGCAACAACTGATCCAGCTCTTCTGCCCGATGTTCTTCAATATTGTCGGCAAGTAAAACGTACCGTGAGGGGCCATTTGCCTCATGAGTTGGGACCAACAGATAGAAACCTAATTTTCCCTGTAAAAGTCGGCTCACGCATTCACTGACAAATCTTTCTCCTAATTTTTCGCCTGTCACATCCGAACAATCGTTAGCCCTCCCGATAAATTCCAGGCAGGGAGCATTCAGGATATATCCTTTCATCTGAACGAGATCCCCAAGACGATACCGGTACAATCCACCTTGCTGGCTGATGATTAATGCATAAGCCTGCCCATCCTCTAATTCGTGCAATTGCCGAATTCGTTTACTCTCGTCCTCAAATTCAAAAAACACTTCATCCACTAACGGAACTGGCGCTGGGGCATGAGCCAGGGGGACGGTCAGTGGAGCTTCCGTCGCAAGCAGCCCTTTCCCTTGTACGGTAACACCAGGAAACAACATAGAGAGTTGTCGTGCTTGTATTTTTGCGGTTGCAGCAGTCCAGCATGAAATGAGATGGAGTTGGGGCCAGACATCAGGCCAACATATGGAAGGGGCTGCTAATCGATTCAGGCGACTTGGTGTAATACGTGGGAAGGTGAGATGTATGGTCTCATCGTCTTCGCCTTGAATCCTCCCGCAACCCACCTGCAGGGCCAAGAGCAATGCATCTTTATTCCTTTCCATATACTTTAAAAGAACGATAAGGTACGAGGGACTCCAAATCGAAATAACTTCCAATTCTTCCTCGGCCAGCAACATCAGAGAAAGACCGTATTGAAAATCCTCGAGAGTTTTGGCCTTCCGCAATTTGGCGTCCAAGACTAAAAAAGGCTTGAGCAACCACCCGACTAAATCGGTTAAATAATCCGCGTCGCTTTCCACCCCTATTGGGATACCAACCTCCGTTGGTGACTGTACGTTAAAATCAGGTGACACACTGATAAATATGCGGCCGGTTTTTGGTTGAAACACATGTTGGAGCAGATCATAGAACCAAATTCTGCACAAACGATTAAAGGATCGAATGTGGGATCGAGTAAAGGGGATACACTTCGTGTCCCCTGTGGTTCCTGAGGTTCGTTCGAACCGCAGAATGTCCTCGGAACTCAGGCCATTGTTTTGGTGTCCATTCTTGGGAAATACGTATTGTTCAATATGGTGGTATTCCACGATGGGAACCTTCGCACAAAATGAAGAATACGAGTCCTCTTTACATACCCCAAAGGCCCTCCCATACTCGCTTGCTGCAAGCCGTTCCATGATGGAATGAAACACCCGGCTTTGCGAACGCTCTATGTTTTGAAGGGATTTAAAAAAATACCGGTAATCGTATTTGGCTATGGCTTTTACCGCCAAGCTTACGAGATGGAGGTACCACTTCTTCATAGAATTTCAGAATAGTCCTTTTACTTTTTCCAAACAGGGAAAAAGATTGACATAGGACACGAATTCTTATCCAGACAACTTCTCACATTACGGAGTCCTATGGAAATAAAAGAAGCTTCATCCATGATTAGCCGGGAAAATTTTATTATTCACCGTCAGATAGGTTCGATAGGGCAATTCCGTATGATCACTGAGGCTGGTCCCAGGACCAAGATTCGAACCGGCGCCGATCAGGACATGGTTTCCAATTTTCACCGGTTTCACGAAAAGCCTAAGTTCCCCCATTTTGCTTGAAATGACATGTGAACAACAGGTGACCTTGTGTCCGAAAATAACATGATGGCCAACATCAAGAAGATGACGATCAATAATTTCGACCAATGGAGTCCAATACACGCCACGGCCGATTCGGCTACCCCATAACCTCAACCACGCACTGTACATTCCTGGAATTAATCTTAGAATCACCTCGAACACCGGAAATGCATTGTAGACGAGCTGGAATTGATAGGATGCCCACCATGCTGAATAAGAGGGTGCATCCAAACGACTTAGCTTATGCGATGTCGGGACAAACATCCCATGGAGTCGAAAAAATATGACGGGCAAAAAATAGATGATGATGATACTCAGAAACAAATATCCCACATTCCATGTATAGATGAAGGCACAGAGAACACCAAGAAAGGAAAAGACAACCATTGCGGGAAACCATGGGAGAAAATGGCGGGATATTTCTACACCCAAAATTCCACCTCTATTTCTTTTTCTTGTAGCAGGCAGGGATCCCGTCCCGCCAACAAAGTCTCATGGATTTCGCTAACGAAGGTATGGATGGAATCCGCCTGCGTATCAAAAAACCCATTGCCATATTGTTGAATGCATTTCATTTGGTTGTTGAGCAAACGAATATCCTGATCGATGACCTTTTGCGCCTGTCTCCGAACAATCCACCGAGCCGGCCTGGTCCAGAATCCTAAACGAAAGGTGATATCGGTAAAGACCAGTGTTTCACTATCATTTTTCGGGACGGCTTGTGAGGTGATAATATATTCCCATTGCGAGCCAAGTTTATAGATGACCGATGTCACGTTTGGCATATAAAAACTGTCGGTGTGTTCTATCTCGTCACCTCTGGGGTTTAACAGCCAGCTAAAACTCCCTAGGTTATCCCGTTCATTGCGGTAACGAACATGGACTTGTCCCCGACGACGGGTAATTTTGGCAATGATGGGTCTATTGGCCTGAGACCGGAAAATCCCTGAATGGACAAAGGCTGTATGGGGAATATCGATAAAATTCTCAACACAATTAATGAGTGTACTTTGGAAATGATTTTGCAAACGAATATTTCTCCAGCCAAGACATTGATAATGCGGCATCTGAAAGGGGGGATAGTTGGGTCTTTGGTTGGCCAAGCACACATAAATATAGCCATCTTGTTCTTGGGTAAAGTACTCCTGAGCATGCAGTCCCCGTTCCTCAGCCGCACTTTCTCCTCCTTCCGAGGGAATTGAGAGCACTTTTCCGGATTCTCCGTAGATCCACCCATGATAAGAACATGTCAATTTACCACCGCAAACTGTCCCCGTTGATAATGGGGCACATCGATGGAGACAACGATCAGCAACAGCGATGGGAAGTCCATTGCTTCCCCGATAACAGGCGATGGAACGATCAAGAATGGTTCTTGACAGCACCGAATTCGGCGTCAGTTCGGAAGATTCCGCGAGAACATACCAAAACCGCTTCAAGGGGTGCTTCATACACTATCAATCTTGCGTAAGAGAATCGAAGATGTAAGTTGAATTTGGCAAGCAAGACGTGCCTTGGGATTATCAGGAGCGTAAATTTCTAAACTTTCAAGCTCAGCCCAAGTTGGCGGTGGCAATGCCCCATCCAGGTCATGAATTTCCACCAAACACGTTCCACAAATTCCACTACGACACCCGAATAACACCGGTGAATTTTCAGGAGTAAGGCTTTCCGAAAGAACCGTACCTTCAGGTATCTGGACGGAAGAAAAATTGGCGCAGGGAAATTGAATCGTATATTGCTTCACTAAGATATTCCGTGTGTAAGGGCAGATCGATTTCGATCAAGATAGGAAGCAATGGAATTTCTTGCCATAATCCCCATATTCCTATTTGCCTTTGATAAAAATGATATCGGTTGAACAAAGACCTTATACGAAGCGACCGCAGTTCGGTGGGTTTGAAAGCTAGCATGCAGACCTTCACTTTCCTCCGTAAAGCACAACTTTAAAAAGTGCCGTGCTTCACGAGCATCCAAACCAAAGATCTCCGAGCGCAGCAATTTCCTAATGACCGGGAACAAAGCCGGGTCGTACCAAAAAATTCCGTTTATGGCCGTAGAAAAATGGAAATGATCCTGTTGACACCCGTTCACTCCCCGATTGACGACCCATTTTTCGAATTCATTCGGAGGGGAAAGCGATCGGGGAATCTCATGCGCGATAATCCTTGATGTGTTGAAATGATGGCTCTCATCCATGAAATGGTAATAACTAATCTTACTGGGAATCGGCGCATTATCCGGAGTCTCATCTTGCATGTAGAATTTGGCCAGTTGGTGCTGAACAAGTTTGCCATTTAAAGTACGGAGACCGCGGATTAACAGATATTGGCTGGCAAGGAAGGCGCTATTCGAAGACAATCCAGCAAAAGCTTGGAGTTGCAATTTTCTCCAATAGGCATAAGCCCTATTGGTATCGGCAAAAACCATCGTTTCTGCAAAGGGTCCCCGCATGGGATAAGTAAAGAGTCGTTCCCCGAATAACTGCCATTCGATGGATTCGCTGATATGTTTAAAGGCCTGAATATGGGCTCGCTCCTGTCGGCTCTCCAAATCCAATGTGTCGCAAACCAATCGAAAGTCTTCAATGGAAAACATTCCCGCCGCGGCAATCTGATTGAAGTAAATCGTCGCAATTTCGGCAGAGATGATTTGGCTGTAATAGGCTACCCAATATAAATGATTGAGGATTAATTTTTGACTCGGACTGGATTGATCCCAAAGGGGCGTCCCATAGAGTAACGAGTACTGTTCTGGGTTCCAGAAACGCTCTCGACATTCGTCATAGCAAAATCCCTGGGCAGCCTGGTCGATTAATGCCGTATGATCCTGCTCGACATTTTTTTTATGATTAAAATGTAATTGGCGGCATACCTTTACATCATCAAGCAAGGCAGTGGAGTGCCTTTGATATAGGTGCTTATTCATTGCTTTCGAGGTATCAAATCAATTCCATGATGGGACGCACACCCGTGTTTTCCCGCTCTTGTGAAAAAGATTTCCAGAAAGATCCTTGGGGATTGCATTGTCCTCAACCTTGAGGACATCCTCGGCGCACTGAGATTACCACCCAAGTCCCATAGACAAGAGATCATTCCATTAAAACTGGAGAAGGACTCCCCTTAGCCCTACTTCTTGGTTAAACGAGGGTGCCTTTTTCCGATGCAATCAAAAGGATAAAAAAGTTGAGTAAAAGGACCAGGAGCCTGAAGGATTTGATAGGATGTGGGATACTGTCGATTGGGATTGACAGTATTAAATAGCCGGTCCCACAGGATTAAATTGGCTCCATAATTTGTGAAGGGAAAAGATGCATCGTGATGCCAATGATGGGCTTTTGGCATGACGAATAGAAAGGATAAAATTTTCACCCATCGTCTGATAATGGGAATTTTTTCCACGTCAACGCGTGTATGCCTGAGTAAATCCAGACTAGCCGTCAACATCGCTCCACAAAAAAAAGCTTCTGGATTTCCCGAAAGAAACCCGAGCAGGGGATTGACTAACACATACACGAATAAAAAATGAGCCGTGATGGTGTTTCGCGCTGTAGCCCACACATCTAGCCTGGGGGTCGCATGATGGCATTGATGAAAACGCCAAAGAAATGGAATCTCATGGAATGCTCGATGTTGCCAGTAGTACAAAAAGTCGACCGCAATAAAATTTAAAAAGAACGCTCCCCACCAACTTAGGCCCATCATTCCTTCAGCATGGGGGAAAAATCCGGGCAGGAGCAATGAGGCCATCCCGTATCCGTACAATGGGATAATGGCCCCTTGAAACAAAAACCCTAAACCATTTATCACCCAGTCACTCGATTGATAGCGGTGATCCATGGCAATTACCGGCAGCTTTCTTTCACTGGCGGCCAAGATAACAAAGGAGAGCATGGGTAGAATGAACACCCAATTCATTGGTAAAACACTACCAGATATTTCCCTTAAATAAAGGACTACAAGGTGTTGGCATCAAGAATCGTAAGCACTACAGGGATTGTGAAAATAATGGCAATCTACAACAGTAAGGAAAAGGTCTAAGCGTTCTCCCCGTTGCAAGATTTCAATAGGCCTGTTCATTCTGAAAAATTTGCAACTCAAATTTTGGTGCTATGAGATCTTCCTGAATATACCCAAGCTGTTAACTCACGAGGGAAAACTGAAGGATTGTGTGCTTAATCCAATAATAAAAAAGAAGAAAAAAAACATTTTCCCCTTTTTCCGATATACACTTCAGTATCGAAACAAAAAGGATCCTTTTTGCAACCAATTTCTCTCTTCACCAAATTCGCCTACTTATAGGTTGCAATATACAGTTGCAGAAGAAAAGGCTAAATAAGATTTTGGAAATGCTGGTTGAAATGGCCGGACTGAGAAGAAAGGGGAGTGAAAATACGCTAGAAGATTTCCGCAAATGCTTCAAATACTCGTTAGTCTATCTCATTTAAAAAAGTTAATTGTCTCTCGTCTATCTGTTAGTCCGCATGTAGCGCTTCAACGGGATCAATGTGGATGGCACGGCGGGCAGGCGCGACACCAGACAAGAGTCCAGTGCCAATAGCTACCAGCAATCCAATAACCAAATAATGCTCGTCCAAGAATATGGGTAAGCCAGGAAGAACAAACGTTAAGATGAAGGCGCCCGCTACTCCTAAGAAAACCCCGAGTATCCCTCCCAAGACTGCAAGCATCACCGACTCGACCAAAAAAATCGAGAAAATTTGCCGATGCTGAGCCCCCATGGCTCGCAACAGTCCAATTTCCGAGACACGTTCGCCTACTGAAATCCACATCATCGTTAAAATGCCAAGCGCCCCTACAATAAGGGAGATTCCCGCTATCCCCGCTGCAGCTAAGGTGACAATCCGCATGATTTCATCTAACGAGTCCAGCATGGCAGCCTGCGTGGTAATGCTAAAATCTTCGGTTCCATGATGCCGATCGATTAAGATGCGGCGAACCGCCTCTACAATCCGATCCACCATATGGGCCGATTGATACGCCACATCAATTTCCATGAGTTCGGCCATGTTAAACATCCGCATGGCATTGGCCACTGGCACGTACACCGCATCATCTAAATCATAACCTAGAATTTGCCCCTTCGGAGCTAACACTCCTACCACACGAAACCGATATCCGGCGATACGAATAATTTCTCCCAGCGGGTTTTGGTCTCCAAAAAGTTCACGTTTCATTTTTGGACCAAGCACGGTCACCGAGGTCAATCGATGCACATCTCCTCGGGGCAAAAATTTGCCTTGGCCAACCGTAAAATGCCACACGCCTGGCATGGCCCCTGTCACGCCAAACACATTGACACTCCGACCCTTTCCTGCGGCTTCCACTCGCCCCGTGCCCATCGCCATTGGCACCACATCCTGCACACCTGGGATACGCGATAAGGCCTCCGCATCCTCTAAGGTGAGTTGATGCGTCGTCCCACCTAAGATACCGGGGATGCCCAGCGTCTTGGTCTTTCCCGGATTGACCGCCAAGATATTGGTGCCAAATTGAGTAAATTGCGCTAAGACAAAATAACGCGTACCTTCTCCAATGGCGGTTAACAAAACAACTGCGGCCACTCCAATAGCGATGCCTATGAGAGAAAGAACAGACCGGAGACGATGCGCCCACACTGCTCCTCCCGCAAAACGTATGAGATCAATCACATTCATAGTTTAGACTGATCAATTTTTTGCCGTAAATCCTAGTGATGCTCATATGTTCCCAAGCCACAATCAATATCAACAGCTAAGGGGAATGATGAAAACAGTCATCCAGCAAGGCCGCAGCCATGTTGACGCGCGGAGCGTACTTTCAGTACGTGAGCACGGCAAGATGGCGAGAACGCCGCTGGTGAGTTTTTTCATCATTCCCTCGTTACCGTCGTTGCAAAGCCATTATCGGATCAAGCTTCGCCGCCCGTCGAGCAGGGACCACTCCGAAGATTCCACCCAAGATCGTCGCCATCCCTAAGGCACCCCCGACTGCCCAGTACGGAGGAGAGGCTGGGATATCAGGATACCACCACATCAAGGCATGCACCCCGCCTAATCCGATGACAAGCCCGACGATTCCTCCAATTCCTGCTAACATCACAGCTTCTACCAGAAAGACGCCTAAGATGTTTCTGCGCGTCGCCCCTAGGGCTCGAAGTAAACCAATCTCTTCTGTTCGCTCCGATACCGTGACTAACATCACATTCATGATGCCAATTCCTGCGACGGTCAAAGAAATGGCGCCAATGGCCACCAGCACTAAAGTCAGCGTCTGCAAGATTGACGAAAACGTGGAAATGACCGATTGTTGCGTAATACAAGTGACGTCTTCTTCATCATGTCGTTCACGTAGAACGGCAAGGACTTGATCGCAGGCACTATCCAAATCTTTTGGAGACCGCACTTTCACAATGATTCGAAATAGAGACGACCGGTTAAACATCTTCATGCCAGTCGCAACCGGAACAATAACCACCTCATCCATCTTGAACCCTAATTGTTTGCCAATCTCATCCAGCACGCCAATCACACGCATTCGCCATTCGCCGACGCGAATCACTTGCCCCACAGCGTGTTGCCCAGGAAATAACTCGCGCGCCACCGTGTACCCAATGACCGCGACTGGGGCTCCCCGTTCCACATCAGTGAGAGGGAGAAATTGTCCTTGAGCCACCTCAAGCTCCCGTGCCTGCAAAAATTCAGGAGCGCTGCCGATGACTGCCACCTGTCGTCGACGTTCACCAAAGCTCACTGTTTCGGTTCCCATTGAGACAGGCACAATATATTGTGCTGAATGAATCGTTCGTCGAAGGGCTAACAAATCTTGCAGGGTTAGATCATTAGGTATCCCACCCATCCCTGGGATTGTTCCGGTGGTTTCTGTTTTTCCTGGAAGAACTGTCAACAAGTTACTGCCGATTGAGGTAAATTCTTGAATCACATACCGTCTGGCACCTTCTCCTAATGCAGTCAACGCCACCACTGCTGCTACGCCGACGGCCACACCAATCACGCTAAGAATAGTCCGTAACCGATGACCGGCTATGGCTGACCAGGCTAATGGTAATAGACCTAAGATCACGACGGATTCCTCATCATGTTTTGTGTATAAATTACTTTAGGAAAAAGGCATGGAGCCTGAAGACATCTCTGCGCCGCTCAGTCGCTTCACAATTTGACCGTCGGCCAACACCAGAACCCGATTAGCCCGTCGCGCGAGGTCAACATCGTGCGTTACCACAATCATCGTCAGCCCCTTAGAATTGAATGCTTCCAAGAGGTCCATGATTTGATGTCCAGAATGCGTGTCCAAATTTCCTGTAGGTTCGTCTGCTAGCAGGAGTGCCGGTTGCATAATCATGGCTCGGGCAATCACCACCCGCTGGCGCTGTCCAACCGATAACTGATTGGGCCGATGATGGATCCGATCCGACAACCCCACCGAATCAAGGGCGTCCCTGGCACGTTGTTGTCGTTCTGATGAGGGAATGCCCGCAAACACCATGGGCAATGCCACATTCCCTAGAGCCGTCAGGCGAGGGACAAGATGAAAGGATTGAAAGATAAAGCCAATCTGTTGTTGACGAACATGACTGAGGGCCGGATCATCCAACTGGCTGACGTCTTTGCCATTGAACAAGTAGGCACCTTCACTAGGACGGAGTAAACACCCAATGATGTTGAGTAAGGTCGACTTACCGGATCCGGATGGCCCGACAATAGCCACATACTCTCCGGCTTGAATCTGCTCATTGATGTCCCGAAGAGCAAAGATGGATTGCCCTCCAACTTCGTATCGCTTGGCAATATGTTGAAGTTGTATCACGGCATGTCAGAGGAGGAACGCACTACAACCTGAAGACCCTCTTCCAATCCTTCTTGATCCAATGAGGTGACAATCTGATCGTGTTCAGACAGTCCACTCAGGACTTCCACAAAATCCCAATTTCTCATACCAATGTCGACAGATCGAATGGCAAGCCTCTCGTGCTCAACCACGAAAACCTTTTGGCCCTTAAACAAGGTAGAGGGTGGCACACGAAGAACATTCTTCTTCACTGCCAGAATGACTTCCACATCGGCTGATGTCCCTGGTAGCAATGTGGACGCAAACACTGCATCGTCGAGTTCCACTTCTATTTCTACGGTCCGATTCTGTTCCTCAACATCCAAGACATAGGGCGCGAGATGCCGAACATGCCCGTCATAGTGCTGCCCAGGAAATGGGTCAAGCGTGACACGTACAGGTTGTTCCTTGTGAATTTTGGATGAATCCACTTCATCCATGGGCGCACTGATATAAATAGAGGACGGATCGATTAAATCCAACACCGGTGGCACAGGCAACGCCGGAGGCGAAGGAGTCGTCCATTCCCCCACTTCAACATCTAATTCTGCGATGACCCCATCAAACGGTGCGGTCAAGATCGTTTTGGACAACTCTGCATTGGCTTCATGAATGGCTGAACGAGCACGAGCAATTTCTGCATGCGTTTGTTTGCAGGAGACTTTTGTGGTCTGTGCTAAATTTTCATATTTATCCAGAAAATCAGTGGAGACTAACTCACGCTCCTTCAATTGCTGATATCGCTGAAATTCTCGTTCTGAACGTGCGGCTTCTAAACACGCCCGTTCTTTCTTCACCTCCACAACCGCCAATTCCTGCTTGGCCATTTGGACGGCCGCTCGTTGAGTGTCATCATGCAAGCGTAGGAGCACCTCACCAGCATGCACGCGCGCGCCTTTTCTATGAGGAATCTCCGCCACTCGCCCTCCGATTTCAGGAGATAACTTAGCCCGTTGCCGAGCTTTCACCGTTCCCGCGCGGGAATTGGTGACGGTCTCTTCCACGGTTCCCCGTTCCATCGAGATCACTGCAACGGATATCGAGTCCGAAGTAAACACCCAAAGCTTCAGGAAAGCTCCTATGCCGACAAGACCGAGGAAAATTCCTAGCCGTATCATCCAACGTTTCATCACAATAGTTTATCAGATCACAAAATAGTGCCAAAAAATAAACAGATGTTTATATTAAGAGAAGTCACGTCGTCCTTCCCGTACAAACGGAATCCAGAGTTCCATTTGCTTTTCTGGATACCCGCGTCCGCGGGTATGACAACGACAAGGGGTTTGTTGAAAAAAGCCGCCAGCGGCGTTCTCGCCCTTTTTCCGTGCTCACGTTGTGCCAGTACGCTCCGCGCGCAAAAAGGGCTGCGGTCTTGCTGGACGACATTTTTGAACAGACCCGGGGCTACTGATCGCGAACAGCTTCCTGGCGAAATATGGCCCTTGATATCTTCATTATTCAACACTCCCACAAAAGGAATGCCACACAAAGGCACTCTCACCTAATCACATGGATTCTGATAAAAAAATCCCTCAAGGATCAGTAAGACCCTTGAGGGAAATTCATTCACAATCTGAAACAACAATTCTAAAACGTATACGACGATGCGCGAGGACGACGACCTGTGTCATTTCGC
Source organism: Nitrospirales bacterium (assembly GCA_965223685.1). Lineage (GTDB taxonomy): Bacteria > Nitrospirota > Nitrospiria > Nitrospirales > UBA8639 > Nitrospira_E. Next base: position 504,780 of record CBDCXG010000002.1, read on the forward strand.
CCATGTCGGTCAGACTGAGGTCTCCTCGGACCATTGCCATATCCCGGTCGAGGCCCTCGTGGACCATTGCTATTACTATAGTCAGAACGCGGGGCACGAGTTGCCGCATGACTGGCAATCGGAGCCCGACTACCTGGAGCACGAGGCACAGTCTTTCCTAACAGCCGTTCAATCATTCGCAACGACCGATGATCGTCTCCGGTGACAAAACTCGTGGCCGACCCAATGGCCTTATTTCGTGCCGTTCGGCCAATGCGATGCACATAGTCTTCCGGCACACTTGGTAAATCGTAATTAATGACATGACGAATATTATCCACGTCCAATCCACGGGCGGCGATATCTGTGGCCACTAAGACTTCAAAGCGTCCGCGACGAAATCCCTCGAGAGCCGCTCGGCGCTGTGGAAGCCGACGCCCCGCATGTAACACTCCAGTGCGACACCCGACCTTTTCTAAGGTTTCGCCAATCCGATCTGCACGATGTTTGGTCCGAGTAAATACCAATACCGAGCCCTCGGTCTCTTTCAAAATTTTGAGTAAGAGAGACGTTTTCTCAGAATTATTGATGTGATGCACCGTATGCGTCACGCCTTCAGCTACCGTCGCAGATTTCGCGACTAAGGCTTTGACAGGATTGTTCAACGACATACGGGCTAAATCATCTAAATTATCCGGCATGGTGGCAGAAAAAAGTAGGGTCTGACGTTTATCCGGTAAGGCTTCAATGATTTGATTCAATTGAGGCGCAAACCCCATATCCAACATACGATCGGCTTCATCTAACACCACAATACTGAGATGAGAAAACAAAATGGTCCCTTGCCACATGTGGTCTAATAATCGCCCTGGCGTGGCAATAATGATATCAGGACGCTGGCGTAACCCACGGACTTGCGCCTGCATATCAGCTCCCCCCACGACCGTGGTAGAAAAAATTCTAGATGGACGCCCAAGCTTATCAACAGTTCCCTGTATTTGAAAGGCTAATTCTCGAGTGGGTGCTAAAATAAGCGCACGAGGCCTTCCTTTAGGGCCAGCAGCCAACCGTTCAATGATTGGAACGACAAAGGCCGCGGTTTTGCCGGTGCCGGTTTGTGCACATCCCAGGACATCATGCCCTTCTAAGGCTGGGGGAATGGCTTTGGTTTGAATGGGGGTTGGTTCTTTTAATCCAGCCCGATCGAGAGTTTGAACCACACGCTCAGATACACCAAGCGCACCAAACTGAGACAACACAGTTGCAGACATACTACTCTTCCTTTTGTTACAAGGATCGTATCTACAGGTAATCAGAAAACCGAGGGAAGCAGAATTGAGGTGGGAAGTCCGCTCCGAGCAGGATCTGGTCGCGATACGATCGCGAGGCCCGAAGTATTCTCAATGTTAACGCCGTCGGACCGAATCAGCATCAACAAACTGTAGAGTACAGCACAATCTGAAAACTGTCAAATACTCGCCTAGACCATTCGCAACGGTCTTGCTGATCCACACAACTGAAAGGCCTCAACCATGAACAGCATTTATGACATCACATGCGAGCGCATCACTGGAGAAAGTCAGCCCCTTTCTGAGCATCAAGACAAAGTCCTGCTCATCGTGAACACCGCTTCGAAATGTGGGTTTACCCCACAATTTCAAGGACTGGAATCCCTCTACAAACAGTATCACGAGCAAGGATTCGAAGTTTTAGGATTTCCCTGCAATCAATTTGGAAGCCAAGATCCGGGAAGTCATGAAGAAATTCACCAGTTCTGTCAAACCAATTACGGAGTCAGTTTTCCCATGTTTGCCAAAATTGAAGTAAATGGCCCCAATACCCATCCCTTGTATCAACATCTCAAAAAACATGCTCCAGGACTGATGGGGTCGGAAGCCATTAAATGGAACTTCACGAAATTTCTTGTAGATCAATCAGGCAATGTCCAAGACCGCTTTGCTCCGACAACCAAGCCAGAAGACCTTGCGCCATCCATACAAAAGTTCCTCACCCCATTAAGCTGATGGCCACAGCATGTTGTGCGTACAAGAATACTACTATTCCCGTTTCACTTTTTGTACTCCCCCTTAAAAAAAAGGATGCGCTTTCCCCACCAAACCAACTACACTATATCCAACAGACAAACCAATACGATCTCAAAATATCAAGCCATTCAAACAGATGTCTTAAAATTAGGAAAGGAAGTCGTACTCATGGCTGCTCAACACACGCATTATGCCGAAGGAAAATCAGGAGAACTGTACGGATATTCAGGAACGAATCCCCCTGAAGGGACCAAGCCTCTCGTCGAAGCCGATGGGAAGACCCTGACACCTCAGGGGGTGAAATTTTGTCAGCAACGTGGCTATCCCTCTCCTATGATTGAAACTCTACGAGTGATACACGACCAATATCACGCACCAGCTGTTGGGCAAGCAATCGAAGCAGCGGCTCTCAACTCCGACCTCATGATCGAGAAACAAGACAAAACAAAAAAAATGTCAGAGCGGCTCCGATTGGATTGGGAACAACAGGACAAGGCCTTTAAAGCTAGCGTTGCTGCAGCGGCAAAAAAATAGTCCGGGCAAAATTTTTGCCTTCATACAGAAGTCCACAATCATACGTGCACACGGAGGAAGATGATGGGGAAAAGCCAGGACTCCAAAAAGGAAGCCAAAAAGAAGCCAGCCAAATCTTTAAAAGAAAAACGTGCCGAAAAAAAGGCAAAAAGATAGCTCCCTAAAACAACCCACCCTACTACTGAGAAAAGGCGATCCTCCTCTACTAGCGGTCACACCTCAGACAAGCTTTGAACCCTGACTAATTTCATACGGAGTCGGATAACCGAAGACACGCCCAACTATAAAGTTGATCCTTTGGCTGTGACTTTAAAGAAATTTCATATTCGGACGTATGAACTTTTGTCTGCACATGAACAATACAACATTGGAATTGATAGATTTAGATCGACCAGATGTTGCACCAATCTCTATCGATTTTGCCTCAGGGAAAACGGCCTATCGAAGAAAATATGGTCATGCGGGTGGTGAAGCCATTAGTAAAGCCGTTGGAATCAAAAAAGGCCATCGTCCCAATGTTGTGGATGCTACAGCTGGTTGGGGACGTGATGCATTCGTGCTCGCAACCCTGGGCTGTCGTGTACATATGATTGAACGATCTGAAGTGATCGCCAAACTCTTGGAAGATGGGTTACGTCGCGCTGGGCAAGATAAGAAGATTGGTACGACTGTTAAAGACAATCTCTCGCTCACTTGTGGGGAGAGTCAGAGAGAATTGCTCCATACTCCATTTGAACCTGAAGTCATTTATCTTGATCCTATGTTCCCCCATAGAGAAAAATCAGCGCTCGTCAAAAAGGATATGCAAATATTACAAGAAGTCGTCGGACCAGATGAGGACGCGAACGCATTACTCAACCTCGCCCGAACAGTAGCCACCAACCGGGTCGTCGTCAAACGCCCCGCCTACGCCAATTTCTTAGCCGAACTCCCACCCAACACCTCAATCAAAATAAAAAAACACCGCTTCGACATCTACCTTGCAAACTTGGATTCAACTTCTAAGGACAACGGATAATAATCTCCCGGATCTGGCCCAGATTGCTGGCTGCTCGTCAATAGATGCTTGATAGACCCTAGGCATCAACTCCCTTCTCGCTTTAGCCTCGTTTTCTAACAACAAAGACCGGCAAAGAATTGTCCGCCCTTTTTCGAGCTAAAGTCAAATGTAGTGTCTGAGCGGTTGCTCACGCGGCGACCGGGGCCTTGCTTCTTTCTTCGATGCCATCCGTAAACTGAATGCCGGCGATCACTTTTGGCAACTCCCGGAATCCGCGCAATCGCCGCCACGTTTTCTCCGCACACTGCCCCAACTTAAACATCATGTGCAGGATGCCATTCCGAGTGAGACAGCCCTTGGTGCGGACCGTCCGATGCCGAATCGTGCCAAACGTCGATTCGATGGGATTCGTGGGCCGCAAACTCGGCCAGTGGGCCGCGGGAAAATGATAAAACATCAACAGCTCTTCCCGATCTTTTTGCAGACACGCCGTGGCCTTGGGATATTTCAGCCCATAGGTGTCGAGAAACACATCAAAGGCTTTCTCGGCCAGCCCCTTGGTCTCAGACTGCCAGATCTCGTGCAAGGCCTGTTTGGCTTTGGGTTGCACACTTTTCGGCAAAGCATTTAAGCCATTCTGTGTCTTGTGACACCAACACCGTTGATGCCGCGTCTCCGGGCAGAGTTCTTCTAGGGCTGCCCAGAAGCCCAGGGCCCCATCGCCAATGGCCAAGGCAGGGGCAGTCAGGCCACGCGCTTTGAGCTGCAACAGCACTTCCCGCCAACTTTGAGTCGACTCGCGCATCCCATCTTCCATCGCCAAGAGTTGCTTCTCCCCGTGGACGTTCATGCCGATCACCACCAACGCACACAAGCGCTGCTGCTCCGCCCGGATCCCACTATAGATGCCGTCGACCCAGATATAGACCCACTGATCGGCATCGAGGCGACGTTGGCGCCAGCTCAGATACTCCTCCCGCCAGGTCTGTTTCAGCCGGGCCACCGTACTGGCGGACAGCCCTTTCGCCTCGGGCCCCACAAGGGCTTCCAGGGCCGGCTGCATCTCCCCCGTCGAAATCCCTTTCAAATAGAGCCACGGAATGGCGGCTTCCAAACTCGCGGTCTTGCGTACGTAGGGAGGGACTAACGTCGAGCGAAACGTCACGGGCTTGCCCTGGCGGCTCCGCACTTTGGGCACCTGCACCGTCACGGGCCCGATCCCGGTCTGAATGTCCCGTTGCCGATGATGCCCACTGAGGACCACTCTTGCATGGCCCTGCTCATCCTGCTGATCAGCATAGGTGGCCAAGAGTTCGGCCACTTCCGCTTTCAGGGCTTGGGCCAAGAGTTGCCGCGCTCCCCTTCGAATCAAGTCTGTCAGTGAATCGGTTCCTTCTCGATCTTCTTCCTTTGGTTTGCTACTCTTGCTCATCGTGGCGTCTCTCCTTTTGTGGTTGTGTATGGATGTCTTGCAACACCCATTTCAACCCGAGACGCCGCGTCTTTTCAACTCACTCCGTGCACTACTTTCGAGTATAACTCCCCTTTTTCTCTCGATAAATATACTGATACATGCACTTGCAACTGAATGTCCGACAGTCTCCAGATATGACAAGTAAGAATTTGTGAAATTTCCATGGCTATGTAACTTATAAGAACCAAATAAGCTTGATGGGCCATACCTACAAAGGCAGGATTCCCTTAAACCACCTGACTCCTCATTGATCAATACCTGCTCTCCACAGTTATGTGACGGTGCTCAATTTGCAGCAAAACTCGACTCTAAGTCCGTCCTGTCCTGATTGGCAGCAGTCAGCTCAAGGATACTCCTTCTTTTATTGACATGAGCAATCCATGTAGCTAAAGCGGCTCTCCCACCAAACCGAGGTTGTAGATTGAACACCTTTCAGTTGAATTCAAGAAAGATTTTAAACATAAAATATAAGCTAGAATAATATCTGCTATTGGCATTCAAAAAGAACAAACCGCTTAATACATAGCATAATATTGCTGGCTCAAATTCTGACACCTAAAAACTAGGCAGTTGCACTTCTCTTCGGATCTGATGAATTTCAAAAAAGATGCGGTGACATAAAATAACAACAAACTACAGACAATCCGTGCAGGCGCTACCATTACAAAAATAAAGAAAATGTGACAATGCCCTCACACCAACACTGTCAGAAAAAATGTCGGACTACGGCTATTTCCTCTATGAAGTTTTGCCTTTTTATTTAGAAGAAATTTTCTGCAACCCGTTGTTTTTTTTTAATTTTACAAGAAGCACAACCATACCTATGCAATAAATTTTGATACTGGCATTGTGCTTGCTCTATTACCTTGGCATTACGGAACTTCATCAATGAAGCATCCAAGCCAACTTTTAATAAATAATGCAAAGGAGGATGTTATGACCAGATTAAAGAAAACAGTCTTAGCCACTACAACAGCTTTGGTTTTAGGATTTGGAGCCAATGCCCATGCCATTCTTACCGGTGAAATCCAGTTTGGAGGAACCATCGAACCTGGTACGGATTATACAACTTCCAATTATGTTGATTTTGCTAACTCTGGAAATGCCCTTGTTTCAGGACCATCAACTGGAAGCTTCTCTGGCATTCTTGATTTTGGAGACATTGTGACTTTTAACGACTTTGATTATGTTACCGACCTTCCAGTCATGCCCCTATGGAGCAGCTCCGCTGCAGACGGATCCTTCTCTTTTGTATTAGACAGCGTCACCGTTCTGGGAACCCCAACTCCCACTAGCCTGGACTTGATTGGACTCGGAACTTTGACAATGGATGGTGGTGACGCAACCACATATTCTTGGAGTTTGAGCACAGATTTAGCTCCTAGTGGCCAAATGATTGCTTTCTCTGCGACCCAAGCTCCTCCTGCTACTGTCCCAGAGCCAGGCACCATGATGCTGATGGGCAGTGGAATCGTGGGTTTAGGCCTCTGGAGACGGTTCAAGAAGTAATCTACGAATATGACCAAGCAAGCTTAACCAGCTTGAGCAAAAAAAAGCGGATGAGGAAAATTTCCTCATCCGCTTTTTTCGTCTTCCCTTACATCGTCACCAACAAAGTCCTCAAATATTAATAGGTATCAGGAACCATAATATAATTCGTCTATTAATCTCACTTACTTAATATGGTTGTTGGACTTTAAATATCACTGAAATCAACATTGTCATTGACGAAAATCTAAAGAAACTCTGGAACCTATCCAGGAAGCAAGGCCCTTAGCGGTCCGAAGGAAAAGTCTTGAAGCAGTTGAGTGAGACGACCATGAACTTTGTCTATGTTCAGGTAATGACGAAATTGAGAGAGAATCGATCCTTGCATGCGAGGCTGTCCAGGATCCAATTCCCAAGGATGGAGATACATGATGAGAGGCCGTCCTTGCTTCTCCACTCTTTGCAACAGTTTTTTCAAAAAAGCATAAGGAAAGAGCCTAAAATACCCCCCTCCGGCAATTGGAAGTGTAAATCCTGCAATATCGCACGTAGATGGTGGCACTTCAATAATGGGTCCTGAGTCTGTCTGTATGGTGTGGATACTAGGATTGGCACCCGGAATTCCATAAAAATCATGCACAATAGGGACAATACTGGAGTCGTAGTGATAGCCTTCTTCAACCAGGATAGGTAAAGCCCATTCCGTTTCTTTAGTAATCGAAAATGTTGGAGCACGATAACCTAAAACTGGTTGTCCTCCGATGTCCTCTAACAGCTTTTTCGCACGACTCACATCTTCTCGAAAGGTCTGAGGATTTTGTACGGTGATTAACTCATGGCCATACCCGTGAGAAGCTAATTCATGACCATCCCTAAGAATACGCCTGACAAGAGGCTTGTTTCGCTCTGCCACCCAACCTAACACAAACATGGTGGCCTTTATCCCTCGCTGATCTAATACATCTAAAATTACTTGCGTATTTTGTTCAACTCGACTGTCTTGGCTCTCCCAATGGCGCCGACGCGCTGCACAATCAAAGGCGGCAACTTGAAAATGTTCTTCAATATCAAAGCTAATTCCATTCATCGGCTTTTCCCAACTTTCTACTATATATCCCTTATCTCGCCCCACTGCCTTGCAAAACAACGCGCACAGTCCTGATTAAGATCTTCAGATCTAACCATAGTGATAAATTTTTGACATAATAGAGATCATATTGCAGCTTCACATGCGAATCTTCTAACGATGCTGCATATTGAAAACACGTTTGTGCCCATCCTGTAATGCCTGGTCTAACGGTATGCCGCAAATCATAATAGGGAATTTGCTTACGAAGGTCGTGGACGAAATGAGGTCGTTCTGGTCGTGGACCTACAAGACTCATTTCCCCTTTTAAGACATTAATAAATTGTGGAAGCTCATCTAATCGAAGCTTCCGCAACCAATACCCTAGCTTGGTCACCCGAGAATCTCCAAGCTGAGCCCATTTGATACCTTCTGATTCAGCATCCTGCCGCATAGACCGAAATTTGAGCAAGACATACGGATAACCATGAAGTCCTACTCGAGTTTGCCGATAGAGAATCGGCCCGGGAGAGTCCAATTTTATAGCAAGCGCAACGACGCTCATTAACGGAATCAAAAAAACAAGCCCCAAGATAGCGCCAATCATATCTCCCATTCGCTTAAGCGCCATCACCACGGGTTTGCGCTTAAAGCCGGACGAGAAGATTAGGAAACTCGGTTTCAGTTCATCAATAGATAATCGGCCACATTCTTCCTCATACATTCTATGTCCATCAACGACTTCAAGCCCCATTGATTTTACATCTAATAGGGCATCTAATGGCATAGCTCCTCGCCTATCTTCAACACACACAGCAATACTATGCACCTGATGTTGTTCGGAAATTTCAAATAATTGGTCCACCGTACCTATGATGGGAGAGTTCACATTCTCAAGACTAATTCTCGGTTGGTTTCCAGCCAACAAACCCACTACGTGATAGCGATGGGATCGATCATGGAGCAAGACTTCAGCTAAATCATAGGCTAATTTGCCATCACCCAAAATCAACACGCGTTTTTTAAACCCCACCCATTTGTGGGGAGTGGTTGTTCGCAACCCATTGGAGTTTGACATGATAAAAGGGGAAGAGTGGAGGTGAATGGCATTCATTCCGAACTGGTGAGAGCATAGGGTGCAGCATAGCCATGGCGAACATAATACGGAACACCATCAGACCACGCATCCGTAAGGACCAAACGCGTCGCATGGGAGCCCTGAAGCATCGCCGTGGCTTTCTGCACAACATCCTTGGGCGTCACCCCCGAACGTACTACCATTAACACAGTATCTGCCAGGCCGCTTAACACATTAATATCGGCAAGGGGTAGAATGGGGGGACCATCCAAAATGATGAACCGGTAACGAGCTTTGACCAAGTCTACCAGTGGCGCAAGATACTGCATTTTTGATAAAGCCACCGGGTTAGACTCCATGTCTCCTACAGCCATGCACCATAAGGGCATGCCAGGAATTTGTTGAAGGCAGTCTTCGAGTGGAGCCTCTCCCGCAAAATAATCCGCTACCCCAGGATAATGCGGAAGAACAAAAACATTGTGCAAATTTGGACATTTGTAGTCACAATCAATCACAAGAGTAGGTTCGTCCAAATCGCGAGCTAAGGTAAAAGCAAGATTCGCCGAGGTTGAAGTCTTACCTTCCCCTTTCATTGCACTCGAAATTAAAGCTACGTTCCCCATTTGCCGTTCACTCAACAAATCCAATCGCGTAGCTGCAACACGAAATTGCTCCGCTATCATAGACTGAGGACGCCATTTTGTGACTAAATTGAATTGGGGCGGGAAGTTAGATGCATTGGAGGCCTGGCGCTGAAACAGAGACCTTCCTTTTCCTACTCCCTCCATGCCCACGTAGTCGCCCATGCCGACTCCATGCCCATTCTTGACGGACGCTTCCACTTCACCCGACAACATTTTTACGGGATCACCATATGCCATCTTAAAACTAGGAATTGTTGCCATCAGAGGAAATCCCAAGGAAACCTCAACATCATCGGAACGACGAAACGTAGGGGATAGAAGCTCTAATAGAAATGCCAACCCCACGCCCAAGCCAGTCCCACCTACCACCCCACCTAAGGCAATGAAATACCGCCCTAATCCCTCCGGTTTCGTCGGCAAATTTGCAGGATCTAAGATTCTGAATCGTTCACCTTTTTGACGTTTATCCAAATCCTCAGAAATACTCGCATTCATCCGCTTTTGATGGAGATGTTGGTAATTATCCCTCATATTGCCATAATCACGCTCAAGCGCTAACAATTCCTGCTCACGCTCCGGAGTCCGTTCAATGCGTCCTGCAAAATCAGCCATAGAGGCAGTTGTTCTTTTCAGCTGAGATCTCAATTGGGCCATTTGAATTTTGATTTCATTTCGCTCATTTTTGAGCTCTGCTAAATAAGGATCAAAGGTCTCAACAACAGTCTCCTGCCCCTGCTCACCACGTTGAGCCAATTCCCTTTCAAGATTTTGAATTTGAAGTTTTAAGGAGATGACGTCAGGATAGGCTTCGGTAAATTCACCGGATAACTTTTTCAACTCATTCTTGAGCTCAGCCAATTTTAGAAGAGAAGGATCCCCCATCATTCCACCTGCCTGGCCTTGAACCAGGGATGGGTTGGCAACATAATCATTAATCGACTTTTGCAATAATTCCAAACGAGGATTGAGAGCGTTCAGTGACTCTTGAATGCTATTCTTCTCCAACTGTAAGCGGTCAAGCGAACGGAGATTCGCATCCAATTGACCTGGCAATTCTCCCAAATATCGTTTTTTATACTCAGACAACACTGCTTCCTTTTCATCTAATAGCTGTTTCGCCTCAAGAAGCTCCTGTTCCAAAAATTCCCCAGCGCCTTCAATAAATTGCTCTCGCAACTTAATATTTCCATCAATATATTGTGAGGCCAATTTTGCAGTGACCTTCATAGCCATCATAGGATTTTCATGGACATAGGAAATGGTGAGAGCTTCGAGCTGGCCTCGGCTACCTTTGGTAGTTATTTCCACCGTTTCACGAAGAGCTTCAATCACGGGCTCATAACCTTCAGCCTTGAGTAGATCTGGGAAAAGTTGAAATTCATCAATCACCTTTTGCAAATTTGTTCGACTAAGCACTTGTTGAGTAATCGTGGAAACTCGCTCTGCAGTACTACCTCCTACAACATCTGGAACATAGTCTTTGTGGATTTTTTGTTGTTCTACAAGAATAGTGGTACTCGAACGGTATACATCTTTCTTCAACCAGGCCAATGTTCCACCAACAATGAGTCCTAAAACGACAAAAATAATGATGAGCCATTTTCGCCTTACAACAAGTTCTAGCAAATCATAGAGATAGGCAAGGAAAATAACCGCTTGGCCTTTTTCAGACTGAGTCTCTTTATGAGAATACGTAGAACTCACTATCTCTCCTAACGCACGTGTCTCGATACATGAAATAAAGAATAGACAAAAAATTTCAATCGTTTACACAACACCAAAAACGTCTCAACCCAACTATCAGGGAACGACAATCGTGTCTCCAGATTTTAAGGTAATGTTATAAACCCCGCCTTCATCGGATATAAGATCATCATATCGAAGAGGAATACGAAGCTCCTTACTCTCCCCTTCCCCATCAATAACGTTTCGCACAACATGCAAATCATTTCTTGAGGCAAATTGGGTAAACCCACCTGCAAGAGACAGTGCTTGCAGGATGGTTGTATAGGACTTCAATGGCAGTTTTCCCGGCGTATTTACTTCTCCAACAACAAATACGTAATAGCTATTCACCTCGACAACGTTGACGGAAACCGATGGATTTTCTTTGTACGCCTTAAAACGTTGAGCAATATCACCAGCCAATTGATCGGCTGTCAAACCACTAGCAGGAACATCTCCGATGAGGGGGAGAGAAACTTTTCCATCTGGACGAATAACCACCTGTCTCGATAGATCTGGGTTTTTCCACACCACAACTTCAATGACATCTTCAGGTCCTAACACAAACCCTTCTGCTGGAGGCCCCGGAGGAATAATCACGACCGGCTTAAAACATCCACTAACCATTACTATTAAAATTGCACATATTAGAAAAAGGAATTTGTTCGTGAAATGAGTTATCACCATAATTCTCCGTGGGGTCAAGAATATCTCATAGTTTTAAGGAAGCAGTACCATCGTCTCAGAAGGCACAACCAACGTATCTCCAGGTTTCAGTACAACATTTTCTGCACCCCGTAAAATAATGTCGTCATAACTCACCACAAGCTTTTTGGGGGCCTCGCCATCTTGACCCAATCGAAAAATCGTAATACGGCTACGTACAGCATCCGGGGCAAGGCCTCCAGCCAAAGTAATGGCTTGGATAAGTGTCGTTCGACTTAACAATGGCACCTTACCAGTAAGCATGACAGCACCTTGAGTATAGAAATAATAGCTATTCACAGCCTTCACGACGATTGCCACAGTTGGGTTTTCTTTATAAGCCTTAAGTTTTTCTGTGATCCGATCACGCAACTCTGAAGTTGTTAATCCTACGGCCGTCACATCACCGATAAGCGGAAGTGAAAGACGACCATCCGGACGAACAATCACTTCCCGTGACAAATCAGGATTACGCCATACACTAATTTCCAGCACATCCTCGGGGCCAACAATATAATCATCAACCACAATCAGGGCCTTTTTTTCCGCACGACTTTCAGCCCGCTTAGCCGCCGGGCTTTGTACTTTTTTCATTTCAATCTGCGCAAAACTTGTTATAGGGACGCTAAAGCTACCAAGCATTCCCAAACAGACAAGAACCACCAACCCACGCATTTCTCGAATCATGACGCTTCCCTGCATAAGGCACCTCTTCTCCCTAAATGGAGATGTTTATAATAGATTCAATAATATTGATTGTTGTCCCAACAAGATAAAGCCTCTATCGGATAATTTACGGCATTTCTCAAGCAATATTTTTCTTCCTCGAAATACACTTCTGCATTCCGTATGAGTGAAGCTTGTGCCATCATTTCGCAAAACGTCGAACAAAAATGCATAAGTTGTTATAAAGAAAAGGAATCTTTATCTTATCCTTCTCAAAATTTAACCGCAAGAAACTCACGTTGTGATCAAATGTAAGATATTTTCTTAAGCCTCTTTTTCACACAAAACAACAACATCAAATTCCACAAAAATATTTCGTTCCTGAAGAGTGTGCAAACACTCCAACACTAAAAATAAGAGGGCAGAGAAAACTCAGAACCCCAAAAGAATACGAGCGTCACAAGCTCGCTATTGGTGCCCCCGACACGGATCGAACGTGCGGCCCGCGGTTTAGGAAACCGCTGCTCTATCCAACTGAGCTACGGGGGCAACAATACCGAAACATTGAGAAAAAGCCGCAAGGTATTGATAAATTAGGAGTTTCATGAGAGGGGATAACAAAGTCACTACATAGCCAATGTACCGTTTTTCATAGGCAAGAACAAGTGAAGTGAATTTGCTATCCTTTCATCTACGAAGCATGAAGCCCATTGCCAATCCTCCCAACCCGTTTACACCTGAAATCCGCGAACCCTTGGGTCCAGCGCCGGCGATCTCCCCTGTTATTGTTGAGGAAACAGCTAAAACAATACTCAGTCAAAACGAAAGTCCAGATTTACCATTTCGCTGGAGGAGCTAAAGTCAAATGTAGTGTCTGAGCGGTTGCTCACGCGGCGACCGGGGCCTTGCTTCTTTCTTCGATGCCATCCGTAAACTGAATGCCGGCGATCACTTTTGGCAACTCCCGGAATCCGCGCAATCGCCGCCACGTTTTCTCCGCACACTGCCCCAACTTAAACATCATGTGCAGGATGCCATTCCGAGTGAGACAGCCCTTGGTGCGGACCGTCCGATGCCGAATCGTGCCAAACGTCGATTCGATGGGATTCGTGGGCCGCAAACTCGGCCAGTGGGCCGCGGGAAAATGATAAAACATCAACAGCTCTTCCCGATCTTTTTGCAGACACGCCGTGGCCTTGGGATATTTCAGCCCATAGGTGTCGAGAAACACATCAAAGGCTTTCTCGGCCAGCCCCTTGGTCTCAGACTGCCAGATCTCGTGCAAGGCCTGTTTGGCTTTGGGTTGCACACTTTTCGGCAAAGCATTTAAGCCATTCTGTGTCTTGTGACACCAACACCGTTGATGCCGCGTCTCCGGGCAGAGTTCTTCTAGGGCTGCCCAGAAGCCCAGGGCCCCATCGCCAATGGCCAAGGCAGGGGCAGTCAGGCCACGCGCTTTGAGCTGCAACAGCACTTCCCGCCAACTTTGAGTCGACTCGCGCATCCCATCTTCCATCGCCAAGAGTTGCTTCTCCCCGTGGACGTTCATGCCGATCACCACCAACGCACACAAGCGCTGCTGCTCCGCCCGGATCCCACTATAGATGCCGTCGACCCAGATATAGACCCACTGATCGGCATCGAGGCGACGTTGGCGCCAGCTCAGATACTCCTCCCGCCAGGTCTGTTTCAGCCGGGCCACCGTACTGGCGGACAGCCCTTTCGCCTCGGGCCCCACAAGGGCTTCCAGGGCCGGCTGCATCTCCCCCGTCGAAATCCCTTTCAAATAGAGCCACGGAATGGCGGCTTCCAAACTCGCGGTCTTGCGTACGTAGGGAGGGACTAACGTCGAGCGAAACGTCACGGGCTTGCCCTGGCGGCTCCGCACTTTGGGCACCTGCACCGTCACGGGCCCGATCCCGGTCTGAATGTCCCGTTGCCGATGATGCCCACTGAGGACCACTCTTGCATGGCCCTGCTCATCCTGCTGATCAGCATAGGTGGCCAAGAGTTCGGCCACTTCCGCTTTCAGGGCTTGGGCCAAGAGTTGCCGCGCTCCCCTTCGAATCAAGTCTGTCAGTGAATCGGTTCCTTCTCGATCTTCTTCCTTTGGTTTGCTACTCTTGCTCATCGTGGCGTCTCTCCTTTTGTGGTTGTGTATGGATGTCTTGCAACACCCATTTCAACCCGAGACGCCGCGTCTTTTCAACTCACTCCGTGCACTACTTTCGAGTATAACTCTCGCTGGAGCCTCAATCCCTATAGAGGATGCTTTCATGCCTGTGCCTATTGCTATGCCAGACCTTCACATGAATATTGGGGGTTTGGCGCCGGGACGGACTTTGAGTCAAAGCTCATCGTGAAGATCAATGCCGCCACCAAGCTTAAAGAAACCTTTCGCAAACCAGCGTGGACAGGTGAGCTGATTGTATTTTCCGGAAATACTGACCCCTACCAACCCCTTGAAGTGGACTACAAACTTACTCGTTCGTGCTTAACAGTCTGCTCAACCTTTCGGAATCCAGTGAGTATTATCTCCAAGGCTGCTCTTATTTCGCGAGATATCGACGTGCTTCAAGAACTGCACAAAACATCTTGGCTCAAGGTTTTTCTCAGTATCCCCTTCGCCACAGATCAACTCGCCAGAAAAGTCGAGCCTCAAGCGCCTTCCATTTCCAAACGGTTTGCCACCATGGAAACCTTAGCCAAAGCAGGCATTTCCACTGCTGTCTCCATCGCCCCGGTGATACCAGGGCTAAATGATCACGATATTCCTCAAATTCTCTCTCGAGCACGAGATGCTGGGGCACAGGATGCCACATTCATCCTCCTTCGCCTCAACGAAAATGTGGAACACGTTTTTATCGAACAAATGACCAACCATTTTCCAAACCGTATCCAGAAAATCCTGTCCAAGCTTAAAGAAGTTCGGCAAGGGAAAATTGGTGAACACAATTTTTTTACACGTCATCATGGCCAAGGCGCTACCTGGAGCGTTATTTCACAACTTTTTGAGCAGACTTATAAAAAACTTGGCTTTCCCACTGTTACGGAATCCCCAGTCCCTGCAACCTTCAAGCGACCAGGACCAACACAATTAGCCTTATTTTGAAACGCCTATAGGCAATATCTCTAAAAAGGTCATGAGGTTTGGCAATCTCCTCACGCCTCCAGTACAATTGTCAACCTGTTTGGCCTTATCCCGCTAACCAAAAAAGATGGGAAGATTGATGATATCTGGCACAACCTTAAGCCCTTGGCTTCTGCGCAACGTCTATATTGCATTCCTTTGCGTTTCTTCTATTAGTTGTTCTGAGCCCAAGGAACCATGGGATCTTCATACCGAACAAGGCAGAATACTCATGGAACAGGGGAAATTTCCTGAAGCCCAGCAAGAACTCAACAACGCTCTCACACTCGCTCAACAATTTGGCTCCCAAGATCCCCGCATCATTGAATCGCTCACCAATCTTGCCATTTTGCACAATGCCAAAGGCGAACCGGACGAAGCGGAATCCTTTCTGCAACAAACCCTGGACATTCATAAAAAAAACCCAAATCCAGAGTCAGCTGACATGGCCGCCAGCTACAGCAATCTAGGCGCCCTATATGTGACACAAAACAAATTTCATCTAGCCCAGCAACATTTTGAACACGCAGTAGCTATACGTGAAAAGGCCCAAGGAGTAGATGACCTAGAAACTATACGCGACATCGAAAACTTGGCGGGGCTATTTGTACGACAATCTCAATATGACCAAGCCGAGCCCTATCTCAAACGCGTCCTGGAAAGTCGAGAAAAAACAAATGGTCCTAAGTCTCCTACAATCGTCGAGGCCCTTAATAATCTAGCACTCCTCTACCGAGCTCAGGAAAAGTATGATCAGGCAGAATCTTTGTTGCAAAGAGCGCTGGCCATTAAAGAACAACAACTTGGCCCTTCCAATCCAAATCTACTTGGCAGTCTCAATAATTTAGCCCTACTCCATAGTTCAGCAAAAGATCTTACTAAAGCCACTCCTCTCTTAGAGCGTATGATAACTATTACCGAAGAAGGGTTTGGCAAAGAACATCCTCGAGTGGCTATTACGCTCAATCAGCTAGCCGAAATTCACCGTCTTCAGAATGAACCAGGAAAAGCTATTCCCTTGATCCAGCGAGCCATAAACATTATTGAAAAAGCAGAAGGGCCGGAACATTCTAGCCTCACCGGACCGCTAAACAATTTGGCCGTGCTCTATATGAACGCAAAACAATACGAGAAAGCTGTTCCCGTCTTTGAGCGCACACTAACCCTTACAGAAGAAACTATGGGCAAAACGCATTTTCGAGTGGAACGGGTTCTCAGAAATTATGCTCAACTCTTACGAAAAATGGAGCGTCCGGAAGAAGCCCTTGCATATGAGAGTCGCGCCAATGGCATATTGGCAAAAAATACGCCACCTCCAGCCACGTAAGTCATATGGCAAAAGCAGAGCTCGATCTTGCTAACAAGCATTCAAGACCATCCAGGGAAAATTGTTTGTGCTATAGGGCTCTTGTTTTTTTCACATGCACTAACAATAGGCTCAGCAACCGCAGAGATGGAAAAGCAAGAAGCACCTCCGTTTATTGAAATCAATTTTTCGGGAACTGGCTCAGAAGAAACAAGACCCTTCACGGTCAAGGACGGCTGGGAGATACAATGGGAAACTGAGGCACCAAGCTTCAAATTATCTGCTCATGGATCAGCTCAAAGACCCTATATTAGTGAAACAACAGAGCGTGAGGACATTCTACGTTGGTTTGAAAGGCTCGAACCTATTGTGTTGGCCAATACCACAAAGAAAAAGGGAACAGCCGTACATCCCTTGGGTGGAACCTTTTATTTCAAGGTCGTCGCGAATGGCCCGTGGGAAGTTCATCTCAAAACCTTCAAAGACACCAAAGACTACCTGGATGTCCCCTATACCGGTGCGCCGTAAAGTCTTGTCCCCATAGTCAAAATGAATCAAACACTACAATTTCACAAGGAATCACGTTTACATTAATAGGAGATGAAAATGGCGAAGCTTATTACGCAACCTACTAGAATTGAAGCGGCAGGAAATAAACCCAAACTGATTGATGAATTCTTTGGACACGTCAACTCCGGGACGGCTGGAGTCAGCATCGCCCGGATGCAGAGCCCATCGGGCTGGGTTGAACCTGGACAAACCCCAGGATTCGATGAGTATACGGTTGTTTTACGTGGAATGCTGAAGGTTGAAACCAAAGAAGACAGCCTGGAAGTCAAGGCTGGGCAAGGCGTATTAACGAATAAAGGGGAATGGATCCGCTACAGTACTCCAGGACCCGAAGGCGCTGAATACATTGCCGTCTGTCTCCCAGCATTCTCGCCCAATACCGTCAACCGCGATTCTGTCTGAAGGTCCGAGACACTGCGATCGTTTAGAATGTCCCCTTACAGGCGATGAATCAGCCTCTAATAACGATACCAGTGACGATGTCCATAGCCGTACCATCGAGGCCCATAAAACCGGGGAGCGCCATAGAATAACGATCCGCCAAACAATCGATCCCGACCAAAACGAAGACTCAAGCCTACGGGTGGATACACATCTACAAAAGCAGAGTTATACCAACGAGAACGCTTTCGAGTGAGTTTTCGCTCAAGTTTGGCCGTAGCGGACGCTTGTTGCGCAACCTGTTGTTGTAGTTGCTGAACCGTCTGCTGTTGAATTTCTAACTCTTTTTCTAACTTCGCAATTTTTTCTTGTTGAAGTTGGGCAAATGTTTCAATGCACCGATACTGAGCGTCACCTTCAAAACCGGTACATTCCCATGGTACAGCTGGCTCCTTCGCGCTCACGGGCAGCGCATAAAACATCGTGCCCATGGCACATATGCTGCCTAAACTCCAGGCTCTTAGAGAATTATAAAATGGCAAAGATATGATTCGCATAAGCTCCTCCTCTCTTCATTCAATATTTCAATTATACCAAGAAATGAGGATCAATTGCTGGTTCCATGGTTCAGGCCTTCTAATAGCCACATAATACGTTAAAAATATTGACACTTCGCCCTTGAATTCATAGCCTTTTCTTACTTTTCTTCAGATACGTCATGACCGCTATATGCCAAATAGTTCGATAGCAACCACAGACGACCAGAAAATCCGCTGCGAATGGGTTGGGAATAAGCCACATTTTATCCCGTACCACGATAAAGAATGGGGGATACCTGTTCATGATGACCACCGCCATTTTGAAATGCTCATTTTGGAAGGCGCACAGGCTGGCCTCTCCTGGTCCACGATCTTGCTTCGCAGAGAAGGCTATCGCAAAGCCTTTGCGAAATTTGATCCCGTCAAGGTCGCTCGCTTTGATGCTCGCAAACAAGCTGCTCTTCTTCAAGACAGCAGCATTATTCGCAATCGTCTCAAAATTCAATCAGCTATTACCAACGCACAAGCTTTTCTCAAGGTGCAAGAAGAATTTGGATCCTTTGACGCCTATATTTGGCAATTTGTAGGTGGAACACCAAAAATCAACTATTGGAAAAACATGTCTCAAGTCCCGGCGACGACGGGAGAAAGTGATGCCCTCTCTCGAGACCTGAAAAAACGTGGCTTTCGTTTTGTGGGCAGCACGGTTATTTATGCTCATATGCAGGCTGCCGGGCTCGTCAATGATCACACCACCAATTGTTTTCGACATCCTAACAATTCCACATCGCAACGAACCGCAAGGAGAAAAACTACAAAAATCCCGAACATCCATCTTCAGCGGGTCTATGATCCCCCATCCAGAAAAGATGGTTATCGGATTCTTGTTGATCGGCTTTGGCCACGAGGCATTTCAAAGGAAGCAGCTCGCATCGATCTTTGGTTGCGGGAAGTAGCACCATCAACAAAACTACGTCAATGGTTTAATCATGATGCCCATCGGTGGAAAGAATTTCAGCAACGTTATGCTACGGAACTTGAACAACACCCAGAGGCCATCAACAAACTCAGAAGCCTTGGCCGAACACATCGTCTGACGCTTCTTTACGGCTCCAAGAACCAAGAGATGAACAACGCGGTAGCCTTACGAACGTACTTGCAACGAACCACCACATGAATCAATGAAACCAGTGATTCAGGAAGACAAAACCGGATGCGGATTAGCCAGTGTCGCGACCATAGCAGGCGTCACCTATCCACAGATCAAAAAGATCGCCAGCCAAGAAGGAATCGAGGTACATGACTCACAACTTTGGTCAGAGATAACATACATTCGTCGACTTCTGACACACTACGGCATCAAAACTTCTCGGAACCAATCACCCTTTATCTCATGGGAGAAACTGCCTCCACTGGCCCTACTGGCTATCAAATGGCATCAAGAACAAGGGAAACCATGTTGGCATTGGACAGTATTCCATCGAAGTTCAAACGGCCCAGTCGTCTTGGATCCAAAGCGAGAACTCCGCACGAATACACGCACAGATTTTGGCCGAATGAAACCCAAATGGTTTCTCAAAGTCATATCAGCAAGCCAAGATTGACGAAAGCATGAATGCGTTGATGAGCATTGGCGGGATCACCTTTAGCATAGTCTTCCTTACTCAAAATATTTCACAGCACCCCAACCCCACAGTTACTGCATGGGGTCAAGAATCTGGCGCAACAAGCTCCCCGGTTACCAACGAGTCGGTGGAAAAGGGACTTCGCAAGAATCGTGAAGCGCTACGTGCATTACCAGAATTCCAGACAAACGATGCGCACACTCACCTTAGACTGGGAGAAATACTGAGCCAACAAGGAGACCCTAATGGAGCCATTGAAGAATACAAAACTGTCATCACACTAAACCCCGCATTCGCAGAAGCCTATCGCAAACTCGGAGCTGTCTACATCGACAAGCATGACTGGAGGAAGGCCGAGCAGGCCTTACGAAGAAGCGTAGAACTCAATCACCAAGATCACCAGGCTTTGTATTGGCTAGGACGCTCACTGATCGCACAAGACGACTTCGAGCAGGCTCGACAAGCGCTCAAAAACGCTGTTCAACTAGACCCAACGCAAACAGAAGCCTATTCAGATCTTGCTCTGGCATTTATGGCAGAAGGATACAGCCAAAAGGCGCAAATGGCTTTAGAGGAGGCCATTAGCAGACAACCGGATTTTGCAGAAGCTCATGATCGACTGGAACGAATTTATGCTGCAGGGGAGAACTCAGAATTGCTGATTCAATCAGCCCGAAAAATTCTTGAAACCTTGTTTCGCCGGGAGTGATTTCCTTTGCGGCTCAGTTTTTGACACTACCCTTTCACACATACCACTTGCCGTAGGGTGTGGACAATTTCTACAAGGTCCTGTTGGGCTTGCATAACAGCGTCAATGGACTTATAGGCTCCCGGAGTTTCATCGAGGACATCTTTATCTTTTCGGCATTCTACTCCCTGCGTGGCTTGCTCATGATCCGCGAGTGAAAACCGGCGTTTTGCCGCTCCTCTGGACATCGCCCGACCCGCTCCATGACTACAGCTATGAAAACTCTCAGGATGCCCCTTGCCTCGAACAATATACGAGCGGGCACCCATGCTTCCAGGAATAATCCCCAAATCACCGATTTGTGCCCGCACCGCTCCCTTACGCGTCACCCATACCTCTTGTCCATAATGTGACTCAACCGCCACATAATTATGATGGCAATTCACCACCTCGTGAGTTGTATCAAACGGCGGAACCTTGCCAGATTCACGAAGAGCTTGCACCAAATTCTCCATCATAAGCCGACGATTCGTCATGGCAAAGTCCTGCGCCCATTGCACCGCCTCCACATAATCGTCAAACGACTCCGTACCTTCTTTCAAATAGGATAAATTTACATCTGGCAAATTCCGCATCCATTTCCGCATATCACGTTTCGCCAACTCAATAAAGTACGACCCAATGCGATTCCCCACGCCCCGCGACCCACTATGCAACATGAACCAGACCGCATCCTGAGCATCCAGACAGACTTCGATAAAATGATTTCCAGTGCCTAAAGTTCCAAGATGATTCACATCATTTCCGCGATTGAGTTTGGGATGTTTCGACAGAATAGACTGATAGGTAGGCTGCAATCGTCCCCATTCCTTCAGATGGTGTTGAGGGATATGCCCCCACGCCCCGCGATCATGCCTCTGCCCATTATTGGTTCTGCCATGCGGAACAGCCCGCTCGATTGTGGCTCGAATCCCGCGCAATGAATCAGGCAGATGTTTCGCATTGAGCGTGGTTTGCACAGCCATCATGCCACACCCAATATCAACCCCCACCGCTGCGGGAATAATGGCATGTTTCGTCGGAATCACGCTCCCAATCGTGGCGCCCATGCCCCAATGTACATCAGGCATAGCCGCAACCCATTTGTAGACGATCGGCAAAGAGGCAACATTGTGCAACTGTTGTTCTGCCTCCGGCTCTAAGGGCACCCCCTTTACCCAGGCCTTAATCGGCACACCCTGCTTCGGTTTAATGAGTTGATAGGACTGTTCAGCCATAAGTAGATAGCCTACTACTTTTAGCTAGGGGACAGACGGTCTTTGAAGGTCAATTCGGCAATGGCGGATTTATCCAGTTCTCCTTTGCCGGATTCAACAAGCCGTTGATATTGCTCCCAAGTGGTTTTGGCCAGTGGGAGAGTAAGCTCGACAGATTCTGCCAGGGCATAGGCTATTCCAGAATCTTTGGCAGCATGTGCCGCCGAAAAATAGCATTCATGATCGCGATTCTGCATATCAGCACCATCCGTTTCTAACACACGAGAAGCCGCACCTGTTTGGCTAAACACCTCCTGTAACATTGCTAGATCTAATCCAAGTGCAGCCCCAAGCCCCAAACCTTCTGCGAGTCCAGCTGTATTAATATTCATCACCATATTCACCAGAGCCTTCACTCGCGCAGCTTGCCCGGCTTCGCCGACATAGCGAAGTTTGGCACTCAACGTTTCTAAAATCGGCTTTGCTCGATCAAAACTCTTCTGTTTACCGCCACATATCAAATACAATGTGCCTTCCCGCGCTTGCGGGATACTGCTGGCCATACAGGCTTCAAGGGATTGACCACCCTGCTGTTCGACTAAAGCTTCCACATCAATATGCACATCAGGCGATACCGTCGCACAGCTCACAAATAGGCGTCCTTTTGCCTGCGCCAACAAACTCTCGGAGCCATCAGCAGCAAATATTTTCCGCATCGACGCATCATCAGTCACCACCGTAAAAATCATCGTCGCCAATTCCGCAACGCGAGCCGGCGTTTGAGCGCACTCAGCTTCAACCTCCTTGGCAAACAATTCTGCTGAATTCGTATCAACGTCATAGACAGCCGCAACAATAGTCCCAACATCTTTCAACCGGCGAGCCATATTGGCTCCCATGCGGCCCACCCCTACAAATCCAATCCGTTCCATTGGCTGTCCCATTTCTTATCCTTTCACCTCTTCAAACCACACGAATAAAACAGGAGAACTCAACAATTCCTCCTGGAATCCACACATTACATCTACCAAACATCTACAAACCAAGTATAGATGCCTTCGAGACACTCGATGATAAGCATACTTCACCCTCTCAGTTAGAGATTTCTTGGATTATGAACATTTCCCCTTGTTCGAAAATCAACATACCCATCAGAACTCTCTCGTTATTCAGGAATATTCTTATTTTCCCTGTACTTTTATGTGTCGCTTGGCTATCCTTTTACATCCTCACAAAAACGCCCAGAAACATTTTTGCAACCACTTTCGCATTGTAAGGAGCAATGATGACAACAACATTGATAAGAATTTTTATGGGAATGTCTTTGAGTCTCGCATTATCAACTGGGGTAAGCCTAGGTGCAGAACAAGTAGAAGTCGGAAAGTTTGTGAAGGCACGTATTGAAATCGGAGAGATGATGATGAATTATTTTTCCGGCGGACGATCCTATGGCAGCGGAGGAGGGCGCCCTTCTCCAGAAGCCATGCAGGAAATGGGAAAGGACATCAACTCGAAGCTGAGCAACTTATTAGCTACGCATGATTTAACGATCGAGGAGTATCGTGAACGAAGTCCAGAAGTCTTTGCCGATGAAGCTGCCGTGCAGACATATCTGAGCGAACATCCAGATCTCAAGGAACGATATGAAGCCCTCCCGTTAGACCGGATGGGCCGTGGCGGCAGCACCGGCAGAGGATACTGATTTTTCTTATTGTGCCCACTATATATCTCACCTACCTTTATCAATATCACTCACTTAACAACCGAATAGTAAAGCATGCCTTACCAACCCATTGAAAATTATGGTCTGATCGGGAATATGCGAACAACCGCATTGGTCGGCATGAATGGGTCGATCGATTGGTTGTGTTTTCCGCATTTCGATTCGCCAAGTGTGTTTGCTTCCATTTTGGACGACAAGAAAGGCGGAACCTTTTCCATTGCCCCAACCCCCAACCACGTCAAATCCAAACAATATTATTGGCCAGACACGAATGTCTTAGTCACCCGATTTCATACGACCGACGGCGTTGGTCGCGTGATCGATTTTATGCCAGTTGGCAAAGATGCTGCCGATTGCACGCAACATGGCATTGTGCGGCGCGTTCAAACTATTCGTGGAACGATGACGTTTAAATTGGAATGTCGTCCAGCTTTCAACTATGGTCGCGATACACATACCATCGCTATCAATGCCCAAGGGGGCATCTTTAAATCCCCAAAGCTTTCACTTCGACTGGGAGCAACCATCGCCTTGCGACAAGAAGGCGACGCCCTTGTCGCTGAATTCACGCTGGAAGAGGGAGAAAGTGCGGATGTCTGCTTACAAAGTATAGAATCTGAGGAACCTCCAACCTTTTGCCCCGAACACTATGCCAAAGAACTCTTCACGCAAACTGTCGTGTATTGGCGATCCTGGTTAGCCAAATGTACCTACTCCGGCCGCTGGCGTGAAATGGTTCATCGCTCGGCCTTAGTTCTGAAACTCCTCACCTTTAAACCAACAGGCGCCATCGTGGCGGCACCCACCTGCAGTCTTCCGGAGGACATTGGCGGCGAACGCAATTGGGATTACCGCTATACGTGGATTCGGGATGCGGCTTTTACGCTCTATGGCCTCCTTCGTATTGGATTTACCGACGAAGCTTCGGAATTCATGAATTGGCTGGAAGCTCGTTGCCATGAACTCGCACCAGATGGTTCCCTCCAAATCATGTACGGCATTGATGGTCGACATACGCTGACAGAAGAGACCCTTGAGCACCTGGAAGGCTATCGCGGCTCATCCCCTGTCCGTATTGGCAATGGCGCCTATGATCAATTGCAGCTGGACATTTACGGCGAGTTGCTTGATTCGGTTTATCTCTACAATAAATATGGCACACCCATATCCTATGACCTCTGGAAGCACCTGCGGCGTCTCATCAATTGGGTCTGTGATAATTGGCAGCGTCCTGACGAAGGTGTCTGGGAAGTGCGCGGAGGTCAACAACATTTCGTATATTCAAAGCTCATGTGCTGGGTTGCAGTTGACCGGGGTATCCGCTTGGCCGACAAGCGTTCCTTTCCTGCAGATCGAGACCGCTGGCTCAAAGTGCGAGATGCCATTTATGAAGAAATTATGGAAAAAGGATGGGATGCAGATCGGCAAGCCTTTATCCAACGATACGGAAGCGACACGTTAGACGCCGCCAATCTGATGATGTCATTAGTCTTTTTTGTCTCCCCAACTGATCCGCGTATGCTGAAAACCTTAGATGCTACAATCAAAGCTCCTGAAAAGGGTGGCTTAGTGTCGAACGGACTCGTCTATCGCTACAATATCGCCGAATCCGCCGATGGCCTCAGCGGTGAGGAAGGCACCTTTAACATCTGTACATTTTGGTTGGTGGAAGCCCTGACTCGTGCAGGGCAAACTGATCGCAGCAAGTTAGAAGCCGCCCGACTGCTCTTCGAACAAATGTTGGGCTATGCGAATCATCTCGGCCTCTATGCAGAAGAAACAGGCCATCATGGAGAAGCCCTTGGCAATTTCCCTCAAGCCTTTACCCATCTTGCTCTCATCAGCGCTGCATTCAATCTCGACAGAGCCCTCGGTAAATAATTCCTCTCCTTTGTAAGGGGCTTGAACCCAAAGAGGGTTCAAGCAGGTGGGGTAGAGGAACAGTTCTATGGCCCTGCCATTGTCCCACCCGCTCCTATAGCCATTTAGCAACTGCTGTTTCTATTTCCCCTAGCCCTTCTCACAAAGGAGAGAGATATGTCAAAGACCCAGTTCTACATTATTCCCCACTAAGTACCGGATGAACAAAAATTTCAGACATAACTTAAGCAAACTCGACGTCGTCTGATTTTCATTCTGATTTGCTTTTTCTCACAACCTAACCGTAGGATCCCAATATCTATTTTCTAAACGTTCAAAAGAATTAGATTGTTCATAATATTCTTAAACACGGAACCACAGATCCATGTTCACCTTATTCGGACTGGCTTTTGTTTTAGGGCTACGACATGCACTTGAAGCGGATCATGCCGCGGCAGTCGCGTCACTCGCCACTCAAAACCGATCCGTATTTCAGACGATGCAGCAAGGGATAGTCTGGGGATGTGGGCATACGGTCACCCTCTTCCTGTTTGGGTCAATCGTTCTCATTCTTGGTATCGTAATCCCTGAGCAATTCGCAGAGGCCTTGGAATGTGCTGTTGGATTTATGCTGGTAGGACTAGGGATCGATGTCTTCCGACGTATGCGAAACGAACGCATCCATTTTCATCTCCACCAACATGCAGGTGCCACACCTCACTTTCATGCCCATACTCATGCGCCAAACATGCCCCATACAGAAGCTGCTCATCAGCATGTTCACCCTCAGGGGTTTCCCTACCGGGCCTTCATTGTAGGCCTCATGCATGGCATGGCAGGATCAGCTGCGCTCATCCTCCTCACCCTCAACACGACCTTGTCCACATTGACAGCCCTCGGCTACATTCTCATTTTCGGGTTAGGCTCTATTCTTGGTATGGGAGCTCTGTCGGTCGTTATTGCCATTCCACTCTGGTACTCCGCCCGCTCCTTCACATGGATTCACCATAGTCTTCAAACGGTAGTAGGAGCCAGTACCATCATCCTAGGCAGTTACGTCATCTCCCAACATTCCAACTGGTTCCTGTAAAAACCCTTCAAGCGCCCTTCTCGTTCTACTGCCAAGCAGTGTTACTTTTGAACCTCCACTTAGGTCTGAATATGCCCAAACCTCTTTTTCAATTGGATCCACAGAATTCTTCAGCCTTGACTTTTTCGTCCGGTTCTATATCTTTTCAATGGAACATACTAGAATGGAAAAAATCCAAGTGTATCTGGTATCTTCATAAGCGTTAAAATATCTTGCTTTTAATCACTTGGAACGGCTTCCCTATGTAGTTATGAACATATGGAAAACGCAATGCGTAAACTCATAAGCTATACGACAGGCTTGGTTTTGATTCTATTGTTAATCGAACCAGCAGCTGCCCAAAACGACCCTATCGTCACCATCATCCCCTGTAAGTCCATCTTTGAAGCTACGCCCACGCCTGCTCTCGATAGGGCCCTCGGAGATAACAACTGCGTTAGAGACAGACCGAACGGTCCCCATGAGATATATTACCCACCTGCAGAACTCAGTCCGCAGAATGAACTGTTGAGTCTCCTGATTCGTAGAGCCGTAATTAATGCACTATCAAAGCTTGATGATCTCATTGTAGGGACGAGTGGCCACTACAATGTCTTGGCTATGAAAGTTATACTTATCCCATCCGCGACTCCTGATATTATAGCCGAAACCTTCCAGGAACAATATGTTGATGGTGATGCCCCTTGCCCAATAGTGGTCAGTAGTTTTGCCCTCACATCGCTTTATGGCAATTTAAGCGATGATGAGTTTAAACAAATAATTGCCCATGAAGTCTTTCACTGTTTTCAGGCCTTAAATTATGGTGAAGTGACTAATTATGCATGGTGGTTCGAAGGGAGCGCTGAGCATTTCAGTAATCTCGTCTATCCCGATACTGATTATGAGCATCGGCATGCTCGAACCTATAACGGTTCCATCGCCCCTTTCGAACACATTGATTTGGGACCGGGACACTATGATCACTATTCTACAACTTTGTTTTTTCAGTCGCTTTCACAACATCAAGGTGATGGAGCGTTCCTTAACTTTCTGCAAAGGCAACCGAGGGAAGGCGGACATGAGACTATGCATCAAGCCCTCAGTAACCACCCTTCTATTGACGAGATCTTTCATCAATTTACAAAGGATTTTCTTGATAGAAAGGTGGAAGACTCGAGTGGTGAGAAAATGGTACCAATAGTTTCGGCACAACCTTTACCTGGGCTTGCCCCTCCAACGAACCAATCAGTCACTTTCTCTACTGAAACCCCCTTTCACCTGGCGTTGTATTCTCTGAAGTTCGAGTCTGGGTATAAGTACACCATTACCATGAGGACCAGTGGGGCAATAGGACGTAGCGACGCACGCCGTGCAGGAGAAGTTGAGTGGGGTCGCTTGCCTCCCAAAATTGATGCCTGCGACCAAGAAAAAGATTATGAAGTCTTGCTCACCAGTACAGCTCCACCTAGCGAGAACGAACCCCATTCGTTGACTATTAGTTGGGAACGTGAACGCTGTCTCACCTGTCGCCATTCGTCTCAAGGTTGCACTAGTCGTAGTTGCCCCCTACCAACGCTATCAGTAGAAGAGACAGAAATAGCCGCGCAGCCGGTAACGCCTGAAATTGCGAACGAGCCGTTTGATCAGTGTCTTATTGGGAATTGGCGACTCGATCCTCTCTCCTACCGACAACAACTTACTCGCTTACCCCCACCAAACAAAGAAATTATTGAGTTGGACATGTCGGTTGATGTCTCCATTGCACCAGATGGACTGGTCGAATCATGCATCACTGGGTTTTCACATCAACATCTACAGGTCCGTGACACACAGATGACCACCAAATTGACCACAACAGGTACAACGGTTGCAAAAATTGCCATGGAAGGGCCAAACAAATTTAGCGGGATCCAAATCCGTAATACTGTGATTCACCATGCGGAAATTCAAAGCGGAGGCTTGACCTTTAACAATGAGATTCCAGAACCAAAACCACTGTTCCCTACCAATTCCGAGTATCGATGTGCTGAAGATACACTGAAGGTGATTACACAACCTCCCGATGTAGGTTTTTCCATCGAACATACTTATTTGCGAGACAATTGAAGGGATTGAGAAAAGTAAAATTTATTTGGAATAGATTTTCACTTTTTAGCAGGAGCCGACCTATGGGCATACAAACGCCCGCTCTGGCCTCCTGCATAGTGGTCTCCCTCTCCCTCACTTCTTCCCAGTAACCCCTAAACCCACACTTCGGATCATTCTGGCCGAATAAAGGAGTTAGGACACGTTATTAATAATGTATATCCTATATGGCCATCTCGAATAATGAGTCTCTTTTGGTTCGCTGACGGATCTGTGTGGTGATAAAACTCACAGACCTGCTATTTGGCTTGTACTCTTATCCCATTATCTGACACCTGCTGAGCGTCCTCTGGGATGGACGCTCTACTCTGTGCGTACCTTGTCTGAGCGCCGCGAGTTGGTCCTCTCTTCATCTTGCGTCCGTCCCATCCAATAGACCGAACTGGGCGTCAATGGTTTTGCCTACTTTTTCCGAAAGAAAAGTAGGTCGGCTGCCAGGACGAAACCCGGCACTCTTAAAATCCTTTTAATAGTATCTTGGTATCTCACCTAGGGCTTTAAGATATGTTGCTCCATCCAGTTTATTCCGAAAGATTTCGTAAATGTACACGTGCGCCATTTACGTAGTATTTAAGAAGGTTTCCTTCGGAAAATGATCACAGCGCTTTCTAATTCTGGCGGGACCACTAAATTACTTAACTCCGGATCAATGGTATAGTTAAAATTTCCCTGCTTGGCATAGTCCACCCAATTCCCACTGGCAAAATGGTACCGGCTACCAATCACCACATAGAGCTGTACGCTCTTCGTAGAAAAGACGCTCCGCTCGAAATGATTCGCCGACGGCGGCCAGGAACAGATAACGACCTGAGGTTGATACTGTTGTAGGGCCTGTTTCGCCTCCATGTGCTGAACATCATCTGGATACTTAATGGCATGCTGCCAACTTTGATTATCCGTGGCCGTGACATTGACGCCTTCGTCAGCGAGAAAACGCGAAAGCGTGCCATCTCCCGCCGCAATCTCGAGGCAGGATTGCTGTCCAATCATACCAGCGAGTGCCGCTATAAGTTCCCGAGTATAAAAACAATAGATCCCTTTTTTTTGGACTAAGGGCATCAAGAGACGTTTTTGAGAATTCATCCGCCACCAAAAACGAAACCAGCGTAACGAAACAGGTTTACGAATAAGGTCCTGACGGAACAGCAATTGTTGCATAACATAGCCATTCAACCAATTGAACTGTACAGGGCCATTTGCGACCCCAGTCGCTGCTGAAAAGAGACATTTATCGACTGCCAACAGAGACATTCGGCTCCGAATCAAAAAAGGAATGGCGGTTTTCAAGGTGTTCAGATTGTTCCTATTTTTACGCAGTCTGTCCATCCAGGTTTTCTCTACCGACTTGGCTTCGGTGGCAAACCCCTTTAATATCTTCACCCCGCCACCTTCCAGCGACGAAACGAGCTTCTGCCCAACCTGCTCCCATTCGGTTGGATGACGTTCCATCAACTCGTGCAAAGGCGGATTCGCATTCAGCCAAAGCAATTCTTCCTTCAGCCCTGCAAAATCAATTAAATGCTGTCGTCCTACTTTTTTCATGTGCGTGTCTTTACTTGAATATGCATAAAAAAATGCTCCTGAACACCTGCTCTAGAAACCAGTCAACTAGTCACATTTTATCATTGACCTCTCTTAAGCCCAGAAGCAGATCTGAAAGTAATTCTGTTGTGGTATGGATGAACTGGGCACACACCGCAAGTGATGCCATGCCAGAAAAGGAAGAAGAATTTTTGGCAAGAAGCTAAGGACTTCTGTCCTGAAAATAAACAGAGCTTTTCGAGATCTGGGAAGAATCTCGAAAAGCTCTGCTCAGAAAAATTATGAAGCTAAGCCCTTACGCCTGATGCATATGCTGACTCAAGTAGTTTTCGACACCAACCTGCTTGATCGTCTCAATTTGAGTTTCAATCCAATCGATATGTTCCTCTTCACTCGTAACAATCCCTTCCAATTTTGCTCGAGTATTGAAATCTCCGACTTTGACACAATGCTCAATGGCGTCGGTTAAGAGTTTCACAGCATCCTGCTCCAACTTCAAATCCGATTTAAACTGTTCCGGCACTGTCTCCCCAATTTTGAGCGTTCCCAGCCGTTGCAAGTTGGGGAACCCGTCTAAAAAAAGGATATGTTCAATAATTTGTTCTGCATGCTTCATTTCATCGATCGCATGCTTGCGAATTTCGTCATGCAACACGGTATACCCCCAGTTGCCACACATTTCTGCATGTAGAAAATACTGATTGATGGCTGTCAACTCATTGGTCAACACTTTATTCAAAAAATCGACGACACCCTTTTTGGCTTTCATGAAATCCTCCTTGCGTGATTAATGTATCAATCTATTCCGTTCATAAATTCTTATCTGCTTGACCCATAGGATATTTCATTCACTTCATCAACTTTCTTCGGATATGTTATCGGTCTTTTCTAAAGTAGGTCAAATGTTTTATGTAAGTGAAAATTACTAAAATTGAATCTCCTTCTCAAAATCGTCTATCTACACTTTCAAGATTTATAACATGAATCAATCCTACCACCGAGGCCTATCAAGTGATCTTTACTGCTGTGCCGCTGATACTCACCATTAGCATGCTTCCCGTTTCTCCCATCACTTCATAATCCAGGTCGATCCCGACGATCGCATTGGCTCCTACATCTAGCGCTTCTTCTTCGATCTCCCGAAACGCCACTTCTCGTGCACGAGCCAATTCTTTTTCATAGGCACCTGACCGCCCGCCAACCACATCTCGAACCTTAGCAAAAAAATCGCGGAAAAAATTACTGCCAAGAACGGCTTCCCCGGTAACCACACCTAAATATTCCAGAATGCGATGCCCTTCAATGTTGTGTGTTGTTGTCACAATCATATTCACCTCCTTCTTGTATGCCATAAAGTTATGACTGATTTAACTGTGGACGGTTAGGAAGAATCCACCTCCCCTAGTCCCTCCTTACAAAGGGAGGGGGACTTTAGAAAACATAGGCCAATGTTTTTCCCGCGCCACATTCAATAGAACGGTTTATTCGTAAGTTCAATAGTACGTATATTTTCTTGAGCATCATTCTCACCCCTACTTCTAGTATGCCGACCATATACCACTACCATGCTCATGGAATGAGCAAATTGCTAAACTGGCAGACTGGTATGAAGGAGAGAATGACATCGACTATTTATCCACATCTTTATACCCATTTTCTCTGGAAAACGTTCGACTCTGATCAAGTATATCTGTATCGTAGATTAATCCTATTGCTTGCAAGATTTTCTTCTTCAAATCATTTGACTTCATCGTACCTGCTCACTAAAATTTTTTCCAAGGACTTTCTCAGTGCCTTCTGAATTCGTTCACCTCCATCTCCACACCCAATATAGCCTCTTGGATGGGGCCAACCAACTTAATCCTCTCTTTCAACAAGTGAAAGAGTATGGAATGCCCGCCGTCGCCATGACCGACCATGGTAATCTGTTTGGGGCCATAGATTTCTACCAGAAAGCTAAACATCACGGAGTTAAACCTATTATTGGCTGCGAAGCATACATGGCTCCCGGCAGCCGCGCACAAAAATCTGGACACCTCGCCCATAACGAGTACTATCATTTAATTCTGCTCGCGACGAATCAAGTTGGCTATCACAACCTCATGAAACTTTCCAGCCGGGCCTATCTGGAAGGGTTCTACTATAAGCCGCGTATGGATAAAGAGTTGTTACAAGAACATCATGAAGGCCTGATAGCCCTTTCCGGATGTTTAAGCGGAGAAGTCCCGCAATTGATTGAACAACAAGACGTAGAAGGGGCCATACGGGTCGCCGATGAGTTTCGCTCAATCTTTGGCAAGGATCATTATTATTTAGAAGTGCAGGCCAATGGATTAGAACAACAACACATTGCTAATCGTGGCTTGATGGAAATTCATAAAAAACTTGGCATTCCATTGGTTGGCACCAATGACTGTCACTATCTCACCAAACACGATGCCCGTCCCCACGAAGTCATGCTGTGTTTGCAAACGGGAAAAACTCTTAAAGATCCCAATCGAATGAAGTTTGATACCGATCAGTTGTATGTGAAATCTATGGAAGAAATGGTTGCCGAGTTTGCCGAATTTCCTCGCGCGGTGTTGCATACCACACAAGTCGCCGAGCAATGCAATCTCTCCCTTGAATTCGGCGCCACCTATCTCCCTGACTATCATGTACCCGACGGCCAAACACACAACTCTTACCTGCAACATCTTTCGGAAGAAGGTCTGCGGGAGCGCTTACGTGAACGGCCCACATCTATCCCCTGGGAAGCATACCAACACCGCCTGCAAACCGAGTTGTCAGTGTTAAACACCATGGGCTATGCCGGATACTTTCTCGTAGTCTGGGACATCATCAATTTTGCGCGGTCACGAAACATTCCTGTGGGTCCAGGTCGCGGGTCTGCCGCCGGAAGCCTTGTGGCCTATGCCCTTCGCATCACCGACCTCGACCCACTCACGTACAACCTCCTCTTCGAACGGTTCTTGAACCCCGAACGGGTCACCATGCCAGACATTGATATGGATTTCTGCATGGACCGTCGAGGAGAAGTTATCAACTACGTCATCGACAAATATGGCGAAGAGCATGTCTGCCAAATTATTACGTTTGGGACACTGGGAGCCAAAGCTGCCATTCGCGATGTGGGCCGCGTGATGGATTTCCCATATGCCGAGGTCGATAAAGTGGCCAAGTTGGTTCCCTCACAACTCAATATCACGCTGAAAGACGCGCTCAAACAGGAACCACGGCTTCAGGAATTGGTGGATCAAGAAGCTGGCATGAAAGAGCTCATGGATACGGCCATGGCACTGGAAGGCTTAGCCCGGCATGCCTCAACCCACGCCGCCGGAGTCGTCATTTCACAAAAGCCCCTCATGGAGCATGTTCCGTTATATAAGACGAGCAATGACGAAATTGTCACGCAGTACACCATGACCGATCTGGAAAAAGTGGGGTTAGTGAAGTTTGATTTCCTGGGTCTGAAAACTCTGACGATGATCCACGATGCGGTCAGGCTCGTCCATGCCTCACAATCCACAGACAACCAGTTAGATATCGAAAATGTTCCGCTCAATGACCCTGACACCTATGCTCAGCTCAGTTCCGGGAAAACCACTGGAATTTTTCAGCTAGAAAGTTCGGGCATGCGTAACTTGCTGGTCAAGATTAAACCCGAAACATTTGAAGACCTCATTGCAATTCTGGCCCTCTATCGACCTGGCCCACTGGAAAGCGGCATGGTCGATGACTTCATCAAACGCAAACGCGACCCTTCCCAGATCGTGTATGAGCCGCCTCAAGTCGAACCTATCCTCCAAGAAACCTATGGGGTCATTGTGTATCAAGAACAGGTCATGGCCATTACCAACCAACTGGCTGGATTTTCCCTTGGCCAAGCCGACTTGCTGCGCAGGGCCATGGGGAAAAAGAAGCATGATGAAATGGCCAAGCAAAAAGCCTTGTTCATTTCAGGCTGTAAAGCAAAGAACATTGCAGAAAAACTTGCAGAGAAAATTTTCGATCAAATGGCTTTTTTTGCAGGATACGGATTTAACAAATCTCACTCTGCCGCTTATGCTCTGGTCACCTATCAAACCGCTTATTTGAAAGCCCATTATCCCACAGAATTTATGGCAGCCCTTCTGACTTCGGAAATGGGCAATACGGATAAAATGGTCGGCTATTTTACGGAATGCCGTGAACTCGGCTTAAAAATTTTACCGCCCGATACGAATCAAAGCTTAAAAAATTTCAGTGTTGTCCCGGAAGGTATACGTTTTGGTATGGCGGCCATTAAAAATGTCGGCGAAAGTGCCGTTGATATTATTCTAGAAGACCGCGATCAAGATGGACCATTTACATCATTTCTGGATTTTTGTTGCCGGCTTGACTCCCAAAAAGTGAACAAACGCGTCATAGAAGGACTCATAAAGGTCGGAGCCTTCGATTCTATGGGAACCTCCCGCGCCAGTCTATTTGCTGTTTTAGACCAAGCCATGGAACATGCATCGACAATCCAACGGAATAAACGTGAAGGGCAAACCAGCCTCTTTGATCTGCCAACAGAAGAGACCTCGGATGAATCAACCGAGAACTTCGGATTTGCAATTCCACAGAAGTCTGAATGGTCTCAAAATCAACTGCTCCAATATGAACGCGAACTGACTGGATTTTACATTACCGACCACCCTCTCAACCGACACCGAATGGCCATCGCTCACTTTTCGACCTGTTCTACCCAGAGGTTACGAGAGGTGAAGGAGGAACGGGAAGTGAAACTTTGTGGGGTGATTTCTGGTATCAAAATTACGACCACGAAAAAAGGAAATCGTATGGCCTACGCGCAATTGGAAGACCTTCAAGGCACCGTGGAAGCCATTATCTTCCCAGAAACCTTTAAAAACCATGAATCCATGCTTACGCCAGATTCTGTCATTCGTCTCACCGGAACAGTAGATCTAATGGATAACGGTGCTAGAATAAAGGCCACACGGATTGAACTGCTACCACAATTAGAATGCGAAACGGTCCAACATGTGACCCTCCAAATTCACGAAGAAGACGTGTTGCCCAACAATTTGGTAGACTTAAAACAGATATTTGAACGATACCCAGGACCAACGCCAATTACCCTAGCTTTTCACTTGCAATCAAATGTCACAGCAAATCTCCCTAAATTACCCAATGTCAGTATTTCTCCAACACCGGAATTTTTGGAAGAAGTGGAACAACTTTTGGGAGCATCAACGGTCGTTTTCCACTAATCGCCTTGGCCAAGGAGCCTGCCCGTGCGTGAATATTTAGATTTCGAAAAACCCCTCAAGGATCTCGAATCTCGCATTGCCAAATTGGTGAAATCAAAATCCAAAAAAAATTCTGTTCAGGAAGCTATTGAAAAAAGTAGCGAGCAACTGGCCAGAATGGAGGAAGAGCTGTTTGCCAATCTCACTCCCTGGCAACGAAGCCAGATTGCCCGACACCCACAACGCCCATCCGTTTCTGATTATCTAGAAGAACTCACTGACGATCTCATCGAACTCCATGGGGATCGTCTATATGGAGAAGATCGCGCCATTCTTGGTGGGTTTGCAACATGGAATAACCAATCTATCATGGTCATAGGCCACGAAAAAGGGAAATCCTTAAAAGAACGCATGCGTCGGAATTTCGGAATGGCCAAACCGGAAGGCTATCGCAAGGCCTTACGACTCATGAAGCTGGCAGAAAAATTTCAACGGCCTATACTGACCTTCATCGATACACCAGGGGCTTACCCAGGGTTGGACGCTGAGCAACGCGGGCAGGCTGAAGCCATTGCACGCAATTTATTGGAAATGGTGAAACTACAGGTGCCGATTATTGCCGTCGTTACCGGAGAAGGGGGAAGTGGCGGAGCCTTAGCCTTAGGCGTAGCAGACCGTGTGCTCATGCTAGAGCATTCCATCTATTCCGTTATTTCGCCAGAAGGCTGTGCCGCAATTTTATGGGGTGATGGTGCCAAAGCCTCAACCGCAGCTTCAGCCTTGCGAATGACCGCACCGGAATTGCTCAAACTCAATATTATTGATGCTATCATCCCAGAGCCATTCGGAGGCGCACATCGAGATATTGCACTCACGGCCAAGCATGTGGCTGAAACGCTCAACACCCATTTCAACCAACTGGAGAAAATGTCGCTTTCAAAATTATTAAAACAACGAGAGGCAAAATTTCGAAGTTTGGGATCCTTTCACTCATTAGAGGTAAGTCCCAAAAACGTGAAAACCGCTAATTCATAAATTGTAAAGAGTAATCGACCTCATCACCTTCGGCTAGAACGCCCGTAGAGGCAAGCATCTCTCCCTACCCATTCTTGACAGCTCGCTACCTGTTTACCGCTCCGTATTTACCAGTCAAGAAACCAAAGGAAAATAAGGAGAGCAGATGGCCAGTCACGGCCCATTGGGATAATGAGGTCAAAACTGACATATTGTCATGTTCAACTGCTATTTCTTATGATTCCTCCTTCTCAGAGGAAAAGGTCAAGATAAGGGGGAAGCCGAAGAAGGGGCAGAGTCATCAGGCGGAGGATAGAGTTTTTGGATGCGCTCCACTAATGGAATAACATCAGGCGTTGATTCTTGCGACGGTTCGCTCGGTTGTTCTTCCCAAGTCAGTTCAGAAAATCCATGTTCCTCAAAAGTATGCCGAATCACATGGACCAACGCTTCAAGTGTGACTTCATCGCCTAACATCAAATTCAAAACTCGTTCTGCTTTCTGTGCCGGAGGTGGGCTTTCATGCAATAAGGCCCAACAGCGATTAAAAACCATCTCGCGAATAGATGCGGGCACATTGATCGATTCAAGATCAGCCGTACATAACGCACTCACCATCAACACAAATTGAAGATCGGGCAATCCTGGCTGGTAAAGATCAAGTCGTTGCATAGATGATATGGTACCCATGACGCAAGAATCCTGACAAGTCTATGATGTCACCCCACGAACAAGAAGCCTTAACCAAACTAATCGAACGCATTGGCTCGTCCCATGCCAGCAAACGATTGGAAACCCAAGCCCATTATTCCGCACTCTTATTAGGTGGCCATCATATCCATGTTCACATGGAAGAATTTCCCGCCATTGCGTGGCTTCTCAAAACATCATTGAAAGCCACAGGTCTCTGGCCAATCGCCGTTCGAAATTCTACCAACTATCGCATTGTGGAACATGCGGTTCCCCTGCCTCATCTTCCAGACGCCTTTGACGGATTTCGCATATTGCATTTATCTGATCTACACATTGAAGGCATGATTGATAAAGGACAGGCTCTTCAAACTGTGCTAGCGACCTTACAGTATGATTTGTGCGTGCTCACCGGAGACTTCCGATTTAAAACTTATGGTTCTTATGACAAAACCTTGTCCTTGATGAAGGAACTGGTCAGTACGCTTCAAGCCCCTTTTGGCGTTACTGGTATTTTAGGAAATCATGATTGGTTGGAAATGACCCCAGGACTTGAAGCAGCAGGCATTCGCATGTTGCTCAATGAAACACAGGCCATCGAAAAGGAGTCTGATGCCATCTGGTTGCTAGGCCTAGATGATATGCACTACTACGAAACGGGAGATCTGGGGAAAGCCGTCAAAGCTGCCCCCACAGACGTCGTACGTATCCTTCTAGTGCATTCTCCAGAAATTATCCCTGAAGCTTATGCTGCCGGGATGGATCTTTACCTTTGCGGCCATTCGCATGGGGGGCAAATTTGCCTTCCTGGGAGCCAACCTATCATCACGCATTGCCGTTGCCCCAGATCCTATAAAGCCGGCCCTTGGCAACATGAATCCATGCACGGCTACACCTCACGAGGCGTCGGCACCTCCCTCTTCCCTATCCGCCTCTTCTGCCCCCCAGAAATCATCATTCACACACTCAAGAAAACATCCCAAGGCTTGGAGCCAGAAAGAGTCACCACACAAGCCGCCTTTAACAAGAAATCATTCTTGAAACTTCCCCAAGAATGCCCAGCCCCTTCATCGTCTTCTCTACCATCCTAGCCATGTGGCTCTCCCTCGCATCATCTGGAGTCCAAACTCTCACATTGCGACAACCCCACTCCTACTTTTCTCTATCGAACTGCTGGAGATTTCTCGCAATCAGTCCATCATAAACCAATTCTCACACTCCCTTCTTCACCCCCGTTTGTTCTCATAGGTTTACCAATTTTATAAAAAGCAAGACTGCCGTTTACATCTAAATCAGCTCAGAGAAGCCTTTATTTATTTATTCTTAATTTGTAAGATTATATGCTATAAGAGTGTGGTGGCCTTACTGCTCATCATGTTACACCACAGTTGCTCATTACCACCGCCACCGTTTTCATCAATCGGTTATTTCAAGCAAGAAAAGCGCTAAAAATATGCACCCGCACCTTTTTACCTACAACCAAAAAAATTCATCGTGCGAACAAAGCTATATTACTTGGGCGGGAACAATTATTGCGCTAATCTTTCTATTTTCTACTTCCTCATGTTCAGTCTCACAAACGCCAACAGTACCTACAGATAGGAACAACTCACCAGCAAAGACGACTAAAAAAAATGCATCTCCTAGCCAAACACCAATATTAAAAATAGACGCCGGAGTACATACGGGAGAAATTTCTCGTATCGCATTAGATTCTGACAACCAGATCTTCATCACAGGATCAAAAGATAAAACTGTTAAAATTTGGGATATAAAAACTCAAACACTGGTGCGGACACTTCGACCGCCTATTGGTCCTGGACACGAAGGAAAAATATTTGCCGTAGCCATCTCCCCCGATGGCCAAACCATCGCCTGTGGAGGATTTACCGGCGTAACATGGGATCGCACCTATGCCATCTATATTTTTGACCGCCTGACTGGGCAACTCACAAAAAAACTTTCCAACCTCCCAAGCTCACTCGGAGACCTCGCATTCTCCCCTGATGGACGCCTCCTTGTAGCCGGACTGCATGGAAGAACTGGATGGTACGCCTATCGAACATCTAACTACACACTCATTGCTAAAGACGATACCTATTATCCAACTAGCTACGTCTATGGGGTTGCGTTTGACTCAACGGGTCGGTTCGCCACCGCTTCATATGATGGATTTATTCGACTCTATGGGTACGACTTCCAGTTACTTGCAAAAGTTCAACAAGCGAAAGGCCAACGGCCATATGGGATTGCGTTTTCTCCGGATAATCAAAAACTCGCTGTGGGCTTTGAAAATTCGCCTCGGATTATCGTGCTTTCCGGGAAAGATCTGAGTCCATGGTCCAGTCAACCCGAATCCAGCAATCCTCTGGTGGGGACCTTTAGTTCAGTTACCTGGTCAAAAGATGGCACATCCCTCTACGCCGCCGGAACAGCAAGAAAGGGAAAACAGCATATTATTCGCAAATGGCGACATCCAGATTTTCAGCAATTTTCAGATGTCCCCATCGCCAACAATACCATACTTGACCTCAGTCCATGGGAATCAGGGGGCGTCGCAGTGGCCGGTGCCAATGGCATCGTAAAATTCCTCAATGCTCAAGAAACTATAGGGTTTGCATCTGAAGGTCTGGTGGCAGATTTCCGCGATAACCAGGAGAACCTTTTGCTATCTGAAGATGGCTCAATCGTACAATTTGGATATACCCAGTTTGGAAAGAACCCTGCGCAATTTTCACTTCAAACCCGTGTCCTATCGGTTCCCCCAGCAACGACTGAAGAACTCAACCCTCCTATTCTGAAAGCCCCAGAGATCATCATAGAAGATTGGCTCAATTCTCCAACACCTAGACTTAACAAGAAGACTCTCCAATTGGACAATTTCGAAGTCGGGCGCAGTATGGCCATTGCCCCTGACCACCAAACCTTTCTTCTTGGGACTTCATGGAATTTGCGTTTATATAATCCAAAAGGGCAACAAATTTGGCAGGTGTCTCTTCCAGACAATGCCTGGGGGGTCAATATCTCTAGAGATAATCAAGTGGCGGTTGCAACATTGGGCGACGGGACGATTCGATGGTATCGTCTCAAAGATGGGAAGGAACTTTTAACGTTTTTTCCTCATGCTGATCGGGAACGATGGGTGGTCTGGACCCCTTTAGGATACTATGATGCGGCTCCAGGGGCCGACAGATTAATCGGTTGGCATAAGAATTATGGAGCAGCCCTTGCAGCCGACTTCTTTCCGGTTGGACGGTTTCGCACTATTTCCTACCGACCGGAAGTGATAGAAACTATGTTATCGACATGGGATGAACAAGAATCTATTCGCTTAGCCAATAGCCGCACGAGACCAATCGTGCAACCCTCTAATGTTCTCTCAAAAGAAACCGCTCAAACCATTCAAAACCTCCAGAAAAAGTTAGAAAAGGCCATCGCAGCCGAGTCAGAGCTTAAATCTTCAAACCCAGCAGAAGATTTGTCAGCATCACAAAAAGAACGGTTTCAAGACTTCCCTCCCGAGGTTATTGTCTTTTCTCCAGAGTCAACTTTTGTGACATCTAACCCGATTGTCACACTCCACTATGCTGTAATCACGCATCCTCAAGCCCCTGTCAAGGATATCGCCATTTCTATTGATGGCCAACCTCTGCCGTCCACCCGTGGGGTTCAGGTTATCGGAAACATTTCGACAGGCCATGCCCACCAAACGATTGACATCCCTCTTCCCCCAAGAAACTGTACCATTTCGGTTGTAGCCAGCCACCAATGGGCATCTAGCAAACCGGCGACCATTAATGTCGAGTGGCAAGAACAAATCAATAAACCTAATTTGTATGTCTTAGCCATAGGACCTGGAGAATATGCTAACCCCTCACTTAACCTCCCAACAGCTTCAGCAGATGCGGAGAGCATAGCGATCGCACTCTCTTCCCAGAGCCAACAACTCTACAATCGAGTTGAATCAAAAGTGCTCATAAACAATGAGGCCTCCAAAGCCAATATCCTGGATGGTTTAGACTGGCTGTACCGGCAAACGACCCAGAAAGACTTTGCTATAATATTTTTCGTGGGCCACGCCATCGCCGATAAAGGAGGAAGTCCCTATCTAGTCACTGCAACAAGCAATTTAGATCACCTCCGTCGTACCAGCCTATCCCTTTCCGATATTACCAATGCCGTCACATCTCTGGCGGGGACAAGTCTCTTATTTTTTGATCCCTGTCAAAGCAATACCCCACCTGGAGCAATAGGATGTATCCAGGGTGTCAATACTCTTTCCCAAGATTTAGGAAAATCTACGAATACCGTTGTGGCATTTCTGGCCTCAAGCGGATCCCAGCGTGCAATTTACAACTCGACTTGGACACATTCCGCCTTCACCACCGCATTACTTGAAGGATTCAGTGGACAATTGAATACTTCCGCGTCTCCAATCGTGAGCCTCAATCGCTTAGAGTTACATATCTCAGAACGAGTGAGAGCCTTAACCCAGGGATATCAACGCCCAACAACGATCAAACCTCAAACGATCCAAGATTTCCCCGTGGCACTCACAAGTTCCGATCAGTCACTCCCGCCCATCACTACAGACATCAATACAAATCCATCGTATCAGGAACCAGCAAAAGAAATACTCTCTCGCCTGCCCCCAGTGGTCACAATTATCTCGCCCTCTGACTTTGAGACTGTCACATCCTCAAATCTCACGTTACGGTACTCCATTCGAAATCCATCTGGAGAACCAGTGACAGAACTCATAGCACTCAGAGATGGACGTCCTATCCCAAAAGCTAGAGGAATTGAAGTGGTAGAAGGCAAACAGGACGGCGTCCAGCAATATTCCCTCGTCATTCCAAATCGAGACACCACCATTTCACTCATTGCCAAAAATCGTTGGGCAACTAGTGAACCCGCTTCAGTCCGACTTCGCTGGAAAGGGGCCGAGGCACGACAACCCACCAAACCGAAGTTAAACATCTTGGCGGTCGGCATTAGTTCTTATCAGGATCCTACGCTAACGCTAGATTTTGCATCCAAGGATGCACAAGATTTTTCCAAGGCGCTTCAGCAGCAAGTCGGAGGCCTGTATCAAGAAGTGAACTTCAAACTCTTGACTGATCAAGATGCGACAAAGGATCGTATCTTAGAAGGCCTGGATTGGGTTGATACACACACCGCACCTGATGATTTAGCAATGATTTTTTTAGCAGGACACGGCGTGAACGATAGTGGAGGCATCTATTACTTTCTGCCGGTTGATGCCGATACGCAACGCCTTCGGCGAACCGCGCTCCCATACTCCGACATCAAAAACACTATAGCTTCCCTGAATGGAAAGACACTCTTATTTGTTGATTCCTGTCATGCGGGAAATATCATGGGCATGAGACGAGGTGTGGCAGACATTAATGCTCTCGTCAACGAATTAACGAGTGCCGAAAATGGTGCGGTGGTCTTTGCATCGTCAACCGGTCGGCAATTCGCGCTGGAAGACCCCAGTTGGGGAAACGGGGCATTCACGAAGGCGCTTATCGAAGGATTCCAGGGAGGAGCAGACTACAGAAAAAATGGAGTGATCACCGTTAATATGTTGGATCTCTATCTCTCTGAGCGTGTCAAAGCGCTCACGAAGGGCCAACAAACGCCAACCACCACCAAGCCGCAAACCATACAAGATTTTCCCATAGCTGTAATACCAGCCTCTAAGACTGCCAACTCAACAAGAATCGACTTTATCCAGGGAAATGCTAGCTAAAAAGAAACGAAGGAATTAATGGGGTTCGTGGAAATGGCCTAACACCGCATGGTGTAATTCATGACCACACACTTCAAAATTCCACTTTGGGCAATACAGGGTATTGGTCATGAAGTCATAATACCCCTGAAGAGTTCTAACGGTCGGAAGATCTTGCCCCTTAAATGCAACAAATTCAACTCCCTCTCTTCCCGTCCGGGTTTCCCATTCACGGTGAAGACTCTGTTCATCCAAAAAGATCACTCTAAGATTTGATACCTCATGTTCCTCACGATATGATCCATTCGTAGCACACCCCTGAGTACATACAATCAGCAACAACAGACAACAGGCAGTCTGCAAAAAACACAAGCGCCTTTTCCAAAAGGAGTCTATACTCGATCGAAACGCAAAGAGAAAGAATGAGGGCACAACCTGCTCCAAGATTGACGAAAAAATCGTCTATGGAGTAGAGATCGGCCAAATACTGGTGAAGATTAATTCCGGTGTGTCTTCCGTAATACATCAATCAGTAATGTACAGCAACGGCTTAGAACAGCCACATAGGAATACCGAAAGAAGATCTACTTTCTAAGAGAAGGAGATAAAACAATGATGAGAAAGATGAAGTATGGAACCTTCAAGACCCTTGAAGGTTCCATACCGAAAGGCCCATCCTATCCCATAGTGAGGGGCGTAGGAAGAGAGGAGAGGGAGAACAGAACGTTACTTAATATATGGCTTTAGGGCCTCGTAATGCTTCCCGATCGTTTGCCCATCTTTTTCCCAGGCTTCCATAAAGGAATAAAACCGGCTCTTCTCATAGCCACCCAAGACCGACGCCCGAACCACCAGCTCACCCGAATCGGCCCAAAAAAAACGAGAAATGGTGGATTCTTTATTTAACGCATTCACTGTCGCCAATTTTTCAGAGCCCTGGGACCCAGCCCCCTTTTTAGGTTTCCCCGCCAAAGCCGATTGCGCCATCAAGCCATCCTTCAGCACAATCAACACAAACCCTAATTTGGAATTGTGAGTAGCTTTAATCCCCTGATCCAGCTTTTCACATTGATAGCCTAAAAACTCCAAATGCTGGGTAATGTCTTTGACAGAATTCTGAGACTCAGCGCCAACCACACCTACCACGATCAAACACCCAAACAAAACCAAGTTCGTTATAGACCATACCTCAAATCGTCTCATTCTAACCCGCTCCTTCCTAACAAGACAGTCCAACAATGATAAATATGTCGCCACTATAGATAGCAATGCACATTAATGTTGTTAATGTATTACTAAGAACCTGAAATTCATACGCATTATTCACTGGCCTTATTCTTTCTAGTTCATATTGAAATAGTGAACTATATTTTTGAAAATTGCCCTTCATTGAAGCGTAAAAGGCAAATTAAGGTTCACTGTGGCATTTTCCCCTACTTCTAGTATTGCCTGACTACCTATGTTTAAATTGTTTCCAGGACTACTTTCACCGATATACGGATTATCTCCTGATATTGAGACATTAGCGGGACCAGCCCCAGGATGGAAAAGAATGGGAATCACAAAATCGGTGTCGTTCAATACACATCCATTACATTGAGTAGGATTCGTAAGACTAAAGGTGTTGCCGCCTAATGTTGGAGCAGCAAAGTCTACCAAAGGTCCATTAAGTGAGAAGTTTGCTCCATCTAGGGCACTCACTAAAAATCCATTGTTAATAGTCAACGTGCTACCGGCAATCAAATTCACAAGGGAACCATTGATATTCACCGTACTCTTCGCACCTGTAATATTTAAAAGGGAGCCATTAATGGTTAACCTACTTGCCGACAA
Source organism: Nitrospirales bacterium (assembly GCA_965223685.1). GTDB lineage: Bacteria > Nitrospirota > Nitrospiria > Nitrospirales > UBA8639 > Nitrospira_E. The sequence continues at coordinate 549,526 of CBDCXG010000002.1, forward strand.
TGATACGAACGCATCATTTGGAACATCCACACTCATCCGTGATGCACTCTCCACATTGAAAAACCCATTGCCTGCAGTAAGGTTTGGATTAGCACCGCCAGGTGTACCAACCATCCTCAATAAGGGTCGGGTGGCCACCAAAAGTGCTTGATCAACCAATGTCACAATTCCTCCAGGGATGTTAAAAACTGTTCCACCAGTAAGGTTTAGTAAAGGGTTTGGTTGTGGGGCTGAACCTGTAATGGATGAGCTAAGGCCCGCAAATACACTAGTACTATCGAACAAAGCTACCACCCCCTGATCCCCGAGATTTTCACCATGGGAAAGGAGAGGAAGCAGCGAAAAGACCGATAAGTCACTTGAATCTTCCACTTTCACCACCGCTTCCGTCAGCCGTAAGGTGCTCGCGCCGAAAAGATCAACTAGGTCATTTATTCGTCCGGTCGGCAGCAAGGACCCGGTTGTATTCGTAATCCGGAGCAATCCATCAGCTTGTAACACACTATCAATCAAAGTAACGGCAGGTCCAAAGAGAACTGCAGCGGCAAATGGAAGCTGCGGAAGAGCCACTCGACCACTAGTGCTTTCTGCGGCCACATAGTCGGTCACGGTAACCTGACTTCCGGTAGTTGCTCGTAGCACCCCAGCTGTTGGTACGGTGAACGTTGTGCCATTCGCCGTGATGAGATCACCTTGGAATGTCACTTGGCTATTCTCCACCTGCGCCAGTACGGCAGAGGATCCAAGATTATTTCTAAACGACAGCAACGGATCAATCGAGGCCACCGTCACTCCTGAAGTATTCGCAACATTCAACACCGATTCAGTCAGGACTAATCTACTGACAGAATCTCGCCGAACCAAATTTCCTAACAAACTTGTGGGGACAGGCCCTGGCTGGCTGATTCGCAGCAAACCATCTGCCCCTAATAATGTTCCCGGCCCTGTTATCGTGGCAACCGGAATACCGTTGGTCGTTAATGATGCCCCCCCAGCCAACGCCACAACATAGTCAGCGATAAATACCGAGCTAGCGTTCACCTCTAACACTCCCGCGCCGGGCACCGTGAATTGTTGGCCGTTCAGCAGAGGCAACAGATCCCCCTGAAAAACCACTCCCAAGCCACCACCCTCACTAGAGTCAAAGCTATTCTCGACCAGAGCCACCACCCCTTGAGCCGACAGATTCTCTCCAAATGGCAGGATCGGTGACAACGACTCCACCGTCACCCCCGTCGAATCCTCAATCTTCAACACCGCTTCACTCAGAGTCACTTGACTGCCGCCGTCCGCCACTACAAGATTGTCTAACAATTCCGTTGCGACATTTTGCGAATTCTGTGCAGTCAGTCGCAATAATCCATCGGCCTCCAGCGCACTACTCTGGAGGGTCACCACCGGGCCTGCTGTTGTATTGAGACTCCCCCCGCTACTTAATGCCGCCACATAGCTCTCAACGGTCACCTCACTATTATTGGTGGCTCGCAACACCCCAGCCCCAGGGACGTTAAACGTTCCCCCATTCGCCGTCACCAAATCCCCTTGGAACGTCACTTGACTGTTCTCGATCAACGCCACCACCGCCGACGAAGCTAAGTTGTCGCTGAAGGCAAGGAAGGGATCGATGGAGGCCACGGTCACTCCGGTCGTATTGGTGATCTTGACCACCGTTTCCGTCAACTGCAACGTACTGTCGTCTGGATCAAACTGAATCAGGTTCCCTAACAACCCCACCGGCACGGCCCCTGGCTGACTCACCCGCAGCAGCCCTCCCGTTTGCAAGTTACTATTAAGAAGCGTGACTACCGATGTACCACTTGTGACAAGCGTTCCACCATTACGTAAGGCCACGATACATTCTTCGATCGTCACAGAGCTTCCTGTCGCGCGCAGCACGCCCGCTCCGGGGACGGTAAATGTGCCTCCATCCACTGTCACCAGATCGCCTTGGAATGTCACGTCCTGACTATTCTCGACCTGTGCCAGAACAGCTCCCGACTCCAGGTTGCTGCTAAACGGCACCAACGGATCAATCGAGGCCACTGTCACGCCTGAGGTATTCGCCACCTTCAGCACTGCTTCACTCAGGCTTAATGTGCTTCCGGGATCCACCTGGACCAAGTTCTCTAACAAACTTGTAGGCACAGACCCCGGTTGGCTAACCCGCAACAGACCGTCCGCCCGTAATGTTGAACCTTGTGACGTATTTGGCCCTGTCAACCTGGCAACCGGAGTACCATTGGTCGTCAGGTTTGCGCCTCCGGCTAAGGCCACAACATAGTCTCTCACGGTTACCTCACTATTGTTTAACGCTAATACTCCCGCGCCGGGCACCGTGAATTGTTGGCCATTCAGCAGAGGCAAGAGATCCTCCAGGAAGGTCACCCCCGGAACAATACCCTCAGCAGAGTCCTGACTATTCTCGACCAGAGCCACCACACCTTGGTCCCCCAGATCATCTCCAAAAGGCAACACAGGCAACAACGACTCCACCGTCACCCCCGTGGAATCTTCAATCTTCAGTACCGCTTCACTCAGGGTCACACGACTGCTGCCGTCCGCCACCACCAGGTTGCCTAACAATTCCGTTGCAACTTTTTGCTGATCTTGGTTAGTCAGCCGCAATAAGCCATCAGCCTCCAGTACGCTGCCCTCCAAGGTCACCACCGGACCTGCTGTCGTATTGACGTTGCCTCCATTCTGTAAGGCCACCATGTAGTCTTCAATCGTAACGGCACTATTGTCGGTGGCTTGCAACACCCCAGCCCCAGGAACGTTAAACGTTCCCCCATTAACGGTGACCAGATCCCCTTGGAATGTCACTTGGCTGTTTTCGACAAACGCCACCACCGCCGACGGGGCCAAATTGTCGTTGAATACGAATAAGGGATCGATAGAGGCCACTGTTACCCCTGTCGTATCAGTTACTTTGAGCACCGTTTCTGTCAACTGCAGAGTACTGCCCGAATCGAGCTGAACCAGGTCCCCTAGTAATCCCACTGGTACTGGCCCTGGCTGGCTCACACGCAACAAACCGCCTGTCTGTAATGCACTGCTAAGGAGCGTCACCACCGGCATACCGTTTGTGACAAGCGTGCCACCATTACTTAAGGCTACGATACATTCTTCAATTGTGAGAGTACTCCCAGAAGCTCGCAGCACCCCGGCCCCAGGGACCTCAAATGTTCCCCCATTCACGGTAACCAGGTCACCTTGGAACGTTACGTTCTGACTGCTGTCCACCTGCGCCACCACCCCGGTCGACGTTAAGCCATCCCCAAACGGCAGAAGTGGCTCTACGGATTCTACCGTCACCCCCGTCGACTCCTCTATCTTCAGCACCGCTTCCGTCAGGGAAACGGGACGCACACCATCGGTATCCACCAGATTGTCCAATAACGCCGTGGACACCGTCTGCCCAGCTTGATCCGTCAACCGCAGCAACCCCTTCGTCCGCAAGGCACTGTCACGAAGCGTGACCACCGGCACGCCATTGGGCGTGACCGTCCCCGTATTGCTGCGCCCCACCACGTACTCTTCCACCACCACATCGCTCCCATTACTCGCGCGAAGAATGCCTGCCCCGGGCACCATCACCGTCTGCCCAGCCGCCGGAGCCACCAGATCCCCCTGGAAGGTTACCCCCTGACTGTTCTCCACTAACGCCACCACACCCTCACCACTCAACTCGTCCCCAAAGCCTATTGCTGGGACTAATGACTCCACCGTCACATCCGTTGAGTCTTCAATCTTCACGACGGCCTCATTTAACCCAAGCACACTGTTGCTATCCCCATCCACGAGAGCACTCAATAACGTGGTTGACAGGGTTTGACCATCCTGGTTGATCAACCGCAGCAAGCCATTGGCCTCTAGTTCGCTACCCTGGAGGATCACCACCGGTCCAGCCGTCGTCTCCACACTCCCGCCATTCTGTAACGCCACCACATACTCATCAATTGTTACCTGACTGTTGTCGGTGGCCCGCAGCACGCCTGCCCCCGGGACCTCAAAGGTGCCCCCATTCGCCGTGACCAGATCCCCTTGGAACGTCACATTCTGACTGTTCTCGACCTGCGCCACCACCCCAGTGGAGGTCAAATTCTCGCCAAAGGCCACCAACGGCCCAATCGACGGGACCGTTACTCCTGACGTATTGGCCACCTTGAGCACCGCTTCAGTCAACGACAAACTACTCGTGCCATCCGCAGTCACTACCGACGACAAGAGACCCGTGGGGACCAGCCCCGCTTGCTCCACCTTTAACAACCCTCCGGCCTCCAGCGCACTGCTCTGTAACTGCACGATCGGGGCGGCCGTCGTATCCACACTGCCGCCATTCTGTAACGCCACCACATACTCATCGATCATTACTTGACTGTTGCCCGTAGCCCGCAAGACTCCCGCTCCCGGGACCTCAAACGTGCCCCCAGTGGCGGTCACCAGATCCCCTTCAAACGTCACGCCTTGACTATTCTCGACTAAGGCCACCACGCCAGTTGGCGTTAAACCGTCCCCAAACGGCAGAAACGGTTCTACAGATTCGACCGTCACTCCCGTCGATTCCTCAATCTTCAGCGCTGCTTCCGTCAGTAGAACTTGACTGCCATCATCCGCAACCACCAGATTGTTCAACAAGGCCGTGGACACCGTTTGCCCGTCTTGGTTCGTCAACCGCAGCACTCCCTCTGCCTGCAACTGACTATCCTCTAGCGTCACCACTGGACCGGCAGTCGCATTGAGAGTGCCGCCGTTACTTAATGCCACTGCATAGTTCCCAATCGTCACCTCACTATTGTCCGTTGCCCGCAATACACCCTGCCCTGGCACTGTGAACGTCCCTCCATTGGCCGCCACCAAATCCCCTTGAAAGGTCACACCTTGACTGTTCTCAACTTGAACTAACACGCCGGTCGAGGTCAGACTTTCGCCAAAGGATATCAACGGCTCAATCGACGGTACCGTCACTCCTGTGGTACTGGCCACCTTCACGACTGCCTCGTTTAGGGCCAATGAGCTTCCCCCATCTGCATCCACTAACGAGGCAAGGAGATCCGTGTTCACGGTTCCTGGTTGCCCTACCTTCAACAAACCCCCAGCTTGGAGTGTACTCCCCAGCAACCTCACCACTGGGGCTGTATTGACACTACCGCCATTCTGTAACGCCACCACATACTCGTCGATTGTTACCTGACTGTTGTCGGTGGCCCGCAACACCCCGGCCCCAGGGACCTCAAATGTTCCCCCATTCACGGTAACCAGGTCACCTTGGAACGTTACGTTCTGACTGCTGTCCACCTGCGCCACCACCCCGGTCGACGTTAAGCCATCCCCAAACGGCAGAAGTGGCTCTACGGATTCTACCGTCACCCCCGTCGACTCCTCTATCTTCAGCACCGCTTCCGTCAGGGAAACGGGACGCACACCATCGGTATCCACCAGATTGTCCAATAACGCCGTGGACACCGTCTGCCCAGCTTGATCCGTCAACCGCAGCAACCCCTTCGTCCGCAAGGCACTGTCACGAAGCGTGACCACCGGCACGCCATTGGGCGTGACCGTCCCCGTATTGCTGCGCCCCACCACGTACTCTTCCACCACCACATCGCTCCCATTACTCGCGCGAAGAATGCCTGCCCCGGGCACCATCACCGTCTGCCCAGCCGCCGGAGCCACCAGATCCCCCTGGAAGGTTACCCCCTGACTGTTCTCCACTAACGCCACCACACCCTCACCACTCAACTCGTCCCCAAAGCCTATTGCTGGGACTAATGACTCCACCGTCACATCCGTTGAGTCTTCAATCTTCACGACGGCCTCATTTAACCCAAGCACACTGTTGCTATCCCCATCCACGAGAGCACTCAATAACGTGGTTGACAGGGTTTGACCATCCTGGTTGATCAACCGCAGCAAGCCATTGGCCTCTAGTTCGCTACCCTGGAGGATCACCACCGGTCCAGCCGTCGTCTCCACACTCCCGCCATTCTGTAACGCCACCACATACTCATCAATTGTTACCTGACTGTTGTCGGTGGCCCGCAGCACGCCTGCCCCCGGGACCTCAAAGGTGCCCCCATTCGCCGTGACCAGATCCCCTTGGAACGTCACATTCTGACTGTTCTCGACCTGCGCCACCACCCCAGTGGAGGTCAAATTCTCGCCAAAGGCCACCAACGGCCCAATCGACGGGACCGTTACTCCTGACGTATTGGCCACCTTGAGCACCGCTTCAGTCAACGACAAACTACTCGTGCCATCCGCAGTCACTACCGACGACAAGAGACCCGTGGGGACCAGCCCCGCTTGCTCCACCTTTAACAACCCTCCGGCCTCCAGCGCACTGCTCTGTAACTGCACGATCGGGGCGGCCGTCGTATCCACACTGCCGCCATTCTGTAACGCCACCACATACTCATCGATCATTACTTGACTGTTGCCCGTAGCCCGCAAGACTCCCGCTCCCGGGACCTCAAACGTGCCCCCAGTGGCGGTCACCAGATCCCCTTCAAACGTCACGCCTTGACTATTCTCGACTAAGGCCACCACGCCAGTGTCCGTTAAAGCTGAAGTAAAATCTAATAAGGGCTCAATAGTTGGTACAGTTACGTTGGTTGAATCTTCGACCTTCACGACTGCTTCACGAAGCAACAGTGAATTCGTATTATCAGAGGCCACTAGATTGTCTAGTAATCCCGATGACAGGGTCCGCTGGGATTGATTGACCACTCGCACCAACCCATCCGCCTGCAACGTACTATCCAACAACCCCACTACGGGGCCGGCCGCCGTTCCAACATTACCCCCGTTCCGTAAAGCCACGACATAATTCTCAATGGTTACTTGACTATTGCTAGTCGCCCGCAAGACCCCCGCCCCGGGCACCGCGAAGGTGGCATTATCAACCGTAACTAGATCGCCTTCGAACCTCACGTCTTGGCTATTTTCCACCTGCACCAGCACGCCAGCTGATGCCAGATCGCTACCAAATGGCACCAGGGGTGCAATGGACTCTACGACCACTCCCGTAGTATTTGCCACCTTGAGGACCGCTTCATTTAGGGCAACTGAACTTCCCCCATCTGCATCCACTAACAAGGCAAGGAGATCCGTGTTAACTGTTCCTGGTTGCTCGACCCGCAGCAATCCTTCAGCTTCTAGGGCACTCCCGATCAAGTTCACCACAGGTGCCCCATTGCCCGCGGATATCGCCAAACTTGCTCCATTGGCCAAGGCCACCACATAATCTGTTATGGTGATTTCACTTGAGTTTGCCCTCAAAACACCGGCTTCGGGCACCGTCTCCGTCTGGCCGTTAAGTAACGACAACAGATCATCGGAAAAATTCACTTGGCTATTCTCAACAAGAGCCACAGGGACTGGCTGTGTCGCTCCGCCAACAATAGACAAGAGCGGAGCCAGCGATCCCACCGTGACCTGAGTGGAATCATCGATTTCTAGCACGGCTTCATTCAGTGTTACCGAGCTTGTTGCATCTACCGCTATCAGTGCGGCTAATAGCCCTGATGAGAGGGTTTGATTGCCTTGGTTTGTGACATGAATTATTCCATCAGCTTCTAACAGGCTACTGTTGTTCAGATTGACTAATGGTACGGTGCCTGTTCCAGATAAATTACCTCCATTACTAAGCTCAAAGACATACCCATTGATGTCGATCTCAGAATCATTGGCATCAATGACTAATCCATTGGGGACATTAAAACTTGATGACGTACTCACAGAAGCAAAGTCATTCTGAATGTTTACTCTAGAGTCAGCCACTACAGAAAGCACTCCACCTGGAGCAATCAAGACGCTACTGTTCCTGGTATCTACTAGATTTCCAGCAATCGTGAGCTGACTCCCATTTGTGACGTTGACTAATCGTTGTTGCCCCCCAGTCGCATCTAACACACTCCCGTTCAATTCGATTAGCGACCCGCCGATAGCCGCCGTCGCACCATTAGCCACAGTAAATACTCCGCTAGGACTTGCGATAACAGACGGATTCGTTGTGATAAACGAGGTTCCCTGGGAAAGAGTGAAGTTGCTGTCCGAGCCGGCAACAACTGCCAGTGGCTGCCTAGAGCTTTGAGCATCCAGTCGACCATTTCGAAGAGCCAGAAAGGTGTCCTGACCATCATAGGTACTATCCTGTAAACTCAAAATGGAACCTGAGAGGGCAACCACCGTTTCTTGGGTATTTCCAGTTTGGCCAATTTGGGCAAACTCAACTGGCGCTTCAATCTGGGAATCAGTCAAGGCTAAGCCCCCAAACACACTAGCAGGGCCACCTGACGCACTACTTTCCACACGAATACCGGCTAATAATGTGTCAGGATTATCCGGATTCCTAAATGAATTCAAATACTGTGCAACCAACTGAGGGGCTATATTTCTTCCTGCCAAGGCATCGGCTGGATTTACATCAGAAAGATCCCCTGTAAACCCGTTTAGAGCTAAGGTCACGGGTGGCGCACTGACCGTGGTATCGCTCGGCGAACCGATGAGAAACGGCTCGGTAAGACTAAGAAAGCTTTGCCCAATAACCACAAGGGAGTCGCCAGGCCCGGCCTCAATATTGTCACCTCCTCCATCTGTGATGGTCGTTGACAGAACTTCGTTGTTGACCCCAATGCTCGCAGCCCCGAGTGAAGAATCGGGGAAATTTGCCGCGACTGTCAGAACTTGCACTAGTTGGGTGGCTTGAGTTTGCTGATCTTCCAAAATTTTTCGTTTGGCCTTTTCGGGTATTGCAGTATGCTGTGGGTCTTTTTGGATATTTTGTACTTGGCATTGCACAATATCACTTTTAAATGGCGTCTTTATGTCGCCCTTCACCATTTGAACCGTTTGCGTGGGAGTCACTGTCACTGCGACTTTTCCTGTTATTTGTGATACCAGGGAGGCACTTCCTTCCACCACCTGTACTGTTACGGTCGATGAGGCATTCTCACTGGCCAATAGTACAGCAGATTCAGTTTTTCCCTCTGCACCTAGGGCCGTTCGATGCAAAAAACGTTCAGATGAGATAGCCTGCGCTTCTTGCAATTGTTGATTCACAGATCCAACTTCTATCCCGACCAAAGACCCCGGTGGAATCGTGACTTTGCCCCATGGCACCTTTACGGTTACCGATTGGCTTTTTCTTTTGGTAGAAATGCATATTTGTCCTTGGGCGAGTTTGATTAGTTTTGGGAAACCCTCTTCTTCCTCCACAGTCAACTCAGTTAATTCCTTCATTGACACAAGCGTATCATCTCCGACCAAAACAGCGATCAAAGATTGCACGCCTGTCTGGATTCGATCCCCGAACACCACCGGCGTTCTAAGGTCGGCATCTACAGCCACAGCCTCCTGTCCTTCGTGATAAATCATCGCCTTCCCCGTAACGTTAGACACAAGCCCCACGCTTCCGAACACTCCCTGCGCAAGAACGGCTTGACTCCACAGGAGATGGCTGACAATTAGCAGCCACGTGATTCTTCTCATTGCAATATTGCTTTCTTGCTTTCTATGCTTTTTTAGAAACACGGGTCGCCCTCCCAATAAGGCCTTTTCAAAAAAAGTATTGTGTTTTCATTTGACTTACGTATAAAACGACGTGCAATTTTAATGCTTTGGTGATTTCCAACAACCTTTTCCACACTTTTGGCACCATACTTCCGAAAAATGCGAATAATGTCAAATTTTTTCATCCATCGATTTCTATAATTAAGTTTTACTTTTCCCCTCACGTTCCTTTTTTAACAGAAAAATGTATCTCAAATAAATAATCCGTATCCATATAGATACAACCTTTGTCTCGTTTATGGTCCTCATCCACTTTCAGATTACATATTTTTTCCCTCATAGGATCTTCTTGACAAAATTTTTGCTCAGGGGTACAAAGGCCAGGACACAAACTTCCACTAGTTTTCCTAAGCTTTCCTTTGACTAAATACGATTAGGGAATTCAAGCAAGAAGGTTCAGGAGAACGAGAAAATGTACCAAACGAGTCGAAGAGTATTTATTCAGGCGGATTTCTTGCATTCTACACAAATTCAATCTGAAAATATTCTCAATCACATAATGTCTTGATCGGTTTATGCAAACTCTCAGCAACATAACTCTTACACGTGCTTCACTCACTGATAATTCACCTGAAAACCAATCCTGCAAAGGCTTTCCTTTTTCAATAGGCTCAATACGTCTAGGCATGAATGGTTAAAAAATTCATTCGCTTGACTGACTTTTATGGCATTCATACATTTTACGTTACCTTGGGGAGACACAGATGAATCGCACACAACGTTTTTTCCGCCTTCTTCCTACATTCTTGCTTGTTTCCTTGGGGCTATTGTTACTGAGCCTCTGCCTCACAACCTTCATGATTCCTTCAAGCTATGCACAACAAGCAGAAGCTGAGGTTCTGCTGGCCCAGGCCACAATTGCATATGATAAAGGTAACTTTGAACAAGCCTTAGAATACCTTAAGGAAGCTCAAACCTTAGATCCGACAAATTCTCGAATTTTGTATTATCTTGGCCTTACGGCTCTAGCTCAAAAACAACCAACTTTGGCAACAACCTACCTTGAGTCTGCCGTTGAATTGCGACCTTCTAACCTTTTTAATCGCTATCAATTAGGAGTAGCCTATTTTGCTCTTCAGGACTACGATCAAGCTACACCATTGCTTTTCGATGTCTATGAGGAACAACCACAGATCGAAGATCTTGGATTTTACGTCGGGTTTTTGCGTTATCGGGAGAAGGAATACGATAAAGCCCTCGAAGCTTTTGAGACTAACCGCTCAGAAGATCCTGACGTGCGACAACTCACACTTTTTTACCGAGGGCTAGTACTTGGAGTACTTGGAGTGGCGGACGAAGCCGTGGCCCAACTGGACAATGCCTTAAATGTAGAGGCTGTTTCGCCTTTGACACAAGGCGCCATTCAATTACGTGATGCCCTCTCAGTGGGGCGCCGCACCCCTCAGGAGAAAAAACGCTTGCGTCTTCAAGTAAGTATTGGAGGATTTTTTGATGACAATGTCGCCATCAACCCAAATAAAGGCAGCGACCCTATTTTATCTATCCTTCGAGATCGCAAAACAAAGTCGCCGGGCTTCCTTGCGTCCGCCCTCATTGATTACTCGTGGCTTCGGCATGGAGCTTTTGAGTCCACAGTCAATTATTCATTTTTCCAAACCCTGAATACCAACGGCAACCTTTCCCGGTTCGACACACAAAGTCATTTGGTTGGGACGGGGCTTTTTTACCGCGGAACCGCGCTCAATACTCCCTACCAAATAGGACTGGAATATTCTTTTGATTACATTTTGTTAGACAACGTGGCATTTCTCAGCCGCCACAATCCTACATTATCCGTTTTATTTGTCGAACCCTCATTTACGGTGCCTTTCTTAGGTAGTGTTGGCAACTTAACTACTGGAATTTTCCGTTACCAAATTAAAGAATTTTACAACGAACTGGCCGACGACAACCCTCAGTTTTTTGGTCCTGATGAAAGGGACGGGAAAAACAGATTGGTTGGGTTATCTCATATTTTCCGATTAGCAAATGATGCCCATTTTGTTCGGTTGGGTTATCAGTACGATAACGAAAATACGAAGGGAAAAAACTTTACATATCGCGGGCACAAACTCTTAACTGGCGGGCAAGTGTCGCTACCAATTCCTACGTTTAAATTACGGTACAACTTTGATGTTCATTGGCGGAATTATCATTCAGACAACAATACCTTTTTCCCAACGAATGCACCAGGGACAGTAAAACGGGAAGACATTCAATATAGCCATCTTGTTCAACTCATCGACGAGTTACCTTATAATCTTTCGGCGATTTTCCAATACCAACACATTCGAAATGACTCTAATATTGGGGTCTTTGATTACACAAAAAATGTTTTTTCTCTGATTTTAAGTTGGACATATTAGCCAACAAGCCAGGGATAGCCATAGATGGATAAGCCCCACCACCCCCCGCACATGAGAATCGCCCCAAGGACGAATGGCACACATTGAGAGAGACGTAAGCCTGGCTCTAGGACTGACTGTCTCGGATTGTGAGGATTGTATACAACGCTTACTTTCCTTCCTTCTGGATAATCCGCCGCAGTCTTGAGAGCTTGCGACTCCGATCCTCGGTCATTACCAAAGCAACGTTGATCATTGCTGTATTCTTTGTCATTCACGACATACTGGTAGATCACATTGGCAAAATACAAACCCTGCTTTCCTGAGCCGGGAAATACCCTAGTCCCGTAATCAATCGTCGTATGACACACTGTTCCTTCCGTGGTTACCCAGGACTGACTAGCCCATACGAGTCGAATATATGCCCAAGTCTTCATAATTACAGCCAACCCTACCCCAACTAAGGCCGTAAATCCCACAATCAACATTGTCATGATTTCGTCTCCTTCTCAACCTCGCAGTAAGCCTGTCGGCGTCTCGGACACATACACTAATTAATAGTATCGTGAGATTGTATGATTTCCTTTACAGGGTCCTGGGCAACAATCTGTTATAGAGAGGAGAAGAACCACGAACGGATAAAAAAGGCTGGCAACGCCCGAAGAGCGTTAATTCTCAGAAGGGATCGAAGCGGTCAAAAATGATGCCGCAACTAAGGTGCCGTTATACGCACTATGCATTGCGATGCATGGCGCCAGGCAGCCAGTACGAATTCGTATCAGGACCGTTAATGAACCAATGAGGGTTACCGCCGCCAAGGCTGGCCAATATTCCAAGACTTTGGGCATGTGCACAACAATGAAAAGAACGGTCGTGACTAAACCTGCAAGTGTCGGCCCCCAGGATTGGCATAACCCCGTAAATAGGAACCCTCGAAAACACACTTCTTCAACTACGGGAAACAGGCCAACAAACATCATGACCCATCCAATCTGTAACAGAAGAGGCGCGCGACTCATGGCTTCAAAAAGGGGCTGAGGAAGATCATCTGGTGGCAGAACACCATATTCCGTGAGCACAAAAAACCCAGTTCCCAAAACTACCCCACACATTACAAAAGATATCAGGCGCCAGGAAAGATAGGCCTTGCCCAACAGACCCCAAAACCAATCCATCTCCATGAACGGTTTGGCTCGACTGGCTGCGACTTGCCATGACAGCATGGATGCAGCAATTGTACCGAGAAACAACGAGAGAGGAAGCATCCAAGTTTGGTCAACCTCCGTAACGCCCTCCATTCCTTTTGACAGCCCCGCATTAAACCCTGCCAGGACTTGCACCATGGAAATTCCCACGGCCTGAGTCACATAAAAACAGACAACAATTAAAGAAGCTGACCAGGCTCCCCACCAGGGAGCGGTGCCGACTGTCTGCTGCCTGGAGGAGGCAGTAGCGGGAAGAACTGAAAGAGCCATACCCTTCTTTCGGGTTCTGGCCTGATTTCTTGATGACTACTCTTAAAAGGTATACTTCGTCCAGGGACTATGTCAGATTGGACTGAGACGACAAAGGCATTAGCAACAACCCTACCAAAGATACTGCAGACCAAGACGAAACCAATGGGTGGTCTGGCTCACTTTTAATAGCGGGATATTCCCTTGCGTCCCGTTTGAAAAAAATGTGCGGTCTCTCCCATCGGACGTTCGCAAAAATCGTCCGGTCCACCCGCCTTCCAGCATCCAATGATTCGTGACAGGGTAACGCAGTGTGGCCGTAACATCCCCTCCATATCCTGTATCATCTCTATGCGTAAAACTTGGATCCTGTTCAAAGTCCGACCGCAAATTCCAGGTTCCCTTTCCCCGATACTCAATCACCGGCCAGTACCGCCCTTCCAAAAACAAGAACAAAGGGATTGGACGAAGGTCGGTTCTCCATCGAAATCCAATCGTAGGGCCATACCACCGCGCGCGATACTCTGAATTCAGACCGGACAAATCTGCTCCACCCGAAGGAACCGTTTGTTTTCCATCCTCAATGTGATACCGCACTTGAGTCCAGGAAAATCCTGTGATCAGTGCGGCCACCCAACGATCCGTGGCCCAAATACGATACCCACCATCTATTGAAAAGAATAGTGAATGATGCCCATTGATATCCGACTCGCTACGAGAAACGAGTCCCTCCTTGTGAGGGAGTGAATAGTCACTATCCTCTACCAAACCAGAAAACACAGAGCCAAACCCTACCACCCCTCCCAAAAACCAAGGGCTCGTGTCATGTCCCCATTGCACATGAAAAGAACTTTGCCAACTGGTTGAGTCAAATTTTAATTCAGAGATAGGAAAGGAAGAAGAAGGCCCAATCGTCCATTTGAGTTTATCTATCGCAATGCCCGAAGAAAGAGTTGTCGTAACCGCAGCATGGGCTTGTCCAGGAATATAAAGAAAAGATGATAGAAATATCACCCCTAACAGGCAGATTGTGATTCTATAAACCGAGACGATCATTAGAGTATTTTCCCAAATCATCCTCTTAGCACAATGGACAAAGAAAAGAAGAACAAAAAAGATACGGATAGAATTAGTACGAGAGGGAGAATACCAGCGCATCCAGAGCCTTGAGATCAGGGAACACTGAAATCCCTAGTTCAGAAAAAATCGCGGCATGCAGTTGGGCACATTGCCCTCCAACACCCACTGGAGCCACCGGAACGATCCGGGCGGCCAGTTCCTGCGAGAAGGTTCTTACCTCAGGGACTGTGCGCTGATTGGTCAGAGAAAGCAGAACATAGCGCGGCTTGATTTGCTGGCAATATTTTTCAAGGTCGACCGTCGGCAAATTTGCACCCAGATAATCAACCGAACAGCCTCGCGCAGAACAGAGATACGCCACGGTCATCGCTGAAATTTCATGCCTTTCATCCGCAGGACAAGCCACGACTAACTTGATCTTTGCCTCGCCATTTCGGAATTGATTCATCGCAGAAAAAATTTTTTGCTTGACCTGATTGGAGGCAAAATGCTCTTGTCCCGTGCTTAACACGCCATCGTGCCATAACTCACCTACCTTCTCCTGCAGGGGTAAGACAAACCTTAGAAGAGCCTCCTCGAAAGGAATCACCGCCAACGCTCCATTCAGCTGCCGTTCAAACCCAGCCATATCGTTGGCCTGAAGAGCCTGCGTCAGTTCTAACACCAGGCCCTCGGACGGGGGCGTTTCTTGTGGGACATTCAAAACAGCTCGGTGTGCCCGCACAAGTAATTCATCGCGCCCAATATCCGCTAGTTCTCCAATGGCTACCCCTTGATCAACTTGGGATTTCAAATATCGAAATAATTGGACATCTTCATCTGAATACAACCGATATCGATTGGCACTCCGAGTCGGATTGACAAGTCCATACCTCCGTTCCCACGCCCGAATTACATGTGTACTGAGGCCTGTAAGCTTTGAGAATCGATGAATTCTATATGTCTGCATTAGGTGAATATACCAATATGTATAATATTTATCAAACCATTTATAAAAAACTATTGACAAACATTATACAAATAGATATAACAATAGACATATATTAGACAAACATAATACAAAAAAATGAACTGCTCAAGCACTTGTACAATAGGGAGGCCTATTATGGAACTAAAAGATTCACCTACTGCCCTCTTCTCCCCCAGCCTTTCTCGTGATCTTCAGGATGGCTCTTCGACGAATTGCTCTCGATGTCGAGGCCGCCTTGTTGCCACCTTCTGCGTCTCACCTGATGAAGGGGTTGCAGATTTCCAGATTTCTGTTTGGAGGTGTCTGCAATGTAGCGATCTTTTTGATCAAACGATCTTAGAAAACCGCCGTCGTTCGAAAACTTATCAACTCACTCACCACTAAAGGAGACCGTTCATCATGATGAATTCCACTAACCATTCATCCTTAGAAAAACTTCGGTACCACGCCCTCATGCACAGTGTTCTTTTCACATCACTCGCACTCACGGCTGTTCCGGCCTTCAGCCAGACTCCAGAGAACATGGTGCTCGTGCCCAAAGGCGAATTCACGATGGGAAGTAAGGAACATAAAGACGAGAAACCCCACAACGTCGTGCTGGAAGAGTACTACATCGACAAATATGAAGTATCGAATGCTGACTACAAAGGCTTCATGAAAGCCACCGGCCATGCAGCCCCGGCTTACTGGGACGATCCTCGTCTGAGTGGCGCCAAACAACCCGTGGTCGGAGTCAACTGGTACGACGCCAGTAGTTATTGTGAATGGAACGGCAAACGTTTACCCACAGAAGCGGAATGGGAACGTGCGGCCAAGGGACCAGAAGGCCACGGGCACTATCCCTGGGGCCATGAACTTGATGATACAAAAGCGAATTATGGCCAAAATGTCGGCAAGACCACTCCAGTTGATTCGTACCCAGCGGGAGTCAGCGGCTACGGAACCTACAACATGTCAGGCAATGTATTTGAGTGGGTGTCAGACTGGTATGACCCAGCCTATTTCGAGTCAAGCCCAGCTTTGAATCCTCAAGGACCAGCCGCGGGAGTCAACTTTGCAAATCAGGGTCCGGTCAAAGTCTTGAAAGGCGGCTCCTGGCTCGCGCCTGCCAGTTCCCTTCACAGCAGCCATCGCTTCTGGAATCAGCCTGAGAACAATTCCTACGGAGTTGGGCTGGGATTCCGTTGCGCAAAGTCAGCATCAACAGGGAATGCTGAAATCACCCACTATGACTTCATGCATGCGTTGATCAGCATGGGTGACGAGAAATGGGCCGAAGCTCTTGAATCGATCGACCGAGCCCTCAAGACCGATCCAAAGAACTCGGAATACCACCAGACCAAGAAGTTAATTATGGATCAAATGAAGAAATAGGCGAATTACACTTCACGATATATAGAGGAGTATTGAATAATGAAGAGATCAAGGGGCATATTTCTCCAGGGAGCCGTCGACAATGAGAGGTCTTGGGTCTGTTCAGAAAAGTGTGCTCAACACGGCCCCAGTCATTTGGCGAGAACGCCGCTGACGGCTTTTTTCAATAGCCCCAAAATTGTGAGAACTGCGGACATGAATCGTCAGAAACTACGAAATGGATTTCATGGCATGATGTTCGCCACGCTTTCGATCATCTGTACCCTTCTGACTCCGGCAGTCGGAATCGCCTCTCCCCCAATGACCGTTGGAGGTGAGGTTACGATTGACGAGGCTACTGAATTCATACGAAAGGCAGCTAACGCCACGGAACAAGCCTGGGAGGAATTTCACACCTCTGCCATCGAAGGCACATTAGCCTCTCCCCTCGTGCAG
Source organism: Nitrospirales bacterium (assembly GCA_965223685.1). Lineage (GTDB taxonomy): Bacteria > Nitrospirota > Nitrospiria > Nitrospirales > UBA8639 > Nitrospira_E. The sequence continues at coordinate 566,757 of CBDCXG010000002.1, forward strand.
ATAACAATCGAGCGTCAGCTCTATGAAGCTCGAGGCTTACTCATGGGAGCTCGAAAAGCCAAACGGTCTCAAGACTATCAATCCGTGAAACACATCACAAGGCAGGTCCAAAAACTGACCCAACACATCATTCTAGCAAGTCGAGAGAGAAAACAATGAAACGTTTGATCACTCTAATAGCTCTAGTCGGTATTTGGTTCTTCCCCCCTTCAGCTTTCGGTGCAGACCCGTCGCTGATGGAGAAAGATCCTGTGGAAATGGTGACCATCCCTGCAGGAACATTCATTCGGGGAAGTGCACCAGGTCAGGGCCGGCTAGATGAACAGCCCCGAGCCAAAATTTTTGTCGACGCCTTTGCCATAGATAAATATGAAGTCAGTAATACTCGTTACCTGGTATTCGTTCAGGAGACCCTTCATAAACCTCCCTTCAATGTGTATGGAGAAGGGCCCTTGTCTTCTGAGGAAGGCATCGATGACCTTCCCATCGTTCAAGTCACCTGGCATGATGCCGTCGACTATTGCTTTTGGACAGGCAAACGTCTTCCTACAGAAGCCGAATGGGAAAAGGCCGCACGCGGGACGGATACACGTCAATATCCCTGGGGGGATGAACCGCCAAACACGAAACGAGCTAGGTTTGATGGCGAATGGCAAGATAAAAATACCTTGCTCCCTGTTAAGAGTTTGCCGGAAGGGCAATCACCATCGGGTGTCTATCAACTGGCAGGGAACGTCCGAGAATGGGTTCAAGACTGGTACAACGTGGAGTACTATTCCAAAGCTCCAGATCAAAACCCTGTAGGTCCAGAGACTGGGATTCTAAAGGTCATACGGGGAGGTTCGTGGCGAAGTTTTGATAGTGACTTACGAGTCGCATCCCGCGGGAAAGGTGGGTTTGCGTTAAAAACTCATGGGATTGGATTCAGATGTGCCCGTGATGAGGACACAAATAACAAGGTGTCTATTCCAGCGGGAAAATGATGAGAGGATCAATTTCTAGCTATAAGGACACCTTATGCTATGACTTGAAATATATATCCATTATGATGATTTTTCTCGAACTCAATACTTCTGTCCTTCGAGCTGAGCAGGGCTCAGGCACCAACTCCCCTGACACATGGACCTTCTTCTCAAGCCGACGTTAGCCACCACCTATGGAAAGGAGAAAGAAGTGAAGCCATTTGGCATTGATTTAGTGGGTGATGCGACAAACGAACCGTCAGTGGAACGTCAAACATGGAATCAGGATCGTTAATCGAGACCACATAGGAACCAACTCATGAACATTGTCATTGGAGGAGGTACAGGATTTATAGGTCGCCATCTGTCACACCATTTGGTGCATCATGGTCACTCCGTCACACTCTTATCCCGGTATCCGGATCAGCATCGCTCTGGTGATTTGCGGAATATCCGCATTCTGGAATGGGATGGCCAAACCCAAGGAGCATGGGCTACAGCTTGCGAAGGCGCAGAGGCCATCATTAGTTTATCAGGCTCTCCCATTGCTAATGCTCGTTGGACTGAGGCACGAAAAGAACAGCTTTTAATGAGCCGTTTGCATTCAACTCGAGCTCTGATGCAAGCCATCTCAAGCTGGCAAGAAAAACCTCACACCTTTATTTCAGCCTCAGGCATAGGGTTTTATGGCGATCGTGGAGAGGAGATCGTTCATGAATCTTCAGAACCTGGAACAGGGTTCCTCTCCACATTTTGTCAGGCCTGGGAAAATGCCGTCTTGGAAGGAGAAGCCTTAGGGCTTCGAGTGGTCCCTGTTCGGATTGGCATGGTCTTAGGAACAGATGGTGGAGCACTGTCAAAAATGACAGCTCCGTTCCGCATGTTTCTCGGTGGGCCAATTTTACCTGGAACCCAATATGTGTCATGGATCCATCATGAAGACCTCAGCCAACTCATGCTTTGGCTTCTCACAGAGCGATCCATCAACGGCCCCATCAATGGCGTGGCGCCCCATCCCGTCACCATGAAAGAATTTTGTACGTTGTTGGGAAAGGCGATGAAACGTCCCTCTTGGTTTCCCGTTCCTGGCTTCATCCTACATATTCTGTTGGGAGAATTAGCCAGCATGTTAACGACAGGACAACGTGTGCTTCCTCAACGAGCCTTAGAGAAAGGTTTCACGTTCACCTATCCCACCCTGAAGTCAGCATTCCACTCACTTTTTGCGGCTGACTCCAGCCAGAAAGGAGACTAGCTATGCGATCCCGTCAACAGGTCTACCTTCATCACTCAAAGTCGTATGCTCTTCACTTGGTAGATATGAGGGTTCTCACCGTTCTGTTCGCGTTCGGCTTGTTATTTCTCTACTTTCTCAGCCCGGCTCATGCTTTGGAACAGCCTACCCAATTGCAAAAAGGGCAGACTCTCCCTCAGGCTACAGTGGTGGGACAGGATGGACACGCCATTTCTCTTAAAAGCTTAAAGGGACGGGTGACACTGATCAGCGTGGTCCCTCAGCTCAACACGCCAGTCTGTGATGAGCAAACGCATCGATTCAGTGAGCGAAATGGCGGTCTAGATCAATTCATCTCATTTGTGACAATGAGCACCAATTCGCATCAGGACCAGATGACTTTTGCGCACAAAGCACACATCCAAAATATGCGATTCCTGTCTGATGCTCCTGAATTTGAATTTGGCCGAACCACAGGCCTACTCCTGCAAGATATCGATATTCTGCAGCGAGCCGTCATTGTGTTGGATGAAGAGGCTATGATTCGATATGTTGAAATTGTTCCTATGAGCCAATTACCCAATTTCGAGCAAGCCTATCGCGTGGTTCGCTCGCTGATTCCACAAACATCCTAAGGAGTAGGTCGATGGTCGAACACACCCTCATTTTTCTCAACCTTTTAGCGATGGCCGTCCTAGTCGGAAAAATCATTTTCCTTTCGTTTGTCACCGCTCCCGTTCTAGCCCGGACCTTAGATGACGATGCGTTTTCCTGAGTCGTGCGCAGCCTGTTTCCTCCTTACTACGGACTTGGAATGCTGAGCGCTTCTGTCGGTTGGGTGAGTAGCATTGCGTTGGGGCTCCTGGATAACTTTGAATCGCTCATGCTGATTCCAGCCACACTCTGGTTAGGCATCTTAGCTATTGAGTATTATTGCCGGACTCCACTCATCACTGAACTTAATGCTCTGAGCGACGAATTAAAAGTGAAACAAGCTAAAGGGCTCAACACTCCTCTTTTACGAAAGAAAAGAGATGGTCTGCATCGTCTCTCGGTTCAATTGAATTCCTTGGTCTTAGTTATGGGCCTCTGCTTGATTGGCCTATCGGACATCTCGTTATAACTCATCGAAGGAGGCATACCTATGCACATACTCAAAACGGCAAAATTTTATCATGTTAAATTTCTGATAATCTTCATGTCGACATGCGGACTTGTTAGCTTCCTCGCTTCAACCGGGTCGTCCTTTGACTCACCGACAGACATGACTCCGCCCATGAATAATCCCCATGCGCCTCATCCCGGCCCGAACACTCCACCGGCTTCAGGCATTGTGGGCTTAGCCCTGCATATCACCGCCACGAAAATTGGTGACCCCGCTCGTCTCATTATTCGAGCCGTTCATCCGGCCGGACCAGCCGGAGGAGCGGGGGTGACTCACGGAGAAGAAGTGGTTTCCGTCGACGGACAAGCAGTCAGTGGGAAAACCTATCAGGAAGCCGTCAGTATGATTCGTGGTGAAGTGGGAAGCAGCGTCAAACTTGGGCTACAAGGTCCGCAGGGCGAACGCACACTGAGCATCATGCGAATGAGCGAGGCAAAACTCATGGAGCAGACACCGCAAACTATGTAAAGACCATAGGATAACTATCTAAAAGAGTATCTTGACAATGACGTCCCTCTCACCATCCATTGTGCTTTTTCAGGCTGACCTCCGCCTTGCAGATAACCCGGCCTTATCTGCTGCTATCAAACGTGGAGAACCACTCCTCTGTCTTTATGTTTGGAATCCAGAGGCCACAGGACATGCAATGCCTGGCGTAGCCAGCCGCTGGTGGCTTCACTATTCGCTTGAAAGTTTCTCTAGTAATCTGGATGCCGCTGGCAGCAAGCTTTTCATCTCCATGGGAAACACCCCTGGCGTGTTGTCTGAACTCCTCAAGACCTTTACTCAAGCATACGTCTTTTGGAATCGATCATGTGAGCCGTCGATTCGGCATTCGGAAGTACAACTCTTAGAGCTATTAGCCTCCAGGCAGCTTCAGAGTTCCTCGTTTTACGGGAACCACCTCACAGATCCTTCCAAGATTCACACTCAGGCTCAGAATCCCTATCGCGTCTTCACACCATTTTGGAGGCAATTCTTTTCAAGCCTCACACTTCCTCATTCGCTTCCAGCACCCAAGAAGCTCCCCCCGCCTCCAGCAACTACGTTCACATTCGACTCGCTAGAGAGCTTACAGTTACTCCCAACGATTGACTGGGCAAGTGGAATTCGTGAAACCTGGCAACCTGGAGAAACTGGTGCTGGATTAGCCCTCAAGAAATTTCTTCGCGACCCTGTGAGCACGTATTCAACTGATCGAGATCGGCCAGACCTTTTCCATACCTCACGACTCTCACCGCATCTTCGATTTGGAGAAATCAGTCCGAAGCAAATTTGGCATGCCGTTCAAGAAGCAAAACGCCGAAGCCACAGCATTGAAGAGCGGAAAAGTCATGAAGCTTACTTACGGCAAATTGTCTGGCGGGAATTTGCGAATCATCTGCTCTATCATTTTCCGAATACCATAGACGAACCCATGAATAGCGAATACACCCATTTCCCTTGGCGAGAGCAATCCAAATTTCTTCGTCTATGGCAAAAAGGCCTGACCGGCTACCCTATCGTGGATGCCGGCATGCGGGAACTATGGCAGACAGGCTGGATGCATAACCGGGTCCGTATGATCACTGGATCTTTTTTAACAAAAGATCTCCTGATCCCATGGCAAAAGGGCGCCACGTGGTTCTGGGACACGCTTGTGGATGCTGATTTGGCCAACAATACTCTAGGGTGGCAATGGGTAGCTGGCTGTGGAGCCGACGCCTCGCCATTTTTTCGCATCTTTAATCCGGTGACGCAAGGCATCAAATTTGATCCTGATGGTCGTTATGTCAGACGATGGATCCCAGAACTTTCGGGACTACACCCACCCTGGATCCACAAACCATGGGAAGCTCCTCCTCTTCTCTTGGCTAAAGCGCACGTGACTCTTGGAGAGACCTATCCCTGGCCAATTGTAGACCACCAAACAGCCCGCAGACAGGCTCTCGAGAGTTATCATACCTGGTCAGTTGAAAAAAGCCGCCAGCGGCGTTCTCGCCAGTTTTCCATGCTCACGTAGTGCCAGTACGCTCCGCGCGCAAAACTGGCTGTGGCCTTGCTGGACGGACTTTTTTGAACTGACCCGAAGCTATCGATTACCAGTGACTTCCTGACGAACTATGACCTTTGATATCTTCACTATTCAACGCTCTCAAAGCTTCAAGAACGCCTCGCGTACTGCTGCGCATTCCTTACAGGAGGCCCGATGAAACATTCTGAAAACACGAGCACCCTGACCCCTCCTCAACGAACTGAGCCTCACAAGACGAGACATTATTCTACAACGTCAGCTAGGCCACCAGATGTCCCTAAGCCTCGAATCGGGATCTCTCAATGTTTATTGGGTGAAGCGGTCCGTTACGACGGCGGCCATAAACGCGATGTGTTTATCACTGAGATATTAGCGCCTTTTGTGGAGTGGGTCCCTGTCTGTCCCGAAGTCGAAGCAGGATTGGGCATTCCTCGTGAGTCTATGCAGTTGGTTGGCAACCCCGACGCTCCCATGCTCCAGACAACTCACACCAAAATTGATCTCACAGCCACACTGACCACTTTCAGTCAAAAGCGAGTACTCGAACTGCGCGCCAACGATTTAGACGGATATATCTTCAAGAAAAATTCCCCAAGTTGCGGCATTCATCGAGTCAAAGTTTTCACCGAGAAGGGTCATCCCTCTCATCAGGGCATGGGAATCTTTTCGAGAAAAATTCAAGATTTTTTTTCTCTGCTTCCTCTCGAAGAAGAAGGGAGGCTTCATGACACACTTCTTCGAGAAAATTTTGTGGAACGAGTCTTTTGTTATCTAAGATGGAAAACACAGATCCAACACACACGCATGAGCCGGGGAAGCATTGTCAATTTTCATACGCGACATAAATATTTATTACTCACTCACAGCCGTGCTCACTATCACAAACTCGGTCAGCTTGTTGCCAAAGCCGGTCAATTCACCCCTACGGAATTGGCCAAGGCCTATGGGGGCTGCTTTATGGAAGGGCTCAAAGTGAAGGCCACCGTGAAGAAACATGTCAACATTCTTCAACATTTAGCAGGCCATCTGAAGAAACGAATCACCGCAGTCGAACGGGCGGAGTTACAAGAAACGATTGCCGATTATCATTGCCAGCGTATTCCTTTAGCTGTGCCATTGATGCTTATTAAACATTATGTGCGCCTGCTAGACATTCCTTATTTGGTTGATCAAGTCTATCTCAATCCACATCCTAAAGAATTAATTTTGCGAAACCATGTCTAGTACGTCCAACACAAATTCAGAGAACACGGGCTATCGCATTAAAGCGGTGGCAACAACCACGGGTCTCAGCACCCATGTTATTCGAAAATGGGAAGAGCGCTACCATCTTGTGCAACCTCATCGGAGCGACAATGGCTATCGGGTGTTTTCCGAAGAAGACATCCAACTCCTTCTCTTCATCAAAACCAAACTGGCAGCGGGAGCATCTATTGGTCAGCTAGCCAGGATCGGCCCGGCCAAACTACGTCAAGCCATGCAACAGACACCGCTAGATCTATCGCTGATTCCCACACCTTATCGGAAAGACGCCCAACATCTTCTTGAGGCAACTCGGCACCAGCAACTTGACCGCATCAAACAGAAGCTCGAACATTGGATCCGGTCGATGGGATTGCAGGAGGCTACGATGAAATTGATCTTCCCTATCCTGCAACTTATTGGCGATCAATGGCATCAAGGAGGTATTTCCATATCCGGTGAACATCGAGTTAGCCAACTCGTCCGACAACATTTGCTGACAGCGATCCGCCAAAACATGCCGTCAAACAGCCCTCGTGCAGTGGTGGCGTGTGTCCCAGACGATTACCATGAAATTGCTCCATTGACCTGCACGGTGCTCCTCCAGAATTTAGGATGGCAAGGGACCTATCTCGGACCAAATGTCTCCTTTGAAGTCCTGCAGATGGCCTTGCGCCGTAAGCAGACTCCACTTATGATTCTGTCCTGTATGATCGAACCAGATGCAGAGACCTTTTATTCCTGGTTACAAGAGATCATTCAGCACCTTGTCCCACATACGACCGTAGCCTTCGGAGGAGCTGGCTTGTTATCGTATGAAGCTCTCTTGAAACAGTATTCCATTTCCTATCTACGGACTATCCAAGATCTCACGATGTTTTCTCCGAACAATCATTCAGTCCCAACCTCAGATGTTCGGTTCCTTCAATCTTCATTCGGCTAAGGAGTCTGTCTTATGTCAGAACGTAAAAAGGGTATTATTCTTGTTGGCCATGGCGGCATTCCTAAAGATTATCCAACAGAGCTGGTGAGTAAACTCAAACGGCTGGAAGCACAGCGCCGGGCAGCCAAGCAACCTATGTCAGCAGAAGAATTGGAATTGGATACCAAAATCAGAACCTGGCCTCGCACACCTGAATCAGATCCGTATCAGGCAGGGCTTGAAGCCTTGGGGGCTCAAATGAAACCCATGATCAATGGTGCATTATTTTCGTTAGCGTATAACGAATTTTGCGGACCAACATTACAGGAAGCCGTGAAAAATCTGATCCAACAAGGAGCAGAATCTATTACCATCGTATCGACAATGTTCACCCCGGGAGGTTCTCATTCGGAGTATGAAATTCCTGAAGAAATGGCAGAACTTCGCCAAAAACATCCAGATATACAGATACAGTACGCCTGGCCCTATGACCTCAATCAAGTGTCAAAAATGCTCATAGAACACATCGATCGGTTTTCATAATATTCACGAAAGACAATCTAAAAGGTCGCCTATCGAGCGTACGAAAAAGAGACATGGCTACACGCACATCCAAAAAGAAGGCAAGGAAACAAAAGCTCCCGAAGAATACAGAGAAACTGGATCATGTTCATCATGTGGCCATTCGAGTGTCCAACATCGCCATGGCTGTGGAATGGTATACCTCTCGTTTTAATTGTCTCGTGGAATACGTAGATGACACTTGGGCTTTATTAAAATTTGCCAATGCTAAGTTAGCCCTAGTCCTCCCAAAGGAGCACCCCTCTCATTTTGCACTCACTCGTCCAGACGCGAACAAATTTGGCGAACTAGTCACTCACCGCGATGGACTCAAATCCGTCTACATCTCAGATACATTTGGCAATTCAATTGAAGTCCTAGAGGAGCCCGAAAAACAAGGATAGTTGAAATTCTTTCTAATCCTCTCCTTGCTTCAAAAGGGGGCTCCTTTTGAAGGGGTTTTTTTATGATTCAACCGATTGATGATCAGAATTTTGACAGAACAGTAGAGCAAGCAACCGTGCCAGTATTAGTGGAATTTTGGCAGCCAGGCTGTGGACATTGTCAGGCTCTGCTCCAAGAATTGGAACTGGTCCAAGCTGAAGTTGGGGATTGCCTGACTATCTATACAATGAATGTGCAGGAAAATTTTCTGATTCCTGGAGAGCTAGAAATTCACTCGCTGCCGACTTTAGCCTTGTATGTCGACGGCGAGTTCCAAACATTTATTGGCGGCATCGGAAAGAAGCAGGAACTTCTTCAGAAATTAACTCAATGGTTTCCTTTTTCCCTTAAAACCCCTCCTTCATGACCTCTTGCTCGGAACCTTGCGAAGGAGCAAAAATACATGGAAAGTTTACAACTTCACCACAGCCTCACAAATTTCTATGAACTTGCTGAATTCCCTCAACCCTATCTTAGTGAGGACCCTCAATTTTTCTGGCCACCGACCACGAACCCAGATCTGTTTCGGTAGGCTTAATAAGAATTCCCTTCCTTCCACCCAGGAAACTCTTCAATTTGGCAGAAGCATATCCCATCCCACTGTATAACAGACGAAACAGATGGTTTGGATAACGCAAGACCATTTTGGTGAAGTACCAAAGGATTTTGGGGCGCCGATAAAACGCTCTTAACACTTCTTGATAGTAACGGTCTAGCTCCTCAATGGACATCCCTTCCGGAGCCCAGACGAAATTCATGCCGTTCATTTTTTCCCAATGATCATCTCGAATGTTCGTCCCGTAGAGATCACGATACACTGGTGACCCGGGATATGGGGTGAATTTCGTCAAATTCATGATCTCCATCGGAATCCGACGAATGAAATCCTTAGTCATTTGAATCGTTTCAAGCGTCTCTCCTGGATAGCCCAACATAAAAAGGCCTTTCGTCCGGATCTTCGCTTCCGCCGTCCAGGTGACAGCCTGAGTCGACTTCGCCACCCGAGCCTGTTTATCCATTTTTTTCAGCAATTCATCTGACCCCGTCTCAAGACCAAAACTTATTTCCCAACAGCCAGCCGCTTTCATGAGTTTAAGAAGATCGGGCTTCACGGTATCCACTCTGGCCGCACAGGTCCAGGTCATCTTAAGACCACTCTGGATGATGAGATTGCACAATTCCGTCACACGAAGACGACTGGCAAGGAAGAGATCATCCACAAACATGACATGCCGAACACCATACGTAGTCTGAAGATGATGCATCATGTTAAACACAACTTTAGGAGAATAGGCTCGCACCTGGGCACCAAAAGTCGACGTGTCACAGAATTTACAGTGAAATGGGCAGCCACGCGATGCCGCGATCGTCGCAACAGGTCCTTGAGGGAATTCGAAGATAGCTGGCCAATAGGCATCAGGAAAATTCGGCAAGAGGTCCCAAGCCGGGAACGGCAATTCATCAAGATCTTTAGCAATAGGCAAAGCTGGTGTACGAACGACTTGTTCGCCGTCGCGGTAAAGAAGGCCCGGCACCGAGGCCAAGTTGGTGCCGTCTTCCAGAGCACTCAACAGCTGAATTAACGGTTGCTCCCCTTCTCCCACAACCGCAACGTCGAATTCTGGAAAACGGTGCATCGTTTCCGGCCCCATGGACGAAATATGGGGACCTCCAATAATGATTTTCGCCTGCGGAAGCTTCTTTTTTATTTTTCTGGCAATGCCCGCGGCACCCCATACACCTACGGTGAATAAGGTTATCCCGACATAGTCGGGTTTTTCGTCGAGTACTTTTTTAGCAACCTGATCCTCAGTCAGATTAAAGATGTCGCTTTCAATAATTGACGGTTGATATCCACTGAGGCGCACTTCCGCGGCAAGATGCAGCAGTCCGAGAGACGGAGATTTATTGGTAATATGCCGGAGAAAGTCGTATCCGGGCGCAATCCGTTCATATGGCGGATTGATAAAGATGATCTGTTTCGACATTGCGGACTCCCTTCCGAAAGACTATTAGGTCTTTTGTTCTTGGGTCCCCTTGAAATTTCGGAAAATTGTCATCTGTACTCAGGGAAAATGCGAACTGTAGAGTCAAATTGTGACATCATTACATGAAAGAGTCAAAATTCTTCAATTTTTTCGTGAGCTTATCTATTTTACTCCGGCGAAATCCGCACTTTCATTCACCTTCATGCAATACAAATAGCTTTCAGGGATGAACCACTTTCACTGCATTCAAGAATTTTTGACTCAATGCCCTCTCGTATCCTTTTTTTATGGAGAACATTGCCTTGAACAAATTGGGCATTTACAATTTCCAGCAACTGATATTCGACCAATTTATTATAATTATTTCCCTTGGAGGTTGAGATATGATGAAACTCATACGTTCTTCCCTCACACAGAAAACTCTGGTCATAATGGCTGCAGGAATTTTCCTTTTGAATCTAAGCTCCAGTCCAACATGGAATACCACAGAGAAAGCGATAGCGAAAGAAAATCTCTCTAGTGTCTATGACTTTACAATGAATGATATTGACGGCAATCCTCTTCCCCTGAGCCAATTTAAAGGAAAAGTGATGATGGTCGTGAATACGGCCAGCTTCTGTGGCAATACACCTCAATATGAAGGCCTTCAAACGCTATACGAACAGTATCGCGATCAAGGCTTTACTATCCTCGCCTTCCCTGCCAATGACTTTGGCAAACAAGAACCGGGGAATAACAAGGAAATTGCGGAATTCTGTTACACCAAATATTCATTGGAATTCCCACTATTCAGCAAGATCACGGTCTTGGGCGATCACAAACATCCCCTATATCGTTACCTTACAGAAGACACAGCGTTTAAGGGAGAAATCAAATGGAATTTCCAAAAGTTTTTGGTTGATCGGACAGGCGAAGTCACTGCACGCTATGCGCCAAAACAACAACCTCTTAGCCCTCAAATTGTTGGAGACATCGAAAAAGCTCTAAAAATATCTTGATGCTTGGCCCGAGAAAACGTTGGTTGGAGTCATAGGCCTCTAAGATGGAGGATGACTTAAAAGCTGAAGAGAACTTTAACAGTGAAAGGAAGGTTTACGGCACCGTCTTTTTGATTATCCCGATTCCGCCTTTATGCTTTTCAAAAAACGGAAAAGTATAGCCTGAGAACAGATAACGCGCGGAGACGTTTCGCCGCGGACCTGTTTTATTTGCGCCCAATGCACTGCCAGTCGTCCCTCTAACATCTCTAAAATTTCCTGAACAAATTGTTGATACTCTGAAGAGGCAGGCTCCCGGTCACAGTTCCATCTGCGACCTGCAACATATGAAGTATACCGAGAAGAAATTTCTGCTCTCACCGGAGAAGAATCGTTTCTTTAACTTTATCAATTATTAGCACAGAAAACGGCTTTTTCTTGTATGGATAGCCATACAGAAAAATGATCTCTTCGGCATACTCCAAAAATTCCTAGAAACTGTGGGATTTATAGCTAAAATCAATTCGCTTTTACGTAAAATTACCTGTTTGCTTTTTAATGCATTTTCAAACGATGTTTTTTCCATTGCTTTGCTTGTTTTCTTCTAATACCTTGTTTTTTTTATAGTTTATGCTATCATTATGTTTTTGCTTTTCCTTAGCATACTTATTGCTTAAACTTATAATGCTTAAATCAAAGGAGTGTTTTATTTTTTTAGCTGTATTTAATTTTTTTCAGTGATCTTTTCTAAGATATCAATAATTAATATTTTCATTCTTCTTTTCATTCTCTCTTCCCCATTAATACCTTTTTTTAGAAGCTCACTATGGCTTCTCTTTTTTTCATACGGGCTTTCTCCCTCGGTTTCTTAAGTTACTTCGATTAATTTACTCCTTGTATAAGGCCATTTGAAAAATTGGCCTTGGGGGTTACTTAATGCCTTTTCGAAGAAAAGTTCTACTTAAAATGCTACAGATCGCAGACCTCATACTTATCAGCCTAGCCTTTTTGGTTTCTACTTGGGCGTTCTATGCCCAAAACAGTAGCATTCTGCCTTTTGAAGATTTTTTGTCCCTTCGAATAAAAATAGAAAATTTCCTCATAGGAGTGAGCCTGATGGGGATTTGGCATCTTATCTGTTCATCTCTCAATCTTTATGAATCCAAGCGACTCTCAACAATCGCAGAAGAAAATATTGATATTCTTAAGGCCACATCTCTAGGAACTTTGCTCACTGCAGGAGCGGCCTTCGTCCTCCATATTGAGATGGTAACATCGGGATTTCTCCTAACCTTTTGGATCTTCGTGAGTCTTTTAATGTGCATTAGCCGCCTAGGCATTCGAGGAACCTTGGCCTTGATGAGGCGAAAAGGTAGAAACTTACGCAATATCGTTATTGTTGGGACCAATCAACGTGCCTTGAAATTTTCCGAAGAAATTAAGACAAAACAAGACTTGGGCTATCGTCTCCTGGGATTTGCTGATGAGCCTTGGGAAAGACTCAACCATCCAAACATTGAGGATGGTTCCATCATTTCCTCACTTAAAACTTTTCCTGAATTTATTCGCAGTCATTCAGTTGATGAAGTCGTAATTGCCCTTCCCCTGCGTTCATATTATTACCAAGCGTCTCAAATTGTGGCTCAATGCGAAGAACAAGGGATACTTGTGCGTATGATGGGAGATCTTTTTTTACAAAAACACGCAAAATCTTCCATAGATGAAATAGGAGCCTATCCAACCTTAACCCATCATACTGGTGCCATAGGCGATCAAGCTATTTTCATCAAACGAATTATTGATTTACTCATTGCCGTCCCTTCGATTCTTCTCCTTCTCCCATTTTTTGCCTTTATCGCGGCTATTATAAAAATTACCTCTCCTGGTCCAGTTTTTTTCATCCAGGAACGAGTGGGATTGAACAAACGACTATTTCGGCTGATAAAGTTTCGGACAATGGTTGAGGATGCGGAATTACACCAATCGGCCCTCGAGCATTTGAACGAGGTCAATGGAGCAGCATTCAAAATTACGGATGATCCTCGCATCACTACTCTTGGCCATTTTTTGCGAAAAACCAGCATTGATGAACTCCCGCAACTCATTAATGTCATTCATGGAGATATGAGCCTTGTGGGACCTCGCCCCCTTCCCCTTCGCGACCTTCAAGAATTCAACGAAGATTGGCAACGGCGCCGATGGAGTGTGAGACCTGGACTGACGTGTCTATGGCAAGTTAGCGGGCGAAGCTCTCTTTCGTTCACCAAATGGATGGAACTTGACCTTCAATATATTGATAAATGGACACTCTGGCTAGATTTGAAAATTTTATTTAAGACCATTCCTGCCGTCATGAAAGGAACTGGGGCAACCTAGTATCAACAATAGTTTATGCAGCGAACCGCTCTCATTACCGGCATCACAGGACAGGATGGGTCGTACCTCGCAGAGCTTCTCCTTTCCAATGGGTACCATGTTCACAGCATCATCAGACGAGCCAGCCTTGATTCGAAAGTTTCACGAGGCTAAGATTCGTCCTACTCCTGTAACACTATGGGAAACGGGGCAAGCTAGACGAGAATTCCTCCACGCAGATGATTGTGCTAACATTTTGTGCTTTCTCAAAAACCTTAAAGATGAACAATTTCAGAATTTATTGAATAACCCAACAGGACCCTTGATAAATATTGGAAGTGGAGAAGAGATTAGCATTTTGGAGTTAACTGAATTGGTCAAAAATTTGATTGGTGCCTCAGAAGATATAATATGGGATTCCAGCAAACCGGATGGAACACCTAAACGAAGACTGGACATGAATCCTCTAAATACCGTCGGCTGTAGACCAACGATTCCTCTTACTGAAGGCATCAAAATGACATATGAGTGGTATCTCACTCAAAAAACCGCATTCGAACTCGCTCTCTCCCATGAATTATAGCGGCGCACCGAAAGCCTATTCATCGTATCTACCAAATTCCTTGCTTGGTCCTACGCCAAAATTTTTGACTTGTCCTCCTAAATTTGATCTCTTTGACATAGGCCTTAGTCGAATTGATTACGAAGAAGCCACGGATCTCATTATCAACGCCGCCCAAGAACGCCACCCTATGATTGTGGATCATATGCCTGTCCACGGCTTGATCGAGGCCACATCCAACCCCGTGCTCAAAAAAAAAATAAACCAGTTTGATATTGTAGCACCAGACGGCCAACCCATTCGATGGGCCTTGAATCGATTCCATCACACGAATCTTTCAGATCGCGTGTACGGTCCCGAACTCATGCTACGACTATGCAAACAGGCGGAACAGAAAAATATTGGGATCTATCTCTACGGAAGCCGACACGTCGTTCTAAAAAAATTACAACACAACCTTCTTAAACAATTTCCTTTGTTGCGCATTGTTGGAACAGAAGCACCACCTTTCTGTCCACTTACACCAACTGAAGACAATGCCACGGTAGAACGGATCAATCAGAGTGGTGCGGGCCTTATTTTTTTAGGGTTAGGATGTCCGAAACAAGAACACTTTGCGTTTGATCATCGAGAGAAAATTCAGGGAGTGCAAATGTGTGTCGGTGCCGCTTTCGATTTCCATGCTGGCCTTAAAAAAATGGCTCCTCCCTGGATGCAGCAACACAGCTTAGAATGGTTATTCCGGTTGTCTTGCGAACCCAAGAGGCTATGGCAAAGGTATCTTGTGACCAATTCATTGTTTGTTTGGAAAATTTTGAGACATGAAATAGGCATTGTGAGCTGATCAACAAATAAGTGTTGCTTCTCATATTTTTGGCAATTAGTTTCCCCCAACATCCACAATTAACAGTGAGGAATCGCTTGAAAATACTTTGTCTCGGTGGAGCTGGATTTATTGGTTCGCACTTAACCGCCCGACTACTCAAAGAAGGACACACCGTCATTGTTATCGACAAGGATCACTCCAAAATTGAAGAATGGTTAAGTATTTCACACCTACGCGTGGTGAAAGCAGACATTCGACAACCTGAGTGGGGTTTGGCTGATTTGGTTCAGGAGTCGGATCTTGTCATTGATCTCATTGCTTACGCCAATCCTGGCCTCTACGTCAAAATGCCATTAGAGGTATTCCATCTAAACTTCACAGAAAATCTTAAAATTGCTGAGGCCTGTGCTCTTCACAATAGACGATTAATCCAATTCTCTACATGTGAAGTGTATGGCAAGACTCCTGCAAGTTTTCTGAATAGTCAACTACCGAATCCTGATGATCCGCAATTTGCCACTTTTTCGGAAGACTCCACAAATTTGATCATGGGACCAGTCGAAAGGCATCGATGGATTTATGCATCTGCAAAACAGTTATTAGAGCGAGTGCTTCATGCCTACGGCTTAGAGCAGGACTTTAACTATTCAATCATCCGCCCCTTTAACTTTATAGGTCCCAAAATTGACTTTCTCCCTAGTGAGTATGAAGGCATTCCTCGAGTCTTTTCATTTTTCATGGATGCCCTACTTCATGGAGGGATAATGAAGCTTGTGGATGGAGGTCATCACCGCCGCTGTTATACCTATATCGATGACGCCGTTGACTGCATTTACAAAATTGTCCTCAATCCAAATGGTGTCTGCGATAAACAAATTTTTAATATCGGAACTCCAGAAAATGAAATATCGATTCACGGTCTAGCCCTTCTCATGAAAGACCTCTATTCAAAAAACTTTCGGTCAAATGAGGTACCGTCAGCTGAAATTCAGACTGTCTCTGGAGAAGAGTTTTATGGTAAAGGTTATGAAGATTCTGACAGACGCATACCTGATATCACCAAGGCAAAGACTTTGTTGGGATGGGAACCGAAGTGGAAACTCAGCGACTTAGTATTCGCCACCATGGAGTCATTTATCACCGAATTTCACGAGTCAAAGTCCCAAAAACCCCTCGAAGGACAAGTCAAGGTTTAATTAATTTCTATTGGTGCCGAAGAACAAAAAAGAGAATATTTAATACCAGTTTTTCATACAACACTCATTCACTTACCCCCCCTGCTCGATCAAAACTGTCAAGGAGTCCACGGTGAAGATCCTCCATCTTTATCGTGACCTATGGCTTGATGGAGGCATTCCCTATCAAACACGATGCCTTATTGAGGGGCAGATCAAGTCTGAGTGTAGCCTGACTTCTTTTGCTCAAAAAGGCCGTCAACCTGAAACATGGCCAGCTTTATTGCATTCAAATCATTCGCCAGTCATATCCTCTGGCATGAATGAGCTTTTCCAGCTCCGTAACCTCCTTAAATCCAGCAAACCAGATCTTGTTCATATTACCGGACTATGGATTCCCATTCATCAACTTTGGGCCTTAGAAGTGTACCGAGCGAAAATTCCGTATGTCGTGTCAACGCATGGGAACCTGAGCCCACATGGCATGAATATTCGATTTGGTGAAAAAAAGCAAATCCTTTTACAAATCTGGGCAAAGAAATTTTGGCACCGTTTTTTTGACGTTCCTCTGCTAAAAAATGCAACGGGAATTCATGTTCATTCACAATATGAGAAGGACCTTGTCCAGTCCTCAGGATTACCAACAGTCTTTATCGCGCCAAATGGAATTCAAGCGGAGTGGGTAAGGACAGATCACATCGATCAGCGTAAGCTTCACAAGCCCCTGACGTTTTTACACTTAGGACGATTGGATATTTATCACAAAGGACTTGATTTAATATGTGAAGCACTGAAAGGTTTTGCACGAACAGATCCCTGTCAAATGCTAAAAGTAATCCTTGCAGGCCCTACTGTAAAAAATTCTCGCCATGTATTGGAACAGCTGGCAAAACAACTTGGAAATGGGATCCTTGATATTAGAGATGGAGTATGGGGAAAAGATAAAGAAAGGATTTGGGAAGAGGCTGATTTTTTTTTAAACCTTTATCGATATGCTGGAATGGCAATTACTCCATCTGAAGCCATTGCTCATGGAATCCCACTTATAGCCACACGTGAAAGTCATTTTGGAGATTGGGTAAAAGATGCAGATTTTGGCTTCCAAGTTCCTCTGGATAGTACAAAACTTTATGAAACCATGGCTTCACTTTTGCATCTCCCTAACACAGATTATCAACGCCTTTCAAGAAACGCGATAAATTTTGCCAAGGCATATAGTTGGGACAGGGTGGCAACCGACGTAATTCATGCATACCGTAAGCTCGTCGCTTAATCTTTTTCCTAAAATGATATGAATAGCAATAGCAGTTTAGGCCTACTACAGAAAAAAAGTACGATGGCTACCCAACAGTTATTATGAGATGGAAAAACCTCAAAAAAACTTTGGATGTATCTTGAAGCCACTAATTTTTCCCTTGTCAAATTTCAGAGTAATAAGCCACGCTGAAGGTGAGACAAGTCATTCATTGAGGAAGAGGACTTGTTATCATCATGAAACACACACTATTAACCCACTAGCTTCAGGCAGTACAGTTTACGCAATTATGCCACTGTCTTTCTAACAGCATCATAGCAACGCTATTATGGAATACCGGCATCTAGGATCAACAGATTTACAGCCTTCTGTGATTGGGTTTGGTTGTAGTCGAATTGCATCACTTAATAATTCACACACACAAGATGATGTCAGGTCTCTCATTCATAGAACCATCGATAGGGGAATTAATTTCTTTGACACGGCTGATAGCTACGGAGGTGGCGACAGCGAAAGGTTTTTAGGCAAGGCTGTAAGAGGACTAAGGAATGAACTCCTTATTTGCTCGAAAGCAGGCTATGATTTTGGAGCCTTTCCCAAAATTATGAGATGGGTGAAGCCTCTGGCAAAGCGAATTGTGGGGACATTTCCTGCAACCCAGAATCCATCATTATATGTACGCAACCAAGTCTCAAGGCAAAACTTTTCACCTTCGTATATAAGAACTGCCATAGAAGGTAGTTTACGTCGCCTTGGAACAGATTACTTAGATTTATTTTTATTACATAGCCCACCAGCAACAGTGCTTCAAAACGAAGAAATTTTCAAAACTCTGGAAAACCTAAAAACTAGGGGAATGATTCGATATTTTGGGGTATCGTGTGCGACTGGGGAAGAGGCATTAGCTTGCTTAACGATTCCTCAAATTTCAGTATTGCAACTTGCAGTACATGTGCAAGAACGCTATACACTCCAAAAAATATTGCCTTTAGCCATTGAAAAAGGAATGCCTATTATTGCACGACAACCCTTCGCAGGAGGATCGGTATTCTCACACCCACCACTCCTTAACTTCGCAAAAAGAAATCCTGCACGTACAATGGCACAGGTAGCTTTACAATTTGTCGCACAACTACAGGGAGTTGGGGTTGTCTTACCTGGAATTTCGTCGCTTCCACATCTGGAGGATAACTGTAATATCCTCTCTCTACCCTCACTCTCATCTAATGAAATGGATACATTGAGTTCATAAACAGAATGCCGGGCCGATAAAATTTTATGCTATTTGATGCACGACACATTCAAAAAAATTCGGTCTTCACTAGTGATGTTTGTATCGTTGGTGCTGGAGCTGCTGGTATCACCCTTGCCCTTGAATTAGCTAAAGAGGGATTACAGGTGATCTTATTGGAAGCCGGAAATCAAAAATGGAACCCCGCCACGCAAGACTTATACAAAGGGACGGTAGTAAATCCAAACATTCATGCTCCTCTTGAACAATATCGGCATCGCCGACTTGGTGGAACAACCGCGGTATGGGGTGGGCGTTGCATTCCGTTCGATAATATTGATTTTGAACATCGTGAATATATGCCTCACAGCAGTTGGCCAATTAGTCGAAAAGATTTGGAGCCATTTTATCGAATCGCACAGAAATACTGCCATTGTGGAAACTTCACATATCTTGTGAAAAAAGCCGTCCCCTCGGCTCCAGCCCATATGATTCCAGGATTTCAAGATGGGGATATAGTTACTAGTGTTCTCGAAAGATTTAGTCTCCCAACTCATTTCGGGGAGTCGTATTTTGAAAAACTAAAGACCGCCCCCAACATACAACTTATCTTGAACGCCAATTGTCTGAATATCAATGTCACAAACGATGGCCATTGCGTTTCAGGCTTGCAACTGGCCTCTCTGGAGAAAAATGTTTTTGAGGCCAAAGGCCATGCAGTTGTACTTTCTACAGGTGGCCTGGAAGTAACACGCCTCCTCCTTGCATCCAATAAATTCCATAAGGCTGGGATAGGCAATCATAGTGGATGGCTTGGGCGATGTTATATGTCTCATATTTCTGGAAATATCTGTGACATCAAACTCACATGCGATCCTAATCAAGTCATCTTTGGATACGAAGTCGACCCAGATGGAGTCTATTGTCGACGACGTTTTTGGATTTCTGAGGAAGCTCAACGAAAGAATAAAATTTTAAATTTTGTGGCAATGCTTGACAATCCACCAATGTATGATCCCGACCACCATAATGGAGTTCTCTCATTGGCTTTTTTTGCTAAGAATATCCAAGCGATTCAAAGGAGAATCCCTCCTGAATATAGCAAACAACTCGCGATGGGACACACCAGCATCCAGGTCTATGCTCAACACTTGCGAAACGTATTGACCGATATACCCGGCATTCTTTTTACCATGCCACAATTTGTCTACAAACGCTTCCTAAAAAAACGAATTATGCCCTCTCTTGTGATAAAGGGTAAGTCAAACACCTATAGCCTCCATTATCACACAGAACAATCACCGAACTTTGAAAGCAAGGTGACTCTTTCGAACGATCGAGATACGCTTGGCGTTCCACGCTTACTGGTCGATTTTAGAGTGCATGACCTAGACGTGGAAAGCATTGTTCGCTCACATCAACTGATCGATGAGCAACTAAAAAAGTATGAATGCGGGAAAGTTATTTACAATCAACAGGATGTACGAGGACATATTCGTGAACAGATTGGAGTGGGAGGGCACCATATTGGAACCACACGGATGGCGAAGGAGGAATCAAAAGGCGTTGTCAATGAACATTGCCGGGTACATGGAGTAAGAAACTTATTTATTGCCAGCAGTTCAGTATTCCCAACCTCTAGCCAAGCAAATCCTACACTGACAATTGTGGCCATTGCAGCAAGAATTGCTGCCCATTTAAAGGAAAATTTACGACAACTTTGACTGCAATAACCCAATCAAGGAATTAGCTACAATGGTGAATCCATCCATCCAGACTGCCTATCTCAAGGAAAAAGCTCTAACGTATGATGAAAGGCGATTTAGCCAAAAGAGTGGACAGGTTGTTCACAATATTGAACTGAATATGTTGAACAACGTCTTACCGTATCTTTCTGAAGATGCTGCAATACTTGAAGTCGGTTGCGGAACAGGTCGGTTTTTAGTGGAGATGGCTCAAAAAGGATATCATGTTGATGGGACTGATGCGTCCCCAGATATGCTGTCAATTTGTAAAAATAAAATTAGTGCCTTTTCAAGTCATTTCCAACCTCGTCTTGGTGAAGCAAGTCATTTACCTTATCCAGATCGAACCTTTGATTTCACCTATTGCATTCGGTTATTAAATCAAACTGAATCATCCGACTATGCTCTAAACGTTATGGAGGATATGTTCCGAGTCACAAAAAATGATGGCTATACTTTAGTCGAATATATCAATTATTACCGAGCACCGATTCGACATTCAAAGGGTCAAGATGTCCTACTGCGCCCTCATGCAGTCATTGACCGTGGGCATCACTGTGGAGCAATCCCAGTGTGGTGTCGTGGAGCATTTTTTCTAACTATGGGCATTTTTCATATGATGCCTCAACCCACCCTCAATATGTTACATAGAGTAGACAGTATTCTGAGTACTATTTTCCCTCGTTTCTGTACTAGGGGATACATCCTTTTTCGGAAACAATAACCTGGTGTGAGTATCTGCATTGAATCGTCATTACATTCCCAGTTCACCTTCCCAACGATGGCCGCTGCTGGCCAATCACTGAGGCAGCTTATAAGTCAGTTTGCTATTCTTTTCTCTGGCACAGTTCATTTTGCTGTCTCACTGTAACGAATTTTTCCGTCAATTAATCAAGAGATCTGTTAATGAGGAATTTAAAAATTGGTTTTATTGTGTCCCAAGTAGCCAATACCCGTGGATTTGAGAATGTGGTTTCTGGCCACGTCCAGCTCCCCTTTCAAACCATGAAATTAGTGAAGGGTCATCAACATGAGGTCCAACTATTGACGACAGAGATTGGGGAAAATCAAACTCTTCCAGCCTGTCTTCCGCAAGAGGTGCCAGTCCATCAGATACCTCATGGATACCGTTCGCTTCCTACAGCCAATAATCAGGGTGCCCCATCCCCCGGCCTTCATCTATTGAAAGTCTATAAACAACTACAAGAAATTAAAAGAATTGTTCAACGAGAAAAATTTGACCTTCTCCATTTTTTTGGAGGATATCGCCTGGCCTATCTCGCCGCTTCACTGAGACTCATTGGAGTCAAAACACCTAAGATATTTACTATCTCTATTGATCCGTTCCCGGACCCTGCATGGCCGACCAGCAAAGTTTTTTGGAACCAATTCAAATCGATAATCACCACCACGGAATATCTAGCCGCAAAAGGGAGAGCAAAGGGATTAGCCGTCCACGTCATCAAGCATGGAGTTGTGCGTGATATGCTATCAGAAGTACAAGGTCAAGCGGCCTCTCCTCGCCGTCGTATCGTCTTTTGGCGTGACCCTTCATTAGGCAATGGAGCAGATGTCTGTATGAACGTTTATCGAGAGCTCGCTCCAAAATTTCCCGAGATCAATTTTGATTTTGCTGTACGACCATACTGGAACCCTGTTCCTGGTCTTGCAGAACTGGCAAATGAACATCCCAATGTAAATCTTTTTGAATTTCCATATAGCAATGGCCTCTCTCTCGCTCGACTACTTGCGGAATCAATCTGTGTATTGCTTCCTTTCAGAGGGTTAAGCGTAAATCCACAGTTTTCAGTTCTAGAAAGTATGCAGGCAGGCTGCACAGTAATTACCACATCAATTGATTCGAACATAGAATTAATTCAATCAGGGGAAAATGGATTTCTCGTCCCTCCAGGTGATTCCCGAGAGATTTCCAAAATTGTGGAAAAACTCATAGCGAACCCTCAACATTCGGTAGAAATTGGTAGACAGGCAGCCAAAGATATACATGCTCAATGGAACTGGAATTCGTATCTCAAAGATCTAGAAAAGAAATATGAGCATGGCATTGCTAGCTAATGACATTTAGACAAATGCCTAAATCCATCATACTATTTAAAAGTAAAAACTCCAGCCTCACTCAATTGCCATGCGTTTTTTATCAGAAGATCTTGTAGGCAAAGGATTTTGGGCTCTTGTCGATAAAGGTCTTTTTGCTTCTTCAAATTTCATTTTGAACGTCGTGTTGGCAAGCTGGTTGACTCAGTCAGAGTATGGATCTTTTTCAGTAGCATTGGCAGTTTTTTTTCTGGTGGCCGCATTTCATACCACCTTGTTAAGTGAACCAATGCTGGTCTTTGGCGCTGGAAAGTACAAAGACCAGCTTCTTGATTATCTTGGGGTAATCTTTTGGGGACATTGTGCCATATCTGCTTGTGCCAGCGTACTCATTCTATTTTGTTCAGTGTGTCTCTTTTACGCCGGACAAACCACGCTTGCCATCACTCTCAGTGCAATGGCATTAGCAAGTCCCTGCATTCTACTCCAGTGGATTATGCGTCGAATTACTTATATCAATGCCACGCCACATTTAGCCGCCTACGCAGGGATTGTATATTTAATAGTTATGCTGGGAGGAATTGCTGGACTTCATTTTTTTTACCACCTCTCGTCTGCCTCAGCGTTGGGAGTCATGGCTATCGCAAGTGTGCTTTCAGTATGGTGGATGATCAAACCCATTCCGCTTAAAGCGACACTTGGGAAGAAAACCCTATTCCAATCTAGCTTCAACGATCATAGGAAATACGGACGGTGGGCGACTGGCACCGCCTTTCTCCGATGGATACCATCAAACTTCTATTATGTGTTTCTACCAATTTGGGGAGGATTAGAAGCTAGCGCTGCACTTCGAGCGCTCATGAACCTCTTAGTTCCTTTTCAGAATATGACTCTTGCAATAGGTGATGTGATCGTTCCTACTTTAGTGAGAGTTCGTCAAGGAAAAAATTTCAAAGCCTTGGCCATCAAGGCTCTAATTTTAGCGGCCTTTGTTTCACTTTTGTATTGGCTCGGCTTGACATTTTTCGGGGAAAAAGTAATGGAATGGCTGTATAGTGGAAAATATAGTGAACATGCTGGCCTATTGTCTTTGATTGGATTGTCGGTAATTTTTGCAACCTTGGCATCTGTCTTTGGTATGTTTCTTAGGGCAGTGAACAAACCAGAGTCAATCTTTCGAGCCTATGCCTGCGCCATGATTGCTACCGTCCCCTTTGCGTTAGTGGGCATCGCTCTTTGGAAATTGCCAGGGGCAGCATCAGCCATTACATTTGGTTCCTTAACAACCGCTCTTGCCATGGCCTGGTTTTGTTGGAAGCAAATATGGATGAGCAAGGACAAAGAAAACAAGGCCTTGTAATGGAGACAGACCCGCGAGCAATCGTAGCAAAAAAGTTGCTTGAAACCTTACAGACTTGGAGCATCCCCTATGTTGTTGTGGGTGATTCAAGACTTCTTCCTACCACGATTGAAGGAGATATTGATATCGTCATTGCAGCAGGCCAGTTCAAGACATTCACTCAGATGTTGCAACATTTTTGTGATGAAAAAAAAGTCTACTTCATTCAAATGCTTCAACATGAGATTGAAGCTTGGTACTGTGTCATAGCCTGGCACGATAAATCTGGACGTCTCTTCTTCCTACATCCAGATATCTGCCACCAGTATATGCGAAAAGGACGCACCTATCTTACGGCAAAGGAAATGTTAGATGGACGCTACCAATCTCATGCCTTAAACGGCCAAAAGCAAGAGTTCTTTGTCCCCGAACCCTCTTATACCTTTATTTATTATCTCATTAAGAAAATTGAAAAAGGCGGAATAACTACAGCGCAAGCAGAGTATTTAACTGCACAATGGCAGAAAAATACTCAAGGTTCATTGCACCTTCTCCAACGCTTTTGGCCAAGAGTTCCAACGGAGCAATTGGCAGACATGGCCGCACAGAATACTTGGCGCAACAATGCGTCTCAACTAGAAAAATTCAGGGAAAGTTTATGGAAGAATGTGAAACCATCACCCAAAAATCGTTTTTTTGAGTTTACAAGGAGAGTCCATCGGGTTTTCAATCCGACAGGGCTTTTTGTAGTATTCTTGGGCCCTGACGGATCAGGAAAAAGCGCGGTACTGTCTCGTCTACAAGAGAGCTTAGCTCCAGCATTTCGTAAGACGAAGTATTATCACCACCGCCCAAATTGGATTGGGCGGGTAAGCCCCACATCTAACACGAAATCTCCTCATGAATCTCCACCTCGAGGTCTTTGCGCTTCCATGATAAAACTCGCGATGTGGTGGATTGATTACTTCGTGGGCTATTGGCTAGATATTTATTTTCGCTTAGTCAGTTCTACCTTAGTCTTATTTGATCGCTATTATTACGATGTATTCGTGGATTCACGACGGTATCGCTACGGTGGCTCTCTTCAGTTAGCCATATTGATTGGAAAGTGCATTCCTAAACCAGACCTCGTGTTTTTACTTGATGCGCCACCAGAAATCATTCTACAGCGTAAGCAGGAAGTCAACATTCATGAAGTGGGTCGGCAAAGGAAGGCATATCAAGAACTAATACGTTCTCTCCCCAATGGGATCCTCATTGATAGTGCGAAACCCCTTGATCAAGTCGTGATGCAAATTGAACAAGTTGTGCTGAAATATATGGCATCTCGTGTACAGCAACGATTAGGATTCAATGAGAAAGAAACATGGAATTAGGACAATTACTTCCACCGCAAGCCACGATATTTGCGCTGCCAAATGCTGATCAGGCAAAGCTCTATGTTGTTGGCACCACTTCAGCTCAACGATGGAAGAAAAGCTCACTTTACCCTGCCTTTCGACTCTCAGCGAAAATACACCGCTTGTTTGTTCGTGTTAGAGCCGCAACCGGGTATGTCTCGTCCTGGAGTAATCAGATCTCCCAATGGGTCGTTGAAGAATTTGTTCATGACCGGCTCCCTAATTTAGACTCGTGCGTGGTTTTGGTTGGGGCACCAGGACCTACCCAAAAACTTATTGTGGAATTATGGGACCGGGACAAGATAATCGGCTATATTAAATATGCAGAAGCTCCACGCGCCCGTGCTCTGCTTGAACGTGAATTTTGTTTATTAACTCGCCTTCCACAAGAGTTCGGACCAGCAGTTAAAAAATATGGTCCAATGGGTGACGGGTTAGCCCTCCTAACAAGTCCCATTCAAGGCCAGCGACTCACGAGTACCTTACCTATCTCAGATCAAGTCCTTGAACTATTACAAACCTTCGAAACTCCGGATCTAAGAAATTTAGCTATACATCCCATGCTTCAGTTCTATCAAACGCCTTCTCACCAATGCACTCACTCCTGGCTGGATATATTATCCTCTCGGGAATGGCCAGTGACGTTTCACCATGGAGACTTTACACCATGGAATATTATTTGCGGGGAAAATGGAAAATTAGTGGCCATTGATTGGGAATATGGTCATGAAGAAGGCTTTCCTCTTCTAGATAGCATCCATTATATTTTTCAGATTGCCCGACTTATTTATTTTTGGTCTCCAGAAAAAACTAAGTCCTACACCATGAAGATTCTTACTCAATCCAAGAAATATCTGTTGAGTTCAGCAGAAGCGGAGGCATTAATCAAGCTTACGGCTTATCAAGATTTTCTTGTTGGATCTGAGGATGGCCATTCTTCGACTACCCCTCCACAAGTATGGAGGAAAAAATTGTGGGAACTATAAGGCAAGAATCCTTAAAAGTATTAATTTCGGCGTATGCTTGTGAGCCAACAAAAGGGTCTGAACCAGCAGTTGGATGGAATACCGTTTGTTCTTTAGCAAAATATCACCAACTGTGGGTCCTTACCCGAACGAATAATCGAACAGCGATCGAACATAGTTTGCAATCTAACCCTCTACCCACTGTGACTTTTGTATACCATGACCTACCTCAGTGGAGTATCTGGTGGAAGCGGCATGGACGTGGCATTCAGCTCTATTACTACTTATGGCAAATGAGCATAGCCCGTCTGGCCAAACGACTTCATCTAGAGATTGGGTTTGACCTTGCCCATCATGTGACCTTTGCTCGCTATTGGAACCCCAGTTTTCTGGCTTTCTTACCAATACCTTTCTTGTGGGGACCAGTAGGAGGAGGCGAATCCACTCCACACGGTTTTCATGCTGGATATAGCTGGCAAGGAAGGCTATGGGAATCAGGACGTGATGTTGTTCGGTGGCTGGGAGAACATGACCCCTTTGTCAGAATGACCGCTGCAAAGAGCAGTTTAAGTTTAGCCGCTACCCCACAAACGGATGCCTGCCTTACACGTATTGGCTGCCAGAGTCACCAAGTCATGAATCAGACTGCCTTAAATTCAGAGGAAGTTGATTTTCTATCAGATGATAGTTCAGTCCTAAGCATTGGCGAAAAGGTCAAATTCTTCAGCTTGGGGAACCTCCTACATTGGAAAGGAACCCATCTTGCGCTCAAAGCGTTAAAACAATCAGACCTGAAAAAAGTTGAATATTGGATTATCGGTAATGGACCCGAGCGTATGAGATTAGAAGCTTTAGCCCAAAAGCTAGAACTACAGAATATTGTATTTTTTTTCGGAAGGCTTGAGCGCAGGGAAGCACTCAAGAAAGTCAAAGAATGCCATATTTTGGTTCACCCAAGCTTGCATGACTCCGGAAGCTTTGTCTGTCTAGAAAGTATGGCAGCAAGAAAACCCGTTATATGTCTGGATCATGGTGGACCCTCTTACCTAGTCACACCAGAGACTGGAATCAAAATTCTTCCTACAAAAGAGAGCCGCACCATCAACGATTTGGCCCAGGCAATGCGTCGTTTGGCGAAAGATGAAATGCTTCGAAGACAAATGGGACAACACGCACATAACCGAGTTATTCAAGAATTTTCTTGGGAACGAAAAGCCAAACAATTCCACCACCATTACTTGGCCCTTACACAAACGCTCCAATTAAAAAGAGCTCTGTGACCTCGCCCCCTCAACCCATCCAGTTCATGAAATAAATAAATGAGTTTAGCTGCTTTATGCTAAGTTTTTTCCTATGGCTGTCATTAGGAACACTACTTGGAGTAGTCATTGTATATTTTGGACTTTCTGCCATTGCCTTTCTTTTTGTTCTTCCTCTGTTAGTGATTGCTGTTCAGAATTTTCGGATTGGTAGCGTCAAGGTCGTCAATCTCTTCAGCCAATTTCAATGGTGGCATGGAGCTTGGATCGCATTGTTTTTAAGTGGGTTAGTGTTTCGCATTCGAGAAACTGATGCGGCAGTCTCTACGCCACTGGATTTTTGGGCTGCTTATCGAATGGGACTTGTTTCGCTTGTTGGTATTATTTTGTTATATCGACTGATAATGCGCCAACCAGATTGGCTCCCAGCTATGACACAGGGAAGCGTAGGCTTTGTAGCTGGATACGCCGCCTTAGGTATCTGCTCAACATTTTGGTCAGTATATCCGGAATGGACACTTTATAAAGGGGTTGAATATTTCATCGATATCGCATTAGTTGCTGCAATTGTCAGTTCTCTCAAGAAGCTTGATGATTGGAAGCTACTATTTAATTTAACTTGGCTTCTGTATGGAGGGTTGCTGGGAACTATTTTGATTGGCCTGATTCTTTGGCCAAACAAAACCATAACCTATGGAGTTGGACTGTTGGGAATTCAAGTTCAAGGTGTTATGCCGTTTATCGCTTCCAATGGAGTCGGCGAACTAGGTGCCATCCTGAGCACGGTTGCGCTTGTCCGACTTATAACTCAGGAACATGACAAACAGTTTTATATCACGGTACTGGGAATGGCCTTTGGCATGCTAATTCTTGCACAAACCCGTTCTGCATTATTGGGATTTTTAATCGCTGTGCTTCTGATAGTTGTGAGAGGTAAAAATTTTGGATTCATGGTCTTATTCTCAGGCGGTCTTATGATTGTCCTTGTATTTGGAAGTGTAGGAGATATGATCTGGAGTTATATTCTTCGAGGACAAAACCCAGAGCTTTTTGCATCCCTTTCTGGTCGAACACAATGGTGGCAATTCGGCTGGGACTTATTTATACAACAACCATTGACTGGATATGGAGCCTATGCTGGATCAAGGTTTTCTGCACTCGCAGAAGCAGGAGCTGAAACAACTTCATCTATTCACAATACCTGGCTAGAAGCACTACTTGGCGTTGGTATTATTGGACTTTTATTGCTTATCGCAGGCTTTTTAACGATCTGGAAAATTTTTCTTCGCACACACACCAGTTTGTCAAATGAAAGAGTTATCGCAGCACTCACGCTTGAAGCCATGAGTGTTTTTATGGTGCTATCTGTTCGCTCTTGGTTTACATCTGGATTAATTTGGCATCCCTCTCTTACATTTCTATTGATTCTAGGTTATGCAGAATATCTACGGCGAAAGTTAGCCTCCTAAGCGTACACAATTTGATAGTGAATGGACCGACAACGATTCATTTGTTTCAATAATTCGTGCCTCCCAAAGTTATGAAAATTCTTCTTGTTCACAATTATTATCAAAGTCCTGGTGGAGAAGATCAGGTCTTTACTGGTGAAAGTCATCTTCTTAAGTCCTATGGTCACACCGTCCTACACTACACTGCGCATAACGACCAAGTCGCAGAATTTATGGGAATTCAGCTTGCACAAAAAACAATTTGGAATAATCAGATGTATCGAGACATAAAAATTTTACTCAAAAAAGAATGTCCTGACCTCATGCATATTCACAATACATTTCCACTCATCTCCCCTCTTGTCTATTACGCAGCAACATCTGAGAATACTCCTGTAATCCAAACCTTACACAACTATCGTTTATTTTGTTCTAACCCAAATTTTTTTCGTAACGAGAATGTCTGCGAGGATTGCCTTGGAAAATTAATGCCGTGGCCAGGAATTTTACATGCTTGTTATCGCGGAAATCATAAAGCAAGTGGGGTTGTTGCCTTGATGCAAATAGTGCACCGAATGCTAAAAACGTGGGAACGCAAAATCAATACATATATAGTATTAAGCGAATTTTCGAAGAATAAATTTATCGAGGGAGGCCTTCCCAGTGCGAAAATTACAGTCAAACCTAATTTCGTCGGCGATGATCCTGGGATTGGTCATGGAGAAGGGCACTATGCAGCGTTTGTTGGACGACTCTCACCAGAAAAGGGCATGAACACACTCCTTGAAGCATGGAAAACACTAAATGGGAAAATCCCATTAAAAATCGCCGGCACGGGTCCTTTGGCAGAAAAAGTCAGACAGGCTACTCAACAGATACCTGGCATCGAGTATGTCGGCCACCTCTCTAGAGACCAAATTTTTCTTCTCTTAAAAAATGCCAGTGTCCTCATCTTTCCTTCTGTTTGCTATGAGGGGTTTCCTTTGATCATAGCGGAAGCCTATGCCACTGGCCTGCCCGTTATAGGCTCCAAAATTGGAAGTATCTCTGAACTTATTCTAGAGCAAAAAACAGGCTTACGATTCGAACCAGGAAACGCCCAAGATCTCGCGAAACAAGTCGACTGGATTTTCAATCATCCAACGGAACGTGCCCACATGAGACTCATGGCTAGAAGAGAGTTTGAAAGTAAATATACCGCTTCACACAATTATCATCTACTTCTCAATATTTACAGGAAACTGTTAGAGGATACGACTTCATAAGATACCTGCTGCAATCTAAAATCTAAGTTTTCCAAGACTCCGCTTTCTCGAAATTTCTTCGCAGACTTTCATGAAGCTTCTAGAACAGCAATCTCTGTTGAGATCAGGGAACTTCGACTACATATTTCAAGGAATTCGAGAAAAAGAGCCCCCAGTATCCAACCCAGCATTTCTCCAATCTTCTTCTGTTTGAAGGGCGTTCAACCATCGAAAGAACTGCTTTTTGGGTCCAATAAGAACATAGCTATTTCGCTCAAAACGGTTATTCCTTCCGGTAAAAAACGAAGTATCCTGAGCTTTCACCGCCAAGCCAGACTCTCCATCGGTCATAACAATTCGATTATCATGAACAAATACATTTTCAGTCACGAAAGGCCCTCTAGACCCACTTTTGTCTGTACCTTGAACGACACCAATACCATCAGCATTATTTCTGACAGTATTACCATGAATTTCAACATTAGATGATGCCGACACAACAATTCCACCGCCCATTAGCCAAGTTGGAAACCCAAATCCATTTTCTTCAGCTATATTATTCCTAATCACTGCCTCATAGCCCTTCTCGTGAAAAATTCCCATTCCTCTATTTGCAAAAAGACGATTTCCTTCATAGATTATATTGACATTATCAACATCAAGCCAAAGCCCAGGACCGACATTGTGATGAACATAATTACTTCTTAGAATAACGCCATCTGTCCTCACTAATTTCAATCCTCCAGCTTCATTTCTAAAATTATATCCTTGTGTATTATTATGTGCGATTTCGGTATTCTCCACCAAAATTCCATTGCCGGACCCACCTATCCCTAATTGTCCATTATGATGAATATGATTATGGGAAATGAGCATTTGATGGCCGGTTCGAATCCCAAATCCGTGATTCAGGCGAATTTCATTATTTCTAACTCTCCAATTCTCACCCAACCCACCTTCTCTATCTCCCTCCAAAGGATGAATGGCTCCTTCTTGAGTTGGATTAGAATATTTTTCAATAACCAGCCCTTGTATTGTGACATTTTTGGCATTTCCTTCAAAGGCATGCCTTGTCACGCTAGTTTCCACATGATGACCTGTAGGATCATCCGCAAGATAGATCCTATCCTTAGCATAGTCAAAATACCACAATCCTGAACCAAGATCAGTTAGAGATGTCACTTGTAAGAGTGGGTTATGATCGAAAAAGAGATCTTCTGGAAATTTACAGCCTCCTGAAGGTAGATTCCCAAGATCCTTTTCACAACCTCCTTTGACGAAGCCCTGCTGTCGTTGGTTATGAGCAACCCAATGGGCACCTTCTTTTCTAAAGTTAGTCAAGACAATTGCCCCAGATAAAATTGCGCCTTTTTCTCCAACAAAACTATTGTTACTCTTTGGTCGTATATTTTGGAAGCGGTGTGTGCCAGCAGCAATAATAAATGTTGTTCCTCCTGAATGTTTTTCTACTAAATGTTGAATATTATCTCCTAGATTTACAAAAACAGTAGCCCTAGGCCCTGTTTCCTCAAGGTTAACTGGGGAGGAAATGACTTGTAGTGATTTGGTTTCACAGAAGAGAGAACTTTGTGCCATTACAAAACCCCCAGGTAGGCTTAAACCTATCATGGTCATTGTTGAAATCAAAATAATATTGATGGGATTTTTCACTTCAACCTCCCTCATGCCCCTTCAAGGATTCGTGTAAAAATCATCTTACCTATACTGTTGCTTAACTACACCTGTGAACTTTCTGTTTTTCACCTAAGCGATAATCCTTTTGTTGCAGCCTTTTCAGAAGGAGATAATTACCCCATTGCAAAAGATCGATTATCGAGTTAATCATTTCTTTACTCAATGATAACCTTCGAAGAAATATTAGAATTGGGCAGTTATCAGTTCTGATAATTTAGAAGAGTTGTTCTTGTTTGTGTTGCTTTTATACTTTGCACAATAAGATGAAAATAAGGTGCCTCGGATGATCAGTGTATGAAATTACCTTCACCTATATTGAAGATCAATCAAATTTCTGACAGAAGTAAGAACAGATT
Organism: Nitrospirales bacterium; assembly: GCA_965223685.1. GTDB lineage: Bacteria > Nitrospirota > Nitrospiria > Nitrospirales > UBA8639 > Nitrospira_E. The sequence goes on from CBDCXG010000002.1 coordinate 599,176, forward strand.
GGGCCACGACGAATAGGAAATAAAGGGACAATTAAGATCTTATATGTTCCTTTTAATATACAATTAATTACTTGATTTTGTTTTCTCAAGAGATTTATGGAAGATAATCGAGATGGAAGATATAATGAACCTCTTTTATTTGTTAGTCAGTTTTTCAGCAAATCATGTGCCATACACAAAAATTGTAGGTACCAACACATTTTCTTGTAGAATTTGTGGAGTTTTTGTCTCCAATTAAATCAGGTTGCAAACCAACATAGGAATATCACAAACCATTCTTTAGAAAATCACCTAAACGGTTCCCCCTTGCCATTCTATTTGACACAAGATTTAGGTATTAATAATATGATTTGGCCCTCAAAAATAGCTGCTACCAAATCCATCATAGGCAAGAACTGCCTAGAAATCTTCAATTGCCTAATCAGGAAAGGAAAAGAAGTGGTAGGATTATAGGGGATAAAATAAAAAATTTTGAGAATTATCTGACGAGATCGTACAATAGCACCTGATACCTGTAAATTATTATCAAGTTGTCTTTTTTGAAGATGGGTCAGTCTTTTTTCTAATCGCAGCCAGTAGAGCAACTGCTACCGGAAAAAATATTAATGCCTAAGATGAAACTTTATGTCTCACTCACGCGATAGAAAAACGATATATGAGTGTGAATTTGCTTCTCTTACATCTACTTGATTTGTATCCAACCCAATTTAAAGTACCCTCATTTAGACGACCTAATACCAGCCCGTTTTTTTAAAGATAAATATACTTACTCCTTCCAGACCTTAACAGCATCCACAAACGCCTCTCCAGTTCCTCGTCCAGCTCCTATTACAATCCGAAGACTTGTCGCATCGGATGGCGCCACCACTTGATTCCACACATATGTCCAATTGTCACTACTCCCAGTAAAACTGGAACTGATGCTTTTCGCTACTTCACCCTGAGGCGTTGACCAAAAAGCCCATATTTTTAATGTTGCACCACTTATCGAAACAGGTCTCACCCAAGCAGTAACCGTATAAACCTTCTCACTTGTTATATCAATTGACTGTGAAAGGGAAGGATAGCTATTAGGCGTAAGAGTAAGTTTTCCTGCTCTAGTGCTATTAGCAAAATTATCAACAGTCCATTCAACGCTGGCACCACGGCTAACCCAACTATTCATATTATTCGTAAATTCACTATTACTCAGGAGCTGAACTCCTTCACCAACTGGGGGAGGCAAGCTCCCTTCAACGACGGCCCAATCATCAATATAGAATTCACCATGCCCTAACCCTGCCGAAAAGACAATTTTCAGATTGGTAGCAGTAGGTGGTGCTATGACTTGCTGCCAAACATAAGCCCAAGCCCCATTTCCGGAAGCCAGAGGAGAGCTAATTCTTTTTGCTATTTCTCCACCAGGAGTTTCCCAATATACCCATATGCCAGCAGTTGTTTTTTCCACCGATACAGGCTTAACCCACCCTGTCAGAGTATAAGTTGCTCCACCGGTAGCAGGTAGGGTTTGAGTGATAACAGGAGTAGCTCCTTTGGACAAAGATAGTTTCCCCATCTTTGTGCTTGTCTGCTCTTCATGCCCATTTCCCCAAACAACCGACCCTCCCCCACTGAAAGACCAATACGCTGTTCCTTGTTGAAAATCTGCGTTTTCTAACTTATTTGAAGACGGTTGCGTTCTATCTAATCTTTTAGCGAAGTGATTCAGCCATTCAGCATGAAATTTTTGACCTGCAGCATGAGCTTCCGATACCGGTGTGAGATCTTTGTAATAATTTGGCCTTACGGGATCGTTTGCATATTCGAACTTCCCACCCCAGTGATCAACCAAGGGATTTTCTATGTCACCACTCAGCAAGTAGTTTAAGGTTGGATCATCTCCTAATCTCAACCAGCCTGTATGAGCTACGGGATTTCCTTGTTCATCCTGCTTCCGGAATTTCCACATATGGTTACCTAATGCCCCATGCCCACGGACATGCTCCTCCATAAATCGATTACTATCGCCATAGGTGAACCCACTATATGTAAAGGCCGTTGATTTTAGGGTTTCCAGAAATTCAATAAAATATAAATCTGGGTGATTATTCTGAATCCACACAATTGCCTTCTCATCATTATTAGGTTGTGTCGGGCCTCCAGCTTCGAAGTTTTGAGCAGACCCAATCACGCGAATCTTGTTTTTGATACTCGGATCGTCAAAAAGCGCTTGGGCGACATCTGTTATTTTTCCGTACACTAAAATCCATAAAGGTCGAGGGTCACCATTATTGGCTTTTTCGACAATCAATTGAGACCCAGCATTCGACCGACTTTTACTGGGTGCACGTGGGGCCCACGTTGCACCTTGCACGGTTACAGAACGTAGACTGGCTGGCGTTGGATATGTTGATGACCAACTCTTGAGGTTAGGATAATCTAACTCGTATGCATCAAGAACTTCCTCTACAGTCTCCACAAGCCCATGTTTTGCAACCGCAGTGGTGTGGACAATGCCTTCAACATCAAACACATCTGAATAAAGCAACAAGCGTACAAGCGATTGATGGTCGTCCACTTCCACTGGACCTCCTTCGGAAGGACTCAATAGTTTATTTGTATCTGTTGACACCAAAAGTCTAGGTCGATCCCCTCCCAGTGCTCCGCCAGGCAATAGCGCAAATGCTACGGCAGGAAGAAAAAACAAAAGCAGAAAAATACAACTTGTCAATAAGGTCTTCATAAGCTCTTTGCAACTACTGGTAATAGCCATACTTTTCTCCTTCAGAAAAACGTCGATACATTTCTCTCTTCTAAAGGGTCATGTAAAACCCTTAAAAATTTTTCCTGTTGTCCTGTGGTATAGCTCTGCCTATTCAACTTTTAAGGCAGGGCCATAGTCAGGACTAAAACGCTTCAAATAACTACATGAATCTTCGGCAGAAGGGAGACACTTCTTAAAAGGGAAGGAAATCTAAAAGAACACAGCCACGTATATTAAGATTTTTCATTCACTCAGAAACAAAATGGCAATTAAATTTCAACAATCTTCTTAAAGAATGCAGGAGGTGGGTTTGTGAATAAACAGAAAGAACATGATGACTTTTGCCTATTGCCTTTCTTAGGTGTTTTAATAATTATTCGGATTGAATCAAATCTTTAAGCTTCCCTGTATTGAAGACAGGTATTAAGTACAGCTTTCTGGCAGAATGCACCAAAGAAGTTCTTATGAAACGCACTCGATTTAGCAAAAGCTAAATTGTGACCATCATCAAGCAAGGCGATGCTGGGATCAAAGTCAAAGACGTATGTCGAGAACATGGGATCAGTGAGGCTACCGACTACAACTGGAAAGCGAAGTAGGGTGGGCTAGGGCGTCAGATCCCAAGTGGCTCAAGGAGACGGCGAGGGAACTTGCAAAACTCAAACGGATGTATGCGGATCGGGCTCTAGAGAATCGGGCCTTGAAGGATTTGCTCGAAAAAAAGCGCTAACGCCGGCAGAGAAACGAGAGACGGTCTACACCATGCAGAAAACTCATGCCTCTCTCTTTCCGAGGATGTGCGGCTCTCAAGTTCGCTCGGTCGGCCTATTATCAGGCTCCACGTGATTGGGCCCTCCACAATCGGGAAGTGATTGACGCCCTGCATGAGTTAGTGAAGGTGCATCCCCGATGGAGGGGATGGAAATATATCAGGCGGTTACGAGCCATGGGGCATCCCTGGAATCACAATCGGATTTATCGGATCTACCGGCAATGAAGGCTCAATCAGCTCCGCCGCACCAAACGCCGTCTGCCCCAACGCCCCTCTTTCCCGGTGTTTGTCCCGGAGGGGCCGCAGGAAGTCTGGTCGGCGGACTATAGCGGACCCCAATATTTGGACAGTGAGTTAAGATGGTGGAACAACCATTTGTTCGACTCGTGAGGGAGCAAGACGAGATATGTCCAAAAAGCGGAAACGACACAGTGCCGAGTTTAAAGCGCAGGTGGCGTTAGAAGCCAGCAAAGGGGTGAAAACATTGCCACAACTTCCAGGTTCATCCCACTCAGATTACGATGTGGAAGAAGCAAGTCAGTAGCCAAGGGAGTGGCGGACGAAGAATTGCGGCAAGCGTATGAAAAGATTGGCTGGTTAGATATGGATTTGGACGAGCTGACGCTTTTTCAGCAAACCCTACTTAAGCAAGTTTGAATTGAACAATTTCACCTCCTGGATGTTTTTTGAAATATGCTACTAGATAAAGTTTTTTGGTCAAAAATTTTGTTTAATCAATATAAGAAAATGTCCCTTCAATATCCTGCCCAAATTTTATCCATTGAGTTTCTGGAATAATCGCATTTTTCCAACGAAAGTATTTTTTCTTCTTCCCCATCAATATATAGCCATTATTTTGAAAGCGATTTTTACGACTGGTAAAGTACGTCAGATCCCTACTCTGAACACTCAACCCTGTTTCTCCCGTCTCCATAGTAATAGAATTATCATGGACGTATAGATTTTCCGTTTCATAGGGGCCATATTTCCCACCTCCTCGCTCTGTCTGAATTCCACAAATTCCGTGACGGTTATCTTTAACAGTATTACCGACAACTTCAACATTTGGAGAGCCTGCTACAAGAATACCTGCCCCTTCCGTCCATTTCTTGAATTTAAAACCATTGCCCTCTACAAAATTATTTTTAATCACGGCGTCATAACTTATTTCATGAAAAATTCCTGGTCCTGCATTTTTGAGAACTCTGTTCCCGTCGTAGATGGTGTGAATATTATTCCCATCTGTCCATAGGCCAGGGCCATTGTTATGGTGGACAAAATTGTCTTTTACGATCAGATTTGTTGTACGGGAAAATTTTGTTCCTCCGGCTTCCCAGTAACTATCAAATCGTTGAATATTATTAAATGAAATTTCATTATTCATAATAAGGATATCGTTCCCTGCCCCTCCTATACCTAACTGACCATTTTGATGAATATGGTTCTCTGTGACGAGCATATGATGCCCCAACCGGATACCCATGCCATGGTTCAACCTAATTTCATTCCTATCAATGACCCAATTCTTGCCTAAGGCGCCAACCTCAGCATTCATTGGATGGATAGCACCTTCTTGCGCTGGATTCGCATATTTTTCAATGATCAGATTTCGAATAGTAATATTATTTGAACGTCCAAAAATGGCATACCTTACAGTACTGAGTTCAACAGTCTTTCCGAAAGGGTTTTCTGAAATATAAACTTTATGTTGAAGAGCATCAAAAAACCATTTTTGTGAATCAATCTGCAACAGATCTGTCACCTGCATAAGGGGCTGATCATCAATGAACAAATCATTGGCGAATGTGCAACCATTGAAGATTTCTCCATCAGATTGTTTTTCACATTTTCCCTTGTGAGGAATGTGGGGAATCCTGACTTCTGCGACCCAATATTTCCCATGCTGCTTAAAATTATGTATCACCTGGGCTCCAGATAATATTGCCCCAGATGTGCCAACAATGCTATCACCATGTTTAGGTCTAATTGCTTGCGAGCGATGGACACCAGGCTGAATTAAAAATGTCGTACCCGGAGGACTATCATTAATTAACTCTTGAAGATTTTCTCCAGGTATGACGGTGACGACATCTACATATTGAACATTTGTTGTGAGTGTTTTTATGTCCTCGCCCCAACTAAGAATTGGGGTAGAAAAGAAGCCAATTAATATCCTAACGAATAGGAGAAAACAGCTTCTTGAAGTTATACTTTTATACATTTTTCACCTAAGAGAAAATTGCTCTCCTTGCCAAGAACAAAGACCTCTGATTAATACTGCAATGAGGAAAAAGAAGTCATACCGGAAGTATTGTATGATGTCAGTGAGATTCAATCTGAACTGTTGAGGTACGACTGTAGAAAAATTCTCAGGAATGGCGCATCACAACCAAGTTTCTTATGAAATTCTCACTACTTCAGAAAGATTGTTCGCCTGCGAACGAGGGGGTATAGTAAGGGAAAAGGAAGCTTTAACAACACAGACGAGATTGCCGTTTGGAATTTACAGTAGTTTATAGACCCACTTCGGAATATAATGAGTCTGCTTATTAAAGACCACCCCAAGTAAATTCCCACTGCGACGCAAAATATGTTCCTTTAAATTGAATATCACATGAGCGCGCGTGGTTTCGGCTTCAACCACCATCACCACTCCATCAACTGCTGAACATAACTCTAATCCCTCATCAGAGGAGTCCATCGATGGAGAATCAATAACAATCAACTCGAATTGTTTTCGAATATGAATCCATAAATCTTGGTTATTAACCGGAATCGGATATGAACCAGTTCGGGAATCGTCTCCAGATAACAATGCGAGAAATAAGTTTGAATGGATGACTGGAGTAATCGCTTGGCTTAAATCTCCTCCGTTATTCATGATATGCTTCAAAGAAGTTTTTGGAGTAATACCCAAAAAGTGATGTTGCATGTTCTTTTGGGAATCCCCATCTACGAGCAATACAGATTTTCCTCGTTTTTCCGCAAACACCCTTGCAAATTCCTGAGCGATACTAGATACCCCTTCCTGTTCTCGACAACTGATAAATTGAAGAATATTGTGCTGCGGATTAGGAAGAAGTCCCACAAGACGTTGCTGAAGTTGCACCATTTCTCGTTCCATTGTTAGGGAACGTAAGGTGGAAACTATAACAGGCTGTGAGCGAGAAGGCTCTATAGGAATTGTCGGAATGGCTTCCTGGCGGTCTGTATAGGCATACTGCAAAGCCTCATACACTTTACTCATGAAGTACACCTCATAAAGAAATTGCTACATGCAGCCAGTCCTTCACTGAATATCAGACCTCTATCATGACGGCGCATTCATTGAAAAACATCTAGCACCTAGTTATCCCCTTCCGCATCAACCATTCGAGGAAAGGCAATATCTTGCCCTGGGATTATTTTTTTCGGATTTGAAATTTCTGGATTATAATCCAGAACGCGCTGAATGTATTGCGGGTTCGAGGACCCATAGACCACTTTTGCCAATTTTTCCAAGGTATCCCCTTCTTTGACTATTGCCATGGCATAAGGAGGAGAGCGCTTCACTCCTTTTGTCCTATCGAGTTTTTGGGCTTGGGTAGAAGACCGCGCAAATACTTTTTTCACAGAACGAGCTTTTTTCTTTTTGCCTCCCATCCCATCTCGTGTACGAGCAACCGGTCTCTTTGGGGGATTTTCTTTATCTAACCTGGGAAACACAATTCGTTGCCCAGGATACATTTTCCGGACATTCACAATTTGCCGATTACGATCAAGCACCAACCGAAGAATAGAAGGGCTAGATGATCCATACACTTCTTCCATTAACCCTGCAAGGGTTTGTCCCTTTTTCATGATTTTGGTCACAGGAAATGTTTCTACAGCCACGTCAGACTTTTTATTTGTAACATGAGATAAGGCCACAGGATTTTCCCTCACTGCCACAACAGAGGTGTCGTCTTTTTCAGATACGTTCTCAGCAGCTACCTGTAAATTTCTTAGTGTTGGGACAGAATCACTTGTTACTTGTGGAGCAACGATATTTTCAGCACTAGAGTCAGGACCTTCTTCAGCCTGTAGATTAGGTTCAACCTGTAGTATAGACATTGCAGCCAATTGAGAATCAGAAAACTCTTTACTAGGACTGTTTACATTTTGGCTGGGAAGTTGAGCAGCTCTTTCCCTATTCAACTGGGTAACAGAAGCAACGGTCTGTGAAACTGGATCGTCAACTAACTCAGCTGAGACAGGAGGGACCAAATCATTGAGAGAGCCTATAGCATCCTTTGGCTGAACAGGCTCTCCTCGATTTTCAAGAACCACGTCTATCTCTGGAGGAGAATGGGTAGTCGTCGAATCAATTCCAGAAATAACTCGTTCACGCAAGGCATCCCAAGTCACCGATACCGACTCGGTTATCCAGCCTTGCACTTCTTCCGCAAGAGAGCGGTCCCCCTGATCCGGGAAAACTTCGCTCTTCTTGGCATCCACAACATCCTGTTGAGCCTTCTCCTTTAAATTAAATATTTTCCCTATCTCGTGTAATGAAATGGAATCAGAAAAGGAAAAATACGTAAGAGATACAAGGACGATGAGAAAGGCCAGAACCCCACCCCCAACATTTACGGGCACCAACCGCCACGGCGTCGAAGATGGCTGCCCCGTCAGATCTCGAATCACCTCTTTCGCAATACTGGCCGTCACAAGTTTTTTTTGGTATCCAAGGGCTGTGACAAACGCATTGTCGCAAAGAATGTTTAACTGCCGAGGGGCCCCCTTCGCTTCCGCTACAAGGAGACTTAAGGCGGACTCGGTAAAAAGTTTTTTACCCTTTCCTCCTGCGATGTCCAAACGATGCTGAATATATTGAACACTTTCTTGCTCAGAAAGAGGAAGCAAGAGAGCTCGTACTGCGATCCGTTGGCGTAGTTGTCGTAATTCGTAACGATCAAGGAGTGCATCTAATTCTGGTTGCCCAAGTAGCACAATTTGGATAAGTTTCTCTTTTGGCGTTTCTAAATTAGATAACATCCGAAGATGCTCTAATGTTGCTAAAGGCATATTCTGAGCTTCATCTATCAAGAGCACGACGGTTCTGCCCTTTTGGTATTCCTTGATAAGAACCATATGGAGCTGTTCCACCATCTCTGCATCGTCCCCTTCCACAGGATCGTGACCCAATTCACGTAGAAGGGTTTTCAAGACTCTTGTAAAGGAGATGTTAGGATTAAGAAGATAGATGGTATGCAGATTCGCCTGATCAACTTGAGCCAGGAAGGAACGGAGAATGGTAGTTTTCCCAAGACCGACCTGCCCGGTCACTGAGATAAATCCCTTTTTTTCCTTTACCCCATAGAGAATGGACCCCAAAGCCTGTTTATGACTGGGGCTGAGGTATAAGAAATCCTGATCTGGAGTAGGGTTGAAGGGTTTAGTCTGTAACCCAAAAAAGTTGAGATACATAGATGACCTTTATGCCCCTTTTTTGACAATACTGACTAAAATAGGGAGATCTAAATCCTTAGTCAGTTGCTCTGGTCTGGTATAGGTTCCACCTAAATATTCCAATAAAAAAACCAGACTACACCCTGAAACCAATCCCGCGATAATACCCATTGTGATATTAAGTATTTTTTTAGGTTTAATAGGACTAATAGGAGGTGCAGCCGGTTGGATCACACTTATATTGGCCATTTTCAGCTGATCCATTTCCTCAGAAATTCTGGCTTCCTCAACTTTGTGCAAATACCGTTCATAATTTTCTTGATCCGTAGCGACCTGCAACTCTAGAGTTTCTGCTTCTCGTTCATGGGCATCTAAATCTGCAATTTGCGAAGAGAGCTCTATAAGTTGGCGCTTGATAGTTTTTTGTTTTGTGAGCAAAGATTTCAACTGACTCTCAGAATTCAATACCTCCAAAGCAATTTTCTGATACATTGGGTTAGAACCAGTGGTGATACGGTCGGAAAGGGAGACTTCTTGCTTGTGAATAAAATCTTCAAGAAGTTCAATCTCCTCTCTCAACTCTAGCACTAATCGACTAGATTCTCTATATTTTGTCAAGAGCATTTTTTCTTTACGTCGAAGGTCCAGAAGATCCCGTTTAGCATTGTCAATAAGAACATGCTCATCGCTCACACTTGAAAGAGGAATACGCTGCGGAATATTTTTTTCTTGTTGCTGTAAAGCAATCAATTTAGTCCGAAGGCCTTCTGCCTCATGTTGTGTAGTTTTTAATACTATCTCCATTTCCTTGCGTTGCTCTAGGAGAAGCACTCGTTCTTGAGTAAGAGAAGAAAGGCCATGAGTTTGTTTGAATTTTTGCAATTGAGCATTTGATTTCTTGAGCCTTCGTTTATATTCATCGGCCTGTTTTTCTAAAAAAGATGCCTTGGGATCACTGAAAATTCGAAGGTGCTGTTCTTTCAATTTATCAACTAGTGTATTCACTGCAAAGGCTGCAATCTTTGGGTTCTCATGCTGAAATAGGATTTCAATAACATTGGAATCTTGCCCATGCGTCAGAGAGAGATTTTCTTGAAATTTAAGAACCCCATTTTGCAAAACAACATCTTCACTTGCTGCAGATCCTATGAGTTGTGGGTACACATTTTTAATGGTTAGGGCTTCCAATACTTCCCGAATTACCTCCCCACTTGAAGCAATTCTCATTTCAGAGTTTATTGTGGCTTCTCGATCAACTCTTATTGAAGGATTTTCAGTGCCTACCTCAGGACGATAAATATGTTCTCGACCAATTTTGACAAGAATACTTGAGTGAGCTTGGTAGATCGGCGAAATCAGGAGAGTCCCTATCACAGTCGTCGCAACAGTCGCAAAAAAAACCGTAAAAATGAGCCATTTATATTTAAAAAGTAACGTGAGAAGATCACGAAGGCTGACTGGAGAGTTATTGTTGTTTTTTTGGTGAATTAAATTTTCAGCGTTCATCTCATCCCCAAGCTCCAACAAAACACTGCATTCCCTAAATTCAGAAGAGTGGTCCACATATAGGCGGAAACCAGACCGTCAAGAACACAAAATACATTCTGAAATTATTCCCGGATAATGACCTGTCTTCAATTGTACAAACTATTTCTATTCTAATTTGATGGACAATAATACTCCCAACCAAGCATCAGGGCATTCGGAAAAAAATTTAAATGCTTTCATGAAGTAACCCTGTAGTAAACTACGGGAAATTGGCATTCATAAAATATAGAGCATTTTCTATACCGTGATCGAACTCATTGTCGAAATAAGAATATAGGTATCTTAACCTCTTAATTATAAAAACAGATGGCGCAAACGTGGATCTTAATTTTCTAGAAGACGTTTTCTCAAGAAACAAATTAAGAAATCCAAGTAACCGTTGGGGAAAATTCGGATAAGAACAAGTAGTGGAACCATTAATAGAAAATAGAGAAGAGGTAAATTTATGAAGAAATATAGTGACTCAGTATAACTCATTGTATTGTGCCAATGCGAGTCTCATGTTTTTCTTAGACCCACCCTCCCAGTGAAGGATTGTGCCTACACTGCTCTAAGACTTTTTAATCTGAGGTGGTGGATTTACCCATACACAGTCGACAAATTGGAACGTGGTAATATTGTGACGAGATGGGAATTACGGTACGACGAATAAATCCAGAAGTGAAGTTTTCTTTTAAGTGAACCGGCCACACATGGGAATTTGATAGAAAATACTTGGAGATTTTTCACGCATTCTTAGCCCACAATCACGAAAAGCCCTAGGGAACTATCGTGTCACAAGAACATAGATATTTTCATCAGCTTTTACAGCCACTCTGGCATGCGCAAATTGGCTTTCACGATGTGCTTTACTAGAAGTGGGTAACGCAATATCAGCCACAACAAAATATTCTCCAGCGGGTAACCCCGTAAAACAAAACCTCCCTTCCTCATCCGTCTTCGTATGTTTCTCAAACTTTATCGCATCTGGATCTGGATCAGTCAGCTTACGACCACGTATAACTTTTACCTTAAACGCTTCCTCCGTATAGGACGTCACAGGGGCCAACAACACACGATCACCGGCGGCCGTATGTTGTTTGCCTTTATCAACAGTCAAATAGGCTTGTCCACAAATACGAGAAGTGCCTTCCCGCACATACGGAGCATATTCATCATGAATAAATTCTGCATGGCGGTCGTATGTCCTAGCGCAACCTACCATCAATAAAATTATCAAGAATAGAACCGTCCATCTTGTCATTATTAAAACCTCCTTACCCACCCCAGAATTGAGAAAGCACCAAATACACCCACGATACTCCAAAAATATAGGTGACTTCCTTTTCTCCAATCGCCTTATACAACACACGATATCCTAGAATAGGCACAATGGCCAGAACCAGCGCCGAAAAAAAATGACCCACCACATCGCCAACTATCCTGGCGGGATCCGTATTTCCTGGCAATGCCAGCATGATACTGCCACCAAGCATGGCGACCCATAGCCATCGGATACTGATGTCCATTGCTACAGTCTGAATTGAATACTTGGAGAAGGGGCTGCCCAATAAACTGCAGGCAGAGATTTCCTAGCATGGCTAATCATGAAAGAACCTTTTGGAGTCTTCATTGGTATAAAAATAGCAAAACTTCTTCATCGGAGAAAGGAATATAGAGAAAAGGAATTATAGAACCAACAAGGAGTAGAGAAATGGCTGGGGGAGAAGGATTCGAACCCTCACAATCAGAACCAGAATCTGACGTCCTACCCTTAGACGATCCCCCAACGTAGGATGAGCTTAATTCAGGATTGGGATGCAGTCAAGAGAACAGGGTTGCCAGAAAAACATGAGCTGATGCTTTCAAGATTTCTACCCCACCTACTCCTCCCCTTACAAAGGGGAGAGATCAAATACCAATTGCACAAACACATTCCAAATGATCTACGGATTGGTATAACCAAAAACTATTTGAGATCTGAAGAGTTCAAGGCGCGTTCGACAGCGGCGCGGATACGTTGCAGTGTGCGGTCTTTTCCTAGCAAAGCCATGACTTCGTAAATGCCAGGACTGACAGTTCGCCCTGTGAGGGCTACGCGTAGTGGTTGGGCAATTTTCCCCATCTTTAACCCTTGGCGTTCAATCAAACCCTGTAGCACAGCTTCAAGAGTTTCTTTGGAAAAATCCGGTTCGCCTTCAACCAAATCGGCAAATTCTATTAAAGTGGGAGCAATTGCAGCTTTTAAATATTTGGCTGCAGCAGCTTCATCTATTATCACCATTTCCACTAGAAAGGGAGCTGCACTATCAACAAAATCTAAGAGAGTTTCTGATCGTTCTCGCAGGGGAGGAATCAACGCTTCTACCCCTCCAGGAATTTTGGCTATCGCGGCATCATCATATCCAGCCTTTTGCAAAAATGGTATGAGCGCCTCAGCAATCTGTTTCGATTCATTATTCCGAATATATTGCGCATTGACCCATTTGAGTTTTTCTGGATTAAAGACTGCCGCCGAGGATTGAACGTGCTCAAAGTCAAAATGTTCCACCATTTCTGAAAGTGAAAAGATTTCCTGATCTCCGTGCGACCAACCTAATCGCACAAGATAATTCACTAAGGCTTCGGGCAAGTACCCCATTTCTTGATACGCCAGAACTGACGTGGCCCCATGCCGCTTTGAAAGCCGCGCTTTATCAGACCCTAAAATCATCGGGAGATGCGCAAACTGGGGAACCGCATACCCCAAGGCCTGAAAAAGTGGGATCTGCCGTGGCGTATTGTTCACATGATCATCTCCCCGAATAACGTGAGAAATGTCCATCAGTGCATCATCGACCACAACTGAAAAGTTATACGTAGCATATCCGTTAGACCGCAAAATAATGAGATCATCCAAGACACTATTGTCGAAAGTAATGTCACCTTTAATGAGATCCCGAATCACAGTCTGCCCTTTTTGAGGTGCAAGAAACCGCAACGCCGCGGGCTCAGTTGGGTTAGAAAGCCCACGATTTCGACAGCACCCATCATATTTTATTGATTCGCCTCTGGCCTGGGCTTCTTTTCTTCTGTTTTCCAATTCCTCAGGCGTACAGACACACCAATAGGCCGCCCCTCGATGGAACAATTCCAGCGCCTTCTCCCGATACAGTTCCAAGCGATCTGTCTGCCGGATGGGCCCTTCATCCCAATCTAAGCCTGCCCACCGCATGCCATCCAAAATTGTCTGGATTGCCTCATCGGTTGACCGGTCCCGATCTGTATCCTCTATACGCAGAACAAATGTTCCTCCAGAATGACGCGCAAACAACCAATTAAACAAGGCTGTCCGCACACCACCTATATGCAAATACCCTGTGGGACTTGGCGCAAACCGAACCCGTATCTTGCTCATCGTCTTGCACTTCCCTTTCTGGTTATTTGCACGGTCATTTTCGTTGCACAGATAAGTTTGTTGTTACCATTCCCCATCCTGGTTGTAAAGCCGTAAAAGCCTTACCCCTTCTCTACTTGCCTTTCTAGAGCCCCACCCGTAAAATTTACATTGGTTCGATTATTGATTGTTATGAAGGAGCCACACACATGATTCGGTTGATTCGAGAAGGTTCTTCCAAATATCCCTGGATTCTTAAATTGATTGTCTTGGCGATTGCGATTACCTTTATTGGTGGCATGGGCTGGTATGGGTATGAAGCCTCTCAACCGAATGCCGTGGCATCCGTCGGTTCTTACACCGTTACCAAACAAGAATATCTTCGAGCCAAACAACGGTATTACCGGTTCTATCGTGATCAGTTGAAGCAAGAAGAAATTAAAGATGAAACTCTGGAACAATTAGCGATCGAGGGACTCGTCACGAACAAAACATGGCTGGTGCTTGCAGACAAATTCGGACTTTCAGTTTCAGCCAAAGAACTTCATGATGCTATTGTGAATCAAAAGGATTTCCAAAAAGACGGCGTGTTTGACCCAGAATATTATCAACGACTCCTGGCAGCCAACCGGACAAAGCCACATGACTATGAGGAACAACGCCGCAATGAGTTGCTCATCGAAAAAGCCAGATTACTGGTCTCTGAAGCCACGACCCTCACCCCTACAGAACTTCAAGAAGTCAAAGACCTCCATGCTCGACAAACCCTCGATGGCGCTGAACCTGACATGGACATGTTTGAACAAATTAAAATGCAATTTGTTCTTCAAAAAAAGCAGCGCGCCATGCAAGCGTTTCAAGCTGCTCTACGAGCCCGCAGTGACATCACCATTCATCAAGAATTACTATAAAAGAGGTGAAAAGAAGCAGATAAAAATTTCTTCTTTCCTAGGCTTATCTGCCCTCAGTTCTCTGGATTCTTTCCTGTAGGTATTATCTTTCTTTTCACTCAATGAGCATCGTATCGCCATAGCTGTACAAACGATACCGTTCTTCCACAGCATGCGCATAGGCCTTTCGAACGGTTTCCAATCCAGCAAAGGCAGATACGAGCATAAGCAATGTGGTCTGTGGAAAATGAAAGTTGGTCATTAAGAGATCTACAACCTTAAATTGAAATCCTGGCAAAATAAACAGCTGCGTTTCTCCAGAACCAACTTTGAGATTTCCCTCTTCATCAACAGCTGATTCTAAGGTACGAGCCACTGTCGTACCTACTGCCACTACTCGCCCCCCACGTTGTTGAACATCCTGAATCTGTTGCACCACCTCATCGGAAACCTCACACCATTCGGCATGCATCGAATGCTCATCAACCTTTTCCGTTTTGACTGGTTGAAAGGTGCCTGGACCAACATGCAAAGTCACCCTGGCACAAGAAATTCCTTTGTCCGATAGAGCATCCAGCAGAGAAGGCGTAAAATGCAAGCTGGCCGTAGGTGCAGCCACGGCACCTTCTGCTTGAGCAAATATCGTTTGATAATCTTCTCGGTCTTGCGCCAAAGGTTTTCGTTTGAGATACGGCGGCAACGGCATCTTTCCATGTTGTTGCAAATGGGACTGTAAGGTCCCAGGACCAAGCCAATGAATCACGGTTCTGCTTGTTCGTTTTTCCACAACCTGCGCCTGCACAGATCCCTCAAACTCAACACGTTGTCCTACCCCCACTCGACCATTCAACAGAACTTCTGCATGTGTGGCATCAACCTCTTTGACAAATAACATGTCTATACGTCCACCACTGGGGATTTTTTTTCCATAAAGGCGGGCTGGAATCACCTTGGTATTATTCACAACCAGCAAATCCCCTCTTCGAAGAATTTCTGGAAGATCCTTTACCTGACGATCAACAATCTTCCCCTGTTTTCGATCAAGTACCAACAAACGTGCATGATCCCTCGGGTCAATAGGATGTTTCGCAATCAGGGATGGATCAAACGGGAAATTAAAATCTGAAAGATTCATACCTCACCAACGAGATATGGCTTAAGGTTGACTAGCAGGAGTGAGATTAACGCGGCTTAACGGAAGAAGTGTGGTTCCAGGATAGTAATGACGTAAAATCGATTGATAGTCATACCCCAATTGTGCCATTTCCCGCATGCCCCATTGACACATACCCACAGCATGCCCTGCACCATGGCCAACGACTTCCACCTCAGAGCCAATAGATTTGATTGAGAAGTTTGTGCTGAAAATTTTCGAATATCCGACAATACGTCGCAAATCTTGTCCTCGCAAAATAATCTCTCCGCGTGAATGCAAGAGACGCACTCGATCCACCCGCCCTGATGGTGTAAACGTATATGGTGTCAATGTTGCGATGGTTCCAACCTGATACCCTTCCTTTCGCAACTGTCGTTCCAGATACTCAAATGTAAAAGCCGTCCGCCAGTTATAGCGTGGAGCTTGCTCATCAAAAGGACAATCCACACCTTTCAAATACGGTAGATCCAACGCCCACACATAGAGGGCATCTTCCGTCGGGCCGGCTGCGGTTGAAGAATAGGCGGCATAAATGGGCCGTCCTTCATATGTCACAACCTGACCTTGGGTCTCTTCAACGGCTTGAAGCACAGATTTCTGCCGTGCGGCATGACCATGATAAACCTGATCTTGAACACTCGCGAACACATCAAATGGTTGGTCCTTATTCACAACTTGTTTATAGAGCACATACGTACGTGCCGCCACAGCTTGGGCTTTGAGTGCTTCATGGGGCCACTTGGGACTCACCTCTCCAGAAACTACACCCGCCACATAAATTTCCAAGTTAATTCGATTGATGATGGCAAGCCCAGATGGAGTTCGTTGAATGTCTACAGGCCCTCGAACGCTCCATTCGTTCTTAGCTTTCTGCGTAGAAGAATTCCCGGTACTAGAGAGAACGTTGACATGGTAAACACCTCCCCCCCCCTGCACAGAGATGAATGGGGCCGCTATGGCTCGATTATTCAGAAGAAGGGTTTCTCCTTGACGAGTAAACGTGGCTTTCTCCGAAACCTTGAACCGCTTACCGGATGGAAGTTTCAAGAAAAAAGGTGTTGCAGACCTGATCGTGACCACACGGGCAGAGTCTGTTAACCCAAGCCGGATCGTCTGTTCAGAAGCCCCAAAAACTGTGGGAGTCAGTAGAATTAAAGAAAAAAGGGGAAAGACTAAGCTGCGGTGGATATTCAACAATACCTTCACAAATATGGACCATTGCAGGCGGCTGGGTATGATAGAAGTCCTATTTCAAAGAACTCAAATCTCGGCATGGACAGACCACTCAATGCAGAAGAGCTTCGGCGATCTGCACAGCATTCAAAGCTGCGCCCTTTCGTAAATTATCAGCCACCACCCAGAGGTTTAATCCATTGGGGATTGACTCGTCCTCCCGCACACGACCTACATAGACATCATCCGTTCCAACTACATCAATTGGGAGGGGATAGAGATTTCGGCTCGGATCATCATAGACTTGGATTCCTGGCGCAGCGGACAAGAGAGCTCTAGCCTCATTAGCCACCAATTTTTTCTCAGTTTCAATATTAATCGACTCAGCATGACAAACAAAGACCGGCACACGAACGGTCGTGGCTGTCACTTGAATTGAAGAATCCCCAAATATTTTTTGAGTTTCATTGACCATTTTCATTTCTTCTTTGGAATAGCCATTGGGTAAAAAGTCATCGATGTGCGGCAAGCAATTAAATGCAATTTGATGCGGATATACTTCCGTTTTGACTTCTCCCATCCCTAACAATTTCCGGGTTTGTTCAGCCAATTCTTCCATAGCCTCTTTGCCAGTCCCCGATACAGACTGAAAAGTCGTCACGATAATTCGTTTGATCTTTACTGCATCATGCAAAGGTTTAAGTGCAACCACCATCTGAATAGTTGAACAATTGGGATTCGCGATTAACCCTTGATGTTGCTCAAGCGCTATTCTATTGACTTCAGGAACCACCAAAGGCACTGTAGGATCCATTCGCCATGCTGAGCTATTGTCAACAACTACCGCCCCCGCTTTCACAGCAATCGGCCCAAACTCTTTGCTCACACTGGCTCCAGCTGAAAACAAGGCCACGTCCACTCCGTTAAAAGAGTCGGATTGCAGGATTTTTACAGGAAAATCTTGATTGCGAAACGTGACTTCATGACCTTCTGATCGAGCCGAAGCCAACGGAATCAACGTTCCAACAGGAAACTTACGTTCCTCTAGAACCTGAATCATTTCGGTCCCAACGGCTCCCGTGGCTCCTACGACAGCGATAGTATAAGCTGATTTTTTTGTCCTCATTGTAGCTTTAAGAGACTGCAATATATCGAATGCGGTGATTAAAGGTATCGGCAATCGCCACGTTTCCTGAAGAATCCACAGCCACCCCAAAAGGAAAATTCAACGCGCTCTCGGAAGGGAGGCTTCCGTCACCTGAAAACGTTGCCTGTCCAATACCTACCATGACACTCATTTCTTTTTCATAGGGATTCCAGCGCCTGAGTAAATGATTATCTGAATCAGTAATAAGCACATGCCCTTCAGACGTGACGGCGATACCATAGGGCCGAGATAACGCGGTGGCCTGCTCATTGATTCCCCGTTCATAGCGAAACTCTTCACCATCTCCTGCGTAGGTTGAAATGATCCTCGTATCCCTATCAATTTTCCGGATACGCCCATTAAAAGTATCGGCCACATAGAGATTGCCCTGAGTATCAAGAGCCAACCCACTCGGGCCAGCCAAACCAGCCTCGGCAGCAATCATCCCATCCCCGTTGTAACCTGAATCACCTGTACCCGCATATGTGGTTATAATCTGCGTTTCAAGATTCAGCAGACGAATACGGTTATTGCTTTGATCGGCAATATATAAATTCGATCCATGAATAGCCAAGGCCACGGGTTCATTCAAAGAAGTCGTGACACCGGAGTTACCATCACCACTCCATTTCGTTTGTCCCGTGCCAACAACCGTTTGAATCGTCCCGGATTGAGCATCGATACGACGAACACGGTGATTCAAGGTATCAGCAACATACAACATCCCGTTGTCATCAACCACAACAGCTGAAGGAAAGTTCAATAACGCATGCGTGGCCAATCCCCCATCTCCTGCGAAGCGATCTCGTCCCACCCCCTGTCCTACAACATACCGAACGGTCCCGCTCAAATCAGGCGTTTGCGTATAAGCTTTGTCTGGGCTATCTTCGACATCGGCCAGAGGATCAATTTCTTCAACTGGCTGCTCAGGGATAACCGGAGAAGGAACCTGCTGAACTCTCATGGATGATTGAGAAGGAGATCCTGCTACCGTTTCAATAATACCTGATGCTCGTAAGACACGCCGGATGACATGATTTTCTGAGTCTGCAATATACAGATTCCCCTCAGCATCAAAACAGAGGTTTTTCGGCTCATTTAAACATGCCAGGTTCGCTAAATCTCCATCTCCTTGATATCCTGGCTCTCCACTTCCAGCAACCGTGGACAATACTCCCTTTGGGCAACAACCAATCATGCAACAAGCTCTTTCAATTGCTTCACAATTTGATCGCCCATTTCTTGGGTTCCAAGGAGCGTTGTTCCAGGCCCTTCAATGTCTTTGGTTCGATAGCCCTGCTCAAGTGTTTTCTGAACCGCTGCTTCAATTAATTCAGCTTCTTGGGGCAAATCACACCCATAGGTCAGCATCATCGCGACGGATGCCATCATACCAATGGGGTTAGCCATATTTTTCCCGGCAATGTCAGGAGCACTTCCGTGAATAGGCTCAAACATCCCCACCGTAGCCCCGACACTGGCTGAAGGCAGCATCCCAATTGAGCCAGTGAGCATGGCGGCTTCATCACTTAAAATATCGCCAAACAAATTCGTTGTGACGATGACATCAAATTGTTTCGGATAGCGAACCAATTGCATCGCGCAATTATCCACATACATATGCCGCAATTCCACATCGCCAAAATTCTCATGCACATGAATAACTTCTCGACGCCAGAGTTCTGACGATTCCAAAACATTGGCCTTGTCAATTGAATGCACTAACCCTCGACGTTTTTTTGCAGCCTCAAACGCCACCTTTGCAATCCGGCGAATTTCTTCTGTGGAATAGACTTCTGTATTAAACCCTCGATATCCAGTTGCTGTTTCTTCAATGCCTTTGGGTTTTCCGAAATAAATTCCCCCGGTTAACTCACGAACGACCAGCACATCAATGCCTTCAATCACTTCTGGTTTTAAGCTTGAGGCTTCAATCAAAGGAGCATACATTTTAGCTGGCCGAAGATTGGCAAAGAGCCCCAGTTGTTCGCGTAAGCCTAAAAGAGCACGTTCAGGACGACGCTCATAGTCCAACCCTTCCCATTTCGGACCTCCTACAGCCCCTAGGAGCACGGCATCGCTGGATTTGGCTAACTCTAAAGTTTCCTTTGGTAAGGGAACACCTGTTGCATCAATGGCAGCTCCCCCAACTTGTGCGGTCGTCAATGTAAACGTCCGCCCACAGACTTCCCCAATGGTCTCCAGAACCCGAACCGCTTGTGGCATAATTTCTGGGCCGATGCCATCACCCGGCAACACCGCAATTCGTGTGCTCATCACTCCTCCACCAAACAAGATTCTCTAATAATATAAAGATCGCTGAAAACGACCCCGACGAATTTCATAGATACCAAAATTAAGTGTGAGAAATAGAGGGCAGGACCTGCGCGGAATCAGAATGATGTGGAGCGACCTTCTTCGTCAACACAATCCAATTTTTTGTTCGGCTCTAGCATGCCGCTCCACCAAATCTCCCAATTTATTGAGCGCATTCAGGTAGGCTTGTGCAGACGCTATAATAATATCGGTATCGGAACCATGGCCTGTAACCACTTCCCCATTTTCTTCAACCCGCACGGAAACCTCTCCCTGGGCATCGGTGCCCCCAGTAATGGCTTTGACAATATAGGCCCTTAGATGGCTTTTGGTTTCGGTCAAAGAAGCAATCGTACGATAGACGGCATCTACGGGTCCATCCCCTGTTCCAGTCTGCCTAACCAGCTGGCCATTCATCAGTAATTCAACCATTGCTGATGGACGTTCGGTCAATCCACTTTCTACCCTCAAACCTTTTAATGAAAAACGTTCGGGAACTTTAGTGACCGCTTTATTCACAATGGTTTCTAAATCTTCTTCAAATAACTCTTTTTTCTGATCAGCTAGACGTTTAAACCGTTCAAATGCCTCCTGTAACTCTTGATCAGACAACGTATACCCTAACTTGGTGAGTTCTTCGCGAAAAGCATGGCGTCCTGACAACTTTCCCATGACCAGACGACTTTGTGTTAAGCCAATCGATTCAGGACGGATAATTTCATAAGTATTTTTATCCTTAAGCAAGCCATCTTGATGAATACCAGAGGTGTGAGCAAATGCATTGGTTCCCACAATTGCCTTATTGGGTTGCACCACCATCCCAGTAATATGGCTGACCAAACGACTAGACTTAGAAATTTCTTCAGTTTGAATCTGCGTATCGGCTTGATAAAAATCTTTGCGGGTGCGCAAGCCCATGGCAATCTCCTCTAATGAGGCATTCCCTGCCCGTTCGCCAATTCCGTTAATGGTACATTCCACTTGCCCTGCGCCCGCATGAATGGCTGCCATAGAATTGGCAACAGCCAAGCCCAAATCATTATGACAATGAACTGAGATGATAGCCTGTTTCATACTTCGAACGCGTTCGCACAAGGTTCGGATAATATCTCCGAACTCCTGTGGCGTGGTATAGCCAACCGTATCAGGAATATTCACTGTACCAGCTCCAGCTTCCACCACTGCCTCGACCACTTCACAGAGATAGGAAATGTCTGAGCGAGTTGCATCCATAGGAGAATATTCAACATCATCCACATAGCTTCTTGCATGACGAACCATTTCAACCGCTCGATTTAATGCTTCTTCCCGTGTCATCCGAAACTGTTGTTTCAAATGGATATCCGATGACGAAAGAAACGTATGGATACGGCATTTGGGAGCCCCTTTCAGCGCTTCCCAGGCCCGATCAATATCTTCAGGCTTGGCCCGAGCCAAGCTACAAATTACCGGGCCTTCCACTTCCTGAGCAATACGATGTACAGCTTCAAAGTCGCCCGGTGAACTAAAGGCAAACCCTGCTTCAATAATATCCACATTCAACCGGGCTAATTGTTTGGCCACAAGGAGTTTTTCTTCGATATTCATGCTGGCTCCAGGAGATTGTTCTCCATCCCGCAACGTTGTATCAAAGATCCGAATCATTCGTGTCATGATCGGGGCCCTCCTTCGTGAGATTTCCTACCTTGCTTTCTTGATCGTATTTTCATTTCCATTACTTTGGATAGTCATCTGATGGAACATCAACCTTTGATTTTTCTCCATTCATTCCTACAACGAATTTCCAGCCTTGTTCAACAACCCCAGACAACGCATAGACCGCAAAGACCACAAACAACATGGCCTGAGGATAGGCCAACACAGCCATCAAAATAAGGACTGCATAGACCAGATAATTAAAATGATGATGTTCTTGCGCTTTTAATTCCTTCAAGCTGCGATAACGAAATGTACTCACCATCAAAAATGCTAGGGAAAGTGTGAGGATAATACCCAGAATCGGTTTAATACTTCCCCCCAAAGCTATAACATGATGGTCAAAAATAACCAACGTGGCAATTACCCCTGCGGCGCCAGGAATCGGAAGACCGGTGAATGGCTTGTCATTGTTATTAGTTGTGGCTAACACGTTATGACGTGCGAGACGTAGGGCTCCACAGGCCACGAACGCAAACATCACCGCCGCACCTAACATCTTTGGTGTGCTCAAGGCCCACACATATACTAATAAGCCCGGGGCCACGCCAAATGAGACAACATCGCCCAACGAATCATATTGCAACCCAAAGTCACTCGTGCTTTTCATCAGACGAGCCGTGGTGCCATCCAATACATCAAAGACAATGGCGACGAGGATCGCGATCGCTGCAGCCTCAAAATTTCCTCCAAACACAAAAAGGATTGAAGCCAGTCCGCTAAATAAATTTCCCGTAGTCAGGATATTGGGAATAAGCGAGACGACCCGGCGTCTCCGTGGTTGCTTCATGAAATTTCCGCGCATGGCACCTCCGCTAATATCGAGGATCCACCTTTGACTTTTGACCCCACCTGCACTCGAATAGTACTCGTTTCAGGAAGGTACACATCCATCCGTGATCCAAATCGAATAAGTCCAAATCGCTCGCCTTTTGTAACTTGCTCACCGGGAACCACCCAAGACACAATACGCCTGGCAATTAAACCCGCAATTTGCACACACAACACTTTGACGCCATCGGAACGGCGAAGCATTAATGCATTTTGTTCATTTCCACTTGAGGCATCTGGTTGATTAGCCATCATAAATTTCCCTGGCTGGTAGACCATGTCTTGGACTACCCCACCAATAGGCATTCGATTAATATGTACATCAAACACATTCAGAAAAATGCTGATTCGTATACTTTGCTCTTTTAAATACCGATGTTCAAACTCTGACTCCACTGCCACAACCATCCCATCGCCCGGCGAGACAATTATCTCCTCACCCGCTGGGATCTCACGCCCAGGGTTCCGAAAAAACCATGTGGTAAAAAGCGTGAAGAAACCCAAAAAACATGTTGGCCATAACCACCCGGTTGCCCAAGAAGCGAGAGTCAGCATACTTCCTATGGCAATAAAGGGAACACCTTCCTTGGCGATAGGAATACCTTGGGCCCGATCAGCCATGCGTACAATATCTCATTAATTTTTTTGCTTATCCACGAGCTGATCTTTTTGCAGCCACGGCATCATCCCTCGTAAACGTGCCCCAACTTCTTCAATTGGATGGTCTTCTCCTTTTTTCAACAAGGCATTGTAGACGGGTCGATTGGCTTGATTTTCCAGGACCCATTCTCTAGCAAAACGCCCACTTTGGATTTCATTGAGAATTCTTTTCATCGCGCGTTTCGTGTCGTTCGTCACCACCCGTGGACCACGAGTTACATCACCATATTTTGCCGTTGTGCTAATCGAATAGCGCATGTTGGCAATACCACCTTGGTAAATGAGATCGACGATAAGTTTCACCTCATGTAAGCATTCAAAATACGCCATTTCCGGAGAATAGCCAGCTTCAACCAAAGTTTCAAACCCTGCTTGAATGAGAGAGGTCAGACCTCCGCAAAGAACCGCTTGCTCACCAAACAAGTCGGTTTCGGTTTCCTCGCGAAAGGATGTCTCAATTACTCCAGCACGGGCTCCTCCAATGGCGTTTGCATAAGCCAAGCCAACTTTCGTCGTATTCCCACTGGGATCTTGATGCACTGCAAGCAAGCAAGGAACCCCAGTTCCTTTGATATATTCGGAACGAACAAGATGGCCAGGTCCCTTAGGGGCCACCATGAATACATTGACATGGGAATCTGGTTGAATTTGCCCAAAATGTATATTGAACCCATGTCCAAACGCGAGATAAGCCCCCTGTTTCAGGTGAGGCCCTATATCAGCATTATAGATAGCCGCTTGACATTCATCCGGCGCAAGAATCATCACAACATCAGCTGCTTTCACGGCATCTGCAACAGGCATTACCTTTAATCCGGCAGCTTCGGCCTTATTCCACGAAGCCCCTTCTCGACACCCCACCACCACGCGAATACCACTATCTCTCATATTCAAGGCATGGGCATGCCCCTGGCTTCCAAAGCCAACCACCGTCACTGTTTTCTTCGCCAAGCTTTGTGGATCTACATCTTTTTCATAAGAGATTTTCATAATGCACTCCTCAATGGATATTTTAAAATGCCGTTTTAGGCTCCACCATTCACCATGGTTGGAACCCTTTTATTATCAAGCCAGATTGGTCGGTCTGATTAGTTCACTTTCGCAAGCGGTCGGGGTTGAGCTTGCGTGGGGCGTGTGGGCTCCCGTCCGATGGCAATCCGGCCGGTCCGCACCAGTTCTTTAATACCAAGCGGTTGGAGTAAATGAATAATGGCTTGGACTTTTCTGACATCCCCTGTGACTTCAATAGTATAGCTCGTCGGAGAGGAATCCAGAACATTCGCACGAAAAATATCGGCGATACGCAGGGCCTCGGCGCGATCTTCCGGTCGCGTATGGACCTTAATCAATGCCGTTTCCCGTTCCACAAATTCACTTTCACTGATATCTACAACCTTGATTACATCAATAAGCTTATTTAACTGTTTCATAATCTGTTCAATGATACGATCATCTCCACTGGTGACAATTGTCATCATGGAGATAGAAGGGTCCAACGTAGGAGCCACAGAAAGGCTTTCAATATTAAACCCACGTCCGCTGAATAAACCAGCAACACGAGATAACGAGCCAAATTTATTTTCTAAAGTTAGTGAAATAATATGTTCCATATTCCTACATCTCTAAGCTGTCAGCACGGTGTCAGAACCTGCCTGACTCGCCTTTTTATGTGTAGATTTCGGTTTCTTTAAATCGACAGGATCCTCTAACAACATTTCATGATTGCACCCACCCGCAGGAATCATGGGATAGCAATTTTCATATTGATACACAGGAACATCCACAAACACCGGACGGTCAATTGCTAAAGCCTCTTGGATGCCTGCATCAACATCTCCAACCTTTTCAATACGAACGCCCGCAGCTCCATAAGCTTCGGCTAATTTCACAAAATCAGGGACATTCTCCAAATAGCTGCAGGAATATCTTCCCTCATAAAAGAGGTCTTGCCACTGTCGAACCATGCCATGAAACCGATTATTGATGACAAACACTTTCACAGGCAATTTCTCTATGACGGCTGTCGCTAACTCTTGAGTATTCATCTGAATACTGCCATCTCCCGCCACACACAACACCAATCGATTAGGAAACGCTGCTTGCGCGCCCATTGCCGCAGGCAATCCAAACCCCATAGTTCCCAATCCACCAGAGGTCAACCATGTCCGAGGTTTTTGCAACTTAAAATATTGCGCCGACCACATTTGATGTTGGCCAACATCCGTGGCCAAAATTGGATCACGGTCAGCGGTCAATTGATATAACCGATCGATCAAATACTGTGGTTTTATTTGCGCTTCAGGATCCTGAGTGTAGGCTAATGGATGCTCTTGTTGCCACGCCGCTAGTTGATCCCACCACGGTTTGCGCTGTTCTTTTTGATTACCATTGACTGTCGCCCGAAGAATATTATTCAGTTCAATTAACACTCGTTTACAATCACCCACAATCGGAATATCCACATGAATATTTTTTCGAATGGACGTGGGATCAATATCTATATGAATAATTTTTGCAGTAGGACAAAACTCTGAGACTTTCCCCGTCACACGATCATCAAATCTTGCGCCCACCGCAATCACCAAATCAGAGTAATGCATGGCCATATTTGCCACATAGGTCCCATGCATCCCTAACATCCCCAATGATAACGGATGATTCCCAGGAAACGAGCCTAAGGCCATCAACGTCATATCCACGGGGATATGCGTCAGTTCAGCCAGCTCCTTAACCTCGAGAGATGCCCCGGAAAACTGCACCCCGCCACCAATATAGAGAATGGGACGTTTCGACTTCATGATGGCATCGGCCGCCTGCTTAATCTTCCATTTACTCCCATCATAGGTAGGATTATAGCCACGGATAGCCACAGACTTGGGATAATGAAACTCCCCTTTATCCATGGAAATATCCTTAGGGATATCCACGAGCACAGGCCCCGGTCTTCCTGTCGACGCGATATAAAACGCTTCTTTAATCGTCTGTGCTAAATCATTCACATCTTTGACTAAAAAATTGTATTTAGTACAGGGACGGCTCAAGCCCGTATTGTCAGCTTCCTGAAAAGCATCATTCCCTATCATTCCAGAAGGAACCTGGCCAGAAAAACACACCATAGGCACAGAATCCATATAGGCGTCTGCCAATGCCGTAATCACATTCGTCATTCCTGGGCCAGACGTAATTAACGCAACACCTGGCTTTCCGGTGGCTTTCGCATACCCTTCCGCCATATGTCCCGCCCCTTGTTCATGACGAGTCAGAACGACGCGAATATCTTTTTGCTGATGAAGGACATCAAAAATTTTCAAGACCACGCCGCCGGGTAAGGCAAAGAGCGTATCCACGCCTTCGGCTTTTAATGATTCGAGAAAAATTTCCGAGCCAGTCAGTTGCATGATACTCACCTTTGGATTAAAAGACTGTTGTAAAAGACTCCAGGATTTCTAGCGATCTTGACCTGTCTCACCTTGACGGCAATCTCAGCGAGAGACACCTCCTAATAGACGTAATACCCCAGAAATAAATACGTAATGGTAATCCTTGCTGTTTTTTTAAGTCAACTAGTATTGTAGCAGGAATTGTCTCATTACGAAATATTCATTCTAGCTCTTCAAAATCCCCGGAAATCAACTCAAAGGAGCCGTTGCAATGTGGAAGACTGCTCTTGAAAAACTCACGCAAGATCAGCTCCTCAGAGAACTGTTGGCTCTTGATTCATCTTGCGGACCAACGATGACATTAAGGGGGAAAAATATTCTCGTTTTCGCATCAAATGATTATTTAGGACTGGCCAATCATCCACATTTGAAAAAGGCTGCTTACCAGGCCATCGAAGAATTCGGAGTGGGAGCTGGTGCTTCCCGGTTAATTTCTGGAACTCTTCCTCCTCACCGAAGCCTTGAAGAGACGCTGGCCAGGTACTTTGGAACGGAAGCCGCCCTAATAGCCAGTTCTGGGTATGCCCTCAACATAGGTACTATTCCACATCTACTTGCTCCTGAAGGCTTCATTTTTGCCGATCGCCTCTGCCATGCCAGCCTCATTGATGGCTGCCGATTAAGCCGGGCCGCCTTTCGAGTCTTTCGCCACAATGACATGGTTCATTTGAAGTCTTTATTACAAAAACGCTCATTGAGCTGCCCTGCCCTTATCGTCACCGAAGGCGTGTTTAGTATGGATGGGGATTTGGCTCCACTACCCGAATTAGTCGATCTGGCTGAGAAATATAACGCCACTCTCCTCATCGATGACGCTCACGGAACAGGAGTCATGGGCGCTACCGGGAGAGGATCTATCGAGCATTGGGGTGTGAAATCCCCCACGATGCTCCACATGGGAACCTTGAGCAAGGCCTTAGGGACGAGCGGAGGTTTTATAACCGGAACCCAAGATTTTGTTGCCTATTTGATTAATACCTCACGCACCTTCATCTATAGTACTGCACCTCCGCCCTCTATAGCTGCAGCTGCCCAAGCAGCTCTCCATATCATTCAGCAAGAACCGGAACGACGACAGAGACTATGGCGCAACCAAGAGCACATGTACCAAGGCTTACAAAACATGGGCTTTAACCTCACAGAGACACAAAGTCCCATTCTCCCGGTTATCGTCAAAGACCCTGGACTTGCTGTTAATATTAGCCAACACCTTCAAGCAAAAGGTATTTTCATTCCAGCCATTAGACCGCCAACGGTTCCCAAGGGCACCTGTCGTCTAAGAATTTCGGTGACAGCCGAACATTCTCATGAACACATAGAAACAGCTCTTGCTGCGATACGCCTTGTAGGACAATCTCTCAACATTCTCTAACACCTTCTCTACCTAGCTTCCTACTTGTTCGTTTTCCACCCACATCTCAGAAAGCTGCAAAAACTAGAAGGTCAACGCCACATAATACGGGGTATTTAAGAAAATCCTATCGCATTCCGACAAGATGAGCAGGAAGGCCACAGGTCTATCGCCTATCAATACAGGTCATTTATTGCTTCACTAAAATGAGAATCATTCTCCTACAGACCGGAGAAAGTCGAGGATAGTCGTGGAAACGCTCATGAAGAAACAAGTGTTTAACGGAAAGTTTGAAATACAAGGAGAAATTGCCAAAGGGCAAACTGGTGCGATTTATTATGGCTATGACTTGGAACTTCGCCAGGAAGTGGCGATTAAAATCTATCATTCCCATATCAACGGTCGATTAATTCGCGGCAAAGCATTTATTGAAAAATCTAAGCCCCTTCTCTCAATTGATCATCAGAATCTCATCAAAATTTTTAAGGTCGAAGAAGACGACGACACTCCCGTAGTGTTTATGGAATTCTTCGATGCGCCTAGCCTCCAAGAGATCATCCATGACCAAGACCCTCTATCAGTCTCAGACATGCTCACACTGGCTCGAGAGATTACCGAAGTCCTTGTCCATACACATTTTCAAGGCATCATTCATGGGACTCTCCATCCCGGCCATGTGCTGGTAGGCTCTCAGGGACAGGTCAAGGTCATGGACTTAGGCTTATCCTGGATCCTGATGGATATATTGACTACCTGCGAGCCAGAACTCCTAAGGCCGCTTCCGTACTTCCCTCCAGAAATTGCCAAGGGGGAGCTGCTCAATGTTAGTAGCGACCTATATTGCCTAGGTTTCATGATGTACGAAATGCTAACCGGCACGGTACCCTATTCAGGCCTACCAAAAACTTCCATCATGGGCAAACTCGCATTTGATCAAACTGACCCGGCATTTGAGTTTCCCTCAGCTGTCCCAGAGACAGTATGTGACCTCATCCGCGACATGACTCGAAATAAGGCAAAACAACGTCTACAAGATGCAGCGCATGTTCTCACCATAATTAACCAACAATTAGCCAAATTTCCATCCAACTCAGATAGTCGCTTTCAATCCGTAAGCCCTGCTCCACCAAAAACCGCTACTCAAGAAAAATCGCCTGCTCCAGCTCCGCTGGTCGAAACCGATGAGACACCAACAGAAACACTCCCTTCAGCCACACCAGTACCAACTCTCAAAAAAACACCCGCCGTCCAACGCCCCCACACCTCTATCAATTACCAGCGTGCGAACCGCATGAAACAATTGCGGAAATTAGGTTTCTTTTTAGGTATATTGCTGCTCATTGCCGGCGGAGTGATGGGTTATTGGTATCGTGGATTGATCGAAACATCTATTCAAGGAGTCTCGCCAGTCTTAGGCGATTCTCTCCCAGAAACTTCCATACCTCAAACAATGCCAACCGACAAGGGATTACCCACACCTGAACCTGAGAAGGTGTTAGAAATTCAAGATTCCCTGAATCATTCTGAGGATACCCAACTGACAGACTCACCTGCATTTTCAGAGGCACCTGAAGGCACTACTGACAAACTCATGACCACACCATTCTCAGATGGCTCAGAACATGATTCCGAAGATTCCCTCGAATCATCAGAACACAAGCCTGAGATTTCCCAATCATCAGACTCTGTGAGTAAACAAACTTCTGAAGTATCATCTTCAGGTTCAGAAATTCCCCCATCAAAAACATCTCCATCTAAAGCAGCCGATGAAAATGCGGTCCCGACTGATAAGGAGATTGAAGAACTCCTTCAATCACTTGACTCCCCAGAACCGGATATTCCCTCTATCAAGGACTCCGCATCCCAAGAGAAACAATAATCCACCTTCACAAAACCCAGAATTCCAAGATTTTATGCTGTTGCCTTTGCAGAAGTGTAGAAACTCAAAGGTCTTAAGCATAGACACATTGTCCTCCTTTCACACATCTTCTATACTCCTAAAATTACGTTAATTTTCCCTGAGGGCCGAGATATGTCCTGTGAACAACGCTATTCGTGTTAGCCAAAATCCATAGCTTGGGATTAGTCGGACTCGATGCCAACCCTATCGAAATTGAGATAGACCTTGGTGGAGGGTTACCACAATTCTCTATTGTGGGATTACCTGATACGACTGTGCGGGAAAGCCGCGATCGGGTTCGATCAGCACTGAAGAATACAGGGTTTCGAATTCCCCCGAAAAAAATTACCGTCAATTTAGCCCCGGCTGGAATCAAGAAGGAGGGGGCAGGACTCGAATTAGGCATTGCTATTGGGATCCTCGTCGCTGAAGGAATTCTCACACAAGAATCGGTCAACCCCTATCTCTTTGTTGGAGAATTGGCCTTAGATGGCCGGATAAAGGCTGTCCCTGGAGCACTTTCCATGGCGATGGCCACACATCCTCCGCAAGCCCTCATCCTTCCCCAGGATAATGCCTCACAGGCAAGAGTCGTGGGCCATGCCACCATTTTTGGTGTTCACACCCTTCCGCAAGTTGTGGAATTTCTTCAGGGAACTCTCGTCTTATCTCCTTTAACATGCGATCTGGGCACCTTTGAAACTCAATCCTCAACCATTGAGGAAGACTTTGGCGATGTCGTCGGCCAATTCCAAGCCAAACGTGCACTTGAAGTAGCGGCAGCCGGTGGCCATAACATCCTGATGGTCGGCCCGCCAGGATCTGGGAAAACCATGCTAGCCCAGCGACTCACAGGCATCTTGCCACCCATGAGTTTTCAGGAACGTTTGGAGGCAAGCCAGGTCCATAGTGTGGCTGGTAACTTATCCGCCCTCTCACCTCTCCTAACCACACGGCCATTTAGGGCTCCACACCATACGATTTCCGAAGCGGGGTTAGTCGGAGGAGGATCTATCCCACGACCAGGCGAAATCTCCCTCGCACATCATGGCGTCTTATTTTTAGATGAAGCCCTAGAATTCAAACGCATTCTTTTAGATACCTTGCGACAACCATTGGAAAATGGCATAGTCACACTCACTCGCGTACAAGCCAGCTTGACGTTTCCAGCCAAACTCATGTTGGTTATGGCCATGAACCCTTGTCCATGCGGATATTTCGGCGACCCTACGCATGAATGTGTCTGCACACCACATCAAATTCGTCGCTATCGGAGTCAGTTATCCGGACCTCTTTTAGATCGACTTGACATTCATATTGAAGTTCCAGCCGTCCCGGTCAAAGAATTATCCCAAACAACGATCAGCGAAGATTCTGCCCAGATTCGTCAACGGGTCATGCACGCTCGTCGACGACAACATACTCGGTATCAGAAACACCACACCATCAATAATGCCCAACTCAAGCCACGACTACTCAAGAAATATTGCCAATTAGACAAACCCAGCAACGCATTGCTGGAACAAGCTGTCTCGCGATTAGGACTTTCCGCACGGGCCTATGGCCGCATTCTCCGGGTTTCCAGAACCATTGCGGATCTGGCAGAATCTGACCATATTCAATCGCCTCATATTGCCGAGGCTATCCAATATCGAACACTCGATCGGCCACTCTCTTCATAAGGCCCCTCATGGAATCCTTTAAAATCTTTCGCTGGTGGTTCATGATTGGAGCTCTCATGGCACTGGCTGTCATCATGATTCAAGGCGGCGTTCGCGATCTCATGTTTACCCAAGAACCTATTTGGGAAGTAAAGATGGTAGAATTAATTCCTCCGATTGTGGGCGGTGGCATCATGGGAGGATGTATCGCATTAATCTTGAATCGGATCAAGAAGGTTTCACCGCCTTAAATAGCCACTCAATATCTTCATGTTCCCCAAAAATTTCCTCTAGCCAGCCATAGCGTCCGGTCAGTACAATAGCCATGCGTTTTATCACCATTTCATACAGGTTTTTGTGAGAAGGAGGCATCGTAGGCATGGATGTGAAAGTCGGACCACATTGGTATCGCAATTCCAACGGAACCGTAGAAATTGAAGGACTTCCCCAAATGGAATTGGAACTTCGGAAAACTGGCGGCACCCCTATACGTCTGAACTTTGCTATTTTTGATTCAGGAGGGAAGCTTCATGCCAAAGTTGAAGCGAATTCCCTCGTCATTAATGAACAAGGGGCCTATCATTTAGAACGTTCTGAGAAGGGACTGACCCTCACGAAAACAAACACCCAAAAACGTGTCCTCGCCATTCAAGTTGGAGACAACGACCAGGTGGAAATTCCAGAAGGCGAGTTTTATACCTTGAAAGGACACATCTTGAAAATTACCCCACAGGAATGGTCTGTTGAGAAAACAACAGAGAAAGCTGGAGAAACAGATATGAAAGGTCAACCTGTAGCGGTAGGATCCTAGAACCTCAACAACACGAGCGGCATGCGAATATCCTTTTTTGATATTCTGATAGGCAATAGATTCATCAATCAGATCTCCGCCGCTGGTGCATGGCAATGACCTTCGCAAATGGCACACATTCGCGGTGCCACTCCCTGCCCAACGCTAGCTGGGCCTAACGAACAACTTAAATCCAAGGCTACGACATCTGTTCCTTGGTATGTCCATAACCGCCCGCAAGCCTGGCAACAATACCACACCGTATATCCAGGCCATTCTCGATCACGTACCGCCATCACTTGGACTCCCTGGAATGGCAGCACTTCAGCCAGAGTCCTGACCAATTCATGAATCATTCCCCATCAAGGCTTGAACCTTTGGAGACACCGTCGCCAACCATTCATCAAATGGGACATCTGCATCGACCACAATCTCAATTTTCCCATTAGCCAGACGACGGAAAGTGCCAGGACTTTCCGGTGAAAGAGGAATCTCCACGATCTCACGTGAAAGCTCTAATTGGTCAGTCACTTCCAAAATCTGAGAAATTTGCGCAAAGGAAACGGCTGGAAAATTACTCACGAGACCTCCTCTGATTCTTTCCTAGAATCAACAAACGGAACAGACCATTCTCCAGTACATTGTGACGGTTAGGCAAAGATACGCGCGAATACTTGGCCAGCAGTATCCATATCTTCACGGTTCACATCCAAATGCGTCACAACGCGGAAGAACTTATCCCCAACAGCATTCAGCAACACTCCCGCCTTCCGACAAGACTCAAGTAATTGATCTGTGGACTGGTTAGATTGGGGCACTTGGAACATCACTATATTCGTCTCAACGGAATTCAGGTCAACCACTACAGCCGGTATCGCCTTAAGTAATTGTGCCAAGTATTGAGCATTGTCGTGATCTTCCGTTAATCGCGAGACATGGTGCTCCAAAGCATAGAGACCGGCAGCGGCCAAAATCCCAGCTTGTCGCATCCCGCCACCAAATACTTTCCGCAACCGACGAAGTTTGTGAATTCGCGTAACATCAGACACGATAATCGAACCAACCGGCGCTCCCAACCCTTTGGATAAGCAAAAAGTCACTGTATCAAACAAAGCCGCATACTCTCCTGCTGACACTCCTGTTTTCGCTGAGGCATTAAATAATCGAGCTCCATCCAAATGCAAAGCCATGCCATTTCGACGAGCAAGTTCTGCCAGTTCCTGAATAGCCTGTAAAGGATACACTGCCCCACCACCAACATTATGCGTCTGTTCAATACACAACAACGTTGTCTGAGGCGTGTGCAAATCAGGTCGACGAATTGCTA
This sequence comes from Nitrospirales bacterium, assembly GCA_965223685.1. Taxonomy (GTDB): domain Bacteria; phylum Nitrospirota; class Nitrospiria; order Nitrospirales; family UBA8639; genus Nitrospira_E. Next base: position 633,361 of record CBDCXG010000002.1, read on the forward strand.
CTTTCACCCCTTGAGGCGAGAGCAATCCTCTTGTCCCTGACACCGGACACAATTGCACTCCCGATATCGATGACGCTGACCCTCCCTCATAACGAAGGATATGCGCAGAACTTTCGATAATCGCTTCCTCCCCAGGCTGTGTATGCAACCGAATACATAATTGATTACCCATGACTCCGGTTGGGACAAACAAACCAGCCTCCTTCCCCAACAATTCTGCCGCCAAGGCTTCAAGCACATTGACAGTAGGGTCTTCACCATAAACATCATCACCAACTTCAGCCCTAGCCATGGCCTCCCGCATGCCAGAAGTAGGCTTCGTCACCGTATCGCTGCGTAAATCAATCATAGGCATCATTTCCCCACTATGCGCTTCTCTTTCCGGTTGTCATTGTAGGCAACCTATCCTTTCTCACACAAGATTTTCTTGGTATTTTTGGCTACAATTCTCTGTCATGAAACCTCGTCTCTTAGTAACCGGTGGAGCAGGATTTTTAGGCACCCACCTTTTAAAGCAGTCTCAGAATTTTTCGGCAACAGGAACCCTGCATCGAACTGCTGCCACCGCGATCCCTGGGGTATCCTTTCATGTCTGCGACTTGCAAAAACCTCAGGAGGTCCGAATCCTTCTGGATCGATCCCGGCCAGATATCATTATTCATACCGCTTGCTCGGACCAGGGGGAAAACCTTTCGTCCATTGTTCCGGTTGCCGGCCTTCTTGCTGTCCAGGCTACAGAACGGCATATCAAATTCATCCATCTTTCCACGGATCAAGTCTTTGATGGAACCACAGCGCCCTACACCGAAGCCAACCCAACATGTCCTATCCATCCCTATGGTGAGGCTAAGGCACAAGCCGAAGAGCTGGTTCGATCCCTAAACCCACAAGCCACCATTGTACGAACCTCATTACTCTATGATCTTGAAAACCCGGACCGTCAAACCAACCAGTTGATTCACAGGATAGACACCGGAGCTTCCTATCGTCTGTTCATCGATGAGTGGCGTTGTCCAATGTGGGTAAAAAATTTAGCCAATGCGCTTCTGGAATTGGCAACAACTGATCACGTTGGCTTACTCCATTTAGGTGGACCACAGGTCATGAACCGGTGGGAATTAGGTATGAAGCTCCTCAAACATTTTGGCTATACCCCAACACCCAACATCCAACAAGGCACCATTGAAGAATCAGGCCTTGTTCGCCCGAAAAACCTTACCCTTGATTCTACCCAAGCCCAACAGCTTCTCCACACACCTTTTCTCTCCTTGACAGAATCACTGACACAGTTCACCACACTGCATCCTTACGCATAAAAACACACGGTACTCCCCCGCACGTTAGAGGGAGAGAGTTTCTCTTTGAGAAAAACTGCCCTCAGAAATTCAAGATCCCGGTTTCTAGAACCGAATATACTCCTGACGCCTGTGGAATTTTTGACCAAATGAATGAAATCGACACCCTTAGGAATCCAGTAGAAACCTGGCGATCCCGATTATCCATCTGATAGACATTTGAGGAACCACCTATGAACCCTGGGAAATTTCGCTTAGTCACCCGCAGTGATTTTGACGGATTGGTCTGCGCCGTCTTGCTAAAAAAAGTCGGAATCATTGAAGAGATCAAGTTTGTTCACCCCAAAGATATGCAAGATGGAAAAATTCCCATTTCTGCTAACGATATCACTACGAATCTTCCGTATGTCGAAGGTGTACATTTGGCCTTTGATCACCACATGAGCGAGACCATTCGTAATACCGGTGAACGAAGCAATCATATAATCGACCCCGATGCGCCTTCTGCGGCACGGGTGGTCTATCGTCATTATGGCGGGGAAACAACATTTCCCGATGAATGGAATGAGATGATGGCGGCAGTCGATAAAGCCGATTCAGCCCAATATCACGTTGACGAAATCCTCAACCCCAGTGGCTGGACATTAATGAATTTCCTCATGGATGCACGGACCGGACTTGGACGCTTTCGGGAATTTCGCATCTCTAACTATCAATTGATGATGGAACTGATCGAAAAATGCATCTGCCTCAGCATAGAAGAGATCATTGCCCTGCCTGATGTACAAGAGCGAGTCAAACTGTTTCAAGAACATGCAGAATTAGCGAAAAAGCAAATCCAGCAATGCTCAAGAGTCTATGACAATTTGGTTGTATTAGATCTGCGGAACGAAGAAACGATCTATGCCGTCAACCGTTTTATGATTTATGCCTTGTATCCAGAATGCAATATGTCCATCCATGTCCTATGGGGACTCAAAAAACAAAATACCGTGTTTGCGATAGGAAAATCGATCGTCAACCGCAGTTCAGCCATAAATATTGGGGAACTCTGTCTAGCCTATGGCGGAGGCGGACATCATAATGCAGGAACTTGTCAGATAGAAAATAACGTGGCTAATGAAACACTCAATGAAATTATTGAAAAGATCCATGCACAGAGCTTTTCCCCAGTCGCTGCAGAAACAGCTGCCTGCACCACAAGCAAATAACATCTGTATTAATGGAGTCCAAGCACCCCACTAGAAACCCTCGAAGCATACCCTGCCTAAAAGTTTAGGAAGGCAGACGGAAGTTCCAATCAAGAAAGGGAAACCTCTCCTAAGCCATGAAGCTTGTCCATCTCTGTGCTAGGGAAATCCTAACAACCCCAGCGTTTTAACCTTTTCCTCCCATGTAACCAAAAACCAAGGTACAGTTACCATTCAAGCTGAACATTTTTTTTCTTCAAGAATGTGATGGAGGAGTCTGTAACCAATTCAAACCAAATAGGAAAATGATCTGAAACCTGATTGCGACGCCAGTATTGCAGAAAATAATCTCGGAGGGCCTCAGGATCTTTCTCGAAGTCTTTACTCCCACCATAAACCGCAAACATTTTGGGCGTATACTCCGAATTATCTTCGGTTTTAAAGATAAAATCAAAAGGGTTGAGCTAAACGTGAAGGACCTATTTGAAGATTCACGGATTATGGGCAGCAGATTACGACTTCAGTCGGTTCCCTGTCCTCACTCCTCGAATCCCCATTTTACAATAAAGACAGTGAGCCCCATGAGCCCAACTCCAAAATCCACGGAAGCTGGCGGCCCCATTCCTTTGACCGCAATAACATATAAGGTTCCTGACACCTATTTTAAGGTTCTTGATACCTATTTATATTTCTCGCCATTAACCTGACGATATCTCTATTCCCAAAAAATTCTGAATCATGTGCAACGAAATATTTCCTTCACGAAGGATGCAGAGTTCTGGTTCGACTTGTAGCACAGTGGAAGGTTGAGCGCCGGGGGTCACTCCACCATCTAAGATTAGATCAACTTCTGATCCAATTTTTTGTTGTACTTCGTGGGCCGATTGCGCAGGAGGTTGATCTGAACGATTAGCACTGGTCCCGGTTACAGGGCCCGTCTGTTTTAAAAGTTCGCAAACTCGTGTGTCATTGGGTTGACGCACGCCTATAGTACCCTCTCCACTCCTTACGCCGGCCAATAAGTGTAGTTTGGCTTTAAGGATAAGGGTTAAGAGTCCAGGCCAGAATTGCTGCATAAGTTTTTTTGCGATTTCCGGAATATCAACAATCAATTGATCAAGCTGGGAAAGGTCACCAATTAAGACCGGAAAGGGTTTTTGATTTCGATCGCCTTTGATACTTTGTAATTTTTCTAATGCGGAAGATTGAAAGACACTAACAGCCAACGCGTAGGAACTATCAGTTGGAACGGCTAAGACACCACCTTCTTGTAGACAGTCTGCGGCTTGCTCGATTGCGTGAGAGGAGGGCGGGGAAGCAAGTGTAAGGACAAGGGCCATGCTTACCTACCAATTCTACGCTTTAGCTATGATGAAAAAAAGGGAAAGAGCCCTATGCGTTTCAAGCAATCCTGACATGAGCCATTCCCTAGTTCTCACTCTCATCCTGCTCTTGTCCACTCTTCGCGGCCAAGCCCTAAAAGGAGAGGGAAAATTTCACATTCTCTTAAAGTTAAAGGAGCTAAAGTCAAATGTAGTGTCTGAGCGGTTGCTCACGCGGCGACCGGGGCCTTGCTTCTTTCTTCGATGCCATCCGTAAACTGAATGCCGGCGATCACTTTTGGCAACTCCCGGAATCCGCGCAATCGCCGCCACGTTTTCTCCGCACACTGCCCCAACTTAAACATCATGTGCAGGATGCCATTCCGAGTGAGACAGCCCTTGGTGCGGACCGTCCGATGCCGAATCGTGCCAAACGTCGATTCGATGGGATTCGTGGGCCGCAAACTCGGCCAGTGGGCCGCGGGAAAATGATAAAACATCAACAGCTCTTCCCGATCTTTTTGCAGACACGCCGTGGCCTTGGGATATTTCAGCCCATAGGTGTCGAGAAACACATCAAAGGCTTTCTCGGCCAGCCCCTTGGTCTCAGACTGCCAGATCTCGTGCAAGGCCTGTTTGGCTTTGGGTTGCACACTTTTCGGCAAAGCATTTAAGCCATTCTGTGTCTTGTGACACCAACACCGTTGATGCCGCGTCTCCGGGCAGAGTTCTTCTAGGGCTGCCCAGAAGCCCAGGGCCCCATCGCCAATGGCCAAGGCAGGGGCAGTCAGGCCACGCGCTTTGAGCTGCAACAGCACTTCCCGCCAACTTTGAGTCGACTCGCGCATCCCATCTTCCATCGCCAAGAGTTGCTTCTCCCCGTGGACGTTCATGCCGATCACCACCAACGCACACAAGCGCTGCTGCTCCGCCCGGATCCCACTATAGATGCCGTCGACCCAGATATAGACCCACTGATCGGCATCGAGGCGACGTTGGCGCCAGCTCAGATACTCCTCCCGCCAGGTCTGTTTCAGCCGGGCCACCGTACTGGCGGACAGCCCTTTCGCCTCGGGCCCCACAAGGGCTTCCAGGGCCGGCTGCATCTCCCCCGTCGAAATCCCTTTCAAATAGAGCCACGGAATGGCGGCTTCCAAACTCGCGGTCTTGCGTACGTAGGGAGGGACTAACGTCGAGCGAAACGTCACGGGCTTGCCCTGGCGGCTCCGCACTTTGGGCACCTGCACCGTCACGGGCCCGATCCCGGTCTGAATGTCCCGTTGCCGATGATGCCCACTGAGGACCACTCTTGCATGGCCCTGCTCATCCTGCTGATCAGCATAGGTGGCCAAGAGTTCGGCCACTTCCGCTTTCAGGGCTTGGGCCAAGAGTTGCCGCGCTCCCCTTCGAATCAAGTCTGTCAGTGAATCGGTTCCTTCTCGATCTTCTTCCTTTGGTTTGCTACTCTTGCTCATCGTGGCGTCTCTCCTTTTGTGGTTGTGTATGGATGTCTTGCAACACCCATTTCAACCCGAGACGCCGCGTCTTTTCAACTCACTCCGTGCACTACTTTCGAGTATAACTCAGTTAAAGTACGCGGTGGGCGATGTCGGAACGATAATAACGGCCATCAAATTGGATTGGAGCTAGGGCCGCATAGGCTTGTGCTTGGGCATTTCTGATCGTATCAGCCATCGCGGTTATTCCTAGGACTCGGCCACCACTCGTGACCATCGCCTGGTCTTTTTTCGCGGTTCCAGCATGAAACACAACAGGGTTTTGAGAAGATGATTGGGACAACCCCGTGATTGGCAATCCAGTCTGATACGAACCTGGATAACCTTCCGACGTCAATACCACGCAGACGGCAAAATGATCCTGCCACACAACCTGAATTTGATCCAAACGATGTTCAACAACAGCTTCGATAATATCTATGAGGTCTGTTTGTAACAACGGCAACACAACTTGGGTTTCTGGGTCCCCAAATCGAGCGTTGAATTCCAGCGTATACGGTTTCCCGTCTTTAATCATGAGGCCTGCATACAACACGCCATAAAAAGGGCTTCCTAGGCGAGAAAGTCCTGTCACCGCCGGATACAACACTTCTTGTAGAATACGTTGTTGCAATTCAGGTGTGGCTAAAGGTGCTGGAGCATAGGCACCCATCCCGCCGGTATTCAGTCCGGTATCGCCTTCGCCTATTCGTTTATGATCTTGGGCCGGAATCATTGGAATCACGGTCCGCCCATCAGCAAATGCCATGACCGTCAGTTCTTCGCCTTCTAAAAATTCTTCCAAGACCACTTTCGCACCAGCCTCTCCAAAGCGCTGTTCTCCCAACATACTTTTCACTGCTTGCTGAGCTTCAGTTTTCGTGGCACAAATGATGACCCCTTTCCCTTGAGCCAGACCATCGGCTTTCACCACAACAGGCATGTCACAGCTTTCCAACCATGTCAAAGCCAACTCGACGCTATCAAATGTTCGAGAAGCGGCGGTGGGAATCTGTTCCCGCATCATCAATTCTTTGGCAAAAGATTTACTGGATTCAATACGGGCGGCATTGCGTGTGGGGCCAAAAATTCTCAAATTGGCTTTTCGAAATTCGTCAGCTATTCCTAACGATAAGGGCAATTCAGGTCCAACGATGGTGAGAGCAATATCGTTGTCTTTAGCAAATGCTTGGAGACCTGCCAGATCATCCACCTTGATGGACACACATTCAGCTATCTGAGCAATCCCGGCATTACCGGGTGCACAATAGATTTTTGACACACGTGGCGATTGCGCAAGCTTCCACACGAGTGCATGTTCACGCCCACCATTACCAATAACGAGAAGTTTCATAATTGTTTAAAAATAAGAAAATGGGCAAAGAGGAGATACCCTGGGAATGTGACTTTTTCTGAATGTATTCTAGACACTCAAAGAGTAGTTACCCTCACTCCAACCCTTCCCCCTTAAAGGGGGCTTTAAAATGTTATTATTGAATATCCCTATTTCTTTGGAAGAATTAATGGCGGAAATGTCGCATACCTGTCAGAATCATGGCCACTTGCTGTTCGTCTACGGCCTGAATGATTTCTTTATCCCGAATAGAACCACCTGGCTGAATGACCGCCGTAATTCCAGCGCTGACAGCGGCATCAATACCATCTCTAAAGGGGAAGAAGGCATCTGAGGCCATCACGCAGCCTTTTATAGAAAGATTGGCTTTCATAGTTGCCAATTTCACAGAATCGACACGGCTCATTTGTCCGGCACCAATCCCTACCGTTTGCTGGGAGGTGGCAAACACAATGGCATTGGACTTCACGTGCTTACACACTTTCCAAGCAAAATCGCAGGCTTGATATTCTTCATTGGATGGCTGTCGCTTGGAAGGGATAGTAAGATTGCCTAAATCTCGCAACGATCCTAAATCTCGATCTTGGACTAAAAGGCCTCCCACGATTTTTTTCATATCTAAGGCATCTTGCTGAGTTGATTCTAAGGAGCCTATTGCTAACAACCGCAAATCCTTTTTCCGTTGTAATTCAGTCAAGGCCTCCTCAGAAAATGAGGAAGCGATTAATACTTCCACGAAGGTGGAGGTCACCTCTTTAGCCATTGCGAGATCCACCTCACGATTACAGGCAATGACTCCACCGAATGCCGAAACGGGATCGGTTTCCCGGGCTCGCACATAGGCTTCGACCGGAGCATCGCCCAATGCCACCCCGCAAGGATTGTTGTGTTTGACAATCACAACAGCCGTTTCATCAAATTCCTTCGCTAACTCTAATGCCGAATTAGCATCCAGGTAGTTATTATAGGACATGGCTTTGCCATGAAGTTGTTTGGCCTGACAAACTGAGGCTTCTTTTGTCTGTCGGTCCCTGTACACCGCCCCGGATTGGTGAGGATTTTCTCCATATCGCAAGTCATCAACTTTCTCATATATCGTCGAAAACAACGAGGGAAACTTCTGTTCAGAGGATTCGGCTAACTGTGTATGAAGATAATTGGCAATCAAACTGTCATACCGTGCTGTATGGGAAAAGACTTTTTTTGCCAGCTCACGACGCAGGCTCAAGGACACCGTGCCGGACTGCAACGCAGTTAACACCCTGGAGTAATCCTGGGGATCCACCACTACAAGCACGTCCTCATGATTTTTTGCCGCAGAACGAAGCATTGAGGGCCCGCCAATATCAATATTTTCTATAGCTTCTCCAAATGTACACCCTGGCTTGGATATCGTGGATTCAAAGGGATACAGATTCACCACCACCACATCAATGGGCGCAATACCTTGTTCTTTCATCTGCTGCATATGGGCCTCCACAGAACGCCGCCCTAGCAGTCCGCCATGGATTTTAGGGTGCAAGGTTTTTACCCGCCCATTCATGATTTCTGGAAACCCGGTATAATTGGCGACTTCGGTGACCTGCACACCAGCATCTTGCAGCATCTTGGCAGTCCCGCCAGTTGAGAGAATATCTGCCCCAAGCCCAACCAGTCCTTTTGCCATCACTTCAACCCCAGTCTTATCTGACACGCTTATCAGCGCTTTCCCTAACTGTGCCATGATTTCCCCTATCGCTGTGACGTGAAAAAAGTGATAAAAAACAGGACCCGCAGCTTACCAAACAGCCCTATGAACTTCAACGAAGACCCGATTTCTAGACAGAAACCCGAAGTCCCTGATGTGTATATTCTTTGACCTATTTTAATACAACCGTTTTTTACAAAAAGAACGGTTTTGCCCTAAGAAACCCTTAATGAGAGTCCACATTTCTTAGATAACCCCTTATTTTTTCTAGAAGAATTTTTTTAAAGTTTTTCAATAAAGGCTTTCTCAATCATAACCGAATAGTATAAATATTCGGGAAGCTACCTCGAAAATATCTGCTCACTGTTCTCAGATATTTAGCAGGAATGTCTCTCTCCAAAATCCTAAGAACGCGCAAAAACTCTTAAAAGAGGGAAGCAACCCATATCTTTTTCCCAGATGCCATAAAGTACGGTGAAAACAACGTTATTTGAGAATCTTTTTTAACTTTTTCTTACTGCCATTTCCTTAATCCTGATGTACATTTTGATGTTGTAATACAGAAAAGGCCAAATTTTATTTCTATGGACCCTCTCTTCATTTTCCTTGGACTTGTTGCCCTTATCATAATTGGTGGTCTCTTTTTCATGCTCGGCCATGGCTCCCAAGGACAAAGCCAATCCAACGAAAAAATAGAAGGAACGAATTTCATTCCTTCTCAAATGATTATGGGGAGCGATGGTCTCGGAGGAATAGCGATCAACGAGCGCACACAACAAATGTGTTTATTCACCTCTCCATCAGCTCCACCACGCCTTCTTCCACTCACCGATTTGGTCAGTTCTTCAGTGATCAAAAATGGTGAATTGCTCGGAGAGGGGAAACGACGATTTCCCAATGAAATCGTCTCGTTTTTAAATGAACTGAAACGACAAAAAGATGTGCTCATCAAAAGTTTACATATGAACTCAGCCAATGGATCAAACCAACGCATTGATTTGCTCGTGGTCGTTCACGACTCAGAAGATCCGCTCCATGTGGTCAATTTCCTCGATATGGAGACTAAGGAAGGAGGCATTCTCTATGAAAAAGCCTTAAGCACTGCCATGCACTGGCACAACGTTCTAGATGTCTTGATTCTTGAAGCCGACCGCCTGGCCCAGCATTCTTCAGCATCACCAGAAGAAAAAGAACTAGCCGGCGCCACCTCGTAAATCGCTTGCTTACCCAGCATTTTCTTCCCCTCTTTTTCATTTTGTCTACCGACAATCCCTTTGTCTGTACCCATTCTCCGACTTCCTCTATAACCGTATACTTCTCCAATTTTGATCGTACGGAACATCCCAATCACCTACCTCCTTTAGAACTCCGTTTTTACCCAGCCAAACGGGTAATTGTCCCTCTCTCCTAAATTCTGTTTCCTCTACACATTCCTGACATTTCCTTCGTTCTCAATCACATAAGGCTTTTGAAACCTTTGCCTTTGGGTATTCCATTATGATGACACAAACACGAGGATTTAAAATCATTAAGTATATCGGGTTAGGCCTTGGACTTTTACTTTCATATAGCCTGACCTCCGGCTGGATTAACTCCTCTTCTCAAGATCTCTTCCAAGCTATTGAAGCACGCAATCTCACACTTGTCAGACAATTAATTGCTGACGGAGCCAACGTCAATCAAACGCTCGGCCAAGGGGCTACACCTCTACATTTCGCAGCGCGGTTGGGACAAATTCCCCTCACAGAACTCCTTCTAGAGGAAGGAGCCGATATCCACGCGATGTACCAATCAGCCTGGACTCCCATGCATCTAGCCGCCAAGGGAGGACATGTCGATATCGCAAAGCTTTTACTCAAGTATGGGGCTTCCGTACAGGGAGCAAAGAACACTGCAGCACCTCTCCATATTGCCGTTCAGGAAGGCCATCAACGCATGGCCGCCTTTTTGTTAGACCACGGAGCACCCGTCCAAGTACCATTTACAAAAGGGTGGACAGCTCTCCATATTGCTGCTCAAGAGGGCAACATGGATCTCACACGGCTACTTCTTGATGCTGGCGCTCCAATCGATGCCATGAATGACATCGGGCTGACTCCACTTCATTCAGCTGCTTTATCAGGACATACGGACGTAACCACGTACCTCCTTTCTCGTGGAGCTACCTGCTCTACGCCAACTCAATCCATTCCTTCTCTACAGGCCAATACTATTAAAATGGTCGTTACAGCATTGCAAGAAATCCTAAAACATTGCCCAATAGCTCAAACCTCGTAAATCACAAGTACGACCTCTACAGCTCCTAAAAGTTTCTCAAACAATTTCCTCCTCGCACACCATGATTTGAACTGGCCATTCTTGGAGGAATGCCTTGAATCCTTGTATGATCCATTAAGTTATTCTCAAATACATTTAATGTCCCTTTTGCTCCCTCACCACAAGGATTAGGAATACCATCACTCATGCAATGGATGTTTTTTGGGTTTCTCGCTGCACTGAGCGAATCACTAAAGGATCTGTGCAGCAAACATGGGCTGCACCAGATTTCCCCATTGTCAGCGGCATTGGCGGCCTCCGCAATACCAATTCCCTTTCTTCTAATCATCTTGCTCATTGGTGATGGCATACCAACCATTGGCTCTTCCTATGCGTTGGCTCTCGTCACAGGAGGGACACTCAATATTCTGGCTTTATGGCAATTTATGAGAGCACTTCAAGCTTCAGATCTCTCACTTGCCATTCCCTTCATTTCTTTTACCCCAATTTTTTTACTTTTCACCTCTCCGGTGCTCGTGGGAGAGGTCACAAACACTCACGGCATAGCAGGGATTCTCTGCATTGTGGGTGGAGGCTATCTTCTTCAGATTCAGGCTAGTGATCAAAGATGGTGGGCACCGATCAAAGCCCTCACGACGCAACCTGGTCCGAGACGTATGCTATTGGTCGCTCTAATTTATAGCCTCACCTCCAATTTCGATAAAATTGGTGTCCAGAATTCTTCTCCAATCTTCTGGAGTCTTTCGCTGACCAGCGTCATGGCCATGGGGTTTGCATTACTAGTGGTTTTTAGTTCCCAACAACTTAAGACTATTCCCAATAACAAGACTGTACTCTCTCTTTTCTTAATTGGCTTCTTCCAAGCTGCTAGTCTCATTTCTCACAACACAGCACTCAGTCTTGGCCCTGTGCCTTCAATCATCGCCATTAAACGAACCAGTATTTTATTTACCGTCATCTGGGGCATCCTATTTTTAAAAGAACGACAAAGCAAAGAGCGACTAGCTGGAGCTGTCCTAATGGTCATTGGAGTGGGCATCATGGCTCTAGGAAATAAATTCTCCTATTTAGAGAAGTAAGAAAAACGAATATACGGTTCTTTATCCCGTTTTTGTTGAAACGGGTTCATAGAAGGCAATGACCTTATTCAATCTGTGCATCCAAAAGGAGTTTCGTTCACCAGTGGAAAGACTCTTTTCTCTTTTCAGTGCTCTCGAGCGTAAATCCTGCAATGCAGGAAGCACCTTCGGATTACAAACTTCCTCAGCAGCTTCCAGCACCAAATACATAGGACTTTTCTTTTGCAGTTCCTTAATAATGATGTTTGTAGTGCCTCGGACTCTTCGTTTTGCTAAGCCAACAAGGGCTTCACCTCGAATTTCTTCATCATTATCATTAAGCCTCGATTTTAGTGCTCGACGAATAGATATGGTATTTGAATCAATCTGAGTTCCTAGCCCAAAAGTTGCCCAATTTCGCACTTCTTTATTGGCATCCGCAGATAATTTGATCAAGCTCTTGATCGCCAAGTGATGCTCACACCCCGCGAGAGCATGTACGGAACCAAAGCGAACCTGTGAAGATTTGTGGTCCACCAAGGAGACAATTTCTTCCACATATCGATGGTCATCAGAATCAATAAGATGACCAAGAGCCACCCCAATCGCACATAAGACAATGGGAGATTTTTCCTTTTTCATTAACCCTAATAAATACTGAATAGTCTTTTTTGGGAAAGCTCTTTTTGGAACACCTAACTGAGATAAAATATCGACTCCTAATTGCCTCTCAAAAACTTTTTTGCTTTTAGTTAATTGAATAGCCGCATCAAAGACTTCTTGGGTTCCACGGTAATGAAGCGCCATAACAGATTTCCACGCTTTTTCATCATCGGATTCAGCAAGATTTCGACGGATTAGTGTATGGGTTGAAAAATGTGAGAATGGTTGATGTCGCGCTTTCATTTTTTATTGCAATGGATTTTCCTGCTTCATTTAGAAGATTTCAAGATTTTAGAGAGCCTATTATTATTCCAAATCCAGAACAGAACGAAAATGTTATTACCGAAAAAGAAAATTATTTGACAGGAAGCACGGAGAAATCGGCGAGGGAAACAAGAGGGCCGGGGAAAATTCCGAGTAAGACAACACCGGCAACAGCGCAGGCAAGAACAACGGAGACTTGAGGGGAAAGAGCTAAACGGGTATTTTGTTCTTGTTCAGGTGACGGTTCACGCATATACATGACCATGACAATGCGTAAATAATAAAATGCGGAAATTGCGGCAAAGACTAACCCGAAAATGGCCAGCCAGGCTAAATCGGCATGCACCGCTGCCATAAACAAATAAAACTTCCCGATAAACCCGGCAGTTGGAGGAATGCCCGCCAACGACACCATAAAGACAAGCATCAAGAATGCTCCGCCTTTATGCCGCTTGGCTAATCCCGTAAAGTCTTCAATATTTTCCCCTTCCAAACCGCCATTTCTCAGAATCGATACCATGGCAAAAGCACCAATAGTCATAAACGAATAGATAGCCAAGTAGAGCATCAGACTCGACACACCTCGAGTTGAGATATCTCCTTCAGCACCAATCCAACCCGCAACCACTACCCCGACGAGCGCATACCCAGCATGGGCAATGCTCGAATATGCCAACATTCTCTTAACGTTTGTTTGCACAATCGCGACAAGATTCCCTAATGCTATGGTAATTAAACAAACCGTCAAAATCAGAACATTCCAGTTAGGTTTCATTCCACCAAATGCTTCTAATAACACTCGGAGAAACGCCGCAAAACTCGCAGCTTTTGAGGCGACAGCCATAAAGGCTGTTACCGACGTTGGAGCCCCTTCATACACATCTGGCGTCCACATATGAAATGGTACGGCCGCCACTTTAAACCCAAAACCAACAATAATGAGCATGAGTGCCAAAAGCATCAAGGGATCGTCTAATGCTGGCCCATTGACCACTGCGGCAATTTCGCTCAACCTGGTGCTACCCGACACCCCAAATAGCAAGGAAATTCCGTAGAGCAGAATACCAGAAGAAAAAGCGCCCAAGACAAAATATTTGGCCGAAGATTCAATCGACCGCGCTTCGAAGCGTTTAAGCCCTGCCATGATATACAGAGTAATCGACATAAGTTCGATCCCCAGGTAGATCGTCAATAGATCCGCACCTGATACCATGACCATCATGCCCGCTAACGCCAGCAAAACAAATGCGAAATATTCAGCTAATTCGATTTTTTCTAATTTGAGATAGCTCATTGACAATAAAATGGTCAGGCCACTCACCACATACAACACCATTTTCCAAAAGGCCGCATAAGAATCAACGACGACCAGGCCGCTAAACGCCAGGGTCCGGTCACCAAAATCTGCCATGGTCATCAAGGCACAGGCCCCTAAGACACCGAGACTTATCCAGGCCAGAAAATCTTTTTTCCCTGATGGCGCAATAGGATCCAGGACAAGAATCAAACAAGCAACTCCCACAACCAGCAATTCAGGAAGAATTGTGAGAATATCAGCGAGCGGAAGACTCATGGCGTGTCTCCGGCCTTGACTGAAGTCATGGTTGCAGGAATACCTCCTGACATCACCAAGACATGATCAGATGACACACCATCCTTCTGTACGACGACGGAACCTGATTGCGCAGCGACCACCCGTTCCACGCTGGCATGCATCACATCCAAAAGCGGCTTGGGATAGAGCCCTATCCAAAACACCAACACCACTAAAGGCACCAACATCCCAAATTCCCGCGCATTGAGATCCGTTAATTTAGGAAGCATATTGGGAGAGGCAGGACCATAGACAACTCGCTGCACCAAATACAAAATATACACGGCCGCTAAAATAATCCCCAATGCGGCTAAAGTCGCCGTCAACTTGTCCCAAGCAAAGACACCGACGAGTACTAAAAATTCACCCACAAAGCTATTCATCCCAGGAAGCCCAACTGAAGATAACGCAAAAATCACCAAGAAGGTCGCGTACTTTGGCATGGCATGAGCCAGCCCCCCGTTCTCTCCGATTTCCCGGCTATGCGTCCGTTCATAAATGATGCCTACACACATAAAGAGTGCGCCTGTTGTAATCCCGTGGTTAATCATTTGAAGCACCGCGCCTTCGATTCCTTGCGCATTAAAGGCAAAAATACCCAACGTCACAAACCCCATATGACTCACACTGGAATAAGCAATCAGTTTCTTGATGTCACTTTGAGCCAGCGCCATGTAGGCGCCATAAATGATGGCGATAACCGACAAGGCCATAATCATGGGGGTGAAAGTCACCGATGCATCCGGTAACATGGGCAAAGAGAACCGCAAAAACCCATACGTGCCCAACTTCAACAATACACTAGCCAGAATGACACTCCCCGCTGTCGGCGCCTGCACATGGGCATCCGGCAGCCACGTATGAAAGGGGAACATGGGCACTTTCACCGCAAAGGCTGCGAAAAACGCCCAAAACAAGAGGGCTTGTAGGCCTGGAGCATACAAGGCATGTGTTAACGCCAAAATATCAAAGGTTCGTCCACCCTCAAAGTACAACACTAAAATCGCAACCAGCAGAAGAATACTCCCTGCTAGGGTATAGAGAAAAAATTTAATTGCCGCATACACGCGATTCGGTCCACCCCACACACCAATCAATAAATACATGGGAATCAACATGGTTTCCCAAAAGATATAAAAGAGCACAAAATCTAAGGCTACAAATACGCCAATCGTCGCTGTTTCCATTACAAGCAAGCTGATCAAAAACTCTTTCATGCGTGTGTCAATCGCTGTCCAGGACACCAAGATACACAGGGGCGTCAAAAAGGTTGTCAGCAGTACGAGCGGCATGCTGATGCCATCAACTCCCAAGGCGTAATGAATAGCGGGCGAATAAATCCACAAGTGCTTCTCAACAAATTGCATGCCGGCTGCCCCATTGTCGAAGGCAAACCATAAAGGCAATGACACGACAAGCGTGATGACTGATGTCGTTAATGCAATTTGTCGAGATAACGCCTCATGCGCCAATAAGGTCGCCACCACCCCAATCAGCGGTAGAACAAGAATCAGCGTAAGCCAGGGCGTACCCCCTGTTGCCACCACCATTTCAGTCATGACAGTCCGTCTCTCCTACGCCCAACACATCTACCTCCCCTAGCCCCTCCTTACAAATGAGGGAAAGAGATCAAACAACCTAGTTAGAAGAAAATCAGAGCCCCTAGTATCACTACGGCGCCAACCGTCATGGCTAGCGCGTAGTTCTGTGCTTGTCCACTTTGAAGCACACGCGTCACCCATCCTCCCCAGGCCACAGCACGCGCGACTCCATTGACCGCACCATCAATAATTGCCACATCAATATGCTTCCATAAACCTTCTGCCATTTTTAACGTTGGCATTGTCACCGTCTTTTCATAGGCTTCATCCACAAACCATTTGTTCAATGACAATTGATACAACGATTGCCACTGCGCCGCCAACCGCTCAGGTAAGCCTGGTGACATCACATACACAAAATACGCGGCTGCAATACCTAAAATTCCCATAGCTGTGGCCGCTAACATGATTCCAGTGGCCGCCACCCCTTCATGATGTCCCCCGCCATCATTCCCGGGGAACGCTGGCGCCAAAAATTCAGGAATGCCAATATACCCAGCAAGAATGCTCAACACTGCAAGAATGAGCAGCGGAACCGTCATGGTCTTCGATGGTTCATGAATATGGCTGGCATGAGCAGGGTCCACCTTAGATTCCCCCCAAAACGTCACAAACACCAAACGAAAACTATAGAAGGCGGTCATCAGAGCCGTCAGCAATCCCAAGACAGTCAGCGCTTGGCCCAGCCCGCCTGACATCCACGACGACAACAACAATTCATCCTTACTAAAAAATCCTGCGGTTAACGGAAATCCTGCAAGCGCCAAGGAACCAATCACAAAGGTCCAATAAGTCACAGGCAACTTATCTTTAAGACCACCCATCTTCCGAAAATCTTGCTCATGATGCAACGCAATGATGACAGCTCCACACCCTAAAAACAGCAACGCTTTAAACGCGCCATGTGTGAGCAAATGGTACATGCCGGAGACATAGGCTCCCAGTCCACATGCCATCATCATATAACCCAACTGACTCAACGTAGAATATGCCACCACACGTTTAATATCTGTTTGAGTCAAGGCAATGGTGGCTCCAAGAAACATGGTGATTCCCCCAACGACTGCCACCACATCCATGGCCACAGGGGACAGGTTGTACAAGGGAGCCAAACGTGCCACCATAAAGACACCAGCCGTCACCATCGTCGCAGCATGGATGAGCGCAGAAATCGGCGTCGGTCCTTCCATGGCATCAGGCAGCCAGACATGCAAAGGCACTTGTGCTGACTTCCCAACTGCTCCTACAAAGAGGAACAGACAAATCATCGTCATCACGGAAATTTCCCAATTCCCCCCAATCGTCGCCAACAGATTGACCGTTCCCCCAGTGACGTTCCCTAACTGCGAAAACACCTCTTGATATTGCAAACTGCCAAATGTCACAAACACTAATAAGATGCCTACCATAAATCCAAAATCACCGACCCGGTTGACCAGGAAGGCTTTGGTCGCCGCAGCTCGAGCCGACTGGCGCTCATACCAATGTCCAATGAGCAGATAGGAACACAGCCCCACTGCTTCCCAGAAGACAAATAGTTGCAGGAAGTTATCAGACATCACGAGCATCAACATGGAAAATGTAAAAAGTGCGATATTACTAAAAAAACGTGCATAACCGGGCTCGCCATGCATATAGCCAATGGTATAGACATGAACAAGAGAACTGACGATGGTTACCAACATCAGCATGGCAACCGTCAATTGATCAATAAACAGACCAAGGGTAATGGTGAGATCGCCAGAGTTTGCCCAAGTATAGAGTGGAATGCGCAACACGGTTCCACCACCAACTTTGCTAAGGGCCATGAGAGAAAGCAGGAAGGACCCAATAACGGCAGGAACTGCAATCAGATGCGCCCGTTCCTTGATCACATGGCCACCCAGACCTAGGATCACGAAGGCAAGCAATGGGAGCAGGGGGATTAAGGCGTAGACCATCGCCTTACCATTTCAACAAACGGAAATCGTCAATATTAATACTCGATGAATGCCGGTACAAAGCAATAATAATAGCCAAACCGACAGCCACTTCAGCAGCAGCCACTGTCAGGGCAAAAAATACGAAGACCTGACCAGACAAATTCCCGAGATAGGAAGAAAAAGCCACAAAATTAATATTCGTGGCATTTAACATTAATTCAACAGATAGGAGAATAATAATAATATTCCGACGGATGAGCACACCCACTAATCCGATAGAAAAGACAATCCCACTCAAGGCAAGATAGTAGGTGACAGGAACATCCATTAACTAACTCTTGACCTCCAAAATACCTTTTTTCGTCAAGATCACTGCTCCAACCATTGCGACCAACAAGATAAGCGAGGCCACTTCAAAGGGGAAAAGATAGGTTGAATAGAGGAGTTCTCCTATGGACTCGGTATTGCCTCGTGTGAGTTCGATGGGAGTTGCGGAAGCGGCGACATTTTCCCCAAGAGTCGTCTCTCCTTTGACAACCAACAGCACGGCTTCGGCAAACAGTACACATCCCAGGAATAACCCAACGATGAACTGATTATGGAAATGTTCTTCTCGTTTTAAATTCAACAACATGACCACAAAGAGATAGAGCACCAGAATGGCCCCCGCATACACCAGAATTTGAATGATGGCTAAAAACTCTGCATGTAAAGTCACAAATAGGCCGGCCACATGAAAAAACATGACCAACAGAGCTAAGGCACTATAAATAGGATTCTTTAGTGCGACGACTAAACCAGCGGTAGCAATAATAATACTGGCAAAATAAAAAAAGACAAAAGTTTCCATCGGTGATCGCAGTAGAGATTACATTTGAAACAGCTTTACATGCTCATCAATGCTTGCACAGCATCGATTGCCTGCAAAAACGCGTCATGCTTCCTTTTGAGGGATCTCTTTAAATCCCACATTAAAATAGGCCACATTAGGATGCTGAAATTCCAATCGTTTTTCCCGAACAGGAAAATTCCGATCCCCAATGGCTAACAACTGTTGTTTATTGAGGTGCAGTTGCCGCTTATCATACACCGCCCATTCAAATTCCTGTGTCATGCCCAACGCATCAACAGGACAGGCCTTCACGCACAATCCACAAAACAAACAGCGAGTCATGTCCATGTAATATTCCTTAGAATACCGTTTGGTAGGCTCATCTGGCACTTCCGCGCTAAACACTCGAATAACTCGAGAAGGGCATGCCGCTTCACACAGATCACAACCTACACATTTTTCCGTCCCGTCATCATAACGTAACAGCGCCAGCATCCCTCGATAATTCGTTGGCAGGCTTTTCTTCTCGTGAGGGTATTGCAATGTAATAGGCTTATATTTTAGGAGATGGGACAGCGTCGCCTTCATGCCCTGTAACAACTCATAAAACGTGAGAGTTTTGACCCATTCAGAAAGATGCATTAGTCGTCGTTCTTCAATATTTAAGGGAAAATATACGCCACGATAGCCGTGATTACGATATTGCCAAGGGCAATAGGTAGCAGCACTTTCCATCCGAATCTCATCAGTTGGTCATACCGTAACCGCGGCAACGTGGCTCGAAGCCAGAAAAACAAAAAGAGAAACGTTGCTACTTTTAAGACAAACCAGATGATGCCAGTCAACCAATGAAGAGATTCAGGTCCTTGCAAAAATTCAAAAGGCGCATGCCAACCACCAAAAAACAATACAGTAGACATACAAGACACGAGAATCATATTGCCGTATTCAGCCAGGAAAAAGAATGCAAAGCGCATTCCACTATATTCCGTAAAGAATCCGGCCACCAATTCACTTTCCGCCTCAGGCAAATCAAATGGTGTTCGATTGGTTTCTGCTACAGAAGAAATGATAAATACGACAAAGGCAATCGCTTGGGGGAAGGCTCCCCAGGCAAAAAAGTACCAATTCCAAAAACCACCGGCCTGAGCATCGGTAATCGTCACAAGGCTCAAAGAACTGGAAAGAAGCAAGACGCCAACAATTGAAAGACCCACATTCAATTCATAACTGATCAACTGCGCAGCCGAACGCAATCCGCCGAGTAAGGAGTATTTGCTATTTGAAGACCACCCTCCGAGAATAATGCCATAGGCTCCAATCGAGGCGAACGCGAGAATGTACAAGACCCCAATATTAATATCGGTTATCACAAAGGGTTTAAAATCAATGCCGCCAACATCCACGGTCCAGTTTGGACCAAACGGAATGACCGCAAACCCAATAAGGGCAGGCACCAAAGATAAGATTGGCGCCATGCTAAACATCAACCGATTCGCGCCAGCAGGGATAATATCTTCTTTAAAAAAGAGCTTTAATCCATCAGCGGCGGGTTGCAAAATTCCATAGGGGCCGACTTCCATCGGTCCCATCCGATCCTGCATCCACCCCAACACTTTGCGTTCCAACAGGGTCAGCAAGGCCACAGTCAGAAGCACCGCCACCATCACTGCGCCTATTTGGCCTAACGTTAACCCTAACCGAATTACCGTTTCCATAAAGGACTCACTCCTCTCCTCTCTTTAGCAACACGCAAGTTGTCAACCGGCTTGGACCTCCGTCACTTTTTCTAATCGAACACGGGCGACTTTGAAGTAAGGCACTTGAGTTTCAGGATCAACTGTATAGGACAACAATTGCCGCATCTCTTCATCAAAATGTTCAGGAAAGACCGCAACGCCTTGAGGAATGCGTTCACGCAATCCAATTGGTGCTACCACTTCACCCAAACGATTACTGACCTTCACTTTATCGCCTTCAGAAAGGCCATGCCGAGCGGCCTCTTCCGGATGCAGGTAGAGCTTACCAATGGATTCAACCTGCAACAATCCTTTGGCTTTTCGGGAAAATTTACCCGAATGGAACAATGATTGAGAAACCTGCAGAACAATTTCAGAGGTCTCCGCTGCCTTGTCAGACAATTGATAGCGTGCAGCGATATCTCTTTGATAATCAGTCGTAATATATCGGGCAATCGCAGAGGATTGTGGTTGCGACGGTAATGGAGCAGGCCCCAAGGTGCGGACGCCAGGGAGAAGATTACGAATTTCTTTTCCGATTTCTTTCACCTCACCATATTCCATCGGGTCATCCATCATCACCGAAAGCGCCGAGAAAACTTCCCAGTCTGGCCGACTTTCACCAACCAAATCCATGGCTTTTCGTACGGGTTGAATATGCCCCTCAGTATTGGTAAAAGTCCCGTCTTTTTCAGCATAAGAACAGGCAGGAAGAACCACATCCGCATGTTGGGCCGTTTCAGTCAAGAACAGTTCCTGGCAGACCAACAACTCAAGCTTCTCCAACGCAGCATGAATACCTGATGAAGGAGGCAAAGAAACCAACGGATTTTCACCCACCACCAGCAACGCCTTCAATTTACCCTGTCGAGCATCTTCAATCATCTGTGGCAACGACGAGCCAGGTGTATCGGGAATCGTTCGACCCCATGCTTGCGAGATGTTTTTGCGCACTTCTGGATCACCCAACGATTGTCCGCCAGGCAAGACAGCTCCAGTTCCACCCATTTCAAACGCGCCTTGATCATTATTTTCTTCAGCCAGGGGAGCCAACCCACAACCTGGCTGTGTGAGTTTGCCAGCTACTAACAACAGGTCCAACAGATTCATGGTCATCCCAAATCCACCTGAAGATCTCAGCACACCAGGCCCGACTAGAATGACGACTCTTTTCCCTTCACCAAAGACCTTGGCTGCCTGAAGGAACGTTTCCGAAGAAATTCTAACCTGCGCATGAATAGCATCCCATGTCAGTGCTTCAAGTTTAGCCGTGACCTCAGTGAAAAACGACTGGGCCTTGGCCTGCAATTCTGTATCGAGAATTGACTGGGCCAACACGGCTTTCAAAAAACCTAAAATTGCCGGCGCATAATCTGTTGGCTTTACCTGCAAGTGATGTTGCGCCAGATTGGCAATATTACTGACATTCTCAATAGCTGATTCTAACGCCTCAATCGTGATTAACTTTGCACCGCGCCGTTTCACCGCGCTTTTCACTTTCAATCCGGTGATGGGATTTGTCTCGGTAACATTCGTACCGACGAGTAACAACACATCCGCTGATTCAATGTCTTCAAAGCTGACTGACCATCGATGAGTCCCTTGCACTCGTTGCAGGGCATGAACCCCGTTGAGATGACCATACCGCGCACTCGTATCAATGCGATTCGACCCAATCACTCCACGCATGAATTTCTGAAACACATAAATATCTTCATTGGTGCAACGCCCAGAAATAAGCCCACCAATCGCATCAGCACCGTGCTTGGCTTTGACATCCAACAAACGCTTGGATACCGCTTCCAAGGCTTCTTCCCAAGTCACCGGCCTAAAACTCGCTCCCTCACGCAGTAAAGGAGAAGTGACTCGATCAGGATGTTCACTGACGTGATAGCCAAAAAACCCTCGTGAGCACAGATCCCCATTATTTCGACCAGACCCTTGGGTAGAATTAATTTCGATCAGCGCATTGTTTTTTGTTTGAAACGTCACCTGGCATCCATCGCCGCAATACCCACAGACTGAATCGGTTCGCTTAAGCATCCAGGGACGAAATTCATACATTGAAAGGCGACTAGTAATCGCGCCAACCGGACAAATCTGGACACAGCCTCCACAAAATTCGCAGTCCAACTCATGCGACGCGAAGCTCTTGATTTCCGTCAACGTTCCCCGTCCCATAGGGGCAAGAGCTTTCACATCCATGACCTCATCGCAATAGCGCACACACCGCATACATTGCACACACCGGTTCATTTGCGTTTCGATTAGCGGACTAAAATATTCTTTTTTAAAGACTCGCTTCAGCTCCGTAAAGCGGCTCTTCGTGGCTGTATATTCATGCGAAAAATCTTGGAGATCACAGCGCCCACCTTGATCGCACACCGGACAATCCAAGGGATGATTGGCCAGAATGAAATCTAACACCGACTTCCGGGCATCTTTGGCTTGAGTAGAAGATGAAGATTTGACCACCATCCCTTCAGCCACCGGCGTGCTACAGGATGTTTGCAGACGCGGCATCTTTTCTATTTCGACAAGACACATACGGCAATTCGCATCGGGTGCCAACTTAGGGTGATAACAAAAATGTGGAACCATCACACCAACTTGGCGAGCCGCTTCAATCACCAGCGTCCCTTTGGGTACCGTAGCTGTTTGACCATCGATCGTGAGGGTCACCATGTCAGTTGCTGTTGATGAAACCGCCATACGTTCAGAACCTATCGTGACAGAACCGGAATCTCTTTCGTGCGAGGCATCGTCGCTTCTGCCTCTTTGATTAAGGCCTCATATTCATGACGAAAATGCTTCAAGCTACTCTGAACGGGTCCAACTTCCGCTTCACCAAAGGCACAGACGGTGCGTCCGGCAATATTTCCACACAGCTCGTCCAACATTTCAAGATCGCCAGTTCGCCCTCGTTTATCCCAAATGCGCTGAAGAATTTGCGTCAACCAAGAACTGCCTTCACGACATGGCGTACATTTTCCGCAGGATTCATGGTAGAAAAATTCCATTAACCGCAGAGCTGCCCATACCATGCTCGTGCCCTCTTCCATGACAGTCACACCGCCAGAGCCTAACATGGATCCAGCCATGGCTACCGCTTCAAAATCCATTTTGACATCTAAATGCTCAGGGGTCAGAAACGGCGCGGAAGCTCCGCCAGGAATAAAAGCTTTGAGCGGCTTATCCGACCGCATTCCTCCGCCTACATCATAGATAAACTCACGAAAGGGAATGCCCATAGGGACTTCATAATTACCAGGACGTTTCACATGACCACTTAAACAAAACACACGAGTGCCGCAACTCTTTGGGGGAGACCCAATCCCCGCAAACCACTCGCCGCCACGATTAATGATCGACGGAACGTTCGCCATCGTTTCAACATTATTCACGACAGTGGGTTTTTGGTAGAGCCCATGCGTCGCAGGAAACGGCGGCTTAAAACGAGGCATCCCACGTTTGCCCTCTAAGGATTCCAACAGGGCCGTTTCTTCTCCGCAAATATAGGCGCCGGCGCCGGAATGCACATAGATATTAAACGTCTTTCCGCTTCCTAACACATTCTGACCTAAATATCCCCCGGCATAGGCTTCTTGAACCGCCCGTTCGAGAATTTTTGCACCCAGCCGAAACTCTCCGCGTATATAAATATAGGCAGTCTCCGCACCAATGGCATAACAGGTAATCGCCATGCCTTCCAACATTTGGTGAGGATCACGCTCCATCAATTGCCGATCTTTAAAGGTCCCCGGCTCGCTTTCATCTGCATTGCAACACAGATATTTAGGGCCAGGATGACTTTTTGGAATAAATCCCCACTTCACACCTGTTGGGAAGCCCGCCCCACCTCGCCCTCGCAAGCCGGATTTCTTCACTTCTTCAATCACTTGATCCGACTGCATCTCTTTCAGCACCTTACGTAGGGCTTGATACCCGCCAGCTTTCTCATAGTCAGCCAACGACCCAGTATAGCCAGGCTGTTCCATATTCTTTAAAAGGATTTTTTCGTACTGCGCCATCAGAACGTCCAACCGTAATGACTTAGGATTTTGCCAAAGGCATGGGATACATAAACGGCCCACTTTTTAAAGGGCAGTCTCCATCCCTCGCAAGATCATCTAAGACCCGCCCCACCTTTTCTTCTGTTAATTGCTCATAATAATCATCATTGACTTGCATCATGGGGCCCGTGCCGCAAGAACCCAAACATTCGACGACGCTGAGCGTGAAGATGTTATCTTTCGTGGTTTCACCTGGAGCAATACTAAGCTTTTTTGAAATCCAACCCACCAAGACGTCCGAGCCCACCAGCGCACACATCAGGGACTTGCAGACTTGCAGATGAAACTTCCCAATCGGCTTGAGGTTGAACATGGTATAAAACGTGACCGTCTCAAACACCTGCGGCGGCGTCAGCTCCAAAATCTTGGCAATATCCCGCATGGCCGGTTCGCTCACATAGCCTTCTTCCCGCTGTGCCAAATTTAACAAGGGCAATAGCGCTGACCGTTTCACCGGATAACGTGACAGAATGTCTTCAACCTCATCTTTGAATCTCGTCAGCAGCATCTTTTTTCACCCATCAATTTCCTCCCCTTTGCAAGGGGAGAGCAAGGTGGGGTAGAACACGCAACACCCCCACTAAGAAAGAATACAACCCCTTAACCTCTTCTACCTTTCACTTCTCATATTTTACTTCTTCACTATCGATCACATTCTCCCATCACAATATCGTACGTCCCAAAAATCGTAATGATATCGGAAATTAAATAGCCCTGGGCCATAAAATCAAATGCACCCATATGCACAAAAGAAGGCGAACGAATTTTCAAGCGATAAGGTCGTGAACTCCCGTCACTAATCAGAAAAAATCCCAACTCCCCTTTGGGCACTTCTGTCCCGCAATAGGTTTCACCTTTTTCAGGCTTGAACCCTTGGGTAAAAATAATAAAATGATGTATCAAACTTTGCATATCCCGCATCACTTCAGGCTTGGGCGGTGGAATGACTTTGGCATCCTCCGCCAAAATAGATCCCTCAGGCAGTTGCTCTAAACATTGTTCAATGATGCGAGCACTTTGCCACATCTCTTCCACTCGCACCCAATACCGGTCATAAGTGTCACCGTCTTTACCCACGGGCACTTCCCATTCCACACGATCATACACGCCATACGGTTCCATTTTACGTATGTCATACGAAACACCTGACCCTCGCAGCACCGGCCCCGTCAGGCCGAAGTTAATCGCATCCTCCCCTGAAATGACCGCAACCCCTTTTGTGCGTGCCACCCAAATGCGGTTTTTTTGCAAGAGAGTATCATATTCACGAATATGCTCGGGGAAGGTTTTTAAAAATTCTCGTAACGTGGCAATAATTTCCGGGCTGAGATCAGCATCCACGCCCCCAATTCTATAGTAGTTGAGCGTCAACCGTGCCCCGCAGAGTTTCTCGAATAGATCAAGCAGGACTTCTCGTTCGCGGAAGGTCCAAAAAAACACGGTCATAGCACCAATATCAAGGGCTTGCGTTCCCAACCAAAACAAATGGCCCACGATTCGCTGCACCTCAGCAATAATTGTCCTGATATATTCCGCGCGTTCTGGAACTGTCATGCCAATCAATTTTTCTACGGCCCGCACATAGGCGTAGTTATTCGTCATAGCACACACATAATCAAGACGATCCGTATGCGGCAGCACTTGCATATAGGTGAGGCCTTCTGCCAACTTTTCCACACCACGATGCAAATAGCCCAAATCTGGCATAGCTTTGCTGACTCGTTCCCCATCTAACTCCAGAACCACGCGTAACACTCCATGGGTACTGGGATGTTGGGGCCCCATATTCAAAAGCATTTCAGTGGTACGTTTGGTATCTCCAGGCCGATCATCCGCCATAAATTGATGACGCTGATCATCCGGCACTTCCGCGTCTGACCATTCCCCAATCGGTTCGTCAAGTTTGGGTAAAAAATCAAACCGACTACGCCACCCTCGCCCCTCCGCGGGAAAATCTTTTCGTAACGGATGCCCTTCTTCATAATCTTCCGGCATGAGTATCCGTCGCAGATCTGGATGGCCAACAAACCGAATCCCCATCAGGTCGTACACTTCGCGTTCTAAGAAATTGGCTCCTCGCCAAATATCGCTGATTGTCGCAATTTCTGGAGATTCTTCAGTAACTCGGGACTTTATCCGCAAACGTGTCCCATGGGGCAAGGAAAGGAATTGATAGATGACCTCGAACCGCTCCAAATCATCAGGATAATCGGCTGAACAAATATCTGTTATATGATCTAACGCCAAACGGGAATCATCATGAAGAAATTGAGCAATCTCTCGCCAATATTCAGCTTTTACCTGTGCCCAAAGGTCGCCACGAATTGGATCCTGTTCAGCTGAAATAACAGCATGGGGAAACTTGGCGACAATGGGTTCAAGGAAGGAGTGCATTCACTCTCACTTCGTTGGGCAATTAATGAAATTCAGGACAGGAACAACAAGTGACACCCTATTTAACAAAATACTTTTCTTGTTGAATTTTTTCTTGGAGTTTAATGAGTCCATCCAGCAACGCCTCAGGCCGTGGAGGACACCCGGCTATATAGACATCGACAGGTACAATCTGATCCACCCCCTGCACCACACTATAACTATTGTAATGGTTGCCAGAGGTAGCACAGGATCCCATAGAAATGACATACCGAGGTTCAGCCATTTGATCATAGATTCGCCGAATGACAGGAGCCATCTTCCGACACACTGTCCCAGCCACAATCATCAGATCCGACTGCCGAGGTGAAGCCCGGAAAACCCCTGCCCCAAATCGGTCAATATCATAGCGTGAGGAAACCGAGGCAATCATTTCAATAGCGCAACAGGCCAAACCAAATGTCATGGGCCAAATAGCCGACTTTCGGCACCAATTGATACACCAATCCAAATTGGTCGTAATGATATTGGGCTCAAATTGTCGTTCAAGAATACTCATAGGGTGCAAAAAACAGGGAGTGTATTGTACTAGCTTATGGCCTCAATGCGCTAGGACTAAAGACCTATTGCCTGCTAATCCCAGTCCAAAGCTCCTTTTTTCCAGGCATACCAAAAACCCACAATGAGGACAGCCAGAAACAGCCCCATTTCAATCAATCCCAGCAGACCGAGTTGCTTAAAGACCACGGCCCAGGGAAAGAGGAAGACCACTTCAATATCGAAAATCACGAATAACATCGCAATAATGTAATAGCGCATCGGGAACTGCACACGGGCATCCATAAACAACGGGCTACCACTTTCATATGGTAAGAGCTTTTCCCGATAGGGCCGGTCTGGCCGGACGAGCCATCCAAAGAGGATTGAGCCAATTCCAAACAGGGCTCCAATTACCATGAAAATAATGATCGGAAGATAGTTAAAAGGAACAGGTTCGTTACCCACCTTGGCTCTCCCGGGCAAAGTTACTGGAACCGCTATTAATCACATCACCCTCTTTGA
The DNA here is from genome assembly GCA_965223685.1 of Nitrospirales bacterium. Lineage (GTDB taxonomy): Bacteria > Nitrospirota > Nitrospiria > Nitrospirales > UBA8639 > Nitrospira_E. Next base: position 661,163 of record CBDCXG010000002.1, read on the forward strand.
CGATTTCTATAACTTTGGCAATTACAGAACATCATTAAAAAAAGCTGGGTAGCGTAGCCCCTGAAGGGATACAGATTCAAGCCCTTTTTGTTGGACCAACACCTTGAAGGTTGTGCCCATCCCATGAGGCCGTAAGAGCTGGCTTAAAGCTTGGACATCCGCTGATTCTAGATTCTCATCTTCAACAAACTCTTCCACACCCAATCCCATCAGCCAGTTTGCCATGTTTGTGAACCCTAGGGGCAACAACGCATTCTCTTTGCCAGCATGAGCCAATACTGAAAAATTCACATGAGAGGTCATATCTTGTTCCCCTATCCGAATATAGGGATTCGTCGAGACCGTATGCCGGAAGTAACAGATGAAGGTGCCTTTTTTTCGAGCAGCCCCGTAATAATCGCTCCCAGTATGACCGTAATCAATAGTAATCACAATCCCTCGGCTCAAGACCCGAGCAAGAGAAGAAATCCATAGTTCAGCAGCAACATGAATTTCTGAGACCTGGCCCTCCTGTAATTTCACGCAATGACGTTGAACATAGTTCTCTATATAAGGCGAAGAAAGAGGACCAAGCCGCTCCACAAATTGCCCATTTTCATATGCCACATAAATTTCCTGAAGATCCGGTGGCTTAAAACGGACACGATGGACTGGAAAGGCATCTACTAATTCATTGGAAAACAACATGCCAATGACGGAATCTGCATCCAGTTGCTCAAGAGAAGGCACCCAACAAGTCTGTCGCTCTGTCCTTTGTCCCATCATTTCTCGAATATGCGTTTTTTGGCGCGCTTGAAGCGAGGGGCTCCGTTCCACAAGAACATATCGCAATCGACTCAAAAAATCGGGCGCAACTCTCTTGCACTGTTGCAGAAAGTCTGCCGCAAATGTCCCATTGCCTCCACCCATCTCAACAAAAGTAAACGTCGATGGCTCGTCTAGTAGCGCATCAATTTCTAAGGCCTGACGAACCAGCGTTTTTGCCAAAATTGGTGAAAATTCTGACGCAGTATAAAAATCACCATTCCAGCCAATCGGACCTCTTGAAGACTGGTCAGGCTCAACTCGATGCGTCATATAATATCCGTAATCCTGGTCATACAACGCCTGTTCCATAAAGTGGGCAAACGTTAATGGTCCATTCAGAGAAATTTCTGTAATAATCTTCTGGATAAGCTTGGGATGCCCTGTGGAATTTGGGGTATCGGATGGCACGAATGGACTAGAGTCACTCCTACAATATGCCTATAGAGAATCGGATAAGATACCCATCAACCTCACTTTATGTCAAGCAAAATGGCTGCAAAGCAAAACAAAACAGCAATAAATTCAATTATTTACAAAAAGTTATTTGATATGCCGGTCCTCCATCATTTCACACTTCTTTAGTTCCTGGCCTTTTCTCCTCCTCGACTTACCCAAACAGAACGTTACAAAACGGCCAAAATGAAATCAAAGATCAATAGCATTTCGTCGTTTCCTAAGAGATCTACCACTTCTTCGAAAAATCCGCTGGTCCATTTTCTTAAAGATTACGAGATAACAATCCGACAAAGTTTTTGGCAAGGGAAATCAGCCCGTACGCTCCCAAATCTTAAAAATGGAGAAAACGCACTTAATAATCATCACTTATCATCATTAAGAACAGAGAGCATCTAGCGGGGTGGAAGGCGCAAGTTAGGCCACTCAGTTGTTGACGCAATCAAAAATTACAAAAATTTTGATTGCGTTTTTTTATTAGGTCTTCTGGCTTTTTCATTCCACAAAGAAAAAACAAATGATAGAAATAATTAAAAAACAGCCAACGCCAGACGAAATGACTTTGACTCTGATAGGGCAATTAAACTTCATGGTTCGAAAAGATTTTCAGGCAGCCCTCAAAAATATCTCTAGCGAGGGGGTCGAACAAATCATTCTAGATCTCACTCAGGTTTCGTCTATCGACTGCACAGCTCTTGGAATTCTCATAAAAGCCAAACAAGAACTCGGCGAAACACAAATCAGGCTCTCTCTCCTTACCTCTCCAGGACGAGTCTTCGAGATATTGAAAACCTTAGATTTAGAAAAAATGTTCCCCCTCCGTCTCATCCAACAAGAGATCTAACTAGAACCTTTACAGCACCTGAGAAAAGAAAATCCATAATTTAGGTTCCTGACACCATTTGTATATGGGGTCAGACTCGAATTAACTAAAGGCTCTACTTTTTTGCGAAGGGACGCGAATTCAGGAGTAAGGAGTAGTATGTGCATTAAGCACCGTGACATTTTTTGTATTTTTTTCCACTGCCACAGGGGCAGGGATCATTGCGACCAACTTTTTCTTCGGTGCGGTGCACGGGTTGCTTCGGGGCAGTGGCCGCCTCTCCCCGGTTGAGGCTCATTTGAGGAGGCCGCGGGGCTTCCACTTCGGCTTCAGGACGTTCACCACGGACTAATTGGAACTTGAACAGCCGTTCAAGCGTGTCACCTTTGATACGGTCCATCATCCCAGCAAACATGTCGTAGCCTTCACGTTTATATTCCGCTAAGGGGTCTTTTTGGCCATACCCACGAAGGCCGATTCCATCTTTGAGTTGATCCATGCCCCATAGATGATCTTTCCATTGCTGATCAATCATCTGTAACAAGATCGTCCGCTCAATATAATGAATCAATTCCTCACTTGCCCCATGTTCTTCTACTAAGTTTTTGACTTTGTCACGATAGGCCTGTTTCAGCTGCTCTGGAACATCTTCCTTAAGCGCATCTCGCCCTAATTCTTGTAATTCGTCAACCTTGAACGGTTCTATGCCAAATTGCCCATGTACCGACTCGAGCAATCCAGCAAAATCCCATTCTTCTGAATATTGTTCCTCAGGACAGTACGTATCAACCAACGACTCACCAATGCCATCAAGCATATCAAGGACTTCTTCACGAACATCGGTCGCCCGCAGAACGTTTTGCCGATGTTTGTAGATGACTTCGCGCTGCTTATTCATCACATCATCATATTCCAGAAGATGTTTCCGGATTTCGAAATTGTGGCCTTCAACTTTCTTTTGCGCATTTTCAATAGATTTGGTGACCATCCGATGCTCAATTGGCACGCCTTCTTCCATGCCCAATTTCAGCATGAGATTGGAGACGCGTTCAGAGGCAAAAATACGCAAGAGATCGTCTTCTAAAGAAAGGAAAAAGCGTGAAGAGCCGGGGTCACCCTGTCGGCCTGCACGACCACGTAATTGGTTGTCGATGCGACGGCTTTCATGTCGCTCTGTCCCAACAATATGTAACCCTCCAGCAGCCAATACTTCTTCCTTATTCGCCTCACACGTCGTTTTGAGATTGTCGAACGCTTTGGCCTTTTCCTCTTCACTCAGCTCCTCACCTTTATAGATAAATTGCTGTTTAAAGAGCGCTTCAAAATTTCCACCTAATAAAATATCAGTGCCACGGCCAGCCATATTAGTGGCAATCGTGACCGCACCACTTTGGCCAGCTTGCGCGACAATTTCGGCTTCTTTCTCATGAAATTTGGCATTCAACACGTTATGTTTGACGCCTCGTTGTTTCAACAATGTCGACAGTCGTTCGGACTTTTCAATAGAAACCGTGCCAATAAGAACAGGCTGCCCTTTTTCATAATGCTCTTTAATATCATCCGCTATGGCCTCGAATTTTTCCTTTTCCGTGCGATAGACTACATCGGGATGATCAATGCGGATCATGGCCCGATTCGTGGGAATCACATTCACTTCTAAATTATAGATCTTGGCAAACTCAGCAGCTTCGGTATCTGCCGTGCCAGTCATACCCCCCAGCTTGTTATACATCCGAAAATAATTTTGGAATGTGACTGAGGCCAAGGTTTGATTTTCATTGGCAATCTTCACGCCTTCTTTCGCTTCTACGGCTTGATGTAGGCCATCGCTCCACCGGCGACCTGGCATCATTCGGCCTGTGAACTCATCCACAATGACTACTTCGCCATCCTTCACCACATATTCCACGTCTCGTTTATAGAGCGCATGTGCTTGCAGGGCTTTCACCACATGATGCACCAGACTTAAGTGCTTCAAATCATAGAGGTTGTCCACACCCAGGAGTTTTTCAACCTTGACGTTGCCTTCATCAGTCAAAGAAACGGTCTTGGTCTTTTCTTCAATAGTAAAATCCTCGTCTCGTTTCAGCTTGGGAATGATGTGATCAATTTGATAATACATATCCGTGCTTTGCTCAGTCGGACCGGAAATAATCAGCGGCGTTCGCGCTTCATCGATGAGAATACTATCCACCTCATCCACAATAGCGAAATTGAGTTCTCGCTGAACCCCTTGCTCCGCATCAGTCACCACCAAATTATCCCGCAGATAATCAAAGCCAAATTCGTTATTCGTCCCATAGGTAATATCTGCAGCATAGGCTTCTTGTCTGGAACAGGGGCGGAGAAATTGCAGGCGCTTATCTGGGGCATCGTAAGTGGGATCAAACTGAAAGGAGACTTCATGTTGAATGATGCCGACGGACAGTCCTAAATTATGATAGAGAGGGCCCATCCATTGCGCATCTCGCTTAGCTAGATAATCATTGACCGTGACCAGATGAACCCCTCGGCCATCCAACGCATTCAGGTAAATGGGCAGAGTAGCCACCAGGGTTTTTCCTTCCCCCGTGCGCATCTCAGCAATACGCCCCTGGTGCAAAACCATGCCCCCCAGTAACTGCACATCAAAGTGCCGCATCCCTAGTTTTCGTTTAGACATTTCCCGGCAAACCGCAAAGGCCTCGGGAAGAATATCATCCAACGTTTCTCCTGCTTCCAGGCGCTTTTTAAAAGACTCCGTCTTCTTAGCCAAGGCTTGGTCATCCAAGGGCTCCAACGAAGCCTCAAATTCATTTGCCTTCTCAACTTGAGGTTTGAGCCTTTTCAGCTCTCGTTCATTGTTACTGCCAAACAAGCTATTCAGTAGACGTACAAACATAGGGCAATGCTACCTTAGAAAAAGAAATAGATGTCGAAACGACGCAATAAAAGACAGGGGTTGCTAAATAAATACCTTCTCCATGGGCAAACAAGCCCACAGTACCCTTGAACATGAAAAGTTTCGGGTCGGTTCAAAAAAATCGTCCAGCAAGGCCACAACCAAACTCAGGCGCGGAGCGTACTATTCGTACGTGAGCACCGGAATTTGGTGAGAACGCCGCTGGCGGCTTTTTTCAACAGACCCGGTAGGGGTTGTTGGCTGGAAAGCTTCTGTTCTCTTGAATGTTCTAGTATACCGAAATATCAATGGGAATCAACTCAGACTGAACCATAACATGAGTAAAGAACCCCCCAGCAAGCTGGGAGGCATTCAAGAGTTAGAACTTTAACTCGAGTTGCTTGGAATCATGTTGATGCTTGATATAGCGACGAATCACCTCCGCCGTGACAGTATCCCCTCCACTGCGGACAAAATAGCCATCGTTCCACAACTCTCCTCCCCACAAGGGCTGCTTCACCTCAGGAAACTCTTGAAAAACCAGGCGCGCCGAAATACTCTTCAACCGTTGCACGACGTGGGCCAGACTAGAGCGCGGCGGGACAGAAAGAACTATATGCACAGGATCGGCCATGACTGCTTACGTATCAATGTCAAATCCATACCGCTCGGCAATCTCCTGGAAAATCATTTTCAACCGACCAGCCACTCGCTCCTCCAAAACCATTCGCCGATAGTTGGGGACCCCTACCAGATGATATGTGAGATCGTAGACAACACCACAGGTCCGCTTGAGACTCATACATCGAAGAATACCAAATTCAGCCCGCTCCGCGGGCTTGCTCCTTTCCTCCCCCCAGCAAGCTGGGGGGTATCCAGGAGCAGTTTTTTATGAATCCTCGTACTTCATTCCCTTAATATCGTCAAGCGATTTACTAAATCCCGATTCCCGCCCCCTTCCTGAGCCTGTTTTTCTCTTCGCTTACGACTCATATCAATTCAGTTAACAAAGAACTTGCATCTCTTGAGATTGTATTCTGATGAGTCATTTTCACCATTTCGGCCTTGTATAACCTAATGACCCGAATGGTATTCTATGAGTTGTTTAAGGAAGACCTGCACTCCAGGCCCAATTAGTACTAATATAATATCAAACACGCTTGAATCCCTACGGCTATTGGTAACTGTTTCATGATGTCACTCAGGAATATCGATCAATATCAGTGCAAGATTTTTTCTCAGGCATTCATGATGATAGGCGTCTGTCTATTTCCCCTGCTGGCCATAGCCCAAAGCATGCCCCCCCAGGAAGAAGACGAAATCGAAATGCTTGAAGTCATTGAGATTACGGGGACCGTAGTGAAAGAGCCAGCCCGAAATCTGAACCTCCCTTCTCCGGAAATCCGCCTCCTCCCTCGAGCAAATGTAAGAGAACGACTACCTCTTCCAACATTTGAACTGGTCAAACCCATTTCGAAGTCATCAAAAGTCTTGTTAGATACAACGGCCAAAAACCGTGACCTTCACACTCCGGTAAAACCTTTAAAAACTGATCGCCCTCTGTTTCCCAGACGCGCACGCGAACAAGGCTGGCACGGGCGAGTCATTTTGCGTTTAGCCATTTCTCCTCAAGGCGATGTACAATCAGCCAATATTCACCAAGGTTCAGGGCACCAGCTCTTGGATGACAGTGCCATTCAGGCTGCCACGCAATGGCAGTTTCAACCTGCAAAAAATGGCGCCTTTCCAGTGGCTTCTATTGTTAATATTCCCATTCAATTTGATTTGGTGAAATAATTTATCCCACGAGAGACCCAAAAGGACGGAAATATGAATTACCTGCGATATTCGTATTTCATGATATGTACATCCATCGTGCTATGCCTTAGCCTTCAGCCATTCAGCCATGCTGGAGAGGCCCAAGACCTCCTTGCCCAGGCTTATACGGCCTACAAAGAACAGCAATGGGCTTCGGCGAAATCTTCCTTGGAACGCGCCGTTACGCTTTATCCCAAATATGCAGAAGCTCACCATCTTTTGGGTCTAGTTTTAACGCAACTTGATCAACCCAAGCAGGCTATTGCCTCGCTACAGCAGGCAGTGACAGCTTACCCTGCCTTTGCTCAAGCCTATATGGATTTAGGGTATGCCTTTCAAGATCAAGGACAATTCAAAGAGGCTGAACAGGCATTCCGACAGGCCTCTACTATTTACCCCACATACCTCGAAAGTTGGACCGCGCTGGCAGCACTGTTCGATCAACAGCAAGACGCTCCCAAAGCCATCCAGGCGCATCAAAAAGTCTTAGAATTGAATCCGCATCATGCCGACTCACTGTATGGGTTGGCCTATTGGTTCGTACGTGAGGGGAATCCCGAAAAAGCGCAGCCTTATGTGGAGCAGCTCACCACCCAAGATCCCAAACATGTAAATGGGTGGCTCATAACAGGGGCATTAGCACAGCAAACCAATCAAACTGAGAAAGCTATAGCCGCCTATCAGCGAGTCGTGACCCTCCAGCAACAACTCGTTGAACCATACTTCAGTTTGGGCATCTTACACCAGCAACAAGAGCAGCATGCCGAAGCCGCCGAAGCATTTAAGAATGTGCTTCGCCTTGACAAGAACAATCCAGAAGCCCACATCAACTTAGGTGTGGTCTATACGGCGCTTTCCAAACTACCTCAGGCAGAGGAACAATATCAGGCCGCCTTGGCTCTCAACCCCCAACTATCAGAAGCCCATTACAATCTGGGATTGCTGTATGAATTTCATCACAACGCGCCACAAAAAGCGCTGGAATATTACAAGGAATATGTCAAACTTGGCGGACAGGATGAACGAATTGCTAAACTTCTCAAACGGGTTGGATCGTGACATCTACGTTTCCTGATCAGCATGCAGATACCCGTATTTTTGCAGTGAGCGCCTTGGGTAGCCTTGTCCTGCATGGGCTTATCATCTTTGGCTTGGCATCGATTCCAAAGACTCTAACCGTAGAGGATGTTCCTGCAACAGTCCGCGTCACTTTATTGCCAACTCCAGAAGTTTCTTCGGCCCCATCCGTCCCTGAACCATCAGTACAACCCCATACCGCCATGTCGAAGACAGGGCTTCCTCCTATGCCACAAACACCACTCAAGCGATCTCAGCCTTCGATGCCGCCAATACAAGCTAAATTGACCCCGTCGGTGCCCAAAACACCGGCTCCATTACCACCCCTACCCCCAGCAAAGCCAATCTTGAAAGATACGCGGGCATCACAAGCCATGAAAGCCAGAAACCTGATGAAAATGCGAGTGCCCACCCAAACTCAACAAATGGCACCTTCCTTGCCAACAGTGAGTCTTCGCAAAAACTCAGCGCAACATATCTTCGCACCAACACCAACGGCAAGGGAAAAGCGTACGACCGCTCCTTCTCTGCCTTCACTACCAATATTCACAACACCAAAAACCCTCACCATACCGTCATCGGTGCAAGCCGGACCCGCCATAACTCGCCCAACGATTCTCTCATCATCCAAGCCCGTGTATCCACGGGTGGCCAGAGAATCTGGATGGGAGGGAACAGTCATTGTCCGAACACTTATCGGCACCGATGGCGTGCCTAATCAGGTGAAGATTCAAAAAAGTTGTGGACATTCCACATTAGATCAGGCCGCGCAAGATGCTGTCTTGACCTGGACCTTTCAACCTGCCAAAGACGGGAATATTCCCATCGCCAAGTGGGTTGATATTCCCATTAAGTTTGATCTCAAGAGTTAATAAACCCACCGAGAGAACGATACAAACATGGAATTCTTCAACATGCTCATGAGCGGCGGTTGGATGATGATTCCGATCATTCTCTGCTCGTTCCTGGCTCTGACGATTAGCATTGAACGGTTTATCTATTTCAGAAAATTCCAATCAAGCCGACTCGCACCAAAAATGCTCGCATTAGCTGAACAGGAAAAAATTACCGATGCGTTGGCTATTGCCGAACAACACCCGAGCCCTGTTCTCCAAGTGATCGCCAGCGGGATTCAGCAACATACCAACCTTCCCAGCAAAGCCATGGAAGCCTCGGCCATTGTCGAACTCACCAAGATGAAACGAGGCCTTCCTATATTGGATACTATTATTACACTTGGACCACTTTTGGGCTTGCTCGGGACCATCATCGGAATGATTGATTCATTCGGCATCATGTCCGAATCTGGTTTAGGCAACCCACACGCTGTCACCGGAGGCGTTGCAGAAGCATTGATCTGCACGGCCGCTGGAATTTTTGTTGCGGTAACCACTTTGATTCCCTATAACTTTTTCTTGGCACGGATGGAACAGGAAACCGAAAAAATCGAACATTACGCTACGAAAACGGAAGCCACACTCCAACACAAAAGAAATTACCCCAAACCATGAGACTTCCTGCTACTGCCAAAAAGCGGCCACGCATTGAGATTGTTCCCATGATCGACACGATGTTCTTCTTGCTCGTTTTTTTCATGATTGCCACACTATCAATGACCATACAACATGGTATGCCCGTGAATCTTCCTGAAGCCAGCTCTACAACCGACGACGTGAAGGAGCCTGTTTCGTTGACCATTACAGAAAATGGGGACTTGTTTTATAACAAGGAAATGATTACGATTCAGGATCTTCAACCGAAGCTCGTGGCGCTTACTCAAGGGAACCCAGAGCCAACCATTGAGATCAATGCAGATGAACAAGTAAAACACGGATTGGTCGTCACCGTCATGGATAAAGTCCGCCTCAGTGGCATTCATCAAATGTCCATCGCCACAGAACCTAAAGCCGCACGATGAGAATGTTTTCAAAAATGAGGCACATACGGTCAGGGGGGATTTTTCTCTCTTCTCTGTATGTATTTCTGCTGGGTGCCGCATCATTTTGCATGTTCGCCCATGCTGCTCCTCTGAACGAAGAAAATCACCATCACACCCAACACACTGCAACCCATTCCACTTTATGTACATGGGCCTGCCAGGTTAGTTCCTCTCCTTCAAACGGACAGATTGCCTCAACGCCCGAGACAAAGCCGGATTTGTTGTTTATTGCTCTTCTTCCAAACTCTTCCAGCATTCCGCTTTCGTACGAGATCACGTCTGCTCCATCCCGTGCCCCACCTCGGGCACTCCTTTCTCTGTAATTTCTGACTCACATTATTCGTATGTTGGTAGCGGCCTCTTTTTTCGAAAGGTTGAAGAGCCTGCTTCTCATGTAGGCATTTATCTGATCCTGCAGCTTTTCCTGTGCTGATCAGAATGATGCTACTGAGACTCTGAATCAAGATGATTAAAATATCAGGTTATAGGCCTGATTTAGCTAGATAGGAGAATCTAAATATGGAACAACAATTATTACGCGTCGGCGAAGCTGCACGGGAGTTAAACGTCAGTCGATGGACCATTTATCGTTGGGTCGAAGAAGACCGGCTCAAAGCCACGAAAATTGGCAAAGGCAGCTTGCGAATTTTCCGTGGCTCCATCGAGGCGCTAGTTGAGCAAAATAGAAAATATAGTTGGGACCTTGCCTTACCCAAAGCTTAATAGCTGCTTAGCGTTACAAGCTGCGGGAAAATTGAAGCCCTTACACATAAACATTAGTTTATGAAACGACTTTTTTATGAGAATTCCCCTCGACACAGATACATCTAGCAGATTTATCACTCTTAGCCTACTCAGCTTCCTTGAACCACAAAAAAGGGGCCAGTCCAAAAGGACTGAGCCCCTTAATAATTGCTGGCGAAACTCGCTCGAGTATAGTCTTGCAATAGTTACGACATTGTCTGGGTTACTCTTCCTCGTCATGATGATCGTCATCACTCGCAGCGGTGAGTAGGTTGACCGTGACGGTATTCCCATTGTCTACACCAAAATGCACCTTCTTTTTGCCAGAATTGACTAAGGCAATATCTGTAATATTTACCTCTTGTCCCGACTCGACAAGTAGATCATTTTTGATCGCATCCGCATCAAGATCCGCATGGTACACACAATCTCGATCTGGATTAGATATATCTTCAATAAACTCCAGTTCAACTGCAACAAGTGCAGAGCCAGATTCACTTGCAGACCCAACGAGTATTTGAAGCGGTGTCTCCCCATTACTGTTACACGGCACTTTCATCGCCACATGTCCGCCTACAACCTGAAGCGGCGTGACATCTTCTAACAGCATGAAATCTCCAGCCCGCAAAGCTTGCTTTAAGACAATTGTCCCTGTTGTTTGAAATGCTGCATCTACGGGCTCATGCCCCCCATCAGCCCACACCGTCGGAGCAGCCAACATTCCTAAGGCAAGTACAACCATGGCACCTAAAGGATCTACAACTTTTTTTCTCCCGTTCTCTATCATCGCGTTACCTCCCAGGGCCCTCCACAAAATTAGAATGGTTCAATTTGACTTCTGTCGTAATAGCTTCGATAAATCATAGAACCTAGATGAAGAACCATTCTAATGTGAGTACCCCCACACACTCTTTAAACAGAAAAAGAGTGAGTTAGTCCAAATAAAGTAAATATAAAAGCCTTTCAATTTATCTTGTTGTGCTAGCTGGGAAGCTTGTCTACGCATGCTTTCCAACGTATGCTCATGCATGTAACACATTCTCGAAAGAAAAAATACTCCAAATCCTCAGCACAGAAATAGCATGAGATGTTCTCTCTTAGTCCCCGATGAACCTACTCATTTTTCTTCTAATGGAGGCAACGGTTAGTTCGCTGGCCAAAACCCGTTAATAGGCAGATAGTGGTCAATTTCATGAGATGCTGGAGTCACAGCAAGATGGATGCCTCCTGAAGGACAGTTTGCCGGAAATGGATTATTTTCTTGATCCCGAACAACGGTCAACTGAGGCCAGAAGCCAGGAGGGCTTTGAACCACAACTGCAGGATCATCGAATTGTGGCGTCAAGTGGCCGATCCAAATATCCGCTCGATTGTCCTTCTTCTTGGAATGGGTGCAATAATTTGCGATGGCGATATTCACTTGCAGAGATCCTATACAAGAGTTTTCATTGAAGGAAGGGAAGGCTGCATCAAATGGGATATGACCGATATTGTTATGTTGCAACTTTCCGTGTTCGTAATGAATAGCTCGTATTCCGAAACTTTGCCCATTTCCCACGTTATTGATTGATCCTTCTTGTACACGAATTTTTTCAAAGACATCGTCGTCTTGGACTGGTTTAACTGAAATCGAGGCACCAGTGATATGGGTTTGCAGATCCACCTCCTCACCAGTACTCTTGTTGGTAGCCACAGAGTCCTGCCCATTAGGAAAAACAACTCCCATGGCTTTGACTGTTTGATCATTACACCCATGAGAGATACGAATATGGTTGAGGACCCCACCACTCCCTTCAATATCATCTCGTGAGTTATATTTTACTGGGTTATTTTTTTTCAGAATGGTGGTGTGAGGATTAGCCCATGCCTGGCTACTCAAGCCAAGGCCAATGAAACACATCCCTCCCAACAACACCGATTGTACTCCAATCATCCCGGAAAAGTTCTGGGGTCTTAACTTCATGATTCCCTCCTGTTTACTTAATAAAGATAAGAATAATGGCCGTCCTACATATTTCTTTTCTTGAGTCAGAAATATACGAATCAGAAAGAGCTTTTTCTACTGAACGATCTATATCGATACTCATCGTTACTACATATCCACAAAATCCGACAAAAAATCTGCGAGAGAATTATCGTACAAATGGCATGATCAGGGGGAAGACAACAGCACATGTAATAATGACAGTGTAGGTATCTCTCGCGAAAAGAAAAACAGAGGAAATATTTGAAAACTTCCGAACCTTCCGAGAAAGTGTTGCATTGATAGGCATCCATCCGTAGATCCTGTCGAAGGTAATGCCCTATCATTTTTATTGTGGATTTATGTAGGCAATCTAGCCTTTTTTGTAATTGCTCCATGCATTTTCTAAAAATACAGACAGTCATCCGTCAATTGCTTGCACTCAGCAGTTGCATAGGCTTGCTCTGTGTCAGTACCGTATTCACCTATTCACTCCTGTCGTCGACTGAACAGCCCTTACATGACCATCACTCTCACGCTCAACCCTCTTGTAGTTGGATCTGCCAGGCAGCCACAAGCATACATGCCAGTACAGTCTCCCTGGACACAACCTCACAAACACTGACAACACTTAACCTTCCTCAGCCGAAGGTCTTCAATTTCGCCTTCATTGATGAGCCTAGTTCTCGCGGCCCTCCTTCCTCCTACAACTAAGTATCCTATTTCAACCGGGCACTGAAACAGCTTTTCGCCAAATGAAAACCATTTGGCTGGCTACTCGGTTAGCCTTATCCAAGCAATTTGAGATTCCTGCTTTGCCTGTTTCAGGAAGAAACGGTGACAGGACTTAATTGGGGAAGGGACTCGCTATGGCGAAGAATTTGACAAGGTATAGATCGACAACCCAGATGGCAAAAATTGGACTTGGAGGAATGATACTCGCAGGGATGCTGGTGCAGCCCATCCAGGCTCAAGAAGTTTTTCGTCTCGCCCTGGACTCACGACCATTTAGTCCAGGCTTGTGCAAAAAACAACATCGGAAAACGAATATAAGAATTAAGGCAGCTCAACATCGTGACCTCGTTATCCAACGAGTCCCTGGGCAATATATCCCCGAAAATTCTCAGGAGGCACGCAGTAAAGACTATACATATTTCATCACATTGAATGATCTCTCGAATGGAGCACTCCTTCAGGGAGCGATTGCATTTCGGAACGATCGTGCCATCATTTATACAGAGAACAGGCCAACAGGTATGTCTCGACGAGCCTTTGTTTCTTCACTCCATTCGAGCCAACAACCTATTGCCATTCAAGCTCTGAATACCTTTTTGCGACTCCAACCTATTCTTAATGCCGCCATTGATACATGCCGGCCCTATCCACCATCAGTCACCTATGGGACCGACGATGAAATTGATCGAATTGAGGCTGGGAGATCAGCGTATCACAATATGATTGAGGCGTATAACAGCAACCCCAAACCTCAACACCCGCTCTTTATTCATGAACCAGGAATGTCAGACGGATTCTTCGATCCTGAAGTAGAACAGCAACACCGTGTGAGTTATCAGGCCATAAATCCATTAAGTTTTTATGTGGCACCAGGAAAAGCCATGACGACCAACCAACATTATATTGATGGTCCCAGGTAGGTCTTCCTCCTGACCTTGGACCTCACAGGGTGAAGGCATTTGGACCGACCTCCTTGGCCTTCGCCCTGTTATTTTTCAATATCTAAACATATGGACTATCTACTCCAAAGCATATGCCCTGCTATTGAAAGCACCTTCCTACCAAGTATTTACATCCAATTTTCTCTACTACCTCCTTCTTGTTAATCTAACCTCTATTCATTTGATGCCTTTTTACCGCAACTTGAGGTCTACATGCGCATGGTGTGTAAATTATTCCATATCCCAAAATATATTCTTATTGTCGTCATATTTTTTTCATTTTCTAGCTATTCGCCCCAGCCGGGACTCAGCCATCCAGCGGCAGAGTTTTATCACAAAGCCATCCAGGCTATTCTTGACCAACGTCTTCAGCAGGCAGAATCGTTGCTCCAACAGGCCATTTCTGAATTTCCAGCTTATGCGGAAGCCCACCACCTGTTAGGAATGGTGCAATATCAGTTGACACAGGATCCCAACACTGCCATTCCCGCACTCAAACAGGCCATCAACTTCAATTCAAACTTTGCCCAAGCCCATTATGATCTAGGATTACTGCTCTTGAAGCAAAAAAAGACGGAAGAAGCCCAACAAGCAATTCAACAATGCCTGACCCTCTATCCAAAATTTTGGGAAGCCCGACTCACGCTGGCAAAAATCTTTGATCAAACAGGATCGACCGACAAAGCTATTCAAGAATATGAAACCGTTCTCACACAAGAGCCCTTGTCCTCGGAAGCACTGTTTCATTTAGCCCATCATCTGATGCAAAAAAATCACCATGATCGTGCTCACGATCTGCTTGCCCGTTTGACAACACAAGATTCGAAACATACTAAAGGCTGGTATTTACTCGGCCGTCTTTCCGAACAGAACCAGCAAACCGACCAAGCCATCGAAGCTTACCAGCACGTCTTAAAGAACGATCCAGAATATGCTGAAGCTCATTACAACCTGGGATTTCTCTATCAACAACAGAACCAGCCGCAACAAGCCATTGAACATTTTCAGCGGGTGGTCCAATTAATACCCACAGACGCGGAAGCCTATTTTAATTTAGGTCTACTCTTGGTCTCAGAAAAGCAACTGGATCAGGCAGAAGAAGCATATCAGAGGGGCTTAGAATTACAACCTCAATCTACAGAGGGCCAATTCAATATGGGAGCCTTTTATGAATTTCACAAAGAAGACCTTCAAAAAGCCAAACAGCATTACAAAAAATATCTAGACCTAGGCGGCACTGATACCCGCATTCAAGAACTCATACGGTAAGAGGGAAAATTAGATAACTTGAATGATTGGACAACCACTTGTCATAGGAGTTTATGATATGTTGGTGATTGTTTTTTCTGCATCGACCCTTCGTTCCCTCTTACCCCCCCCCCCGATCAAATAACACTCTCCTTACCTCTTTAAAAGCTGTTTTCTCAATCTGAGACTTGATTGGGCAAAAACTTTCCATCATGTGCTATCAATCAGCCTCTCTTCTATTTCCCCACAACAAGATTACCAAATACATCTCATTGTACAAGGTGAAAAAACATAATCTCCTTTTTACCAGATCATTTTGACAGATTTTTAGCGTTTTACATTCTTGGGTTTTCCTATCATAAAAGAACTGAGAGAATTTTTAAAAATTTTTCACCTAGCAACTCAAGACAACTTACACAAAAGAATACTCTCAATCTCAAAGCAGCAATAAACTGCAAGAGAACCTAGGAAGAACCTCTTGCAAGGAAATTCAACTTTGTACCGATAGATAAATAAAAATTTTCGCCGTATAAGACTGATCGTCCAAACCTTGGCCAAGCCTTGAGGGACATGTTTCACTTCTGAAAAGGAATAAGTAATGAACACCCTGTCACACAACATACGGAAAAATCCATTATCAAACCAACAAGGATCATACTTTCTTATTTCAGCCCTTATCCTTGTCGTCATGTTTGCCTTCGCGGCTTTTGGAATGGAAATCGGACGGTGGTACGCTATTGAAGGAGAAATGGATAAGGCAATAGACGGTGCATCCTTTGCTGGAGCAAAAAATGTTTCGAATCCAGCATTTCAGGGAGATGATCCTGCATTAGAAGCGTTTGCAGTACAAGTTGCCCAAGCAAATTTTCCCCCAGGTCTCTTAGGAACCGACACACCAAATTTTACCGCTACGGTGGATGCCGACAAAAAGGTCATCGTCAATGGCTCAGTAAACTCAATAAATAACCTCCTGCCAGTGTTAGATAACAGTAAGAAAACTACTCAGGTTAGTTCTACTGGATCAGCCAAACTTCGAAAAGCCGAAATTGCCCTCATTTTGGATGTGTCAGGGTCAATGGAAGACGAGATGGATGATCTCATTGAGGCCGCCCAAGACTTTGTCGCAAATTTCTCCGATCTTGAGCACGACCATAAAATGGCTCTTATCGCATTTGCATCCGGTGTTGAGGTATTACATAAAATGGAACATAATTTTGCGTACGATATTGATGCTGCTATTGACGACCTCAAGGCATCTGGATGGACAAATTCGGAATATGCCCTTGATCAAGCAGGACGTTTCACCTGGACGGATGATTCGCACTTGTCCAAAAATGAACGTACCCGAAAAGTGGTTATTTTCTTTTCTGATGGCGACCCCACCGCCTACACTAACAAATTTAATCAGAATGGCCAGGAATTTACCGCAGCAATAGCTAGGAATGATAGCCTTTATAAAGTCGATGAACAGAATGCTCCTTTGAATAAATCTGGGACGTATGTGAGCGCAAAGCCAGAGGACATGGCTATTCAGAAAGCTCAAGCTTTAAAAGATGCGGATATTGAAGTGTTTTCGCTCGGACTAGGGACAGGGGTTAAGGCAACATTTTTACGAACCCTGTCTAGTGGACCATCTGTTGAACCTAATGATTATTATTTCCATGCGGATAATGCAGGTCAGTTGAAGGATCGATTCCAGCAAATTGCCGACAAATTGAAATTAGTGTTGACAAGTTAATGTGTATATCCAGAGACCGACGAGGCAGGAACATTCTCCAAGGAAAAACAATGAAAAACTGGCACAATTACTTTCGAAAGACAAGGACCCTCTGCTTCAATACAAAAGGGGCCACGGCTATTGAAGTGGGATTAACGATACTCCCATTTCTTTTAGCGATGTTCGCTGTCGCTGAATTTGGATGGTATTACCTTCACATGCACACCCTCACTGCGGCCACGAGGGACGGGATTCGGATAGGGGCTCTTGGAAGTTCCACCGCTGACCCTAACAACCCGAAGAAGAACCTATCTCGAGAAGAATCTGTCAAACACGCCATTCGAGCAAGAGCCTTAACGGTTATGGACATCGATCCATCTCAAATTTATATTTTCCCTCTCAATGACGATTTTTCAAATCCAAAGGATGTCCCCGGCTCAAACCCAGATGCCGGTGCAGCAGGAGCGTTTATGCGAGTCAGAGTTCAGTACGAACATGAATTTTTCACAAAGTTAATTGGAGGATTTTTTTCAGATAGTGGGAGTATACAAATGATAACAGAGGGAACATATCGAAATGAGGAATTCATCTTATAAGAGTCTTATAATGCCAGAGAAAAAACACCGCTTTTTCATGAACGAACGAGGAGGAGCCTCTATAGAATTTGCTTTTTCTCTTGTTCTTTTTCTTTTTTTAGCCTTTGGCATTATCGAATTCGGAAGCATCCTCAATGAACGCAATGCCATCATTCAATTGGTACGTGAAGGGGCGAGTCTCGCTTCCAGGAACCTCACCACAGATGCCAAAACATTACAACTTTTAACTTCGATAGAAAATCCTTTGGATTTACCTAATAATCCCAGCAAATACAAATTATTCTTAGCTACCGTTTCCGCAGGAACTGATACTCTTCCTAACCCTACCTGCAATGTTGCACAAGCAGGTGGGTTGAGTAACTCCAGCGTCTATTCGCCAGCAGCTAGTGGGACATGTGACCTGCCTATGAATCTCTATAATATGCTGATCTATAATCCTGCTAATGGCAGGGCCACAGTTTCAAATTTTACTGTGGTTAAGGCCTATTACGAGCATGACTCACTAACTCCTGTTGGAAATATTGGATCATTTTTCACAGGAAGTGCTGATCCAGACGCTGGAAACCCTACAACAATGACTAGTTTTGCAATTTTCTAAAGTTGCTTTACGAGAAGAGGGTTCCCGTAGCACTTTAAGAACGGAAAGCAGCTGACTAGGATTGCATCATTAAAAGAAGAGATTTCACCCAAACTACAGAATTTTCCATACTCTCCTCAAGAGTTTACCTTTGCACTAAGAGCCGCAATCGCTGCACGTACGCCTTCAATGTCCGTCGAATCCACACAGCTCACATACATATGCTCTCCTTGAGAAAATGGCTCTTCGTTTTCTAGTTGACGTTTCATCACCTCTACGGTTGCATCTGAGGCATCGCGCCCTTTTCGAGACCGCCGCTTAATCCTCTCCTCTAAGACCTCCTTTGGAGCAAAAACATCTAGAATAACAAAAGGACATGCTTGCTCATTTGCGAGGCCCATAAAGGATTCTCGCTGACATTGTTTTAGAAAAGCGGCATCAATGACGACAAAAAGTCTAGCTTGGAGCAATAGAGATGCTAACTCCCGCAAGTAATTGTACGTCCATTCCGTCATGTCAGAATGGTAAAGACCAACTTGGTGAGAAGCCTGGCTCTTAAGGTTCAATTTCCTTGAAAACAACCGTTTTCGCTCAACATCGGACCTTATGCGTATGGCACCTATGGCTTTAACGATCTCTGTGGATACCGTCGTTTTGCCTGTCCCCGAGACCCCATGCATCAAGATGAGCGCTGAGGAAGCACTCGTAATGAACCCATGAGCCAAACCTATGTACCCGGTCAAATGGCGTTTGGTGAGTTCTCCTTCCATACCCCTTTCTGCCAACTGCGTCAGGCGTAAACCAGCCACCTTTCCTCGGACCAATGCTCGATAGACTTTGTAAAACCGTAAAAGGACAAGTCCCTCGTAATCTCCCGTCACTTCTAAGTATCGATTCAAGAACACTGAGGCCCAATCTTTATACCCATATTTCTCGAGATCCATCACTAAAAATGCAATCTCACTCATCACATCAATCCAACGAAGGCGAGGCTCAAATTCTAACGCGTCAAATACACAAACGTTTCCTTCAAACATGGAAATATTTCCTAAGTGCAGATCCCCATGGCATTCTCGAACAAAGCCAGTTTTTTTCCGATGAAGAAATACGTCAGACAAATTCTGCCATTCCGTTTGCAACCACACAGTGACCGCAGACAAATATTGCTGAGTGGTTTGGGTGAGATTCTGGCAAGGTATTTCCTCAAGGCACTCTTTCATAGGTTGCCAAACCCTATCTGGATGCCCGTAGATTGAGTCCTCTTCAGCCCGTTCAATGTGGGCATGAAATGTCGCAATTTCCTCAGCTAATTGTGCCACACAAACTTCGCCATTGTTCTCATTATCCAGAATGTCATAAATCTCTTGGTCTGCAGAGAATTGCTTCATTTTGACCGCAAATTCAAAAGGACTTCCTTCACCATCAATACAAGGATTTGTTGGAGTGCCTGTGATAGGAACGACTCCTAGATACACTTCGCGTGCCAACCGACAATTCAATCGCACTTCCTCTTCGCAGAACCACCGACGTTGCTCCAAAGTTGAAAAATCCACAAATGAATATTTGACCGGCTTTTTAATTTTATAGGCAAAACGACCCGTTAAAATAACCCAGGATATATGGGTTTCAATTAACCTAATTTGATCGACTGGATGAGGATAACATTCTGGATTATTCAACCCATGAATCCATGGGGCTGACGTCTCTTTCATCACAATCACCCTTTAGAACACAATCGCCTGACTCGAAAACCCTTAGGACATGCTGTGTCTCCTAACAATCATAGATTGAGTCTAGTCCTTTCGACTAGCCCTCATTCGTTCATAACCCATTTTCCTATCCAACTTGTATCGAAAATCTCTGACCAGGTACACTACGTTATACAGGCTTTCCATGCTACGACGTATCAAATGGCTATTCTTTTTATTCGTGCTCTTTTTGGTTGGAGGGATTCTGGCAGCGTTGTGGCTTCTCCCTGGCAGCTTTACTGCCAAAGGCACTCCACCTGAATGGGAAATCAAAATTGCCCGGTTCATCAGACATATGGCAACACCTAGTCGCTTTTTGAAGATGCCGAATCCGCTTCCATCTTCTCCCGAGATCTTAGCAGAAGCCCGGCATCACTTTGCTGATCACTGCGCAACCTGCCATGCAAATAATGGGAGCGGGAAAACGGATATGGGACCAAACTTTTACCCTCCAGTTCCTGACCTTCGAGATCCAGCGATCCAATCGATGCAGGATGGAGAACTTTTTTATGTCATTCATTTTGGGATTCGCTTTACCGGTATGCCCGCTTGGGGAACAGGCCTCCCCGAAGACGATCAGGAAAGCTGGAAGCTGGTTTGGTTTATTCGACATCTTCCGAACATTACACCGGAAGAAATTATTGAGATGAAACAACATAATCCCAAGACTCGTGCTGAACGAGAGCAAGAAGATATGGTTAACCAATTTTTATCCGGAGAAAACGTAGCACCCCTTACACATCATCATTGAAACAACTCTCAAAGGAGTATTCTTATGAAATCTTTCTGTAACTTGTTACTTCTTACGTCATTACTTATTCTTCCAACCTTGGTGTGGGGACATGGAGATGCTGCTCATATCATGGGGACAGTCATTGCGATGGAAACCGATTATCTCATCGTTTCAACACCTAAAGGGGAAGAAGTGTCATTGGCATTTCAACCTCAAACTGTTTTCCAAGAAAAGGGCATTCATAAGAAAGATGCCCGTCCGAAAATTGGCGATCGCCTGTTTGCCGAAGTCACGAAAGAAGGACTGCCTGAACATCGAGACTGGGTGGCCACCGAAATCACCTTTGCGACACCCAAGAAAAAACCCTAAGCGGACCAGCATTGGTTTCCATGAGGCTTAAGCAATGAATGATCTTACAACAGGCAGACAACTCGTATCGGTTTTCTTGAAATTCACGGTGGGAATATGCGCTCTGATTTACTTCGCTGGTTGCGTCCAACCATACAAAGCCACGCTTTCACCTGATCTGGCGAATCAAATTCAGGAATCCTTGACATTTCCTGAGATCAAGGCCTCTCCAACTGACCATACAGGAAAATTGGTCGTACTCGGCGGGCAAGTCCTTTCAGCTAAACGCCTCTCGAATACAACAGAACTGGTCATTCTTCAACTACCACTAGTCGGACAACGCGAGCCCACCACTGAATTGACCCGCTCACAAGGGCGATATATTGCATATCAAGACACGTTTTTAGATCCAGCCACTGTCCCAGCAGGGACCAGGATCACACTTGTTGGAGAACTGTCAGGGGCAGTCACTCAAAAATTAGATGAGACCGATTATTCGTATCCCACCATCCTAGTCAAACAATTTAAAATTTGGCCCACTCATTCTTCCAATTATCCTCGCTATGTCCATCCCTACCCTTTTTGGGGACCTTATTACCCCTATGCCTATCCATTTTGGGGCCCACGAGGGCGTTTCTATAGGTACGATCCTTATTGGTACTGGTAGACTTTTACCCCAAGGAAAATGCTTGACGTTCAAAGCATGACCTTCAACCAACAAAAAAAATGACTTGGGGCAGAAACAGGTTATAGGAGGGGTGGAATTTAGAAAAAATCCCTGTAATGAGTAGTCTCCCCCCAAAAAACTAGGGGACAATAAACAAATCTGAAACCAATTCGAAAAATTTGTGGAACTCGCTTATAAATGTTGAGGAGCTAAATTCTCATCCGATTGAACCTCGGATTCCTGCGTATGCTCATCCATAGAATCATCATCTATGTCTAGGTCATCAAATGAATCCTCGAGCCACATTTCATCTGGTGCATCCATGAGAATCGCTTCTATTTCTTCTAATTCTTGAATTTCGGTTTGATATGTCTGGGCAGCAACTTCGGTTGCCTCCTCGAATTCACCATTCCCCCCGATTTCTGTAGCATTCTCCTGCTCAGACAATTCCTCAGTTAATAAATCTTCTTCAGGTTCGGTCGGAATGGCTTCATGTATGGTTGCTTCTTGAATAGCTTCTTCAACATCCTCAGCAGGGTCTACTACATCATACCCTACAGGCACCACATAACTTGTGCTCGAAAAGTCAGCGACTAGTCCGATGGTATCATCTCCTCCATTGAGAAGGAGGACAATGTCTGTGCCAGGATTTTCCCATTCGGCCACCATCACCAAATGCCCACGCTTTACGGCTTGTCCCCAGAGACTCTTATCATATTGATAGAGCTCATCTAACCAAATTTCTTCAACAGCTGCAGGTGAACCATAACTTTTACTAATCCAATTCTTCACGGTGTGAAAATCATCTACATAGCCCACAGCATCTTCATGCTTCGGTTCAAACACATACTTTGCCTGGCCCAGGTGTCCTTGATAAAAAGCATATGTTAACGACGCGTCAATACCTTCAATTTGGGTATGGTATGCTACCCGCCTTTCATAATCATCCAAGACTGGTCGCTGTAATTCCCACGTAGGCGTAACAGGTTCATTATCTTTCACTTCTTGAACACTCATACCCCAATCTGTGCTTCGCCGCTCAAAAGTCTTTGGTTGGGAAGGCATCATCGTTTTTTGCATAACGGAGGGCTCTGCTTTATGCTGCGTCGGCGCCATCAGCAAATTCCCATTTGAGTCACGATGTCGAGTGAAATGCAAATACTCAGAGGAGTTGGCTGCATAACCGGTGGTGAACGAGGATACGCTTAGCATCATCACTGTGCTCATCAAGAAAAAATGTGTTTTCATAACCATACGCTTCTTCCTCATAGTTTCTAATCGCCTCAAATGGTTCAACATGCACAAATGGATTAACAGAAGGAGAGCCACAACTCTCCTTCACATCATTCTGTATATAATACTGTCGGTTATTGCGATGAGAACTTTAGAGGAAGGAAGAAAATTCTTTAATAAGAAGAGATGAGAATTGGGGTTCCTATGTTTCTGTACGATAGGCACAGACTATCTCATCCATACCAACCCCACCGATAGGCAAATTTGGCCTAGGCAATCTCGTTTCGCCCTAAGTGCTTCAGATATTGTTCCATACTATGATCCTGAAGGCCATCAGTTCCAGGCTTACCTTAATCGGCAACACGTCCAAGGACCCGACCCAGAAAATGGTTCCAGAAATGCAACTCTATTTATAGTGCCTAAAAAGCATCAAAAGTCAGAACTTGTCCAACTTGTCTGAGCCCCATTTTTCGAGTCGACACTCAGGTTGCCACATATTATTATTCAGAAACGGAACATTCGATTTTTAAAATCTGAATCAAAATTTCTGGCAAAGGATTTTCCACCCACATACAGCTGGCTAAATGTATAGAGCCCATGGACCGGCGTAGCTCCTTGCCACGAGGCCATTCCCAACCGTAACTAGCTACAGAACTATTCTTGAGGAGGATTAATCAATCTAGAAATTTTTAAAGACGATTGCCAGGGGAAGATTTGACAAAAATGATGGGATGAAATCCAAAAGCACCAGACACGGGCTTTAACACCAGGCCAGATTCCCACTCCATCCTGCTCCCCCTCCGGAGAGAGGTCGGTCAAGAATTTCGCCCCAATGTTCCCGAAGATTTGTAAGTATCTGTAGATAGCCGGCGTAGGTGTTAGGCTTTCGTATATAGCCATTCACTCCTAGCCCTGCTGTTTCAACAATATCTTTGGGGGCTCTGGAAGTTGTTAAAACAACGATGGGAATACAAGCAAGGCTAGAGTCAGATTTGATTTCTTCCAAAACTTCCGCACCCGACAAACAAGGCATATTCAAATCCAACAAAATCACACTGGGGCGTGGTGCAACCTCCGGAGACACAAAGGCCCCCTGGCGATATAAATAATCTAAGAGCTCTGTACCAGTAGTTACTACTCGTAGGCGATCTCCGACCGGAGACTCTGTCCAGGCTTCCCGAATAATTTCACAGTCATCCGGATTGTCCTCAGCTAACAAAATTGTTTGAATTGGAGGGTACACCATGATTTTTCTAGCCTGAACGACTACAGAACATGAAAAGTCTTAAAACCATTCCTACTTGGGCGTGACAAAACAAAGACGACCATCATCTTCTTTCTTATCGGCAGAGATACTGAAAATCTTGTAAGGGAAAATGACTTGGGGAACCAGAAGGGCACCTGCTAGGCTGGAACAGGAAGTTGTTTCCATAATTGAAGAGGCGTTAGTGATTCCTTCAAACCTTCTGGCCATAACTTCCTCTGCCTAATATGCCACCATTGCAACAAGGCATCCCACCCACTCACACGAATCATCGCTGAGTCATGCACTTGGCGATTCCAGGGTTGATCCATGACAAACACACGCGCTCCCACTTCTTGATAATTCTGAAGATGTTCAGGATGATCATCGATCGCCACAGTAATCGTTTCAGGAATCTCCGTTTTTTCCTCAGTATGATACAGCGCATCGAAGGGAAGTTTGTGCGCCATCAACCATTGCAATGTTTGAGGCCGTGAATAGGGACGCCGTGCGGTGACAATAATAATGCGACAGGTTCGATGTATGACATCCAATGCATATTTGGCCCCAGGATATAAAGGTAATTGTGGAATAGATTCTTCGTGAAAGCGAGAGAAAATTTCCTCTATAACCCCACGTTCATATTCGCTGGAATCCAATCCTCCTGCGCTACCATATCGACCAATTGGCCATGAAGAATGTGTAATCTCTTGGAACAGACGCTGAACTTCCGGTTCAGCCCTCCCTAAGACATTATCAATATCAACCGCAAAACAAGGTTGTGCCTCGACACTCATGACCGACCTTTTCTCCAATCAAACAACATAGACCTGAGAAAGGAAAACGGATTTCGTAGCATGTTCACTCATTTCTTTTCATCCTAGAAATTTGAAAAGAGGAGGATCAAGGCCTCCACGACAATTCTACAGAAGGAGGCCACGATATCCAAATAGAAAAGCTGTGGAATAAACAGGGGACTCAATCTAACACAGACCGCTAGAGAAAAATAAAGGATCCCTTATGGGGCTAACCCTGCAGTGAGAGACGATTTCTCGATACTCCTGAGCAACGGTCTATTGGTCAGGGCTAAGTAGGCTTGGTTAATGGAACCAACATGTCGAACTTCCATGAGGAAAGGAGTTTGCCAATCGCCGTCGGCAACATCAGGTTCTGCAGGAATTAAAACTTTACGGAAATGTTGCTCATGCGCTGCCAAGATTTTCAATGGCACCCCACCTACGGTTCCCACATGCCCGTCTGCCGTCACGGTGCCAGTTAACACCGTCTCCTCATCAACCGGTTCATTTTTGGCAAGCGCCACAATCGTCAAGGCGGCCATGGCTGACAAGCTTTCTCCATAGAGGGTCACACCCGGGTAGGGCAACTGGAATCGAATGCTCCAAGAGTCCGGGTTCAAGTCCGCCGCTTCCACGACTCGATACAAGGCTTGAATCACTGACTGTTGAGCATAAGGAGAAAACCGACCAGGTGTTGTCTGAAATTGGATATCGAGTCCTTCATGATCATCCCGTTGTAGAAATTCCAATTGAATTTCCGCCACGATCCCAATCGGCTCAGACTCTTCGTCCATCGTAGTTCCAAGAATGGGGATTGTGGTGCGAATAGGCTTTAACGGAAAAGCAGTGGCTGCAGCAGCTTCAGTATTCGATGAAACACTGAGAGAAACAACCCCGAATACACTGACACAGAGAAAAATTTGGAGGAAGAAGAGCGGACCAGATAAATAGGAATATCGGTTATGCGTATTCTTGGAATCTAACACCCAGGGGAAGCATGTCCAAAACGATGTCGGGAATCCAACCATCGCAGTCCTCCTCAATGACTTCAGCTTCCATTTCGGCTTTCAAAAATGGAAACTTAAGTTTGAGTAGGGATGGATTCCCTCACTTCTCAAGACACATCACAAACTACTCAGTCTCTAACATGTCAATACACCTTTCTGTAATAAACTCAGCAAAAAAGGTTTATCAAAACCTATCAATAAGGGATATGTTCTCACTAACACTCATGACAAGGACATAAAGAACCGAAATGAAAAAGCCGATAAACCCATTGAGTTGAAACCATGGAAAATTATGACTTTTCCAGTTTTTAGTATAAGTAACCAAAATCCACCAAACGAACGATTTATCTATGGCAAAAAAACAAATCCCAATATCTTCAGCAACAGTGGGCATGTATCTCTGTGGGATCGATTGCTCCTGGTTAGATACACCATTCCTACGGCATCGATTTCTCATTCGCTCAACCTCTGACCTTTCAAAATTACGTCAATGTGGAATTAAAGAAATTACGATAGATACTGACCGTGGAGTTGATGCCAGTATTCCTTTAGACGCAGAATCATCTGGCGAAACAGTAGACACACCCTCTCAAAGTCTGGATCAAGAACAACTCAAAAATATTATTATTCCTGAAGTTGAACGAATAGAGAACCTTCCAAAAGAGACTACAGGAAAATCCTTAGGAGGAGAACTCTGCGAGATTAAGGAAAACCATCAACATATGTTAGAAGGCGTCCAGGATATTCTCGAGACTCTTTCAAAAACTGGGGGCATTGCCGTGGAGCAGGTGAATGACGTCACCGAATCCATTATGGCGGACACCCTTGACCATGAAGAAGCCGCAATTTCCCTTATTCGCACAAGAGAGTTTTCACCTGCCCTATACGATCATGCTTTAGCGGTAAGTACCTTAGCCGTGCTGCTGGGACGAGCCATCCAATTGGAAGAGTCCGTTTGCAAAGACCTGGCGATCGCCGGCCTCCTACACGATGCAGGGCTTGTCAATATACCCCAATTACTCCATAAGCCATTCCATGAATTATCTGAAGCTGACTTGAAAATCTACCAATCCCATTCAACGCATGGGTTAGACGTATTAATGAAAGATTCTCCTCTTTCAGAAAACGTCCAGCAGTTAATTCGAGAGCACCATGTAGCCTTAGATGGGTCTGGCTATCCTGGTGATATTGATCCGTCCACAATGCAACCCGCGAGTCGAATTCTTCGTCTGGTGGATGAATATGATGAACTCTTAAGTGGCCAACAAAATGGAAAACCACAGACGGTCCGTAGTGCGCTACAGAAATTATATCAACAAGCCAAGAAGGGTTTGATTGATGAGGATTTGACCACGAGATTTATCAACCTCATCGGAATTTATCCCACCTATAGTTTCGTGGAACTTAGCACTGGTGAGCGAGGTATCGTCACAGCCAATTCCAAAGAAAACCTCCTCCATCCCACCATTTTGCTCATTCAGGATTCAGCCCATCAACCCCTACCTGAACCCATACCCTTTAATTTCTCCGTATTGGAAACCGATAGTGCAAACCCGGAAATTACGAAGATCTTAACTCCTGAAGAAATAGGCATTCCCATCGATTCGGTCCTCGAAGACTGGGTTACCTTATAATCAACACGCAATCACATCCCATTCCAGTCACATATTGGGTCCGTTGAACAAAGCCGCCAGCGGCGTTCTCGCCCTTTTTCCGTACTCACGTATTGCCAGTGCGCTCCGTGCGCAAAAAGGGCTGCGGCCTTGCTGAACGAACTGTTTTGAACGGACCCGAAGCAGTTGATCCCCAATTGTTTCATGGAGAAATATGGCTATCGATGTCTTCATTATTCAACACGCCCATATTCAAAGCACAGTTCTAGATTGGCCCTACCTCTTTAAGGAAAACTCGTGATGACTCTTCAGGTAACCTACAAGAAACGGCAACATCAGAGAAGAACGGAATATTATCTCCTCAATGCGCAAGGCTCGCGCAGAAAGACCGATAAACAAAAAGGGAAAAATTGTTGGATACCAAACCACGAAACTGTAAGGCCTTGTCATGAAACAGACATTTCAGAAATCATCAACTCACCTCTGGTGCCTCTACGGCTTTACAGGCATTGTTTTGATGGGTGGGGTATTATTCGAGAATAATCTGGGGCACACTCTTGTTTCTCTTCCGGTAAATTCTACCCTACAGATCAATCAACAAAACCACTCTACCCGACCCCCAGAACTAGCTCGCGTGAGTCCATTTCATCTTGTCAAATCCAAGGATACACAACATCTTACCCAGTCAAAGTTTTCTGGCACATCAGCACAGAACCCAGCCCGCAACCTAGAGAAGAGAAGGATGGGTCTCGCGATATTGTTTTTAGGAATGGTAGCGGAAAAAAGCTAGGTTTTCTGAAGCATTCGGACTGTGCGAAGGCGGTTTAACGCAGCTGCAAATTCAAAGATTCGAGGTCTCGCAAAATTTCCAGGATGATGCTCAGGCACCGCAAACGGAGAAAGAACATCAAGACCTTTCTCATCAAACAGTTGCTCTAGAGCTTCAACAACATCCTTCACCGTTACCCTCTCATTCATCAAACGTGTTGTGGCTAAATGTAAAGCCTGTCCAATCGCACGAGTTTGGCTCACATCAACCAGTTGCTCCACACCAATCAAGTCAATGGTCTCTTGACCAAAAACCAACTCATTATTGGATCTGGCTGCTATTTTTGCCTCGTGCCGGCCCTTTGCCGCACTGACTGAATTCTTTTGAGGCATTCTTGGCTTGATAGGCGACAATAATTCATAAACTTCTTGTTCACGACCGGACGGAATTCGTAAGGTCACCTCACGAGCATCCACGGTGATATCAACAGGTGAAAATTCATTCATCATAATTACGGTATCTGCCACATCAAAATAATCCCCACACCCACCCATTACCAGAACCGTAGAGACACCAAAGGTGTCAGACAGCTCTCGCACTCGATCAAGAAATGGGGTAATAGGTTCATGGGATTTTTTGACCAAGGCCTGCATTCGCGCATCCCGTACCATAAAATTCGTAGCACTCGTATCCTCATCAAGTAACAACACGCTTGCCCCTACTTCGAGCGCTTCCAAAATGCCGGCCGCCTGGCTTGTACTTCCGCTTGCATTTTCAGTAGAAAAGGCCTTCGTATTTCCCCCCTTCGGAAGGTGTTGAATAAATCCACTAATGTCAACTTGCTCAACGCGCCTCCCATCTTCAGCTCGAATTTTTACGGCATCGGGAGATGTTACGACCCACTCACGGCCATCAGACGGAATATGTGGGTAAACCCCACGCTGCAGTGCTTGGAGTAAGGTAGATTTTCCGTGGTAACCTCCCCCAACAATCAGGGTGACACCCTGAGGAATCCCCAAACCTCTGACCGTGCCAACCTCGGCAGACAAATCTCCAGGAATATGAGGCACTTGGAATGAGACCGCAAGCGAATCAGGAGTGGAAAAGGTGGTAACTTGAGAAGAGAGTGGATAATCAGAATTCCCACTAGCCCGAGGTAACCTCGCTCCATCGGCCACAAAAGCAACCAGTCCCTTCTCGGCTAATTGAGATTGAATGGCATAAAAATTTTCTATCTGATTTACATGTATTCGACAGGTTTTCTCATCAAGCCGTTTCCAATACAACGCCTGATTCACGATGGCAGGAAGTTCTTGACACAACATCTCGATAGCTTGTTGTCCTAGAATTTTTCGCCCGCGTGCTGGAAGGCCAATCTCAAGACGAGCTTCTACCCAATCCTTACATACAATCACCGCTGTTCTCTCTAGAACCTCTTGCCCGCCAGAATCTATGGCCATCATCCCACTTTTTCCAATTCCACGATTTCCACGTACAACTTTTTGTATGGCCAAAGATACAGAACGAGCCAAGAAATCACGAAAGGCTACAGCTCGAACTTTATTGCCCCATAAATCCTGGGGAAAACCAGACACCACATTCATCATGCGAATTCGAATTTTGGTGGGCTCTGCAAATGGATCCCCTTGGACATGATCTACAAACAATGCGAACGTCTCAAAATCATACGCACCTTCCAACCTTTTATAGGCTTTATAGCCACATCCATCCAGCTTGAGAAGAAGTTGACGAAAAACAGATTGACTCTTCACTTTAAATATTTCTCAATAAAGACGAGACTCACGAGCCACAACCTTTATCATTTATTGACCGCCATTTCAGAACCAGGAGATATATCTTCCACAATCGTTCGCTACTTGATACCAATTTAAAAATGTTCTCCCTCAGCAACTGCCTACAATATAAGGGAAAATTTTGAGAAGTCATGCCTACCCGTAAAGTTTGTTCTGCCACAAGCCGAAAACACCGTAGTGGAGAAACACAGAACCTTCAACTACGTAAATATTCATCCTAGGCATAAGATACCCTTTAGAGAAAGACCCTTATTTTCATGAATGAAGAAAAGATCAAATCAGAACTTTCCCTTCTCACAACACAATGTCCAGCGCATGTACGCTCTCTTACGGTCGATCAACTTCGTCAACTCCAAAACACATCAAACAACATTGTCAAAAATATTTTAGACACAATCCAACAGACCACACTTCCTGAAATGATTCAATTGTCCAATCGACTGGAAGATTTTGAAGAAATTTTTCCTGAGGAAATTAGCCTACTCCGACTCTGGCTGGTGGGTGGAGAAAAACTCCCTGGGGAAACAAATGGCATTCAACAAGAAAGCATTAAAATTGTTATTCAGATGATCCAGAAAATCCAGACCATTGATTTTTCAACCCTCTCACGCGAGAAAATGGTTGAAATTCTGTCCCTTGCACAAGAAACATCATATTTACTTTCCTTTTTGACACAATATGAGGAACAGGCGGATCGGATACAAAAATTTGAGAATTTCGTCAAAACATTAAATTTAGAGGACCGGAAAATTTTAACCCAGATGTTAAAATCAAAAACTGATTCAATGATGTCATATTCTTCATAGTCTATCTATACTTTCACAAGAGTTAAAACTTCCAATGCTGCTCAATCGCTTGGGAAGCCCCTGCTACAAATCCCCTCATTCTGTTCAAACAAAACTCTCGGCGATTCTGTCCGTAGAACCCCATGATCCAATAACGATTGAGTCTTAGATAAGACACAAAAATCATTCGAGCAAAACCTGTACATAAAAGATGCTCACACATAGGCGCATAACACCATGTGGCAATTCACCCGTTCGAACAGGTGAAGCCTGCCGGCAGATATTCATAGCAGTAGCCCTCTAGAAAGACCTTCATTTTATCTGGGTATCCTTTCAACAACCTTGGATAGACTCTCGCCTTAAGGAAGAGGGAAGAGCGAGGATAAAACTCACTTGATGGATGACAAAAATACGAAAGCAATGCGACCCATTATACAGACGGCTGTTGTTGCGTAAGACAATGAATCGTCCCAAATCCCCACACCAAATCCACAGCGTGAATACCCACAACAGTTCGGTCAGGAAACAATTCAGACAAAACTCCCAAGGCTATCCGGTCATTCGGGTCGTTAAACGTCGGTACAAGAACCACAGAATTCGCGATATAAAAGTTTGCATAACTCGCCGGAAGCCTTTGCCCGTCAAAATATAAAGGGGCTGGCATGGGCAATGTTACAATACCTATTTTTCGTCCATCCTCACAGCGCATACCTTCCAACCGTTCTCGATTTTCCGCAAGCGTATGATAATTCTCATCAGAGGGATTAGATTCCTGACAGAGGACCACCGTATAAGGGTCCACAAACCGGCATAGATCATCCACATGTCCATGCGTATCGTCACCAACAATGCCTTTTCCTAGCCACAGCACTTGGGAAACTCCAAAATACTTTCGAAACACCGCTTCATAATCCTGTCGTACATATCCAGGATTCCGACTCTGAACATCTTCATCTAAAAGACATTCCTCAGTAGTCAAGAGCGTCCCCTGCCCATTCACATCAATACTGCCTCCCTCCAATACAACAGCACGATTCTGCAATATCACAGGAATTAGGGGAAAATCGAATTTTGAAGTGATCCGTTCAGGAATCCGGTTATCTTTTTGCCAATCGGAGTATCGTGCCCAAGCATTGAACTGAAAATCTGCGATCGAGACTTGTGACGGCACATCATCCTGCTTGAGAAATATCGGGCCAGAATCACGAGTCCAGCCTCGATTGGTGGGGATCCGCACGAACTCCGCGCAATCTTTCAGCACACCCAGTTTATCCAAGATCCGACGTGCCTTCACTTCATGAGCTTTGTCATTGACCAATATCCGTACAAGTTCACTGTCTGATAATTTTCGAACAATCTCGCCATACACCAACTGAATAGTTGCCATCTTTCCAGGCCAATCGGTTGTATTATGCGGCCATCCAATCCACGTTGCCTCATGTTTCTCCCACTCCGCCGGCATACGCCACCTCGATTCATATCCCCTCTCCCTTCCAGGGAGAGGGTTAGGAACAGGGTCAAGACTCTCATTGCCGTCCAACACTTGTAATATCTCCTCCAACACAGCATCTGTCTTGGTCAACACATCATCATTCCAAAATCGCAGCACGCGAAAACCTTTACTACTCAAATACTCGGTACGCTCGGAATCAACATCCTCTTGCTCTAGATGCTGCCCACCATCCAACTCAACAATCAGCATTCCTTCCAAAGAACAGAAATCAACAACGTACCCACCAATAGGATGCTGCCTACGAAACTTCCATTTCCTTACCTGTCGATCTCGAAGTCGCGTCCAGAGCTTATGCTCTGCATCTGCCTGATTGCCCCTCAGTCGACTAGCAAAGGATCGCAATCTGGGTGGAATTCGTTTCACGTCTCCCCCTCACCTTAATCCTCTTCCCTCTGGAGAGAGGGAATTGAAAAACGAAGCGAGATAAAAGGCCCTAAACGCCATAGTCTGTGAATTAAAACAAAAAGAATTCCCACTCCCTTTAAAGGAGAGGAAAAGGTGAGGGTAAAAACATCAAAATAAAACTACGCCCAAATCAATCAGACTCATCCAAAAATCTCTTCGTAATCCCACCATACGTATCAATGCGCCGGTCGCGAAGAAAAGGCCAGTTCCGACGTACTTCTTCAACCCGCCCTAAATCAATATCCACCACCAAGGTTTCTTCCTGATCCACCGAAGCCTGCGCCAATATTTCACCAAATGGATCACACGCAAAAGAGCTACCCCAAAATTCCAGCCCATCTCCCCCGGCCGGAGCTTCATGCCCTACACGATTTACGGCTGCCACAAATACCCCATTGGCAATGGCATGA
This sequence comes from Nitrospirales bacterium, assembly GCA_965223685.1. Taxonomy (GTDB): domain Bacteria; phylum Nitrospirota; class Nitrospiria; order Nitrospirales; family UBA8639; genus Nitrospira_E. The sequence continues at coordinate 694,567 of CBDCXG010000002.1, forward strand.
CTTCGTTGAATGGTCATCCATGCATCACGCTGTACCTGCCCCTCAGCCGACTTTTCTTGAGGATGCCAGCCAATTGCGGTGGGGTAAAACAGAATATCCGCCCCTTGAAGCGCAGTTATCCGCGCCGCTTCGGGATACCATTGATCCCAACAAATAAGAGGACCAACAGCAGCATGAGTCGTCTTAATAGCCTGGAACCCTTTATCTCCGGGTGTAAAATAAAATTTTTCGTAATAGGCGGGGTCATCAGGAATATGCATTTTTCGATAATGGCCAACGATCTCTCCCTTTTCATTCAAGGTCACAAGGGAATTATGATAGACACCGGCAGCGCGCCGCTCAAAGACTGAGACCAAAATCGTCACCTCATATTTTTGGGCAACGTTGGCAAAAGCTTCTGTCGTAACCCCTGGCACAGATTCAGCCGAATCAAATAACAATGCATCTTCCTGCTGACAAAAATATTGAGATCGAAATAATTCTGGCAGGCAAATAATATGCGCCCCACTCTTCGCCGCTTCTTCAGCTTTTGCCAAAGCCCGCTCCAAATTCTCCTCAGAATTAACAGAGCAGGTCATTTGAATCAATCCAATTTTCATGAAGACTTCCAACTGGCTGGTGTCCTTGTCATTACACCGTTCACATTCGGGCCGAGTATCGGCCACGAAAATGAGATAGGTTCTATCGAAAAATTGTACCAACGAGCCTGATTGGGATTAAGACAGGCTTGGAATTGGTTCTACACTTCATTGGTCCCTCAGCCGTATTTCTTACAGTTTTTGGCATCTCAAGTGTGTGGCAAATGGACTTGTTTTTTTAGGATAATCATTCCAATATTCATGGTCACAGGTCATGAAATTGGGACAGGTTTGTAGAGTTTCTCGATACAAGCTATCTTCCCAATATTGGCGATATTGCATTGCAAACAGTTCAATAGTGTCATCCCCTAGATCCCATTCATTCGGCCAATCCAAATAGACCTGATCTCCAATAAGCATAGTAAATTGAGGATTGACTAGAGTTTACAATTCTTTGAAGCTAGACCGGTGATATGCTTCTTGGGCATTGTTCTGTCAAAAACAGAAGGTAATAAGAAAGGTCACACGATTTCCGGAAAGCTGAAAGGCATTGTTGCCCACTTGAACTCTTGATTCTGATTGTTTCCTAATAGCGTGAGATGAAATATAGCTCCTTCAAGTGGTCCGGGTGTATAAAATAACACCAAAAACCATCCCCGCCCTTCGGCAATGGCACTCCCCGTACAATCCATCGACTTTTCATAATTGAGCAAGCTGAAAAAATAAGATGAAGATCATCTCAATTATATAAACAAGGAAAAGGGAAGTACCACAGTCAACCAACGGGATCTCGAGGAATAGACGAAATAACTTCTTGTTCTTCTTGATGCTCCGAATCTATTTCTTCTGGTTTCTCCCACTCTTCATCTGACACCAAATCGATGGATTGATCTTTTGCAAGATACCGGAGGGTAAGGCCTTCTAAGGCTCCTTGCACCGCTGCATCTCTACGCATCAATACTTGGCTAATCTTATCAGTGCCAACAGTGAATCCTTGCGGCCCATTATGCAACTGATGTTGCACCACCTTCAAGACATCAGCAATCGCAATAGCTTCGGGTGGCCTGGCCAAGGCCAATCCTTTTGGCTTCTCCGTCCGTAAGAGCATATTGGCTTGAATGAGATCATTCGTTAACGATTGGATAAAGGTCAAAGGAACCCGTTGCACACGAGCTAATTGCACTTCTTTGAGTGGCGCTTTTCCCGAGATAAAACGGCGTGTGATATGCCCAAGGAGTGCAAGAGTCAAATACTCACGGAATAAAGGCGTTTGATGTTTGCGACGTAAATGTAACAAATACGCCGAAGGATGCTGATGGTAATACGCCACCTGTGCGCCCGCCAGTACAATGAGCCACGCAACATAGAGCCAGATAAGAAAAAGTATGAGCACGGCAAAGCTGGAATAAATTGCGCTATAACGGCTAGAACTCGCCACGAAGGCTGCAAAGCCTAGACTAGCTAACTGCCAGCACACGCCCGCAGTGAGACCTCCGACTAAAGCTGAGCCGATGTTGACCATCGTATTCGGCACGAATTTAAACAAAAACGTAAACATTAGGCACATAAAGATAAATGGCAAGAGATTAGTCAGTGCTACGATAAGGTACCCAAAGGGCTGAATCTCCATGACCCGTTGCACCAACCAATGACTTTGGGAAGAAGCCATCAGACCGAAGGCCGTAAAAACAAAGACAGGACCGAGAAGGACAACACTTAAATAATCAGTGATCCGTCTAGCCAACGGGCGGCCATTCTCAACTCGCCAAATGGAATTGAGGGCTTCTTCGATTTTTTCAATCAGGGAATAGGTGGTATAAAAGAGTCCGGCCACCCCGACGGCTCCTAAGACTCCCACTTTTAAATTGTCCACGAACTGGATAATATTCGTGGTGATCTCAGCGCCCTTGTCTCCTAAGGGTTCAAACGCTTGTGTCAGAATCGGTTCAATTTGCTGATGCACGCCAAACGCTTTTAGGACCGAAAAAGTCACAGCGAGGAAGGGAACCAACGAGAGTAATGTCGTATACACCAAACTCGTCGCACGAATACTCAGAAAACTTTCACGAAATTCTGCCGCCGCCACCAATCCTAATCGTAGGAGTTTCACTCCGAACTGCCGAAAGCCCGTCAATTCGTGAACCTCCATGGCCCACACATCATGCTCGCAAAACTGTATGATTCGGTTAATCATATCCATCATTGTCGGCGGATTCCTTAGGCGGCTACACTACAAAGAGAAACAGGAAATGTCTAGGCATATCGGACACCAGCTTCTGACCATGAAACGCCCTGTCGCCAGAAAAGTCAGCGAGTTGAGCACTCATTTAAGTAGGACATTTGTGAAAAATATGCTTTTCTCATGGCCTGGAGTTCTCTCTTTTTTGCTCTGTCTCGTCACAGGTTGCCCAGGACCTTCGGAATGGGATCAACAATGGCAACACATCCAATCCACTCTTCAAAAAGGGCATGTGCAAGAAGCAAAAAAAATGCTTCAGAATATCTTACCATCTCTTCGTAATAATGACTCTACAGATGAACGGCATGGACAAGTGATCTATCAATTAGCAGAGATTGCCAGCCTAGAAGGGAACCTCGCTCAAGCCGAATCCTATTATTGGAAAGCCTTGCCTCTCATAGCCCAATCCCTGGGCCCGGAACATCTCCATATGGCTGATCCCCTAACCGAAATTGCCAGATTGTATACTCAAAAAAACCAGCCTGAGGTCGCCTTACCACTCATAAAACGAGCCCTGGCTATTCGCGAAAAGACTTGGGGTGGTTCGAGTCGACAATTGCTTCCTACGCTCAAGCAATATCATGTCCTGCTTATGCGTAATAACGACCACGAGAAAGCCCTAAAAATTTTGACTCGCATCTCCCATCTGGAGCAGTCATCTTCCTAAACAGCGCTCTTCACTAGGCTAATGGGACCCAATCTTTCCACCCCTAGCCCAAGAAAAACACCCAGATGATGAGCGATTTCTCCCCATTTCTTAAACCACCCTACATTCATTATAGCCCCCTTTCTATTGCTCTTTTGACATAATTACCTTACGATATTTAGGTTTTCCCTCATAAGTAACTGAATATGATTATTCTGAATTTTCCTGATAGCTGATCTAACGATTGTTTTAGGTGCAGTTTTTTTCTCCTCTAGCTATTCCCATCGCAATGAAAAAGCGCGTTGCCGTCCAAGACTTGAGTCCAGGCATGTATATTGCTGGGATGGACCAGTCCTGGTTTCAAACCCCCTTTCTCCGACATAAATGGCTAATAAAACGGGAAGATGAGATTACACTATTGCGAAGCTATGGAGTCCAACATGTATTCATCGACACCGAAAAAGGGAGTGATGTGAAAACGGCTACCCATGATCAGGAAACCTTAAGCGCAACCCTTTCCCCTGAGACACCGTCGTCACCTTCTTCCAGTAGTCAGCTTGAACCTAACCCTGCAGACATTGAAACCGCTCGTTTACTTCGAGCAGAAGCCATCTCCACCCTGGATCTCTTTTTCCAGCAAATGGAAGCTCCTTCCCCAGAGCATCTCACGCAAGTTCGAGGTGTGGTAAGCACCCTACTGGATGGCTTGTTAGACCATCAATCCGCCATGGTTTCCTTGATCCAAATGCGCCGCTTTGATGCTAATCTCGCAACCCATGGAGTAGATACAGGAGTCCTCGCTATGGCCATAGGACAAGACTATGCCTGTGATCCGGCAAGCCTTAAACTCCTTGGGCTGGCCGCTATGGTTCACGACATTGGCCAATTGCGTTTGCCCCGCAATCTATTGCGAAAAACGCAACCCTATTCGCCTCAAGATCATAAACTGATCCAGGCTCACTGTGAAATGGGCGAGGCCATCATCAATCAATTCTCAGATTTTCCAGATGAATCAAAGCAGATGGTACGACAACATCATGAGCGGCTAGATGGCTCTGGCTATCCAAAGGGTTTACACGGAAATGATATTTCCGAGCTCACCCAAATATTGAGTGTCGCTGACACGTATGATGCCCAGATCAGTGGCCGCTGTAGCCAACCTCCTGTCCCTCCAGCCCGAGCTTTATCTGAATTGTATCAAGCCGCCGTAGCCGGTCAGTATGCTATCCCTTTGGTTCAACGGCTCATTCATCTCTTAGGAGTCTATCCCATTGGGTCACTTGTGCGCTTAAATACGGGGGAGCAGGCTGTGGTTGTCTGGGTTCATAGTCATTCACGTTTGACACCTACTATAAAATTACTAGCCAATCCCTTAGGACAACCATATGAGGAACAAGAAATTATCGATCTTTCCTCACAGGCAAACAATGGGAACACTCGTTCAATTCAAGAGTCCATTGACCCCCATGAGTCGGGGTGGGATATGAGCAAGATCTTGGACACACTCTGGTAATAGCTCACGATTGACTGAATCTTCTATACTATTTGAGCAATGGATTCACAGTACCCATCCCAAAACCTGAATCAAATGGATATGCCAAGCCTTAATCAAGCACTCAGCTCAGCGCAAGCTTTTGTGCATACCCTCCTAGATTCGATTCATATCGGTATCTGTCAGGTCAACGTACAGGGACAAATCCTCTCGCTTAATTTGGAAGGAGCACGGATCCTTCGCCGCACAGAGCAAGCCTGTCTTGGACAAATATTCCATGAATATTCTGGATGTCTACATACAGACCCCATCACACAAGAAGAGAGTTGTCCCATCGCTCAAGTCCTGAAAACAGGAAAATCCATTTGGACCCCTAAAATGGTGATTCGGCAACCCAGCGGAGAAACACGGTGGGTAGAATTTCAATGTACGCAAATGACTGACCCTCATAACCCTGGAGCCTTATTAATTTTTCGTGATTTAAGTCAACAGCTCCAACAACACGAGGAGCACCAGCACCTTGCCTCAATGCCCGAAGAAAGCCCCAATCCCATTGTGGAGGTTGACTCTCAAGGCCGGTTAGCTTATGCCAACCCAGCCATGCTCACGTTATTAGAGACCTACCGTTTTCGTGACGACGGCATTCCCCAAGTCTTACCTGCCAATCTCCCACAAATTGCCTTGGAATGCCTGAAATCCCTGATTCCTCAACGTGGATTAACGGTGATTATCGATGCGCATCACTTTGATTGGACGTTTTCCCCTATTCAGGAAAAAGGTCTTATCCGCAGCTATGGCTTAGATATTACGAATCATGTCCGTGTCAGGCAGAACGCCACCGAGCTTCAATCGCAATATTCATCATTGGTTGACTCCGCTCACGAGGGAATCATTTCAGCTGATCTCCACGGCACCATTGTCTCATGGAACCCAGCGGCAGAGGCCATGTTTGGATTCGCACCCGAAGCAATCATCGGACAATCCATCTTCATGCTCTTGGAAGAAGGATATCGAGACAGTTATCGAAAAGGATTAGAAGAAATTAGTTATGGGCAAGACCCGGCCACACACCCAATTCAACGACCCTTGGAATTGACCGGCCTTCGAAAATCCGGCGAAGCTTTCCCTCTTGAAATTTCCCTCACAAGCTGGAAAGTCGGGGTAGATACCCGCTATGGGTTTATCTTGCGGGATATATCGGAGCGGAAACATATTGAGCAGGCCCTTGTCGCAGAAAAAGAACGTTTAGTCACCACACTGCAATCACTTGAAGAAGGCATCATCACGACCGACCGAGAAGGGCGAATTACCTTCTTTAATCCTCTTGCCGAAGAAATCACAAAATGGTCTCATCAGGAGGCTATTTCCCGTCCACTTCAAGACGTCTTTCGCCTCACAAACGAATCCCCCGTCCACGGGCATGACGCAGCATTGAATGACACTCCAGTTTCATCCGCTCTCAACGAGCCTAACACCCCTCAACACCTCATCACCAAAGAGGGAACTCAACGAACGATTTCTATACGGGAAACCCCCATCCGCGACCATAGTTCCCATCTGATAGGAACCGTCATTGTCTTTCATGACGTTTCCAACCAGCACCGACACGATGATGAACAGCAACGTATCAGCAAACTCAACTCGCTCGGCGTGTTAGCTGGCGGTCTCGCCCATGATTTCAACAATTTACTGACAACCATATTGGGAAATGTCTTTGTCGCCAAATTACGAATGGTTCCACAGGATCCCTTGACGCAAAATCTTGAACAAGCCGAACAGGCATGTTTACGTGCCAAAGAACTCACTCAACAGCTGCTGACGTTTGCAAAAGGTGGCGCACCGATAAAAACATCTATTGAGCTTGGCGACCTTTTACGCAAAAGTGCAATTTTTGCTTTATCCGGCTCATCGATTAGTTGCCACTTTGATATTCCGGATGATCTATGGCCAGTAGACGCCGATGCCAGCCAACTACGGCAGGCCATACAAAACATCAGTATCAATGCCAGACAAGCCATGCCTCAAGGTGGGCACTTCTTTATTCGGGTTGCAAATACGGCACTCCATACCCCGGCCAGGTTGCCAAGCCCTCATCTGCCAACTGGAAATTACATTACCATCTCATTTGAAGATCAGGGGACAGGAATTACTGATCAGGACCTACCAAACATTTTTGACCCTTATTTCACAACCAAAACCGGCGCCTCCGGCTTAGGCCTCGCAACAGCTCACAGTATCATTCAACAACATCAAGGACACATCAGCGTTCACTCTAACGTCGGGCAGGGCACGACATTCACCGTGTATTTACCCTCATCATATTCCTCCGTAGCGATTGATCCTCAAGATATCCCGAAAGGACGTGGTCGCATTTTGGTCATGGATGATGAACAAAGCATCCTCCGAATGGTCGAAGACGCGTTAACACAATTCGGATATGAAGTGAAAGCCGCACAAGATGGACAAGCCGCCATTGATATATTTTCAGAAGCCTTAGCTAGTGGGAAACACTTTGATGCTATACTATTAGACCTCACCATCCCCGGTGGGATGGGCGGGAAAGAAACTATTGAACATCTCCGAAAATTAGACCCTCACGTCAAGGCCATTGTAACGAGCGGCTACTCCGACGACCCAGTCATGTCAGATTTTCAAACCTATGGCTTCCAAAATATTTTAGTCAAACCGTATAAAATCGTTGACCTCGCCAAAACCCTCGAAACTCTCTGTGCCCAATCTAATGGGAAGACTTTGCGCTAATTGACGTGAAGCTCTTGAATCTACAAAAGACATCAAAGCCACCATAACTATCTGTGCAATCAATTTAAGGAATAAAAGGAAGAACTAGACAAAACAGGAAAGAGTGAAAGTATAGAAACTTACTTATAGAAGAGGACTGTCCCCATGGGAACCACCCCATGGGAACCATGATGGCTGCTCGCACATTTACTTATTAGCCTCGCAGCATGAACACGGCTTGCTTGCTAATTACAAGCAAGCCGGTTCCTGGCGGATTAATGTTTGCTGTTGAATCATTGGAAGCTTGTGAAGCATCCGATTACTTAATGACAAATTTTCTTTGGCCTTTTCATAAAAAGTGGGTTGAGCTTCCAAGGCTTTTTCAAAACACCGTGATGCCCGCGCGTACTGCTTTTCTTCCATAAAGGCTACACCGAGATTGTTGAACGCCATGGCGGGGTCCATTCCACGGGTATAGGCATCATAGGCTAAGTCATAGTGGCCTAATTTCGTGAGTGCCAACCCAAGATTGTTCGCAATTTTTTTATTATTCGTTCCACCTTTCAAAGCCTGCTGAAAGGCTCGTACTGCATTTTCGTATTGCTTATCGAGATAATAGGCCATTCCTAAATTATTCAAAATAGCCGGATTTCCTGCTTTTTTCTCCAAGGCCACTTCATACATGCGAATAGCGTCCTTATGCGCATGCCGGCGGTCTGCAACAATTCCTAAATAATTCGTGGACGTCCAAAGATCTGAATCATAGAGTAAAGCTGCTTGGAATTCTCGTTCTGCTTCCACATCTTTTTCCATCTTCAAAAGTGCACGACCCATCCCTTCATAGGCTGGAGCAAAATTCATATCATAATCCAAAATCCGATGAAATTGGGCATGAGCTTCTTGAGATTTCCCACTTTCTAAATAAATGACTGCTAATTTGTATCGTGCGTTGACACGTTCTGGAGCCTCGGTTAAGACTTTTTCATATTGCACTTTCGCCATTTGAAGGTTCCCTTGTTGAAAGTGCGCATCTCCTAATCTTTCAAAATCTTCATAAGACATTTCTTGTGTCAAATCAACTGGACTTTCTGGAGTCGTTTCAATACCAGCATTTTGTCGTTCAAGAATTTGCTGATAATGTTCATCATCAACAGAAAACATTTGCTTCTCTTTTTTGGCACACCCAATGCTCGTACTGATGACCGCCATCAGTAAGATAAATAAAAAAATAGAATTCTTCATCATCCACCTCATGGAGTGAGTATCTTTTGTTAGCCAGGTTGGCACTAGGCCTTCTAAAAACATTTCATGTTTTGCTTGACAAGACTTCGGCTTACGATTTGGCATCAGACTCCCCTTTATTCAATAAACTCAATAACTACACCGCTTCATATTCAGAATGCTCGCACATCTTCATTATGCCCACAAAACACTATCCACCAGAAAGGCCAGGCAGCAGATTCCGCATTAAACTAATCGCCCCAGGCCCAATAATCACTACCATGAGGCTGGGAAAAATAAAGAGGATAAGCGGTACCATGAGTTTCACTGGTAATTGCGCGGCTTTTTCTTCAGCTTTCAGGCGACGCTTCAAGCGCATGGAATCCGAATGGACTCTCAAAGCTTGTCCAATACTCGTCCCAAAACGATCAGTCTGAATAAGCAAAGCCACTAAACTACGGATATCCTCAAGATCAGTCCGGGTCACCAAATTCCGCAACCCTTGCTCTCTGGAAAGACCAGCTCGAAACTCTAGGTTCAAAATCCCAAATTCTTCGCCTAACTCTGGATGCCCAGCCTTGATTTCTAATCCCACCCGAGCTAAAGCTTGATCTAAACCCAAACCGGCTTCCACACAGACAACCATGAGATCCAGGGCATCAGGAAAGGCATCAACAATCTTTTCCTTCCTTCCACTAATCGTCATGTTCAACCAAACCTGAGGCAGGTAATACCCTACCCCCATCGCCCCAATGAGAAAAGCAGGTAATGCCATAGGGCTCATGCCTTCAGTCGATTCAGAACCAAAAATCAAAAATCCGAACCCAAAAAGAATCGCAATAAATATCCGGGCTCCCATAAACACAACAGGTGCCTTTTTGTTTCGATATCCTGCCGTCACTAAACCAGCTCGAAGATGGGAGATATTCTTCTGCTCTTGCGGTTTTTGAACCTGGCCAAGTCGTTCTAACACTTGAACGACTTGATCTTTCAGCCCATTGGATTTTTTTTCTTTCTCAGCCGATTTTTGAGAGAGGGACTTTCCTTGAGCTCTTGTGCTCCAATCACTTACCCCTTGTTTTTTCTGAAGATACGAATAGACACCCCAGCTAAGAAAGAGCACCACCAAAAACACGGCCCCACTGACAATTAATAACATGTCCATAAAAATACTCGTAAAATAACTTGTTAGACTTTAATATCGCACAATTTCCTCATGACATAGGCGCCGATTACCATAAGAGTACCGCCCACCGCCATCATCATCTGTCCAGCTGGATCTTCAAACAGCACACGGATATAGGCCTCATTGAGAAGCCACAACACGCCAGCCATCACAAACGGCAAGGCAAACAGCACAATACCCGACAATTTTCCTTCCGCAGAAATGGCTTTAATGCGACCGTACAATTCAAAACGCTGACGGATCAGTCGAGAAATAGCCTCGATAATTTCAGCTAAATTACCCCCAGTTTCACGCTGAACAATCAGTGCTGTCACAAAAAATTTCAAGTCAGTACTTACGACTCGAGCATTTAAATTCGCCATAGCTTCTGGCAAATCGATCCCATAGGAGATTTCTTCAACCGTTCGACTAAACTCTGGCCCAATCGGATCGGGAAATTCATCACCAATCATTTTCATTCCGACCGAAAAAGCATGCCCAGCCCGTAAGGCCCGAGCCATCAGATCCAGTGCTTCAGGTAGCTGTCGTTCAAATACTTGAAACCGCTTTTTTCTTTTAAACCTAATCCATAGTAATGGCAGAAAAGCCGCACCCACACCAAAGCCAAGTGCAGCTAATAAACCATAATCCTTAATGACCGCGATAAAAGCGCCACCCACACCTGTGACCGCCGAGATAAGAAGAAAAACACCAATCGGCAATTTGCTATTTGCTTGCTGTAAGGTTTTCTCCAATCCATTTAAATTACTCATGGACTCGAGAATTTTATGGAGCCAGGGAAGGTCACTTAATTTTCGCTGGCGAAGAATACCCGCAGTCTTATCCCCCGCTTCAGCATCACTAGGCTTACTTGCGCCTCCTCGCAATCGTCGTTTTAACGTCCGACTCTGAGGGTTTAGGTGTTGGTGGTAAAAATAATATCCTCCTTCCACTAACAAAATAATCGTGAGGAATATACCAATACTTATCGCAATAGTCATAAAAGGAACTCCAACCGATTCCTAAACATTTCCTTGAAGGAATAGACAAAATTAATCCTATGCTCACAAGAAGTGTGACTGAACAACCTGGCCAGGCTATACTTCATAAATCTTTTCCGGATCAAAAATCTCTGGATTACAAGCGATGCCTAAAGCCTTAAAGCGTTCGACAAATTTTGGACGAACGCCAGTCGCTTTAAAAACTCCATGTACTTTTCTTTGCTCATCCAGTCCCGTTTGTTGGAATGTGAAAATTTCTTGTATCGTAATGGTCTCACCTTCCATACCGACAATTTCGGAAATACTGGTAGTCTTTCGTGATCCATCAGATAACCGTGTCTGTTGCAACACAACATCAATAGCCGAACTAATATAATGACGCAACGCTTTCGTGGCTAAATTCAAACCAGCCATCGCCACCAAAGTTTCTACACGAGTCAAGCAATCGCGTGGGGTATTTGCATGGATGGTCGTTAGCGATCCGTCGTGACCCGTATTCATAGCCTGGAGCATATCTAAGCACTCGCCGCTCCGAACCTCACCCATTACAATTCGGTCTGGTCGCATACGCAAGCAGTTTTTCACAAGTTCCCGTTGAGACACTTCCCCTTTCCCTTCGACATTTGGAGGTCGCGTTTCCAAGCGAACGACATGAGGTTGGCGCAGCTGCAATTCCGCTGAATCCTCGATTGTGACAATACGTTCATCCTCGGGAATAAAGCCTGATAAAATATTGAGGATGGTGGTCTTTCCGCAGCCAGTACCGCCAGAAATAACAACATTCAGCCGCGCCTCAACAATTCCACGCAAGAGCTCTGCAATTTCTGGAGTCAACGAACGCTTATCGACCAAATCTTGAATTTGCAATTTGTCTTTTGAAAATTTTCTAATGGAAATCGAAGACCCATCCAAAGCCAAGGGCGGAATAATCGCGTTCACGCGTGAGCCATCCAGCAATCGGGCATCACACATGGGAGACGACTCATCAATGCGTCTCCCAACAGCCGAAACAATTTTTTCAATGATTTTTCGAAGATGGCCCTCATCCCGAAATGTCACATCGGTTAATTCAAGCTTCCCTGCCCGCTCGACATACACCTGATCGCACCGATTCACTAAAATATCATTGACACTTTGATCTTGAACCAGAGGTTCCAATGGGCCTAAACCCATGACCTCATGCTGAATATCGGAGATAAGCGATTCACGTTCCTTCATGCTCAGAGGAACGGATTCTGTTTCTAGTAATTCATGAACGAGTTTTGTAAGCTCTGCCTTTAAAAGATCGCTATCTAGCGTCGCAACCACAGACAGATCTAATGCATCGATTACCTGTCGATGCAATCGTTCTTTCAAAGGACCTAAATCAAGGGCTGCGGTTTCAGGTCCAGCCCCTACCGAATCCCACTTTGATTCATACATAGTATTTTCTACTCACAGGAATGAGGCTTATAAAATATTTAGGCTTTAGAATGAGCCGTTTGTGAACGCTGCCGCTTAAAAGGACTCAACCAGCTAGCTAACGAGCCTTTTCCTGCACCAGATTCTCCTTTTTCAGAAAAAGACTCTGCAAATTCCTTATAGGACTTCGCAACTGCTGTACGGGGAGCGACATCAACAACAGGCTTTCCACTATTGACGGCCTGACTCACTGATGGATAGTCATTGGGGAACATCCAATGCGTTTTTTGCTTAAGAATATCTTCTGTTTCCTTAAGAACATCTTGCTCTGCTGATAAATAGCGATTCATTACCAAACGAATTTTATTTGGAGGAAATCCTGATCCGCGTAAAAGCTCTAAAATTCTTTTCGTTCGATGAACAACTGGTACCATCAAGGTCGAGGTGACAAAAATTAATGCAGATAGCTCCAAGGCTTTTTTTGTCGTCAAATCCAGCACATGACCACAATCAAGAACAATATAATCAAAACTCGATTCCAGCAGACGCAAGGTAGCTTCCACACAATCAGGGCTTAATCTCCCAGTGCTCAAATCATCATATCCTGACGCAAGCACTTGCAACCCACTTTCATACTTCGTCAAAACTCGAATTAAGAAAGCATGATCTAAACGTGTAAGGTCAGAGGCAATATCTCGGAAACTATGATTCGGCTGAAGGTCAAGATAGAGAGGAAGATCCCCTCCATGCTGATTAACATCAACCAACACCACAGACGGCTTTTCTGGAAGATTGACCAATGTCGCAGCAAAATTCACAGCGATACTCGTCGTTCCAACTCCTCCTTTTCCTCCGAAAAAAGCCATCACCTTCCCAGCCTTTTTCTGCTCCTCAACTTTAGCCTTATCCGTTTGAAATCGTTCAAAAAAACGTTCAAAGGCATCCAAAACTTCCTGCTTTTTAATGGGTTGGGCCAAAAACTCCTTAGCTCCGGCCCTCATTCCCTCCAGCAACACGGCAGAATCAAGGGTGGATGAGGTCAGAAATATTTCCGTTCCATGAGCCACTTTTCCCATTTCTCGAACAACACGGAAAGTTTGCTCAGGATTATCTTCTAACTCTAAAACAATGACTGCAGGATGTTTCGCACTCTGTGTTCCTTTTAACTGGACACCTTCAATGCCATTCACAATCTCTTCTAGAGCTGCCTTACAATCTTCAGACCTAACAGAGAGTTCTACTAATGGTAAGTCAGATACAGATTCCGTGCTCCCCCCACCGCCTACGCGTTTAGGCTTCCATGCTTTATCGGTCATTTCTTTGTCCCTCCCCCTGTTGTACTAGTAGCACCAACTGTTTTGGAAAATGGTGGATTCTTAAACATTAACTGATACCGTTCCATGCTCAGCTTCCCAGCTGCACCACCAATGCCTTGTACTACTTCGAGAGAGTTAATTGATTGAGGATCCAAGATTTGATTCTCCACAGCATAACGATATGACCATCCGTATTCCTCACTCAGATGAACAGGCTGAGTTGCCCATGGCCAAAGCACTTGGTCACTCCGACCCATTCCTCTTGGACGTCTTCCATTTTCTTCGGTCATCACAGGCCAAATGCCACAACCCGTGACGCCCACCAAAACCCATATTAGGAGCCCTACCGTTAATGCCTGCATCTTGTCTTTCATTATCATTTCCCTTTCTTTCAGTAGACCTATGGAGCTAGATGTCCAAACACGCCTTCTAACCCACCCTTTTTATAGGGCATTCGTGCAGCCATCGTTGGACGCCCAATAGTATAAGCTTCGCTAGGCCGCGAGGCTTCTTTGGAAGGATACACGCCCTGTAGGTATCCCATTATCATGAATTCGAAATCATTCGGCTCTAAATAATAATCCGTTGGTAACGTCTGCTTCACGGTATTTAATGGCTTCACCAAATGTGGTGTCACAATCACAATGAGTTCTGTTTCGTTTTTTTCGAAACTACTACTACGAAATAATGCTCCGAGAATGGGAATTTCTCCCACCAGGGGATACTTCGAAACTGATTCTCGAATGTTTTCCTGGAGAAGGCCGGCAATCGCAAAACTTTGTCCATCACCTAGCTCAACAACAGTTTTCACACGTCGAGTGATGATCGAAGGAATTTGGAAACCTGTCAGAATAATGCCATTTGAAAAATCTAACTCTGAAACTTCTGGATTCACCACCACCGATATTCGACCATCAGCCAAGACGGTTGGGACAAACTTCAGTCCAACACCAAATTCCTTAAATTGTATTGAGACGCGACTGAATTGTTGTGGAATCGGAACAGGAAATTCTCCTCCAACTAAAAATTCAGCGGCTTGGCCACTTTCGGTAATAAGAGTTGGTTCCGCCAAAGATTTAGACAATCCGTGCTCCTTCAACATATCCATAACGATTGTCCAAAGATCATTGCCCACATTAAAGCCAAAAACAGCATTGGTCAGAATAGATCGAATAAACTCGAACTCTCCAGTTACCGGATTACGCTCTGTTCCTGTCAAGTTATTCAAATCGCCAATGGAGAAATCCCGATGACCTAATTGTTGTCTTCTAAAGTTAACACCAAGTCTTTTCAACAGGCCTCGTTGCATCTCGGCAATTTTCACTTCCATCATCACCTGTTGCACTCCACCGACTTGTAAAAGATTTATCACTTTTTTCGGAGCGTAGGGTTCCGCAACAGCTAAGGCCTTATTAAGATTCACGGTATTGGTCACCGTCCCAGCCAAAGAAATGTGGTCATGACTGCTCATAATCTTAATATCAGTTTCATCTGGCAACAGAGTATGAATTTGTTCTTTCAAGCGAGTAATATCCGGCGAGACTTGGACATGAAACACATTTGCCACTTTCCCCACCTTATTCCACAAAGTTAGGGTGGTGGTACCCACTTCAACACCAGTGAGATAGATTTGTTTGGGAGATAAGACAATTTGATCAGCAATCTTGGGATTCGCCATTGATGCACGCTTAAAGGAAACGCCAGTTTCCACAATTTTTGATTCCCCCATCGTCAATTGCAATGTTTGCGGAGAATCCACCTGAACAGCTTGGTGGGTTAGCCCTTCGCTCAATACCTCAGATGACCACAACCCAACACTGATCACCAACACGGGTAGAATTGTTTGAAAAACACGAATCGACTTCATAGACATACCTTTCATAGTTCCACCTACATCATCCTGTCTGATTAAAATTTCAACGTAGTTCGCCCCGTGCCGTTAATCACTTCCACTTGATTTTCCGGTTTTTTCCTGCGTTTTTTGGGCGGAGCCAACTGAAGGGAAGCCTTCAAATCTCTAAAGGTTGCCCCTCGAGTTTTTCGAATATCAGGATTGAGGGGACTCCGTAAGGCCAATCGCAATTTTCCCCCATTTTCTGCCATAGCCAATTTTTCAGCCTCTTCTAACGTTACTTCAAGGGTAATGACCTTGACTGGTTTGGGGACTTCGTTCCCATCTTCATCTTTAGCGCGGTCCATTGCCGTTCCGGAAGCCAACACTAAGGTATTTTCCAATAATACTTTCGTAATTCTGGCATTCCCATTGTCTGCATTTCCTTTGGGGTTCTCAAAGGTCGCCATTACATCAACGTGATCACCGGGCTGCACAAAACCAGGCAAACCAACGACTTCATTCACTTTCACTGCCATGGCTCGTTTATTGGGATCCATAACCGCCGCAACTCCACCATTCCTTACATCTAAAGGAGCTAATTTTGACTCTAATATCGGCTCATTTTTTTTGAGATTAGTGAGCACCACTCGTCCTGTTAAATTTTCTATATCCTGGAAGTGTCCGGAAGGCACCCCTTCTTCTGGATACTTCACAACTTTAAGAGTCGTATCGGCTAAGGATGTACCCCATGGGATATCATCTTTGGCAATAGCGACATTCACCCCTTCAATCACGACCTCCGGTACAGCAGCGGTTTCTTGCCCTTGCTGACCTTGCAACCACTTATAGATCATAAAAGTCGTGACCAACGCCAACACTACAGCAATACCCAAGAATACAACCGGGCGTTTCTGTCCCATTACATTTCCCCTCTCTTTATAACAATACTTATGTGGTTCATATGATTTTTACATCCTTTATAATCTTATCGAACGAGAAACCAAGGCTTACTGCATATTGATATCGGATAATATTTTCTATTCTTAAGATTAAAAGGGATTTTTTTTCGTTAGCTCAACATAACGGCCTGTGATCATCACAATCGCCACTTACCACATGCCATACCACGCCAATGTCTGAGAACAGATGGTCCCGAGACCAATGGCTAAGGCATATCGCAACTTTGGTCCACCTTTAGAAGACATATCAGCCTTAGGAACGGTCTTGATCAGCATCATCGTCATAAAAAAATTAACAACACGCTCCCACATATACCGTCCCCCACCCAAATGGAACATCATCGCAAGAGAATACAGTCCTCCCAAAACAGCCGTGGCCAAAAACACGTGAAGCACAGCCGGGGAACCAACAACTGCACCAATACTCCCAAGAAATTTCACATCCCCAGCTCCCATTCCTCCCATCACATAAAAGATCAAGAGACACCCAATGCCATAACCAAGACCTTCCAAGCTCAAGAAGAATCCAGGCCAACCTTCCATCACTGTGTGAACGGTCATACCAAAACCAGCAAGAGAAAATGTTAGCCAATTGGGGATACGCCCCATTTGGACATCCGTCACAGCGGCCACGATCAGACCCAAAGCTAATCCAATGGCGAGCAAAATCGAGTCCATTAGATTATCCGAAGATCCGTTTCCCCTGAATCATTGGCGCAAAACTCCATATATCTCTTATGAATTTGGTTGGGTGTCCTAGAATATTTAAATACACGACTTGCACAGATACGGACTCTCTTCGGATGCTAATTGTTGATTCTTAAAATGGAATTCTAAAAAATTCTGGCAGAGGAGATCTTGAACTGAGAACCAATCAAAGATCCTGGCAGCAGACACGGTTGACAAACAGCAGATATAAGGACAAAGGAAGGGGAAAGCTACAGATACAAGACACAAAAAAATCCCCTAGGCAGCTTTGTCTTCCAAGCTACCGAGGGGATAAACCACTTTGCCCACATTACAGTTCTTATTTCATGTTCTCATTACCCATTACGACACAATTCGTGGATATGGCGACCAGGGATCCCAAAGATTGCGCGTTCCATCTGGGTTAGGGGAAGGTGTGGCATTCGTAAAGGTACGGCATTGAATTTCGGCAAAAATTTCCCGATTCTTTTCCCAGGGATCGATCCCTCCTCCACCGCCAGTCCCATTTCCAACATAGGTAACCGTGGCCGTGGCCATCCCCACAATCACTAGGTGATTTTGCGCATTTTTGCATGCACCTGGGGTAGAATCTGGATTTTCATACACTGGAATTTGCACCGTCCATTCATACCGTTCAACCAAACTTCCATCATCTTTTACAAAGTCATCGCCATTGGAATCTTTTATCGGCCTTGTCCCACTTGGATCCTGTGGATCCGTGAGATATGGTTTATCAGGATGTTGGGTTGGATCCTTTTGGGAATCAAAAAGACTCCGTAAATTTGAAAATAAGGAATTGACTTCTCCCCCTGTAAAATCAAAGGTGGTAGTTCCAAAATCTATCTTAGGACTTTCAAACGTACCATTGTTTAACCCATTAATCGTATGTTTAATAGCAGGGGTATTGTGCGCATCTTGTGTGAAATTATGCCATCCAGCACAGGAATCTGCAGTCGGAGAAAATTTAATGGTATTTCCACATTGCGCATTCGCAAAATATTGAGAATCGATACCGAATGGAGCATTGACCGATCCTGGTAAGGCTTTTCCACCCACAGTATCAAGTGCAGCGACAGATGTGGCCATCACATCCATTTGTGTTACGCCAAAGACGCCAGCAAAAAATGTGCTAATGGGGCCATTCGGTGACCCTGCTGTACTATCTCGCCGAGCCGTCACCTGGATCGCATTAGGCCGAACGTTAGTTGGGGTAAACTGAGGAGTCTGGTTCCAAAAATCCCACATCCCAAATTGGATATCACTTGCGGCTAGAGCCACACTGGCCAAATCAGATGCACGATTGGCCTGCGCAGTTGTCTGAGCCGCTCCAGCAATAGCCAAGGTTTCATCCCCTGTCAATTGTCGTGTCATATCTTGCTGCTCTTCCCTCGGCAAGGCGAGGTACAAGGCACCCATTTGGGTTGCGGCCGCCAATGCCGCGGCATCCGATGCATTCTGCAATTCATTTTGGGTGACTAAGGCATGTCCAATATCAATAGCAAACGCAGCAAATGTGACAATGACGCCTAGCATAATGGCCATTGTCATAGCCGTTACCCCTTGTTGATCAAGAGACCGCCATTTTTTCAGTTTATGTTTCATAAATTTCATGCTCCTTATCAATTTTCCTACGGCTGATCCTTTCTTTATTCATGCACCATGGTAATCTGTGCCTGTAAAGTGGAACTGGTTAAGCCATGAGGCAATAGTTTATCAATGACCAGATAATCCCAATCAATTTGAGTATTCACCGTCACAGCTTGCCCATTGACCATGGTTTCGGGATTTCCCGGGGCTGATACAACCAAATTTGATGGGGTTAAGCCACCATTCTGCAACGAAAGTGCAATTCTATCTCGAATAGCAGCTTCGTTGTTCCCAGAATCATATAAAGTAGCCATACGAGCCCCATCTCGTGTGGCATTCACTAGTACTTCTTTAAACCAGAGCATACGGCCAAAATCGATAACTCCAAAAAGCAATACGGTGAGAATTGGCAGAATTAAGGCAAATTCGACTGCCACTGATCCTCGCTGATCTTGTAATTCACAAGGCTTCTTGTTCTCTAGTACTTTTTGACCGATTTTCTGTTTGTCCATGGTACCCACCTTTATCTATACTCACGACTTCTTCTCAAAAATGAAAAAGAGTGTGATGGGTCCTCTCTGGCACCATCCTCTTTTTTATTTAGGTTATTTCCGATATGTTTTTTGATACCCTCTTGACAAGTTTGTGGCCTAACTACCTGTAATTGCCGCCACAATTTGGCCCATTGCATCCACATACATGGCCTTTGTGGTACCCCCTAAAGCCGATGCACTCCCCAGAACAGCCACGACTATTAGTGAAGCAAGAAGGCCATATTCTATTGCGGTAGCCCCATCATCCTCTAATAGGAACCGTTCCCACCATTGCATAAATAGCATAGAGATACCTTTATGGTTACTCACAACAATTGAATCTTTTGCCTAAGGTGCGGCCCCCGTTTCTCCTGTGAATTCTGGAAAAACGGGGGCAGCAAAACTCTTCATCCGTTCAGGGATCAACTGGCTGCTATATCTTGTTCAACCTGCGTAAAGGTCGCATTGAGAGTGCTTCCCAATGTAGTCACGGCAGTAATAATGACAGCCGCAATAAGGGCAGCCAAAAGGCCGTATTCCAATGCCGTTGCTCCTTCATCTTCACGGACAAAATTCATGACGTGATTTACCATAGTAGTTCTCCTTACCGAGCTAAGATTAAAGATTACGCAAGATCAGTATGCCCGGAAATTCTGATTCTTCCGTAGCCCCTTGAGAGATTGTTCCTTCGGCAACCCGGCAATCAGAGTCCATCTCTGACCCGTAGCTTTGCGTCCACGCCTTCCGACGTGTTCGCCCTTTTCGGGAAGGGGCACCCGGTTAAAACTATGGCGCATCGTCATTCGCTGATGCGCAAAGACCCAACTCATCAATCCGTCCCATCTTCTTGGGTTCGTAATTTTCATGAACCATTATCGACCACACTGGGAAAATCTTGCTTAATAATTTTTTGAATTTTTCTTTACCAACAGCACATAATTATCAAGAATATTCAAAAATTTCCGATAAATCTTTCTAAAACCGGTTAAGACATTTACTTTATCTGTGCTCTTTTATTCAAAAAAATTTCTTGTCTTCTGATTTCTCCCAACACACAAGGATTTACATTCTGAACTAGGCACACGACTCACATAGATTTACTCAACAATCAGAACCTCTGAAAGACTCAAGCGACTATATATTCTGGACTCCTTATGACCAATTCGATGATTCCCCTCTCGACAACCCCTTATCAGGCAGAAGTCTCTGAATTCCTAACGAATAAGACTATTGCCGTCCTCATTCCTTCCTACAATGAAGAAATGGGAATTGGAAATGTCATTGAAGGGTTTCGACAATCGGTTCCCTCAGCCACCATATTCGTCTATGACAATAATTCCTCTGACAGAACAATCGAAAAAGCAAAAAGTATGGGAGCAATTGTTCGCCAGGAAAGCCGCCAAGGGAAAGGTTATGTGGTAAGACGAATGTTCGCAGATATCGAAGCGGATATTTATATATTAGTTGATGGAGATAACACCTACGACTCGAAAATTGCTCAGACACTCGTGGAAATACTAGTGACCAATGGACTTGATATGATTAATTGTGCTCGAGTGCCAACTACGACTACGGCTTATCGCCCAGGGCATCAATTTGGCAACGGCATTCTGTCAGGAATAGTTCAATTCTTTTTCGGGGATCAATTTCAGGATTTATTATCAGGATACCGCGTCTTCTCTAGACGTTTCGTCAAATCCTTCCCCATGACTGCTAGAGGATTTGAAATCGAAACAGAACTCACGATTCATGCTCTTGCACTTGAGATGCCTTCGATGGAAATACCTTGCAATTTTCAAAATCGCTCAGAAGGATCTGAAAGTAAGTTGCGTACGTTTTCAGACGGGTTTCGGATTTTAATTACTATTGCGAATCTTTTGCGGCAGGAAAAACCCTTAGCGGTCTTCTCTTTACTTAGCTCTATCTTCTTCACCTCATCCCTTTTTCTTGGCTATCCCATGATCGCCACATACATTCAAACAGGAGTCGTGACGCCTTTTGTCACCGCTTTTCTTACTACCGGTCTATTGTTAGCTGCATTTTTTAGTATGGCTTGTGGACTAATTTTAGATACGGTGACTCGAGGGCGCCAAGAAGCCAAACGCTTATCGTATCTTTCAATCCCTGGAATTCTTCAAAATTCAGAACGTCCCTAAGCACTCTCTTCCTGACACCAAATTTCAAAAGATTGTTTTTCGTAAATATATTGCTCCCATTCCCATATCTTCCCTAGAAAGAATGGTTTGTTTTCCTTCCGTTTCCATAAGGTTATTCTATCCTTCTCCCCACTACACTGATCAACGCTCCGTTTGGTGTGGGTAGGAAACAATCTGAAACATACCACTTAAGAACCGGTGCCTTAATGACGACTTGCTAGCAAACTGCATTTACGTAAAAATCCAAGAAGGGCTTATACTTTCTGCCAAACACTTATCCGGAAGAGGGGAAAAATTGGGAGGAACAAAGGATGGTACCATCCAGAAACTTTTGTAAAGCCATGAGATTTGAGAAAATCTTCTACTTCAGCAGCGGAATGATAATGATCCCAAGGTTTTTGTTTTTTAAAGACCTTTCTTAACAATCGATAATAGATATTTTCGGTTGGCAACGAAGTGTACAGATATCCAGCGTCAGCAATCCATCTATATATTTGTCTAATAGGTTTCTTGAGATCCTTAAAATGCTCTAGAACATCTGCCGCAATAATTGCATCAAACTTTCTCTCACCATAGTCATGCTCATCGATATTAGCTGTAACAATAGCGGTATTCTTTAGCCCCAGCTTACTTTGCACCAGTCTAGCTTGTTCAGTGTTTAAATCTATAAGTTGAACAACATCAAACCCGCTCGCCAACGAAGGTATAAAGATCCCACTCCCTCCTCCAAAATCCAGACAGGCATCTCTTTTCTTGGAGAACCGGCGAATGGCAAGAGTGAGCATCCACAGGCGCATCCAGAAAAATTTTCGGAACAGGATGTTTTCTGAGCAATACACATCAAGAGCAATATCTTTGGAGCCTGATTCCTTATTTATAATATTGCGTAGAAACTCTAAAGGAGGTTTAACTAGTTCCATAAGTCTTCATTCATTTCATTATGCAAGGTGAGCATACTTACGCTGAAGCATTAAGCTAAAAGGCCATTCGTCTTGTTTGCAGCAATAGGATTTTCATTCTGCACAGATTGCTCTCCATCTTCTTTGCCGACTATATTTTTTCGTGTCGCACGGTATATTGACCACGCGAAAACCGAAATCATACCAACCAGCCCAAATGGAATTCCTGTGGCCATTGCTAGTCCACGTGTTACTCCTGGGATAACCCAAATACACACTAGGAAAGTTTTCTCCCAAGGGAGAAACCCTTCTTTCAGCCCGTTCTTCACAAGAAAGGCAATACCAATGGAAAGAACCGTCAAATCATAATCCAAAACATATGGTGTAATAAGAAGAGCACCTATTGCTGTTGCAGCACATGTCGCCTCATCCACTCTTCGAAACCATAGAAATCCTAAAGCACACATCGTGGGCAAGGAGATACAAGCCTGGATAATATAGGAGGTCATCACACTCCATCCTAAACTTCGGGAAAACGAGAAAGCGCTTTGAATTTTCTCCCAACCCGTTGGCACTTGTTCCAAAACATATTTCCGAGTGACTTCTTGACTCTCCCAAAAAGCTACCCAACTTTCCCATCCGAAAAAAAATAAAGAGACACTTGCTAAAACAACGACGGTGATTGAAGCTGAAAAAAAAGCCCTCCAATATCCCCCCAATGCTAAAATGAAAGGTAAGATCAGCCCAAAATGTGGTTTATAACACAGGCAGCCAAAGCAAATTCCAGCTAACATTTGTTCCCTTTTAATTAACACAAGGCCTAGCCCTAAACATGCTGCCGTAAAAAATGCATTTTGCCCATGCCCGAAAGTAACAAAAACAGCTGGGAAAGCAGCCGCGACTAAAAGACCTACTCGATCTTGGATAATATTCCTTATCATCATAAGATAGGCCAAAAACGTTGAGAGCACCCAGGTAAGAAGAGCTAGCATATAAGGGAGCATCGCAAGTGGGGCAGCAATTAAGAAAAAAACTGGGGGATAGGGCCAACCGTAAAAAGGCAATTCTTCACCCGATGAAAAGATTCTCTGCTGTTCTTTATATTGACTGGCATAGCTATAGGCAGCCGCCGCTTTTCCCTGTAGGGCCATTTTCCCTGCAGAATATGGGTTGGAAAAGTCAGTTCCCTTAGGTCTGCCCATTTGATCCAGCATTCCTGGTGGGTAGGACCAAAGGAAAACAATGGCCACAACACTCATCCCAAGAATTACCCAAGAATAGGCACGAATTCTTTCAAGAGTCAGCCAGTCTCCCGATTTCAACACAGCAAAAGCATCCATTAGATAAAAGCTTTTTCCTCCTTCCTAGAAAAGATTACGCACTCATGGTTCTCTCCCCCCCGACTCTCTTCCTAATCCGGGAAATTATCCATTCCACTCAAACTCATATTTGTCTATGAAATAGGTATTTCTTCGATGATCTCCTTCATAGGGAATCTCTTAGCCATTATCGAATTCCCTAATTGTTGTTACTTCTCACTTCAAATAATCGAAAAGATTCTCGAAGTTTGCTTGGCAATACAATTTCGTTCAACCATGGCGGAATTGCCCCCTCAACCAACCTTGTATAGAAATTTTCTTTGGAAGCTGAAGAGTCTGCATAAGTTCCAAACTCCATTGGGGAATTTGGACAAATAAGAATAAGGTCAATGTGGCGATGTTGGATCATTGCTTTAGCCATTTCAAAATTTTGGGCTTTCATGATGGCAAGACTATCCTTAAAACCTTCCAGATTTCTATGCATGGGAGTTCCTAAGACTCTATGTGACGTGCAGTAAAGAATTTCAGGACCAAAATCTTTGTACGCTAAAATTGTTTTTGGACTTCCCTGCCTATTTCCCCTATCGGCAAGAAATTGCGTTAATGGCTTGAGGTGACATGTCTTACCTAACTTTGGTCGAGCTTTTGTTTCTCCTAGCGCAACCATCGGTCCAATCACAACTGGCCAAAAAACTAGAAGAAATCCAAGAGTTAATGGCATCACATTACTCTCTTCTTTTTTCCTTGGCCATCGTCTCCCTATCTTCACCAGAGTATTCCGAATGAATTCTGCATAAGGAAGAATTAACAGGATGCTTGCATAGGGAGTCCATCGCCGTTCAAAAATCGCCAGAGGTATAAAGATAGCCATCCCCACTAACAATAGAATAGTTCGATCAAAGTCCACAGGCACAATATTGTTGCGTAACCTTTTAAGCAAAAAAGGAATAATAAGAATACACACCCCCAGTGAAGTGATCACGTCACCAACTTGGAGGGGAAACAAACTCCCTAAAGGTTGGGTTTCTGCAATTTGATTCCACACCAACATTCGAATTGCAGGATCCATTTCAGCCAGTGGGCCATAAAAAAACTCAGGAAACATCATCCATTGACACCAAACCGCAATAAGACTACCGACTCCCAATAGCGCTATTCTTCCCCACAAAGTAGACACAAACATGGTTTTTTGACTAAAAAAAGCGATGACACTCCATACAACGAAAATTAATCCCATGACCATAACATGAGGAAGAGAAATACGATCATATTCGACAAGAAAGTGATTTTCGCCAAATCTTTCCATCAACAAGAAGAATATAGAAAAGACAAACAAACTTCCCATAATAATAAGAATGGGATAGTGTTTTGTCGTTCCTTTAACAATCCATACCATTGTGTATACCGCAAGAAAAAACCCTATAGGCGCTAAAAATTCTACACTTACCCATAAACCTAAAGCCCCGAGACAACCTAAAAAAATGAGGTCATTCCGACGCTGTTTGATTTCAAATCCCCAGTGCATGCCCACAACAAACCAAGAAAATATAGCAAGGAGCAAACTATGATGATCGGGGCGTCCAACCATAAAATACGAAAAAAGGAACGGTTGCAAAAGAAAAAGAGCAAGCAATAGGAGTAGACCCAGCCGATCAAATCGCTTCCGCATCAAACAAAAGAGCCCTAGAAAAGCCACAATATGAAGCAAGGGACTAATGATTACCCCCCAGGCATGTAACCCTTTAGAAAAAGAGACGAATCCTGAGAACAGAATCCCCCCAGCCAACAAAATGATATCCATTGGCTTTGTCCAATGAATACTTTCCCCATATGGCGCATTACTCCGAGGGAATATTGAGGCATTCCATGTCCCATGTTCATAAACAAATTGAACGCGGTTCAGTCTGGTATATCCGTCATTCCCAACTAACTCTCCTCCCATAATATTCATGGGTCCATACAGGGCCAATAATAGATGTATAAAAGTAAAAATCCCCAGGATAATTGCAATGAAAGACTTAGTTTCTCCCTCCTGCAATGGGCCATACGATAAATAAGCAGCCTTACTAGCCGAGGCCTCAACTTTTTCATAACGCTGCATAACCATATTTCAAATATCTCGGATATTATGATCCTTGGATTCAGGAAAGTATAAACCCTCATTCACAACATGCGGAGGATGCATCATTCTTAAAATCATTCCGTGAAATTTTCTTTATCAATTTTCCCCGCACCTTATCTTTCGGAGTTTTATTCACTTGTATTAACTTCTTTCTTCATTTTTTTCTAATCTAGTTCTGTCCATCTCTGCTTCCCTTGAAAGTAGGATCAATTTTAAAACCTAACACAATGCTTAAACCAAGAAGCCTGGTGAGAGAAAATCTGACAGGCCCAATAGAACGATAAACCACGAAATGGCCTGTCGTGTATCGACGCTCCCGAGCATGCAAGGGATCTTGCTCGAACATAACGCCTGAGGTTTGCCATCATGGATAAATGCTACGATTTTTAATCTGACAGGATGGTAGACTCAGCGGCACCCAACCGCCCAGAGGCAGAAGAAGACAGCCAATGCAGATCACTGAAAAAGTGATCAAAGTGAAACAATGGTTGTTAGAACTCGCGCAGCAATTGGGGAATGTGTCGAAGGCATGCCAAATAATGGGCTCTAGCCGAGGTAGTTTGCTTTCAAGTGAGTACTACACGCTAACATCGGTAGGAACTGCCGACTATCAGATGATAGTCTTGACTTTTAGACTTATCCAGATGAGCACTACGGTCGTCGCTCATCAAATTAACCCAGATAAACCAAAAAATGAGAAAGGCAGTACAAAGACAAAAAATTGTTAGGAACAAATCAAAACAGCATGATCATAGGGGATACGCAAAAGATTGTTTCTATGGTGGATTTCAACATAAGAAAAAACAGATTCGGCTAAGCGTTGGTAGCCTGTTAGTGTGCGCACATTTTTACCACGATCACCATTAATGATCATTCTAGAAATGGTTGATTGTTTTTCCACATAGCAGGGGTCAATCGATACAAAGAAACCATTTTCTTTTAATGCTTGCTTTGCCAGCTGAAAAAGATCTAGAACTTCTCCATCCCCAATATGATGGAGCAGTCCCATGGCTGTCACACGATCAAATTGTTCATAAACCATTACCCTCTTTCTAGTCAGCGGCTTCGCAATAAATTCTGCTTGCCGATGATCAAAATTGCGTTTGGCTGACTCAATGTAACGTGCAGAAAGATCAAATCCTACATAGTACGTCATCTCTGAGATATACCGGATTAACTCACCGGTCCCGCACCCAATATCTAGCAAACGAGATCCATTATTAATTTTCACATAATCCTCAATAAACCTTTTTCTTACATAGGGCGCACCTACTAAGGTCTGGAAGATGTTGTATATTATGGGACTCGAAAAAACTTTTCTGACACCTGAGGTAACTTGAGCCATACTGGCTATCCTTTTTTTATTGCTCTAGAAACAAACACTAGGATATCCAATCTTCATCAGTACCTATTTTCTGAAGGTTTACCCTGCACAAATTCGCCTAAGACTTCTTGCCTTTCACAATCCAAAGGTAGACGCTCTGCATTCACACACAGGATTTGACGTTCTACATATTGGGGTTTGCGGTTCACATTAAGATGTACGCGACCAAGATACTCACCAATAATCCCTAAGGCTAACAGCTGAGTGCCACCAAGCACGAAAATAGCCACAATAATCGAAGCATAGCCTGAGACCACAATGTGAGACAAAAGACTTTGCACAAGAAAATACACACCAAGCAACAACCCTACAATGGCCACACATATTCCCAAAACAGAAACGAGTTGGAGCGGGAATAGTGAAAAATTCGTAAACAAGTTCAAGGCCAAAACTATCAGTCTGCTAATGGAATATCCTGATCTTCCACTACTTCGGGCATGATGCTCTACGAATATGGTATCAATACGCCGGGTATTCCAAGCGAGCAACCCATCAACATAGGTAAAGTTTTTATTGTAGGACAAAATACTTTTTACGAGTTGTCTTTTGATAATTCGAAATGATGTGGGTTCAACCGGCACCTTAAGCACCATTTTATAAAATTTTCTTACTACGGCTGACCCCAAATTCCTCCATACCGCATGTTTTTTTTTCTTGTAAATCCCGTAGACTAAATCTGCATTCCTTTTCCTTATTACAGAAAGCAGCTTGGGAATCTCTTCTGGCGGATTTTGTAAATCATCATCCATTGTTACAATATACTGCCCTAGCGCCTGTCGAAAACCACACATTAAAGCATTATGCTGTCCATAATTTCGCATTAATTGTACGGCTCTCACATGCGCAGGATATGTTGCCCACAATTGACTCAGTACGTCCCATGAACCATCACCACTCCCATCATCAATCAATATGATTTCAAAACATGGGGTTTCAGTATCCAGTACTTTCATTAACCTGGGCACTAACTCCCAGAGATGACGTTCTGAGTTATATACTGGAATAATCACTGAAATATCCATTGCTATTAGATCTTCCAATACCTTGTCCTTCTTGAGGAGATAAACACCGACGATATCACCATGGCAAACTATCCCTGCACCCAAAAATGATAAATATGCTGCAGCGCTTGGACCTTATAGCCTAATCGGGCATATAATTGACAGGCAGCTATATTACTCTGCTGAGTCACCACAACCGTTTCTTTGACATCATGGGATTGCATCCATTGGTGCACCGTACACATCAACAAAGAACCAATACCTTTACCTTGATAGCTCGGCAACACACTTAGCAATCCTATTCTCCCCAACCTCTGTTCTACAGATGCCGTAACCACTCCAACATATTGCTCAATACCTGAAATATCCATAGCGACAAAAACAACTTCAGCTATATCATGAGTAACACTTCGTTGCATCCACACATGGAACATACTTTCAAATTTATCTTGAGGTATTTTAGGATCAAGGTTAAATCGTGAATGAACTCCAGATTGCACAGCCAAGGACAACAGAGGTTCTACCGCCAAAGATTTTGTGTACTCAACGATCGCACAATAACCACGCAAGCTTTCTGAAACATTATGAAACTTCCGCACTTCATCTTTCCTCTCATAGGTCACCTTCTTATCCACTAACAAGCCTGAAAATCTCCTCAGAATATCTGGAGATACTTCGCATTCTGGCCTAGCTGCCCAATATACCAAATGAAATCCTTTTTCCCTTGCAAATAAGAGAACAGCTCTTAGATCTGAATCGTATAATTCTGATGGCGAAATCTCTCCAACAGGCATTTCAAAATGCTTAGAATCCCATGAAAGAGAGACAATCCATTTATCAAACTTTTCTTCCCCACAACTGTTTCCCATAAATCAATTTTACCTGTTACTAGCAGGCTCCAACATTACCGGATAGCTTCGAGTACGTGAGACCTGCCTTTTCTGGCAAAAATATTCTTAAGCCCCTCGTGCAGATTTTTGACTACGGTGATTTGCTCATCTTGAGTCATTTCGAAAAAAAACGGTAACCGAAGAAGTCGCCCACTTACTTCCTCTGTAACAGGAAGTTCGCCAGCCATTGCACCAAAATTTTTCCCCATAGGCGAACTATGCAGTGGAACAAAATGGAACACTGCCATAATATGATGCTGTTTAAGATATGCCAACAAGGCATTTCGAACTTCTTGATTCGGAAGGAGAATATAGAACATATGATAGTTACTCTCGCAGTCTTCGGGAATATGAGGAAGGCTCAAGAACCCTTCTACCTCTAATGGTTTCAAAAGCGTTCGATAGTGCTTGTAAATAGATTTTCTTCGTTCTGCAATATTATTCATCATCTCCAATTGAGCGTACAAAAATGCACAGACAATTTCAGATGGCACATGGGACGATCCAATATCCACCCATGTATATTTGTCAATTTCCCCACGAAAAAATTCTCTGCGATTTGTTCCTTTGTCTCGAATAATTTCGGCCCGCTTCACCATCCTAGGGTCGTTGATACAAATAGCCCCACCCTCACCGCAGATATAATTCTTGGTCTCATGAAAACTATACGTGCCCAAGTGGCCAATAGATCCTAACGCTCGGTTGTTATAAAATGCCCCTACACCTTGAGCTGCATCTTCAATGACAAACAGACTGTGCTTGCGAGCAACATCCATTATTTTATCCATTTCGCATCCTACTCCCGCATAATGAACAGGTAGAATGGCTTTGGTTTTAGAATTAATGGCTTTTTCAATTTTTCTTTCATCAATATTGAGAGTGTCAGCTCTAATATCGACAAAAACGGGTTTGGCCCCAACACGGACAATAGCATTTGCTGTGGAAACAAACGTATATGATGGGAGTATCACTTCATCCTCAGGACCTAACTCACATAAAATCGCTGCCATTTCAAGAGCGGCCGTACAGGAAGGAGTCATAAAAACTTTGTCAATCCTAAACTCCCTTTCTAATAATTGTGAACACTGCTGAGTGAAATACCCATCGCCTGCAAGATTGCCAAGCGTGACGGCTTGTGCAATGTAATAGAGTTCTTTCCCAGCCACAAATGGCTTATTAAACGGAATCACGTTCTTCACTATGGTTCCTTTTCTTAGGCTGCCTCGACTGTCCCTAACGCTCGCATTTTTCGCTCTTGTTTTGGCAGCATCTAGCGTTTTACCCTTGTCTTTCTTTTCGTCTCAGCAAGCTCAACATCTTTTTCGCTATAAAAGAAATGGAGAAAATATTTCGAAATTTCCAATTTTGTTAATCTGCAGATAGTTGTCTCGGACAAACCTAGCGATCAAGAAACTTACCTCCGTATGATTAATGTCATCTGGATCAAAAATAATGAGGGTAGGAGGCTCTTTTTTCAATGTTTGGATGAACGCCAAACCCTCTTGAATGTCTTTCACCTCTAGCGGCAGAAAGTAAAAGCGGTAGGGATTGGGGCGGTTGGCAAGGAAGTAAATTTCAGGGCTATTTGGAAAAACAAAAATAGGTTCATTTGGCTTAGTTTGTTGTTGTATATAATGTACAAGCTGGAAATACATCTCCCCTTCCGCTGGCGGAATCTTCAGTTTAAGCTTCTCTAAACCTTGGACGGGAATGAGCGCTAACTTTTCTCCCTCCATGACTTCTGTCCAACTTCGAGCCAGTGGTTGTCCGGCATGAAAATAGATAGCCACAATGGAAACAAAAATGATCAGAATGAGCCTAACCTTTCCTATTTTTTTTTCTGTGAGGCCTTGCCAAAATAGTCCCAAAAGGGAAAGGCCAACAGTCAAATATAAGTAAATGCTGACGGGATAAAGAATAGATACTACAGCATAGAACATGGCCAGAAAGGGAAGTGCTGGTGGAATCCAGTTTGCCCAACCTTCTTCTTTTTTTTCCCAAAATTCCAAAAATAACAACGTCCCATTTAACAAGCTGAGAAGTGTAAGAAGAAGGAAATATGTTCCATTTATTATTGGATAGATTTCGCTTGCATTCATGAGGGTATGCAAGGAAATAGCAATAAATTGTCCATAATCGCGTTGAGAGTACACAGGTAGCTGGGAAAGATTGATAGCTCGAAAAATAGTGTCAGAAATCCATGGAGTCATCGAATTGTGCATCAAATGGTAGACAAGGAGAGGGAGTAAGGCGAACGCTACTCCTACACTTAATTGCCAAATTATTCTGAACGTGTCTCTGTTGTTACAGGTAGTAAGAACCAATGCCAACCCTATAAATACTATGGGACACAGTCCAAAAAGTAAGAAATCAGATATGGAACCGTAGGAAAAGAAATACAGAGTTAATCCAACTCCCATCAAACCTAATAAGATTCTTGAAAAGTATAGTTCTTTATGCAAAGCCTCCTTTATTGATTTCATCTCCATCAACAAATAGGCCAATACTCCGATGGCTCCTAGCACCCCTGTTAATTGACGAAAAAGAAAAATCGTCCCAATAAGATATCCCAAGAATATCATTCGTCCTGAGAATGATGGTTTTGTCCAATGAAGAACTCCAATAATGCCAATAAACAATACATGACAATACCAATGAGCTGTGGGATTAAAATATTGGACTATACTAAGCCCAGTTAATGACACAGAAGCAATGATACCTAGCACGAGTGAATGACGTGAAAAAAGGACGTGCACAATTATTGCTTGGACTAGCCCAATGAAAATTATAGGGTAGCGCAGACTCACTAATTGCGGCCCAAAGATCCACATACTTGCAGCGTTTACGAAATTAATGAGTCCAAGATGAATACTTTGAAAATCTTTATTGGAAATTTCCCCTGACAAAATTCGTTCTGCTAAATGAGCGTATGTACCATCATCAGCCGGAGCCCAAGTCGCATCACAAAAAATCATGAGTAAGAGGAAATTGAGAATGACGGTAACACTCAGAGAGAAGTATGTTTGAAAAGAAGCTTGAGAAGCTTTCTGGAAGGAACCGGAAAAAGTCGGAGAACGCACACTTTCAGTAGCAATCATATTGTGGACATCGCACAACTACATTAATTAAAGAAATAGGTTACGACTTAGAGAGACCAGTTCCGGTAGAGGAAAATCACTTCAGTCATTTTTACGAAAAAACCCTACTCACCCTCGTATATATTTTCGGACAAAACTTGCAGAGCTTTAACCTAATCACCAACAATACAAAAGCATGCCTGCCATTTTTGGTTACCAGGATAGGCTTAACCTATTAGGCAATTTATTCCCCCTAAATAATATCTTGATTTCCAGGATAACCTCTTCGAGTTTTCTCCCTTTTCATGCGCCCCCTTTTCTTTTTTCGACCGCAATGGAAGAGATCTATCCGTTAGCACCTTTGGTATGTTGCTTGCTTTTCCATCAGCTGAACCCCATAAAGTACACCCTAACGACTTTTCGACAGTGCTCAACAGGTCTTATATGCCAACCCCTTCGCATATAAAAACGAGAACCGGGTTTATGACTCGCCGTTTAAATTTGCCGAGGGTACTATTATTCCGCAGTTGGCCTTCGATTAGTGCTATAGATATAGAGAGAGGAGTCGATTTCAAATAAGATGTCGACAAAAAGTTTCACAAAAAATCTGACTATTCCGAAAACAATCATTCACCTTCAATTACCTAATGGAGGCTTCCCCTATCATAAAGGTGCGAAAGCCCGTTCGGATTCTACAGCCTGGGCCGTGTTAGCCCTTTCAGCACATGACAGTTACCGAAGTAGTTGTGAACAAGGCCAAACGTACCTTCGAGCACAACAGGACACAAAAGGACGTGTGTGCATCTCTCCCCAACATCCAGAAGCTTCTTGGCCAACACCTCTAGCCGTTCTAGCCTGGCACAGTTCGAGCAAATTTCGTGTTTCGGAAGAACTTGCTAGCCGTTTTCTTCTTTCATTTAAGGGATATCATTACAAACAATCAAACAAATCTAACAGGGGTCATGATCCATCAATTCTTGGATGGCCATGGACTGCGGACACGCACGGCTGGGTTATTCCGACAGGAATGTCCATTTTAGCATTACATGTGGCTGGACAGGGTGCCCACCCAAGAGTGGAAGAGGGACAATCAATGCTCCTAGACCGCCAACTCCCTCATGGCGGTTGGAATTATGGCAATACCTTTGTGTTTGAGAAAGAACTCCATCCCCTTCCTGAATGTACCGGAATTGCCCTACAGGCTCTGGCACCCAATGGCGACCTCAAATCAGTGGAACGGAGCATTGACTATCTACTCAACCAACTCCCCAGACTTCGCACCCCCATTTCCCTTGGGTGGACCTTGTTAGGATTGGGAGCTTGGGGATTAAGGCCGTCAAACACAGAAGAACTCATTCTTGCAAGCCTGGACTTGCAACAACGCTATGGCCCTTATCCTATTCCATCCTTGGCATTACTTTTCTGTGCAATGAACACAATGGGCGGCCTACAGTCTTTGTTTAGATTCCCTCCTTCCCATACCACTTCTTTACCACAAGTGAAATCCTTGGCCTAATATGTCTGTACCAGTTTCACACACTGAACTACCCGGAATTTCACGGCGAGAGTTTCTTAAGGCTTCCGCTATTGGAGGAGGGCTGGCGCTTTCAGGGTTTTCTCTATTCCATTGGCTACAAGGATCTCCTCTTACAGCCCAAACTTTTATTGGAAAATCTTCAAACTACGAAGGGGAGTTAGCAGGACTGATAAGAGAAGGTCTTACTGAACTGGGAATCAGTGCGACAGCAGTAAAGGGAAAACGGATCCTGTTAAAACCCAATTTGGTTGAACCCCATAAATTTAGTGCCCATATTAACACTCACCCTTTGGTTGTGCGCGGAGCAGTGGAAGCATTCTTATCTCTCGGTGCTGCCACAATCGTTGTTGCGGAAGGCCCAGGGCACCGCCATGATACCCTACTGGTTTTAGAAGATTCCGGGTTAGCAGATGTCTTACATGAAGATCAGATACCCTTCCAAGATTTAAATACTCTAGACGGCTGGACAGTTCCCAATATTGGAGGCTATACCGATTTAGCGACTTTGACATTTCCTCGCTTATTTCAAGAAATTGACTGGATTGTCTCAATGGCCAAAATGAAAACCCACCATTGGACTGGAGCCACCTTATCGATGAAAAATATGTTCGGAGTGATGCCAGGAATTTATTATGGATGGCCCAAAAATGTTCTCCACCGTCAGGGAATTGTAGAATCTATTTTAGATATTAATGCCTCCCTTAAGCCGCACTTCGCCATTATTGATGGCATCACAGGAATGGAAGGCGATGGCCCGATTATGGGGACTCCCATTGATTCTGGAGTCATCGTGATGGGTGGAAATTTTCCTGCCGTAGATGCAACCTGCTGCCGCATCATGGGTATTGACCCCTATCGTCTTTCTTATCTTGAAGAAGCTGATCAGTGGTTAGGGCCAATCCGAGATTCTCTCATTGAACAACGAGGGGAAACTTGGCGCTCAGTGCGTACCTCATTTAAACTCATCCCTGAAATTCCCGCCCATCAGAACATCCGTCTCTCCTAAGAGAGGATCCAAATGCCAACGGCTCTAACTGTTTTTAGGATTCCCCTCAACTACTGAAAAAACAACTGGTCAAGAAGGGTTCTGAAGAAGAGTGTTCACTTCTTGGAGGCGGCCGTGGGCTTTGATGGCTGCCTGGCTTTGGGGATAGGTACGTACGAGTTGTTGGAAGACGGAACGGGCCATGGCTGGTTGTTGAAGTTCAAGATGGGAATAGCCAATTTTGAGAAGGGAGGCGGGAACTTTATTGCTGGATGAGTAAAACGCAAAAACCCGTTCAAATTCATCAATCGCCTCTTGGAAACGTCGTTGCCCATAATAACATTCGCCTAACCAATATTGGCTATTTGCGGCTAGTGAGGAATTCGGAAAAGTACGCAGGAATTCAGAAAAACCTTTTGCAGCCCCCGAATAATTTCTGGCGTGCAACAACGAAAAAGCTTGTTGATAGGCAACATGTTCATCTTGAGAAGTGTTGTGGCTAAATGACGTAGCTGGTGGAAATGATGAAGTCAGATTTTTATTAGTAGAAGAAGAGGCATACGAAACCGCAGAACCGGAAAGAACATTTTTTGAAGACCGATTCGAATGGATTGTACTTTCGTCAACACTTTGTATAGAAGAATAAGAATTTCTTGTTGGTAGAGACTCCATAGATTGTCGTGAAGGAGAAGAAGTTTTGGAGAGCGTTTGTTGTGACGCACGAGAACGCTCTTGTTCATAGGCATCTAACCGTCCACTGAACGTTGTGCTTATCTGTTCTACTGTTCCAATGACTGTTTGAATATGTTGCCGCACATCATTTACTTCTCTTTGAATCTGTTGATAATTGGTATCCTGTTGTTGGCCCAATCGATTCACCTGTTGTTGCAAGGTCGTAATCTGCTGTTCCTGTTTCCCAATATTTTGACGAAGGGTTGATAATACCTGTTGATAATCCACCAATGACGTTCTGAATTCTCCAAGTTTTCCGCCCTGCTCCACCCTTAACTGTTCTTCAGCTGTTAATTGCGCGCGCAATTCTTGAACAAGGGGTTCTATCACTCTCTGCGATTCTTGAACTTTCGATTCTACCGTCTGTATTTTCGTATCAAGAGAGAGAAATTTTTGATCGAGCGCACCGACCAAATGTTCATTCTTTTCGATAGCCCCACGAACTTGAGATAAATCCGTATCTTTCAACGTGGCCACTTGGTCAGTCACTTCGGCCCGCGCCCGTAACAACTCTTGGATCTCTGCTCGCTGCCGAGTAATAAGGGTATTCGCTTTTTCTAATGAAGTATTGGCATCTACAACCGCCTGCTGAAGAGAAGTTTTACTTTTGTTGAGTTGACTAATTTTTGCATCTAATTCACGCTTGATGCGCACCACATCTGCCTGCTGAGCCACACACCCCACCAACGTCGCTCCAATACTAAAAAGAAGTCCTCCAGCTATCCAGCGCAAAAGTACATGCCACGCTATTCCCATGAAACTGTCATCCTCTTTTCCCATTCAATTTTTACGACAAACCAGCATTCATCTCAAAAACCGCATTACCGCATAGCTGTTGATGCTACGGTAATTCCAAGAACTAAGTGAGCCCGACGGTTTTTCTGATAGCAGGGTTCGGTCGCATCCCAACAGGCTGGATTGTCTTTTCCATATGACATGACATTCAACCGTTCACCAGGGACGCCTAAACCGGTGAGAAAGGCTTTTGTTCGTAGTGCACGCTTTTCACCCAATACATAATTATACGAAGACGTGCCACGATTATCACAATGCCCTTCTATCGTTACATGAGCTTCAGGATGGGCTTTCAACCACACAGCATTCGCCATTAAGATAGATTTAGCCTGCTCATTTAACTGAACGCTATTAAAATCAAAATGAACGTCTTCCAATCCACTCTGCGCGGTAAGCTGCTCTGCTCGTGTACGGTTCAGCCAATAGTCACCCGAGGAGTCGCCGCCTTGGCCGCTTTGATCAAAATACGGATCCTCTTGAATAAGGGCATCCTCATCTAAGAGATCTGCAAAATTTCCTGACTCATTTCCAAAATATCCTTCACTTCCCTGTATTCCCCTGGATTTGCCATTTGAAGACAGAAGATCTGCAGCGGTTGGTTGGTGCGCCACCATCTTGGCTTTATTGAACTTCTTCCAGTGGGCTTGGCTTCTCTGTGATGAATGATGGCCACACCCCATAGAGACAAAAACCATCATAAGAATGATACTCCAAGCCAGTATTTTCACAAGTTGCTGGTGAATGTTCATGGCTCAATGCTCCTTTCCTCGCACAAACATATTGACTTAATTGCCTTCAGAACAGCACTACACACAATGGCAACTAGCAAAAATAGGGCCAAAAGGTATTCAAGAATTATTTCGGCCATAAAAGGCACTTTCCAATAGCAACGTTGCACCACTTGCAGCACAGAAACAATTCAAAAAACTATGAGTTCATACGAGAAATTCCGGCGTTTTCCCTAATGAACATGGATGGATCACGACACTATTGGAGTAGGGAGAAAGAGGAACTGACAAGGGATCACACCCAGTGCATTGTTGGCACACAAGTGATTTCGAAGCTTTTTTTCAACAATCGTGGTTTTTCTTCAACGATAAAGAAGAACAGATGTTTTTTTCAAAAAAACGAAAGGAACAGAACAGGAGAACACCAATTGGAAAATGGCAGACAACCTCTTACGCCGAATTCCATTCTGTTGTTGAAAAATGCCAACGCTGCCCACCAAACTCTTTCGCACGATACATAGCCTGATCGGCGATCGCGAGTAACCGACGAGGATCTGTAGAATCTTTGGGGTACACAGCAATACCAATACTTGTTTGTACGGAAATATCTTGTCCATTTAATGGGAAAGGGGTGGTCAAGCAATCCACGATTTTTTTCGCCACCTGTCGAATATCTTGTATCCGATCAAGGCCTTGCAAAATAATTGTAAATTCATCTCCACTTAAACGAGAAACCGTATCGGTTGTACGGACACAGGACAAAAGTCGTTTAGCCACTATTCGGAGCAACCGGTCTCCCATCTGATGCCCGTGCTCATCGTTAATTAACTTAAAATTATCCAAATCTAAAAAGAGCAGCGCCATTAAGGTCCCGTCCCGTCTGGCTTGGGCAAGGGCTAGTTGCAACCGATCTTCAAACATAATTCGATTAGGCAAATCTGTTAATGAATCATGATAGGCTTGATGTTTCATCTTCATTTCTGAGACAACACGAGAGGTCACATCATGAAGAATACCCACAAAATGGGTGATGTGGCCCTGTGTATCAATCAACGGCGTCAGGACCTGCTCTAAAACAAGGGACTCACCATTGCTCCCTTTTTCCATAACTTCCGTCTTCATGCACTCAATTGGCACATCTATGGAATCAGTTTTCGTCCAAGTTTTCGGCAATTGTGCATGAGGAAACGAACGTAACGGAGTACCCAACACCTCGCGAAGTGTGACACCAAGCAATTTGGAATAAGCCTGGTTGACCCATTCCACTCGACCCTGCGGGTCAGTCACAATCAACGCATCATGAACAGATCCTACAACCGCACTCTGCAAACGCAATTGCTCCATTTCCATGCCACGAGCAATCAGGACTTCAATGAGATGGCCCAAACCTTTCAGCCATTCTTGGATGGAGGGATCAAACCCTTTGGATATTTTCGAACACACCACCAGCAAACCAGAAAGATCCCCATGACTGAAAGGCAAAGAAAAGGCTTCCTGCAAATGAAAGCTTGGTGGGAACCAAGCGAACTCACTGGCAGAGCTTGTTTCAGAGGAAGCCAGGGACCCTTCAGATGCCACACATGCCTGTACCAAAATCTCTTCTTGAGAGATGGATACCCACCAAGAGGGGCCATATAACTCCCAATCAAAATCAGACGCTACGGCTTGTGCACGCAATTGAATTCGTTGGCGTTCCCGTACCGTAGCAATCCACACGAAGGGATAGCCAAACGTCTGCACCAAACCCTCACATATACGGGCTAAACAACTATCAAGACATGTTCCACGTAAAAGATCCACTTCAAGACCATGTATAAGCTGAGCAAAAGGATGTGAGGAAATCGGCTCAATAGACTTTCTCACATCCCAATGCCATGCCATGACATTTCCTGATTGATCCAACATGGGTGTGACGACACACGGCACCTTATACAGTGGCACTTCTGGAAGATTGAGAGTAACTAACCATTTCACGGATTCTTGAGATGAAACAGAACTTTTCAATTGCTGCCGGATAAACCGCCATTCATCATACGGAATCCACTCAGCCAATGACACCGCCCCAATATCCCCAAATTTCAATTGCAACATTTCAATCGCCGCATCATTAGCCATTTGAATGATCCCGTCACAGGCAGTCATAACCTGAACAGGCATGTTAGAAAGCCGGTCAGGACTCGGGGATAAAGGCAGCATAGATCCTGATGTACTCGCATCAATTTTTTGACTGCTAGGCATAGGGTCCATTGGTTGGGCAAGAATATGTTGTAATTGCTTTGACAACCGTTGTAGGGCCTTCGTTAATGTTTCATCCGGCTCAATGTCTACATCTTGAGATTCAGCTTTGAGATCACACAACGATTGTTTAAGTAATTGCTGAAGTTGCTGAAATGTGTCCACAGATCCAGCCACCTCCTTAGAGGGAACAGGAAAACTACCTGATAAGCCTGAAACCTTTAACGGCATTCTACTGTATCCTTTGTGATACATTCAGAAACAGCAATCCATCAAAAGAGGGAGTTTCTCTTGAGAATTGAGGATATACCAACCACATGCAATTATTTTTGGCCCAGCGCAATCTATCGTTCATCCTTTATTGTGGCGGGTCTGAGCCGAAGAATCAATGAGGCAAGACCAACAACCCTGCCTGAACATCTTCCTGCGCCTGGGTGTAGCGTTCGACGGTTCCCACATCCGACCAATAACCTCCATGAACAAAACCCAACAACCGAGAACCACGAGCAAGTGCCTTCGTATAGGAATCAATAATCGAAAAAGGCATTCCCACTCTTGCATCTTCAAATAAAGAAGGATGGAGAATATGGACGCCAGCAAACATTCGTATATGAGCCGCTGGAACAGAACCACGCGTATCCTGACCCTGACCATTAATGCGAAGGATGCAATTTTGTGTATCACATTCAACAGCGCCCCATTGCGTGGCATGAGGATCATCACGAAGAACTAACGTAGCTATGCCACCCTGCGATTGATGAAAGTCTAAAAATTCCAGCAAATCTAAATTGAGCAAAGTATCTCCATTAATGACAAGAAATGGCTGACCTTCAAAAAACCCTTCTGCAGCTTTCAACCCACCACCTGTGCCAAGGATCGTAGATTCATGCGAATAGGCAATCAGCATGTCCCAACGAGACCCATCACCTAAGGCCTCTTCAATCATCGATCCTAAATAATGGAGATTAATCATCACTTCACGAATTCCTGCCGCCCGCAACAACAACAAATTCCACACGATCAACGGCGTTCCCCCAACTGGCAATAAGGGCTTGGGAATCGTATCCGTTAAAGGCCGAAGACGCGTCCCAAAACCCGCAGCAAGAATCATGGCTTTCATAGGCAAGACGTTACTACCATTCAGGAATGTAAGAAGAGAGGTGATTCAATAAACGATGCAATGAGGGGTATTTCGTGAGATTGGCACGAACATGCTGTAAGGTTCGAGGAATGGATTCAAGAAAATTGGGATTCCCCTTTACTCGATCAATATATACAAATCGCCCGGCTGCCTTTAAATTGCGCTGAATACTGCTAAAATCGAGCAAACGTCGAAAGGCTTCTGCATCATCCAAAAGCATATCGGCATGTTGTGAGGGAGGGAGAGCTTGCATCATTTGTTCTCGATAGTAAGCAATACACTCATCTATCAATGATTCATCTAATGCCATATAGGAATCGCGTAGGAGTGATGCCAAATCATATGTCGTCGGACCGAGTAAGGCGTCTTGAAAATCTATAACACCCAGCCGCATTCCATCCACCATCAAATTTCGTGAATGAAAATCCCGATGTGTGAACACAGTTGGTTGTTGAACTAACCACTTGGCAATCATGGTGAACTCTTCTTGGATGGGCACAAAATCTTCTGCACACATGGGTCTGCCCTGACGAGCCACAACACCATATTCCAGAAAATGATCAAATTCCCACATATACAATGGCACATCAAAAGATCGAGAAAATGCCTGACAGGAAGTCGGAACAGACGCTCGCGTATGAAGTTGCACAAGCACATCAATAGCTTTTCGATAGAAGGCGTCAGTCTTGCTTGAGACGCCCCCTTCGCAAGCTTGAGCCAACGTCACATCACCAAAGTCTTCCAAGTAGAGGAGCCCAGCCGTTTCATCATAAAAATAGAGTTCCGGTACTGAAACGTCTGCCACTTGTAGATGTTTCAAAACATTAATAAACGGCAGTTCGGAAACTTCTGACTCGCTATCACTCACCGCTTCTTCAGATGCCTTAAACCCTTCAGGATCGGCCAATTGCATCACAATCAGTGAAGAAACTGGAGCCCCAGAAAGATGCACGCGATAATATCGTCGATTAGAGGCATCCCCAGTGAGGGGCACACACTGCTCTAGGGTACTTGAAAAGGGAAGCCGTTGCCGAAGGGTAGAAGATAGGCGAGAAAGGTCCAATGAAGAAGTCACTGAGGTCGTCTCAGAAGTCATCTAGGCCGATTATACGACCACACCAACCTCTTGTCATCTACAATGCTTGACAGCCCGATCTTAGTGGCCTTTACCAACGCAAATATTAAATATCTCATTGCCACAACCCAAGCCTTGTATCACACGCTCGAAAAATTTGGCGTTCCCCTGCAGGAAGTTACACCCGAAGATTTTCAGAACAAAGAACTGTCCTTTATGATTGGGGCACCACCCAATCGCATTGACATCTTAATG
Source organism: Nitrospirales bacterium (assembly GCA_965223685.1). GTDB lineage: Bacteria > Nitrospirota > Nitrospiria > Nitrospirales > UBA8639 > Nitrospira_E. The sequence continues at coordinate 736,317 of CBDCXG010000002.1, forward strand.
GGAGTACCGAGGGTCGACTTCGAACAAGCCTGGGAAAATCGGGGAGAGGCCAACATAGACGGAATAGTCATCTTTTACATGTCACGTGAAGATCTGATAACCAGCAAACGCGCAGTTGGCCGAGATCAAGGCCTTCTAGATATCAAAAAACTTGAACAAGCAGAAAAATTGTCGCAAAGAAAAAATGAAAAAGGAAGTGTTGAAGAATGAAGATATCAAGGGTCATATTTCGCCAGGAAGCTATCCGTTATCAGCAGCATCGGGCCTGTTCTAAAAAGTCCGTCCAGCAAGGCCGTAGCCCTTTTTGCGGGCGGAGCGTACTGGCACTACGTGAGCACGGAAAAAGGGCGAGAACGCCGCTGGCGGCTTTTTTCAACACATCCAAAAAGAATAACTGTATCTTTCGATAGATATAAGATATAAGAAAAGAACAGTCAAATTCGCAATAATACCTTCAACACTTTCAAAATGGACGATTGACAGATAGCTATAATTCGAGTCTGACCCCTAATGCTTAGTTCTGTCTCATGAGTCAATGAAGACACATGGATGACACAGTTATCGGTATGCTGTTGGAACAGGAAAATCTCATTTATCCCGCTAAACACCGCAATTCGCTGTATTTTTTCTCTGGCACGATTATTGAGATACCATGTTGCATTCATACCGAATTGGGACATTTATTATTTAAGAAACGGTCTCATTCATTTATTCGTTCTCATGTGTTTGTAGGTAGCGACATGGCGAGAGACCATTGTGAAGAGACTGAGCAGGGAATATCACAAATGGTCCATGGACTGAGTTTTGACATTGAGGAACATTTTCAGGTAGCAGCCTTTGATAGTCTGGCTCGACGACGGCATTGGGACAAACAAGAAAGTCGCGTAGAACGCAATACCCACGTTCTACTTGAGATCCTTGCTGAACGGGGCAAAACCGCAACTATGTTTGTGTTGGGGTGGATCGCGGAAAGAAACAAAACTCTGGTAAGACATATTGTGGACGCTGGTCATGAAGTAGCCTCACATGGATACGCACATGAACTGATCTCCATGCAAAGTCCCCAGACATTTCGAGAGGATATTTCCAGAACCAAAAAACTCTTGGAAGACATCACAGGCAAACCTGTATTCGGATATCGTGCACCAAGCTTTTCTCTCATGAAAGAGACGGAATGGGCCTTGCCGATCATCAGAGAGGAAGGTTATCGCTACGACTCCAGCATCATACCCAATGATCTCAATATCTACGAGACCTCAAGTAACAGGCCATGTATTCACCAAATACCGACTTCAGCAGGTCCATTGTGGGAAATTCCAGTTACCACCTATAAGTTTGGCGGATTCAAGATTCCTATAGCGGCGGGAGAATCGTTTAGAATCGTTCCATATTCAATTTTTCGAAGTCTGTTGCGAGATATTGAATCACAGGGACAACCACTCATTATATATCTTCGCCCTTGGGAGCTAGATCCGGAACAACCCCGGATGCGTGGAGCCTTTCTCTCACGATTCCGACATTACCTGAATCTTCACAAAGTCCAGTATCGTCTCACCCAGCTCCTCAAAGATTTTTCGTTTGGCCCCATGCATAATCTGCTTGCTCAGTAACACGAGAGCTGCCCCAGACAGGAACTGTTAAATAATGATGATATCAACAGCCACATTTAGCCTCTGTGACGTAACATTTCAGAGGCCTCGGAGTCTGTTCAAAAAAGTCCGTTCAGCCAGGCCGCAGCTATTTTTGCGCGCGGAGCATACTGGCATTATGTGAGCGCTCACGGCGCGAAGAGCGCCACGCCTGTGAGCCCGAAGGTCCGGCTAATAGCGAGAACGCCGCTGGCGGCTTTTTTCAACAGACCCAGACAAAAAAATGAGGGCTTCATCGAATGATGAAGCCCCCCTTCAGAATTGCTTACGATTTTTGTAAAGAGGAAATTAGGCTTCCGTCTTCGTGCCTTTTTTCCATCTCCAAAATCCGAGACCAGCTAACCCGGAACCCATCAAGAACATCGTGCCAGGTTCTGGAGTTGGAGTACCACCTGGTCCACCGCCACAATCGGGAGTTCCTGGAACACATGGTTCATCACCTTCAATTCCCCAAATCGAGACATGTGAAATAGCACCGGCATTAGGCCAAAACCCGGTCAGATTGAGATTTTCCATTCCATCCCATAATGAAAGGTTATAAAAATAATAAGCAGGATCCTGATTGCCATCCTTCACTGCCAAATAGCAGGCTTCACAGATAATAGCATCTACACCGTTCCATGAAATTAGGGCATCCGAAGGATCAGTAGGGGTATTGTTAAAGACCGTCGTATAGTCACCAGCATAAGTACCACTATCTCCACCACCTACATCCGCTTTGTATAACAATTGCAAAGACCCATCATCAACTAACCCAAACGTCTCGTAGACACATCCTGCTTCACAATTTGAAGGCCCCATTTCGTCTGTTCCTGGTATCATATCTTCAGGCATCAAGTTCAATGCAAAAGCCTGCGTACCAACACCCAGAACCAACAAGAAACTCAATAATCCAATTGTCTTTTTCATAGTTTATCCTTTCTATTTAACAATAAAAGTGCTGTTAGCACCCCATTAAGACTTAAAACCTATTGAACCTTTTCTAACAGCACGGACCATGCCAATCCAAAAAGGTTTCGATCTTCATTGTCGTTCATGGTTGATATTCATTGTTTTTTACCACTGGTGAAAACGCCCTGATCTAGATCGCCAAAAACTTCGCAACACAGAGAGCTAACGATATCAAGAATGAAATCCATTGGATAAAAACGAACAAAGAAAGAAAAAACGGTCCTGTAAAAGACAAGACGGGAAAATTGACGGGAAACCGCACTCCTAGATCTACTATAAAAAATATCAATCGGTTCAAGGGTTTCCAGACAAAGCCTGTGTCTCTTTTTTTTACACCACCAGGTTTGCCTGTGGCAGCCCAACCCTTTATCAACAAAAAAACGGCGACTGCTCACTCAAAGAACAGTCGCCGTCTTCACGTAGCTAGGAGTAGCAATATCACATATTCTAACGATTCTTGCCCTTCCCTTTTTTAGAAGATTGCACGTTCACCTGAATTTGGACAGTCTTTGACAAACCTACACCATCGACGGCCTGGGCCTTTAGGGTATGAAGCCCCTTCCCCACTTTTCGTGTATTCCAAGAATAGGACAACGGACTGACATTTGTAGAATTCGTCAAGCGTCCATCAATATAAAGCCTTACAGATTGAAGACTCACATTATCCGCAGCCTTCACCGTTATCTGGACGGTTCCACTCACGGTGCTATTAGGAGCTGGCTGTTGGAAACTCACAGTCGGTGGAGTAGAATCCACGGTGTTTGCCACATTATCGACCATGACCGGATGCGAACCTGAGCTGCCTTCATTACCAGCCACATCATAAGCATAGGCAATCAGGGTCGTCAGCCCATCGTCTTCCTTAGTTGAGTCCCAGGAAAACTGATACGGGGCACTTGAATCTTCTCCAACTTTTTGCGTCCCTGCGTATAAAACTACTCTGGTCACGCCCACATTATCTGAAGCATTCACATCAATCGGAACCCACCCTTTTACCGTAGCATCACGAGCAGGTTTGGCAATCGATACAGATGGTGATTTAGTATCGCCACCACTAGATGTCCCACCAGCCATTTGTACTGCCCGAGCTGCATTCACTCGACCATCCCCAAAGTACGAGCTACTCCCCACATTATCAGCAGAATCTTCTAGGACAGTTTCAATTTGACTAGGTGACAAATTTGGATTTTTAGCCCGAATGAGCGCCACCACTCCCGCAGCTATCGGCGTTGAGAATGAGGTCCCTTGCCAGGTTTGAGTCCCGCCCCCTTTTTTCGTTGTTACAATTGATGTACCGGGAGCAGCAACATCAATATAATTTCCATAATTTGAAAAACTTGCTCTGGTGTCACTAGCCGTGGTCGCAGAAACGGTGATTAAGGAATTATTTTCTGAATAACCAGGGTTCACCCCATCATTACCAGCCGAATTCACAACTACTCCACCTTTATTCCGAAAATAATTTGCCGCCGTAGTGATAGTACTACTATCCGTCACACTATAGCTTATAGTAGCAACTTTGGCTCCATGATCAGCAGCCCAATTTAACCCTTTTGCGATATCTGACCAATAGGCCCTTCCGTCACTTCTATTGGAGATACGGATGGGCATAATCCTACTTTTTCCGGCGACCCCTGCTACGTCAACACCATTGTTGGTGATCGCACCAACCACACCTGCTACAGCAGTCCCATGTCCATACGTATGGATATCTGAAATACTTGAATTTTGGGAGACAGCATTCCATCCCGTCACAAGGTGTCCCTTTAAGTCTAGATGGTTGGGATCAAGTCCCGTATCTAAGACGGCAATGATAACCCCAAAACCTTGCGATGAATCCCAGGCCGCTGGAGCTTGAATTTTTGGTAAATGCCACTGCTTGGAAAAGCTCGGATCATTAGGAACAAAACCTGGCGGCATCAACCCGTCAACTTCAGCAAATTTAATATGAGGGCTCCGCGAAAGAGCCCGAGCGACGGCTTCTTCTGCTTGTGACGGAACTTCAACAATATGAACATTGAGCTTCCCTATTTTAGCCTTACTACGCCCCTTGGAACGTTGAAGCACATGACTCAACTGCTGTTCAGAAAGACCTGTTCGCGGTTGCACCAAAATCTGTCCTTTTGCCCATTCATTGGGTGAACCACCAAAACTTTGCTCCGGAAAACCGACAAGGCTAATAAATGGACAGACCATCAAAGCCAAAGTCCACATAGTTAAGGCCTGAACAATACTCCGTTTTCTCCAGGAAAATCCTCTCATACAGCTCATCCCCTTTGTTGTTAAGTGACCTAATTCTGCCTCCCAACTAAGTGGCCAACCACCCATCATTCCAATATCTCTTCTTTTCTCAGAAATGGGCATGAGTAAAAACGCACAAACACTGCCTGTTTGCATCGCAAACTCAAGATAGAAACCAACTTCCTCGTTGAATTAGAGATGGAATTACTTGAGCAGTAGAGGTTTGGCTCAAGTGAGCTAAAGCAGGATAGATGCCGTTCTGACGGATTTTTATGTATTACTTAAATATTAATTTAACTTATTGTTTTATTGGTGTTTTTTAATGACAACTACACAGTGATCATATGGGAAGCATCTGACAATTTACGTATTTTTACGGATAGCAGAATCATACGAATGCGCACTAGTAGATGAATGATAATTCCTGCAGGAGGGAAATCAAAAATGAATAAAGGAGAAATCCTGGCTCGTCAACGTATCCAGAAATAAATGAAACCCTCTGAAAATGGGAAAGATCCTTGCGGTGTTTTTGAAACATCACATGTCTTAACCCTATCAAAAATACACAACCTCCGTTCAGGAAAATAGGCATCACGCACAACCCATACTCATCATAACAACCCCTTCACTCACTCTAACAAGACACCTTTTGCAACCAACAGGAATCGAATGAGTGTTTTGCTCTCAGTACAAAGTTGTAAGCATTCTCTTTAAATTCACGAAGGAGTTGAAAGACAGGAATGTTCCCAAAGTAAAAACTTTTCTTGCTTAGGCTTATGGGATTGTCGACTCCTCAACAACTCAGGAGTGTGCTCGAGGATAAAATAAATTCGCAGGTCGAGAAGATGCTGTAAGGGGGGATGGTTTTCATTCCATGTACGACACAGATAAGCGGAAAAATGGGTTAAATGTTCCCGGTTTTTTTTCTTTGGAAGATTTTCAAAATATTTTCTCCATCGGTTGTTCGGAAAGAGGGATTGTTCATAGCTCATGTTCTCTAAACTTGGAGCCTGTAACCGACCATTATAGACATCTGCTACAGTTCCATTAATTAAGCGTCCAGGAATAACATACCATATACTCCATTTCCGTGGAGTCGAAAACATATGCCATTTTTGATTCAATTTTAAGGTTCGTTTTACCAAGTGAAAAGGGTCAGAAATCTGAATGGGAAGATGAGGGACATTCGTCAAGTTGATAAACACCATATAGCCAGCCAGCACACCGACCACCACATTCATGACCGTAGGAATATGTAGGTCGCGATCAAAATAAGGAAGGACTACCCGTGTTACACGACTTAGCAACCCACGATTCCTGGCCACAAGTTTATAGGCTCGGGTACCTATGGCTATCAAAGGGAATACCTTCAGCACACGCGCCAGGGGCCAAAAAATCGGGGAATGCTGAACAAGAAAAAGTAAGGCATTCCAATGTGTGTATTGGGTCCCATCCTGATCCCGCACAACCCAGGTATTGTCTTGCTCCATAATGTTGTAAATATCCGGAATCTCTTGTGCTGGAACAATAGGAACGTGAGGAAGAACCAAAAAGGTCTTGAGAAGCAAACACATCTTTCGACAAAACTCACAATCCCCATCAAAGTAGATAGTGAAATTTCGCTCTACCCCAGCGTAACGATTCAGACTCAATCGGTCCCAACACCAGGAAGGAATAAAGAGCAAAAGAGAGACAAAATTATTCAAAGGGAATAACCCCACATTCATACACACCACAATACCGATATGCAGGGCAACAAACATGAAGAGGAAACTGAGACGGAGTGGGAGAAACCGCCAAGGAGAGAACAGAAAAAATGGCCCAATCAATTCCAGTACCCAAACAAAATAGGTCAGAAATTGCAGCAATGTCGGAAATTGCAATAACCATTCGCCAAGTGGCAGAACAAAGCCCTTTAAATGAAAGACGTAATAGAGGATTGTGCCATCAGGAATCCAGGCGGAGGACACACTTTTTTGCAGGGCGCTAAAAAAATACAGGCAGGCAACCTGAAGAAGAATAGCAACGGTGCCCATGGAAAAATAGGAATTGGAGAAACCTGCAGGTCCCGGGTCAACTGCCGCATCACAGGAATACCGCGCCCCGAGCGGGAGAAAGATCGCCCAAAAAAAGAGGAAAAGAAGCAGGTTATCTCCCCCCGTAAGGACAAGACCATTCCGCCCTTGAATAAGGATGAGGAGAAACCACCCTATGATCGTCACTAGACGAGTCTTGTAGCCAAGAATAACTGCGACTGCCACACATCCCGTCACTCCAAAAAGCCCCGCCCCAAACCAAACCGAACCCAGGATCTCTTGAATCCATAAGAACGGGAAGACATTCAAATTTTCAGATTGAGGAACAACTCCCCAATAGGTGTAGTGGGCTTGCAAATCACGCCCACGATCGACCAGATCGGCCAGCAGCGCTATCCCCAATCCGATGCGAAACAGGGCGAGGGTACGTAGATCACAGCCAAAGACAGTTTTAAGCGTTGTCATAGTTCGCCAGGAGAAGGATGATTTTCAACGTGAGAAACTCCGCTTTCAAACGGGAGCTATCATCCGCAGCATACAGCTAAATATTAGGAAAATGGATAGGTCAAACTGCGTACTAACATCCTATCTCAGACAGAACTAGGCATATCAATAAACCACAATACCTGCAGAGTCTAAAACTACCTTAAAACAAGCATAAGAATATTCCAAACACAAAAAAAACCGCGACTTTCATCTAATGATGAAAGCCGCGGTCTTCAAAAGAAAGAATCGAAATGAGTTGTCTTACTTCTTATTCTTCCAACGCCAGAGACCTAAACCAGCCAGACCGGATCCGAGAAGCAAAACGGTCGAAGGTTCAGGGACAACAGGGTCGTTCGTTGGGTCATTTGTTGGGTCATTTGTTGGGTCGTTCGTTGGGTCACTGAAAATTTCAATATGGGAAATGGATCCTCTTACACCATCCCAAAATCCAGCCAAATTAATGGTTTCCGTTCCATTCCAATTACCGAGATCGAACAAATACTGCGCCGGGGACGCATTACCATCCTTAACGATAAGCAGGCATTCAGGACAGTCTGCCGGGGTCCCACCCACGTACGTGATCGTTGCACCTGATATATCATCTCCAGCCAATCCAGAAAAACTTGTGTCATAACTAGATGAACCACTGTCAGAACCAGCACCTAAGCCTATCACATCCGACTTATAGACTGAAGTGAAACCCGAAAGATCACCGGGATCAGGACTCCAAGCACAACTCAACGCACAATTGTTGGTATCATTGGTCGTCGCAATCGCATCACCAGGACTTATGTTAAGGGCAAAGGCGGCCGAGCTCATACCAACAACAAAAATCGCACCACTTAATGCAATTGTTAATTTTGTGAATGTCTTCATTGGCTTATTCTCACTCCTTTTAAAATAGAAGAGTTATTTTTTAATTAAACTTATAAAAATAAAAAGCAAAAGTAGTGCCACAAATATTTTTTTAAATAACATCTTGTTTTAATTACGTTAATAAGTATGAAAAGTGGGGAAATAATGATAAGATAATTCAATATCGTCAAAATTTTTTACACAAGACCGAATATTAAACAGGAACCATGTATAAAGTATTGAAATATTTAGTTATTTAATCCCATAAGATTGTAAGTTGCATAGCGTGACAACAACGAGGCATATTATTTTCAATTTATTCAATGAAAACAATGAATTACATAATTTTAAGAGTTGGGTATATGACGGTCTTTTTTACACAAAAAAATCCCCCACCCTGATTTTCAACGCAAGGTGGGGGATATATTCAGGATGTATTTTCTAAATATTACTTTCTATTTCTTTTTTCCCTTTCCTCCATTTGAGCTCCCTTGTCCAGAGGAATCCTTACTGACCAGAATTTGAGTTGTTGATGAATGCCCTGCTCCATCCATGACTACAGCTTTGATGGTGTGGGTCCCGCTACTCACTTTCCGTGTATTCCATGAGTAGTCCAATGGGCTGATATTCGCGGAAGCTTTCATGGCTCCATCGATATAGAGCTTCACTGATGAAAGACTCACATCATCAGCAGCCGTCACCCTGATTTGTACTGTTCGATCAACAATACTACCGTTCTTTGGGTTCATAATACTCACAGTAGGTGGAGTAGTATCAGGCGTATCTGGGACATTGTCTACATTCACAGGAAAAGATCCTGAACTCCCTTCATTATTAGCTGCGTCATAGGCATAGGCCATGAGCGTCATGGTCCCATCTGGTTCATTCATAGAATCCCAGGAGAATTGATAGGGTGCCACCATATCTTCCCCAACTTTCACACTTCCGGCATAGAGCACCACTTTGGTTACGCCTACAGTATCTGTTGCATTCACATCTACCGTAACCCACCCACTCACAGAGGCATCTCTGGCTGGATTGATGATGCTAACAAAAGGTGCCTCTGTATCACCTCCGCCTGAAGTATTCCCTGCCATTTGAACTGCTCGAGACGCGTTGACCCGACCAGCCCCATAATATAAGGCACTCCCTAGGTCATCTGCGGAGTTTTTTAAGACGGCTTCGACTTCATCTGGGTTCAAATTCGGGTTCTGGGCCATAATTAATGCCACTACTCCTGCCGTAACAGGAGACGAAAACGAGGTTCCCCACCAAGCACCAGTGCCTCCACCATTCGTCGTCGTATAAATCACATCTCCAGGTGCCGTAATATCAATGTAATTCCCATAATTCGACCAACTAGCTCGCACATCACTTTGCGTAGTGGCTGACACAGTGACCAAAGCCGGATTTTCACCTAAGCCGGGGTTGGTTCCATCGTTACCTGCCGAAGTTACGACTACCCCTCCTTTGCTACGAAAATAGTTTGCCGCACTCGTTATAGCGCTACTCGCAGTAATGGCATAACTAATATTAGCCACTTTCGCCCCATGATCAGCAGCCCAATTCAACCCTTTCGCGATATCTGACCAATAGGCACTGCCGGTACTTAAATTCGACACGCGTATCGGCATTATACTGACACGCCCTGCCACTCCAGCGACTGCAGTAGCATTATGCGTTGTGGCTCCAATCACTCCGGCGACTGCTGTCCCATGACCTCGAAGATCTGCCGTTTCCGTATTATTAGACACCGGGTTCCAGCCCTCGCCCAATCGACCTTGGAGATCGGGATGGTTTCCATCGATCCCAGTATCCAATACCGCAACAGTAATACCTTCGCCTTGTGTTGATTCCCAAGCTGTCGAGGCTTGGATTGTCGACAAATGCCATTGATTCGGATAAACCGGGTCATTCGGAACAAACGCATCGGTCTCCACTAAGACATCGACTTCAGCAAATTTCACATGTGGATTATGGGACAAGGCCCGTACTACTGCTTGTTCAGCTTTGGGTGGAACTTCGACGATATGTACATTCAGATTGCTAATTTTGGCTTTGGATCTTCCGCGTGACCGTTGCAGGATTCGCTGAAATTTTTCTTCAGATAGCCCTGCCCGAGGTTGAACTAAGATTCTTCCTTCGGCCCATTCTAATGGTGGCTGAGCAGAGCTTATAGATGGCAGCACACTGAATAGGGTGAAAACCATTCCCGTCACTAATATCCATACGTCTTGTGTTGCTGATTTTCTTGCCTTGCCTGTTAGGATTTTTGGAGTTGCTGTAGAATGACGAACCATGCGGAAACCTCCACCTAAATTGTGTGAGTGATTGCTTTTCAATGCTGAAACATCGTGCCCTGGGAGGCGAAACACAAACATTCAGTGCAGGTGGGGGGCCTAGACTGCCTGGCGGTCCCGCTATCCTAGGAGATTGCTCCCGTAGACCGGTGACTTTGCGTCCCTTCCTTTCAGAAGATTTGCCGTTTCAGAGCTGTGATTTAACTTATGTGTTATGGATTTGTTCGGTTGGAGATAAAAAAGGCTTAAGAGTTCTTTTTTCGTTTTTCTCGTGCGTTTTAGGAAGTCTATTGATAAAGGTAAAGAGGTGTGAGTTGAGGACAAATAGAATCAGCGAAGTGAGAAAAAATGTTTGTGCCTTAAATAGTTATAAGTTGGGTGGGGATATTTTCGCGAATTCAGTCTTATAACCAATAAATTTTCTCTTTCGATGAGCGTCTTTCTGTGCTTTCCTTTCTTCTTCTTTCAAGCGTCGTGGGGAAGAAGTCATGACAATGGGTTACGCCACCTGAGTGAATGACAAAAAACTAAAGATCTGCGGGAAAATGACGAAAAGTTATAAGAAGAGAGAAAATAGGCACGGAAGCCTGACATCCACTTCTCACCTGAAGAGGTGTTCTTATGGAAATCAATAACTTTCCTCCACCATCTACCGTAGCCCCGATTCGGGCACCTTCTGCCGTTGGTGATGGCGACGCAGGTCTAAACAGTCCCTATTACCGCCGACAGAAAAAGAAGAAAGCTCTACAAGACCAGCAAGCTGAAGCCACGCCCCCTCGCTTAGAGGGTTCAACTTCGCACATTGATATCCGCGTGTAGCTTTGGAACGTCCTGTGATTTAGCCGCCTCGGGTTCTTCTCTATCACGGGAAATATTCGTCGCTCTGTCATTCTTGATCACTCTTGGTTGCCCATTCCTTTGCACCAGAAATTTCTGTACAGCCGAGGACATATATTTCCGATAAAAAATGGAGAACAACCTCGCCAAATTCTGTGATTTGCCCATGTATAATTTTTCTGAGTTTCTGAAAGTCCGTTAAGCATTCTCATTCAAGATCTTGATGGATGAAAGAAAATTATCACTATATATAGTATTTCATTAAGAAAATTAGGTATATTGGCGCCTCACGTGCGCAGATCCATTACTCAGTAGGGGCGTGTTGAATAATGAAGACATTGATAGCCATATTTCGCCATGAAGCAATTGGGGATCAACGGCTTCGGGTCCGTTCAAAACAGTTCGTTCAGCAAGGCCGCAGCCCTTTTTGCGCACGGAGCGTACTGGCAATACGTGAGTAGGCAATACGTGAGTACGGAAAAAGGGCGAGAACGCCGCTGGCGGCTTTTTTCAACGGACCCCGTAGAGTAGGAGTTTCATGAGTTATAAAAATATTGGAGATTACGGCATTATTGGGGATCTGCATACGGTAGCCTTAGTTGGCATTGATGGATCCATTGATTGGTGCTGCCTCCCGCGTTTTGATTCACCCAGCATTTTTGCCGCAATCCTGGATGACAAAATTGGGGGATTTTTCAAAATCGCTCCAGTACAATCCGGCAATACACGGCAAATGTATTTGCCGGAAACGAATATTCTCCTGACACGCTTTCTGCAACACGATGGCGTTGGCGAACTCACTGATTTCATGCCGGTAGAATCCGATGAAGCCGGGTATCGTCCTCGGCGCCACCAAATTATTCGTATGCTCACCGTAATTCGCGGCACCGTCACCTTTCGACTAGAATGTTCGCCCTCCTTTAACTTTGGACGCGATGATCATCAAATCGACGTGCAACCCCGAGGCATCATCTTCCAATCTGGAGAACAGTCGATTGGATTGGTGAGTCCCATTTCCCTCAAGACTCATCAAGGTATGGCCTTTCAAGAATTCACCCTCCAGCAGGGCGAAAGCTATACGTTCTTTTTGGAATATGTGGAAACCAAGAATGGCCAACCTCTGCTCTCCACACCTGAATCTGGGGAAGAAGCCTTTCGCAATACCTCAGCTTTTTGGCAACGCTGGCTCTCCCAATGCCAATATGATGGACGCTGGCGCGAAGTCGTGCATCGCTCGGCTTTGACGCTGAAGCTCCTAACCTATGCGCCCACAGGTGCCATTGTAGCTGCCCCTACGACCAGCTTGCCGGAACATATTGGTGGACCGCGCAACTGGGATTATCGCTACACGTGGATTCGGGATTCGGCATTTGCGCTCTACGGCCTATTACGCCTGGGCTTTACCGTAGAAGCCGGACGATTCATGGAATGGATTAATGCCCGCTGTCATGATCTGAATCCTGATGGCTCCATACAGCTCATGTATGGCATTGATGGCCGTCGCGACTTAGAAGAACAGGAACTTTCACATTTAGACGGACACCGCAGTTCTCGCCCCGTCCGCATTGGCAATGGTGCGGCAGGCCAATTACAAATGGATATGTATGGCGCCTTGATGGATGCTGTCTATCTCTACAATAAACATGGGGCATCGATTTCCTATGACCTTTGGGTCAATCTTTGTCGGCTATTGGATTTTGTTTGTGATAACTGGGAGCAACCTGACGAAGGGATTTGGGAAGTGCGCGGCGGACGCCAGCATTTTGTTTATTCCAAAGTCATGTGCTGGGTGGCCTTGGATCGCGGGATTCGTTTAGCCGACAAACGTGGTTTTCCCGGTAATCGTGCTCGATGGATGACCGAGCGCGACCGAATTTATCGAGAAATTATGGATCGGGGGTGGAACGCCAACATTGGGGCGTTTGTCCAATCTTATGATGGTGAGGCTTTGGATGCCGCTAACCTGATCATGCCCCTGGTTTTCTTTGTCTCCCCTACTGATCCCCGTATGCTTTCGACGATCGACCGTACCTTAGAACAACTTGCCCTAGGGAGCCTCGTCTATCGTTACGACACGACGACTGCCGCTGCCGATGGCTTAGAGGGCGAAGAAGGGACGTTTAGCATGTGTACCTTTTGGTTGGTTGAAGCCCTCACTAAAGCTGGCCGATTAACGGAAGCGAGACTGATCTTCGAAAAGATGTTAAGCTATGCTAATCATCTTCGTTTATATGCTGAGGAGGTCTCACATTCCGGTGAGCAGTTGGGCAACTTTCCCCAGGCGTTTACCCATTTTGGGCTGATCACGGCCGCCTGCAACTTAGACTTGGCCCTGAATACCAAGCGAGCCGCCCATACCGTCGCCCGCCGGAATCGACCCTCTTCCTATTCATCTTCATCGCACTAATTGTTTCCTGTTCCCCGACCGACAAGATAGGAGTAGCTCTAACCCAAGGAGGGATGCGATGGATATTGGATTTATTGGACTGGGTAAAATGGGTATGAATATGGTGACGCGCTTGACCCAAGGGGGACATCGCGTCGTGGCATTTGATCGCGCAACAGAACTTGTTACAGAAGCTGAGAAAATTGGCGCGACTGGCGCCACGTCACTCGAAGATCTTGTCGCCAAGCTTCCACAACCCAGAGCCGTTTGGGTCATGGTGCCTTCCGGTGCACCGACGGAAGACACAATCCGGCATTTGTGGTCTATTCTGGATAAAGGAGACATCGTCATTGACGGCGGCAATTCCAAATTCCATGATGATGTCCGTCGTGCTGCAGATTTAAGCAAACGGGAGATTGACTATGTGGATGCGGGAACCAGTGGTGGTATTTGGGGCTTACAAATCGGCTACTGTTTAATGGTGGGCGGTGAAAAGGGACCCGTCAATCGCCTTGAGCCCATTTTCTCCACACTTGCTCCACCCAATGGATGGGCCCATGTGGGCGGCGTGGGTGCTGGGCATTATGTGAAAATGGTTCATAATGGCATTGAGTACAGCATTATGCAGGGATATGCCGAGGGCTTTGAACTTATGTCCAAGTCGGATTACAATTTGGATCTCCCGAAAATCGCAGACCTCTGGATGCAGGGTAGCGTCATCCGCTCATGGCTATTGGAATTGGCAGCTAGCGCCCTGAAAGACGACCCCAAGTTGGATGGACTGAAAGGCTATGTTCAGGATTCCGGCGAAGGTCGGTGGATGTTGATGGATGCCTTGGATAAGGACGTGCCGGTCCCCACCCTGTCAACCGCCCTGTTCACGCGATTTCGTTCCCGGCAAGAAGAATCGTTTTCAGAAAAAATGCTGGCCGCGTTACGCAATGCCTTTGGCGGGCATAGCGTGAAACGATAACCCGAGCCTGACTGAGGTGACCATGACCCCATCTGACTCAGCTCCCGATTCTGCAACCTCATCACGAACCACATCTGCGCAACCCTGCACAATTGTCATATTCGGAGCTTCCGGTGATCTGACGCGTCGAAAATTGTTACCGGCCCTCTATAATTTACGGGTGGACGGTTTGTTACCCGAGAATTTTGCGGTTCTAGGATTAGGCCGCAAGGATCTTTCGGATGAAGATTTTCGTAGCATTGCCAAGAATGGCATTGAACAATTTTCCCGACAGACACTCCAACCAGAAATATGGGACACATTTCACACTCGTCTCTTTTATTGTGCCGGAAATATCAGCGCCGATGATTATTACGCCACCATTCGTGACCGTCTTAAGGCCATTGAAACGCCATTCAACTTACCAGGCAATCGTATTTTTTATCTTGCGATTCCACCTAGCTCCTTTGCTCCTGCCTGTGAAGGCCTCCACCGTGTGGGGTTAGTATCACCAACCGAGGCATCAGCCGCCTATTCCAGGGTCATTGTGGAAAAACCCATTGGTCATGATTTAGCTTCTGCCAAAACGATTAATACTGCCATTGGCAATGTGTTTGAAGAATCACAAATTTATCGCATTGACCATTATCTTGGAAAAGAAACCGTCCAGAATATCATGGTCATGCGATTTGCGAATTCAATTTTTGAACCTCTGTGGAACCACAAATACATCGACCATGTACAACTGACAGTGAGCGAAGCAGTGACTTTAGGCAGCCGCGCGGCCTACTACGAAGGCGCGGGGGCACTTCGCGATATGATTCAAAATCATATTCTTCAATTGTTATGCCTCATCGCCATGGAACCACCCTACTCACTTGATCCCGATGTTGTCCGCAACGCCCGCATGGATGTTTTGCGAGGGTTACGCCCAATTCGTGGGAAGGACGTGGAAGAGATGACGGTTCGCGCACAATATGCCCATGGCACGATCAATGGACAAGAGGTCCCAGGTTATCGACGCGAGGAAGGCGTGAAACCCGATTCTACTACCGAAACGTATGTAGCCTTAAAGGTTTTTGTGGAAAATTGGCGTTGGGCAGGTGTTCCATTTTTCATTCGCACCGGAAAGGCCATGACCAAGCGAGCCTCAGAAATCGCCGTGCAATTCAAGGAAATCCCTCAAATATTATTTAATGCCAATCCTGGACTCCCACAGGCGCCCAACGTTCTGAAATTACGCATTCAGCCTGAAGAAGGTTTATCTTTACGGGTCATTTCCAAAGTTCCCGGCACCAAAGCCAACACCCATCCGGTAGAAATGGACTTTCAATATGGTGATGCGTTTGATGCGCCTTCCCCAGAAGCCTATGAACGTCTGTTGTTGGATGTGATGACCGGTGATGCTTCGCTCTTTATGCGACGGGATGCCGTGGAAGCCTCATGGGCCTGGGTCACGGATATCTTAGAAGGCTGGGGCACACACGGACACAGATGGTTGCCCGAATATCAGGCTGGCACGTGGGGACCGATAGAAGCCGACCGCCTCATCCAAGCCGACGGCCACCATTGGCGCGAAGTCTAGCTACCCCCTCATCCTCCCAAACGACATTAATTAGAATTAGGTGTCAGGAACCTTATTTATATGCGTAAAAAAAGGATTTGAGTAGGTACTCGTTTAAGACCGTTGTAAGAAATATGTCTAACAACGACAAGTAGAATAATGGCTGGAGAGAAAAAGCGACAAGAGTTCCTCTCTTTTATCCGATCACATCGAGGAACAAAAGAATCGTCGAGACTCTCTTTCATTAACGCGCAGGCGCGCAGAAGCTGCTTCGATAGCCTGCTCAAGACGGGTAAGGCCTTTGATGACATCAGAGCCAACGTGGACACGGATGACACGTCGCTGTCGGCTGGTCAAGCTCTGGAGATCACCTAATGCTTGAGCAGCCTTGAGAACACCAAAGGTGTAGGGTTCATTGGGAATATCCAAATCTTCAGCATCATCACACGTGATTTGAATAAACACACCCGAGTTAGGGCCACCCTTATGGAGTTGCCCTGTAGAATGCAGGAAGCGGGGGCCATAACCTAACGTAGTAGCCACCTGTTTGGATTCACGAATTTTTGTACGAATACGGTCAAAGATGGCATGGACGGCATCCGTTCGCTCCACATACACATTCATGGCGAAATAATCACCAGCTTGCAGCCAGTTCACATGCGCGGCTATAAGATCATCTAACGTAGAACTTTCTTTGAGTGCTTGTTGGTTGGGCTCATCGGCGAAAATCTGAACATCGCCATCAACTAAGAGAGGTGAGGTTTCTGCTAGTTGTCCATCTTTTTTGAATGTCTCAAGGTGGGCCTTGGTGTAGTCCTTACTTTCTTGAACATTAGGTTGATCGAAGGCATTAATCCCTAATATGGACCCAGCCACAGCCGTTGCCATCTCCCACAAGAAAAACTCCTGACCCAGATTCAACAAATCGGCCATCTCAATTCGAATCACCGGATGTCCTGCTTGTTCAAAAGCCATCACAGCATTATCTTGTTTGGCATCAACGCCCTTTTCATATCGAATATACACAAAAACCCGATCCTGTCCGTACACCTCGGGAGCCCCCACGGATTCACCTTCCACGGGAATAACGCCCTTATCTTCCTTGCCCGTGCTTTCAGCCACCAATTGCTCCAGCCATGCTCCTAGATCCCATAACGCCTGAGATGTGATAAACGTCAACTTGTCACGACCTGCTTTTGCCAACGTCCCCAAAACCGTACCCAATCGCACGCCTGGATTGTCTTGGACCGGCACCGATGCCCCACACGAATGCCGCATGCGTTCCGCCTGATAGAGGAAACGTTCAATATTCAATCCCATCAATGCCGCAGGCACAATCCCAAAATTTGAGAGTGCCGAGTAACGACCGCCAATTTCTGGAACACCTGGAAGAATATGCCGAAATTGTAAGTCCTTCGCCACACCTTCCAACAACGAGCCTGGATCAGTAATCGCGACGAAATGCTGGCCGGCCTTTTCTCCAACGACTTGACGCATGCGCTCGAAGAAATATTTCTGAAACACCAGTGGCTCTGTCGTTGATCCGGATTTACTCGCCACAATGCACAGCGTTGTTTTCAAATCTCCACGTTGTTCAAAGGCTCGAACCTGAGACGGCACTGTACTATCCAGAACCTGTAACTCCGGATAGCCATCAATCACCCCATAGGTCATCCGTAATACTTCTGGGCAAAGGCTACTACCTCCCATCCCTAAAAGAAGAATACGCTTGAATCCTGCATCTTTAATTTCTTGTGCCAACACTTGGAGTTGAACAATCATGGGGAGTTGTTCCTCAGAAATATTTAACCAACCCAATGCATTCTGAATAATTTTTTTGTGTGCCGGATCTTGATGCCACACCGTCGGATCTTTAGCCCAGATCCGGCGAACAAGATTGTTCTGTTGCACATGTGAGAGCGCGTCATCAACCTGCTCCTGCCAGGTCCCCAATGCATAGTTCACCCGATCCAACTCAGCTCCCAACACCTCCATTCGCTTTCGACTGATCACACCCAATAATTGCTCAAACGCATCTACAAATAACTTCGCTCCATCTTGCAGCAACGTATCAGTCACCTCATTGATCGAAATACCAACATCAGATAACTGCTGCATCGTGATTTTGGCCTCATCAACTCCCTGTTGTATCGTATTCTCTACAGTGCCCTGTTTCCGAAATGCGGTAAATGTGGCTTCAGGCATCGTATTCACGGTATCAGGCCCAATAAGCTGATCCACATACACGGTCTCAGAGTAGCTTGGGTTTTTGGTCCCCGTGCTGGCCCACAAAACCCGCTGCACCCTAGCTCCTTTTGCTTTCAAAGCCTGAAATTCTTTGCCACCCACAATCTCTTGGAATTTTTGATAGGCTAACTTGGCATTAGCAATCGCAACTTTTCCTCGAAGGCTTTCCATTACTGCTCGCTGAGTAGCATTCGACTCTTCTTTGATTTTCATTTCAAGCCGTTTATCAATAAGACTGTCAATCCGGCTCACGAAGAAACTGGCAACTGAAGCCACTTGCCCCACATCGCCTCCATTGTGAGCTAAGCGCTCTAATCCTCGGATGTACCGCCACGCGACTTGTTCGTACATCTCCACACTAAACAAGAGCGTGACATTAATATTGATGCCCCGCGACAAGAGTTCCTCAATAGCAGGCAAGCCTTCAACTGTCCCGGGCACCTTAATCATGACATTCTTTCGACCCACCATCTCGTGCAAACGCACGGCTTCCTCTATAGTTCCCTGCGTATCAAAAGCCAAGTCTGGCGAGACTTCCAAACTGACATACCCATCCCGTCCATTCGTACGCTCATACACAAGCCACATAATATCTGCGGCATCCTGAATGTCTTGGACAGCAATCTGCTCATATATCTGCTTAACACCAATAAACTCGGTCGCCGCTTGCTTGAGCGCATCATCGTAATCGGTACTCCCCGCAATGGCTTTCTCAAAAATAGCTGGATTCGAGGTCATCCCCATCAAGCCATCTTGCTCAATCAGAGCCTGCAACTTCCCGGAAGTCATTAATCCACGCCGGATATAGTCATACCAAGGACTTTGGCCACATTCATGAAGTTGCACAAGTGGGTTCATGGTGTTGTTTTCCTTGTGAAAATTGATCGTGTCGCCACTAAATCTGGATCTTGAATTTGTTCAACAGATTCTGACGCTTCCAGATCTTGATCTCGTTCATCCGCAATCTGTCCTTCTGTTCTTTCAATTATATCGTTTTTTTCCACAGAATGCTCCCCCTCAGTGCTTTGTGCATTCTGTAGAGATTCTGTCGTAGTCTCTACCTCGTCCGAAGAATCTTGAGCAGCCTCAGAAATCTCCACCGGGTTATCAGAGACCATGCCTACCATACTCGGTTTTAGGCCCGACTCTCGGTTAATTCCTTGGATCATCGAAAATAAACTTTTTTTTTGGAGTTGGGTCATCGCAGCTTGAACAACATCATTTACGGTAAATCCAAACTTCTGTTGAAGTTCTTTGAGGGGGGCTGAGGCGCCAAAAGATGTCATGCCTATCATGGTTCCTTGTGGCCCCACATAGCGATCCCAACCAAAGGTAGAAGCTTGTTCGACACCTACTCGGGCCGTAACAGCTGGAGGCAGAACGGAATCACGATACTCTTGATCCTGACGTTCAAATAATTCCCATGACGGTAAGCTAACCACACGACTCTTGATGCCCTCTTTTTGTAGCTGTTCATGTGCGGCCACACACAGAGCAACTTCGCTCCCTGTTCCAATTAAAATCACGTCAGGTTGTTGCTCCGGAGAATCCGCCAATATATAGCCACCCTGCGCCAGTCCAGTCGCGGAAGCATACTTTCGACGGTCTAACGTGGGTACAGCTTGTCGTGTCAGAATTAAGGCCACCGGTTCGTGCTGTAATGGCATGATCACTTTCCAGGCTTCTACAATTTCATTGGCATCTCCAGGACGGATCGTGATGAAACCCGGAATAGTGCGCAACGCAGCCAGTTGCTCAATGGGTTGATGGGTTGGACCATCTTCGCCAACACCAATCGAATCATGCGTAAAAATATGAATAACTGGAATCTCCATCAATGCCCCTAGTCGGATAGCTGGCTTGGCATAATCACTAAAAATGAGAAACCCGGAGCCATAGGGCCGGACTTTGGAAACCGCCATTCCATTTAAAATAGAGCCCATGGCATGCTCCCGCACTCCAAAATGTATGTTTCGTCCAGCTGGACTCTGAAAAGAAAAATCACCCGCACCTTCAAAGGCTAGCCGTGTTTTAGTCGAAGGAGCCAAATCAGCAGCCCCTCCCATTAGCCAAGGAACATTTTGAGCCAGGCAATTCAGGACTTTGGCCGAGGCCTCACGCCCGGCCAGCCCCTTGGGATCAGGGAGAAAAACCGGTAAGTTCTTTTCCCAATCCCCTGGCAATTGGCGAAATTGCATCTTGATTAATTGATCGGCTAAGTCAGGATATTGTGCCTGATACTTCCCAAAATAGGTCACCCACTCCTCTTGCAGACGCTTCCCTCGCTTTCGAATTCCATGGTCAAAATGCTCAGGCACTTCAGCTGGAATCAAGAATTTGGCATCCTCTGGCCATCCATAGTTTCTCTTGGTCAAGCGGATTTCCTCATCCCCAAGAGGCTCACCATGCGCCCCATGTGTATCCTGCTTATGCGGAGCTCCAAAACCTATGTGACTATCCACAATGATGAGTGTGGGACGTTCTTGTTCCTTGTGAAATGTGTGGAATGCCCGATCTAACATTTCAAGATCATTCGCATCAGCCACTCGCGTGACATTCCAACCATACGCCATGAACCGCGTAGCGACGTCTTCGCTAAAGGCTAACTGCGTGTTACCTTCGATCGTGATTTTGTTGTTATCATAAATCCAACACAAATTAGAGAGCTTTTGATGACCAGCGAGTGACGCGGCTTCCGAGGCCACACCCTCCATTAAACATCCATCCCCACATAAGGCATAGACGTTATAGGTAAACATGGGAAACTCAGGACGATTGAAATAGGCCGCCATCCATCGCTGGGCCATGGCCATGCCCACACTGGTGGCCACACCCTGACCTAGGGGCCCTGTGGTTGTTTCTATCCCAGACGTCCAGCGATACTCCGGATGACCAGGGCATTTGCTATCCAATTGGCGGAATCGCTTAATATCGTCCAGGCTAACAGACAACTCGCCTCCTTCCTCATACTGACTATTTACCGCTTTCACGCCACACAGATGTAATAAAGAATAGAGGAGCATGGAAGCATGTCCTGCCGAAAGCACAAACCGATCACGGTCAGACCACAACGGCGAATCAGGGTCAAACCGTAAGACACGATTCCACAACCAATAGGCAACTGGCGCCAAAGCCATCGGTGTACCTGGATGCCCAGAATTGGCGGCTTGAACGGCATCCATCGCTAACGTACGAATGGTGTTGATACAGAGTTGATCCCGCGAATGAATAGTTGAAGGAGGTTGAGTCACCGATTGATTGACCGCCTTCTGCTCAATAACCGTTGCCTGAGCAATGTTGCCTGACTGTGAAATTTGAGCTTCCTCTATCTTAGAATCTTTTGAATCGATAGTTTGCTTCACTACGGGTGCTACAGACGGAGTAGAAGTTTTTTTGGGAAGCCATGCTCCCGACCCTTCGCCTGAAGAGGTGGTAGATTGGTTTTCTGTCTTATCTGAAATAGATCCCTCTTCAGGATGCATTTCTTTTTTTAATTTCTTAAACAATCCACTCATTCATCACCCCACCTTGGCTCATTCTGGCTACAGATATCCATGTATTTTTCATGGCTCATAGTACGAAGACAATCGCTCCTTTCTGTCTTTCGGTCAATTAGAAGGTCAGCTTAATTGAAAAAAAAGAAATATGGTAGAGGCAGGCTCTATCCAAATTTTTCCTCCACAATTGTTCTTTTCCAATGAATTTGCCAATTCTGTTAACCGGTGCTTATGATTCTTCACCATGAACGTTCGCCTCAGCCATCCTAACCGTACCGTCGAACTCCAGGGTCCAAAACGCGTTGCGGAGATTTTCAAGGAACTCCAATTGATTCCCGAAGCCTTTTTGGTCATTCGCGGACAAGACCTCATGACCGAAGATGAAATGGTCGCAGATGGGGATAGTATTGAAGTCCGCCCCGTCATTTCAGGAGGCTAGCCCATGCGGTGTCGGAAATGTCCACAACGGGCAGTTTTGGGAATGCCCCGCCACAATACCGCGTTTTGCGGACCCTGTTTAACGGAATTTGTACGCACCCAAGTCCAAGAAGCCATCAAAGCCCAATCTATGTTTGGACCCAGCGATCAGATTCTAGTCGCAGTTTCTGGAGGGAAGGATAGTTTAACCCTGTGGGAGATTCTCCTCAAGCTAGGCTATCGTGCTGACGCCGTCTACGTAGACTTGGGCATTGGGGAGTATTCGAAACGATCCCGTGAAAAAGTCGAACGTTTTACACACGATGTTGCTCACTCCTGTGGAGGAAAACTCCTCATTCACACCGTGGAAGAAGATGCCGGCGCTGGGATTCAAGAATTAGCGGATATAGTCAAGCGACCAACCTGTTCAGCATGCGGCACAATCAAACGCTATCAATTTAATCGAGTAGCATGGGAGAATCAGTATAACGTCATGGCCACCGGACATAATCTGGATGATGAAGCAGCTCGCTTACTAGGGAATGTCTTGCAATGGCAAGAAGAATATCTCCAAAAGCAATCGCCCACTCTTCCCTCGTCGGTTGAGGGATTCGCCAAAAAGGTCAAACCGTTGTATCGCATGACTGAACGAGAAATTGCCGCCTATGCCGTGGTGAACCGTATCGATTATTTAGTGGAAGAATGCCCTATGGCTAAAGGGGCCAAGATGTTGGTCTACAAAGACGCCTTGAATCGCTTGGAAGCCGAATCCCCTGGCACCAAACACCGGTTCTATTGGGGGTTTTTAGACAAGCAGCAGAAGACTACCGACTCACCAACAGCCATGGCTGCCCATGATCAAGCTACCCTTCAGCCTTGTGAGACCTGCCAGCAACCCACAACAGCAGGCACATGCTCATTTTGTCGTATGATGGCCCGAGCCAAAAACCCTGTTCGTTAAGTGCTTCTCTGCAGTAGGAATCCAACGGTTAAATAACTCTTTACCCTAAACACTCCTCCTCAATAGGGCGATGGAACTTAGGGAATATGAGTCTTGAAATTAGTCGCGTTGGAGTCGGACCTTGACTTTCTTCCCCTTAATTCTTGTCCGACCCAACGCTTTCATGATTCCCTGAGCCAACTCTTCCGGCACTTTCACCAATGAGGAATCATCAGATATTTTGATTGGCCCGATCATATTGGAATTCACGCCAGCCTCATTGGCGATAGCGCCCACAAAATCACCAGGACGGATACCCGCCTTTTTCCCAGCATTGAAAGACAAGGTGGTCATATTCACAGAAGGCCCTGATCGACGCCCGTGCCGTTCTCGCCGAATTGGTCGGTCCGGACTTCCTCCTGACCTCACGCCTTGAGATAGATCTGTTGAGCCACGTCTCGGACGTCTGGATTTTGAAGATAGCTCAGGAGCGTTATCCCGTATGGCAGGGATCTCTTTTTCCGTTTGCTCTCCGTCTTTTGGTCCAGAGGCCAACTGGATCGCGGCTGCGGCCACATCGGTGGGATCAAATTTTTCAGACAATGAATGAACCACATCCCGAAAACGATCAAAAGTATTGGCCTTGAGAATCTTCTGAAGGGAGGCCCCAATCCGTTCTAAGCGTTTGGCTTGGAGGTCAGTCACAGTCGGGAGGGTCGCTATTTGAATTTTTGA
Organism: Nitrospirales bacterium; assembly: GCA_965223685.1. Taxonomy (GTDB): domain Bacteria; phylum Nitrospirota; class Nitrospiria; order Nitrospirales; family UBA8639; genus Nitrospira_E. Next base: position 760,410 of record CBDCXG010000002.1, read on the forward strand.
TTTCGTGAGACGCTCAATGTTCTGGACCAGCCACCTTTCACGCGGTTCGACGAGCATCATCGCGTCACCACTTCGTCCGGCACGACCAGTTCTTCCAATACGATGGACGTAGGCTTCAGGAGATGATGGCACATCGTAATTCATGACATGCGACACATGTGAAATATCCAATCCTCGTGCGGCTACATCTGTCGCAACGAGAAGGTCTGTTTCTCCTGACCGAAACGACTGCATAACTCGATCGCGCTGTGCCTGATTCATGCCACCATGTAGCCCCTCATTTCGGTAGCCTCGACTGTTGAGCCGAGATGTCAATTCATCGACTTCTAGACGAGTTCGGCAGAATACGAGGGTAGATTTTGGATTGGCCACATCCAGAATACGAATAAGAGCCAGCACTTTGTGCTGTCTGGCAACAAGATAGGCCGTTTGATGAACACGCGGAGTTGTTCCGGCATTGACCCGTTCTTTGGCAATGTGAATCTCGATCGGATTTTGTAAATGACAACGCGCAATAGACACAATGCGCGGTGGCATGGTTGCTGAAAACAGGGCTGTTTGCCGCTCTTTTGGCGTCTCCTGAAGAATAGCATCAAGATCTTCTGCAAACCCCATGTTCAGCATTTCATCAGCTTCGTCCAGTACCACGACTTGCAAATCCTGAAGTTTCAACGTCTTGCGACGAATATGATCTAAGGCTCGACCAGGTGTCGCCACAATGACATCGACACCCCGTTTAAGCGCCAAAAGTTGTGGCCTGATAGCCGCTCCACCATAGACCGCAAGTATGGCAACGTGCTGTTCTTTGCCATAGCGTTCCACCGCTTCACACACTTGTATCGCTAATTCCCGAGTGGGCACAAGAATCAACACGGAAGGATTCGTCTGTCGAGCCGAACGATCGAGACGTTGGAGAAGAGGCAGTGTGAAAGCTGCCGTCTTACCAGTACCTGTTGCGGCACGTCCTAAAAGATCACGCCCAGCCAAAAGCGGGGGGATCGCTTCCTGTTGAATTGGGGTAGGCTCCTCATATCCCAACGTCTCGAGCGTGGAGATAAGGGCTGTCCCAAGACCGAGTGACGAAAAACCAGGAGAGAAGTCCTTTTTATTCGAGGTCAAAGACACCTGTGTTTTACTGTGTTTCATAGCCTGTTTCAATAACCTTTCTGATTTGGATCCTGAATTGGGTATCAGCCGAATATTCCAGCTGAGCATATATCATACGTGTATGAGCCTACGAGAAAATCTGGCTATCCCGTTTTCCTGCACTCCAGGAAAAGAGCCTAAATATTGAATATATAGAAATTGGAGAACATTCCCCAGTATCCTCTATTTCTAGAGTTTGTCCGCTTTCAACTCAGACAATTCTGGCCGCCCACACCTCTTTTGGAATAAGGGCGTGGTGGAGAAGAAAGGCCTACTTCGAAGTTCCAGCGCGATCACAATGACAAGACATAGCACACTGCCACATTTGACTTCGGAATGACACTGGTCATTCGTATCAGGAAGCTCTTAGTCATAGGCAATACCGCACCCACATCCAATACCCCAAATTCGTCGAACTCTGTCTGCCAAACTATGGATTTTCACAATATGGAGACTCTATACTTGAAATTAAAGGCAGATATTAGACAATAAAGTTGGATATTACTCAAATCGACAAGTTTTTAGGAATTGTGACAAAAGAACCACTCTTTCATATGATTACCGCTCATTTGCACAGGTCGACTTTCAACCCCCCTTCTTTTGATGAATAGGCAAGACACGCGTTCCCTTGTGTAATGATCAGAATACTGACCATATGAGCTGGAGAACATTTTCATGACTCGGACATACTTCTCAGTCGCATTTATCAGCCTCATGTGCCTCACCCCGCTCAATGCCTCCGCAGCGCCTTCTTCTTCTGTAGACTGTAAAGAAGCCCAAGGAAAAATGGAACAAGCTCGTGATAGGCATATCCCCATCAATCTCAAACGGGAAGCCACACAAGAACGAGTCCGGCAAATGTACCAAGAACTGTTCATCTGCCACTCCACCAACATCGTCTCCAAGAAGCAGGAACTTCATTGTCAGCAACTCGAAGAAGAGGCCACAAACCAGTTCCAAGCCATGATTCAACTAGTCACTGCATCACATCACGCATCCCGCCAGGTAGAAACTCTCACCAAACACGTCCAAACATCCTGCTCTCATGCCCCCGCACCACCCCTCACTCACATCAGTCAACTCACCATCCGATAAGTATTCTTCTTCCTCGTTCAATCCTACAAGCCCTTGGGGTGAATCCATCCTAAGCTTTTCCTACAAATTCGATCAAAAAGGGAGTGTTGAATGATGAAGGGAGCAATGGCCATATTTCGCCAGGAAGCCCTTAGCGATCATCAGCGTCGGGTCTGTTCAAAAAAGTCCGTTCAGCAAGGCCGCAGCCATTTTTGCGCGCGGAGCATACTGGCATTATGTGAGCATGGGAAAATGGCGAGAACGCCGTTGACGGCTTTTTTCAACAGACCCAAAAAAAATGAGAAACCCAGCACCAATCAGGGTTAGAACGACACGGAGATTCATCTCAATATCTGCAAACTCGAATCAAGACGTCTCTTCATCTTCCCGATGAATAATACATGTCATTCCATTTCCGATCATGGAAACTCAGCCTTCTTGTCCTCGCAGTCATGTTTCTCCCTGCTTCTGGTTTTTCTGAATCGCAGCCGTGTCAGACCGACAAGAAAATTTGCATAAATCTTGCTCCGTATCTCACAGATACACCAACATTCTCCGTTCGGAATCGCAAAACTTTGACAGCCCAGTACGACCTGGTCCAACTCCTAGCACAATATCGCAAGAGCCATCGAACCATTCATGGGTTTTTTATCGTTGATACACATACAGAAGAACATGTGCTAACCATTGCCACATTCTCCGCAGAAAGTGGCACAAATTATCACCTTCTGTCAGCCACACCAGAAGCCATGATCATTCAAAAATCAGGGTCCTATGGTTTCCGAGATGACAAGATTAAATATTTCTTTGATCTGCAAAACAAAACCGTCTCCTCCCCACAATCCTATCCAAATATCACTATCGACAAAGCCTTGGTCGTTGAGAATAATGTTTTCTTAGCCGGACACACGAAAAACAGAGGAAATGTGCTGCTTCAACTCACTCCTTCAGAAAATTCGCATAATCTTCCGGCTTATGAACTCACACAAAAACTAGGTGGGAAGGCAATTAGTCCTATTCGAGAGTTTCGTCTCCATGGCACAACCGTGATCGGCCTTTCTCACAGTCACTCCTATCATTTCAAACAAGGCCACTGGAGCTATCAACTTCCACTTACCAAAATGCTGAAGGGCGCAGACGGATCGACCAGCATCCGGGTCCTGGACCAGCCCTCTCTGATGGATCGTTCTCGGCTAGAATTTCCCCATACTCCAGGAGGCCCAACCGTTATCATAGTATGGGACGAACACCTGAATAAACATCTCAAACCTTCTCCAGGGTATGGCATGACACGATACCAAAACAAAACATCCTCGTTTTCACCTATGCCCCAGCCAACCTACGAAGATTTCAAAAGAATTCGCCCAAATCGCGTGGCCGATGGCTACACTGAAGAGATCGCACAGGTGGGTAATGCCCTGGGACCATGGCAGATCGAGGGCAATCAAATTTGGTTTGGAACCACATTTTATGATGGCGAGGGAACAACTGGCATCGGCGGATTTGGGCGATACAACATCACCACAAACAAAATGGAAATGACCTATCTGCCGGAAGTCGCATCGTGGTCCATGTCCACATTATTGATGTCAGACGGAATCCTATCCATGGGATTGGTAAGTCATCCCGAAGGGGCTGAGTATTCAGGGGGCCTCGTTCAATATGATATCAACACAAAACACACACGCCATGTAGAAATTCCAGAAATCATTCAGGTTATCACTCAAGTAGACAACACCTTGGTATTAGGAACCACTAATGGAATAACTCTGATCCAAGGCAAAACCATCCACACCGGCATTTTCGACATCAATCAAAAAGGAAACTACCAATTGGTGTGGCAAACTTCAGCCTTAGCAGCCTCCGTAGAAGAATAATTTCCTACTCGCTTCTTTCTGGCCAGCCAAAAAATCAGCCCGATTCCAAACCAAAAGACTAGCGCGTTGAGTGAAATCAGATTCGTCGCAAAACCAATAGTATGGGTAAAGGCCCAAGGGGATTGATCTCGCATCACATCAGTGACATGCCAGTAGAGTTTCACAGAAGAACGCCGATACACACCCAATCCCATCACCCAGGTCACAAGAAAAGCCAAAATGATTAGTGCCCCGTATCCTCGAGTAGACAAGGATCCCCACTGAGCAGGCCTAGTCGATTTCTCTGTTAAAGCCGGACAAAGAATCCATGAAAAGATGAACAAGAACAATGGCGTGAGATTCATGGGCAATGCCAAACCAATCCTGACATTCGCAGGAAGAAAATAACCATAGGCTCCAAGGGCAAAAATGTTTATTGTGGCCATGAGAAACGCCACAGCCAGGAACCAATCTCGCTGACTCATAGTCTGCTCTAATTCTTGAACACGACATCGCCGCCATAACACCCACGACCACAACGTCATTACAATCATGATATTCACAGCAGGCATCTTGGCTGATTCCACACCAAAATTCCCAACCACTTGATGTTGTTGCCCACCCATCTGGAGAAGTTCCAACGGAGTCATCACAAAGGTATGAGGAGTAACGGAAATCATGACACACAACGAAAGGATGGCATAGACATATTTGGCATAGCGCCCGTAGCGCGGAGAACCTCCAGCTGCATCAATACGCTGCCAGAGGTAATAATTAATTGTGAAGAACAACAGGCCCATCGCCATGATCAATACCACACCCAACCACGCCAACAATCCGCCTAAAAGTGTGATACCCATCTGCTGTTTATACGCATAAATTTCCCTCATCAACCAATACCCCCCAAAGGGCATCGTCATGAGAGCCACAACCCCACAAACAAACGCGATACACGACAACCAGTCGTAATGCTGTCGTTCATCAAACGTTTTCGCGGTCATAGCCCGATACGCGCTATGAACCACAACCACACAAGCCCCTAGAATGATGTGGCTGGCTATCCTATGAACATTGAACGGATTCCATAAGACCGTATGAATCACATGCCAAATATTGCCCAAAAATTCTCCATGTTCAGCGACACCCGCTGGAGAGAGCATAAAACTACTCCAGGCATTCCCCAGCATCGTCAATACGATCCCAATCACATTCACCATCACTCCCATGCTGACATGCAGCCACTTCGTTACTCCTCCCTGCATCTTGTCCCAAGAGTAATAGTATCCATATGTTAAGAGAGTAAAACCGATCACAAGTGCTCCATACACAAGGAACACAGGGCGAAAGACTGTGGTGAGGTACAACATGAGATCGGAATACAACACTAGGAGGCTTATAAATAAAAAACCTCCCAAACCTGCAGCCATACCCAATACCAGTACAATAAACCTGAAAATCTCTGCAGCAAAACGATCATAGGATTGAGGATGACCCGATCCCAACCCCATCAGCCCAATCACTTCCAACACCGTCACTAGGAACAACGCCCCCACCACAAACCCGCTCCAATACAGATGTTGTTGCGCCACTATCCACACCACCACCCGACTCTCCCCAAACTCCGTCGGATAGGATAGCTCCGTTAACCGAGGCGCCCGCGACCCCGAAATAAGCCCCTCAACCTTATAATAGGCATCTCTAGATATTTTAGGTTTGACAGACTTAGAGAAAGAGAGTAAGGACTCGGAACTGGCAGCCTCTGATGAAAAAGCCAGATCATTTTGGGGCATCTGTAACAAGACACTCAACAATCCAACAAAGAAAATGATTGATAACCACTTTGGCATTGTCATCTTCCAAATTTTTGCAAGACAAGACTGACCAAGCATCTCTAATTTCTTCAATGGGCAACAGGCGAACTCTAGTCACTTCGTTATCGGTCTATTGTCCAGCTTTGTAAAGAACCATTGCCCACAGTGGACGGATATGGTTTGATCGACATTTGCCATCTGGACCCACGGGGGACGCTCTTATTAACTAGCGGGCCTTGTCTGAGCGCAGCGTGTTGGCTCATTCTCAACTATGGCTTGCGTCCACCCAATCGAATGAGGCCGGATGGGGCGCCAATAGCTTTGGGGCCTTTTGCCAAAACAAAATGAGCTCGGCTGCCGGGCCGAAACCCGACGGTTACCCAACAAAACAGAAGAAAAAGCAAGATGGATTCCCGCTAACAGCATGCGAGAATGACGGATAGGGAGAGAAAGCTACTATTCGGGGAGTTCGATGCCGCCGCCTTCCAAGTCGGTATCGATACCAGTCAATTCCATTTTATTGCCCACACGCCACCATTCAGCAGATACTTCAGAAAGGGCACCTTTCGACGTATAAAATTTTGCTGCGGGAATAGTCACAGATTGATCCTCGGCTTTATGAATCTCTAACACTGTCGTTTTCAGAGTCGTATCTTCAACCTTGAGCATATCCGGCTTACTGATGAGTAGAAAGCGATCATTAGGATTAGTTTCCCATGTATTCTGTTTTAGGGTGGCCACCTCAGTACCGGTCGGCATAAAAACGCCCATAGTCAACGCCAATTTCTTTTCATCTTCTACCCATTCAATGCGAATTTGCTCTTTTCCATGAGCGAAAAATATGCCATTCGTATTGCGCAGGGTGTTAGTCCCTAATTGAATATTCACTGTTTCTCCTCCTTCTGCCCATGAATGTCCGAACCCAATTATTCCTTAGAAGAACCACAAAACTCAAGCCACATGTGAGGAAATCCCACCAATCATAAGACTACCCGTCAACAGAACAAGCATCCTAAGAGGCTTGTTGAATAATGAAGACATCGATAGCCATATTTCTCAATGAAGCAATTGGGGATCAACGGCTTCGGGTCCGTTCAAAACAGTCCGTCCAGTCCTGCCCTGAGGCTTCTCGAAGGGAAAGCCGCAGCCCTTTTTGCGCACAGAGCGTACTGGCAATACGTGAGTACGGAAAAAGGGCGAGAACGCCGCTGGCGGCTTTTTTCAACGGACCCCTAAGGTAAGACGCCATCCCCAGACTTCAAGAGCAAAGACCACAATCATGGGGAGCAAAATGATGAAAAAAGGAAGAAGCCCGATGTGAGAAACGGCTTGAAGGATTGGGGCAAGACCAATGTGCCAGACGATTCCGATCAGGGCAAGCAGCCCAATGACCAGGAAGAGGATTTTAAGCACGAGGAATGAGATTTCGACGGAGTAGCCAGGACATCGACATCACAAACAACCACGAACCGACTGCCGCAAGGCCCAGAAACCAATGCAAAGCACTCAAGACCGCACAGATCAGCACCACAACAGAAAAATCACGATTAGCCACATTACTTAACATAAAATCAATTTTCTGCCGTTCATGTGCCGTGAACCGATGCCAGCCTTGTCGACCAGATCGCACCTGTCGAGCCACATTGACCAAAAATAACGACACAACATTGGCTAACACAGCGGAGGCCCCTAAGACCAACGGAAGAAAAGTCTGCTCCCACGGACCCTGGAGATAAGCCCCACAGGCAATCCCCGCAAAAATCGCCATATGCACAACATTATCTGCCCAAATATCTAATTCCTGGCCAAACTTGGATTCGGAAAAAGTCAATCGCGCCACCTCACCATCACAGCAGTCAATGATCACAGAAAACTGAAACAGGAGCGCACCAATAAGAGCCAATTCCCAAGAACCAGGGATGAAGAACACTGCAGCCACTAGTCCTACCACCATAGAAAGCATGGTAATGACATTGGGCGTCCAACGTAACTTTAAAAACATTCGGGTCAGTAGCCCAGAACACTTCCGATTCACATAGCGATCAACTAACCCATCAAGCCCACCTTTCACACCTTGAAGAGAACGGACTAACGCTTGTTCTGCAAATTTTGGCCCTTTCGGACCACGAACATCCTGAAACCAATGGGTTTGGCTAGGAATAGCTTGGACAGTACCTTCAACCACTGCCTGCTCCAAGGCTAAGCGTAATGGGTTCGTCCCTCCGGCATGTAATACACCCGATATCCCTAAGAGTCTGCCAGGTAATACCATCAGATCACCCACGATGGGGCATCGTGAGTCATCTTGTTTTTTCAGAGCTGCTGTCGTGTCCATCGCAGGCAACAACGGTGGATCGCGAAACATCAATGAGGAACACGTATTCCCATCAAGATGCTGAGACTTCATAATCACCCCAGGGTTACCGAACGAATGCCTCTCGTCCCCATAGCCAACCACAACAATCGCTTTGCCTTGCGCTCCTTCCTGCCGTAATCGTTGAATCAGTGGGGAAGAAAACACCGTATGACAACCCACAACCATACAAGCTCCACTAATTTCATCAGCCAATATTTCCCATGTTTGGGGATCATGTGGCGGAAATTCGCGCACTGGCAGCCAACGGACCGCCGCCTGCAAGCGTGAATCTTCCCGCAACAACTCTCGCAATGCCGGTTCCTCTTTCCCAGCTAACACCCAGATTTGAGAAATCCCACCTCGCTGCAAGGTGAATACCGCACGTTGAAAGAGCGTCATGCCACCCACGCGAAGAAGAGGGCTAGGCATAGACGCCTCCCCATCCACACTCCCCACTGCAAAGACTCCGGAAGTGGTCAGCAGAATGGCCGTATCTACTACATCTGTGGTTTCTTGCTTAAGAATTCCATCCATCACGAAAAAAGTGTCAAGCTAGGACTGCTTAAGAATTGATAGGAAGTGCTATCTCCCGTTTCTCCCATATTTCTATGGCCGGTAACACCTGAGAGACCGCTCTTAGAATATCCTCTGGGAAATCTATTTCAATCCAGGGCAATCCCCCAATTTTTTCATACCCAACAGGCACGCATTTGAAAAAGGCGGCTAGACCATCTTCATATTCCAGATCCAACTGATCTGCCTCAATGCATGTTTGGATGGAACGTAACAGTGCGGGAATATCTTGTTTTGGCACTTTCAAAAAACCAACCCCTTCTCCTGCTTCATCGTAATCGATCGGTAATGTCTTGCCCAATGACAGCACCCTTCCATCTTGAGCGGCAATCATACATTCTTCAGATTCTTGAATCACAGTCTCATCCATTAATAACACCGAATCATAAGAGGAATGTACCAAGCAGGCTAATATTTCTGAGACATACAATACATCCGCATCCATAAAGATGACATCATCATCCATTGCTTCTCGAGCAGCCCATAGGGACGTAATGCTTCCGCGAGCAAACTGCTCATTCACCACCCAACGAATATTACACGGGGAAAATTCAGCCGCCATGGCCTCACGAACGGCATCTTGCGCAAACCCAACCACCAACACAATTTCATCGACCCCAAGTTGCGTTAGACAATCCACATGACGTGATAAAAGTGTCCGCCCACCAATTTCTATGAGGCATTTGGGCTTACCTTGTGTGACAGCCTGCAATCGACGTCCAGTACCGGCCGCAAGAATAATCGCTTTCATGCGCGAAGTTTACCTAAGGCTTCTTGAAAGGCTGATAAAAATCCCTCAATGTTCGCGCTCGTTAAAGCCCCAATATTCGCCACACGAAAAATTTTATCTTCTAGTTGCTCTTGCCCTGCATAAATCACATAGCCGGCCTGTTTCAATTCATCATGCAACTGCGCATAGGACACACTATCTGGAAGGTAAAAAGCTGTGAGAGTATTTGCTTGGACCTCAGGAGGTAAGACCGCTTGAACATTTAGTTCTTGCATACGAGCTCGAATGGTTGACGCATAGCCTTTGAAACGCTGAAGACGATTCTCGACCCCTTCCTCCAATAACTCATCCAGAGCTTCTCGAAAGGCATAATACACCTGCACTGCTGGAGTAAACGGAATCGTCCCACGTTCCTGTTCTTCGTAATAATTAGCTAAATTCAAATACCAAGAACGTTTCGGGTGTTTCACTACTCGCTCTATAAACCCCTTCCTCACCAGAACAAAAGACACGCCGGGAAATCCTTGAATACATTTCTGGGCCGCTCCAGCCACCAAATACATTTTACTTCCACCGATGTCCAAAGCCTCTCCCCCTAACCCACTCACGGAATCCAGCATAAAGACGCGGTTCTTGCTATCCACCATTTCTGCTATTTCTTTGACTGGATTGATAAAGCCCAACGTCGTTTCATGATGCACCATAGCCACCGTATATACCTCAGGATGTTGGATCATCGCCAGCTCCACCATCTTCAGGTCTGGGGCCACACCCCAATCATATTTCATATCGGGGACTCCTAACCGATGCATTTTGATCATGGCCGATAACCGTTGCCCATAGACACCATTGGTAATCACCATGGCTCGTTTCCCCAAGGGTAAACTGGACAGCAGCGCCGCTTCTACCGCCGCTGTCCCCGAGCCAGTGAGAATAATTGCTGTATATTCGTCTTCCTCCCCAGGAACAAAAGCCTTCAACAATTTTTGGCGAATACCACCAATCAACTCCGCACATTCCGATTCCCGATGACAAATATCGGGTTGCAGCAATGCCTGTCGCACCCGGTCAGACACATTCACCGGACCGGGATTTAATAAAATCATCTATGTCTTTCCTTTACAGTGATGGGATCATGAATACACATATCGGCTGTTTGCTATGAAAGACTGCCCTTAAATCGTGTGGTCATCTCTGCGGGCGGGAAGGGAACACGATCTGCTTCTTCCAATTGCTCATTCACTTTGATGAGCAAAAAGCTCGGGCCAGGGTCCGCAAGCATGGTTTTAAATTCATACACAATATCTTCCTTCTCCCACACCCGCTCCACATTCACATAGCCCGCCGCTCTAGCCATTTTATCCAAGTTCACCACCCGAGAATACGTCGGTTGATTGCCTGTCGTCCCATACACTTCATTATCGAACACCACATGAATATAATTCTTCGGCTTCAGGGCCCCAATTGTCGCCAAGGTCCCTAGCCCCATAAGAACATTGCCATCGCCATCAAACACCACCACCGTTTTCTGTGGCTGGGCTAAAGCCAAGCCTACGCCTATCCCCGCAGTTACCCCCATCGACCCAATCATGTAAAAATTTTGATCACGGTCACGCAGCTTACAGGCTTCCCGCGAAGGAAACCCATTGCATACAATGAGCGGCTGATCAGTCAGCAATTCAAAAATCGCCGCCATCGCCTGCGCCCGGCTTTGCATCACCCCTTCTTCAGGACCAATCATAGTTTCCATACACCAATAAAAAACTGTTTTAGCATGCTAATCTCCGCAGAACTTCATCATCCATTCGATAAGAGGACAGAGGTGAGGGGCTGCGCATCAAGAGGAAACATACCCACCAGTTGACATCCATTCCATCACACTCTTGTTCTCTCTTTCTTTTAACCTCCCCCTACGGTTGCATCGTCTTCACAACACCTTTTTTCAACAACAACGCCACAGGAATCCGCTGTTCCATAAATGTTTTGGCCGTCCATTGGAGATCATCAACTATTGATTCTGCTGTGAGAGTTCGGTGTGGGATTTTGATCGTATCCAGAAGCGTCGTCATCGTCTTGCCCATGACCAAATGTTCAGGGGCATCCTTCCCCTCAAAGCCACGCCAAGACACCAGTAACAGACACGGAATTTGATAAATTAAGTTCAGCGATTCCAACACGTTTAAGGCATTCCCTAAGCCTGAATTCTGCATTAATACCGCAGGAATTTTCCCGCCGAAATAGGCGCCTGCCGCCATCGCCACAGCTTCATCCTCACGAACGGCTGGTGTATACATCCGTTCTTCGGTAAGATGCGCAATTATCCCCCCAAGAATCGTATCCGGAACTCCAGTAAAGAAGTCGAATCCAATTCCTTGGAGACCTTTGACAAAATCATCGGCGTCTATCATGGCCATTCGCTCAGAAAATTACGCAATTCCATTGTTCGCCTCGCACTAAAAATAAGGCGCTCTTCACACAGAATATTGCAGATTAAAGATACCTAACTCAGGGGTGAGCAATGAATAACACCGGCACCATTAGCTGAAGGAAACGTGCCGAACCAGGCGAAGATTATAGCCTCCAGACAGAACCATTCTCAAGAAAACTCATCAAGTCGGTTGCCAGAAAAATTCAAAAAAGAGTAGACTCCATACTAAAGGACACTTGGTCTTTCTTCTGCTTTCATCTGTAAGATAAGAGGGTTCCCGAGCCAGTTTATTAACCCAGAAAAAGGAAAGAAAAGATTCCCCTCCTTTGTAAGGAGGGACCAGGGGAGGTAGAATCCCTAACGGCTACAAAGGCTGTCCGCTAGCCTTTATTCATGTAATGCTCTTCAGAAGCCACTGTATATGATATTTCCAATCTACAGCCCGTACATAGCAGAGTAAGGGCCCTCATTTTTAACATTCCCTCTACCACTAATAATGAAATCCACGAAACAGCCATCGAAATCGTCATATACTGAACAGCATGCCAAAAGCGGCATCACAGCCAAACTCCCTCGTTTGGAAACCTGGCCCAATCAATATACTGGATACGTCATTACCATTGACATTCCCGAATATACCGCCATTTGCCCCAAAACGGGGCTACCTGATTTTGGAACTATTCAATTAACGTATCTCCCTGATAAAACCTGTCTTGAGCTAAAATCTCTCAAAGTCTATATTCATGCTTACCGAAACATTGGCATCTTCTACGAAAATGCCGTCAACAAAATTTTGGCCGATATCGTCAAAGCCTGCGAACCAATCTCCGCAACTGTCGTAGGCGAATTCACTGCTCGCGGTGGCCTCAGCAGCACCATCGAAGCCTCCTACCCCTAATCATCACACCCTAGATTTAGGGGTCAGACTCGAATTAAATAATTCGAGTCTGACCCCTAAAGAAAGAACCCTTTTCCAGGAACACCCACGTCGTCGTGCGGAGGGTCCCCGACACAGTTACATCGAATTTGATGGCATCGGCCATCACATCTCCACCGACCTGATTGGCCAAAACCACTCGGTGGTTCAGTCTAGTGTTAGGACATCAATAGAGGCAGTCAGCACTTGCAAGAATACGGTAGCAGGACCCACTCCTATGATTGCGATTACAGAACGAATCTTTTATGCTGAAGCTATCTACCGATATCTTGGTTTCGTAGCCTTGATGAGGAACGTTGAGTGATCACGAGAGTATGAAGCTTTCCCAGGAAACAACCATCATTTCCCCCGAAAAATTACGTGATTATGTGATCAATATTTCTCATCCCGATGGTGAATCCAAAGCCCAATTCCTGCAAAGCATGGGTTACGAACAAGACACCTTATCCACGATGTGGCCCCTTGCCACTCATCTGGATATGGTCAGAAATATGAAATCCGGGCTCCGCTTGTCAGTCCAAATGGAAGCACGAGATGGTGCCGATCAATATGGATGATTCGGCATCATGAAACCATCGCACGTTTCATTACCCTTATTCCGGAGAAACAACCATGACCATCCCATTATTTTCGCGAGTGATTCTGACTCAGGATATCCGAGACCAAGGCCTCGTAACAGGGGACATGGGAACCATTGTGGAACATCATTCTGCAACAGAAGAACACCCCGAAGGCTATGAAGTGGAGTGTTTTGCGGGCAACGGTGATACGATTGCTGTTGTTTCGGTCGCCGCGAATGGACTACGCCTAGCAACAAACCAAGATGTCTTACACGTTCGGCAGCTAAGCCCTTCCTCACCCTAGCCACCAAACAGATACAGGTTGGCCTAATTCAAGAGCCCATAACAAACGGGCCAGTGATAGTCCCCTCGACCTCTCTGAGGTCGTCATCCTTCAGGCACACCACTCTAAGGCGGGAGGGGCCGTCATTTTCGTCGAGGCCTTTAGCCCACAGGCATTGGTGGCCCCAAGCGTGCCAGTGCCTTCCCGCACGAGGACTTGATCTACCACGTAGGTACCTCCGAACACCTTCGCGCCTTGTTGATTCACCACCACACCGACGGGACTGGGGCTACTCATGCCAGGCCAACCGCTTCCTTGGAGACCGCACACACCCAACAACTGGAGAGCCCTCGGAAGAGTTATAAAAAGGGGCCTGTGGGAGGACTCGTCCCAATGAGACAATCATCCTCATCGTAAAAATGGCCCGAATGATCAGCAAAGTGCACCTTACTGGCTCCATGCCAGCCCATCACGCCTTGCACTTCCTTCACACCTCCCGGATTCCCCGTCGGCCCTAAGTCGCCTTGAAAGACCACGGTTAAGGGATTGCCACAAAGGGGAACCGTCCTATCGACATGCGCCAGGGCGAGGGGCACCTCGGCCGTAAACACATCACGGAGATGCACACTGTCGTGTTCGCCAATCGGTTGGGAGTCGACTAAGAGCCGCGTGCCATCGGGAGCATCGTAGTAGAGCGAGAGTGTGCCAGGCCCGAACCGAAGACCGGGATCAAGAGGGCCGGAAAACCACCATTTGATATTCGGAGGGTCTGTCCAATCCCAATAACGCACTATCCCTTCCGGCGCCACCGTCCCCCGAAAAAAATACTCCAGGACCGCCGCCGAGTAGCCCACTGCCCGTGGGATGAGGTGGTGGGAATAGGCGTCATACACGGCATCATCGAGTTGTAGTTGGCCCAACAGATCCAAGTTCGTGTGAGTGAATAGAAATTTCGCGGCGGCTTCATTGCCGGTGAGTTTGGCGGCGCGGGCACCAGGAAAAGTTGGACTCCCAAGTCGAGGCAGGGTCACATATGGAGAAGGGACTGGGGCGGGAACGAGTTCTGCGATTGCCGGATGCGTGATGGCTGAACTGAAAACACTGCCCTGCCCCGGAATCGTGTCATCACTGAAAAAATTCGCGTTAGTATATTCGGTGACACCGATATTAGTACCGAGGGTGGCCTCAGGAGCTGATCCTAAATACATATCCCGATCAAACAGGTTGGCAAACGGTTCCCCGTTCGGACCGGCAGACCCAGCTGCTTCTAACATCGACGGATCTGGACTAAAAATGCCGCCTCCGATATACGCCCCGACACTTCGTTGCGCCATAAAATCGTGGAGCCCTTCATTAAACGGATGTGGGTCGTCCCGCACGTGCGAGGGATTGGCGGAATCTTGCAGGAGATGCATCACCTGCCCCAAAGCCCGGAACGTCTTGCCCCAATTTTCATCACGCTCATCCTTACTTGCAGAGGTCAAAGCTTTAAAGTAATACTCTCGGGCATCGTTCCAAGACCAGGGACCTCCAGGGGATTGGGATCCCAGATCGGCAAGACTCCAGTGGATGGCAGAAACATTATTCCCCAGACCAGAATTAAGAATGGGTTCATGAAAATGCTTCAACACCCTTAAATTTGAAAAAGCACTGGAGATAATGGCAGAAACCGAGGAAAAGTCTATATCTTCCCCATCCTCCAAATCACTGCCCTCCATCAACCATTGCTTGACAGTCATTCCGTCGACAGAAGCATTTAATCCTCCTTCTAACCCTAGATTATCTACTAAATATGCGTTTAAGTCAGAGGCTACAAACTCAATAGCTTGTTCAGTCAGTTCACGATGAGTCTTTCTTTCCCATGCTTCCGCTTCACCGAAAAACAAGAAACTGCTAGATATTCCAATGAATCCCAAAATAAAAACTATCATCAGCCTAAAAAACACTCGTTCGACATCAAGCAGTCTTGTCAAGATAAGAAATCGCATTGTATCCATAGTTTTATTATAAGAGCCCTTTTTTGATGATTTAAGGTGTTTCATTTCTGATTTCCTTTTGTTGGTGTGTACGGGTATAACGATTATTTATTATTCTTTTCACGGTGTTTCTGATCATCAGGATCAAATCGTTCTAAAACTGGGCCAATTAACCAACCCAAAAAACCATATGATAATAGTCCTCCTAGAATTACCATTAGAATTCCGAAATTGCCCATAGGTTCAACCAATTTCCCTAGAGGAGTGAACGCAAAAACGAGATATACAGGATTCAGAAATACTATCAAAAGGGCCCAATTATCTCCCTGGCTCGGAGCCAGGACAAAGATTACTCCCATCAAAAACGCATACAAGATCATCAATCCACCAGCCCCGATTATCCGATATTTGTTTTTTACCCAGAAGGTGTTCATAGAATGACACCCGTCATTTTTTGATTTTCTATTATTTGACGCCTTCGCAAAAATTTATCCGTCCCATATCCAATGAGCCACCCACTAAGTGTGTAAAAAATAGTCCCACCAATTGCCATTGTAATGTAGAGTTTGGCTTGCCAGGATAGATCAAAATTTGCAAGAAGTTGACGAAGGTTTATATTGAGAAACGCAAATGGGAGATACACAACAAAAAAAACAAAATGGACGTAAACTTCTATCAATTTTCCGCCATAACCCTTTCCACTCAATAGGCTATACAATTCGAAAAGTGAAAAGGGAAGCACGACGACAATAAAATGAAACATTGCTCCAATCATCGCATATACGGTGGAACGCTTATACTCTGGAAAAATTCTTGGCACCAAACCTCTCCTTTGCCAACAGTTTCTCTTGGGGCTCCCTAATAATTTTTAATCCGCCAGTGCCCATCGGTATCCAGAACAAATTCGACCTCGAGGGGGAATTGAACGGTGCCCATCGTAATGGGAGTGGCTGAGTGCAGCACGACACGTGCCCCACGACCATCGGTCAGTTGCAGCGGGACATTGAAGGTAGTTGCCAACTCGCTCAGATGATCCTTGAGCACTGTCCAGTCATGCTGCATGACTTCCCGTTTCCTCGTCAGGATCTGCGTGAGGGCTTGGTCAATCTCGCCCTGCGCGAGAGCGTCCAGCACCCCGGACCATTGAGCATTCAACTGGGCTTCGAAGGCGGCGGCATCTTGCACGAGGACCACGGCTGAGGCCGTGAACGTCCCACCCTGATCATCGGTGACGATGACGTTGGGCAAATACAGACCAGGTTGTGTGAAGGTGACAGTTTGCTCCAGGAGATCCGGCCCCTGCGCGTCGATCGTGCCATCGCCTTGATGATCCCACGCAATGAGCGTCACCGGGTGCTCGAGATCGGGGGAGCCCCGTAGCGTCACCTCGCTGGGCGCGATATCTCTGTCGGACGAAACACGGAGTTGCACCTGATCGCTAGGAACTTCGGTCGTTTGTACTTGCAATGAGGTCGAAGCCCGCAACCCACAAGCATTCGTGGCTTGCGCCACAACCGTCGTGGGGCCTAATGTACCGGTTCCCTCGCGTACAGGGACTTGATCCACGGCGTATGTATTTCCGAAAACTTTCGCAGCTTGTTGATTCACCACCACGCCGACTGGACTGGGGCTACTGCTGGAAATGGTGCCATTGACGACCATCGTGGGATGATTGATCGTAACATTGGCCACTGGTGCGTCAATACTCACGCTCAAACAATTGGCTGTGCAGACAACGTAGGCTTGCACTTGCGCCCCAATCGGGCCTTGGAGCCGGAATTCTAAGGTATTCGTGGCTTGCACAGTAATTGGTTGAGTGATTTGCGCATGCACTGCGGTGAAGTCTTGTGCGCTTACCACTTCCAGGCCATTCAACAGCACGACACCCTGATCCACCCGATTGGCGCCGCCGGTGGTGCCATTGATCAACACCAACTCATACTGAGCGGAAGGCTCGCAATCGGCAAAGCTGGCCGTAAAGACTTCTTCGTCGGACGTCTGTTTGACCCACTCTACCGGGCCCCACAGAGGATCCAGATGTGTGGTCGAGCTGGAGGAGAGTGTCACATCGACATTCACACTATTCGTATTTCCTTGATCATCGGTGCCGCTCACGGTGAGGGTATTGGCTCCTTCTTGCAGGATGACCCCATCGGCCACAAATACGCCACCCGTCACTGCCGCGGCGATGCCGTTGACCGTGACCGTGGCGGCTGGGTCGCTGACCAACCCTGTGACGGTGATCGGACTAAAGGCCATGACGGCGCCCGCAGCCGGGCTGCTGATGATCAAATTGGGCATTCCCGGCGGAGGGGTGGCTTGTGCGGTGATGGCCACGGTATCTGGCAGACTTGGATCTATCCCATCCGACACGACCACTTGTCCGACATAGGTTCCGGGCACGTCCGGAATGAACGTGGGTTGTGCAAACGTGGGATTCAGGAGCGTGGCGGTGCTCCCCGCTGGTTGGCTCTGCAGCGTCCATTGATAGGTGAGGGGATCCCCTTCTGCATCATGAGACCCCGCCCCGTCAAGCGTGACGAGTGTCTGAACCAGGACGGTTTGATCGAGACCCGCATCGGCTATTGGTGTCGTATTGCCCACATGCAGAACCGTCGTATCAGGCGCACTCATGGTCGTGCCATCGTGTACCACTAACTGAAAGACATACACCCCATCCACATCCGGCGTGAACGTGGGGGCAACCACTGTTTGATCGCTCAGCGTAGCGGTACTGCCAACAGGGATGACCGTTTGGGCCCACTGATAGGTCAGCGGATCGCCATCTTCATCGTTCGAACCTGCGCCATCCAGCGTGATTGTCACGCCAGCCGAGACTGCCTGATCGGGGCCTGCGACCGCCACCGGAGTAGAGTTCGTGGTGTCGATAATGACGTGATCGGGTTCGCTGGATAGGGCTCCATCTGAGACCACCAACGAGACCGTATAGGTTCCGACCTGATCTACGGTGAAAGCCGGCGTCGGCGAGGTTGGATTATTCAACACCGCCGTGCTGCTTGCCGGTTGGCTCTCTAAGGTCCATTGATAGGAGAGCGTCTCGCCATTCGCATCGGTCGAACCCGTACCATCCAGAAACGCCTGTTGGCTAACGGGCACCGTCTGATCTAACCCCGCATGGGCCACCGGCGCGACATTCCCGGTGGAGATGATGATGGTATCCAGATCGCTATCGTCCTTCCCATCGTTGACGATGAGTTCCACGACATAGTCCCCAGGCTGATCGAGCGTGATCCTGGGCAACACGACCGCCGGATCGCTCAGGGTGGCAGTACTGGTCGGAGGCTGACTCACCAAGGTCCAGGCAAACGTGAGTACATCGCCATCCACATCGCTGGATGCACTGCCATCCAGCGTCACCGTGTCATTGACTCGGGCGAGTTGATCCGGTCCCGCGTCGGCCAGGGGTGGCGTGTTGCCTCCACCAGCCCCTAAGCCGAAGCCATCTTCTAAGGTGACGGTGGAATTCTTGCCGATCCGCACCCATTTCCCCAAAAAGGCTCCCGTGGCGGTACTGTTCTCCCAGACCCGCAGCAATCCATTCGGCGCATACACATTGGCCCGGACGGTACTGCCCACCCCAAAGCGCGCAGCTTCGGGAGTGGCATCAATGGCCCCGGTTGTCCCGTTGATACCCACACCATAAATCACGACATCGGCCGCCGTGAGCGTGGTCGCACTGGGCGCAGGCCCCACAATAATCCCGTCGCGCCCGTTGAGATGGTCTTGGATGCGAATTTCCACCGAGGCGGCCGCATAGACTTTGGCCCCAGAGCGAATATTCCACTCCCGAAAGTGGTAGAGGCCGCCCGTGAGTGTCACCGTCGCATTCGGCCGCGCTTTGAGTAAACCATAGTTGCCGGCATCCAACGTGAGCGTCCCTCCCGGTGGCACGTTGAAGTTTTGCGTGCCGGGGGTGACGGCGGGCACGGGCGGCAGAGCGGAGACCAGTGGTAACGAGACCGGCGTGGTCACCGTCCCTAAGATTTGTCCTGGCCCTCTCAACGTATTGACGAACACATCATAGACTTGGGAGCCGGTTTTGAGGCGCATGGTATCGCCCATCACACGGCTTGTGGGATCTTGCACGACGACGTGTTGTCCAAACGTCACTTCTTGATTACTGGCCAGCCAAGGCCCGGTGCTGGCCATATTGGCCCCCACATCGCCACTCACGACCGTGGTGGCCTCGCGGACCCAAATACCTTCGACTCCCAAAACCACATAGTCTTGGGCGGCATAACTGGAAAATGGAAGCCCGAGCCACAAAAGTATCAAGACTCCACCTGTACCAAACGTCTTGAGAAAACGAGCAAATGAATGAGAGAAATGTTTCATGGGAAGTGACTCCAAAAAGGTTTAAACAATGGCCAAGATCAAGGACATAGAAATTACCGTATCAAAAGTTTTTAAATAAAACATCCTCCACTCAAATGCCCATTATTGAATATGTGCTACCAATTTCGCACAATCTGCAGGATCGGTTCAGAAAGCAAGCCACGGCAACCCCTCTTTTGCAGCATCTAGTGCATTTATAAGGGTCAGACTCGAATTAAATAATTCGAGTCTGACCCCTAAATTTCATTTGTTGAATTAATGAAAGAATTGTTTGATGGTTTCGACAACGTAAGTTAATTGATCTGAGGTGAGTTCGGGATAGATGGGGAGAGAGAGGACTTCTTCTGCGGCTTGCTCAGCAACGGGAAAGTCTCCTTTTTGATAGCCTAGTGCTTGATAACATTCTTGAAGATGAAGCGGGACGGGGTAATAGATCCGATTACCAATATTTTTTTCAGTTAAATATTCACTCAGTTTATCTCGTTTTGGGGTTCGAATGGTGAATTGGTTATATACATGGGTATTTCCGGTCGCCACAAGAGGAAGTTTCACCTGATCATCTAAGCCATAGTCGTGAAAAAGCTGTTTATATATGGCCGCATTCTGTTGTCTTTTCATCGTCCAGTTATCTAAATACTGAAATTTAACTTGTAAAACTGCGGCTTGCAATGCATCCAATCGGCTATTCATACCAATGAGATGATGATGATATTCTGACCGGCTTCCATGCACCCGCAGAAGTCGTAGCCGTTCAGCCACCTTCAAATCATTCGTAGAAATGAGTCCGCCATCCCCAAATCCACCTAAATTTTTCGAAGGGAAGAAACTAAAGCATCCAGTCCGTCCAAAGGCTCCAGTTTTAGTGCCGTTACGCGTTGCGCCAATGGCCTGACAGGCGTCCTCAACAACAGGAATCCCGTTCGCATCTGCCACCTTATTGATAGCTTCCATTTCCGCACATTGTCCAAAAAGATGCACGGGAAGTATCGCTTTGGTTCGCGGTGTAATGTTATCGGCCAACCGTTGAGGGTCTAGATTGAATGACTCATGACAAATATCCACAAACACCGGGCGGGCATGCAATCGAGAGATCACACCAGTAGAGGCAAAGAACGTGAAGGGAACAGTCAGGACTTCATCATCAGGCTGAAGACCGAGTTCCATGAGGGAAAGCAGCAAGGCATCGCTCCCCGACGCCACACCTATCGCATATTTCGTCCCGATAAATTCTGCTAATGTCTCTTCTAATTGCTCAACATAAGAACCAAGAATAAAGCTTTGCTTAGCGCAAATCTCTTCCATCACCTTGGCGATTTTTGGCTGGATACGAATATACTGCGTTTTCAGGTCAAGAAGGGGGACATTCACAAGGCAAGAGCTCCGTTTCATGACTCTCTACTAATAAATAGAAGAGAAAGTGCTATGAAAATTGCCAATGACTCATAAAAGGTACATATTCTGGTTTTCTTTTGTGTTTTAACCCACAAGTGGGCCTTCTCCCTCAAGGAGAAGAAATTTTTAGAGCTCCTCACAAGTTGAATAGTACAGCAGGACAACCATACCAACAACGCTGCAGGAATGCTACACAAGTCACATCACTAACATTGAGGGATTGGAAGAAGGTAATATCATAAGAAGAAGCCAATAACGAAGCGCTTTCCCAACACCAATGAAGAGTAACGCGGAGATCCAGGAAATTCTCAACCATCCAGCAGCCACGCATAGCGGGTCACCAATCACCGGCACCCAGGAGAACAAGAGGATTGGGCTTCCCCATTCACGTATCCGTTCGACCGCTCGACGTTGCCCCTCCTTGGATAATTCCGTAAGCGGATAACGTAACGCCATCACCCATCCCAATATCCACGAACTCATACCCCCTAAGGTATTACCGGCCGTGGCCACCGCCAAGAGATTCCACGGAGGCAGATCGCCTTGGGTCACTAACGCAGCCAACACCATTTCAGAACTGCCCGGCAAAATTGTGGAGGAAAGAAAGGCACTGAGAAACAGGCCTGCCAGCGAATAGTCTTCCCCTGTCATCTCAACCAATTCATTATGAAGCCGAAAGGCCCACTCGTCGAATTCTCTGGAATTTCATGTTGGCATCAAAGGTAATTTCGAATGTTCCATGAACCCCTTGGTAGGTAAGAAAAGTCCGCAAGACTCGTGCGGGAAATTTTACAGTACGGCCGTCAATCGCCGTCGCTACCACATATTCCACCATGCCTTCGTAATAGGCCTGGAATCGTTCAGATGAAATAGCCAGTTGAACGGTGACCCGTTGCATAATTTTTCTCAAATGACACAATTTTGCTGCTTAGGGCTATCTTTCCTCTCACACTTAACGAACGTTCTCGGATATGATAAGAATGTATGTTTTGAATTTCATCCCTAAACAACGATCTTTCTTCACCCACATAAAATCGATGCCACGTTATACCAAAGAACTAGAAATTATACGCCAGGCTTTTGGCCAAGCAAGCACACGATTACAAAGAATGAGGTATGAAGGCCTGAAAGTCCAGGTCAAATCCGACGGATCACCAGTCACAAATGCCGACTTGGAAGTCAATCAAATTCTCCAACATACACTCTTAGATGCCTTTCCCACTGATGGCTGGTTATCGGAAGAATCCCCAGATAACCCCTCAAGACTCCAATCCCAACGCATCTGGATCTTGGATCCCATCGATGGCACAAGACCTTTTGTTAAAGGGGTGCCTCATTATACGATCTCTCTTGCGCTTGTTGACCAGAGAGAACTGGCAATTGGAATCATTTTTAATCCTGCAACACAAGAATATTTTAGTGCCACACAAGAAAAATCCGCTACGCTGAATGACCAGTCCATTCTCGTACGGCCCCCTTCATCTTCTTCACAATGCACATTCCTCGTGAATACGTGGCATGTCACCAAATCACAGCTGCAAGACTGGCAAACGGAACATCGCTGCATTCCACTTTTGGGATCCATTGCGTATTCGTTAGCTCTCGTGGCTGCAGGGCACGTTGATGGCATGATAAATCTCGGACCCCAAAATGAATGGGATATTGCCGCAGGTCTTCTCCTTGTCCAAACGGCAGGCGGCCTGGTCTTCGACCGTAACCAAAAACCTATCGACTGCAACCAACCCAACCCCACAGTAAATGGAATTATCGCCATACGCCCTGATATTCGTCCGACCATTCAACAATGGCTGACAAAAGTACCCACCTAATCCACACTGACGTCTATCCCCAAGCCTTTCTTTTCAATTTCACTGAATTCTTACACAATGGCATAAGTTCCATAACTCTGATTATCATCGGCATTAGCTTCCTGATCTTTTTGTCCTCGGTTTGCTTCATTGATGAAAAATAGAGAAAGATTCACTCCGTTCTCCCACCACAATCTGAAACTTTCCCCCTTAACCCTATCCACCATTCAACCGAAAACACAGAAGAGCCAAAAATTCGATTGCCCTCGAGGCATTGTTATTCACCTAGAATAGCTCTCGTTGTCGTTTATATAACGGCAACAGTGAGTACGGATTAGCTATCATGCGCGGAGCCGTCAAAAATTCAATAAAGATCCTCACCATTGAGGATGACCCTGCGCAAACCGAAGCTCTAAAAGAAGCCCTCAACGTTGCACAAATCATCTGCGTAGAAATTTTAGAAGCCGAAGATGGCGAGCATGCCCTGGCCTTTTTACGTCAGGAATATCCACACGTCGATGCTCCACAACCCGATTTGATTTTTTTATCTAATCACTTACCCGACTACACAGGACATAAGATCATTCAGGAGTTACAACAAGATCGTCGGCTCAAAACCATTCCAGTAGCGCTGTTTTCTGAACAAGACCCCACGTCATCGAACAAAATCGCCTTCCCAGAAAATTGCCATTTATTTATGCGGCCCGCCACATGCGATGAATGGATTTTTGTGTTGCGATGCGTGGAAGATGTCTGGGTCACACTCTTAAACATGTCCGGGTCACCACGGCTCTAATGGCCCATCAACTCTTTCCTTGATGTTTTGCGAGTCGAACGGTTCGTCGATTCCCCCCTGCCACCATCTGGAATTCATACAACCTGGATTCCAACGCACCATTAAAAAGTGGAATTTTACGTGATGGAGCCAATCGAATGAGTTTAGGCAACCGAAAATCGGCGGACAAGATATAGACTGTCCAACCAGCAAATCGCTGCTTCAGAACATCTCCAAACTTTGGGTACCACTGCTCAAGGCTTGTCTGATTTTCCATTCGAACCCCATACGGGGGATTCGTCACTATCAGACCCTTCGCAGCGGGTGGAACCCTCTCTAAAACATCGCATTGGCTCACTTGAACATCAGGGCAGTGAAGATATTCAAGATGATTCCTTGTTATAGATAAGACATGGGCATCCTGATCACTACCAAATATTTGTAGCGAATGAATATTAGAGTAAGTACAAGCAATTTTCTGACAAATACTTTCCCAAACTAATTGGTCAAATTTTTTTAAATGCCTAAAAGCAAACTGGCGGCGGCCACCAGGCGGAAGGCCTTTAGCCATCAGAGCAGCTTCAATGATAAACGTCCCAGCCCCGCACATAGGGTCCAGTAACACGTGTTCTCCCGTCCATCCTGCCAATCGAAGAATACCCGCAGCCAAGTTCTCTCGCAGGGGAGCCTCACCAGTCGCTTGTCGCCAACCACGTTTAAACAAAGGTTCACCGGTCGTATCCAGATACCAAACCACTTGGTCTTCATCGACAAAAACTACAACTTGAACATCGGGGTTCCCCTTATCAACCGTAGGCCGCTTGTTCACTTCACGAAAAAAACGATCACAAATCGCATCCTTCACACGAAGCGTAGAGAATTCAAGACTCCTTAATGGAGATTCTTTCGCAACGAGACGAACTTTGATCCGACATCCTACCGAAAACCATTCAGACCAGGGTAATTTCAAAGCAAGCCGGTATAAGTCCTCCGCATGACGATAAGTCCCCTGCCCCACTCGCCACAAAACGCGACTCGCAATCCGACTCTCCAAGTTCAGCCGATAACAGAGTGAAAACGGGCCATGACATTCTACTCCACCCGAAGTCACACAAATCTCTTCACCCCCTAAATCACGAAATTCATTCGCTAACTCCTTTTCTAATCCACGCGGACAGGTGGCAAAAAACGTTTCCAACAGTGAACGACTCTGATGCGAAGAACGTTTCGGGAAAAAATTCATTGATACACTTCGGGATTTACGCAATGTGGTAGACATTCACCTCGCAAGCCAGCAATCAGATTCTCTACCGCCATATCCGCCATACGAGAGCGGGTGACCATAGACGCACTTCCTAAATGGGGAATGACTAGGCAATTCGGTAGGGTAAGTAATGGATGGGAAACTGGCAGAGGCTCGGGATCCGTTACATCCAGGGCAGCCCCTCTAATCGTGCCAACCTGTAACGCCTGAAACAATGCAGCTGAGTCAACCACTGCTCCACGAGAGGTATTAATCAACATACTCGAAGGTTTCATCATCTGAAATTCAGAGGTGCTCATAAGATGATGCGTATCGGCTGTAAGGGGAACATGCAGACTAACAAAATCTGATTCCCTCAATGCCGTAGGAAAATCCACAAACGTGATAGGAGCTTCATCTGGTGATATATTGTCCATCCCTCCCTCTCCAAATGCTTCTGGTACTTCATAATCCTGTCGCGGCGATCCAACCGCAAGCACTTTCATCCCAAATCCCTGAGCACGCCTGGCCATCGCCTGACCAATGCGACCAAATCCGACTATTCCTAACGTGGAACCGTATATATCAGTTCCCAACAAGAGACCTGGTTTCCATTCTAACCATTGGCCCTGTCGAACATAGGCAGCACCCTCTACAATTCGCCGAGCTGCAGCCATTAATAAGGCAAACGCCAAATCAGCTGTCGTCTCTGTCAAAATACCAGGCGTATGGCCAACAGGAATTTTTCGTGACGTACAGGTAGGTATATCGATATGGTCATAGCCTACCGACATGGTACTCACCACACATAATTGTTTTCCGACGCGAAGGATCTCCTGATCGATTTGATCCGTTAACAGGCAATAGAGCCCTGCGGCTTCAGGAATACGCTCCAATAACCATTCACGGGTGACAGGACAATCCGACTCCCAACACACGACCTGGGCATGAGTCGATAAAAGATCCACGTTTTTGGGAGAGAGCTGTCGGGTAGCAACAACTAGGGGAAGCGCCATGGTATTTCTCGTTAGCCCATTCACCTATTGTGCAAAAAGACTCCCACGGGCCTACCAGAAAAGAATCGAAAGGACAAAGACAAGATAACACAGACCATTCACAACTAAATGAATCGGCTTCACCGTTCCATGCCGCACCAGCCATGTTAAATAGGAGGCGGCCACTAAGGTCATCGCCATTCCAACGAGAATTTCTTTTTGGGGGACCCACGCCGTCAGCATAATACCCACAGCAGGCAAAAGACTTCCCTGAAACATCATCGCTCCGGTAAGATTTCCTACAGCTAAAGTATCCCGACCTCGGCGAATCCACAAAATACTATTCACCTTTTCCGGAAGCTCAGTTGCCACAGGAACAATTAAAAGGGATAAGGTCAGCGCAGAAATACCCCATTGGGGAGCTAGATGTTCAATGCCATACACAAAACCTTTAGCTCCCAACATAATCAACCCTAACCCACAGGCCAACTGAAACAAGATACTCAATAAATTATCTGGCAACCCAATTTTCGTTAAATAGAGGGGATGATCAGCCTCTGTGGCATGCCCATCATCAACTAACGTTGTTGAGGCTCGAATCGTAAAGGTCAGATACACTACATACATCCCCACGAGGATGAAAGCCAACACACCCCGAATCCCAGTCCAATCTGGTGGCACAAATGTCGCCACTACGCCAATAAAAAAGGCCCAATTAAACCAAACCAGATCACGAGAAAACCCCGTAGGTTCCGGATGCAATGCCCTATACCATCCCCGTGATTTTGCCGCAAATAGACCCACCAGAAAAAATGCTACCGTAGCTAATAATAACGGCGCACCTAAAATGGCTCCAACAGCCACTTCATGGCGAACGGTTTCTGACCCTGACCCAATCAAAATCGCAAAGAGCGGCACCATGGTTTCTGGCAACG
This sequence comes from Nitrospirales bacterium, assembly GCA_965223685.1. Lineage (GTDB taxonomy): Bacteria > Nitrospirota > Nitrospiria > Nitrospirales > UBA8639 > Nitrospira_E. The sequence goes on from CBDCXG010000002.1 coordinate 787,644, forward strand.
CAGTCCCAACAGCCGCAAATACAGACCCCGTTACACCTTCCGAAATACCAAGCCGTTCTCCAAAATGCTCAAGACTATTGGTAAAGGCTTCAGCCCCCAACAAAATGATGATTAATGCTCCAAGTAAAATCAGCAGTTCCATAGATCTAGACGATCGTTCTTTACAGGCAAAACCTTAAACCAAAATGCATTAAATTATCCTTATTTTTCAAAAGGTTGTTCACACCATTCTATTGGTGAAATCGATTTTTTCATATCCCTAAGTAATCCATATCTAGGATCTTGCCATCCTGATTTTTTTTCTTTTAAACTGCCTCTATGGACAGCGTAACTACCGGTCTTATCCTCGCACTGAGTACCATCTTCATCTATACACTTGTCCAAAAATGGTGGCGACAACGGCAAGCAGCCAAATTGGCCGACAAACTTCTGGCTGACATCATCAAAGATAAGGACGCTTTTCGCCGTTAGGCCTTTCCTTTCCCTTCTCTACTTCTCATGAAAAGTGAAAGCACAATTGCCGTGGTGCCGTTTGCTCAGAGCAAATCTCTTCCAGATCAGAACTCCCCAATCTTTTTGAACGCAGGTCCTGCGTTTCTCTTAATTCCACTTCAACGAGTACACCTCGACAACGGCTACAAAGATGTCGGGAGGGAACAATTGTGCGGCGTTGCCGATGGTAGGTCATGCCACAACGCACGCATTCCCAGGCATAGCGATTTAAGGCTTCCACCGTTTCATTCAATTGGTGTCGAATAGTGATACAAAGACCGGCCTCATTCATGCGATCCATCATTTTTCGAAAAGTGGGCCCATGAGAAGGCCGCTGTTTCCGAATATCATATTCCCATTGATGAATCATTTCGTGGGCCAAGGTTCCCAGAAGTTCAGACTCCGGTTGCCCGCGAAGTAACGGCATAGAAAGACGAATGACCCGAGCCTCGCCATGTCGATAGGCAGACGACACCCAACGACTTCTCGGACCAACCTGACTTACAAATAACCCAGCTGACGCCGTCAGACGTGTACTCCATTCTATAGCAATGGCAGGAAGTCGATTCTCAAAAAATCGACACGACAAGTCTTTCCACATCGCTTGCACAATCGATAGTGGAACTGGATCCTGACAAGAAACGAAGGTGGGAGTAGTCACCAAGAGTAGTGGATAGGTTGGCTATACATCAGATAGTGGCTATGATACCATTTTTTTCCCTAGTTGGTAACAACTCAAGTCTAATTTTCAAGGCTTCATCCGTCACCTGAATCGACCAAATATGTTACACGAACCGCTAGACTACGACGAAGATTTTGAATTCATGCAGCGGGCTTTGGTGATGGCGGAGCAGGCCTATCACGCTCAAGAAGTGCCGGTCGGAGCCGTCCTCGTCCATGAGAGCACCATCATCGCTACAAGCTATAATCAGCGTGAAACATTACAAGACCCAACTGCCCATGCTGAACTCTTGGCCATTCGTACTGCAGCAGAGAGGGTGGGAGCTTGGCGCCTTACGAATACCACACTCTATGTCACACTAGAACCTTGTGCGATGTGTGCAGGAGCCATTATTCAATCCCGCATAACGCGTCTCGTGTTTGGCACCCGAGACCCAAAAGCCGGCGCATGTGGATCAATCTGCGATTTAACTGCAGAAGAACGATTCAATCATCGTGTTACTGTTCAGGAAGGCATTTTGGCTGAAGAAAGCCGTATTCTGTTACAACGGTTCTTTCAACAACTTCGCGAGGCACAACCAATCCCATAGCCTTTCAACTCTCTATTACACTATTTCAAAACTCTCTCGCCCTATAAGGGATTGGCATCGCGGAGAGGACAAGGGCGGAGTAAAAGTAAAGACGCATTTACAGCAAATACAAGCAGCATACCTAAAAATTAACATAGCGCGGAGAGGTGCGAGAGTGGCCGATTCGGACGGTCTCGAAAACCGTTGTCCCGCAAGGGACCGTGGGTTCGAATCCCACCCTCTCCGCCAAACTATCATCGGCTCATCTACTAAGAACTAAGACTGAATTTCCCTAGCAGGCTACAAGAAATAAAGTGGGATGCAAACAGAGGTGTTAATGGAGGTATTTTCTATTGGCGGATTGGAGGCCCGCGAAAGCATGAGAAAGACCGAAGGACTTCACTGATCAGAGCATTAGTGAATTTCACATCCAGCTTACATTGACATATTTGTCGGGATCCAGAAGCCACTCATCTTCGTCATCGTGACCTCAACGGATATTTTCTCGCCTTCCATCATCCCCTCAGTCTGAAGGATGGCCACCTCCCCATCACTCGAACCACTGAGGATGATATTGTCAGTCGGCGTCATCTCTTGCATGAATTTGACCTCTTGCTGAGCCTCCTCAGCGGTAATGGAACCAAACTGGTCAGCCATTTCTGAAGGCATGATACTTTTCAATAGCTCAATATCACCGGTGTGAACAATCTCGGTCCATTTCAGATAAGCTTGCCCTGGCTCCCCACCTCCCGCAGGAAGAGGAGTACCAACGACTGTGGGAGCATTGGGATCTGAGATAGGAGCGCTGAATGCAAGGTCGAATTGAAAACTATCCTCAAAAACTTTCTGTGGGTTCGCGTGCCAAATTCGACCCGAAACATGATCTGTATGAAGGCCTTTGATTTCAACCTCTGGATAAGCTCCACCTGATATATTGCCCCCTGCACCTGCTGAGAACTTCAGCGATTGAGTGTAAGCGGTAATTTTTCTCTGCTGAGTAGACTTTTGAGTCTCGGTAATACCAACATGAACCCACGCGGTATCCGAAACGTGGACCCCAATTTCTTGGGGCTTGAGGGGGCGCTCAACAAAAATGAAACTCCAAGCAGGGTCGCTCGCATCATAAAACCCTTCTTTTTCCTTCCACACATAGACATAGGGCAGCTCTATCGTCTTACCATTAGCTATCAAGACTCCTTTCACTGTCGTTTCAGCAACAGCACTTGTCGAGGCTGTAAGAAGAATTGAACTCAGACAAACAGCGACAGCAACAAAAATTTTGCTTGCGGACTTCCGCCCCTTAGGTGTATAGCTGTTACACATAAAAACCTCCTCTAGCCATGATAATTCTCAGTAGAATACTTCGTGCCGCGCATTGTTGACAACAGCCCCCTGGGAGAGAGTTGTCAAGCAAGGCATGTATCTTCTTCAAGAAAAGTTTGCCATGGCATTCCAGTATCTCTGTATCCCTGCAAGGGACTGTTGGCACTTCAAATAGAGACGGCACACTGCTTCACTAGCCCATTAATGACTCTGTACTACACTTCCAGAACAGCGTCATCTATCAAAGGCCCAATGATTTTTGACCACTTTCTACCATTTAAGACATCCAAATTTTTTCCTTATACTCTCTTTTCCAACTACAAGAACCATGTTAATTTCTTGGAATTAAATAGTGAGAAAGATACGCGATAATGGCCAGACACCAGACATTGGAATGTTAAGGATAACTGCGAGATATGGTAATCAAGACCGGCCCCTTGGAAGAGAATTCATGAATGAGAACACACACCTTCGCCATTCTACACCACGACAACATCAAGTTCTTAACGACAGCCGATGGCATGTAATATGTTCAGCACATAGAACGCCTTATTGCCGTGCAAGAATAACTTTTTGATCTATGCAGATTATCTTAATCATCTGTTATCCCTTATTTGCGCATTTGGCAGTGTGGACTAAAATGCCGATGCTTCAGGCGGTTGCCCTTGTCATGTTAGCAGGAGGGGTACTATTCAAAGAATTGTGGCACTTGAAAATATTTTCATGGGCCATACTTGGACTTATTGCCCTAGGTGCTCTTACATTTAGCCATATCAACGAAACCTATTTTTTGATCTATGCTCCCTCAGTCATAATCCCAACACTCCTATTGATTGTTTTCTCTCAATCCCTGCTACCAAACCATATCCCGCTCGTGACGGATATTGGGGAAAAAGCCCGTGGACCGCTGACTGAACGCATGCGAAACTATACTCGTTCCATCACGATTCTTTGGACTGTAATGTTTGCGGTCCTCTCGCTAGGGGCCTTCTTCACAGCATGGCTTGGGACTCCAGAAGTATGGTCTCTATTAACAAACGTCATAAACTATTTCGTCGTAGGCCTCCTGTTCTTTGGTGAATTTCTTTACCGGAAATGGAAATTCCCTGAACACAACCATCCCAATTTTTTTGAATACATACGCATCATCATGCAAGCCAACATTGGGAAAGCCAAAGCCTCACAATGACTCTTGCATGGGAATGTTGAAAAAAGCCGCCAGCGGCGTTCTCGCCATTTTCCCGTGCTCACGTCATGCCAGGACGCTCCGCGCGCAAAAATGGCTGCGGCCTTCCCTTCGACACGCTCAGGGCAGGACTGGATGGACTTTTTTGACCATTCCCTTCGCATTGAAGTCACCAGTGCTCTGAAGGCCTTTTCGTAACCTGAAATTGAATTATTCAACGGTCCCTTGCATCGAAAATGATCAATCCTCTGCAGCAACACGTCACATCAATGATATAGAGGACAGGGCTGAAAAAAGGAAGAGATGTTTGAAGGCCTCGTGGCGAATGAACTATTGCAGCATGAATGTTTCAAATTCTAATTTTTGAAATGTTTTATCTAGTTGATACATCCCAATAACGACCACTAGCAAGACCGACCCGGCAAAACCATACCCATAAAATTCCATCCCTCCCATCAAGGTCGCTAACGTCAACAGCCCATTGCTGACAAAAAAGATAATCGTTAACCGTAAGGCCAAAGCTCGCTTATCTAGATAAAAAAGCGTATTGAGAATTCCCAAAAATACGACCTGCAAACTAGCTGCAACTACATTAATATACAATAGAGATTCATACAACATGGATATTCCCAACCACGACAAAATTGTCGGGCCCGCCCACCAACACATCAAACACACGACAAATTGTATTTTCATAATTTCATAGAGGCCTTGCCTCGCTGTTCGCACCATGCCGGACTTTGCTTCCTCAATAAAATCTAGAGAAGCCCCATTACGGACTCCATCATAAAACTCAACATGCCGATCGACAAAATCCGTTTCCATTCGAACCAAAAAACTGGCCATGCCTGGCAATATTGCGAGGTACGCTAAAAATATGGGCAAATCATAAATGGGCGAACTTTTTAATGGCCCAATAATGACTTGTCCCGTGTGAGGGAAATACCAAAAAAGGATTTTATCGACCCATAATGCGGCATTATAAAAAAATCCCAACCAAATCAACTCACGGAACAATTGCCCTTTTTGAATAAACTCCCAACCCCAGAAATCTGGAGAGGAATAATGTGTAAACGTCAATCCCATAATCCCCAACAGCAGCACAAACTGCCCTAAGAAAAACCCAAACAGCAGTCCCTCAAGTCCATACGAACTGAGCAATCGCGCAGCACCGACAGTCACACCATAGCCTATGGCAAAAAGGATCAGGATCCCTTGGTATTGCTTAAGTCCAGAAAGAAAAATGGTTCCAACCCACACATTCGCCAACACCACAAAACTTCCAACCATCAAGACTCGGTAAGTGATAGATTGCATAGGAAAGAGAATCAGCACAGCTACGCTTCCAATGAGCGCGGCAACAACAGTCACCAAGCTGATAACTCCATGGAAATTTGGCAAGACAAGATTGTCCTGCTTTTCAAATAACCGATCTGCCACAAAACGGGTAAATGAGGATTGAATAAATCCGGTCAAGATCAGGCTAGTCGCAATGACATACGTCACAGAAATTTGGAATTGCGCAACGTGATTTCCTTGAGCCCCAGAAGAAATACTTGTTAAACCGATGACCAGAAGACCAAGGATCGACAAAATCCATGGGCCTGAGCTAATGACACCTGCATACCCATAGGCCTGGAAGACAGACCAATAGCTGTCTTTTTTAAGAATTTTACGAAGCTCGAACCCGATCCCGGCCATAATTTAATGCCTGTGTGTAAATAAAACGATAGCGTTCCAGCATTTCCGTATCCGTATAAAACGTTTCCACTCGTTTCATGCCTGCTTGTTGCGCAGAGAACCATTTCTTGTGATTCAACAATAAATCAAGAGCTTCATGGGCTAGGCCATTCGCATCCGCCATTCCGACAACAGCTCCTGCAACACCACAGGTATCTCCAGGCATGCCTTCTCCCAAAATTAATTGCCGACAGGCCCCCACATCCGTCGTGATCACTGGAATGCCAGCCGCAAAGGCCTCTAACACTACCAACGGCAGAGCTTCACTGATAGAACTGAGAATGATGAGCCCAATTTTCGGAAACACATCTTCCATTTTTTGAAATCCTAAAAACTTAACGGCGTTCCCTAGCCCTAAACTTTGGACCAGATTCTGACATTCTTCCACATATTCACTATCTTCATTTTGTGGTCCCACAATCCATCCTTCAGCTTCAGGAATCCGATTCACTACTGTCCGCATAGCTCGAATGAATGTTTTGATATCTTTAATGGGAACAACCCGTCCAATAAGCCCTAACACTGGAGGGGGATTGAGTGGTCGCTTGTCACGAAGTGGATGAAATCGTTGCACGGGAATTCCGTTCGGAATGACCACTGTTCGTTTCTGATCGGCACCATCAACTATTTGTCGTTGGCGATTTACCTCATAGAGCGACACAATAGGGTCAGCGGCGCGGTAACACATTCGACCAAATGTTTCAAAAAATCTGATCCACAGATTTTGAAAGTAACCAACCTGCTGGTTCCCTTTTTCAAACTCTAGCCGGTTATCAGGCAACCAATTCATTTGAAATAGATCAATTTTTCGTTCTTTTGTATAAATACCATGTTCTGAAAGGATAAGAGGGTTCCCTGTTTTATATTGGAGTAATGATCCGAGAAATCCCGCATATCCAGTAGAAATTGTATGATACACGCGAGAGGGAATAAGAGCGGCCGCCACCTGCCCTAACAGCCAAATTGGCGCATGAACCTCTCGCACCGTCCAGAAAAAATCTATAAATGAGGGATCAGAGCAATACTTACGAAAAATCTCTCCTAAATATTCCCATGCCTCTTCGCTAAATAAAAATTGCGTTTGCAGTCCAGTAGGATTTTTTAGAAGAGCCTCCATCAACGTGGCAAGCATGGCGTCTTGCCCATCCTGTATTGATCGGGTACGAATGGCGTTATGGAATTCTCTGATCAATTCAAAGAAAGCTGGGTCACCCTTCATCCCTCTCACAGGCGGCTTCAGAGATTGAAGGTGTACAAAGTGGGCTTCAAGGTGAACAACTTGCTTGGGCAATTCATAACGAATTTCTCCATAATGATCAGGGTGTCCGCCAATAAAGACAAGACCAAAGCTATAGTTGGGAAACGCTTGGATCAGTTGATCAACCCAGGCCGACACACCTCCGCGAATATAGGGGTAGGTCCCCTCTAAAAGCAGCATGATATCGACCTGTGATGCACGTATGTGTGGAACCTTAAACGAGGACACCGTGCGCCACCTTTTCCATTGGGGGTTTAGAGAATCCCCAATATTCAAGAACAGGTTGGAAGGCTGCCAAATCAGCTAGATTTGTTTGAATAGACAATAAAATTTGAAGCTTGGAGTACTCTCGTTGCGCAAACAAGACTTCCGCCATGTACGGGACAATACGAGATTCAGGCAACCCACAAACCAGGGCTCGACTGAAACAATACCGTGCGACCTCATAATCTTCAGCCTGAAAATTGACTTGCCCCAACAACCCCCACATTCCCCCATCCCGCTCTTCTAAAAATAACACTTCGGTGGCATATACACGCACTTGGTCCATCGCGAAACCTAAGACATCACCAACTGCAGCTTGCTGATACACAAGTTCCCAATAGGTATAGGCCAGCTGGCGCCAATGTTCTATTTTCTGTTCATCTTCGGCCACCTCATCCAGTAATGTGAGTTCTTGATGGATCCGAGAGAAAATGGCTTTTTCTGTTTTATCCAACAAACCAAAAGCAACTAACCGTAAATCTTCACTTTTATCTGTGAGCAAGGATCGAAAAGTTTGCGTCGTTTGTCGACTTTGCAACGATCGAAGCTTGAAAAGAGCTTGCATTCGCTGCATGTCATTAATCGAAGTCGTCGACAAAATCGAATGGACATTTCCACTGTAATATTGAGGATCATGGCTTCGTCCACCACGCCGAAAACCAGAATCCCTGACGGTGCCGATCGGTGTTGATACTGTAGAAGTTCCACAATAGTGAAAATATCCAACAAGACACAGCACACCCAGCGAACCTAATACAGGAATACAGAAAGAAAAAATTGAGAAAAAGAGAAAAACGGACTGGTTCTGTGCGGGATAATTGGCTCGCAATACGATCATCCCACCTACTCCTGAAAGTCCGCTTAGTACAAGATGCCCGAAGAGAGCATATCCCCACCAAACTTGGAGCCATCCCTCGGTAACCAGAACACGACTTCCGCCTATTTCACTCACCGCGGTGAGCAAAACCAGTAGAAACCCCGGAAGGCTCTGCCTCCAAAAGTCGTTCCAGCAATGTTGAGGGATTAGCTTCTTCCAATTCGTAATAGCAAACATGCACTCCTGCTTCCAATAAGGTGAGCCCTAAACGTTCTTTCAGCAAGCCTCGTAACCGTTCTAAGTACCCTTCTGACACAGATTCATCTGAAAATGGCAATAACACTAAAAGCTGTTGTTCAACCTCTCCACCCACATACCAAATTTCATCGAGTCCTCTGGCTGTCTTTAAAATCATGCCCACCGCTTGGTCCTGTACTGGCGTTTCCTCAAACCGCAAATGCACAAGTTGACTTTGCAAGCCTAGCTCCTGTTGAAGCCGCGTCAATCTGGTTAATTCTCGAGCAAACGGAACTGGGCATTCAGGAAAACGTTGGAGAAGCCTTTTAGAAAGTTGTCCACTATAGACTCCATCTGCAAAATATCCTAAAAATGCTTGCAGCATGAGCAAATTATCTCGATGGAGATTCAAAAACCGCATTTGCTTGACCACTAACCATGAAATGACCGTTCCATCACTTCGTTTGGCTGGAGCCAGAATCAAATACTCAGAGGTATGTAAAAACGAACCATCTGCCATCACAATATGAGAAAACTCCTCTGTTGCTAAGGCATGCTTCACTAAGGGATCTTCGAAGGACAAAGGAGGCGGTTCACCTATCACCGCCAGTGGCTCAGCCTGTATGTCACTTGGACCAACACTCTGAATCGAGGCGATTTCAAATTGGAAATATTGCCCAATCAAGGCCAAAAACTTATGTGCCCCGCTATCAGATATGCCCTCTTCTGAATCAAGGAAAAAACCACGTAATCGGGTTAACGCATCACGTAAGGTCAATGGACGACTTGCTAGATGCTTTTCTAGTTGCTGATGAGACATCCCGAGCAAGTGGTACGATTGTGTGATTTCATGAACTCGCCGACGCAAATAGTCATTCCATTCTTTGATTTGAGTCAGATGGATATTCCATTGACTCCCAAATTCTCCTGTTAGCAAGACCAAAAAGAGCAATCCCACAACATAGGATTTCCCTAGTGCAGGGAAAGGGCCTCCAAACAATTGATCAGAGATGAGCCATCCACCAAGGATCATTCCACTCGACAACATCCCCGCCCACATCCCATAACGCAGCGCAACAAGAAGTGGGGCTACCCAAATCCAAGGGAAGGAATAGCCTGACAAAAAAGGGTCCGCTGGATGCAGCCAGGCTGCAAGACCGATAGCGCCAACCGTTAATAGCGTGGCTTCACCCCATTGCCATCGTTGGGGAAGAATACGTAAATGTAATGGAACGTTCATTTAAGTATGTAGATGTGCCTGTTCCAAAAGATGACGTACGAGTTTTTGCGCAACCGCACTGACGGCTTCCCGCCCCCACCCCGTTTGAGCACCAACCGCACTCCAGACCACTGTTCCTGTCGCGACATCTACAACTTCGAGTGTCACTCCAACGGCTGGCTCTCCATCCACACCAACCTTATAACGCCATTCGTCAACTACCCCCGTCAATGCATATTGAGCCTGCTGAGATTTGGCCCAAGATAAAGCTGCTGCACGAGTATCTGTAAAGGAACCGATCTCAGGAATATCCATTTTCTCTGTCGAAGAATATTGAATGGAAGATTTGACTCCCATAGCATGTAATAACCCTGTTGAGATCGCTTCGACACGTCGACCTGCTTGAGGTGTTTCCGTCAAATTCGTAAACGGCAAAATCGCCCAAGTCTTATCGGTCGACAGTGAGGGTGCGACCGAGGAATCAATCACGGAGCAGCCTCCACTCACCACCAAACACAACCCGCCGACCAACAACCATTCCCATCGCCGCCATGTCCCCATCATGTCCTCCTTCGTTAAAACCACAATTGATACTGCAAACCCCATTCAGTAACGGTAGAGTCTTGTCTAAACCCTCCTCGCAAATATCGCCCATATAACGAAAGCTGGTCTTGTCCGATAACACTCCCTTTAATCCCACCTGAAATATTGGCGCCAACGCTTGTTTCAGGATTAAGATTCACCCCCCCAAATAAAAATGGGCGAATGTTTTTGCCATAGGAAAAGAACGTCGACTCCCCCACTCCTGCCCCCAATTCAATCTGGCTAAACGTTTTGGGAAGTACATTACTAACTGGGATGGATGAATGTTGTGAAGAAAATAACCGCGGCAACTTCCCAGAAACTTCCTGTCTTCTAGAATAGCGTTGCCAATTCCCTGACAACCGAAACGTGATATCAGGATAGGCAAGTCGAAGACGATGAGACCAAGCCCCTTCCACGGCAATGCCTTGTCCAAGGAATCTACGGTCCTGGCTATAAAAACGTGGATAGTCAAACTGCAGGAATGCCGTGTCCCATTTACTCACTTGGTAGGTATGATTCATCCGTAACAAATCTTGAACTCCTCCAACCAGCATGCCCACAGAAATATCGGCTTCCAAATTTCTCCCAATCAAAAATTCAGACGTTGTTCTTCCCCCCCAGGTCAACTGAGTACGGCCACGCAAGGACACAAATGCAGAAAGAGCTTGGCGATGATAGAGTGAAAATTCTCCAAGTACCGGTCCCATATTCCATTGCAAATACCCCCCGATTCGAGTATCGGCTCTCGGCACACGACGAAATACCTTTCGATCCGTATTGTGTTGCCAGCCATGGCTTATAAAAGGATGAAATTCTATGCCTCGACCAAGCGGAACATTCCAAAGTTGTTCAATCTGTTGGAAAACTAATGGCGAACGGTTTTGAAAGCGAAAGCGGGTATTCACATGAGGAACACCACTCCATAACTGAGCAGTCAAGGAAAGTTGTTGATGAGTGTCTAGGGGAGATGCCATATGCGAAAGGACTGAATCTGACAATACACGAGCATACAAGTCTGGAGTGGGCGAACTCTCCACACCTTCGGAAGCCAACGTTTGCACCAACTGGTCTCGCCGGAGACGTTTTGCAGCTTCCACTTGCTGCAAACGATCTAACGAATGGCTTTTTTCTGATAAGAGACGATCTAGCACTACTTTATTGTTATCAATCAAAGCTAGCGCAAGGGAGGCAAAGTTCGGCTTGGATAATTGTCTGGCATAGTAACGCCATAACCAAAACCGTGCAGGGTCGTATTTTTCTCGACTCAGATACCAGGACAGGATAAGTTCTTTGGTGGCTGCATCTGGCTGTTGGCGAAGAAGGCGTAAAAAGAGAGCCAAAACTCTGTCTCCAGATTCTCGAGTCAGCGCTAATCTTCCATAAACGAGCATAACATCTCGATTCCAATCTAAATCATCACTCGACTGAGCCTCCTTGCGTAATGTCACCCAAGCATATTGACGAAGCTCCCAAGCATGAGAACGTTGTCCAGTCAACTCTAGGACATCCGCATAGTACAACACCCATAAATAATCATGTGGCGATTCCTGAAATTTTTGTTCAAAATAGGGCAGCGCCTGTAGTGGTTGACCAAGCAACATATAGGCTGTCGCAAAAGCACTCCAAAACCGCGAATCGGCTGCCGCGCTCTTCTCCCATTTGACCAACAAGGAATGAAGTTGTTCCAGCTGTTGCCCATCAATAAGAAGCCATAGCATGGCTAAACGAATCACTGGAGAATGAGGCTCATGACGCAAGGCTTCTTGATAGGCTTCGAACGCACGTTCCAGATCTCCCTTTCTGGAAAAAACTTCCGCGCGGACTAACCAATATTGTTGATGGGGTTCAAGTATTCGAAGTTGCGATTCCGTCACATCTTCTAACATCCTAGCTAATGCATCCCACTCTTTTTCTTCTTGAAGAATGTCCACCCCTAGAAGAAAAAATCCCACCTTAAAAAAACGCTGCCATCCGTATTGAGCTAACTGAATACCAAGTTGAGGATCATCACCCTTCACCAACCATACATATCGTTCCAACTCAAACGCTGAAAGCTCTTTATGCTGAAAAAGTGTTTCATACGCCTGACGAGACACAGCATCTTCTTGAAGATCCCATGCAATATCTCCCAGGGTTTCCCAATAATGAAAATCATCCAACGGGGCCTTATCTTGTTGTTCAGTAAGAACAGTCAAGGCTTCTCGAAGTTTTCCTTGCTCATACAGTAACCTCGCTCGTTTTTTTGCTAGTTTCATCGTACTGCCATACTGTGCACTCAAAATATCGAAGACCTCTAAAGCCTCTTGCGTTCTCCCCATTCGTTCATAGACTAGCCCCAAATCCTCTAAAACCTCTTGCTTCGGAGCCTGGTCGAATGCATGTTGAAGTTGGGCAATGGCTTTTTCTGGCTCTCCCATTTCTTCGTATACCCCTGCTAACTCTTTCATATGATGGGGCAAGAGTCCTAAGGCTTTATTCATTTCTTCCAAACCAAAAGCCCAGGCTTGGAGATTCCGCAACCCTCGTCCTAACCGCACCAGGGCCGCCCAGGCCTCCGGACTGGGCTGCTGCTGCACCACCACCTGCCACTGCGCTAACGCCTCCGCCCCCCGGCCCGTCCATTCCGCCACTTGCGCCCACCGCTGCCGCCACGTCAGATCCTCCGGCACCGCTGCACTCGCCGCCACCGCCACGTCATACGCGGCCTCTACCGCCCCATTCTCCACATACACTGTGTAGGCTAACTCATAGATGGCCGCGTCATAGACCGGCGCGCCAGCTGCCCACAATGCCGCCACATACTCACTGGCAGCAGCCCCTGCGCCGGCCGCCCGCAACGCCGTAACCGCACTGCCCACCGCAGCGGGATCTGTGGCCAACGCCCCTAACTGCCGCGCGACGGCCGCCGGCACGGCCTCAACCTGCTGCCCGGCCACTAACGCCTGCAGGCCCGCTTGAAACGCCGCCCGCTGCCCGGTGCGCGTCCCCGCCTGCGCCTGCACCACAAACCACCACGCTGCTGCTTGCGCATAGGCGCCGTGCCCTAAGGCCGTCTCCGCACTCTGCTGATACCACCCCTGCACTTGCTCTGGCGTGCCCTGTTGCGCCAGGTATGCTAACACCTTCTCCACAACCGCCCATTGCTCATGCGCTAAGCCCACGCGCAACAACCGCTCGCCCTCGGCTACACTCTGGAGTTCTCCCACCAACGCTTGCACCTGGACCCCGATCGCTGCGCGCGTGGCCGCGTCACTATCGGCCACAGCCTGCTGCTGCGCTAGCGCCAATAACGCCCATCGGGCCGCGCGTTGTTCCCGGGGAGGCCCCTGTGCCACCACCAACGCTAAGGCAGCTTGGGCCAGTGAACGCTCGGCGGGCTGCGTGAGCCCCGGGGCTAACCGCACCAGGGCCGCCCAGGCCTCCGGACTGGGCTGCTGCTGCACCACCACCTGCCACTGCGCTAACGCCTCCGCCCCCCGGCCCGTCCATTCCGCCACTTGCGCCCACCGCTGCCGCCACGTCAGATCCTCCGGCACCGCTGCACTCGCCGCCACCGCCACGTCATACGCGGCCTCTACCGCCCCATTCTCCACATACACTGTGTAGGCTAACTCATAGATGGCCGCGTCATAGACCGGCGCGCCAGCTGCCCACAATGCCGCCACATACTCACTGGCAGCAGCCCCTGCGCCGGCCGCCCGCAACGCCGTAACCGCACTGCCCACCGCAGCGGGATCTGTGGCCAACGCCCCTAACTGCCGCGCGACGGCCGCCGGCACGGCCTCAACCTGCTGCCCGGCCACTAACGCCTGCAGGCCCGCTTGAAACGCCGCCCGCTGCCCGGTGCGCGTCCCCGCCTGCGCCTGCACCACAAACCACCACGCTGCTGCTTGCGCATAGGCGCCGTGCCCTAAGGCCGTCTCCGCACTCTGCTGATACCACCCCTGCACTTGCTCTGGCGTGCCCTGTTGCGCCAGGTATGCTAACACCTTCTCCACAACCGCCCATTGCTCATGCGCTAAGCCCACGCGCAACAACCGCTCGCCCTCGGCTACACTCTGGAGTTCTCCCACCAACGCTTGCACCTGGACCCCGATCGCTGCGCGCGTGGCCGCGTCACTATCGGCCACAGCCTGCTGCTGCGCTAGCGCCAATAACGCCCATCGGGCCGCGCGTTGTTCCCGGGGAGGCCCCTGTGCCACCACCAACGCTAAGGCAGCTTGGGCCAGTGAACGCTCGGCGGGCTGCGTGAGCCCCGGGGCTAACCGCACCAGGGCCGCCCAGGCCTCCGGACTGGGCTGCTGCTGCACCACCACCTGCCACTGCGCTAACGCCTCCGCCCCCCGGCCCGTCCATTCCGCCACTTGCGCCCACCGCTGCCGCCACGTCAGATCCTCCGGCACCGCTGCACTCGCCGCCACCGCCACGTCATACGCGGCCTCTACCGCCCCATTCTCCACATACACTGTGTAGGCTAACTCATAGATGGCCGCGTCATAGACCGGCGCGCCAGCTGCCCACAATGCCGCCACATACTCACTGGCAGCAGCCCCTGCGCCGGCCGCCCGCAACGCCGTAACCGCACTGCCCACCGCAGCGGGATCTGTGGCCAACGCCCCTAACTGCCGCGCGACGGCCGCCGGCACGGCCTCAACCTGCTGCCCGGCCACTAACGCCTGCAGGCCCGCTTGAAACGCCGCCCGCTGCCCGGTGCGCGTCCCCGCCTGCGCCTGCACCACAAACCACCACGCTGCTGCTTGCGCATAGGCGCCGTGCCCTAAGGCCGTCTCCGCACTCTGCTGATACCACCCCTGCACTTGCTCTGGCGTGCCCTGTTGCGCCAGGTATGCTAACACCTTCTCCACAACCGCCCATTGCTCATGCGCTAAGCCCACGCGCAACAACCGCTCGCCCTCGGCTACACTCTGGAGTTCTCCCACCAACGCTTGCACCTGGACCCCGATCGCTGCGCGCGTGGCCGCGTCACTATCGGCCACAGCCTGCTGCTGCGCTAGCGCCAATAACGCCCATCGGGCCGCGCGTTGTTCCCGGGGAGGCCCCTGTGCCACCACCAACGCTAAGGCAGCTTGGGCCAGTGAACGCTCGGCGGGCTGCGTGAGCCCCGGGGCTAACCGCACCAGGGCCGCCCAGGCCTCCGGACTGGGCTGCTGCTGCACCACCACCTGCCACTGCGCTAACGCCTCCGCCCCCCGGCCCGTCCATTCCGCCACTTGCGCCCACCGCTGCCGCCACGTCAGATCCTCCGGCACCGCTGCACTCGCCGCCACCGCCACGTCATACGCGGCCTCTACCGCCCCATTCTCCACATACACTGTGTAGGCTAACTCATAGATGGCCGCGTCATAGACCGGCGCGCCAGCTGCCCACAATGCCGCCACATACTCACTGGCAGCAGCCCCTGCGCCGGCCGCCCGCAACGCCGTAACCGCACTGCCCACCGCAGCGGGATCTGTGGCCAACGCCCCTAACTGCCGCGCGACGGCCGCCGGCACGGCCTCAACCTGCTGCCCGGCCACTAACGCCTGCAGGCCCGCTTGAAACGCCGCCCGCTGCCCGGTGCGCGTCCCCGCCTGCGCCTGCACCACAAACCACCACGCTGCTGCTTGCGCATAGGCGCCGTGCCCTAAGGCCGTCTCCGCACTCTGCTGATACCACCCCTGCACTTGCTCTGGCGTGCCCTGTTGCGCCAGGTATGCTAACACCTTCTCCACAACCGCCCATTGCTCATGCGCTAAGCCCACGCGCAACAACCGCTCGCCCTCGGCTACACTCTGGAGTTCTCCCACCAACGCTTGCACCTGGACCCCGATCGCTGCGCGCGTGGCCGCGTCACTATCGGCCACAGCCTGCTGCTGCGCTAGCGCCAATAACGCCCATCGGGCCGCGCGTTGTTCCCGGGGAGGCCCCTGTGCCACCACCAACGCTAAGGCAGCTTGGGCCAGTGAACGCTCGGCGGGCTGCGTGAGCCCCGGGGCTAACCGCACCAGGGCCGCCCAGGCCTCCGGACTGGGCTGCTGCTGCACCACCACCTGCCACTGCGCTAACGCCTCCGCCCCCCGGCCCGTCCATTCCGCCACTTGCGCCCACCGCTGCCGCCACGTCAGATCCTCCGGCACCGCTGCACTCGCCGCCACCGCCACGTCATACGCGGCCTCTACCGCCCCATTCTCCACATACACTGTGTAGGCTAACTCATAGATGGCCGCGTCATAAGGACGGAGCTTCCTTTTAGATTCCGTTTTTTTCACTTTTATCAAATTTGATATTGGATACACTCTAAACCAATTCTTTGATTTTTTATTTCCTATAGCTCTTACATTTTCCTCTTCCTCATACTGTGAAGCGACGAATGTGACAAAGATTTTTTTGGCTATTCTGCTTGCTAAATGCAATAGCTTTTCAACATATTTTTGAGCAAAACCTCCATTTCCAGCTGCTCTTCCTAATTTCACTAAATACTTTAAAATAACTTCATCTTGGCTTAGGTCTCCAAGATGCTTCTCCGCCTCTACCAAAGCTTCTTGAAGCAAATTCCCTTCGATTAAGGCCTTGAGACCTGATAGGTAATCCTCTCGCTTTTCCTTGATGGATTGACTTTGAGCACGAGCAAGAAAAAATAATTCTGCAGCTTGAGCGTAAGCCCCTTGTCCTAAAACAAGGGTGGCCCCTTTTCGAAACCATTTGGCTTGATGAGTCTGATCTACTTGAGCTAATTGACGATACACTTTAGTCGCCAATTTCCAATCTCCAACAAGTAAGGCCGATTCGGCCAGGCTACTGAGATCTTTTGAGGACATCGAATATTGCAGAAGTTCATCAATCCTCTCGACCATATCCAACTGTAAATTTTGCTTCATGCGTTCTGGCTTTCCGCTTACCAATATCTGCATTTCCAAAATTTGCAGGTCGATAAACCTTGCGTCCTTTTGTAATACTGAATCTTGACTCTTAAACAAAGGCCTCAATGTTTCTTGCGCAAGACTCAATTCACCTAAATTTACTTGCTGCTTCGCCAATAAAATTCTCCACAATTCTTCTTGGGGGTGCTCTTCTTGGATATTTTTTAAAAAAAATAAACTAATATCATTTGGATTTTTAACCTGCGCCACTTGCTGTAATACTTTTTGATTGTGGTACAAAACCCCAAATACGACTAACGTACATACTCCTAACCCAATGAGCTTCCATAAAGGGAATAACCGCTCCTCTGGTTTAGATCGAGGAGCATTACCTACAGAAGATGGAAGCAACGCGGTCCTGCCCTTCACCAAAGCGAAGCGTGAAATTTTGGCCTTCGACTTTTTGTTCATTCAGAGGTGGGCCTTCTACTACCTCACATGACGAAACATTTCCCATTTCTATTGTGAGCGGACGATATCCCTTCAACTGCACCTCCATCGCTGTTTCTGTTTGATTCCATTTCAGAATCATGCCATTGGTTGAAACCAAAAAGGGGCGTGTCGGTGATTTAGTGCCCATCACCAAGAAAGGAGCCAAAGACGGATCGACATGGATATATCGTTCATGACCATGATCCGCATATCCAAGAACGCCTCGACTCAATTCCAAATCAGGGAAACCCATTGTTTGGGGCACTCGAAGCTCGGTAGTGTTCTTCACGTTCCGGATTTCCCAGCCACCTTGGATTCGTGCGACGACCATGTGGGAAAAATCTTGCACTAATTGCACATATTCCGAAACAAAAATAGGATTGACCGGTTGGGACAAAGCCCAGTTGTAGACTTTATGTAAGGCTCTTAATGATGCCTGTTTGCTGGCAGAATACGTGTGATAATAAATATTGATTGGTTTATAACGCCGAGGATATTCAGTAAGTTGGAAAGTTTCGATGACTTGTTGGTACCCATAAAATGGCCCTTTCCATAAGTTGGTGTACATATTTTCGTTTTGATTTGGAGCATATACCTGCAAGTAGGCTCCTTTTTGGATTCCAAGTGGAGCAACTGCGGTCAACGAATGATTTTGTTCAGTGATCGTGGTATCACCACCATTCATATTGGCCAATCCACGCGCATCAACTAATTTCAAGGCCTCATCTGAAGGGTTACAATCCCCGGTCCATAAAAAGACTTGTGTTTTTTTATTCTCCGGCGCTAAAGATTGATCAATGTAATCGGCCGATCCTTCAATTTCTCGCGGCAACTGATCAAGCGCAAACGCATACCCAGGGATAGGGAGATGCGGTTTATTGATTTCCTGTTTATTCGCTGTCTGCCATACGAACGGGTGAGAATAGGAATGGCTGGCAATTTCTACGTGAGGAAGTGCAAAGATCTGTTTTGCCGCTCGTTCTAATCGATGAGAAAGATTCGGATACATTCCTGCCTGGCCAATTTCCCCTTCAATAATGGAAACGGTCGTAGGAATGGCATAGGACCGAAGAATATTCCCCAACAACATTTCTCCGGCATACTCAATTTCAGGATGAGGATGAGAAAATTCTACTCGACTAGGGAATCCGTCTCCATCAACATGGGAAATGAGAAGACGTCGTCCGAACCGAGTAGTGGTTTCTGGAATGGGAATGGGTACGAGCTGTAGCGCGCGCTGAAAAAATTGAATTGGGTCAAAAATCCACCGATTTCCTCCTTTTTGTGGCAAGGCCACAACTGGAAATGGCCGAAGCGCATACCCGCCCCACCATGACAACCCGATCGCATCTTGTATCGTATTTTCCCCTTTGACAAGCTGTAAGAGCGGTGTTCCGCCTCTATTATGAAAAGGGAAAAAATGTTGGCGATCTGCGAACGGTGGAAACTCTGATCCAATAATTGGATCCAAACTCCGAACATGAATGCGTTCTAGTCCTCGAGAATGCACTCCTACATCAATTTCAAATAGCTGAAGAAGATCGTTCCGATGGGGAAATCCAAAGGACTCCAAAAATACCACTTTGACCTGTTGGAGAATTTGCCGCGAAATCCATTGATGAAACGCATCATCCATCGGAGCTTCAAGCCCTGTGAGCCAGACCACAATACCCGCATAACGACCAGCGATCGTATGGGTCGGAAGGCCTTGTCGAATATCCCAATGCTCTGGCACCAACCCGAGATGTTGCAATGGGAAATCAACAAATCGATGAATTTCACTTTCTGCAGGATCTGGATGTTGTTGGCCATCATAAAAAAGCAACACCTTTCTAGGAAGAACTTCATGGGACCCAACTCCAAGGGCGTCCAAATCAGGAGTCGTCACCCATGGAATAAACCCAAGGTCTTGAATTTTTTTGGCCACCCCTCGAGCTTCAGATCGCTTTTCCGGAGGGAGATAATCAATAACAATCACCGGAAGCTTATACTTTTTCCGAAAAGATTTTAATTTTTCTAACAACCAAGCACGAGCCGGTTGAGACACGGAAATATATTGTTTGATCGATGGGTTCCAACTCTTGAATAACGATTCCACTGCTAAAGCAAAGATCTCATTGTGGATATGAGGCACTAGTTCGAAACCTCGATTGAAAATGAGTTTTGCCGTAGGATATTTTTGTTTCATTCTACGAATAACTTTGAGAAGACCTCGTTGCTGTGCCTGCTGAAATACCTCGTCTTTTCTGACTAGCTGATAGGAGTCAAGGGTATCGAGGAAAAATCCTCGATACCCCTGCGCCCAAAGTGGACTAATAATTTGTTCCAGGACAAAATCCACCCATCCTTCTTGAGATTGATCCATAATTTGAGATTGCCAAGCCTTATTTTTTCCAATAATCCATGCCTCAGGAATCTTTTGCGCATAAGCGCGAGTAGGAAGAACCTCTCCCAGGCTGACATAAGCAAAGAGTTCACTAGTGGAGATCCGATATTTTTTTGGCTGAAATCCATGTTCCGGCTCTACCACCACCACCTCAAAGGCTTTCAACTCGTCCCATGGGGGATTAGCGCCATAAAACACGGCTGCGCTGAAATCCTGGCTCCATCCATTCCCCACGCCACCTCCCAACACAAGACAGCATCCTAGAAGAAGGACAATTCCCATTTTCCCAAATTTCTGCATCAACCTTTCTCTTGTCCTTGTTTTGAGAACAATCTTTGTATACATCGACTTAATAAACCATCACGAAAGCAAAGTGTCTTCTAGGTAATTTTTGCCGACATGCTTCCACCACAACCACTTATTCCAACAAATGAGGATAATCATGGTGTCCTCTGTCCACAGATAGAGCCCAGACTTTGGCACTATGTATCTAGGCCGCCTGGTAAATGGTACACCCGTACATTGCCTAGTTCAGCAAAAACAGTGCCGATATCGAATTTTCAAGAGAGGAAAAAGTAAATAGAGAAGACGCTCAAAGAGGGGAAAAGACCAGAGTTAAATCTTACGTGCAGCCAAAACAATTATAGTTGCGAGCCAGCCAAGAAAGAGGATATTCATAAAAAATCCTTCCATTCCTATACTTATCGGCAGATTAGCTCCTTAAGTTAAGTTATTATTATTTACAAACTGTTATTTCTCTTTCCTTTCGAAAAAGCACCCAATCTTTTCTCTGAAATATGAAAAATACGCAGAAAGACCGTGCCCATCACAGTATTAGGAGAAATTGAAAAACCGAAGGGATCAGGCCGTAGGGTGTGAAACAGAATGATGAGAATGCAATGAAGGGGAAAGTGTGTGGATGTGATCTAAAAGTACGTCGGCTAATTGTCGTTTTGGCATACGCAAAATCGGAATGGGAGGGGCATTAGGGGTGAGAACAATGACTTCATTGGAGTCGCTTCCAAACGCAGATTGTGCGCCTCCAACCTGGTTAACAATCAACATATCCAATTGTTTACCTTTTAGCTTGGCTTGTCCATGTTCAATAAGATTATCCGTTTCTGCAGCAAACCCAATCATTCGTTGATGCGTGCGCTGAGCAGAAAGCGCCAATAAAATATCTTGTGTGCGCTCTAACGGAAGTGCGTCACCATTCCATTGGGCCTTTTTCATTTTATGGGCATATGATTCTTTGGCTCGAAAATCTCCAACTGCCGCGGCCATGATCAGCGTGGAAGCCCAATCAAATCGCGCGGTCAAGGCCTGCAACATGTCATCCGCTGTAACAACAGGCACTCGCGTTACTCCACGAGGACATTCAAGATTAGTAGGGCCTGAGACTAAGACTACCTCTGCCCCTCGTGCGGTAGCCGCTTCAGCCAAGGCATAACCCATTTTTCCAGATGATCCATTAGTAAAGAACCTGACGGGGTCAATGGGTTCACGCGTTGGACCAGCTGAAATTAAAACTTGCTCACCCAACCAATCCCTTCGGGGTTGAAGAGCATGTTGCGTGGCCGTGAGAATGGCTTCCTCACTGGCTAACCGCCCTTTTCCCCAATGCCTAGATGCCAGCTCTCCATTCTCTGGCTCAACAATAGTCACTCCTCTTCCCTGAAGAACCTTCGCATGTGCTTGTACTGTCGGATGAGTCCACATCTCCCCATCCATGGCCGGACAAATGACCAAAGGACATTGCAGAGTCAGAGCCATCGTTCCAAGAACATTATCAGCCAGGCCCAAGGCCAACTTTGCAAGACTGTTGGCTGTGCATGGAGCAACAAGCATAACATCAGCTTGTTCCGTTACCGAAAGATGCTTCATATCCTGATGACCGGAAAACAGATCAGAAGTCACAGGTAAGCCAGAGAGCACTTCAAACGTAAGAGGAGTAACAAATTCGGTGGCAGACTTCGTCATCACCACCTGAACACTAGCTCCCTGTTGAATCAGAAGACGTAGAAGCCCTATAGCTTTATAGACAGCAATACTCCCAGTCACTGCCAGAACGATTCGCTTGCCTGTCAATGGAGAATGAGCCATGAAAAGCCCTAATTCTCACTTTCTTCAGCGGAAGGTTCAATCTCCGCAACACCGTGTTGAGCAGTATCATCAATGTAGACACTCAATTCTTTTTTTATTTCCTGAGCATTTTCGTCAGGTTGCGCATAAAGCGCTGGATCGATAGGACGCTGACTCGCCAACTTTGCTTCCCGCATGGCATCCTTCGCTTCCTGCCCCATTAAAAATGGCACATCTCCCCCCAACACTTCTTCAAGAGCGATCGAAGTATCTTTGGAAAATTTACTGGCTTCCTTTGATTCAGCTCCTCGCACCAGCTGCTTGGCTCGTTGAGCTGCAATCAGCACAATTCGATAGCGAGAATCAAAGTCTTGTTGATGATGTTCGGGTAGTAACGATAATGCATCCATCTGACTCACCTCATCCTTTCTGGGACGTTAAAGAATACTGGAACTAATTTTAGCCTATTCGACCTCTTCAATTACAGCCATTATCGAAACACTTGAGAGGGCTGCACATGGGCCGTCTTTACTCGCTCCGCTATAATGACGGCTCGCAACTCCTGTATGGCCTGGTCCAGGGTCTCATTGCGAATCGTATATTGGTACTCGGAATAACTTTTCATTTCATCTTGGGATTTTTGAAACCGCCGGCTTTGCTCATCAGAGGAATCAGTCCCTCGATCAGCCAACCGCGTTCTTAAGGTTTCCAAAGAAGGGGGAAGAATAAATATCGTCACGGCCTTGTGCAGAGTTTTCATGACCTGACGAGCGCCCTGAACATCAATATCCAATAAAATATCGGTGTGAATTCCTGGTTCCTGTTCCAATTCTTTCCATGGGGTCCCATATAACTGACCATAGACTTCTGCCCATTCCGCAAACACATGCTCCTCAATTCTTGCGCGAAACTTTTCTTCAGAAATAAACCGATATTCCTTACCATCTGTTTCCCCTGACCGTGGAGCCCGTGTGGTACACGATACTGACAGTCGAATATCCGGAACATCTCGTAAGATATGCTGGCAAAGTGTCGACTTCCCAACACCAGAAGGACCGGAAACAACAAACAACAGCGTCTTCCCTTTTAAGGACATCCTCGTGTTCCAGATAGAATTATTGCAATACGTTATTCGATATTTTGCACTTGCTCGCGGATTTTTTCCAATTCACTTTTTAATTCCACCACCTCAGCGGAAATATCCCTATCATTCGCCTTGGAGCCTATCGTGTTGACTTCACGTCCCATTTCCTGCAACAGAAAATCAAGCCGCTTACCCACAGGGGTCTTCTCTTTTAATGCCGCACGAAATTGGGCCACATGACTTTGTAACCTGGTCAGCTCCTCCGTCACATCAGAACGTTCAGCCAGCATAGCAATTTCTTGAGCTATTCGATCCATATTCACCGATTGACCATCTAACAATTTTGCAACCCGCCCCTTTAAACGTAGACTCGAAGCTTTCAAAGCCAGGGGAATTCGTTGCTGAACAGCTCGAAGCTGTTTTTCAATCGTGTGAAGACGCTGAGTCAAATCTTTTTGCAACACGGTTCCTTCATTTTTCCGCATTTTCTCTAAATCGCCTAAAGCTTTTTTTGTCAATCTCCTCACTACGGTCGATAGATCTTTAAATGGAGCCGGTTCTTCATTCACCGCAAATAAATCTCGGAAACCAGCGATGACATTCACATCAATCGTTCCACTCAATTGGCAGTCCCGCTGCAACCCTTTCAACCCTTGGATATACCGACGGGCGAGATCCCGATCTAATTGCACGTTTTTTTTTGATGCTAAACCGCTACCATTCACGGTCACCATTATCTCAATACGACCACGATGACACACCTGTTTGACCTGTTCTTTGAGGTCTAATTCCATACTCGAGAGTGTTTTAGGAAGACGAGCCAAGATTTCACAAAATCGATGATTCACCGCTCGAATTTCCACGCCTACCATGGTTCCCTGAGAGAGGATTTCCCGCTTTCCAAATCCTGTCATGCTTCTCATTTAAGCTTGTGTTTCCCTTCCCATTCACACTCGTGATATAGCAAACATCGGTCACACTGTGGCGTTCTGGCCTGACACACATGCCGCCCATGTAATAAAAATCGTTGCGCTCCAATCGTCCATTGCGATTGAGGTAAAAGGGATTGAAGATCCTGTTCGATTTTTGTTGGATCTTGGCTTCGCGTCAAGTCAAGCCGATTGGACACTCGCTTGACATGCGTATCCACGACTACAGCCGGTTTTCCAAAATAGGTCCCTAAGATGACATTGGCTGTCTTTCGCCCAACTCCTGGTAACTGGGTTAATTCCTCCATAGTCTGGGGAATATTTCCATGAAATGTTGCCACCAATGCTTTGGCACATCCAATAAGATGTCGGGACTTACTCTTAAAAAACCCGGTTGACTTAATGAGTGATTCCAATTCAGTCTGATCAGCATTCGCAAGTTCTGCTAGTGTACGATAGTGAGCAAAGAGATTAGGTGTGACTTGATTGACACGCTCATCTGTACATTGAGCCGACAGAATAGTTGCCACCAATAACTCAAAGGGATTCGATGAATCCAAGGCCACTGTGGCATCGGGAATCGATTGCTGTAAAACTTTTAAGATTCGCCTCACACGTTTTTTCGCATCGGCATAAGATTGCTGAGGGCGAAGTCTTTTCTGTGTGAGCCCTCTTGAAGCCACCATCACTTTGAACCAAGACCATTGGCTGAGACCATATGTTCAACAAAACTATTTTGTGATGGTTCAGGCATATGAGAATTCTGGTTCTGAAGAGTTACAAGCCTTAGTCTTATTTCTTCGCGAATCCTCTCAAGAGATTGCTTCTCTAACGCAGACCCACCAATTCCTTGAAAGCGATTGCACAATCGCTGCATATCTTCGACACCAAGAAGATCTCCTTTATTAAAAAACCGAATGCAGGGAATACTTTGAAGGTTTAACTCATTCAAAATCTGGTCAACCGCTATGATATGCTGCTCAGGATTTTTAGCATGAGCATCAATAACATGTACCAACACATCTGCTTCTTGCAATTCTTGCAACGTGGTTTGAAATGCAGCGACCAAATCTTTTGGCAAATCTCTGATAAACCCCACCGTATCTGTCAAAATCACTTCTCTTACAGTTGAAAAACACAACGTACGACTGACAGCATCTAAGGTTTCAAAGACGCGATCTTTGACTGACATCTGACTGTTCGTCAAGGCATTGAACAACGTCGATTTTCCCGCATTGGTGTAGCCGACAAGAGAGACAACCGGCAGCCCCCTTTTGATTCGGCGCTTCCGTTGCTCATGCCGGCCTAGCCCTATTGAGGTTAAGTCCCGCTCTAAATGTTGAATACGGTCACGAATACGGCGACGATCCGTCTCCAATTTTGTTTCTCCTGGGCCCCGCGTGCCAATCCCACCAGCTAGACGTGAAAAAGCTGTGCTCGACTGTGCTAAGCGAGGTAGGCGATATCGCAATTGAGCTAACTCGACTTGAATATTCCCAATATGAGAATGAGCTCGTTTGGCAAAAATATCAAGAATCACTTGCGAACGATCCAACACTCGGATATCAGTAATTTCAGAAATGCCTCGCACTTGTGCCGGAGTCAAATCTTGATCAAAGATCAACATATCTGCTCCAGATTGCAATGCTTGAATTGCCAAATCTTTCATTTTGCCCGAACCCACAACATATTTAGGATGAATGGAAGCTGGGCGCTGGATCACACACCCTAAGACCTCCACACCTTGCGCACGCACTAACTCCTGAAGTTCATCTAATCGCTCTTGTTGAAACGCCACATGGCCTGTCCCTACACTGACTAACAGAGCACGTCCTTCACGAATTCCCTCTTTGGAAGCCTCACAACCTTTTAAAATATCCTGTTCTAACGATTGGATAAATTCTTGGCAATTCATCTGAAACGATTGAAAAGCACAAGGCTGTAATTGTTTGTACGCCTGACCTTTTGCAGAACTTGGTAGGTTATGGGCTACATAAACATCCTGCAATCCGCCTGTTTGTCCCACACCTAACGCCATAATCAAATCTAAACGAAGAAGAGCCAAGTCGGTGAGATCATCCTGTGTCAACGGTTGATTTTTCAAATGGGTATGAACCAATCTCACGCCACGCAACAACCGAAGACCCGAACGCGTCCTGGATAAATAAGGAATTTCCAATTCATGACTGTTTCCAATAATGACAGACTCAATTTGGCCTTGCCGATTTACCAGCAACCCAATTTGTCGGCGAGTTTCAAATGTGAGGTCGGCGCATTCGCGAGCCACATCCAACGTCACAACTAGTTCAGGCAGAATACGCCGTCGATACAAACGTTCAATACGTCCGACAAAATTTGCTTTCAACCCTTGGAGATTACCAAGTACTTGTGGAATTTTCTGCCTCCCTCATGATCAACTCTCCAGGTATTAAGTCAAAGGTCCCACGTTTGCCAAAAACTCGTTTTTACATTGCAAAGTTGATATCGCGTCTTCCTCCCAAGATGCAAATTCCTGTCGTCGAAATTTTTCCAATCCCGCTGCCGCGATCATCGCCGCATTATCTGTACAGAGAGATCGCGGCGGAAGAGTGACATGCAAACCCTTTCCTTGAGCCTGTGCCTGAATCTTTTCTCTCAAGCGAGAATTGGCCGCAACGCCCCCAACAACTGAAATTGCCTTTGCACCATACTGCTCTGCAGCATCACACAATTTTTCTGCTAACACATCCACAATTGCCTCTTGGTAACTTGCCGCGATATCGGCCACAGGCAGCGGTACCTCGCTTGTCTGTTTTGTTTTCTTCAGAAAATATAGGAGCGACGTTTTCAGCCCACTAAAACTAAATGTAAGATCGCCACTATGCCTTTGTGGACGGGGGAACGACACCGCCTTTGGATTGCCCTGTTTCGCCAATGCATCTATTGCCGGACCACCTGGATACGGCAAATCTAACATTTTTGCTCCTTTATCAAAGGCTTCTCCAGCCGCATCATCCAAGGTCCAACCGATAAATCGACATTCGCCACGATTCGGGACCCACGCTAAATGTGTATGGCCTCCAGAAGCCACAAGCACCATTGCGGGAGTCACCATTGCAGGGTTGGCTAACCAGGCAGATGCCAAATGTCCTTCTAAATGATTCACCGTGACATACGGAATATTCCGAGCAAAAGCTAATGCTTTTGCAAAGTTCACTCCCACAATCAATGCTCCCACCAAACCAGGGCGATTGGTCACCGCAATACCGGTAATGTCGACAAGAGAAAGCGATGCACGATCCAACGCTTCTTTGGTCAAGCTTTCCAACCGTTCCATATGCCGCCGAGAGGCCAACTCAGGCACCACACCACCAAAGGGTGCATGCATAGAAATCTGGGAGTCCATCACACTTGACAGAATGTGGCTTTCTCCATCTAAAACAGCCACAGCAGTTTCATCACAGGATGTCTCAATACCTAAAATGTTTAATGCCATTCTTTGAAAAACCTTTCCCAAAAACAACGAGACCCTCAGAACTTGACGTCCTGAGGGTCTCATATACATTCAAACCTCGTTTACTTCCAATCACACACTCGCTAACACTTCTTCTTCAATGAAAGCTGGGGTCTGATCGGTCAGCACCACTTTAATTTTCTTCGCATCTTTAAACCGCCCTTTAATGAGTTCCTCTGAAAGAGGATCACCTAGACAACGTTGAATCGTTCGTCGAAGTGGGCGGGCACCGTACTGAGATTCAAAGCCCTCATCAATGAGCCATTGTTTCACTTCTACACTCACATCTAAAATAATACCTCGATCAACTAAGCGGGCATTCAGCTCTCCAATGAGGATGTCAATAATACTGAACAAGTGTTCTTTCGTAAGTTGGTGGAAGACCACTAATTCATCAAGACGATTCAAAAATTCAGGACTGAAATGCCGTTTCAATTCACCCAAGACTTCGCCTTTCACTCGCGTGGTATTTTCGGCTTCTACATCACGCTGAAATCCAAGTGATACGCCCTTTTGGATAAACCGAGTCCCGATATTCGAAGTCATGACTAAAATCGTATTTTTGAAATCAACTTTCCGACCTAAGCTATCAGTGAGCACACCATCGTCAAGCACCTGCAACAAAACATTAAAAATATCTGGATGCGCCTTTTCAATTTCATCAAACAGGACCACAGAATAGGGACGCCGTCTAACCTTTTCCGTCAATTGTCCCCCTTCTTCATAGCCGACATACCCTGGAGGCGCACCAAAGAGTCTAGAGCTCGTGAACTTCTCTTGGTACTCAGACATATCAACCCGAATTAACGCTTCATCCGTATTAAAGAGGAATTCAGCTAAAGCCCTGGCTAATTCGGTTTTTCCAACACCGGTTGGGCCGAGAAAAATAAACGATCCAATCGGCTTTCGAGTATCTTTCAGGCCGGCGCGAGACCGCCGGATGGATCGGCAAATAGCTGAAATTGCTTCTTCTTGCCCCACAATACGTTTATGGAGATAGTCCTCCATATGCAAGAGTTTTTCGGACTCCTCTTCTTCTAACCTAAAGAGAGGAATACCTGTGATCTTAGACACAACATAGGCCACATCTTCACCTGAAATAACTGGGCGATTTTTTTCTTGTTTTTTCTTCCAATCCTGTTTGGCATCATCCAGTAATTTTCGAAACCGCTCTTCTTCTTCACGAAACTTTACAGCTTCTTCAAAATTCTGCAAGCCAATTGCAACCTCTTTCTCTCGAGCGACCCGTTTTAACTCTTGATCTAAAGATTTCAATTCTGGTGGTAGCGCATAAGTCAACAATTTCGCACGCGAACCAGCTTCATCTATCAGATCAATCGCTTTGTCAGGCAAAAATCTGTCGGTAATATATCGATCAGTGAGTTTAACGGCTTCTTCAACAGCTTCATCGGTATAATCCACTCCATGATGTTCTTCGTATCGATCACGTAACCCTTGTATAATGCTAATGGTTTCTTCCACAGATGGCGGCTGTACGTGGATAGATTGGAACCGTCGCTTTAATGCGCCATCTTTTTCAATATGCTTACGGTATTCATCAAGAGTTGTGGCACCAATACATTGAATTTCTCCACGGGACAATGCTGGCTTCAACATATTAGCTGCATCAATGGAACCTTCAGCCGCACCGGCCCCCACTAGGGTATGCAATTCATCAATGAATAAAATAATATTGCCAGCCTGTGAAATTTCTTTCATCACCACTTTTAGGCGTTCTTCAAATTGCCCTCTATACTTCGTGCCCGCAACCAGCGAACCAAGATCTAATGCAATCACACGTCGGTTCAATAAGTTATCAGGAACATCTAATCCGATAATCCTTTGAGCCAACCCTTCGACAATAGCCGTCTTCCCCACGCCAGACTCACCAATAAGAGCTGGATTATTTTTGGTCCGACGACTTAAAATTTGGAGGACGCGTTCAATTTCATCAGCCCGGCCAATAACTGGATCTAGAGTTCCCTCTTGAGCCAGTTGGGTCAGATCTCTTCCAAACTCATCTAATGCTGGCGTACTACTCTTTTTATCGCGTTCCCTCGTCCCAGTTTTTCGCAAAAAGGTAACAGTCAACTGCCGTGCCGTGAGGAGATTGGCACCCAAACTTCGCAAGACTTTTCCACCAATGCCCTCCTCTTCTCGAAGAAGACCAAGCAATAAGTGCTCACTGCCAATGTGATTGTGCCCTAAGAGCCGAGCTTCCTCTACACCATATTCGATAACCTTTTTAACGCGGGGGCTAAAGGGGATTTCACCAAAGGTGACCGTAGTTCCACCGCCAGGAAGGTTGCGCTCAATTTCTAAACGGATTTGTTCCGGTGATAGCCCCATCTTTTTGATGATCATCAGGGCAATACCATCTGACTCCCGCAGAATGGCCAGAACAAGATGTTCGGTACCGAGATAATCGTTTTGGTGCCGTTCCGCTTCTTCTCTGGCAAGGATGATAATTTTTCTACCACGATCCGTAAACCGTTCGAACATGGTACCTCCTCTAACCGATTATTCGCGAAACTTTTCGCGCACCAAAAAAACTACGAACTTTCAAAAAAAACTAGAAAAACTCATGATTTCAGTCTATCCGCGACCCCCTAAAACTGTCAAGCAAAGTTGCATGCTCTCACAATAGGACTCGCGATACGTTCATAGAAACTCTACCAACAAAATTGCTTCAAAGAAAGCCTGAGATTTGGGAAATTTTTGCCTAGTTTTTTGGCGTCACCCAGGTCTTGCTATCGGCCGGCCAAGAGTCTACCATCGAGTCTCTTAGTCAGAACACCCCCTCAAAAAGTCATGGCCACATTCCAAACCATTGGCATCCTTACCAAACCCTCTGCTCCAGACATGCCTCAGCATGTTGCACAAGTTCAAGATTGGTTACGCATCCACAAGAAAACGGTTCTTCTTGATACTAACGACATGCCACCTTCACCAACATGCCCAGAGCGACAACGCATAGCGAAAGAAGCAGATCTCCTCATCGTCCTCGGTGGGGACGGAACCATGCTGAGTGGAGCGCGTCTAGTGGAACAACGCAGTATTCCTATCTTGGGAGTCAATATGGGTGGACTTGGGTTTCTGACTGAAATACATTTTGATGATATTCCCAAGGCCTTAGCGGATATCTTTTCAGGATCCTTTCAGTTGGACGCCCGCTTAATGCTTTTCGTTCAAATTCGAAGAGCTGGGAAGATCATAAGCCACCACTCTGCATTAAACGATGTCGTCGTGAGCAAAGGACATTTAGTCAGGATGATCTCTACCACAGTGTCGGTCAATAAGGCCTTTATGACCAATATGCAAAGCGACGGACTTATCGTTTCCACACCAACTGGATCTACAGCTTATTCCCTCTCAACCAACGGACCCATTCTAGATCCAAGCCTTGATGCCCTTTTAATTAACCCCATTTGCCCCCACACCTTGACGCACCGTCCATTTTTGGCTCCAAGCACAGTTTCAATTTCCATCCAGCTCACCAGCCAAGAACCTGCAATGGCAACTGTTGATGGCCAAGAAAGAGAAGAAATTCTCGCCGGCGACATTGTAGATATATGCGCCTCCAAACACCGAACTCACCTCATTCGTTTTCCAGGTCGAAGTTACTTTGAAGTGTTGCGAACAAAACTACGCTGGGGCGATGGTTGGGCCTAATACCCACACACCTTCTTAGTGCATACATAATGTAAGAACACAATTCAACTGTGTCCAAGCAACGCTTGGTATACTTTTATGAAGTGAATAAACAGATGTGCTGGAAAAATTTAACGGCAGGGATTCAATTCTTGTTAGCTTTTACGGAGCGCAATCAGGACATTCACGTCGCTCATCAGCCATATGAAATTCTTCAGAAGTCAACGGAAACAGTTGATCACACATCTCGCAATTACGGATCTCAAAAAATGCTACCCCATCTTTATCAATCTCACATGGCAATAACAAATCTAATGGATCATACCCCAAGGTTTTTTCGTCAGGAAATTTCACCACTGCAAGCCGAACATTAAAAAATTCAAACGCCCCCTCTTGCCCTTTATACCGATCCTCATGACCAATGACATACACAGGCTGGCCTTTACGTTTTACCCGCAAATCCTTTAAAGTTCTTTCTGTTTGCGACGCACAAAAGAATTCTTGCGAAATAGTCGTGTCCTTCATCCTAATCACATTTCCTATTTCAGAAATTGACCTTACACTATTCAATAGCAAGGCGGAAAAGCTTGTAACACGGCCTCAAATTTTAGGTCAAGGGTACAAGAAGAATCTATTAACCGTCAAAGGAGTCTGAAAGCATGTCTGAAATTATGATTTACCAAAAACCCACCTGCTCCACCTGCAGGACGGTCATCAAACTGGTTAAAGAAAGCGGGCAGCCCTTTACGGCAGTCAATTATTATGAAAAACCTTTTTCAAAATCTAAGCTCAAAGGACTCTTAAAAAAGGCCAGCCTTAAACCATCTGATGTCATACGTAAGAAAGAGGATATATATAAACGTCTCAATCTGGCTCAATCCCAATTTACCGATGATGAACTTTTAGACATCCTGATCAAACAACCAGATCTCATTCAACGCCCCCTTGTTCAAAGAGGCGACCAAGTCATCCTCGCGCGCCCACCTGAAATCGTCAAACAGTTACTATAAGTCTTTCATACGTTCGAACCTCTTTGCGAGAATAGGAAATTCCTCAAATTCATCCTCGTCATGGCCCTAAAAGGGACGAGGCCTGGCCCCCTCACCTTCAGTGCCAAAATATTCGGTTTTGAGATATTGATAGGCTTCAATGATCTTTCGAAGTTCCGGCTCTGAGCTGCGATCACCCTTTCGGCTATCAGGATGAAGTTTTTTTACTCGCTCTCGAAATGCTCGCGTTACCACCGGCAAGGATGCTCCAAATTCAATTTCTAAAATTTCAAAGGCTTCAATAGCTGTTCTGACTTCTCCCGCAGGAGCCATCGGATCTCCACCGCCACCAGTAGCTGCTTTAAAAAAATTAAATAAATTGATTTTGCTTCGACGTCGACGTGGACGCTGCCGAATTTCACTTTCAAATTCTTCAAACCGATCCTCAATAAATTCCAGCCTGGACTCTAACCGCTGAGCTACATTCACTTCACACACATCTTCGACTTCCGCTTCAACTAATACGAGCATGCGATCCACTTCCAGCAAACCCGCCTCCACATGCAGATAGGCTTCCATACGCTCCTGAAACATGGTTTCAATCGCAAAGTCCAAGCTTAGTTCAGCCTGCGCTCGAAGCTGTGCAATACGTCGGGTCATACCACTGATAAATTTTCGTCGATTATGATTACTTAAGGCCATGATACGCGTGTAACACGGTTTCTAAAAATGGTCCATTCTAGCACAACTACCTTGATCGAATGAGCCTCTCTCACATCCAAACTTTGCAGCACATACCATGAACTAATATTGCCCAGTATTTAGAGGCCTTGTTATGGTGCCTATCGTTGCACCCGCTTTAGACCATTAATCATTATTAGCAATAGGGTCTGTTTTTCCATATGACAAATCCAGCAAGCGACCAGAAATCCAATCGGCTGATTCACGAAACCAGCCCCTACCTTCTACAACATGCCCATAACCCGGTAGACTGGTTTCCCTGGGGCGAAGAGGCTCTCGCGCGGGCGAAAGAACACAACAAACCCATCCTTCTGTCCGTTGGCTATTCAGCCTGCCATTGGTGCCACGTGATGGAACGAGAATCCTTTGAAAATGACGATATTGCTGCATTGATGAATAAATATTTCATCAACATCAAGGTTGATCGGGAAGAACGGCCTGATATCGATGAAATCTACATGCAAGCCACCACCGCGATGAATCAAGGCCAAGGTGGCTGGCCCATGACCGTGTTTCTGACACCCGATCAAGAGCCCATTTTTGCGGGGACTTATTTTCCGCCTACGGATAAATGGGGAAGGCCTGGCTTTGGATCAATCGTCACCAATATTGGAGAGGCTTGGATTAACGATCAATCGAACATTGTGCAACAAGCCGAACGTTTTACCTCTCGACTGCGTTCAGCCCTCCAACCTGCCTCCCCGCTAGCTGTGGGGGAAGCTGACATTGAAAGCGCGGTGAAACAGTTCGCCCATGATTTTGATGCTCGCTATGGCGGCTTTGGCCGGGCCCCAAAATTCCCACCAGCCACAGGCCTCTCCTTCCTCATTTGCCAATATCATTGGAGTCGGCAAGAAAATATTCTCACGATGATCACCAAAACCCTGGACGGCATGGCTACCGGAGGCATGTATGATCATATTGGTGGTGGTTTTGCCCGCTATTCAACGGATGATGAATGGTTAGTCCCGCATTTTGAAAAGATGTTGTACGACAATGCCCTGCTCGCCCGCACATACGTGGAAGCCTTTCAAGCCACAGGATTGGAACGCTACCGAAAAGTGGCAACGGAAACATTGGACTATATTCTCCGTGAAATGACCGCCCCTGAAGGCGGATTCTATTCGGCAACCGATGCAGACAGTGAGGGCGTCGAGGGTAAATTTTTTGTTTGGAAACCCGAACAGATTCGAGAAGTCATCACGAACGAAAAAGATGCAACCTGGTTTTGCGCCTATTACGACATTACCGAGAAAGGGAATTGGGAGCAGAACAGCATTCCTCGTACAGCAAAATCGATCGAAGCCTTCGCAAAAGAATTAGGCTGTTCATCAGAAGAATTACAAAGCACGATTGATCGTGTTCGTCTCCTAGTCTATCAAGCTCGACTCGCCCGAACTCCTCCTGGCTTGGATGACAAAATCATTACAGCCTGGAATGGTATGATGATCGGCACTATGACCGAAGCGGGACGGGTATTCAATCACCAGCCTTATCTTGACAGCGCGATACGAGCAGCAGATTTTCTTCTTACGACACTTTCCAGACCTGACAACCGCTTATGGCGAACATATCGCCACGGCAAGACCCATCTGAATGCCTGTTTAGAAGATTACGCGTATGCCGCCGAAGCCATGCTAGACCTGTATGAAGCCACAGGAATTGATCGATACATCCATGAAGCCGTCGCATTAAGCGAAAGGATTGTCGAAGATTTTGAAGATCGCGAGCACGGTGGGTTCTTCACAACCGCCAACGATCATGAAACCTTGATTCTTCGAGGCCGGGAAGGCGCCGATGGCGCGACTCCCAGTGGAAACGCAGTCGCAGCTTGGGTTCTTGCACGCTTATCCTATCACTTTGATCGTGAGGACTTTCGCACAACTGCCACCAATGCCGTCCGATCTTATGGCCAACACATTGGGCAGGTTCCGCGTGGGTTCCCCAAAAGCTTGATGGTCGTTGATCTGTTACTGCGTGGACCAATCGAATTAGCCCTCGTTGGCGGGACAGACATCAAGGCCTATACACAACTTCACACTGCAGTGAATAGCTGTTTTCTTCCCTATCGGATTATCGCCCATCATCAGGATGCCGAAGAAGAAACTTTTCATCCCTTATTAGTAGGAAAAACCCCGATCAACGGGCAGGCCGCGCTGTACATCTGTAAAAACTTTGCGTGCCAAGCCCCCATCACCGATCCAAAGGCGATTCTCTCTGCCCTACAAAACTCTCAAGAGGGCACAACACAAACGGAAAGATCTCGCCAAGCCCTAACCATCAGGGGCCTACCAGGATATGCCACGCCGAAAGGCACCGGGACTTATGTCGCAAACATCCTGGGAAGCCCTCGAACAACACGACCATCTTCCCATGGCTACATCCCATTGGGATCGACTGGACTCACGACATCTCGAATTGGCTTTGGTGGCTATCGCATCAGTCTGGGAGTCGACGATCATTACAATGCTCTTGAAAAAGCCATTCAAGACGGTTGTAATCTGATTGATACTTCGACGAATTATGCCGACGGTGAAAGTGAACGATTAGTGGGCACTGTCGTGAAAGACCTCATTGCCAAGCGATTTATTACGCGTGAAGAAATTATTGTCGTGTCCAAAATCGGATACGTGCAAGGCAAGAACCTTGCGCGAGCCAAAGCCAGAGAACAAGAGGGACAACCCTTCCCCGAAATGGTCAAATATGGGGATGGCATTTGGCACTGTCTGCATCCCGAGTTTTTAGAAGAGCAACTCACGCTCTCCCTGGATCGGCTGGGACTCGCCACACTAGATATCTGCCTCCTGCACAATCCCGAATATTTTCTCTCAGAGGCCAAAAATCGCCATCTTTCGCTCAACCCCATCCAACTCAAGGATCTCCGGCAGGAATTTTACCGGCGAATGCAGCAAGCCTTTGTGTATCTTGAAGCCCAAGTTGCTGCAGGCCTATTGCAATTTTATGGCGTATCATCAAACACTTGCACGGCGAAGCCAAACAACCCTGAAGCCACATCGCTGTCACAGATGCTCAGTGCCGCCCAAACAGCCGCGCAACAATCGGGGCAGTCACACCATCATTTTCGCATCTTACAACTCCCCATGAACCTCTTTGAGGCCGGCGCTCTTTTCACACAGAACACAGGGAAAGATGATATAGAGACGGTCTTATCTCTGGCCCGAGAACAAGACATTGCCATACTCGCAAATCGCCCGCTCAACGCGATTCCGGGAAAAGGTGGAGGCATGATTCGTTTGGCAGACCCACAAGCCGAAATTTCCAATACCAACTTTGAAGCCCAACAGCCCAAAGTGGCAGCACTTGAGAATGATTATAAACAGGTCTTGGGACCCAATATTCCACGACCTGAAAAAGGTGCATCGCCACTGGATTACTTCAACTGGGCAGAAGAACTCTCACGCGTACGAGTATCCGTTCAAAACTTGGAGCATTGGGATCAAATCGAGTCACAAACCATCGCGCCGCATGTGAATCGTGTCTTTCAACTCCTCACACAGCATTTCGCGGGCCGAAAAGAAGAAGAGCAAATTTGGCAATCTTGGCGAGACAAATATGTTCCAGAACTCGTGGTGTTGCTCAAAGTCATGCGAATGGAAGCGGCACAGAAAAGCGCCAAGAAACTCTCAGAAATAAGAGAAGTGCTTGATCCCTTACTGCCAGAGGATAAACATAACGAACCGTTTTCTCGAAAAGCCCTCTGGACAGTGGCTAGCACACCAGGCATCACCAGCGTCTTAAACGGCATGCGCCTCCCCGTTTATGTTGATGACTCCCTCACCATCCTCCAATGGAAACCCCTCCTCAACCCCCGACCCATCTTTGAAGCCCTCTTGTAATACATCCTAAATTGAGCCAAGAAGGTTTATAGCAAACCTTCTCTGAAGAAGTAAGAATGTTTGAAGAAATCGAAAATTCCACTTCATGGCATACTACGCTTAATTCCACAAACGTTGCCAATTAGCCCATTCATGTTTCCAGATGCTTGCATTTAGAGGCACGGGGACAAATTCTAGTTGCTTAGCGGTAGTAATGTGCATCAGCGGTGAGTCGAGAGAAGCCTCGATGATAATCGCGCCTTCGCGATCTGTCCTATACATGGAAAGACCTAGTTGTTTATAGGCTGCAATAACATCTTGTGCAGGATGCCCATAACGATTATGAGTTCCTACTGACACTACCATAGCTTGAGCCTTGATTTGATCAATCCAGCCATGATGTAGGGAACTCTTGGCTCCATGATGTGGAATTTTTACGATGGTTGCCGAATGCCCCTGCGGCAAGTGTTGCAACTGTTCTAACGCCTGCTGCTCGGCATCCGCCGTGAATAAGATCGAATGCCGTCCACAATCCAGCCTAATGACCAATGAACGATTGTTCAATTCTGCTCCACTGATCTCTTGTGTTGAAACCCGCATGGCAGGGTTATCCTTCGCCAAAGGGCTCAATACCGACAGCACACAGGGGCCGGATCCAATGATGTTTGATCCGGCCCCTATCACTCGTTCCTCAAGACCAGAAGCCACGACAGCTGTCTGAAGCCGTTGATAAAATTCCCTGGACCGAACAACACCATTGCTCCAATATTTTCCAACTTCAAATGTTTCGAGGACCCACGGCAACCCCCCAACATGATCCCATTGCGGATGTGTCGCAACGACATGATCAATCTGATAAATACCCTGATTCCAAAGATATGGCCCAATGACTGCTCGCCCCATGTTTAATCGACGATAGGCTGGTCCACCATCAATCAAGACCGTCTGACCATCTGGTAATTCAAGAACCGTCGCATCTCCCTGACCTACATCAAGAAACGTAATGCGTAGCATGCCTGGTTCCCAGGTGGTTCGAGGCGACCATCCCCACCACAGAAGAATACCTATCAGTAGGGTAACTCCACTCCAGCGAATACTCGATTGTTGCCTGAAGATCACCAACCCGGCCAGCACCCACCAAAATACAAGGATTGAAATGATCGTTGGTGAAGCAACATGCCATTCTGCCCAGGGCACCTTTGACAAATGTACGATGATCTCAGTAAATATCTCAAAAATCCATTGAATAAGAGACCCGAACGGTAACGTCCCTGTTCCGCTCAGCAAGACTCCTACCGCGGCTACAAGGCCAACTGGAATGACCACGATTCCAACCAAGGGAACAATCAGCATATTCGTGAACACACCAAGCCAAGGGATTTGATGGAAGTAGTAGGCCACTAGCGGTAAGGTCGTCAGGCTCACTGCAAGAGTCATGAGCCGAGCCAGTTTACTGTTTTCCCATAATCTAGTGTACCAATTCCGAATCGCACGAGAACCCACTTCCTGTGGGCCTAGATCATCGATATCTTTTGTTTTTCGGGTTAGGAGAACCAGCCCAATTGCGGCAACCGAGAGATAGGATAATTGAAATGAAATATCGTGGATGGCTTCAGGATACGGCAAGACCATCACTAGCGCAGCCACAGCCAAGGCAGTCATTAAATTACGTTCACGGCCCAGCAACAGCCCCAAGCAACAGACGACAATCATGATCCACGATCTCACCGTGGCCATTTCTGATCCGGCCAACAGCATATAAAAGGAAACTATTGGGAGAGTAACGAAAATTGAAATGTGCGTGGCAGTCACATAGAGTGATACATGCTCTAACCAACGAGCTGGAAATCGACGTACACTCCATTTGACGACCACAAATACAATGAACGTGAGAAGTCCAAGATGTGAGCCTGAAATCGAAAGAATATGCACTGTCCCACTGGCCATAAAGGCATCACGGATGTCTTGTTCAATATAACTTTGTTCTCCAACAATCATCCCCAAAAATAATCCCAAGGCTGGATTGGAGAGACTTGTTGTCGCCGCATGATGGATTGCTTGGCGCCATTCATCAATAAGCCCGAATAGATTTTGACTGACAGATACGGCTTCTGAAGTTTGCACCAGCACCGCCTGTGGCCCAGATACGGTGGCGACTGCCTGAATACCCTTGTGCTTTAAATACTTGCCATAATGAAACCCTCCTGGATTGAGTGTCCCATAAGGTTCTCGCAGGCGGGCGGTGACCTGCACATGATTGCCATAGACAAGAAATGTATCTGGCTCACGCCAGGTCAGACGAAGACGTCCTGGAATAGGAAGTGCGTTACCATTGGTAATGATGTGATTATCGCCCACAATCAGAACCATTCCATCTGGCGTTTGACGGACGGGGGAGACAATCACGCCTTGAATGGTGACCGCGTGTTTCGTTTCCAATGAAGCCAGAAACGAGCTCTCTATTTTGTGAATAGTAGCCCAATGGGCGTGGGCTATACCGGCCATTAACATGGAAAAGAGGAAGACCCCTCCCCATCTTGAAATCAATCCACGCTGTTCAACCCAGGTAAGAAAAAGACTATAGCTTAGAAAAGCCCCAAGAAGTGTAAGGGGAAATAGGGAGAGATACGGCCCAAGCCAGAGCCCGGCCAGATAGATACCCACACCATATAGAATCACATGGAACGACACACATGGTTATTGAATACACGATTTCACCACACTGACTAAGTCTTCGGCAATCTCTTGAATCACGCAATCATCTTGGCCCTCTACCATCACCCGAAGTAAAGGTTCTGTACCCGAATATCGGACTAAAATACGACCAGTCCCATTGAGTTGCCTTTCTTTGTCTTGAATAGCTTGCTGCAAGACCGGCAACGTCTCAAGATTCGGCTTATGAGGAACCTTGACACCTAGCAAAACCTGAGGCGTGGCCTGCATACATTGGGCAATTTCCGAAAGAGGTT
Source organism: Nitrospirales bacterium (assembly GCA_965223685.1). Lineage (GTDB taxonomy): Bacteria > Nitrospirota > Nitrospiria > Nitrospirales > UBA8639 > Nitrospira_E. Next base: position 827,527 of record CBDCXG010000002.1, read on the forward strand.
TTTGTGCCCGTTTCATCAGTTTGAGCATTTGTAATCCCGTAATCAACCCATCCCCACTTGTATGATAGTCCATAAAAATCATATGGCCCGATTGTTCGCCGCCGAGGTTGTATTGATCCGCGAGCATCCGCTCTAAAATATATCGGTCCCCTACCGCCGTACGGATTAAGGAAATCCCTGCATTACGCATGCATACATCAAAACCAAAGTTACTCATGACCGTTCCGACAACCGTATCTTTTTTCAAACGGCCCTGTCGTTTCAATTCTAAGGCAAATGCTGCTAAAGCATGATCGCCATTCACCACCTCCCCTTTCTCACATACAAACATGGCACGATCGGCATCTCCATCCAACGCAATACCAATATCAGCTTTTCGATCTCGAACCATTTGTTGTAATCGTTCAGGATGCACCGCTCCACAGCCATCATTAATATTCAGACCATCTGGCTCATTCCCCGTCACCCACACTTTGGCCCCTAATTCTCGAATGACCTTGGGAAAGACGGAGTACCCGGCCCCATTGGCACAATCCAATACAACTCTCAGATTTTGAAAATCCATGTCACGAGGCAGTGACCGTTTGACAAACTCAATATATCGACCTTCGGCATCGTCAATGCGAAAAGCCTTCCCGATGGCTTCGGCCGTAGGGCGAATATGTTCAATTTCATTGGATAAAATGAGATCTTCAATTCGTTGTTCCAATTCATCCGGCAATTTCAGACCTTCATTCGAAAAAAACTTAATGCCATTATCTTGATATGGATTATGCGAAGCAGAAATCATCACACCAGCATCAGCCAGAAGGCTTCGAGTTAAAAAAGCAACGGCCGGCGTGGGTAAGGGGCCCACGAGCAAGACATCAACCCCCATTGAACAGAGCCCCGCAGTTAACGCCGACTCCAACATATACCCAGATATACGAGTATCTTTGCCAATGATAATTTGATGCCGCCCTTCCCGCTTGCGGAATACATGTGCCGCCGCTCGACCAACTTTCATAGCCATTTCACTGGTCATCGGATCGAGGTTGGCCACACCTCGAACTCCATCTGTCCCGAAAAGTTTTCCCATTGAATGCTCTCTATTTTATGGTTTCAATGTGTCTAGTTTACTTGTCGCACGAATTTCGCAAAGCTTGAGCAACATGAATAACATCTTTCATGGCGGCCACATCATGAACTCTAAATATATGAGCACCCTGCCAAACAGCAATTGCAATTGCTGCCGCATTACCCATTTCTCGTTCACCTACCGCTTTGCCTGTTATTTCCCCAATAAAAGCTTTCCGAGACAACCCAATCATAAGCGGTTGATTTAATTCAAGAAAGTTCCCTATATTGGAAAGGATTTGAAGATTATGCTGTTCGGTTTTGCCAAAACCCACTCCCGGATCAATAATGATACGGTCAGCCGAAATTCCCAAGGATCGTGCCACCCCAATTCTTTCCGACAAAAAACATTTGACCTCTCCAACCACGTTTTCATAAGAAGGTGCCTGTTGCATCGAAACACTATGCCCTTGTCTATGCATCAGCACAACAGCTGCTCCGGATTCTCGGACAACCTGAGCCATAGAAGGATCATCTCGCAAGGCACTCACATCGTTCACAATCGAAGCCCCACAATCCAACGCCATCTGAGCCACCGAAGCTTTTCGGGTATCTATGGATATGGGAACACCCACACATTTACCTAATGCTTCCAAAACCGGACGAACACGAAATAATTCCTCTTCCTCGCTAACGTAAGTCGTACCCGGTTTTGTCGACTCCCCGCCAACATCGATGATGTCTGCACCTTCTGCTACCATTTTTTGAGCCTGATCAACAGCCAGAGTAGAATCCAGAAATCGTGCACCATCCGAAAAAGAATCCGGAGTCACATTCAGAATACCCATGATTATTGCCTTAGCTCCGAATGAAAGGGTTTTCTCTCGACACTGGATATCTGGAAAGGTGTCCACCGACATGCCGTTTCTCTCATCAATGATGGAATAAAAATACTATCAGCGAGCAAAAACTATTCAACAAATTCCTTAGGAATTGTGGCAGTGGGCCAGCGATGAAGTTCTAATGAATGCAACCTTTAGAACGAGAGTCTCTTGGGGGAGATATGTGCAGATAAAAACGTATCAGACCGCGGCAATCTGTTCGAGGGACGAAGATCGTTGAACGATTTGATCAATTTCAATGCCGTCCAAGACCTCTTTCTCTAACAAAGCTTCAGCGAGCGCACGAAGAGTGTGAATATGTTCTGTGAGCATTCTGGTTGTACGTTCGTAGGATTCAAGAACCAGTCGCTTCACTTCTTTATCAATTTCCAAGGCCACTTGATCACTAAAGTCCCGCTTTGATCCAAAGTCGCGTCCCAGAAACACTTCTTCATCTTTTTTCCCAAAAGTCAGAGGACCAAGCTTATCGCTCATCCCCCATTCACAGACCATTTTTCTGGCTAAATCTGTGGCTCGCTCAATATCATTCCCGGCCCCAGTCGTCACGCTCTTAAAGATCAGTTCCTCAGCCACCCGCCCACCAAACAAAATGGAAAGCGTATTATATAAAAATTCTTTCGAATAACTATGCCGATCATCAATTGGCAGTTGCATGGTCATCCCTAATGCTCGCCCACGAGGGATAATCGTCACTTTATGCACGGGATCTGTCCCAGGTAATAGTTTTGCCATAAGTGCATGACCCGCTTCATGAAACGCGGTCGTTCGCTTTTCTTCCTCACTGAGCACCATGCTCTTACGCTCAACACCCATTAATACTTTATCTTTCGCATTTTCAAAATCAATCTGTTCAACAGATTTCTTATCAAGTCGCGCCGCCCACAAGGCCGCTTCATTCACTAAATTTTCTAAATCCGCACCGGAAAATCCCGGGGTACCCCTGGCAATCTGCTCCAAATCAACTTCCGGAGAGATAGGGACTTTTTTGGTGTGAACAGTCAAAATTTCAGCCCGCCCACGGACATCGGGGCGATTCACAACCACCTGCCGATCAAAACGCCCTGGCCTCAATAAGGCCGGATCCAACACATCCGGACGGTTCGTTGCGGCAATTAAAATCACGCCCTCCGTTGTATCAAATCCATCCATTTCAACCAATAACTGGTTGAGAGTTTGCTCCCGCTCATCATGCCCGCCCCCAAGACCAGCTCCACGCAATCGGCCCACCGCATCAATTTCATCAATGAAAATAATACATGGGGCATGTTTCTTCCCTTGTTCAAATAAGTCCCGAACCCGGGACGCCCCGACTCCCACAAACATCTCTACAAAGTCCGAGCCGCTAATACTAAAGAAGGGCACTCCCGCTTCACCAGCAATAGCTTTGGCTAAGAGCGTTTTCCCAGTCCCGGGAGGGCCAACAATTAAAACACCCTTGGGGATGCGGCCACCAAGCTTCTGGAATTTCTGTGGATCTTTAAGAAATTCAATAATTTCAACCACTTCTTCTTTTGCTTCATCCACACCAGCCACATCAGCAAACGTAACCTTTTTCTTTTCTTCTGTGAGCATCCGCGCCCGACTTTTCCCAAATGAAAGTGCCCGATTGCCACCAACCTGCATCTGGCGCATAAGAAAGAACCATAATCCTAAAAACAGGATAAAAGGCCCCCACGCATAGAGGAACGTGATATACCATGGACCTTCATCTGGTGGCTTTGCTTCAATTTGAACAGCTTTTTCCCGCAAAACTTTCACCAGATCGGGATACTCAACGGAGTAAGTTTGTATGCGGTTGCCGTCTCGTAAAATCGCACTGATATTGTTATGTTTAATGATAACTTTTTCGACATCCCCCCGTTCTAAGTGAGCCATAAATTCACTAAAAATAACCGGATCTTCAGGATGTTGGTTGGGCACCGTGAACAGGTTAAACAACAAGATCATAAACAGGCAGACGAATACCCAAAACAAAAGATTTTTCACACGTGAATTCATATTCAAAAAAACTCCCTCAAGAAGACAGTAGAGGCGAGGATGGAACCTAATGTGAAAACACTACGCGAACGAACTAATTGTAACATGCATTTTTGAGAAGTGACAACTCTCCACCTCTATGATCTCGGCTTAAACCGGTTCGGCATCCATTTGAGCTAAGTAGGGGAGATTGCGATATTTTTGTTTAAAATCCAAGCCGTATCCCACAAGATAGATCGGGGGCACCTCAAAGCCAACATACCGAATCGTCAGATCAACCTCCCGGTGGGTGGGTTTATCCAACAAGGTACAGAGTTCAAGCGAAGCAGGTTGACGTTGTCGTAATTGAGAAACTAAAAACTGGGCAGTACGCCCTGAATCAACAATATCTTCCACCAATAACACATGCCGTTTAGTAATCTTTTCAGTTAACTCAGACCAGACTTTGACCGTTCTTTGTGAACGCCCAACTTTCTTTGTGCCCGTAGCAATAAGAAAATCAATGTGAATGGGCAATTGAATCACCCGCACTAAATCCGCAAAAAAAACATAGGCCCCTTTCAAGACGCCAATCACGACTAAGTCCTTGCCCTGATAATCTTGAGAAATTTGCTGACCCAGCTCACGGATGCGAGCGCGCATAGCTTCTTGAGTGACGAAGGGTTTTCCAAATACTTTTGGCATAGCTGCTTATTGATCGGTTAGCTTGTCATGGTCGCTATCACGAATGATGTAGTAGACGGTGAGATCTGAAACCGCTCATCCTCTCTCAAGCCTCCAATCCATAGAATACCTTCTGGAGCCACTAACAATGGGATATTTTTCCGCTGAGAACGTGGAAGTTTCATGTCAGAAAAGAAATCCTGTAGCTTTTTTTTCCGTCCACCCATCCCTTTGGGACAAAAGACATCACCAGGTCTCCAACTCCGGATTCGCAAATCATGAGTAAAGGTATCAGCATCAAGAAGCATCTCCAGAGTACTGGGGTTGCGAACCATATCCAGGGACGACTTCACCACAACAGCCAGACGTTGTCCGGTTAAGGGCCAAACCACATCACCTGGAATTCCCACTTCAAATTCTTTCAATGAATATTGTCCTACAGCTTGGGCCTCACTAGACTCTTGTTTCGAAAATACTAATCGGTGATATTCCTGCCCAATCTGAACAAGATTGATAGCGATAGTCCACCCAGATTGCCCCCGGCTCAAACAATTTAATATTTGCTGAATGCGATCAAACCGTGGGTTTTGAGTATTCCCTGTCATCCGCTGAAGTGCATGACGAACAATTCGTCGTTGAATGGCTACCGGCAACGCAAGCAATGTCGTTCGATTCAGTTGAATTTCTCTTTCATCCATTGCTACACACACGTGTTGGAATGCTTCAGTGGCAACTCGTTCAAGATACATATGGTCTTCACGAATGATGTCCGCCTGACGCGACAACACATTCGCAAGCCCCGGAGCATAGCCTTTCAATTGAGGCATCAGGTCGTTCCGAACTCGATTTCGCATATAGACCTGCTGACCATTAGAAGAATCGATACGATATGACAACTGGCGTTCTTTCAAATAGGCCAAAATGTCGCTTCGCGGAATATCAAGAAATGGCCGAACAATTTCTGCGCCACGTTTCGGAGGAATACCACTCATCCCACCAGTCCCACTGCCTCGAAGCATCCACATCAACACCGTTTCCGCTTGATCATCAACCGTATGCCCTGTGGCAATCTTAGTACCATGACATTCTCGAAGCATCCATTCCAGTGCATGATACCGCATCGTATGCGCATAGGCTTGAAACGATTGCCTGGTGCGCTTCGCGTCTTCTTTCTTGACGCTCACCTTCTTGATACTCACGGGCACATCAAAACGCTTACCCAATTGTTCCACAAACGCCGCATCTCCATCACTTTCCACTCCACGAAGCCCATGATTCACATGCCCAATATTGAGCACCCAATTCCATCGGGTAGACAAGGCCACTAAACAGGCGAGTAAGGCAACGGAGTCAGGCCCTCCAGACACTGCAACGACGAGGCGATCTCCTGGACGCAATAAGTCTCGAGTCTTGATGCTTTGATGAACAGCCTCTTCCATTTTCAGAAGAGGCTTCTGTCTAGCCATTCAGTTCTGCCCTTTCTTGTCCATAACAACGTGCGAATGAGGGTCATGATAGGCCGCTAACATTTCTCTGGCTCGAACACCATCCTGTTCCATCTGTTTCAATAGATCGTCCACATTGGTAAAAGTCATATCTCCTCTGACCTGTTGAACAAATGACACAGAAATATTTTTTCCATAGAGTTCAAACATCTGATCAAACACATGGACCTCTAGCAACCGTTCGTCTTCTTCGAACGTTGGACGTGTGCCAATATAGGCAACAGAAGGGAAACAGACACCATCAATCTCAGCCAAGGTAGCATAAATTCCATCTGCGGGAAGAACACGGTGGAGTGGAATTCGAAGATTGGCCGTTGGCCACCCTAATGCACGACCACGTTTTTCTCCCTCAATCACTGTATTCGTTAATCGATAGGCCCTCCCTAGGCATTCCCTCCCCTCGACAACATTCCCAGTTGTCACGCATGTCCTAATACGAGTAGAACTCACAATTTCTCCACCCAATATCACAGACGTCACGGGCTGTACCTCAAAATTTGCTTGTCTGCCTAAGTGCACCAAATCTTGAATCGTCCCACTACGTTCTTTCCCAAAAACAAAGTTTTCTCCGACAAGTAATCGTCGAACTCCTAATCCATCATGCAACACCTGTTGAACAAATTGCTCTGGAGGCAAGGCTGCTAAGGCCTGAGTAAACGGAAGCACAATGAGTTCGGCAATACCAAGCTGTTCAAAAAAATCATACTTTTCCTGAGGGTCTGACAAAAACTTTGGATCGGTACGCGGTCGCAAAACTTCAATTGGATGGGGGTCAAAGGATACCACCATGGGAACGCCATTGAGACGCTGCGCTTGTTGAATAACAGCTTCGATTAATGCTCGATGGCCAATATGCTGCCCATCGAAGTTCCCAATAGTGATAACCGGAAAATCAGCGAGAGGGGCTGACGGCAGACCTCTGGTAATATTCATAGGTCATGTTGTTGAAGAAGCTGTGCGGCTTCCTTAGCAAAATAGGTAAGGATCATGTCAGCCCCGGCTCGTTTAATCGAGAGGAGGCTTTCCATCATGACAGTGGATTCGTCAATCCAGCCTTGCTGTGCAGCGGCCTTTATCATGCTGTACTCACCACTCACTTGATAGGCCGCCACAGGCACAGAAGAGACCTCTCGCACCTGCCGAAGAACATCCAGATACAATAACGCCGGCTTGACCATCACAATGTCGGCACCCTCATCAAGATCCAGCTCAACCTCCCGCACCGCTTCTCGGGAATTTGCGGCATCCATTTGATAGGAACGACGATCACCGAATGAGGGACTGGAAAACGCCGCATCCCGAAAAGGAGCATAGAGTGCAGAGGCAAATTTGGCTGAATAAGACATAATGGGCATGTCAGTATAGCCATGTTGATCTAAGGCCTCACGAATGGCCTTCACACGTCCATCCATCATGTCCGAAGGCGCCACCATATCCACACCAGCTTTCGCATGGCTCACGGCCATGGACTGGAGGCAATCCAAGGTTTCATCATTCAAAATCTTCCCATCACGAACAATGCCACAATGTCCGTGAGAGGTATATTCATCAATGCAGACATCCGTAATCACCATCACATCTGGGCATTCGGCTTTCAAGGCTCGTGCAGCCGTTTGGACAACACCATTTCCATCAAGAGCTGCGGAGCCACGCTCATCCTTGTGCTCAGGAATACCAAAGAGAATAACAGCCAGAATACCTAAATCCCGAGCCCTAACGACTTCAGGAACCAGACAATCTATCGACCACCGGTATTGACCCGGCATCGAATGAATCGGCTCCCGTTTATTCTCTCCAAATGTAACAAACAATGGATAAATCAAATCAGCAGAAGTCAATATTGTTTCACGCACCATGCGTCTGAGCGAGGGATGCTGACGAAGCCGCCGCATTCGGTGAACTGGAAATCCCATGTTTGCTCCTACAGATATTTCAATAATTCTAGCAAAAGACTCTTGGGTCTTGATTCCCGTCAGAAAGATGAATATGCCGATGGCTCACTGCCACTATCATGAGAATTTACGAAAGGAACAGTCTATTTTCGTGGAAGGTTTGTTAAAAAGACGACAAGGTCCCGCACGGAAATCATCCCAACCATTTTCCCATCTTTGGTAATGCCTAGATGTCTAATATGTTGTTTGGCCATCAGATCGTTGGCGTCTAATAACGTTCGATTCCCTTCAATCGAGGCAATCGGCGCCGACATGATTTGCTCTACCGTTGTTTTCAGAGGATCTGCTCCTGCTGCAACAACCCGTCGAACTAAATCCGTGTCCGTCAGAATACCAATAATTTCCTCTCCACTTGTGATGAAGATGCTGCCGATTCCATGATCACGCATCAACTCCGCGGCTGTTTTGACCAACACATCCCGATCAACTTTGACAATTTTTTCTAAGGGGACCATACACGACTTTACAGGAACCATGGCTCTCTTCCTCCCTTCAAGCAGTTAACAAAATTTTTAAACCGGCTGGCCTGCCCTCAAGGAAATACCGCCAGTACAATCCAGCATCACAATAATGTCTCAGATCATCGTGTCCTGGTCTGGCTCTGATTCGCATAGGCAACCATTGCATCTACCAAGGCCGGCACCGTATTTTCTGAAGCCACAATATCTACAGACAGACCTTCCTCTCCAACTGTTTTAGCGGTAATAGGCCCGATACATGCTACCGTCATATGTTGTGTCAGTTGATACATCTCCTGGCGGTCAGCAAAAAGTTTACAAAAATTTTTGACGGTCGATGAACTCGTGAAGGTCAAATATTGAATATCTTGGTTACGAAATTTTTCCAAAAGAGGACCATGTTCTGTAATTGGCAGCAATGCTTGATACCCCTGCACCACCCGAACATCCGCACCCATTTCTCGCAATTGATTAGGAAGAATCTCTCTAGCCACTTTCGCACGAGGGATCAGCATACGTTGTCCTTGTATACCCATAGCCTTAAGCGACTCCAAGATACCTTCAGCCTGAAATTCTTGAGGAACCAGATCAGCAATGACGCCCCATTGATTCACTTCTTTTTCAGTCTGTGGGCCAATACAACAGACCTTGGCACGTGCTAGACTGCGTGCATCCTTTTTGTGAAACCATAACCGCTCCATAAAAGCCTGCACACCATTCACGCTGGTAAAAATAATCCAATCATAGGATGATAGCTCTTTGATAGCCTGATCGAGTGGCTCCCAGCTATCTGGCGGACGAATTTCCAACAGAGGGCTTTCAATAGGCTCTGCCCCCTGTTCAGCTAGGAGGCTTGAAAGGGCTGGAGCTTGCGCTCGGGGTCTCGTCACTAAAACTCCTTTCCCAAACAACGGGCGAGATTCACACCAGTTGAGATGATCACGCAATCGTACAACTTCTCCCACAATAATAACCGTTGGCGGACTCAAGTTAGCCTCGCTCACTTTTTCCACAATAGTTGCTATGGTCCCCACGACAGTTTGCTGACGAGCATAGGTGCCCCATCGAATAGCCGCAACTGGCGTTGACGGCGACTTCCCTTCTTGAATAAGTCGCTCCACAATCTGAGGTAAGTTCTTTGTTCCCATCAAAAAGACGAGAGTCCCCTCGGATGAAGCCAAACGAGACCATTCCATCGCACTCGAAGACTTTGTTGGATCTTCGTGCCCAGTCACAAATGCCACAGTCGACGCCAACGTTCTATGAGTCACAGGAATTCCCGCATAGGCCGGTACTGCAACGGCAGCGGTCACCCCAGGAACGATTGAAAAAGGAATCTTGGCCTCAGCCATCGTTTCTGCTTCTTCCCCCCCCCTTCCAAAGACAAAAGGGTCACCACCCTTTAAGCGCACAACACATTTCCCTTCCCGCGCTTTGCAGACGAGCAGTCCATTAATTTCTTCCTGATCACGATAAACACCACGCCCTTTTCGACCCACATAAATTTTTTCCGCCTCCATAGGTGCATGCCTCAACAATTCTGGATTGGCTAAATGGTCGTAAAGCACCACATCAGCCATCTCCAAACATTCTCTCCCACGCAAAGTCAGCAGCTTAGGATCACCAGGACCGGCGCCAACGAGGTAGACATGGGCACATTTTGGAGGCTGTTCTATCTGCTTAGGCAGTTCCATAAATTTCCTGTAAGATTGGCTTAGCGCCCCGTTCTAATAATTCTTCAGCCACAATATTCCCAAGGGATTCGGCTTCAGGCAACGATCCTGCCTGTGAAAATCGCACGCAGCATTTCCCGTCCAAACTGGCCACCAACCCATCCAAGTGAAGGCGTTCACCTTCAACTACAGCATGGCCAGCAATCGGCACCTGACACCCACCCTCCAGCCGCTTCAGGAGGGCACGTTCAGCCGTTACCGTGATGCGTGTCGACTGATGCTCAAGTCTTTCCACCAGGTCTCGTACAAACCCATCATCTTCACGACCCTCAATGCCTAGCGCCCCCTGTCCAATCGCAGGAAGACTCACATTGATTGGAATACATTCTGTGATACGGGCATCCCAGCCTAAACGTCTTAACCCAGATGCTGCGAGCACAATGGCATCAAACTTATTCTCTTCAAGCTTCCGAAGACGGGTACCCACATTACCGCGTAACATCTCAATGCGAAGATCTGGACGGGCATGTAACAACTGTGACTGACGGCGCAAACTACTGGTGCCTACACGGGCACCAAAACGTAGAGTCTCTAAATTGGTCCCATCACGCGTAAGTATGGCATCACGAGGGTCTTCACGCTCAGGAACACAGATAATCGCCAGGCCAGCTGGCAGTTCTGCCGGCACATCTTTCATGCTATGAACAGCCAGATCAATGTCTTTACGCAAAAGTGCTTCTTCAATTTCTTTGACAAACAACCCTTTTCCACCGACTTTAGCGAGAGGAACATCTTGGATCTTATCTCCACTGGTCTGGATTCGCTGAAGAACTACAGAAAGGTCAGGCGCCAACTTCCCAAGTTGCCCTTTCACCCATTCAGCTTGCCATAGGGCTAGCTGACTCCCTCGAGTTCCAATAACAAGGGTTGAGCGAGAGTGATTGGAGACACTCACTGCAGATCTTTCTGTGACAAAGATTCCTTAGAAGTTTCATCACTGACGTCACCCTCTGCCTGTTGCAACTCAAGAGCATGCAGTTCCCGCTCTCGAAGTTCGAAAAACCGTCTTGCCGCTTCAATAAATGCAAAACCATTTTGAGATTGGGCTTCCGCTTTGAGCGTAACAAGTGGTCCATGCAACAGTTTGTTCACTATTGAGGAAGCCAACCCTTCAATTGCACCACGATCTTTTTCAGAAAGTTTGCCTAATCGGTGAAAAGTTTTTTCCAATTCACTATTTTTAATATCCTCTGCTTTTTTCCTGAGTGCGACAATTGTTGGCGTAGCCTCCAGGCCACGAACCCAAGCTACTGTACTTTCCACTTCTTCTTTGACAAGTTTTTCAGCCGTAGCAGCCTCTTTCATTCGTTCATCTTGATTGTGGCCAACATGCGCTTTGAGATCATCAATATCAAAAACAAAGGCATTGTCTACGTCTTTAACAGTCGGATCAATATTGCGGGGAACGGTAATATCAATTAAAAAAATGGGGCGATTTCTTCGTTGCTGGACTGCTCCTTGAATGTCATCTTTTGAAATCACAAAATGAGGAGCTCCCGTTGCACAAATAACGATATCGGCTTTAGGCAAAGTATCGCGAAGCTGCTCATAGGGCACCGCTTGTCCCTGAAAACGTTCAGCCAACGTCAAGGCACGATGCTGATTACGCGTCGTCAATAACACCTCCTTGACCCCATGATTGACTAAATGCTGCGCCGCCAGTTTTCCCATTTCCCCAGCACCAACTAACAACACAACTTGTTGTTTAAGATTTGAAAAAACTTTTTTAGCCAGCTCCACAGCCGCATAACTCACGGAGACCGCATATTCCCCAATCCTGGTATTTGTACGTATTCCTTTCCCTACAGAGATCGCTTTTTTGACCACTTTATTAAGAATGACTCCGGAAGAACGATGAGTGAGCGCTGACTCATAGGCTTCCTTCACCTGTCCCAAAATCTGCGGTTCACCCACAACCATGGAGTCCAAACTCGCAGAGACCCTGAAGAGATGAGAAATAGCTTCTTCATCACTATACCGATACAAATGTGGGAGCAAATCTTCTGAAGAAAGGGAAAAATGAATGGCGACTAAAAAGTCTTCTAATTTACGAAATCCCCACTCCCCTTTCTCGGCCACGGCATACACTTCGACTCTGTTACAGGTTCCCAGAAACATCGCCTCTTTAATCCCTGGATACGCCCTGAGTCGAGCCAGAGCTTCTCCCATTCGACTATCCGGGATTGCTAAGAGCTCCCGTAGTTCTACCGGAGCTGTCCGGTGATTAAGTCCTAGAACAATAATATTCATAAATGAGCAATAGCCTGAGAGCTTTTCATCAAAATGCCAATAAAGGTTAAAATAACCCCTGCAAAACCGACGATTGTCAGATAGGCCGCACGCTTAGCCCGCCAACCAACGGTCACTCTTCCCATGAGCACAACAAAATAAAAGACCCAGGTAATTAAGGCCCATACTTGTTCAGAATTCCAACTCAAATACGACCCAATTGTTAACTGAGCTGAAACGGCTCCCATCAGGATCCCCAACGTGAGCAACGGAAAACCAAAGAGAATGGAGCGTTGATTGAGCATATCTAAAAAATCTAACGGCGGAAGCTTAAAGTTTAAGACATTAAATTGTTTGGATTTCAGCAACCATTCTTGCATGAGATACATCAAGCCAGCTACAAAAGCGATGGCAAAGCCTATGGTACCTAATATACTCAATGTGACATGCACCCATACGGTTTGAAACACCGGAGCCACCGTGCCCGTCTCGACAGGTGCCAACGTGGCAGACACCAAGGATAGAAACGCTAGCGGCAAAATAAAGGCCCCTAAAACCTGTAGACCCTGCTTAAACCCAACAATTAAAAACACTAAGACCAAACCCCACGAAAAAAACGACATGGCATCCCGAAATGTTAAAATCGGAAACTGCCCTGTGGCCCAGATACCCGCCCCCAATGTAGCCGTGTGAGCAAGAAACCCAGCGCCTGTCACCGCAACTGCCACTTTAACCAACACATCAGAGCGATGGAGAAGAAATGCGAGAAAAAGGAGAGTTCCTCCAAAATAAAGGCCCATTGTCAGTAGGGACAATGTTTCAGTCATATACGACACTCTTCACTCACAAGGTAAAAATACCCAAATTCGAGTATAGATGTGCGTCTAGAGAAGGTCAAGAAAATCAATGGGTTACTACCGTTCATCGCTAAACACGATACGTATATCTTCTAGACAATCTGCGGCTCACTCAGTATCATGCCTCCCTAGCCCTATTCCTTACCTCTTCTTTTTCCGATTCATTACGATGAATGGCACTCTCTTTATCGTCGGCACGCCAATTGGCAATTTAGAAGACATGTCTTTCCGGGCAATTCGAATTCTCAAAGAAGTCTCGGTTATCGCAGCAGAAGATACCCGCCGAACACAAAAGCTTTGCTCCTATTATCAAATTGAAACACCCCTGACCAGTTATCATGACTTCAATAAAGAAGAAAAAACGGATATTCTTTTGAAACGACTACAAGAGGGGCGCTCAATTGCCTTAGTGTGCGACGCTGGAACGCCCCTTATCTCAGATCCTGGATACTTTTTGGTTAATCGCACAATACAATCCAACATTCCTCTTGTTCCTATTCCAGGCCCATCTTCTGTCTTGACAGCAATATGTGTCTCTGGGCTTGCCACGGACCGGTTTATTTTTGAAGGCTTTGTGCCTAGAAAGCCGGGTGTCAGGGAGAAGTTCTTTAAAAAACTGGAACCAGAGGTTGGAACCATCATTGTGTATGAGACCCAACACCGTATTCTTAAAACCTTACGGACCATTCATAAAATGATGGGAAACCGCCATGTAGTTCTTACTCGAGAACTAACAAAGCTGAATGAAGAAATCATGCGCGGGGATGTAGAAGAAATGTGTCACGCGTTAGAAGGAAAATCGATGAAGGGAGAGATAACCTTATTAATCCAGGGGCAACCACAAAGAAAAAGCAAACGGCTACATCCCACACATTCTTCGTCTCTCAGGAATATGCCTTTTGAATGACAATTCGATAATAGGTCTCAACTTGTTCTTTGGTTAACACTTGATGCCCTTCATTTATGATGCTTACCGGAACATTTTGAATCGGGTCACCATCGTCCAGCAAGACCGTTAACTGTGCCCCAATCTCTAATGTGTCTAATTTTAATTTAGTTTTGACAAAGTTATAAGGGCAAATAACCCCTCGCAAATCAAGTACTTCCATCCCCTTCTTTCCCTGTTCTCATCTATTCTCTTACAACCAACACGGTCTCGCGAACGAAAAGATACCCATAGCAAAAGAGCGTGTCGGCTATTACACCGACACGCTCTTTTGTTTCACATACTATTGGACAGTAAATCTTACTGAACAGTACCTTTATTGAAGTTTGCCCGATCATCACCATAATCAGTAGCAATGGTCTTGTCTGTTCGTTCATTGACCGTATCTGGTTGAGGGGCACATTGCCAACAAGGCGCGGCACCGGTCACCACACCAATGTCACTGATAATTCCTGAAGCCACGGCACCTTGTTGCATTCCACCTTCAGGAACTCCAGTGTAACCAGCCGTTCGGGTGTTAATTCCTCTATACTTGTAAGGATTTGGACGTTGACCTAACCCACCACCAAAATCTTCATTATCGGCTCCGCCCAATAACTGACTGCCATCCAACACATAAACTGAGCGAACCATTTTCTTCCCTGTGCCAAACTTTTGATTGGCATTGGTCTCATTCACAGCTTGAATGGACACATAATCTCCCTTACTCACAGCTTTTACTGTTTGCATGTTGGTCTGGCTATCAAACCACAGTTCCTTCATATTCAAAGGGCCAGTCAACGATTGACGCTCATCATGAGAACTGCCACCCATGTCGATGTACATTTTTCCTGATGGATAATCAATAGCCACGATCTCACCCATAATGGTTTCAGGGGCGGAAAGATAACGCAACATATCCCCTTGGTCCATAACCCGTGATCTGTCACCAACACCTTGCGACATTCCAACTCCAGTACCATACCCAACGTGCTGAGGTGCACGTTCTTGCGCAAATACTACGCCTGCTGAGCTTGCAAGAATGATAGCTGCTCCAATAATACCTACCTTCTGCATGTGGCTCCTCCTTGGAAACTGTGTGTTAATAAGCAAAAAAACGAATCTAAATTTATCGTGAATTTCTTTCCTTAATTGGGGGACAGACTATAGTCAAGGTGAATGGTTCTGTCAACCCCACCTCACTATTGCACATGTCACATTAAAAAAGTATTAAGACTTAAGTGTTTTATCTTATATTTTAGATTCCTTAAATGCAGCAAAATCTTCATTATGTTTATGGTGCCCGGAGGGAGGGTCGAACTCCCACTCTCGTTAAAGAACCGGATTTTGAGTCCGGCGCGTCTGCCAGTTCCGCCATCCGGGCAATTCAACTTTACAACTGAGTCGATTTCTACCATGAACCCTATAGTAGGTCAAACCAAATTAGGCTTTCAAATAGACTCGATGTAGCCTAACCAATTATCCAATTTCCCACAGATTGAGAATTCACCCATTTTTTCATCTGGCCTTAACCAATCAATCCTAACGCCAACTTCTCACCCCATTTCCGCAGGAGGGCTTGCTTAAGTGCCTGATGCTCGGGAAATGATAAATCCGGATCACGTTGTAATAATTCCCCTGCCAGCTTCCTCGCTTTTGATAACAAATTCACATCTCTGGATAAATCTGCCACTCGGAAGACAATGTCTCCCCATTGCTGCACACCCAAGACTTGACCTGGCCCTCGAATCTTTAAATCTTCCTCCGCTAAAGCAAAGCCATTATCAAGATGAGCAAAAACCGCTAGCCGTTGCTTGGCGGTAGATCGAGAAACCGCTGCGGACGATGAATCATCAGCCATCCCTCGACAACCCGCAGGGGAGTTATCAACAGACAGCGCCATTTGCTGACTAAAAGCAGGAATTCTTCCTAATGAATGAACTAACAAACAATAGCCCTGATACTGCCCACGCCCGACTCTCCCTCGCAATTGGTGAAGTTGAGCCAGCCCAAAACGTTCGGCATGTTCAATCAGCATCACGGTCGCATTATGGACATCCAATCCAACTTCTACGACTGTGGTCGCCACAAGCAGATCGATTTTTTGTTGCTGAAATTGCATCATCACCATTTGTTTTTCCCGAGACGAGAGACGCCCATGCAACAATCCTATCCGAAAGGGGACAAATTGTTCCTGCAAAACATCAGCCGCCTCCTTAGCCGCTTGTAAGTCTACTTTTTCCGATGGCTCAACTAAGGGATACACAACATAGGCTTGCCGACCAGCCTCCAACTCACGTCGTAATAATTGATGCGCTCGTTCTCGACTCTTCTTGTCAAACAACTGTGTGTGTATAGGTTTTTTTCCTGGCGGAAATTCATTAATAACTGACACATCTAAATCGCCATACCACGTCATAGCTAAGGTTCTTGGAATAGGCGTCGCCGTCATAACCAGAACATCTGGTTGCCAGAAAGCTTTTTCGCGAAGCGAGGCTCGTTGCATGACGCCAAATTTGTGTTGCTCATCCACAATGACTAACCCTAACTTGGCAAACTGCACATCTGGCTGGAGTAAGGCATGCGTGCCCACCACAACGTGCGTTTCACCAGATTTAAGACTGGCTAGCGTTTCAGTCCGTTCAGTCCCCCCTTGCCCACCCTTTAACAAGATACATGAAATATTGAGTGCCTTGAAAAAGGGCTTGAGAGACAAATAATGTTGTTCACTTAACACTTCTGTTGGAGCCAGCAGGGCAGCTTGATACCCCGACCCACAGGCCATCACGATCGCATGAAGCGCAACAACCGTTTTTCCACATCCCACATCACCCTGAAGTAATCGATTCATGCATGTCGGTTGTCCCATATCTTGAGCAATTTCATCAATCACGCGTACTTGCGCCGACGTTAAAGAGAATGGCAACACCGTTTTCAGCTCAGAAAGCATTGCGTTCTTCACCGCGAAGGCTATGCCAGTTACAGAGTTGGCCTGACGATGCCGTTTCATCGCCAATGCCAGTTGTAGAAGCAATAATTCCTCAAATGCGAGCCGTTGATGTTCAGGAGTAGCCTGGCGATTCAACAGAGCCACTGATTGGTCTTGACCAGGCTTGTGTAAGACAGGCAAAGCCTCAGACAAAGTCGAAAGTCCTATTTGCTTTCGCAGAGTGGACGACAACACCTCTTGGAGCCCTTCTGCATAATGTTCAAAAATAGATTGCATGATCCTACGAAGTTGTTTTGAGCTCAGTCCTTTGGTCTCATGATAAATTGGGACAATTAAGCCTCCAGCAGTTTTTTGAAGATCCGTCTCATCTAAAATTTCATACTCAGGCCCTCGCATTACGAATGGGGAAAGTCCATTGGAGTTTCCACTCACAGTTCCAGTCAAAAGAACAGCCACTCCTTTTGCCAACGTTTTTTCTAAATAGGGTTGATTAAAAAAGACACCGTCAATCAGACCAGTTTCATCTCGAACCGTAATGGTCACGACAACCAGGCGACGGCGCGAAGTGGTAATGACCCTGCACTGCTCAACATGCCCCCTTATAGTAGCTTTCATACCTGGTATGAGATTCCCAATAGGGAGAACTTCTAACCGATCTTCATACCGCCATGGCACAAACCAACAGGCATCTTCGACGGTAAAGATCCCCAGTTTTTCTAACCGGAGCGCGCGCCGTGGGCCAACCCCCTTGGCATATTGAATTGGGATACTCCAAAGCGGAGATGGGCTCACCATAACGAGAGTAATAGTGGATGAAAACCGGAAAAAGAAATTATGACGACCTAGGCTCAGATTCTGAGACCACGGGTTTGTCTAAAGAGCTTGCGCGCTAAATGTAACAAAAAGCATCGCCAACAGCCCGATTCCTTTTATTTCTGGATGATTGCATGTACAATATCACCTGTGATAACACATGAGCATTCAGAATTTCAGATTGAATCTAAAATCTCAGGGAGTAGATCATGGCTTTTTCATGTGAGGTATGCGGGAAAAACAGGTTAGTCGGGAATAACGTCAGTCACGCGAATAACCGCACCAAAAGGATTTTTCGCCCAAACCTCAGAACCGTTCGAGCTCTGGTTAAAGGGACGGCAAAAAAAATCAAAGTCTGTACCCGCTGCCTCAGATCCGGCCTCATACAAAAAGCCGTTTAACTAATTCTTGACCGTTCTTCTATAGTTGGCCCGGCCGGGCCAACATATTGAAATTCCTAACCATCCTTATCATAGGCCTCTCGTTCGTTTATCCTTTTGGTTGTGCCACCAACCTCTCTCATTCGTCTCATTGCTATTGGCCTGACTGGCCTGATTCATCCACTCTGTTTTCCTTATTTTGAATTAGGATGGCTGGCCTGGGTTGTTCTCGTCCCTCTGCACTGCGCCCTTACGGAGCTACCCACGTGGAAAGCCTTTCAGTACGGTTGGCTAGCTGGAACTATCGCGTTTGCCGGAACAATCCCTTGGGTGATTACCGCTATGAATCAATTCGGGCAGGTACCCCTCGTGATAAGTACGCTGTTGATGCTACTACTGGCAACCTATCTTGGACTCTATGTTGGTGGCTATGCAGCAGGTTTCGTGATCCTCCAACAGAAAATACCACGTTGGTTATGGCTAGGCGCACCGTCTCTATGGGTGTCATTGGAATTCCTCCGAACCTACGCATTGACCGGATTCCCCTGGATGTTACTGGGCTATTCACAATACCAATGGCTTTCAGGTATTCAAATTTCTGATGTGACAGGCGTCTATGGTGTCTCCTTTTTACTCGTGATGGGGAATGTTGCCATCACATTCAGTGTCCTGTGGTTGCTGAGCAAGAAGGGCACACCCTCGCCTAACATCACTTGGCAACCAACACTAGCCTTTCTCCTCATGCTAAGTGTCTCTTTTGCCTATGGACAATGGCAAATAAAGCAACAAGCGTTGTTCAACCAATCAGACAAATCATTATCTCTCGGACTTGTACAGGCAAATATTTCCCAAGACAAAAAATGGGATAAAACCTACATTGACGAAACTCTCAGACGCTATACCACGCTTAGCCTACAACTTGGGAAAGACTTGGATCTCCTTATTTGGCCAGAAGCTGCCACTCCCTTTTTCTTTGAAAAAGAACGTGCCTATCAAAAGATTGTGCTCTCTGTTCTCAAAGAGAGTCAGAGCCCCTTACTTTTTGGAAGCCCCACTCTTCGCTTTGAACCAGACCGCACTCCGTTTTTACTCAATAGTGCGTACCTCTTGTCACCAGAAAAACTTCTGACCGGACGCTACGATAAACGTCACCTCGTCCCATTTGGCGAGTACGTCCCCCTTAAATCGGTCTTATTCTTTTTAGAAAAACTCGTCGTGGGCATTGGGGATTTCAAACCTGGGCATGGTCCAATGACCATCGCTCTTTCTGATTCCAACGAAACAACTCCCCTCTTATTGGCAGTTCCCATTTGCTATGAAATCATTTTTCCTGATCTCGTTAGACGGATGGCCAAAGAAGGCGCCAACTTCCTCGTGACCATCACCAACGATGCCTGGTTCGGCGATTCAACAGCACCCTATCAACATTTTGCCATGGCAGTCTTTCGAGCTGTTGAGAATCATTTGGCAGTTGCACGCGCAGCCAATACTGGCATTTCTGGCCTCATTGCTCCCGATGGACGCATTCTGGTTGCAACACCAATATTTACCCAGCAAGCGGTGAAAGGCTCCATTCCAATGGGCACAGGCACAACCACACTTACATGGTATACACAATATGGAGATGTCTTTAGTTGGGGTTGTGTTATACTGACAGGGATATTTTTGATAAGCTGTCGTCGAATCACATCGACGCAAGAGGGTCATCGCATTTCGTCTAACAGAACATAACGAGAGGAACACCAGGTATGCTCGAAGACATCCGAATCCGTATGGGAAAAATTAATGCCCACATCTTAGATTTCCGGAGGTATCTTTGACCTCCCTCGCCTGACTTCTGAACTCGACGAAATTCAACAAGAAACCTCCCAGCCAGACTTTTGGAATGATCCCGACCATGCAGCTAAGGTTGGACGCCGCCAAGCTGAGCTGGAAGCCCAAGTGAATCACCTCCAACAACTCGAGCAACAACGAGATGATTTGCTGGCTATTCAGGAATTAATCGGGCAACAAGGGGACTCGGAACTAGAAGCCGAATGGACTCAGGGCATTGAAGCCATTGAAGCCTCATTAGAATCTTGGCGGCTGGAGAAACTCTTATCTGACGAACATGATCGCAATAATGCCATTCTGTCCATTAACCCTGGAGCGGGCGGAACGGAATCACAAGATTGGGCACAAATGCTCATGCGCATGTATATGCGATGGGCACAAGAGCGGAATTTTAAAGTCGACACCATTGATCTACTGCCAGGAGATGAAGCAGGCATCAAAAGCGTCACATTGGGAATCGCTGGCTCCCTAGCCTATGGGTATTTAAGAGGCGAGGCTGGTGTCCATCGGCTGGTCCGTATTTCACCCTTTGATGCAAACAAACGACGGCACACTTCATTTGCCGCCGTTAGCGTGTACCCAGAGCTAGACGATGACATTGATATTGTCATCGATGACAAAGACTTACGAATCGATACATTCCGAGCAGGCGGCGCAGGGGGGCAGAACGTGAACAAAGTCGAAACTGCCATTCGCATGACGCACTTACCCACTGGTATTGTTGTTCAATGCCAAAATCAACGTTCCCAACTACAAAACCGCATCGGCGCTATGCGCGTGATGAAAGCCAAGCTCTTTGAAGTCGAGCAACAGAAAAAGAACGAGGAATTTCAAAACATCGTCGGTGAAAAAAAGGATATCGCCTGGGGAAGCCAAATTCGCTCTTATGTCTTTCAGCCTTACCAAATGGTCAAAGATCACCGCACCAATTATGAGTCGGGCAATCTCGCTTCAGTCATGGATGGCGCACTGGATCCATTTATTGAAGCCTATCTCACAATGAAAGCTTCCAAGACGGCCCATCCTTCCCCGTCATAGCCAACTATCAGCTAGCACATACAGCTCTTTATTCACCGAAGATTCACTGAGACCTCATGGATGAATTAAACGAACAACAACAACAGCGCCTGGAAAAATTACAGGCCCTACAAGATAAAGGCGTTCGCCCTTTTGGCTCCAGTTTTCCGACTACCCATACACTCGAAGCCATCTTGAATACCTATTCTTCCTTAACTAAGGAGGAATTGGAAACAACCCCTGTCCCCTGTGCCGTCGCCGGCCGCATGACGGCCATACGCCGTTTTGGGAAAGCTGCATTTGCCGGACTCCAGGAAGAAGGCCATCGGCTACAAGTCTATCTCAAAAAAGATCGACTAGGAGACCAAGCCTACGAACTCTGTCAATCTTTGGACTTGGGTGATTGGATCGGCGTTGAAGGCCATCTTTTCCGGACAAAGACTAACGAACTCACAGTGGAAGTGCACACCCTCACATTTCTCACAAAGGGATTACGTCCCCTTCCGGAAAAATGGCATGGACTCACGGACATTGAAACTCGGTATCGCCAACGGTACGTCGATCTCATTGCCAATCCCACGGTCCATCAGGTGTTTCGTACTCGCAGTCGCATCATTACAACCATTCGAACATTTTTAACCGAACGGGGGTTCCTTGAAGTCGAAACACCCATGATGCATCCCATTCCTGGCGGCGCCACCGCTCGTCCCTTCGTGACCCATCACAACACGTTGGATGTTGATCTCTATTTACGTGTGGCACCGGAGCTCTATCTAAAACGTTTGATCGTTGGCGGATTTCGGCGAGTCTTCGAAATTAATCGGAATTTCCGAAATGAAGGCATTTCGACTATTCATAACCCAGAATTCACGATGTTGGAATTTTATCAAGCCTATGCCAATTACCATGACCTCATGGATCTCACCGAACAACTATTCCATCAATTAGCGATAGAAGTAGTAGGTAGCCCAACTCTGGATTACCAAGGACAGGAAATCAGCCTGGCCCCACCTTGGAGGCGTCTGCCGTATTTTGATGCCATTGTCGAAATGAATACACTGGATAAGGGGATCCTGACAGACCAGGACAAAGCTCTCGAGGCTGCCAAAGACTTGGGTGTCCCTGTTAAGCCTCAATCTACTCACGTTGATATTCTTGTCAGCCTCTTTGAGGAAACGGTGGAACCCACGCTCGTTCAACCGACATTTGTTACCGACTTCCCCATTGAAATCTCTCCATTAGCACGGAAGAAAGAATCCAACTCCGCTCTAACTGACCGCTTTGAACTCTTCATCGGTGGCAGAGAATTAGCAAATGGCTTTTCGGAATTAAACGATCCTATAGATCAGCGACAACGGTTTGAAGCACAAGTCGCTCTACGTGATGCGGGCGATGAAGAAGCCCAATTTTTAGACGAAGATTTCGTTCGTGCCCTGGAATATGGGATGCCGCCCACGGCGGGTGAAGGAATCGGCATTGACCGCCTCGTCATGCTGTTGACGAATCAAGCGTCTATTCGTGATGTCATTCTTTTCCCCCAATTGCGACCGGATCATGCCTTGTGAGCCTACCCTATGAAATGATCATCGGCTTGCGATATTTGCGGGCCAAACGCCGACAACGCACCATTTCACTCAACACCTTTATATCTATTGCGGGGATTACCTTAGGTGTGGCAGCACTTATAGGTACACTCGGCATCATGACCGGCTTCAAAGAAGATCTCCAGTCCAAAATTCTGGGGACAACCGCTCATATTATCGTGCAGGAACGCGGCACGAATGATATGAAGGGCTACCCCGATCTTCTCGAACAAATTGAAACAGTTCCTGATGTGGTCGCGGCCTCTCCCTTTATTTTCAAGCAAGTACTCATCTCCTCCAAAAGCAGCGTGCAGGGCGTCATCTTACGAGGGATTCTGGCTGACCGAGAGTCTCAAGTCACCGATTTACAGGCCAATATGAAATTTGGCAATTTAGTGGGATTAAAAGATCCATCGTTAGTTCCACCTGAAAGTGGCCATTCACTCTCTGGGCAAGACCCGCCACCTTCTAAAAACCGCCCAGGTATCATTCTGGGCAAAGAATTATCCATGAAACTTGGAGTCTTTATTGGGGATTCCATTAATGTGGTCTCTCCCGTTGGTCCGATCAAATCGTTCACCATGACCCCGAAAATTCGGCCCTTTACCGTCGTCGGCATTTTCGAGTCAGGCATGTTCGAATATGACTCATCGCTTTCGTATATTAGCTTAGAGGAAGCACAAAAATTCTTTGGGTCGGGCGATACGGTCACCGGCATTCAAGTGAAAGTGCATGATGTGTTTCTAGCTCAACAAGTGGCTCAACAGCTTGAAGCTACCCTCGGCTTGAATTTTATGGCCCGGGATTGGATGCAATTAAATCGCAATTTATTTTCCGCGTTAAAATTAGAAAAAACTATGATGTTCCTCCTTCTAGTGCTTATTACCATTGTCGCCTCATTCAATATTGTGGGCACATTGACGATGATCGTGAACGAGAAACAACGGGAAATTGCTATTCTCAAAGCCATGGGAGCCACTCCCCAATCAATTATGAAAATCTTCATGCTCAATGGACTCGTCATTGGATTGGTTGGAACGGGAATTGGCGTTCCATTAGGCTATTCCTTTTTATGGCTCATTCAAAACTACTGGACCTTCGATGCATCCGTCTACTATATCTCTCGCATTCCCGTTCATATCTTGCCATTAGATGTCATTCTAGTAGCCACCTCCGCGATTTTGATTAGCTTTGCGGCTACTTTTTACCCATCATGGCAAGCCGCCAAGTTAGATCCTGTGAGTGCGTTACGTTATGAATGATCATGACGCCTCACAAACAGATTTACCGGTGCCATTGATCGTCGTCGACAGCTTAGAACGATCCTTCGACATGGGAAAACAAACCATTCTTGTCCTTAATGGCATCTCGATGGCCATTCAACGTGGAGAAATGGTGGCCATTATTGGCGCTTCTGGCGCAGGAAAAAGCACACTCCTCCATATTCTTGGAACCTTAGATCGCCCCACCAAAGGAACCGTCTTGTTTGAAGGGAAAGACATGTTCAAGGCCAGTGAAACAGCGCTCGCCAGTTTTCGCAATCAACGAATTGGATTTGTGTTTCAATTTCACCATCTGCTTCCCGAATTCACCGCGCTGGAAAACGCCTATCTGCCTGCGCTTATCCAAAAAGTTCCGGAGCACACCGCCATTGAATCAGCCAAGTCGTTGCTAACAGAAGTAGGACTATCTCACCGTTTTCATCACAAGCCAGGTGAGTTATCTGGAGGAGAACAACAGCGCGTCGCCGTCGCTCGGGCCTTGATCCGTCAACCAGATCTTGTACTCGCCGATGAACCAACCGGAAATTTGGACACCCACACAGGGGAAGAACTTTTTGAATTGTTACGAAAGTTGAACCAGTCGCACGGAACGGCCTTTATTTTGGTCACCCACAACGAAAAGCTCTCCCACCAAACCGATCGCCTCATCCACCTGCAGGATGGTCAAATCCTCGAAGACCATACCCTCAAAAATACCGTTACTTTCTCAGAAAAAGAGTAGGTTCTTCGAAAAAAGGGAGTCGCCTAACTAATTTCTATGTTTCATAAGAATTAGGGAGAAAAATACGAAATCCTTCTTTCTCATACTACATCTAGTGAATGATCTAAACTTCGAAAAGTTAAATCGCTTTCCTAACATATATTTCTGATATGGGGAAAATACTGTTTTTTTCATTTTCCAGTGTTATTGGTCTCACCATCATTTTAGGAGGATGTGTTAGCCCTTCGCTCAAATTTCATAAACAAGCCATAGAATTGGGCTTTCATGGCATTGAATACAGAGGGAAGGATTTCATTCACCAAGTGTATGCAAACCGTAAAACCCTTGGTCATTTTTTGCATGTCTATTTGGGCAGTGATGGAACACCTTGGGAAACACCTAACAAAATCGCTACCGACCCCACGCCACGTAATCCACTCATGCTGAGATTAATGGCACTAGACACTGCCGCCAGTGTCTATGTTGGCAGACCTTGTTATCACGGATTTTCTCAAAGCCTGGGCTGTCATCCACGATGGTGGACTTCCGGTCGCTATTCGGAACGTGTTGTGGAAAGTCTTTATTCGGTGCTTATACAGATTTCCAAAGAATATGGGACAAACGAAATTGTCATCTTTGGGTACAGTGGTGGTGGAGCCCTCGCTATATTATTGGCTAAGCGACTTCCCAAAGTACAAGCTATCGTAACAATAGCGGGAAATTTAGATATTGACGCTTGGGCTGACTATCATTCCTATAGTCCTTTAACAGAATCCATCAATCCCATCTCCCGCTTCCCTCTCAGAGAAGAACTCATTCAAATTCATGTGATTGGTGATAGAGATAAAGTGATTCCCCCACACTTGGGAAAATTCGCTCTCAAGCAACAGGCAAATAGCAAAACCATCGTGATTGCTGATGCCGATCATCAATGTTGTTGGGAAACCTTGTGGCCGAGCTTATTAAGTAGGGTCAACAAAGAACTGGAAAAGAAAAAGCCTTAAGAGGAGAACTCACCAAGTGTGGCCACTTTAGGATGATGGCCTAGGAGAAAAACCTGGAGATCCTATGGATCCGGATCCCCAGGTAAAAGGAAAGAACCCTATACGATTAATATTCGTGACGAGCACCAATGGTAAAAACATGATTGGAAATGTCACGTAATCCTAAGAATGTTTCATAGTCAAAAAAGACTTGGGTTCCTCCAGCAGAGACATTCGCGAGGGTAAACCCTAGTCGAAAGAAATCTCGATCGGGGCTTTCGTTTCTAATAAACAATGGGGTATTGAAGGGATCATTGACATATTGGGTCCTGGTAGTTTTGGCATCATTCTCAAATTCATGGTCCCATTCCCCACGGATTTGCGGAAACCAAACCCCATAGTCCCAGCTATATTTTTTCGATGCGCGCAGACCTAGGGCTGTGATAAGAGATTTGACGTCTTGGCCTTCAACCTCCAGATTTAAACCACCTGCCCCTGACTCTTTAAATCCATCAATATCAAGCTTGAGGTAGGAAAGTCTTGCATAGGGCCCAAAATCAAAACTTTTTATATGAGCATTGTACCCTGTACCAATTGTGAAGGAGTATTGAGTGGCATCGGTATCCCCCTTTGCGGTGCGGTTCGTTCCTGGAAATTCAATCTTACGTTTGAAATCATAATCATTCCAACCTATAGATCCAATACCTTCTACATAAAAGTCTTCGATGAAGTAGGTACTATAAAGCGAGAACACATACCCATTGGTTTTGCTATCCCCTCCAGCATTGACGCTTGATGTCGAAAAGTCCGCATCAAAATGGGAATAGGTAAAGGCTGTGCCTATCACAAGTTCATCCAAGAGTCGATAATCAACACCCAAGGTAGCGCCCGCCGTATCAAAATCAAATCCATCTTCTCGTGAGGTTTCATCTTTATCCCCGGTGCCAAACGAACCACTGATAAAGGCACCTAACCTACCACCTAAGCCTCCACCACCACTATCCCCAGAAGCTCCACCACCTCGTTGCAAAGAAAGTCCTGCAAACGGCAGGGGCTCAGGGTTCAATGCTGCTTGAGGATTTAACCCATGCAAGTTTAACCCCGCCATCGAAAATCCACGAGCCCCTGCACGAAGAGAGGCCAAACGGCCATTCAAATTTCGTTGTTGTCCGTTAAAAGTTTTCGTGGCCATCGTTCTTGGGGCAAGCACCTCTTCTACGGCAATTTGCTGAAGAGCAGAATTCAATTCTTCATTACTGAGGCCTAAACTAGCGCCTGTGGGACCAGTACCATTTAATTCGTTGCCCGTTTGCACTAATGCACGGCATTGTTCGAATAAATCTGTTTGTAGAGCAGTTGGATTATTGAGCATTCCCAGTTGTGGGCAAACGTCCGCAACCGCTGTTCCAGTCGAAGATTGTAACGCAGTTTGGCCAGGACGTTGTCCTAGAGATTGAGCATGCCCTAGAGCAAAGAATGACTCTCCTAATATCAAACTGCTTACCATCACCAATCCCCATACCAAATATCGCCGTATTAGATTCTTTGAAAACTGAAAACCATTGATAGTGAGGGGAATCGAATACATATGAACCTCCGAGGGATTTATAAAATTGTGAATATATTTCAAAAATTGAAAGTGTGTGAAATACCGCACCCTACTATTGTTGTCAAGGAATATAGCCACATGCCAAACCGTTAGCTTGGTGAGAGGCGTACACACGAGCGAGACTGCCTGACTCTGTATTAAAAAGCTTAATATCTTTAAAATCAAAGAGATATGAGTATATTTTCCATAATTATTTCCACAATTAAAGTTGTATAGATATCTATTTACCTGCCCATATAACGTACATCGCCTTTGATTTTTCTCATTCTTGGAGAGCATAATATATTGCCAAGTTCCAAGATTTTGGAAAAAGTCTAAAGTCGGCATACCCCTTGCTTTCAAGTAATGCAGGGGAAAAATAACTAGCGATCAAGACTCCCAGCTTTTTCTTTGTGCTCTCTTAGTTTTTGTTTTGATCGAATAAACGGTCACATACAGGAGAAGCCACGATGATGCAACTGCTTCAATCTCAACTAAAGGCTCGTGAGACAGCTAAGGCTATTCCTGGTTTTGTGTGTAGAGAAATTGTAAATTGGGGACAAATCCTTTCGTTTTCTCTTCTTACATCATGTTTTCTCCTGTCGGGATGCATCTCCCCTGAATTTGAAAGCTCTCCTCAGTCCACGGCTAAGAAAAGAGAATTTTCCGATCCTTCTGTTTCGCAGGATATCGCTTCAAAAAGTGCTAATGCGTTTGACGTTGTAGATTGTTTACTCCCTGGGCAAGTTCGTCGCTTAGGTGCACAAATGATATACATGACTCCACGTCGACCAGTTCGTGCCACAACTGAAGATTGTGTCATTCGTGGTGGTGAGTATGTCTCTTATGATCGAGCAGACTACAAGACTTCTCTGGATATATGGAAGAAAGCTGCGGATACAGGGAATGTTGAGGCCCAATATTATGTAGGGACCTTGTATGAACAAGGGGCAAGCGGCACACCCCAGTATGCCGCGGCCGCACAATGGTATGAAAAAGCGGCCACACAAGGGCATCGACAGGCAGCCATGAATTTGGGGCGTCTTTATGACCAAGGGTTAGGAGTACCTGAAAATCCAGAACTCGCCTTTTCTTGGATGAGCAAGGCTTCTGGCTTAGAGCAGCCAACCTTAACCAAACTTCTGAATATCTCCACCGCACAACAACTACACTCACTCGAAAAGACTGTGAAGATTAAGGAAAAAGAAATTCGTGCCTTAAAAAGTTCTTTGACCCAATCTCGTGAAGAAAAATTGAAATTCCAACAACAATTGGCCAAAGCGCAATCTATAGCTACAGCTGAACGCGAACGTCTAGCCCTCCTTGAAAACCAGTACCAACAACTAGAATCGAATCTTCAAAAGGCCAAGGCCAAAAACCCTCAACGGGAAACGGCAATTCAACAATACAAGCAAGAATTAGAGGCATTAGAGAAAGAATTAGGGCAGAAAATACTTGAAGAGGAAAAAGTCAAAGCCTTAGAAAGCAATTATCACATTCTCCAAGGACAGTTGACGACACTCCAGGAGAGCAAAGAACAGGAACGGTCGCTCAGACAACAACAAGAAAAGGAATACCAACGTGTCCAACAAAAGCTTAAACAAAGCCGACAAGAATTAGCACGTCAAGAAACGGAAATGGCTGAGTTGACTCAGAAAATAGAAATTCTGGAGTCGTCCTCAAGCGCAAGGGCCAACCGCCCCCCAGGAAAGGATCTTGGGTTAGACGGTCCCAGGATTCAAATAATTGATCCTCCCCTCATAACAACCCGTGGTATTAAGGTAGAGGCAGGGCGACACAATTTGTTCCTTCCGCCCGATTCTAATAGATCGTTAACGGGAAGAGTGCTGGCACCCGCTGGAATGTGGGAATTGCGTGTGAATGGGATGGTGGTTGAGCCAGATAAGGAAGGGATCTTCTCGTATGATTTACCTAAACTGCGAACACAAGAACGTTCTGTTCCCGTGGATATTATGGCCGTTGATGTTCAAAATAAGCGCACTGTTACTCGTTTGAACCTTTTGTCGGATAAAAGCTTGATGCCCTCTAACGATTCATTGCAATTGGTGTCCAACAAACCTTTTGGTGAATATTATGCTCTTGTCATCGGTAATAATCACTATCAACATTGGGACCCTCTTCAAAATGCCATTGCAGATGCAGAAGCGGTCGGTCGAGTGTTAGAGGCTCAATATGGATTTAATGTCACACTTCTTAAAGATGCTTCCCGTGGTGATATCCTCAAGACCCTCAATGAATTCCGAAAAAAGTTGACCGACCAGGATAACCTTTTGATTTATTATGCTGGACATGGATTTTTGGAAAAAAATATTAATCGTGGCTATTGGATTCCGGTAGAAGCAGACCTAGAAGACAATTCTGATTGGATTCTACTCCCAACAGTAACCGACCTTCTGCAACTGATGTCGGCCAAACACGTATTGGTTGTGGCGGATTCCTGTTTTGCAGGGAAACTCACACGATCTGGATTAGCCCAACTTCGGCCTGGACTTTCAGATGACGCTCGCATGGATCTCCTAAAAACTTTAGCCGAAAAACGTGTGAGAACCGCACTGACCTCCGGCGGCCTTCGGCCAGTGTTAGATTCTGGTGGAGGAAAACATTCTGTCTTCACTAAAGCCTTTCTCAATGTTTTAGAGGAAAATTCTGAAATCTTAGAAACAGAACGAATATTTTTAGCCGTTCGAAATCGTGTCATGAAAACAGCTCAAACACTCAATGCGGAACAAATTCCTACATACGCCCCAGTCCATTTAGCTGGACATGAAAGTCTTGGGGACTTTATCTTCGTCCCTCAAACCGAAGACCGTCCTTCATAAGAGCAGCAGACATTTTCCCTTTCCACTCAAACAGTATGGCAAATGAAAGTCTTTTAAGTCTCATGATCAAGAAGAGCGAAAAGATTCAAAACCAGTCGAGAGTTTTACTACGAAAGCAGAGAAGGCTGCAGACTCCCAAGGGTAATAACAAGAGATCTAGCACCCTCGTCTCTACCGTGGAATATGAATTCCATATTTTTTGATCTTATAATACACGGTTCCCCGACTCACATTTAATACGTTTGCAGCTTTCTGGGTATCCCATTTCTGCTCGGTCAGGACCTTGATCAAGGCATCTCGATTCACATGCTCCAAGAGGGACTGTTTGTCTTCAGATTCAGCCTCGGACGTTCTTTCATGACTAAAGTCTGGGGGAAGTTCTTGTGAAATCATCTCATCATCAATTACATAAGTAGGACGCGAACGCAGAATAACGCTATACAATGTGTTCTCTAACTGACGAATATTACCCGGCCATGATGCAGACAACAGCTGTTTCCTTCCCTTGTCCGTCACGATTGGAATAGTGTCTAAGCGAAGCTCCTGCCCCAGCTTTCTCAAAAAATGGTCAATAAGTGCTGGTAAATCCTCAGTTCGTTCCCGCAAGGGGGGCACAACAATTTGCACGACTCGAAGTCGATAATATAAATCCTCACGAAAACTTCCATTTTCAATATCCTGCTCTAAATTCCTATTGGTTGCGGTAATAAAGCGGGCATCCGTTGAGATTTCTTGTGATCCGCCAACGCGCATAATAGCATGTTGTTGTAATACGCGTAACAACTTCGCTTGAGCAGGCAAAGAGAGCTCGCCAATTTCATCCAAAAAGATGGTGCCATCCTTAGCTTGCTCGATTTTTCCCATTTTCATGTTCGACGCGCCAGTAAACGCCCCTTTTTCATAACCGAATAATTCACTTTCCATCAGGTCAATGGGAAGGGCCGCACAATTGACGGGCAAAAAGACCTTGCCATTTCTTGGACTACTGTGGTGAAGAGCCCGCGCCACAAGTTCTTTGCCTGTGCCATGTTCTCCTCGAATTAAAATTGTGGCAGGGCTATCGCCAACATCAAGGATGAGTTTATAGAGGTCTTGCATCGCCGGACTTTCCCCGATCAACCCGCCAAAATGAACTGTGTGTGCAGGAGAAGGGTGAACCCCGAGGGCTCCATCAAGGGAATCATCGCTTGAGGCCGGATGCATAACAGATGGCAACGGCCTGGTTTCGTCTTCATCGACCTGTGCACAGTCGATTTCAAAGGGATAAATCGTAAGGCGGCAACGACTTGGGAGCGGAGTGGGGCCGGTCAAAGACTGGTTGTCGAGGAAAATGCCATTCTTATTCTTATTTAAAATTTGATATCTGGTGTTTTCCCATTCTATGACAGCAGCCAATCGGGAAATATGGGCATTATTGAGTACAACGTCATTAGAGTCTGACCGACCGATAGAAAGGCAATCTTTATTGAATGATACCTGCATGATAAGTGCATCTTTTAAATGAACTGTGAATTGAATCATTTCAGCACCATTGAGAGTGTCCTATTCTTTCTAAAAGAATTGATCTCCTAAATTTAGCAGACCTCCACACAAACACTTACAGAGAAGTATTGCCTACCATCAGTTAGGGAATTTTGAAGAAATTTCACAAATTAATCAAGGCTTTGCTAAAAGCGTATCGGTTTTGACCGAATCGGGATCCCTAATTTTCCACAATAAGACTGTTCTGACCTACCTACTAAAAAACCAAACGAGCATGGTTGTTGAATTGAAAATCTCACCTAGTATCCATTTGGATATTTTTTTAAAAATTTGGATACCTTTTTCTACTATTTTAAATTCTCTCAATCGCCTCTCCTTCATTTTATTCTTATGGACTGTTCTTTATCGCCTTGAAAAAATGGGGTTTTCAACTAAATGATCATAATTATTAGAGTTGGCATATCCTTTGCTTTATCTACAAAACATGCAACAACGAATAACACAGAACACAAAACAACAAATACCCAGTTTGACTTTTTTAAACGATGAGGCCAGGGGCCAACAGCAAAGAAGTCAACATCTACATTTTGAACAAGCAAGGGAGGCCGCAATGACAAGAAAAGGAAAACGTCAACTCATAATAGTCACGCTAGCGAGCTTACTCCACATGGGCGCAATTCTAGGGCTTGCGGCTTCGGGGATCAATGGAGAGATTTCAAACACGTATGAGGGTGATCAGGTAATCAACAGCGGAGAGGGCACTCAAGGACAGGCCAATGTAGGCTCCGTTGTCATTTCGGGTAGCACGGTCAAAGGCAGAATCACGAACAATGCCGTCATCAAGAATTCCAAAAATCGTGCTGATGGAAAGGGTGCCAAGGCCAATCTGGGCACGATTAACCTAGAAGGCAGCACATTTCAAGGCATGCTCAGCAATACCAGCACGATAGATGGTGCGCACAATATGGCAACAGGGGAAAACGCACAAGCCAACATGGGCGCAGTGAACTTTGAGCAGAGCAATGTGACCGGCCAGATTTCCAACAACGTCACAGTGAAGAATGGCGCGCAAAACCTTGCAGATGGGAATAACGCCACAGCAAATATGGGATCAGTGAGAGTAAAGAACAGTAACTACAACGGAAAGATTATCAATTCCTGGGAGGGCCTGGACGGAGCCAATATGGCGATCGGGTCTGGCAGTGAAGCCAACACCGGCTCTGTGGTGATCGAGAGAGATAATGCCCCCTCGCAGATCATCAACAATATTCAAACCTCTCCAGGTGGGGCAAATGGGTCAGGTGGCAACGTGGCCACCGGCGGCCAAACATCTAATATTAACTCAATCGTCATCAAATAAGACGACGACCAACACAGGAGGCAGTTATGAAGCACCAACATCAACTCAACCACCAACAAAAACGTTTCACCAAGGAGGGTACCATGAAAACAGTCATTTCATTTGTTGCCACACTCATGTTAGTCGGCGCGCCAGGGGCGTTTGCTCAACAGATTGATGGCATAGTCGATAATGAAGCAACTATCACTGATGGAAACAACACGGCCGAGGGGGGAGCGCTTGGTGCGAATCAAGGCTCCATTCAAATTGAACAGACCGATGTTGGGGCTTCAGGGAGAGTGAGGAATAACGTTGAAATCAGTGATGCTGACAATACAGCTAGCGGTAATATCTCTGAAGCGAATCAGGGATCGGTTCGCCTTCGGTTCGGCACCCCTGTTGACGGGAGAGTCAGCAATGAAGCTACCATTACGAACTCCAACAACTCAGCTGAAGCTGACCTGACTCTTGCCAATCAAGGTTCGGTCAGAATGTTTAGCTCCGACGTGAGTGCTACCGGAGATGTTGACAACCGAGCTACTGTGACTGATTCTACGAACAGGGCTTTAGGAGGGCCGTTTACGCAAGCGAATCAGGGTTCAATCGAGACGGTTAATAGTACTGTGAATGGGAGACTTTTGAACGATGTAACAGTCACGAATGATTCGCTCAACACAGCTAGCGCATCAGGTGACGAAGCCAATCAAGGTTCAATGAGAGTGATAAATAGTACCGTGAATTCTGGGGTTTATAACAAAGTTGATATTGATAACGGGACAAACCAAGCGAGTCAAAATGGAGGGAATTTAGCCAACCAAGGTTCTGTCCGTTTAGAGAATTCAACCGTCAACGGATTCCCTGGACAGTTAAGCATCAGGAATGAAGGAACAATTAAGGATGCCACGAACCAAGCCTTTGTCGGCCAAGGTTTGGAAGCCAATATGGGTTCGGTAAGCTTGAAAGATTCCACCGTCAATGCCAGTGGGTTTGTTGGAAACGAATTTGATATTAAAGGTTCTGACAACTTGGCTGAAGGCACCGATGCACGGGCCAATATGGGTTCTATTGATATTGAAAACTCGACTGTGAACGGGCAGGTTCGCAATGATGCAACCATTTATGATTCGACCAATACGGCTACCAATTCCACGGCCAATAGTGGTTCTGTGCAAATTAAGTAGTCTGGTACGATTCATTTAAGTAACATGCCACCGACTCGAGGATAGCCTCCAGTCGGTGGCAGCACTTCAGCTCAATTGTCCAAACGTTTTGAAACAGTCCACCTAACATAGGAAGGAGGCAGCACGATGAAATCCTTGTTACACATCAATTTTGGAGTCCTTGTATTGATTCCACTGTTAGCCGGGCCTACCATGACTTACTCGAATGAGCTGAGTGACGGAATCTCTGAATATAGGGAGGAGTCAATTAAGGCGGACGATACGGCACTGGAATCGGATACGAATGTAAATTTCATAATTGTGGATGCCATTTCGGCGGCCAAGTCGGGGAAAGGCAATAGCAATTTCAACGATGGCCTAGGCGATAACAACAAAAACAGTATCGTGTTTGAACCTGGGACTGGACCGATTAATGGCCCGGTGACCAACATTGTGATTGAGCAACCTTAACCTGGGAGTCTTGAGAGAGTAGGACTGTCAGTCGAACAAAAAGAGGAGACACCGCACACCATGAATTCTTGTAACCCATCAGCCACCAACACCATCGTTCGATCCATCCGAACCTGGATTTGTGCTCCCTTGTTGGGCGTGACTCTGGCGGTGTTCGGGACCTCCTGTCAGTCAATGGACCCACGGAATGTGGATGTGGAGCTTCCCGACACATTGCCTCAAGCCAAGGTGACTACCTATACCGAAGCTTTGTCCCGCCTGGGAGACATGACCGAGATTTATGCTTCGGATCTCTTAAAAATTCAGAGCAATCCGATACGCGATAATACGGGAGCCTCTGCTCCGCTCGCGACTGGGGGAGAAATCCCTCGTGACATTACCGAAATGA
The DNA here is from genome assembly GCA_965223685.1 of Nitrospirales bacterium. Lineage (GTDB taxonomy): Bacteria > Nitrospirota > Nitrospiria > Nitrospirales > UBA8639 > Nitrospira_E. The sequence continues at coordinate 862,594 of CBDCXG010000002.1, forward strand.
TTAAAACCTCGCTTAATTCGATTGGCGGTCGCGTGACCTTTATCCCCTATGACCCGGCCTTTGTTCAAAATCAAACACTCACTGGATATTCGAACTTTGATCGGAAATTGATCCCCAATTTAGTCCTGAGCGGTGGGATCACCGAGTTTGATCGCGGGCTGCTCACTGAAGGGGAAAATACGGATGTCAGTCTGGAATATGAAGTTTCAGGCATCCCGGATGCCTTGCCTTCTAAGAATCTGGGTGTCCGCTATGGGGATGAAGTTAAAGCCGGCTTGGCACGAATTACCTTAGACTTCAACCTTTTGGATTTTCAAACCCTTTCTGGCATTCCAAAAATCAACGCCGTCAATACCATGGAAGTCAATAAGGCCCTTGGCGAGCGTGAACTCGGCGTGAGTCTTTTCGGGCAATCCTTTGGGTTAAAAGGATCAATGAAGAAGGTCCAGGGTCGGCATGCGGCCATCCGGTTGCTCGTTGAACTCAGTATGATTCAAATTGTAGGGAAATATTTGGCTGTTCCCTATTGGCGCCTATTAGGAGACGATGCGCAGCCTGACCCGGTCGTTCTGCAAGCGGTTGCGAGCTACTACTCTTCTCTCTCCGAGACGAAAGTGAACAATACGATTCAACAATGGCTCTCAGTTTACGGTTATAAGATGGACTTAAATGATACGCTGGATGAAGCGACGAAGACCGCGTTGGCAGAGATTGATCCTGAATTCAACCTTGAGGCTTCTTCGGTTAATCTTGAGACGTTTACCAAAGTCTATCTGAATATGCCCTTGACGGTTCAAGGCTATCAAAACCGGCAAGTCTTGACGCAGCGTCTTCGAGCCGAGGCTGAACAAGCCCGATTAGCTGCGGAAACGCTTGAACCGCCTCTGGCTCCACCAACCCCTGTTCCGGCGGGAGCGGACCAGCCCGTTGCCTCTGCTCCACCTGCTCAAAGTGAGATCATTGTCACGCAACCAGCTTCCACGATGCCCCAGGTTGACCCTGTCAGCTCTGCGGCGAGTGCACAAGTGCCACCGAAGGAACCACAACAGATTGTGGCACCACCGCAACTGCCGACAACGCCACAACCGGTTGCGAAGCCTGAGCCGGCTCAGCAAACAGACCAGGATCCGAAGCAGTATGTCGAGAAACAAGCTCCGGCCCCAGTAGTTGTTCAACCCATTATTCGAACTGGAATTGGGCGGTTCTTAACTGAGGGAGAATGGGAGTGATGAGTCGGGTGGCCAGAGTAGAATATCTCTCTTTGCTAGCCGTGACTGGAGCGGTTCTTGTTGGATTTGTCATGTTGGCCATGGCTGGAAACAAGGAAATGGTGGAGGAGACCGTTCAGGAACTCGACGAACTGAACATACAGGCCGTTGAACAAATTACTGATCTTCCCAAAGATGGGACCGTCAATTTGAAAGCCGGTGTCACGTATGAAAATAGCGCTCCCATTTTTGATATTTACGAGGAACATGTGACGCCGGAAAAAGTTGAAGATATTCCTTTAGACCAGGAATATACAATTGATTTACAGACAAAGGGAAGGACACAACCATGAATACCAAAAATTTTTACAAGTTTATCGCTGTCCTTGTTGTGGCCAGTGTATTTGTTCCACCGGTCTTCGCGGGGAACAAGAAAATTATGACGATCAGAGCAGCAAAGGTCATGGCAGAACGTGCACTCGTTGAATCTGTGTATGGCTTGAAAGTTCGATCGACCGAAGAAGTTCAGGATCTTGTGGCGGTCAATTTTACTGGAAAAACCGAGACCAAAACATCGGCTACCATTGGAGGCATTAAATTTGATGAAGTGATCTATGATGCGAAAAAGGATGTGGCCAAAGCCACGGCGACCTTGCAACTCGATCAACTCACGAATATTGATGGCCAAACATTGGACCTTAAAAACAAAGTATTTCGCCGAGTCGCTTTCGCCACCTCCACACCCTCACAAGCCGGTCCACTAAAGGCTCTGCGAGCGGCTGAAGTTGATGGGTACAAGCAGTTGGTTAAGCGTGTCGTGGGGTTCACTTTAGAAAGCCAAACCACCGTCGAAAACTATATTTTGACATCTGATCTAGTTAAAGCCAAAGCGCTGGCGACGATCTATCTGGCAGAGGTCGAAGAGTTTGGGTGGGATGATTCGGGAGATGCTTTTGTAAAAATGACTTTGAATGTCAAGGAAGTTGGAGACGTATTAGGACAGCAGATTGTTGGGGAAGATGATGTGATTGTTGTCGAAGGTGCGGGTGCGCAATATGATGACTTTAGCGCCCAATCTCAAGCACAACCAGGGAAGTGAGGCACGAGATGAGCAACGAACGACATAAAATACCCGTCAAGTTTTTGCTGATTGGGATATTGTTGGGGTTGAGTTTTTTTCTTTTGCTGGGGGCCAAGTCGCAAGACGATGTCGTCCTCTTGGCCAGTGATCGCTATCGTGTTTCCTCATGGGGAGATCCGCATTCCCACGGAGCCTTTGTGATCGATTCTCTCACTGGAAAAACAAAACTGGTCTACCAACATTTTTATCATGTTTCTGATGATAGATTAATGCATGGAGAGACAACAGAGGACCCAGAAGGGCTCGAAGCAGCGGAAGGTGGTAATGGCGCGAATATTCATCAAGATCATCTTGGCCTGCCCTTCATTAAGATTCCTTAGTTGTTTCTATCTTATGCATGCAAGAAGGTCTGATCCTCAGTACCGGGAAAATATAGCACCCAAAATCTCGGAAAAAGTGTGGAGAGTCATGGAAGCAATAGATGGATTGGAAAAGAAATTTTCACAGACTTACTTGATGTTTTTCGGCGGCGTTTTTTAGGAGCATGAAGATGACACCGATTCATTTCCTATCAACTTCTTCTGTTATTGGGATTTCTGTTTGTCTAGGGCTTCTATGGGCCGCGCTGGTGGCAGCAGAAGTATCTGAGACACAACAGAGTACGATTCATTTGCCTCAAGAAAGTGAGGCCGCCTCATCCTTAACAACATGCATCATGGGAAACGGAAACGAAGTGACCAAACCGCGTTCTCCTATAGATTTTTCGGATATCAAGATTGAGGGATCTTTTACGGTTTTAATTGACATCCAGCCGGAAAGAAGCCTTTCGATTACCGGTGATGAAAATCTCTTATCGCGCTATACAACCACAGTTCAGGAAGGAACATTGTTCGTTAGTTCTCACGGTGTCCTCTGTCCAAGAATTCCACCAAAAATTCGAATGACCAATCATATGCTCGCCTCCCTTATAGCTGAAGGGTCTGCCGATATCTCAATTTCTCATCTAGAAAATCAGATCTTTTTGACTCAGTTAGATGGAACAAGCAATCTACATCTTACGGGGAAAAGTGAGAAATTTATCAGCCGCCTTCGAGGATCCAATACTTTACAAGCCGGTGAGTTCCAGACACAAGAAACAATGGTCACGATTGACGGGGCAGGACAGGCGTGGGTCCATGCTGCACAAAAATTGGTAGCAGAAATCAAGGGAACTGGAAATATCCGGTATGCAGGCGCTCCTCACACTATTAACCAACGAGTCTATGGTGCAGGCAACATTCAACCCCTATAAACCTTTCCGCCTCCCCATTCTCTTGATATGGGTTTTGCTCACGATCTTCTTGGGAGTTCCCTCTGTTGTGATAGCAGCAAATTCACTCAAGGAATCCATTGTCAAATTATATACCGTTTTCAATGAACCTCATTATCATGAGCCATGGGCCATGAAGGGGCAAAGTACCCGACATGGTTCTGGAAGCATTATTTCTGGACACCGCATACTCACGAATGCACATATCGTCAGTGATCGAATGTTTATTCAGGTCCGACGAGGTGGGCAAGCCAAAAAATATACGGCAGAAGTTGAAGCCGTGAGTCACGAAGCCGATCTGGCTATAGTTCGGGTTAAAGATGAGGATTTTTTTTCGAATACCGCCCCGCTCGAAATCGGCGACCTTCCGGATTTAAAAGATACCGTAAGTGTGTATGGGTTTCCTGATGGAGGTGATAAATTCTCTATGACCGAAGGAATTGTCTCAAGAATTGAGCATATCAAATATGCCCATAGTGGAGCCTCCCTATTGGCTGGGCAGGTGGATGCTTCTATTAATTCGGGGAATAGCGGCGGGCCTGTTCTTAAGGATGGGAAGATTGTCGGTGTCGCGTTTCAAAGCTTGAGAAATGATACCTATGCCAATATCGGATATATGGTCCCGGCTCCGGTGATCAAACATTTTCTTGCGGATGTGAGTGATGGGAAAATTCATGGAACTCCAACTTTAGGCGTATCTCTTCAACAAATGGAAAACCCTGATATCCGAAAAAGTTTTCGTATGCAGACGGATCATAGTGGTGTGTTAATCAATAAGATCTATCCCGGTTCCCCCGGGGAAGGGCATCTACAGAAAGGAGACGTACTTCTTTCTATTGATGAGATTAATATTGAAAATGATGGAACAGTGGAATTTCGAAAAGGAGAACGGACGTTTTTTTTATACATCATGCAACAGAAACAGCTTCATGAGTCGGTTTCGCTTACCATTTTGAGAGAAGGGAGAGAGCAAGCTCTTTCTATTCATTTGACAAAACCTGTTGGCTTTGACCGTTTGGTTCCTCATCGACAATATGATACACCTCCCACCTATTTCATCATGGGAGGACTCATCTTTGAACCCCTTACCCTGAACTATTTAGAAGGTTTTGGACCCAAGTGGAATTTGGTGGCTCCCGTGGAACAGATGAATTTCTTCGTTACTGGAGAGTCAACCAATGAACAACGGGAGATCATTGTTCTGGTGAAAGTCTTAGCTGACGAAATGAATATTGGGTATCACACTTCGAAAAATACTATCGTGAGTTTGGTCAATGGGAAAAAGATTTCTCGAATGACGGATTTAATAGATGCGTTTGTCTCGCATACCGGGGAATACCATGTGATTGAAGATATTCATGGATTCCAAATTACCTTGGACAAACACAAAGCTGAGGAGGCCCTGCCACGAATTTTAAGAAACTATAAAATTCCTTCTGATCGATCAGAAGATTTGATGTGATTGTGCCACCCAAAATCTATTCCTAAGACTGGAACTAAGATTCGCAGGACCAGGAAGTGCTGCGATGCGCACGGTCTGCCGCTCTAAGTTCTTGTTACAGCGGGTCCTGTAAAGATTGTACGCAGGCTGACCAGCTAACCAATGGCTTTGAGGTTAAAGCACTTCTGGGGAGGTAAGGCTTATGATACGGAGGCTATTGTCGGTGGAGCAGAGCGGCGAGGCAGCACACCGGTCATTCCTTCTAAGAAAAATCGAAGCATCCTTCGTCAAGAGGATACATATTTGTACCACATGCGCCACTTGGGTGAGAACGCATTCCTGCATCTTAAACGATGGGGGGGATAGCTACCCGGTATAAGCCAAACAGACCTCTTCGTTCTTGGCCATCGTGCAAATCCAATGCATTGGCCTTTGAAGGTAAGCTTGTGACAACACTATCTAGAGGCTCTTTCTGTGCAGGAAGGGTTAACTGGTTGTTTGTCGCCTATAACTGAGATCACATCGCAATAAATCATCCCCGCCGCAAGCGGACGGGGTATTTTGAATGTACTCGCTCATGAGAGTAATTTGGGTAGCTTACGCCGCAAGTAGCGGGGAATATACCCTCAAGCGATTGAAAAAATTTCTCTGATCATCCTATCATATGGAGACCATGGGAGATATAGTCTTAAATTGGCTAGCTTTTTCATCAATAATATATTCAGGGAGTGGATTGATAACCCAAGATTCCCATGACTGACATTGTGTATCTGAACAAATACGAAGTTCAACAAGAAATTGCTCATGGAGGAATGGGGGTCGTCTCTCAGGCGTGGGACCGCATCCTTGAACGTACAGTTGCGTTAAAAGTGATCCACCCAAACCTAACGGATGATTCGTCGTTTGTCAGGCGCTTTCTGGACGAGGCCCGGAAAATGGCACTTCTCCAGCATCCGAATATCATTCAAATTTTTTCAGTTGAGCAAGATCAGGATATTCCTTTCCTTGTCATGGAGTACTTCCCAGGATCTAATCTGAAAACCTACCTTGACCATAACAGCCCTCTTGGAATCAATGAGGCTGTCAACATTATTTCTCAAGTGGCCAATGCCCTAAGTTTTACACATCAAAAAAGCATCATTCACCGGGATATTAAACCAGCCAACATTTTGTTGGATGATACATTAAGGGTAAAACTAACGGATTTTGGTATTGCGAGAGCGTTTGGCCAAACCGCCTACACTGTTACAGGACAATTGATGGGAACCGTGCAATACATGTCTCCCGAACAAGCCCGTGAAGATCATCTTGATGGCCGCTCTGATCTATATGCCCTAGGAATGCTGTTTTATGAATTACTAACCGGGACCAACCCACGTACTGATTCAACGACTGTAGCAATTCTCAGCAAGCTTGTTGTTGAAGGCTATACCCCCGAATTACATTTTCCAACCAGCCTCAATATTCCATATGGCATTCAAAAGATTCTTTGGGATCTTCTGCAGTTCAAACCTGAGGATCGCATTCCCAATGCTGAAACGCTTATAGACCGACTTAGAAAGTTCTTTCCCATACATGCATCCATGACTGCCCCTGATACAGATAATCCGCAAGAAACTGTGACTCTCAATCTGAAGCCCACTCACAGTGTAAGACGTGATGAAAATCATAGTATAAACCCTGCAATTCTTTCCTCTTCAACTTCCCAAGCGGAAACGTTTCGGGATGAGCTGACTCCTAAACCTCATCAAGACGCGATGGCCCAATTTCGGAATATACCAACTCCTCAAAGACAAGAGCCTCTCTATAGTGCGAAGCAAAGCTCCATCTCTCCAACGATCATGTATAGACTCTATGCTCTTACCCTTTTCCTCATTTTAGCCGTGGGTGGATACACTTGGTACCATTTACAAAGCCAGGGATCGGACTTCCCTCTTGAAGATACTATTCAAATTGCTAAGAAATCCGACATTCAACCCTCTAACGCTGAAAACACGGTTCTTCAGTTAGCAACGGTAGATGTCGAGCTGAGAGATCAAGATAAGGAAACCACCTCACCGAGCGTATCTGTGAATTCTGTCAAACCATCTGCTAAGAACAAGCAGACTGCCAAACTCCCTCAACCCCTTCCGGTTCAAGAACCGTTGGCAACACAAAAGGTTGCGAAGACTTATTCTAAGTCATCTGTTCAAGTAGACATTACAACATCCCCTTCTGACGATTCTTCCCGTCGTGACAAATCCCAAAAAACCCAGGAGAAACAGGAACAACTTCAGCCCAAGAATAGTTCCTTGCCACCGTTGCCGGAGAAACTCCCTCCATCCGATAGTCAAGAGGCAGATAAGCCCTTAGTGCCCAATGATATGGCAATTTCTGAAGAGACCTCATTGACTATAGTAAGTTCAGAATCTCCGGGGTCCGATGCATCAAATGAAAAAAGTCAAGAAGCGCTAACGAGATCTGAACACGAGACCTTGTCGGCCACGATTTCACCAGGAGAGATCAGTTCACCTGATAACCAGGAGGCGAATTCACTTTCGCCGCAGAATTCAGATGCGAACTCTGCTGAAGAGTCTTCCGGCATTCTCAGCTCACAATCTCCAGTCCCCGCAGATAGTGTTGAGAAGGATCAAGGGACAATTCATGCTCAGTCTTCTCAAGCAGCTATGGAATCGGATCTCCTACTTCATATTGAACAACTGCAACAAGCCATCGTTGAAAAAAATTGGGCTACACTCGAACGAATTAGTTCAATGTCTGAATCCCGTCGTATCTGGCTAAAAACCCTATATGAAAAATATGAATCCATCCAAATCGATATTGCACAAGTCCAAGCAGAGCCGACGCAAGGTCAGGGAGTCATTCATTTCACCAAAGGCATTCGTCCTAATGGCGAAATCGTTCGTCCCAACAAAATAGGCCGAACCATTAAGATCAGTATTCCGAAAAATGAAGATCACTGGGGGAAGATTGTTTGGTAAATCTTTTCTCCAGTAGTATCCCCTCCAGTAGGACAGACGAGGCTTAAAGAGGCATGGGTCATGCATGAATCATTGCCTTAATGGAGTTATAAGACAGAAAAAATTAATGCCCTATTGATCAACTCTCGTTGCGTAAAGAACATGAAGGAGATTTAACATGAGATTTCATACATGGTGTTCTATTTTCATTATTGTTGTATGCTCTGGATGTTCACAGACATTTTCACAAATATCAAATGAATATGGATTTCAAAGATTACAAACGCCTCACAAAATTTTAAAACCTGGCACTCTGATCGCCTTTGAGGAATCCGGAGACGGACGAATAACAATCATTCCGGTCTGCTGGAAAAATCAAGCTTTTCCTCAACTCCTGACTCCTCAGGCAGCTCCTGAGGCAGCGACAAATGTGAAACGCCACCTAGAGAATTGGATAGAATTGGAGCCTGAATATTTAGGCACTCTTCAGGCAAAGTTCCCTGAAATTCAAGACATTCAACTTCGTCTTGAGAATGCGTCGGTTGCACAATATTCGGATACTGAGTTGTATGAAGCACTCTCTACCCGTTCACCATCTTGCCAAGATGCCGTTGCTACACGTGAAGCCAATGGTGAGACTGTTCATACGGTTCTCAAAGTACTTACAGCTGATGCAACTTACAAAGTCATTGGCATCGAACGCAGCCGCATGGCGGGAAGACTTCCGCAAGAACTCCTTGAACGATTGAAAACAGAATTCGGTGCGTCTTCGGTGAGTACTTTCAATCAAACTCTTAAGGGGTCTCGGCTTCCTATGGCTTTCCAGTCAGATATCATTGGCCTCGAAGATGAGGAACGTCAACCCATTATCCAAAAAGTGGCAATTTTAAATCGAAACACGTCTGATGCTGACCGCCTTCAGAAACAGTAAGCTCAGGAAAGTAGCAATCGAGTCATGAAATTCAAGGCAACTTTGGTATCCATTTGACAAAACGTGATGGAATCACTGATTGAAAGACGATGTTTGCATATAATAAAGCTAACGCTCATATTCTGAGAAGGAGGTATGCCATGAATACAAGATTTTTTTCCTCTCGACTACTTTCTTTAAGGACTGCGGTCATGATCTGTGTTGGTCTCGTAGTTCTACAGTATGGTAATAGTCCTACGAAAACCTTTGCAAACGACGAGGGGGGGACAGTGGATTGGGCAACAGGTGCGATTCAAGCCACTGGCATAGGAATTCCTCCTGATAACCCCAAAAGTGCTACGCAAGCCCGTGCTATGGCTAAGCGGGCAGCCCGAGTCGTAGCTCTTGGACGGTTGCTAGAAGTTATCGAAGGGATTCAAGTTGACTCTACTACGGTGGTCAAAAACATGATTTTGGAAAGTGACGTAGTCAAGACCACTGTTCGGGGGTTGGTCAATGGCGCAAGAGTTGTAAAGGAAACAGCATATCCCGATGGGGCCTATGAAATCACGTTAGAAATCAATATGGCCACCATTGGGCAACCGCTCCATTCAACAAATACGCCTCCACCACCGGTAAAATGGAAAACTGAACCCCCTGCAACAATTCCACCCGAGAGTAAGGACTACACTGGTCTTCTGATAAATGCTGAGGGACTAAATGTTCAAGAATGTTTACACCCAAGAATCCTTATGGAAGATGGACAAGAAGTGTACTCCCAGAAACATGTTGATTCTCAAACATTAGTCAATCGCCATGTAGCTGGTTATGTAAAGGGGATGGAGGAAGCAAAAGCCCATGACCGCATCAAAGCTAAACCGATCATGATCAAAGCCATAGCACTAGCAAAAGGAAGTCAAACCGATTTAGTCATTCAAGAAGCCGACGCTCAATTAGTCCATATGGACCCCAAGCATATGGACTTTCTCAAACAGGCTAAAGTGGTAATTGCGTATTGATCAGAACTATATCGAAAAACAAAAGCCTTGCTATTTACACCATTTTATGAGTCGAGATATGTATCCTATCGTCTATAAAATTGTTCTTTTTCTCATGTTCTTTTTCATCCCAAATTCGGCATGGGCACTTGCGACAAATTTGGTCCCTGTTGAAGGGCAACATTGCTATCAATATGGAGATGATGAGTCTGTCAACATCGCAAAAAAAAAGTCATTAGCACTAGCCCGGGAAGTTGCCGTGAGCAACTTTAAAGTCTGGGTGGAAGTTAATACATCTGTAAAAGATTATCAGTTAGAAAAAGATTGGATAGAAACAATTGCGGTAGGGATGCTACAAGGGGAAAAACGGAACGTCACAAAAAAAGTTCAGGAAATCTGCACGACAGTAAAGGCCAAGATCAATCCACAAGAAGTGGAGGCTCTTATTGCTGAACGGAAAAAACAACGTACGATCAAGCAACAAGTAACCACCCAGACAACTGACTCTTCTTTTGGATTAAAAGTCTGGCTGAACAACCCTGATGGCCAATATGGCGAGGGGGATTACTTAGTGATCCACGTCAAATCTGAAAAGGACGCCTATTTAAAACTGGATTACTTCCAGGCCGATTGCAAGGTAGTCCATTTAGTCCCTAATCTCTTTAGAGAGCAGGCTTTTATAAAAAAAGGTAAAGTCTATACATTTGGGACTGAAACCTCCCCTGAACGATTTAGAATTCAAGCCCCATTTGGCGATGAAGTCATCAAGGCCACAGTCAGTGCCCAGCCATTCCCAGATTCTCAAATTTCCACAAAATTAATCAGTAATTGCGAACCCTATGTCAACTTACTTCAGCGAGGGCGAACCAGAGGCATTTTGTTAGAACAAAACTTTGCAAGTACTCAAGCGTCTTTATTTACAACCAGCCAAAAGGTGCTCGAACATAAAAATGCTGTAAGAAATTAATATTTGCCCCTGAATTCAATTTGTAAGTGCAACTCTACTTGTTTGGTGAGGAGGCAAGCTGCGGTAACATAGTGGCTTTCTCCCACCGACCAAAGTAAGAGGAGCACACATGAGAGGCTACACACAGCTCACCCTTGAAGAACGATCCCCAATTTACATCCTGAAACAAGCGAGCCATGGTCAGACCGAGATTGCGAAAATGTTGGGCCGCCACAAGGCTACGATTAGTCGAGACCTGCAGCGGAATCGAGGGCTGAAAGGGTATCGACCCAAGTAGGCCCATGAACGGGCGGTCGCACTATGTCTTGAGAAAGCACGCCCTCGCATCGCACACACGGCCTGGCCTCACATCGAGGCCCTCATTCGTCAAAAATGGAGTCCTGAACAGATTGCCGGCCGACTGGCCAGGGAGCATGGGAGGACGGTTAGTCATGAATGGATTTACCAGCATATTTATTCTGACAAACGTTCAGGGGGTAACCTGTACCGTTTTCTGCGCTGCCAGAAGAAGCGGCGCAAACGCTATGGCACACATAGTCGACGTGGCCTTATCCCCAATCAAGTGTTGATTGACGATCGGCCCACCATTGTGGAGACCAAACAGCGACTTGGAGACTGGGAAGGTGATACGGTCATTGGCCAAGGGCATCGTGAGGCGTTGGTCACACTCGTTGAGCGAAAAACGCTGTTCACCGTGATTCAGCACGTGTGCCGCAAGACGGCTGAGCTGGTTCGCAAGGCTGTCCGCCAAGGGCTTGCTCCGTACAAGGCCCGGGTACAGACGATCCCCTATGATAATGGCCGTGAATTTGCCGCTCATGCGGGCATGGCCAAGGATCTTGATGCCAAGATTTACTGCGCGCATCCGTATGCTGCCTGGGAACGTGGATTGAATGAAAATACGAACGGTCTTCTCCGACAGTATTTTCCCAAAAGCCGGGATCTCACCACTGTGACCGAAGCAGAAATTGACCAGGCCATGAATCAATTGAATCATCGACCGAGAACAACGTTGGATTTCAAAACACCCTATGAAGTCTTTTTCAACACGAAGACTTCGCGAATGGTTGCACTTCAAAGTTGAATGCAGGGCCATTTGCAATCCACAAGAGGCGCATAATAACTATCTTATGTAGAAAGGGTAGGAATGAATCACAGAAAAGGAAGAAAGCCCTGAATTGTGAGGAGTCACATCATTTCATAAATCTGTGCTCCTCACTTCTCACGACTATCTTTTCTTCTAAGGAGAAGCAGTTATGCGGCCTTTGATCTCATCAAATGTGGCCTTGGGAATGACATTTTTTGCCACAAGTTCTCCACGCAAACGATAAGGACGGTGAGATACCACTTCTTCAGCCACTTCCCGGCTTAAGCCTAATGATAAGACTAGGTCACTGACTGAAGCCTTATTAATATTCACCCGATCCCCTCCTATGTTTGGGGTGGGAGGAAGTGCGGCAATCTTCTTCGGTTGTAGTTTAGAAGGTGCGGGTATTTTTGCGGGCGCCAAAGAAGAAATTTTAGGCTTTGAGCTCTCAACCTTGGAAGTCACGGCTGTTGATGAGAAACCGCCCCCTCTTGCCGTGCCCGAAGTTGACTCGGTGTTTCTATGAGTATCTTTGAGTTCCTTCTTATACCGTAAGACCGTCTTTTTAAGGGTCTTATTTTGCGCCTTCACTTTTTGATATTGCGAAGTGATAACTCGCAATTTCATGCTCAACTTAGCCTTTTCTTCATCAATCTCCCGTTCACGAGTCTCCAGTAGCGTATGCTCGTTGTTTCGTCCTTCTTTTATACGCTGCACTTCCGTGGTCATCATCTCTAAATCTGTAGAAATCTTTTCGTTCAACCCTTTGAGGTTCTGAATTTGCTCCTCAAGTGCCTCTTGATGCATCCGCCCTTTTTCCAATTCCGCCTTGGCCGATTCCATATCAGCAACGGCAGCCTCATATTTCCCCTTTGAGACCATACAACCTGATAGACTCAATACCAGCATTACCACAATCACGACCCACCGTGTCATATCAACCTCCTCAGTCCTTGTGATAAAAGAATATTCATCCATGAAACTCCATTCTTCAGTACTATTATCCTACACTTTTCCCCCTATGAAAAGGATGTCGGAGATCAGCAAGATTAGGTCAAGACATCAATTGGCATAAGGCAACAAAACAAGTCTATCTCCCCCATGCTCCTTACACCTTACTTTTCACTCGTTATCACTCGACATACCATTCTGGACGTCGATCTTTCAGCAAATCATTATATGGATTAATACGTTTATTACGAGCATGGCTTATCTCGATCTCATAGGTACATAATTCCGGCTGATCGCCCACCGCTCGATGAACAATATGTCCATTGGGAGCGACAATTTCACTCCGGCCAATGAAGGACAACTCCTTTTTGTCACCGCGTTGTTCACAACCCACTCGATTAGCCGTGATCGCAAAGACATGGTTTTCAAGACAGCGAGTCACCATAGCATCAGGACAATAGGGAAGAACTAAATTACTTGGATGACAAAGGATATCGGCACCCTTGAGAGCTAATGTTCGAGCTGACTCTGGATAAAACCAATCAAAGCACACCAACAGTCCGACCTTCGCTGATCCAATATCCCACACCTGAAACCCGGTATTCCCGGGAGCAAACCACAGCGTTTCTTCAAAAAATAAATGCGTTTTGCGATAAGTCACAAGATGCCCATTCGGCCCAATTAAGACTGCAGAGTTATACAGACAATCGCCATCACGCTCAGCTAATCCCACGACGACATGGAGCCCACGGCCTACTATAGCTTCAGCTAATTGTTGAAAACGAGGCCCAGTTGGAACAGCCTCAGCCAAATCCCAAGCTTCCTCCTTCGAGAGAAATTGATAACCAGACAACGCCAATTCTGGAACAACAAGAAGGTCTCCCTGAAAAGCCTCGATAGCCTGGAGAATCGACTCCACATTACGTTGTGTTTCACCAAATTGAGGGGCAAACTGAAAAAATCCTACTTTCATGGCTTAATCCGTTTGTCGATAAAAAAAGCGGGTAGAGTTTCCCCCACCCGCTTTCTCCAGAATATTCGAGGCGAACGATTAATGAACCTCTTTCATGTGCATGACCGCGCTCTGAGCATGCTTTGTCCCCACTTCTGCATGTCCAGCCTTGCCATGGGTCACGGCTTCCATCAGCTCATGAACCCCTTCATCTAAATGAGGATTTTTTACCTCTTTTTGTGCGGCTTGTGCATGGGTCAACGCTTCTTGAGCATGCTCCACAAGGGCATCAGCATGCCCCATTCCTCCATGCTTAGCGGCACCCTCCGCATGTGCAATAGCCTCTGCCACGTGCGGATTCCCCCCGGCCATGGCCAATGATCCCCATGTTCCTACTGTGAGCAATGCCCACATACTCACCAGACCCACCATTTTCATCAATGTTCCAATACGCATGTTCGACCTCCTTATGAAAATGAAAAATATTCCCGCGCCCCTGTTGTATCCTCTCATGCAGGCTTAACTATTTCAAGATGATTTCATCGGTTCAGGGTTATTTACCTTATGTAAAAGCTTGACATCTTTTTCAGCCGGAGCGGCAAAATCTCTCGACCATTCCCACCAGGAGCCTGGATAGGTTTTGACCTGCTCAAACCCCACATAACGAAGCAGACAATAGACCCACGCTGCTCGCACGCCACCCAGACAATATGTGATAATTTCTTGATCTTCCCGCAAACCATGTTCTTCAAAAATACTCCGAACTTGTTCTGCTGATTTGATCGTCGCATCGGGGTGGAGAAATTGATTCCAGGAGATATTAATAGCCGATGGAATATGACCTGCTCGCGGCAACCCATCAATCTCCTTTCCCGCATATTCCTCAACGCTGCGCGTATCCACAATCACAGTATTAGCATGTTGCCCTTTCACCAATTTTTTTAAGGCTTGTTTATGAATAATCAGTTCAGGATGTTCATTTACAGAGAAATCACCTAACGCAGGCTTTCTGACTTCATGTTCAAAGGGCCGTTGCTCTTGCACCCATTTCACCCAGCCACCATCCAAAATCCGAACACTAGGATGTCCTAAGTACTGCAGCATCCAAAACATTCGACCTTCATCACCCCAGTTATCGAAAGGATTAGAATAGATCACCACATCACTTGTCTGATTAATACCTAGCTCTCGAATCCGTTGTTCCAACTGAGCCAAATCTGGATTCAACACACCCTTGGATACAGCAGCTGGATCACTATATTCATGCCACGTGCTATTCACTGCCCCAGGAATATGGGAACTGTAGGCTGCCGCCCCACGCACATCAATCAACACCAAATCTTCACGCCCTAAGTTCTGGGACAACGTTTCAGAATCAATAAAAAACCCTTGTGTCGCGATCATAACCCTTTATCCTTTGACTGTATGAAGTGAAAACATCCCTGTCAGTTGATCAGAAACAGACTCTTCAGGTTTTTCACACCCTACTCGAGGGTCGATCTCCTGATCATCTAATGCCACAGACAATGTCGGACCTAATGGAAATGCACGTTCATAAACTGTAAGCACATAGGGATTGTCCCCTGTTAGACTGTAGTTATCTTTCAGCATCTGATGCTGGTCATCTGTCAGGATATGATACCGAATTCTGGCCTGTACGCTCCACCCTTTTTCTCCCTCAGGCACTTCATATCCAAAGGTGTAGTCCCGGCTGGCTAACGGCCTAAGGCGATTATCATACACCTCCACAATAACCGGTTGCCAAAGAATCCAACGCCCCATAGTGTCAGCTTGTTGATGAACCACCACTCCTTGGGCATTCCGTACCTCAAATTCGACCGTAAAATGCCGGTCTGGATCTCCTGTAGGAATCTTATGCCCTGCACCAGCATTAATCAGCGTGAGAGTGAAAGACACATCCTCCCCAGGTTGAGGTGAGGGAGGATCGGCCTGGACCTGGACAGCAATGGCCTGCTTAATCATCTCAGGATCATGTCCTCCCCGCCAGAGATGTCTACGCCCAAATCGAATAGGACTATCTTTTGCCACTGGTCGGAGCACACCCGGCATATGACAATTTTGGCAAATTAATCCCTTCTCTTTGGCAAAAAATTCGCCTTCATATTCCGAAAACGTCCCGCAGGGCCCATTAGCATAAAATTGCGTGGGTCCAGAAACAACGCTATGGCATCGGTAACAAACTTGAGTAGTACGAAATGAAGGATCGAACTTCGTCGGATGTGGGGCAGCAGAATCATCATATGGACCAAGAATGACGCCATCTCGAACATGACAGGCGGCACAGGTGACGCCTTCTTGTTGATATTCGGCATCAAATCGATAGTTGGGAATTTCAAAAGCCTTTTCTACACGTCCACGGGGAATATCTTTCACCAACGTGGGCTGCTGATTTTCTAATGGCGTATGACAATTCAAGCACACCCAAATATTCTTGTCTTTTTTCCAATAGGCCTGAAAAAAGGGATCATGAAACGCCTGGGCATGAATACTGGACTTCCATTCCTCATAAATTTCTTCATGACATTGTCCACATTCTTCAGCTTTCAAACTCTGCAAACCAACCGGTATCTGCTGGTAAGGAATGGCCTGCGCATAATCATCACGTAACCCAAAAATCACAACAGGACGCACTTCTGTGTAAAAATAATAGGTCCCAATTCCTAGTGCCAGGGCAAGAAAAAACCAGATTCGCACATGCCATGTTCGTTTCGGCTTCACGTCATTCACAATCTAATAACGAGAGGAGATGCTGATCAACTGAATTCGCCAATGCCTGGAGGTGATAACCGCCCTCTAAACAGGCAAGAATTCGACCCCCGCAAAACTTTTTGGCAACGGAACCCACACTATTGGTTAACGCAGCATACCCACGCTCAGTGAGATTCATGCTCGCGAGAGGATCGTCTCGATGAGCATCAAATCCTGCTGAAATGATCACAAATTCAGGCTGAAAGGATTCCGCTGCGGGTACCAATACCTTCTGAAATACCTCTTGGTAGTCCTCGTCGTCCTGCCCTCCAGAAAACGGCACGTTAATCGTGAAACCTTTGCCTGCGCCTTCGCCCGTCTCGGTTGCTCGCCCAGTGCCGGGGTAATAAGGAAATTGATGGGTACTGAAAAACAGAACAGAGGAGTCATGGTAGAAAGCATGTTGAGTGCCATTCCCATGGTGCACATCCCAATCCACAATAAGCACACGTTTCATTCCATATTGCTGTTGAATATAACGCGCCGCAATCGCCACAGTGTTCAAAAAACAAAACCCCATGGCGCGATCAGCTTCAGCATGATGCCCAGGGGGGCGAACCGCACAAAAGGCTTGATCGATGTCGCCATTCATGATGGCATCAACCGCAACAAGCGCGCCACCTGTTGCCAAATAGGCTGCATCTAAGGTACCGGGCGACATCGAGGTATCCGGGTCCAACGCCGCATAGCCATCAGTTGGAGACCGACGAGCCAAGCTATCGATGTACGACGACTGGTGGATAGAGACAACCCATTCACGTTCAGCACGACGAGGGGTTAGCTGGTGAAGTCGAGACCAGGTTCCTGATGATTGTAATTGAGCACAAATCGCTCTGAGACGCTCTGGAGACTCGGGATGACCCAGGCCCATTTCATGGCCCATATACCTGGCATCATAGACAAACCCAACACGTCCCATACTTAATAATTCTCACGGTGAGCGATCAAGTCATGAATAGAGAAGAAAATCAACAAATGTCCGAATATTTCGACTGATCTCTGGAAGGAAAATCGTAGAAGATGCTAGCATGTGACTCTCTACTTAGACAACGCATTAGTGGCCATGATAGGGTGAGCTTTGTTCATAACAACACGTATTCATGCCTCCAGAAATTTCCGTCATGCCCAATACAAAAATTGAACAATTCAAAAAAATTCTCCAACTAGACCCCAAGGACGAAACACTCTGGTTTGGGTTAGGAAAGGCCTACATGGGGGATGAAAATTGGGCAGAAGCCATTTCTGCACTAGAACAATGCATTGAAGTCAGACCAAATTACTCGGCCGCATTCTTTGCCCTTGCGCAATCACTCCAAAAGCAAGAACAGTTCGAGCAATGCCGGACCATTTGCGAAAAAGGCATCACCGTCGCCACCACCAACGGCGACCTACTTGTCATCAAAAACCTAGAAGAACTCCGCAACTCCCTCCCCTCCTAACACCTGCCTTCAATATTAGGGGTCAGACTCGACTTTATTTGTCCGAGTTTGCTAAGGTCAGACTCTCAAGAATTCACCTTTCACCAAGGAGAATTTATGGCTCGGCTACCACGGTTTTTTGTCCCTGGTGTTCCTCTCCACGTTATTCAACGCGGGAATAATCGCGCTAAGGTATTTGGGCAAATTAAGGATTATCAGACGTATGTAGACTGGTTAAAGGAATCCGCCCAAGCGCATGGGTGTTCTATTCATGCCTATGTACTTATGACAAATCACGTTCACCTGTTAGTGACTCCATCTCACCAGGAGAGCTTGCCTAAAACATTGCAATCATTAGGACGACGCTATGTCCAATATTTCAATGCCATGTATGATCGTACGGGCACACTTTGGGAGGGGCGTTACCGTGCCACGCTCATAGAAAGCGATGAGTATTTCTTGACCTGTTGCCGCTATATCGAACTGAACCCTGTACGTGCTGAACTGGTGAAACACCCGCGAGATTATCGTTGGTCAAGTTATCATTATCATGCTGAAGGAAAAGCAAACAATCTCCTGACAGCCCATAGTCTCTACCAACGGTTAGGACGCTCTACCGACGCACGGCAACAAGCCTATCGAACGTTGTTCCGTCATCACCTAAGCGGAGAAACACTAGACACTATTCGCGAAGCCACAAATAAAGCCTGGGTCTTAGGAAGTGAGAAATTCAAAGATCGACTGGCTAAAAAACTTGACCGCCGCATAGAACCCTTACCAAGAGGTCGGCCATCACTAGATAAGCACTAGGTTGCTCATATGTTTTAGTAAGAGTAGGGGGTCAGACTCGAATTATTTAATTCGAGTCTGACCCCTTAAAATTTTCCATTTTTAGCCTTCGGGAGAAACAGTAGGACGTTTCAGCTCTTCCAAGCCCACATGCTTTGGAAGAAGGACAGGGAAAACAATGCCGATGGGATCTCCTCGCTGAATCGTGATGGGGTCTTGAGAAGGAATATCTAATTGCAGAAGAAAGTTTGTGACAAACGCATCATAATCAGGGAGAAAATCGTATAGATTCGGAGTCGTCTTATATTCCTGGGTTTTGATGCCTTCCCAAATAGAAAAAGGCCGTTGTGGCAAATGATAAAAATGATTGGGCAGATCCTTCATCATCATGCCTAATTGTTTGGGATAATAAAATCGAATGCCACAACAGAGCTTGGGGAACCCGCTATTTAGAATGGTATCCACATACATCCCGGAAAAGGATTTATAGCCTAACAACCGTTCCTCAGGAAGAATAGGAGGGGATTGCCATTCAAACCCCTTCCCAGCCCGTCGAATCCGACAATCTGCTGGAGAACGAATGAGCCACCCGTACTGTCCCACAAATCGGACAGGGCCACAGTCATCAGGAATTACCTTATATCCACTGCCGGCAAGATTACGTTGTTCATCTAGAGACATTCCTGTCATCAACGGTCGATGGGGATGAAAATCTAGCCTCAATCGTTCAGGGGCAAAGGCGGTGGAATATTCTCGTTCCCAATAGAGCACCCACTTCGTATCAGTCCTTCCTGGTAATTCATTCATAGAGCAATCTTTGTGATGAGGATAAAGAATATCTTACTTTATGGCTCCTCGCTTTAGCTTCCATGCGACTTCAGCGACACGTTTGCCTAAAACCCAGGCTTCTGATTTTTCTTGTTCACTAATACCTGGACTATCGCCTTCCGTTGTGGCCGATGCACCAAAGGCCCCTCCATCACTCACCACAATCATTTGATTACCCAGCATCGCAGCCAAAATTGTTAACATGGTCACTTCTTTCCCACTGGAAACTTGCCCACCCGTGGCAAATGCCGCCCCGACTTTATTTCGCATTTTAAATTCCGGAAACACACCAAATTCAAACTGCCACCGATCAAAAAACATTTTGACTTCCCCGGACATATTCGACCAATACACTGGGGACCCTACAACTAACGCATCGCTACTAAATAGCAAGTCTGCTGTAACGTCTCCAACCCGCGTTCGCAGTACCTGTGTACCGGGAATAGACTTGGCTCCTTCGACCACGCTCTGAGCCATCACTTCTGTATTACCCGACAGGGAATGATACGCAACGAGAACTTGAATAGTATCAGGCGGAGATTGGACCTGCGCTGCAACATGGGAACAGCCAACGCAAAGGACAACTAACCCCAAAAACAGACGCATGACAGGTTGAACAAGCATCAAAATTCATGAGAGCCAAGAAGTAGAGGAAACCAGACTAAACTCATAACTCAAGAAAGGATGGATTAAAAGATGCTGAAAAACAAAGCGCTACTGTCGCCCAATTTCTTCATCAATTTGCTCTTCTACCGACACATGTGTCAGAGCCCCGCGATAATCACACTTATGACACCGCACCCGAAATTCCTCTAGCCACCGCTCTTGCACAAAATGTTGATGGCACTTCGGACAGGCAAACACCCCCTTCACATAATGCACTTGCTTCTTATACTTCATCACCAACCCCCTCTAAAAAATAGAATGATTACCAGCAGTTAGCCTGCCACACCCCATTTCCCAATTGCAACTTTGAGCTTAACTCTACTAAAAGGACAGATCAGGAAACAGCTTTTTTGGCTGGCTTATATTGTTTGCGCGGGAAGTAGTCGTCGTGGACTTTTTTAAGGCGGGTGTGCTCGACGTGCGTGTATATTTGGGTGGTGGCGATGCTGGAATGGCCTAACATCATTTGGACGGATCGGAGGTCAGCTCCGTGGTCTAACAAATGTGTGGCAAATGAATGCCGAAGCATGTGGGGTGAGATCGGTTTCGTAATGCCGGCTCGAACTGCTCGGGATTTGAGAATGTTCCAAAAACA
Organism: Nitrospirales bacterium; assembly: GCA_965223685.1. Classification (GTDB taxonomy): domain Bacteria; phylum Nitrospirota; class Nitrospiria; order Nitrospirales; family UBA8639; genus Nitrospira_E. Next base: position 883,523 of record CBDCXG010000002.1, read on the forward strand.
TTGCCGGCTCATGCCTCGCCCTAACCGAGTCAGGAAAAGATCATGGGACTTCTTTTTTTTGAGATAGTGAGGTCGAATCGCTTCCAAATAATGAGCAACCAGATCTCTGGCCTTTTGACCAATTGGCACAATGCGTTGCTTATCCCTTTTCCCGGTGGCTTGCAAGAACCCAACTTCAACATTGAGATCGCTCATTCGTAACGTAACTAATTCTGAAACGCGAAGCCCTGTAGCATAGAGCAATTCCACCATGGCTGCATCACGCCGATCATCTCGATGATCTATAACCGGAAGGTTGAGCAATCTGGTCACTTCGGCTTCTGACAAAAGCTTTGGCAGTTGCACCCATTGCTTCGGCGTCCCTTTTAATATCCCCTCCAACACCCCATCCCCCTGAACGGCAGCGATATGTTTATAAAATCCCCGGACTGCCGCAAGACAGCGTGCAATTGAGGAGGCAGACAACCCAGTTGCTTTTAAACTACGGAGAAACTCAACCCACAGCGGTTTTGTCAGGGCCTGAAAATCAGTGAGGCCTTCTTGTTGGAAAAAATCAGCCAGTTTTCGCAAATCTCGACGATAGGCGGCGACGGTATTAGTTGCACAGCCGCTTTCTACTTGCAGCATTGTCAGATATTCGTCTATTAATTCTTGCATAACAGTTTTAGGTTGCAGCCTTCCCTCCTATCGCACACTGAAACACGTTTTGTTTTGCACATCTGCGTGATTTGACAAAAATTGTGGTGTTCTTCTATTTAGGTAAGCGCAATTCCTGATATAATACTCTTAAACATCCACCTACTATCCTCTTCTGCCAACTATATTGATCCACCACTACATATATTTCCCGTTGTCATTCCCGTGCTTTCTAACTGTATGACTCTCCCCTCCCGAATTCAATCTTCCCTATTTCGGAGAGCATGTCTCATTCTCATCTTCCTGGTCTTGGGGTCCTTCGGAACAATGGCAGTTCCGGATTATGTCTTGGCCAAGAACGCCTCTCGCCTTGATCAGGCCAAAGCCCTATTAAAAAAAGGGAAATCGGCTAAAGCCTTGGAAGTTTTGGAGGAATTGATTGATTCGCTTCCGACTCCCGCGATCCTACAAGAAGCCTATCTTCTTCAGGCCAGGGCCCTAAAGAAGCGCAAGCAAATACCAGAGGCCATGAGTGTTTTAGAGCAATTATTGGAAGAATTTCCGTTCTCTCCTATCACTAACCCCGCACGAATCCTCCTCGCTGAACTCTCCATCAAAACCAATGACTACACTCAGGCCTTAGATCAGTTATACCTTGCCTTAGATTATGCCACTGAACAGACCTCTCGTCGAACCGTCTTACAACTTATTCGTCAAGCTGAACAAGAAAATGGCAATCCCTTGGGTGCCGTCAAAGCCGCACTCAATGAAATGATGCTCGTCGACCCTGCTGAACGGCTCGAGCTTGAACAATTCGTCCAATCACTTGTTTTGCAACATTTAGATGAGGAGGCCCTTCAAGAACTCATCGAAAGCCACGCCACCCGATATCCCGGCGATATCGCCACGATTCGGTTAATTGAAATTCATACGTCCCGCGGGGATGAAGTCCTAGCTGAACGAGATATCCGTGGTTTTCTGAAGCGATTTCCTACCCATCCCTATGCACAAACGGCCATGGCCCTGCTCCAATCGTTCATCAGCAAGATTAAAGTCCATCAACATATTCTGGCCGTGGCCTTGCCCTTTTCAGGCCCCATGAAACCGTATGGAACCGATTTATTGAATGGAATCCGATTGGCAATGGACATTGCCAAAGAACAATGGGGGCTCTCTTCTATTGGTCTCGTGGTGAAAGACACCACCACCCTCACGTCACCCTTACGCGTTGAGATCCAACAACTGCTCAATGAGTTTCAACCCCGCGCCGTTATTGGCCCATTATTGTCTAGAGAAATACGCAACTTAGGCCGCATGCCCGATAATTATGCCACTCCCTTTATCACACCCTCCTCAACTTTGCTGAATGTTCGGCAATATGGATCATATTGGTTTAATACCGCCATGACCTCTTCCGTGCAAGCCAAACGCCTCGTGGAATATGCCATGATGAAATTGGACTACCACCGATTTTGTATCATCTATCCCAAAACATCCTACGGACGGGAATTAGCCGATATGTTTGCCAAGGAAGTGATCCATTCCGGCGGGGAGATTGTTGCAGTTGAAGAATATTTGGAGGAACAAACAGACATTGGAGAACAGTTGCGGCGAATAAAAGCCAAAGACCTGCAACAATATGGCCTTGAGGAACCAGAAGAAACACGAACAGGTGAAGAACGGCTCGTGTATACTCCAGGCTTTGATGCCGTCTTTCTACCTGGGCAACCGGTACATTTAGCTATATTTGCGGCCCAATTGGCATTTTTTGACATGAATGTTCCAATTCTAGGTGGCAATAGCTGGCATAATCCCGAGCTGTTCCGATGGGCCAAACAAGACTTGAATGGCAGTATTTTCGTGGATGGGTTTTTTCTGAATAGTCCTGATCCCAGCGTACAGATGTTTATTCAACGCTACCGCAATCAGTTTAAAAAAGACCCCTCGCTTTTTGCCGTGCAAGCTTTCGATGCCGCCACAGTAGTCTTAGAAACGCTTCGTAAGGGGGCGCAATCTGGACAGGATGTCTGGGATCAACTTGTCCGTCGGTCAGACCTTCCCGCCTTAAGTGGGTTTGCCTCTTTTAGTTCAGCGGGTATTTTGAATCGCCGTCTCTATATACTCGAAGTGAATAACCGCACCTTTACTCAACTGAATTAGTCTCTATGGATTCTCTTGCCTCTTTTCTCCATACGCTTTCGTATATGCTTGTGCCGCTGTTGGCCGCGGTAATTTTCCACGAATATGCCCATGGCTGGGTTGCCAATTTCTTTGGTGATCAAACAGCCAAAACACAAGGACGATTAACGCTTAACCCTCTTCCTCACATTGATCTCTGGGGAAGCATCCTGGTCCCCCTCATGCTCTCGCTAGTTCCTGGTGGGGTCATTTTTGGTTGGGCCAAACCCGTTCCAGTCAATCCCTCACAACTCCATAATCCACGACGTGATATGGCTCTTGTCGCCATCGCGGGTCCTCTCATGAATTTATTCTTGGCCGTTATCAGCGGCATCTTATTGATGCTCTTGGTCTATATGGACCCGACCATCCAAGCCAACTGGCCACCACAGCCCGGGACCGAACCTCGTCAAGATATGTTAGGCATGGTGCTCGTTCCGCTCGCAGCCATGGCCCTCTCATCCATGATCGTGAATATTGTCCTCCTCTCCTTTAATCTCCTACCCTTTCCCCCGTTGGATGGCAGCCGGGTTTTACGGAGTTTGTTACCTTACAAACACGCCATGCTCTTGAATCGCTTGGAGCCCTATGGCATGCTCATCATCTTCGGCTTACTCATGTTAGATTCACGCATTCCTATAATTAGCTCATTTATTTTCTTGATGTTTGGCCTCATTGGCCAACCCTTTTTACCGGCATAAATATAGGGATCGAGCAGAGAAAGACTTTACAAATGTCTACACGTGTACTTAGCGGCATGCAGCCAAGTGGACTCATGCATCTCGGCAATTTGCTTGGGGCATTAGAAAATTGGAAAACGCTTCAAGCCGAGCATGACTGTTTTTTCTTTGTGGCTGACTGGCATGCACTCTCAACCAATTATGCCGACACCAGCCGAGTGAAAGAATTTACCCAAGAGTTACTGATTGACTGGTTGGCAGCCGGCATTGACCCCAATAAAACCACCGTCTTTATCCAGTCCCAAGTTCCTGAACATGCAATTCTGCATTTACTCTTCTCCATGATCATACCTATTCCTTGGTTAGAGCGAAATCCGACTTATAAAGAAAAACAGGACGAGATTAAGGAAAAGGATCTCTCAACCTATGGGTTTTTAGGTTATCCAGTGCTTCAGGCTGCAGACATCCTGTTGTACAAGCCTGATCTTGTCCCGGTAGGCAAGGATCAGCTCCCGCATTTGGAGCTGACACGGGAAGTTGGCCGTCGGTTCAATAGTTTGTATACCTCAGTTTTTCCAGAACCCCAAGAATATTTGACTAAATTTCCTAAAGTGTTGGGGATTGACGGGCGAAAAATGAGTAAGAGCTATCACAATACCATCAATCTGTCCGATACCGAGCCGGTGGTTCGGCAAAAATTGAAAACGATGGTCACAGACCCGGCCAGAGTCCGACGGACAGATAAAGGGAACCCTGAAGTCTGCCCAGTCTATGATTTTCATAAGATCTTTTCCAATGAATCCATGCTTAAACAAGTCGATGCAGATTGCCGAACAGCAGCCATTGGCTGCATCGACTGCAAAAAACAGGTGGGCGATGCGATGGTAGAACGGTTTTCTCCCATGTGGGAAACTCGTGCAACCGTGGCCGCGCAACCCAAACAAACTCAAGAGGTCATTGAAGAAGGCAGGAAACGAGCCTCTGTTGTCGCAAGCCAGACCATAAAAGAAGTAAAGGAGGCCATGAGGATCTGAGAAATCCTCTTCATGATACGAAGGCACTTTTCTTGACAGCTTTTTTCCTCCTCGCTAGTATCCATGGCCGTTTTTCTACTACCTAATTACACCTCCATGACAGGACGTTGACATTACAATGAGTACTCGCGTTGCTATTAATGGTTTTGGGCGAATTGGACGAAATTTTTTCCGAACTAGTTATGCCGATCCAGAAATCGAGATCGTGGCATTGAACGATTTAACCGATTCGCAAACACTTGCACATCTTTTGACCTATGATTCGGTTCATGGGACCTTTCAGGCTAATATTCAACACACACCAGATTCCCTGATCGTCAATGGCAAAACCATCCGCATTTTTGCTATTAAAGACCCCAAGGCCTTGCCTTGGAAAGACCTCCAGATTGATGTGGTCATTGAATCCACAGGCCGATTCACTGACCGCCAGAGCGCGAGTCAGCATTTAGAAGCTGGAGCCTCTCGCGTTATTATTTCGGCGCCGGCGAAAGACCCTGACAACACAATCGTGTTGGGCGTCAACGAATCAACTTACAAGCCGAACGAACACAAAATTATCTCTAATGCCTCTTGTACAACCAATTGCTTGGCTCCACTCTCAAAAATTATTTTACAAGAGTTTGGGATTAAACATGCTTTTATGACGACCGTCCATTCATTTACTAATGATCAGCAGCTTCTCGATTTGCCACATAAGGATTTACGGCGAGCCAGGGCTGCTAGCCTGTCGATGATTCCGACTTCTACTGGCGCGGCCAAAGCCTTACACCTCGTGATTCCTGAATTAAAAGGAAAAATCGATGGCATGGCCATTCGCGTCCCTACCCCCAACGTGTCCCTCATTGACCTTTCTGCTGAAGTGGAAAAAGATTGCGATGCCACCACCGTCAATGCTGCATTCAAACAAGCCGCTGCAGGCTCGTTAAAAGGCTATTTACAGGTTTCTGACGACCCCATTGTTTCCACTGACCTGAACGGATGTCCTTATTCAGCCACGCTTGATGCCCCCCTAACATCCGTCATGGATAAACGCCTCGTGAAAGTGTTTGCATGGTATGATAATGAGTGGGGTTATTCGTGCCGTTTACGAGACCTGGTCAAATATCTCGCGCAGCACAATTAAAAATGATTGCCCGCAGGGCTTGGTGGTACCTGCCCTGTCATACTCCACCTTTCATGGAAGGAATAGGGAGTTATGAATCTCACCAAACAAACGATCGATCAGATTGATCTTCGTAACAAACGGGTGCTTATTCGCGTGGACTTTAATGTCCCACTTGATGATACAGGTGAAATATCCGATGACTCACGAATTCGAGCGGCCCTTCCCACGATCAACCGAGCCATTGATGAGAATGCGGTGGTGATTCTGTGTTCCCACTTAGGTCGTCCCAAAGGTGCGCCAGACCCGGCACTCAGTCTGGCCCCAGTCGCAAGGCGCTTACCACGACTCCTCAATAAACCCGTGACCTTCACCGAGGATTGCATTGGTCCTACGGTCGAATCTGTTGTGAAACAGGCACAACCAGGAGATGTCATACTTTTAGAAAACTTGAGATTTCATGCTGGTGAAGAAAAAAATGATGCGCAATTTTCTGCTCAACTTGCTGCCTTAGCGGATGTATATATTAACGAAGCCTTTGGAACGGCACACCGTTCGCATGCCTCGACCGTCGGTATCACCAAATACATTCAGGTGTCAGCGGCAGGATTTCTCATGAAACGTGAAGTGGAAGCACTAGAAGGAACCGTCGAAAATCCTGTTCGCCCCTTTGTGGCTATATTAGGGGGAGGAAAGGTTTCAGGAAAAATTGGAGTCATTAAAAACCTAACAGAGAAGGTCGACAAAATTATCATCGGCGGCGGCATGGCGTTTACCTTCATTAAGGCCATGGGCTTTGAGATTGGAAAGTCACTAGTGGAAAACGACATGCTGGATTTAGCCAAGAAAACCTTGGAGCAAGCCATGGGGGAAAAAATTAAGTTCTATCTCCCAGTGGATTGCGTTGTAGCCGACAGCTTGGAACCTGACGCAGAAACTAAGATAGTCACTATTCAAGAAATTCCTCCCGGCTGGTATGGGATGGATATTGGCCCAGCCTCCGTTCGACTTTTTGGTGAAGCCGTCCAAAATGCCAAAACCATCTTATGGAATGGGCCGATGGGAGTGTTTGAACGAGACGCATTTTCCCGTGGAACCTTTGCGCTAGCCCACTCCGTTGCCAATGCCTATGCCAAAACAATAGTCGGGGGCGGTGATACGGCCTTGGCTGTCCACAAGGCGGGTGAGTCCGAGAGCATGGCATTTATTTCGACCGGTGGTGGAGCCGCCCTCCAATTGCTTGAAGGCAATCACATGCCAGGGCTTGCCGCTTTACCAGATCGTCCTTAGAAATTAATGAGGACTTCATGAAACGATTCATTGTCGGCAACTGGAAAATGCACAACACCGTTTCCCAAGCCGAAATGTTAATTCGCGATATACTCAAAGAATACCAGGCGCACTCAACCGTTGAAGTTGCAGTTGCCCCGCCATACGTCGCCCTCCAGACCGTGAAAAGACTTCTCGCCGAAACCTCTATACAACTTGCCGCACAAAACGTTTGTGCCAATGATGAAGGGGCTTTTACGGGAGAAGTGTCTCCACCGATGTTACAGGATCTTGGATGTCACTATGTCATTATTGGACACTCCGAGCGCCGGCATCTCTTTGGAGAAACTGATCACACTATTAACGAAAAAATCCATGCGGCTCTTCGTCACAACCTCAAGCCCATATTCTGTTGTGGGGAACGGTTAGAAGAACGAGATGGCGGGCAAACCCATTTAGTGATCCAACATCAATTACAAACAGGCTTAGCAGAATTATCGGCCAAAGACTTGGACAACATCACCATAGCTTACGAACCCGTCTGGGCAATTGGCACTGGGAGAGCGGCAACCGCAGAACAAGCAACTGACGTTCATGCAGCAATCCGGTCATACTTGGGAACGAACTGGAACATTGATGCCGAAACAATCCGAATCTTGTATGGAGGCAGCGTTTCAATAGACAATGCTCAAAACCTCTTCCAATCACCACAAATTAATGGCGCATTAATCGGGAAAGCTTGTCTGAATTCTAAATCGTTTGTTAACATAGCAGAGATCGCCGTTTTACATTGATCACGACATTTCCAAGGACTATATAGAAATGTATACCTTAGCTGTGACGATTCATCTCATCGTGTGCTTTCTCATGATTGCGTCTATTTTGCTCCAAGCGGGGAAAGGGGCAGAGATTGGGGCTTCATTTGGAGGATCGTCTCAAACAGTCTTTGGAAGCCGTGGACCAGGAACGTTTCTCAGTAAAGTGACAGTTGGGGCAGCTATTCTATTTATGCTGACCTCATTAAGTCTAGGCATCCTTTCCCGTCAAGCTACAACCTCATCCACGGTCATTGATCTCCACCCAACCACCCATCAAGAATCATCGTCAACATCCACAGAACCGACAACGCCAGCAACTCCTGCTGCTACCACTTCTGAAACGCCAACGACACCAGCCTCAGATGCTTTACCAGAGGCAACCCCAGAAACAGCAAATCCTGCCCCAAGCGAACCGTAAAACCCTTTACCAGATATCACACCCTCATAAACTTGTTCAGGCCGTAGAGCCCAGGCCGCTGTCTAAATAAAAAAACGGAGAGGTATTAAATGGGAGTGAGCCAATTGGCATAGGCAGGATCTTCACCACGTACGATCTTAAAAAAATCGGCTTGTAAGGCTTTCGTAATTGGCCCAGGCTTTCCTTCCCCAATCATTCGATCATCTAATTCCCTAACCGGTGTAAGTTCGGCAGCCGTTCCGGTGAAAAAAACTTCATCAGCCACATACATCGCATCTCTCGTAAACCGCTCTTCAACCACAGGAATATTTTTGGCCCGTGCTAAGGCCAAAACAGAATTGCGGGTAATTCCATCAAGAATCGAGGTTAACGGAGTGGTTTTCAAAATACCTTTTGTCACAATAAACACATTTTCTCCAGTACCTTCGGCAACAAACCCATCAGGGTCCAAGAGAATACATTCTTCATATCCTGACTTTATGGCCTCCCATTTCGCCAAAATGGAGTTCACATAATAACCAGAGACCTTTGCCCTAGTCATGGACACATTGACATGATGCCGGGTAAACGAAGAAATTTTTGCCCGGATTCCCTTCGCCAACGCCTCCTCACCTAAATACGATCCCCAGGGCCATGCTGCTATAGATACGCAGGTCGGATTATCTCCAGGATAGACACCCATGGCTCCAAATCCCACATAGGCAATGGGTCGGATATAGCAAGAGACCAACTGATTAACACGGACCGTTTCGATGATCGCATTGGTAACTTCTTTTTTGTTAAATGGCATGGGCATCAAGGTAATATGGGCAGATTCAAACAATCGATCTACATGTTCCTGGAGACGGAAAATGGCCGACCCTTGCTTTCCTTCATAACATCTAATGCCCTCAAAGGCTGCCAATCCATAATGCAGCGAATGTGTCAGGACATGAACTTTGGCCTCGTCCCATTCAACAAAGACCCCATCCATCCAAATTTTCTTTGATGCAGTTACCATAAAATGTCTTTCACATATTTCCTTTTCAAAAATACTTGATGCTTTTCAGGGAAAGCTAAAGTATGCTAGGTATTTTTTACTCTCAGTAGCGCAGATGATATACTAAAATCTTGACTTAAATGTAAACATATTGGCAAAATAAATGTTTCGTTAAGGAGTAACCATACCATGTATGCGATCATTGAAACAGGTGGAAAACAATATCGAGCAGAACCTCAGGGCCTTCTGCAAATTGAATCAGTCGAAGGTGATGTGGGTACGACGGTGGAGTTTGACGCGGTACGCTATATCCAGACGGACGATACCCCCATGGTTGGCACGCCAATTATTCCCCAAGCCTTGGTCAAAGCTGAAATTGTTCGACATGCTCGAACCCGCTCCATTACGGTTTTCAAGAAAAAACGCCGAAAAGGCTACCGTCGAACGAGGGGACACCGACAAGGCTTTACGCAAGTGCGCATTACGGAAATTGTCACTCCCTAATCAAAAAATTTTCCCAGTGGAGAAATAATTCATGGCACATAAAAAAGGTGGTGGTTCATCACGAAACGGGCGAGATAGCAACCCACAATACTTGGGCATCAAAGCCTATGCTGGGGAGGCCGTAACCGGAGGTAGCATTTTAGTCCGTCAACGTGGAACCAAATTCTTTCCAGGCACCAATGTGGGCTTAGGGAAAGACTACACTTTGTTTGCTAAAGTGACCGGCACCGTGAAATTTGAGGGGAGCGCCGCTCGACGTAAGGTCAGCGTTTATCCTCCCGCCTAACCATCCTCAGATTCTTCTTTTCCTGTCGTAGAATTCTCTTCAGTTTCTCTCTAATGATGAGTAAGATAGGGTTACTATGTTCATCGATCACGCACGCATTTTTGTTAAAGCCGGAAAGGGTGGATCCGGACATTGTAGCTTCCGGCGTGAGAAGTTTGTTCCTCGCGGTGGACCCAATGGTGGTGATGGTGGAAATGGAGGGCAGGTGATCTTTGAAGCCTCAAATCGGGTCTCGACTCTTTTGGACTTACGATATCACCGACGTTATGAAGCCCAAGCTGGCGAACGCGGACTGAAATCGAATCAACATGGCGCAAATGGAACTAATGTGATTATTCAAGTCCCAGTCGGAACCTTGGTTAAAGCAGAAGCAACTAACGAACCTCTTGTCGACTTCATCGCTGACGGACAAACAGCTATTGTCGCCCAAGGGGGCAAAGGCGGAAAGGGTAACGCCCGATATGTCACTTCGACCAATCAAGCCCCACGAGAATTCGAACCAGGTACGCCAGGTGAAGAACATTGGCTAATTTTAGAGTTAAAACTCCTGGCCGATGTCGGGCTTGTCGGGTTTCCTAATGCAGGAAAGTCTACTTTCATTTCGGCAATCTCCTCGGCCCATCCAGAAATAGGTCATTATCCCTTTACCACCTTACGCCCTCATCTTGGAGTTGTCGAATGGACCGATGATTTGTCATTTGTCGTGGCTGATATTCCTGGATTAATTGAAGGTGCGCACGAGGGCAAAGGACTGGGCATTCAATTTCTCAAGCATATTCAGCGAACAGCCCTATTACTCTATTTGATTGATATCACCGAGTGGATTGAAGAAGACCCGATCTTCACCTTTGAAACCTTAAGAAACGAATTACAGGCATTTGACCCCACGTTGCTGGAACGCCCTTTTGCCATTGCGCCCACAAAAATTGATGCCAAAGGCAATGGAGAGAAGCTCCAAGCGCTTCAGGCCTATTGCACCCAGAATCAGCATCCATGTTTTCCTCTTTCGGCCATCACCCGGGAAGGGCTCTCCTCCTTAATCACCTATCTAGGTCAGACTGTCCTGACGAATAAGGCATCATGCACCAGCAACAGTTAACCGCATGCAAACGCATAGTCGTGAAAATTGGCAGCAGCCTTGTGGCTTCTTCCAGTGGAGGACTTCACCGAGACCAAATTGCCAGACTCGCGAAAGAATTTGCTGCATTACAATCCAAGAATAGAGAACTCGTTATCGTTTCATCTGGCGCTATCGTCGCAGGCATTTCTCATTTAGGATTAAAAAGCTATCCTCAGGACCTCCCCCTTCAACAAGCCGCTGCAGCGGTTGGACAAAGCCGCCTCTTGCGAGCCTATGAAGTGGCCTTTGAGGAATCTGGTCACAAAATTGCGCAAATTTTACTCACACACCAAGACTTAGGGGGCCGTCGCCGATTTCTGAATGCCCGTCATACACTCACGACATTAATTCAACTTGGAGTCATTCCTATTATCAACGAAAATGATACGGTTTCAACTGAAGAAATTCGGTTCGGCGACAATGATTCCCTGGCTGGACAAATTGCCCACCTTGTCGATGCTGATCTTTTGGTCATCTTGTCTGATGTGAATGGACTCTATGAAAAGGACCCCCACCTCAACCCAGCAGCCAAACTTATCCCCCTTGTTCCAACGATTACGAAACAGATTGAAAATTTAGCAGGAGCTTCTAGAACCCAAGCTAGTCGCGGAGGAATGGTGACGAAAATTCAAGCGGCTAAACAGGCCGGACGATTTGGCGTCCCCACACTCTTGCTCAATGGCGAGACACCTCATGCATTAGGCCAGGCCTTGGACGGGAAACCAGGCGGGACATTTTTTGCCTCAAAACAATCTTCCCTTACAAATCGCAAACAATGGATTGCTTTTACCCTGAGGCCCAAAGGGGAAATTATGCTGGATGAAGGGGCTGTCACAGCACTGGTACTCCGTGGGAAAAGCTTATTGGCGTCTGGAATCCTCCATGTCAAAGGCACATTTCTTAATGGTGATCCCGTCAGCTGTACGACTACGGAAGGCATTGTCTTCGCACAAGGGCTCACCAACTATTCTGCAGAAACACTCCAACGGATTAAAGGAAAGCAGACTTCAGAAATCCAAGAACTCTTGGGCTCACTGGAATATGAAGAAGTTATTCATCGCGACAACCTAGCCTTAACTCCGTAGATTGCCCCTCAAGCTCCAGCACACCTCAACCCATTCACCATGTTAAAAAAATAATTTCTGTTCAACTGAACATTGCCCCTCAAAAGATGGGTTGTAGGAATAGCCCTCAATATTTAAGTTTAAAGCTCTTCCTCTCAATTTTCTACAGTGGCATTAAGGTTAATGGGAGAATGGTTTTCCTGTTTTCCAAGGAAACCCATTTGCAAGAAATTTGTGTGGCGTTCGTGAGGAATAGAATGCAATGGTCCGAAAAAACGCTCCTCTCTCTCTACCCTCCCAAGCAAACCCATTGAGACCTTTATACGCCTTCCTAGATCTCTGCTCCAGTTACCTCTGGCTTATCTTAAGTGTCACATTTCTCTCGATAGGAGTTGCTGGCCTATGGGCCATAAGCGCACCTCCAATATATCAGGCTTCGGCCGCAGTAACCTTTGAATTTCCTAAGACTTCATCTGAAGAATATTTTAACTACAATGAACAAGACTGGAAATTCCAAAACACCAGGCTAAAAACGCATATTCAAAGACTTAAGAGCGACCTTCATCTAGAAAAAGTAGCACACCAAATTATCCTCATCGATCCCCCTGGCTATCAATCGTGGCTTTCAAGGGAAAAGAGAGCATTCCCCTTCCTAGGTGTTTGGTCTCAGCCGGTCGATGATAGAATTCAAAATCTCCAGAAGTTCATGGAGCAATGGCTTCCTCAGCTCATACTTTCGGAAGATCAAGCAAGCTCCAAGGACACAACTTCCACCCTAAACGTTAGTTCCCCAACTCTCCGTTTAGTTACTTGGCTCAAGAAACACATTCAAATCGAAACAATTATTTATCAGCCCGCAGTTCGAATTACTACTAAGGCCCAAAACCCAAATTTTGCTGCTGTAGTAGCTAATACCGTAGGCACTTTATATATAGACACCATCCATACATCTACTTTAGAGCCCTCTCTAACATTAACTTCGATGACAAACCAACTGGTAAGGATAAAGAAAAAGCTACGACAGACTAAAGAAACCCTTGAAAATTACAAATCCCAGAATCCACATCTGTCCCTGGAAGGCGATGAAAATCAAGACCAAAAGCGCTCATCCACACTAGATCAGTTGAAGGTCAAATTGTCACAAACAACCAAGCAGCTCAAGAAATACCAAATCCAATTAACGCTGCTGAAAAAAATTCAAAAAGCCTTTGTCTTAAATGACTCAGGGAAAAAACAGTGGGTTGCTCTTCCTTCTCTTCAGAGATTCTCCTCCCCTCTCAATATGTCTAAAGTTGAAGAAATCTATGCAGAAAGGAACAAGTGGAACAGTAAAATACAATCATGGCTTCAAGAATCCAACATAGATCTAAGGAAAATCCAATCTGCACAGCAACAACTGGCGAACCTTCATCTTCTCTTTCAAAAAGAAGTGGGACGAGGAATTCAAGTAGCCTCAACTCAACTGGCAAATATAACAGTACAGGAAAAACAGACCCGTCAGCATATAAAGAGATTGAAGAATTCTCTAGATCAACCCAAAAAAAAATTGACAAAATATAATCAACTAGTAAAAGCCGTAAAATATCTAAAAGCATTGCATACAAGCCAGCTGGAATTATTGAAGAATCACCCTGAACCCAAGCATCAATCGTTTGAAAGGGCTAAGCTTTCTTACCCAGCAAATCCTCCACAAGAACCCCTTTCGGAACAACCGGTTCAAACCCTTTCATGGGGATTACTTGTTGGTATAATAGCCGGAATAACTCTAGCCATTCCTCTTGATTGGAACAGCCGCAAAAAAAGGTATATTCATACACCCACCGATCTCAAGCGCATCAATCCTGAGCTTCATTTTTTAGGCTGGATGCCAGATACCGACTCTACCGGAAAAGGAACATTATCGCCTTTTCTAAATGCAGAAAACTCTCTAGACAGTATTGCTGTTCAGGCCATTCAATCCATGACAAAAAATTTACCCTATGACAGAACTGCCAACGATTTAGACCTATGGCTCATCACCAGCCCAGCACAACGTGACGGGAAAACTCTACTGGCACAATATCTTGCCAAAGTGCGGGTTGAACAATTATCCAAACAGGTTCTCTTGATTGATGCCAACATCACCCAACCGACCGTTCACTATATGGTCCCTTTCCAGAACAAACACAAACCGTCCGAAGGCTTAAGTGATTTTCTATTAGAAAAAGCAGAAATTGAAAACATAATTCAGGACACACCCATTCCAGGCCTATCAATGATTTCTACCGGAAACTATTCGACTCTTCCTCATGAAGTATTTCAATCCTCAAAATTCAGCCAGTTATTACAATGGTGCAAAGCAGCCCAATTTCATGTCATTATTATTGGCCCACCAATATTGGACAATGTGGAAACGAGATTGATAGCCAGTCAGGTAGATCAAACTATGATCATTGTTCGTCCTGAAACCACCTCTCGGAAAGAACTAAAATCCGCCACTCAATATTTAGAGTCCTATGGCGCAAATATTTCAGGCATTGTGTTTTTTCAAACTCCCTCTAAAAACATGTTGCTGAAAATGAAGAAGGTGGAATCTAAACCATCATCATACACTCGTCGTTCGAGATGGAAGAAAAATGATACATCTCAGCCTAAAAGGCATGAGCAAACCAGCCAACGAACACGCACCCAGCAAAAACCCAAGGATAAAAAACGGAAAACTCACGAACCCACGTTATTAGATTGCCAAAGAGAAAACTACAAGTTGAAGGCACAACTTCAACGCCTAAAAAATGAGCGGGAAGTTCTTGTGAACAGCGCTAGATACTTTGCAAAATTTGCAAAATCTCCACAAGAAAGCATGACCCAGAAATAGCAATGACTGCATACAACGGTAAACATTCTCATTCAATCACGTTCTTAAAAATAATTCTCCTCCTACCTATTTTTATTCTGCTACCACATGCGTAGAATGTTTATAGGACTTTTTGGTGGCAGCTTCAATCCCATTCACAATGGACACCTGCACATTGCCAACTATGTCTACAATGCGATGTCGCTGGCTCGAGTCATTTTCATTCCCACTGGCGACCCGCCCCACAAACCAGCCTCATCCTTGGCGCCAGCGCATCATCGTTTAGCCATGGTAAAACTCGCTACCGAAGCAATTGAACATTTTGTGGTGGATAATCAAGAAGCTTTGTCTCCTCAGGTGTCTTATAGTGTTGACACGGTTACCCGGCTTCAACGGACATCCCCGACTGGAACCAAGCTAGGTTTTATCATTGGCCTAGATGCTTTTTTGGAATTTGAAAGTTGGAAACAGGCCACTCGTTTACTTGAAATGTGCCAAATGATTGTCTGTTCCAGGCCAGGAGTCACCTTTGCCCAGCTTCAGTCTTTATCTGTTCTACCTTCTATCCCACCTTCCAGCCTTCATGCCCTTGACAAAGAAGCCAATGCTCGTTTCGATATCCATTTGGCTTCTGGAAGTTGCCTAACTCTATTATCTGTCCCACCTTTTGACGCCTCGGCGTCTCAGATTCGAGAGCAACTTGCCCTACATCGCCCAATAGGACATTGGTTGCCGCCTTCTGTGGAGTCCTATATAATCCGGCACCAAGTGTATCCATGAGTCACACAACCCCACCCAAATCATCCCGTTCTCCTGAACAAGCCATCTTTATCGCGCAGGCAGCCAAAGAAAAAAAGGCCGAAGATGTCTTGGTGTTAGAAGTCGGCGATCTCACATCTATTGCCGATTTTTTTATCTTTGCCTCAGGAGAATCAGAACGGCAGGTACGTGGACTCACCGCCTTCATTGAAAAAGAAATGGCCCTGCGATATCCCACACACCCGGTTATTGAAGGCAAAGATACTGCGAATTGGATATTACTAGATTATGGGGACATTATTGTCCATATTTTTCGTTCTGATATCCGCCAGTATTATGCGCTGGAAAAAATGTGGGCTGATGCTCGGCACATCCCTATTCCAGAATCTGAACACCCGCTTGCGCCACCCCGGCAACTCGCCAGCGGATAATACAAGACTTATATAGGAGAAGCCCAATGACTTGCTTCCAAGAGTTAGCAGATGGGGTCCTCGATGGATCATCACTCACACGTAACGAAGCCTTAGATATACTAGCGACACCTCAAAGCAAACTCTTAGACCTCGTCAATGCCGCCTATAAGATTCGATCACAATATTTCGGCAACACCGTTCGTCTGCAAATGCTCTTAAATGCGAAAAGCGGGGCTTGCCAAGAAGATTGTCATTACTGCTCGCAATCAACAATCTCCGATGCTCCAATTGACCGCTATGCGTTGTTAACACCAGAAAAAATGATGGAAGGCGCTCGTCGCGCCGCAAAGGCCAAAGCCCAGCGGTACTGCATCGTCATTAGCGGCCGTTCACCCTTGCAATCGGAAATCACCCAAATATCCCGTGCCGTCAAAAACATCAAAAATGAAATCCCTATTCAAATCTGTTGTTCCCTTGGGCTTTTAAACGGCGAACAGGCCAGCCAATTAAAAGACGCAGGCGTAGATCGAATCAATCACAACCTCAACACCAGCGAAACCTTCCATCCATCTATTTGCTCTACCCATAGCTATCAAGATCGGATCGATACCCTGAAGCATGCCAAAGCCGCGGGCCTAGAACTGTGCAGCGGCGGGATAGTCGGGATGGGCGAAAAAGATGAAGACTTAGTGGACTTAGCACTAGCCTTGAAAGAAGTTCAACCTGATTCAATTCCCCTCAATATGCTCTATCCAGTTGAGGGCACGACCTTTGGTGAAAAGAATGACTTAACACCAGCTCGTTGCCTTACCATCTTGTGCCTCTTCCGCTTCCTGCATCCGCAAACCGAAATACGCGCAGCTGGCGGACGCGAAAAAAATCTCCGCTCGCTTCAGCCGCTAGCTCTCTACGTGGCTGACTCTCTCTTCGTGGACGGCTACCTCACCACTCCAGGCCTCGCACACAAAGAAGTGTGGGACATGATCGAAGACATGGGCTTTACGGTAGAAGTCAATTACCAAGGCACAGAAAACCCCAAAACGGAAATCTGTTCCGCCTAACCCATTTATTGAGTCTCTCCAGAAGAGAAGTGATAGAGAATGAATAGGGGTCAGACTCGAATTAATGCTAAATTGTTAGAAGTGTTGCCTGTGCTATTCAATTCGAGTCTGACCCCATTTATTTTTGAGATTGTGGAAATTTATTCATACCGTAAGTCTTCGGCAATGGTTTGTCGGCTGGCCCATTTGGCTGGCGCCCAGGCTCCAATAAAGGCGGCGGAAAAAGCCACGAGCAGTGCCATCCCTATGGTTTCCCAGGCAAGGGTATATTGAATCGTCCAGCCAAAAGATTGTTTGTTAATGACTTTGAGCAGCACTACAGATAGCGCCATCCCAACCAGAATACCAACTATCGCCCCTAACCCAGCTAGATAACACGACTCCCACACAATCAGACCTTGAATTTGGAGACGACTTGCTCCTATGACCCGAAGGGTTGCCAATTCTCGACGGCGCTCAAGAATTGCTGTAAACAGCGTATTCATGATGCCCAGCACTGCGACACTTAAGGCAATCAATTCCAATACATACGTTACACGAAAGGTGCGATCAAAAATATCCAATATCTCCTGTTTGAGCTCACCATTGCTGATAGTAACGACAGGCCTCTGATTCTTTAAGGTGTCTTCAATCTCTTGTCGAACCATTGAAATATCTTGTCCCTTCTTCAAATACACCGCAAAAACTGTGGCATTTTGTTCGCCCCACTTCTGCTTAAAAAGTCCTTCGTCCATCACGACTTTTCCACCATCAGTGGCGTAATCATAAAATACGCCTTTGACCGGAAACGACTCGATTCCATTTGGCGTTTTCAATGATAATTGGTCATCCGTACTCACCTTAATTCGGTTTGCTAACACTTCAGAAATAATGACACCATGATCGGCAATAACCTGACCTAATACGCCTGAAGATGTCCCCTGCAGAAATAAATATTGACTCTGTTCAGCATGGAGACGCATATCTCGTGAAACTAGAGCTACGGTATGCCTATCAGTCTCTACACTCATTTCCACATACGGATCCACAGCCTCGACACCTGGAATACCTAGAACTTGCATCACGAGATTCCGAGGGAGCCCAGGATTCTTATCTGAAGCTTCCGGCTCTCCTAACCAAGAGATAGGCGCGACGATCACATCGGCCATCAGCGTTTGCTCAATCCACAATTCCACTGTCTGCCGAAAACTTTGAATCATGATACCCACCCCCACCAATATGGCTAGCCCCACGATAATAGCGGCCATCGTCACACTCGTTCGGTGTGGATTGCGCCCCATTTGCTCGGCAGCTAAAACAGGCAACAGACCCAAATCTGACCAGAGCTGCTTCTGGCTCCATCGACTAAACCCTTGCAATACCATGGGGCCAGCTGCCGCACCTCCTAGCAACAAACAAAA
This sequence comes from Nitrospirales bacterium, assembly GCA_965223685.1. Taxonomy (GTDB): domain Bacteria; phylum Nitrospirota; class Nitrospiria; order Nitrospirales; family UBA8639; genus Nitrospira_E. Next base: position 902,077 of record CBDCXG010000002.1, read on the forward strand.
GGCTGCGGCATACCCACCGATCGGAATACCTTGAAGCGAAGGCATTTGGCTGAATAGCCCAGCTCCAAATACAGCGAGCATAACCACCTTTTTAGACTCGTGAGTCCCATGTTCTTCTTCAGCTTGTGATTGGCCAGCAGCTAATGCCTGTACAAGAGCCATCCTACTCGCCTCTCGTGCAGGACGAAGAGCTCCTATGAGCGAGACGCCAATACCTAAGCCCATGGCTTCTAGCAGCAAAGGAATGGGAATAGGTCTAACAAACAAAGCGGTCAACCCATAGAGCTCACCCATATTCTCTCCAATCATGATAGTCAGCCACCGTGCAAGGACAATCCCCAGCCAACAGCCCACAAGACCTCCAGCAACACCCAACAATCCCGCTTCGAGCAGAAACAGCATGGAGATCGATTGTCGCTCCATCCCAAGCGAGCGGAGAATCCCAATTTCTTGTTGATGGTGAACCACGGAAAATGCCGTTGTGTTATAGACCAGAAAAATCCCGACCAAAAGGCTAATGCCACTCAACATCGTCAGGTTCATTTGAAAGGCGCGTAGCATGGATTCCACTTGTCGATTCCGCCGTGAAGACTGCCTTACCTGAATATTTTCCGGAAGCAGTCCTTGCAGCTCTTGGATGAGCGGAGCAGCCGCCATTTGACGTTCAGAAACAATCTCGACATGGTGAAGCCGCCCCAACTTGTGAAACAACCATTGGGCAGAGGCAATGTCCATCAACACCTGTTGTGACACCCCACCCTGGAGACCTAATGATTCCACGACCTTCCCGATAACCAGATCATGCACCTTCTCCTCAACCCGTACTGAAAACATCTTCCCCTGACCTACACCCAGTGTATTGGCTAATTTTTCTCCCAAAATGACCGTTGTTGGAGCTAAAAGCCGCTCCCAATCATCTTCTTGCCAGGAACTCTCAGAACCCTGAACGCCCAAATTATTTCCTTGCTCCAGAAGATCCATCCCCCAAATGAGAAGGGATCGGCCTGCCAAAGGCCCACCCTGAATCTCACCCGTAATCTTGAGAACAGGGTTGGCCGATCGAACTCCTGGATGTCGTCGAATCATTGGCAAAATTTTCTCATCAATGCCCTTAGTTCCTCCTGTAATGGTTATGGACGCATTCCCGACCACCGATTCCACAGATTGCTCAAACGATTGGTAAATTTCTCCATTGACAACTCGAATGGCGAGCCAAGCTGACACGCCAATCGCCACTCCAATCACGGTTAAGATCGCTCGAATGGGCCGATGACGCAGGTGTTCAATGATGAGAAGAAAGAAAATTCTGAACATAGAAACGGTTGTCCCAGAAGTAGGGCCTATGTTAAAACGACTACACAAAAATGCGTGGGATGCCTATCAGAAATGCCCAAAGATACGATTGAAGAACAGGACGCACTCGAAGCCGATTCAGAGGCCGGATCTCAAAGCCAAACATTGACGGCCCGGCAGAAAGAAATCCTCAGTTTGGTCGCGCAAGGCTGTACGAATCGGGAAATAGGGCAACGGCTGGATATTAGTGTGCGAACCGTGGAGGTACATCGGTTTAACCTCATGCGTCGCTTACGGGTCCGAAATGTAGCTCAACTCCTACGACAAGCGATAGCTCTGAAGATTATTCCCAAGGGACCGTCACTTACCAAAGTGACATAATTTCCTTCGTTCCCACCATCATTCTCTCAATTGATTTCCTGAAGTTTTCCACGACAGGCCAATAATGATGGATATCCTTTTCGCTCCAGACACTCAGCAAGTTCCCGTGCGAGCCGTGTAAACACACCAACACCCTCCTCCACCAGAATAGTTCCAATTTGCACCGCAGAGGCTCCACAGAGCACATGCTCAAAGATATCAGTGCCATTTTCTATCCCGCCTGTTCCAATAATTGGAATCTGATCACCCCAGATCTTCCACAAGGCTCGCACATTGGCCAACGCCACCGGCTTAATGATGCGCCCACCTAACCCGCCAAATCCTCCTTTTGGCTTAATCACGACCTGTTCTAGTTCAGGATCCACGACAAGGGTATTCCCGATGGAATTAATTACAGTAACAAAGGCCACACCTATACGTTGGAGCACTTCCGCAATTTTTTGATGATGAATGGGATCAAAATAAGGAGGAAGCTTCACCCCAAAGGGAATGGAGAACATGTCTCGAATTTCCAACAACAACCGCTCCGTTTCCTCAAAGTCATAGCCAATTTGAGGCTTGCCAGGAATATTGGGGCAAGATAAATTCACTTCAACCAAATCCGGACTTGCAGCATTTAAGGCTTTTGCTCCTTCAAGAAAATCGTCAGGATGCAAACCAGCCAAGCTGGCTACGACAGGTTTCTTATAATGCTTCAACTGAGGAATAAGCTGCACATAGGCTGGATACCCAAGATTGGGCAACCCCATAGAATTAATTGATCCTCCCTCAATCGCGACATACCGTGGGAGAGGGTTCCCCTCACGCGCCAGAGGCGTCATTGACTTTGTCACAATTGCCCCAGCATTTGATTCCCCTAATGCCTCCAATTCAGCCTGCGTCACGCACAATGCCCCTGAAGCATTCATCAGCCCCACTGGAAAGGTTACACCTGCAATACATGTTGAAAGATCCATACAGCGTTACTCCAACTGTCCATCTCGAATAGTTAATACGCGATCTGCCGCTTGGGCCGCATGTATCGAATGCGTCGCCAAGAGCACCGTTTGTCCAAACTCTTGGGCACATTGTCGAAGCAACGAGACGATATTCTCGCCAGCAGTCTCATCCAAATTCCCTGTGGGTTCATCAGCAATAATTATGCGCGGACGATGTACAAACGCCCGAGCAATTGCCACACGTTGTTGCTCACCGCCAGACAATTCATGCAACCGATGGCCCAGCCTATGCCCCATACCGACTTTCTGTAACATCTCAGCTACCAGTGGACATATGGATGTTGATGATTCGCCCTGTAAGCGTAACGGCAGCGCGACATTTTCTTCAATGGTTAATCCGGGAATGAGGTGGAAGGCCTGAAAGACCATCCCAATTTTTTCCCGGCGCCACTGAGTCCATTCTCGGTCACCAAAAGCACCACAAGAATGTCCATCCAACATGATATCGCCAGAGGTGACCCAATCCAGGCCAGCCACCAAATGCAGTAAGGTACTTTTCCCACTCCCACTTGGCCCCATGAGTGCACAAAACTCACCTTGCGCAATATTAAGGCACAGATCTCGTAAGGCCAGAACAGGCGTCGCACTCCGTCGGTATTCTTTAAACACATGCTGACATTGAATCATGAAGACATCTAGACCCGTTGGAAAAGCTACGAAGAACTCAGGACAACAGCAGTCCTTTTCCTATATCATACTCATACCTACCTGACCAAGAAGGGAATTGTGGGTATCATGAATCTTCTTTCACCCTCCTCCGCCCCAAAGGGTAGGCATGAACCAATTCTCTTCTTTTCCAGCCCTTCTAAGAAAATTCCTTCACACCATATTCCCGACAGACTGTGCCAGTTGCTGCACACCTTTATGGGACGACCCTGTTCCGTTTGTCTGTCAAACATGTTGGGAAACCATTGCGAAAATCTCTGGGCCATGTTGTCCGCATTGCGGAGTTCCCTATATTTCACCAACAGCCTTAGAGCGCAGCCTCACACATAAATGCGGGACCTGTCGGATGAAACCCCCAGCCTACACCCAAGCCTGGAGCCTCTTCCCGTATCAATCTCCACTCAAAGAAGCGATCGTTTTATTCAAATATCGCGGAAAACGTTCACTGACCACTCCTTTTCTTCATGCCATGACATCCGCATTACCTGACTTGCCAAACATTGATCTACTCATGCCAGTTCCGCTCCATCCACAACGCTTACGCGAACGAGAATATAATCAATCAGCCTTATTGGCGCATGGCCTGAGCCTACACCTCAAGGTTCCATTGCTTTTATCTTGCCTTCTTCGCACTAGAGCCACTGTGCCGCAAACATCGCTCACGAGAAAAGAACGGCTCACCAACCTTCGAAAGGCATTTGCCGTAAAAGATGCCTCTCGCATCAAAGATCAACGCATCCTTTTGATTGACGATGTCTTCACCACCGGCACTACACTTCATGAATGCGCCAAAACCCTCCAAAAATCCGGGTCCGGTCCCGTCTATGGATTAACCTTAGCTCGCATGCTGTAAGACTTATTCCCTCTTTTCAATTCACCGGATTTGCGGTATATACAGTGCCTATTCCGAATGTAGGAGGGCCTCATCTCATGCCTATCTATGAATATCGCTGCGAGGACTGCCGAAAGCACAGTACGTATTTAATTCTTCAGGGCCATTCGTCCACTCTGTCCTGTAAGCATTGCAAGAGCCAGAAATTAGAACGCATTATGTCACGCTTCGCATCTCCAAAATCCGAAGAGGCCCGCATGGAAGCCCTGGCCGATCCCAGCAACTTTGGGGATGTCGATGAAAACGACCCAAAGAGCATGGCTCGCTTTATGAAAAAGATGGGCAAGGAAATGGGAGAAGACATGGGAGAAGATTTTGAAGAAGCGATGGAATCAATGGGAGAGGGTGGCCAGGAAGAGGACAGTATGAGTCTTCCCGATATGGGATAAGGAGACGATCACAAACCATGTGGAATGCCCAGTATAGGGAGAGATATCTTCTCGCCTACTACAGAAAGTGTTGCCATCAAATGGAACACCCAAGCTAGACCACACCACTTGACTTTTCTCCAGCATTAAGTAAGCTAGATTGTACTTTTTGATAGCAGTCTTCTAGAAAGTTTGGCGCCAATAAAATGAGCAACTTTGCCGGTCAATATTACTGTAAGATTGACGAAAAAGGTCGTTTCGTGGTGCCTACCCATATTCGAGAAGACATCGAGGCCAACGGGAATAGCCTGATGTTCTTAAAAAGCCAAGATTTACCCGTCTTAGCCTATACTAAACCAGAATGGGACGCCTGCCTCCAAAAAGCGAAAGATACGCTTGATGAAGATCAGCGGCGGCTTTTTATGTATCACATGGTCTCGGAAGCCACACCATCAGATATGGACCGCGCCGGCCGAATCCTCATTCCTAGCCGTTTACGCAAACTCATCCCCGTAGATGAAGATCAGGAAGTTGTCATCGTGGGCATGTTTCATCGCTTAGAAGTCTGGAATCCCTCCGAATGGCGTCTCTATGCCCGAAAAAACGAAGAAGCCTACGAACAGAACCTGGGGAAAATCCAGGACATTCTGTAATACTGGGCCATACCACCTTCTTTCATACCACTAGTTCTGCTTCGTCATATTGAATCGAGGAACATGTTGAGACCTATTCGTATTAAAACGATGCCTCAGCTCCAGCAAACCAGAGGAAAAGGCAACTTGGTTCTGCTTTCCAGACCACCCCAACGAGCTAAAACTCGAGCCGATAGATTGGATTGGAGTAATCTGGGAGGTGATATGCTCACACCCCAAGAGCTATTTACCGTCTTGCCATTGCCCCCAAGCATTAATCATCAATATGCTACAGTCAATGGTCGCCGAGTGCTCTCTTCAACAGGTCGCCGTTACAAAAGTGCCATCGGGAAACATCTCTCGACCATCCTACACCAATCACCGTATCGTGCCGACTTTTTCGGAAGTCTTGAAACAGAAGCCATCAGTCTCGCGATAAGATTTTATTTCAAAACTGCATTACGACGAGATTTAGACGGTGGGCTTAAGATAGCTCAAGACGCCATTTGCCAAGCCATCAGCCTCAACGACAACCGGATCACTGAAATTCATCTCCACAAAGACTTAGACCCTATTCGTCCAAGAATGGAATGTACAGTTACCCTCCGACACTTCCCCGCAATCAAATCCAAAACTTCTGGCCAACGCCTCAAAGCTGTCCCTCCCAAAAATCACTAATCTGGCCTTTTATGAATATTAGGGGTCAGACTCGAATTAATTTGCCGAACATATAGAGTGTATGATGTACATCATACGCCATTTTATTCGAGTCTGACCCCTAATAAAAAAAATTAACAAAATTTATCGGGAAGCAAAAGCGCGGGAAAGGGAATGGAGCACGACGGTCAGTGGGTGCTTGGCATGACCTTTAGGTTGATTGGTCAGCGCGGGAAAGTGGAAGCCCATCTTACGACCCATACGATGTCGCACTAAACCTGGTAACCAAATGCTATCGCCAAGATAATGCAGTTTCACTGACACCTTCGCATCGATTGATACTGGTGGCACTTGATCTGTGGAAAATTCCACAAGCATCCCTTGAGAACTCACATTAATGACTCTGCCTTTACACACCGTTCCCTGCCCACAGCGAATGACAACGGGTAAGACTTGCTTCGGGGAGATGGATAGGCGTCGAACTGCTCGTCGATCTTTCTGAGGGCCTGGAACAGGCCGGCGAGAATCCGTTTCAAGAAGAGTGGCATGTCGCATGCTTACGAATCCAGGGTAGTCGTTTCTAAGGCTTCAAAAGCCTTCCATGCTTCATCTTCACTCTGAAAAATAGGAATCCATTCATGAATCTCAGTTAATTCTAAAATATCTCGCACAAATCCCATTGGGGCAATAATCCCCAGCTTTCCCCCAATCCGCTGGAAGCGCCGTTGGGCTAACACCAGCCATCCTAGCGCCGCACTATCAATAAACGACACAGCCACCATATTGAGAACAACAAATCGATAGCCGTCATTAATCGCATGATCAATTCGCCATTTAAAGTCTTGCCTGGCATTTTGGTCAAACCGCCCGACAAATGTTTCGACCACTGTGTGTTTGCTTATTTTACGCTCGGCCACAACCATGTTCCCCCCATTCGATTGATTCGTTTCCCTGTTTATCGGCCTCAAGCCAAGAACACTTAACCACAGGAATCATGATGGAAGGGACCATTTTGGCTGTAAAGAACCCCCCAGCAAGCTGGGAGGCATTCAAGAGTTAGAACTTTAACTCGAGTTGCTTGGAATCATGTTGATGCTTGATATAGCGACGAATCACCTCCGCCGTGACAGTATCCCCTCCACTGCGGACAAAATAGCCATCGTTCCACAACTCTCCTCCCCACAAGGGCTGCTTCACCTCAGGAAACTCTTGAAAAACCAGGCGCGCCGAAATACTCTTCAACCGTTGCACGACGTGGGCCAGACTAGAGCGCGGCGGGACAGAAAGAACTATATGCACAGGATCGGCCATGACTGCTTACGTATCAATGTCAAATCCATACCGCTCGGCAATCTCCTGGAAAATCATTTTCAACCGACCAGCCACTCGCTCCTCCAAAACCATTCGCCGATAGTTGGGGACCCCTACCAGATGATATGTGAGATCGTAGACAGCACCACAGGTCCACTTGAGACTCATACATCGAAGAATACCAAATTCAGCCCGCTCCGCGGGCTTGCTCCTTTCCTCCCCCCAGCAAGCTGGGGGGTATCCAGGAGCAGTTTTTTATGAACGCGGACGTTATGGATGTGGGAAGTGTTGAATGAGCAAATCATCCACATATTGAAAGGGAGCATGTTGCCTTGGATGACTGGTAAAGGGGCGAGTGATTCGAAGATGGACCGTGTGGGTACCAGCTTTGACTAGATGTTCCGCTTGTAAATGATGCCGAAGGGTACCATTATTCTTTATAGGACCCATATCGTGACGAACCACAACCTGATCATCTACTAGCCACTCAAACAGACCACCCGCTAAATTCCGCTTATCTTTTGGGGATTGGTAGGCCACAGCCACATAGGCTGAAAGCAATATAGTCCCTGTATCCGTAGAGAGCTGGAGTCGTAATCCTCCACCCTGGTTAGGTGTATTCTCTGGGTCATATCGTATCTGGCCCACCTTGAAAATTAGACTCTTGGATGGTTGTTTCTCATCAACCGTTCCAAACATGACCACCTTGGGCCACCCAGCCTCACCCACAGTTCCATTAGACGTAACAAACAGTTCCCAGGGAGTCTTTTGGTTATTCTCAAAAGTTGTTTGGTTAAGTATTGACGCTTCACAGACTCCTCCGACACCTACTACCAAAGCGCTCAAAATCCAAACAATCATTTTCATTGAAAACTTATTCAACCTGATGAAATGAAAGGATCGTGGTATTTCCCTTAAGTCTATGACCATCACCTCTTGGAGTCTTTCTTTTATAATGGGTTTTTTTTCAGGAACTACCTGGGTATGATACCAAGTTATTTTGCCAAGGAGATCACTTCATGAATATTTATCATATACGCATTTATACTCAATTTATCCTTTATTCCCTCACCACCATTGGCCTAACGTGTCTTGTGAACATTCCAAGCGCATTATCTATTGAACCTTCGACTATGGACAAAAGTGAACGGACTACTGCCATACCCCTTGAACAGGTTCAGAACCTGCTAATTGAAACGCTAGCCCTTACCGAACGAGGGCTGCAAGACTCCACCGCTCTTCGCCAAACAGTCAGCGAACGTTTAGCACAGGCAGGATTCACTCCTATATTAGAGAAATCGACGCCCCATGACATTCTGATACGCATCAAATGCGAGGAACAAAAGAGCCAGACAGGACCCAGCCAACACCGGAAAGGAGGGCACTCTTTGTCGATGGTTTCTAGGCATTGGAAGGGCCCAGCTTGCTCTATTTCCTATCGTTACCAAGGCGAACCTGCCCTTTGGAGCTGGGAGGTCCGAACCTCGTTTGAAGAAGCCAGGGAAGCGGCCAAAGTAGCAGGAGCCTCTAATAGTGGGCTGTATGCTTTGCAAGAATTACAAAGGCAGCTGGCTCAGGATGAATTCCCTCTGTATTTAGCCGCAGAATGGGGGCAAGCCAACCGCTTAATTGCCCTATTGCGGCAATCACCAGATCAGGTGGACCGTCAGCGCCTTATTCTTCAATTGCTCGGCCCCCTGAATTCTAAGGCTGCACTCTCAACAATTAAAGAAGCTGCGACCAACCCCAACCTAGCTGTAACGGCCATAGCAGCTCTGGGAGATCAAGGCGAGGTGGCAATCTCCTCATTAGTCAATATTTTAAAGTCATCCCAAAGCTCTGAACTCAGATTCGCAGCCCTTCAAGCACTCAGAGTCATTGCTACTCACAGCTCGCCTCCCACTCTGTATGATGTCTTTGTCGAACAATTAGGATCCCAAGATCCCCGGATGCAAACCGTGGCTGTCAGGGGATTGGGAAGTTTAGGAGATCTACGCGCAATAACCCCAATAGAAGCACTGAACCTTCAGACCTGGTCCAACCCCTCCACTCACCCCGACATGCAAGCTTTACGAGAAGCCCTGAATTGGAGCCTTTTTCAGTTAGCCCCCTCCTCCCACTGGTGAGAAGGGCCTGAAATCTCGTTCAGACCGAAATGACTGGACCTTGAGTTTTTGCTCGTTGGTTTATGGTTTCTTCCCCATACCAATTCCGACTCTCGACTTTACTTTTGTCATGAGTCCGGCATAGGCTTTTCCCCATACATCAAATATCTTTAGGGTTTCTCTTAACTATACGGGGGTAACGTTCAACTCGGATCTCTTAAGTTTCCTTTTCCTTGGGGGAGAAGGAAATAAGAGGAGTTCGAACCCTCCCCTTAGTGAACACGTGATCTCCTGCTAGGATGACGCTCATGAACCGCTCATCACGTCGCCAGGCTGATAAAATCCAACGCACAGCACGTGTACAAAGTCTTTCAGCGGATGCCCAACGCCTCTTCCAAGAAACCGTCAGCCATCACCAGGCCAAACGGTTTCAAGAGGCGGAAGCTGGGTATCAACACATTCTCGATCAATTTCCTCGACATCCAGATTCTTTACATCTTCGAGGACTCCTAGCCTATCAACAAGGGAACTCAGGCGTAGCACTAACATTCATCCAACAAGCCATTTCTCTTGACTCTAGCAAACCTCATTATTTTTTTAATCAGGCCTTAGTACTAGAAAAGGAAGAACGGTGGGAGGAAGCCATCACATCCTATCAAGAGGCTATTCGACTCAACCCTCACTATGTCGAAGCGTTGAGTAATATTGGGAATGTCTATAGGCGTCAACGCCAATGGAACCATGCGATTGCAGCCTATGAAAATGCTAGAAAGCTTAAACCACAATCTGCCAATCTGCTGAACAATTTGGGTGTGGTCTATAAGGAAAAAGGTGACTTGGAGCAAGCTCTGGCTCACTATCAACAGGCGACAACGCTCTCATTTCAACATGCGGAAGCCCATCACAATATGGGTGTCGCACTCAAAGATCAAGGCAAGCTGGAAGAAGCTGCCACCGCCTTCCAACAGGCCTTATCGCTCAAACCCAAATATGCTAACGCCCATTATCACCTAGGACTACTCCGACTCTGGCAACAACAACCCACAGAAGCCCTAGCCTGTTTCCGACAGTCCGCCGACCTTACCTTTAACCAGGGGCAAGGGATCGCACCTCCATTTGTCACCAAGGCCCGTATCAAACATGACGCCGAACAACTGACCTACCTGTTGGCGCATAACTCTTCCATAGCCACTCCGCAAGAGTATCAAGACACCTTGCAAGCCACGCTGGTTCGCTGCAATGCAGGCGCCCCCGACTCGATTTTTGTCAAACTCACGGTTCAAGAGCAAATAGCCCTGGCCCCTTCTTTTCACAAGTTTTTACATATACGTCCAGCCGCTAGGGTTACAGAAACAGCCGTGAATCCAAACCTGGACGTTACGAGTATTGAAGAGCAATATTTTTCCACACGACCTGAAGCCATGTTTGTAGATACCCTCCTTACTCAGGATGCATTAACCGCATTACGGACTTTCTGTTTGGAATCCACCATTTGGAAACGTGATTATCAAAACGGATATATCGGGACGTTTTTAGCCAATGGGTTTGCCTGTCCACTGCTTCTCCAAATTGCCGAAGAGTTGCGCTGCCGCTTTCCCCGCATTTTTCGGCATCACCAATTAGTCCAATCCTGGGCCTTCAAACATGACAGTGCATTACGCGGGCTCAACATGCATGCCGACGCGGCCGCGGTGAATGTGAATTTTTGGATAACCCCTGATGAAGCCAATCGTAACAGGGAATCAGGCGGGTTGGTCGTGTGGGATAAGGAAGCCCCTGATGATTGGGACTTCGTTGAATACAATAACGATAAGAACAAACACAAAATTCATGAATTTCTTGAGCAGAGCGGGGCCAAACCCATTACCATTCCTCACCGCCAAAACCGAGCCATCATTTTCAATTCCAACCTTTTTCACGAAACCGATGTCATAGACTTTCATGATAATTATGAAAGTCGCCGCATTAATGTCACTTTGCTCTATGGCCACCGACAGAAATCCCACTAGGGGCGTGTTGAATAATGAAGACATCGATAGCCATTTTTCTCTATGAAGCAATTGGGGATCAACGGCTTCAGGTCCGTTCAAAACAGTTCGTTCAGTAAGGCCACAGCCCTTTTTGCGCACGGAGCGTACTGGCAATACGTGAGTACGGGAAAAGGGCGAGAACGCCGCTGGCGGCTTTTTTCAACGGACCCACTAGCTTGATTTTTTTAATGGGAATTTTTTCTACGCTGTTTTGTCTATGGGATCCAAGAAAACGAGGTGGGGAGAAATTCGACTAGACAAAAAACGAAGAATGAATACCTATGGCTCAAAGAGACACGCAAACCTTGCTTGCTCGAATAATTCTTCAAAAATTTTTCTTCCTTGAAGATATTGGTCTTCCGCGTCAATCACCTTTTTCGTCCGTTCCGGAGCTTGCCACGTAGCTTCATTACAGCGGACAGCTTTCTCCACGCTAAAAGTGCCGCCCCCAGTACAAATCATCAATTCACCATAGGCTTTCCGTTCACGCGCCTGGGCCAACTCCATCGTTCGCTGATAGGGAATTAACGCCTTCCTGGCCTTATGGACTTTTTCAAGCGCCATACCACAGGAAGCATGAAAAGGTTCGGGAAAAGTCCTGGCAGGCCCTAACAAGATGAGGATTAATCCAGCTAATAAGTAAAGAATACGCATGACCAAATGCTATTGGCTATTTATGCAAATACTTACCATCGGACAAAGAACCTGGAGACAATATCATACAATGGCGCAGACACCCTCTGTGCCCCCACCTAGACATATGGGAGTCAAGTCGATTCCTAAGACAATGTGACCTCATTCGACTTTCATTGCCACCAATTTATTCTAATTCTTTTCTCTCTTATCACAATGCCAGGTCACATGAGTGGAGAAATCTCTCAATAACAGCAGAACACTTTAAAGGAGTGTACCTTTATTAGTGCAAGGCTTCAAATATCGAATACGGGAACCGCTTAAAAGAAAATTCTGCTAGGCGTTACCCAACAATACAAATAATAAAAATACCCATATAGGAATTATTCTTTTCCTGTGCTGTCTCGGATAATTTTTAATTCTTTTCACCTGTAAAAAGAAACGTATGGGGGAGAAGTAACAAGCTTAGCAAAGCTTGGTGAAGTAGTTAATGGTGCGCCCTCGAGGAGAAAGTTCGAACCAATTATTTCAAATTCTAAAGGATTGGAACAAAGTTCTCCAGGGAATTTCAATAGAAAATACGACGCACTTTGTCTCGATTGAAAGCTCACACAGTGACTTCATAATCATTCTTTTTCTTCAGGATAGAGAACGTGCTCTTCTCCAAGTTCGACTCCTGTGCCTGGCGAATTCCTCATCACGCTGCAATAGGCGTCTGAAATAACCCCCGACAATGTGACTGCCACACAAAATGTTTGGGATCTACTGATGGGGGTTGATCCTTTCCCACCGCTTCCTCCGGAGTTTTCTAATTCAAGCTCTGATGGATCCGACTATCATTATAATATACCTTGAAGGCGTCTAACTTCCGCTTTAAATCCAATTCATTCCAGAACAACAAGCGATCCAAATATTCCCTCCGAATAGTGCCGATCAGTCGTTCGATAAACGGGTGAGACACTGGCACATTCGGAATCGATTTCACCTCATGACTACCCAGGATTCTCAGATTGGCTTGCCACTGATGGAACCGAAAAAGAGGATCATGATCGGAGCTCAGGCATCGAGGAAGCTTACAATGCTTGATGGCCTGAAGAAATAGTCGACAGAGGGTTCTTCCATCTACGGCCACAGCTGAGTGGATGCCAAACCCGATGATCCGACGCGTAGATTGGTCCAACACCACAAGAACCCAATGCGTTTTGAGTCGAAGGGACTCACAGCGAAAAAAATCAATACTCCAGAGACTGTCTTTCGTTTGTCCTAGGAATGACAACCATGACGGTCCGTCGCCCCGTTCTGGTCGGTAATAGGTGGCGAGTATTCGTCTCACCACATCTTTGTTGAGCGGGAGCTCGAATATCTTAGCAAGCTGTTCAGCAATTTTGATGCATCCAAAGGTGGGATTGCGCCGTTTCATCTCCAGTACCAGTTCAATCACTTCCCAGGAAGGGCCTTTCGGTCCGGGAGTCTTTCGTTTCCGTGAAGAATACAGAAGGCAATACTTCCTCTTCACCAGAGCTTGATGAAATTTTAAAAGCGTAGACGGCTGAACAAGAAAGGCCACCCGTTTGATCCGGCGAGGATCCAGATAAGTGGACCACAGGCCAAGGAAGAAACGGTCAAACGATGAAAGCTTGGGAGCACGTTTTCGCGAGCGGGTCACAATGAGTAACTGTTGCTTCAGCAGCAAATTCTCGGCCGCCACCGCCTTCAGACCGCGATGCCTTGGAAGTGTGCGAGCGAGGGAAACCAGATACGTGAAAACCATGAAGAGATGTCTCATAGCTGGTGAGAATACGGCGAGTTGTGAATAAGATCAAGCCGGACTAAAGAGCCTTCTGTGAGCGTTAATTAGGAATTCGCCAGGGACAGGAAAATGAGATGAGGTGCGAGGAAAAACAGTGCGAGTAGAGAAAAAGTGGGTCTATGGTTGTACCCATTCAGATACAATTTGTACGCGAAAAAACATCATATTCCTTTCACGCTACCTCAACAACATCCACCCGTCTTGCTCAGAACACTTCGTGAAATACGGGCAAGCGTGCCAGCAACCAGAGGCGGTTTGTGTTGGTGTCTTTTTTGCAGCTTGGAAACACAAATACGTGAAAGATATTTCGAGTAAACAGCAGGGAGGAGGAGTACTTCTCCCACAAGCAAAATGGAAATGCCCGCATCACATTTACTCGTTTTCTCTTTTCATAGGAGCGTGAATGGATTCAACAAATAGCCGGTGGGAAGTTTTTGGTGGCGTGGTCCGCAATCTGGTCTCGGCCCTACGCGATAGTGTCTTATTCCTGCTCTTTCTCCTGCTTTTGCTCACCCCCGATACACTGCGCAATCGGCTGGAGAATGCAGGATTTACCAAAGGGTCCATTGCAGGATTTGAATGGCAGACCACCCTTGAATCCACCGCCGCACAGACCAAAACGATCGGGCAAACCGTCGAACAAGCCAATGAGGATTATCAAACGTTGATTGCGCGATTACATGCCCTGGAGACACAGATCCAGGATCCTGGCCTCAGAGATACGGTGAAGGGTATTGAACAAGAGGCCGAAGCGTCGCGACAAAGCCTGACTCACGCCGACCGGGTCATTCGACAGAGTCTCTCGACCCAGCAGCAATTGGTAAAAAAGATCACACCTTCCGCGGTCATTGAAACGGGCTGGATTTATATTGGCTGGACGACCGAAGATAAAAAGCAGTGGGCCAACGGTTCTCGATTCACAACGGATGCCTCTTCTCCCCAACTTGCTCGCGGGACAACATTGACCATCACCGATCAGGTCTATCTGCATGAAGATGGCCCTGCTCTCGGACGGGCAAAAGCCAAAATCTTAGGTGTTTTTGATCGGGGTGACACAGTGCGAGTGATGAATTGGGACTACTCACATGCGAAGAAGGGTGGATGGTTTCTTTGGGCCAATGTCGTCCGCATTTAACACAACCAGGACTAGGCCCACACCTGAACATAAAATATGCCCATATGAGCAGGTGTGAGGGCAATCAGGCTATCAGTTTGAGGCGCATGTGAATCGTCGCGTGATATTCCCGCTGTACGTAAACACCGGGAAAAACACATTTAGCAGCTCCCGCCTCCACATTCCCAGACATGGGGCTCTGCCACGGATAACTTCACGGCCTGGTGATCACTTAAAACCTAATGAAGTGTACGTGCGAAAGACGTATAGATGTTCATAATAATATTCCATGCAAAAACAGAAAGGAACAGCCCCTAGGCTGCCCCTTTCGATGATTGACGATGACGACGCATCCATTCCAACACTTCGATGGCGCAATTGATTAACGCTTCGAGAGTAGATTCCGTGTAGGAATAGGTGTTTTTCCATTGACCTTGTACATTTTTGTATGACCGGGAAAAGTTCACCATGAGGAACGGACCCTTATCGGATGATTGCTCCCAGATGGACGCTCTAACGTTGTTGATACGGATGTGATGAATGGGTTTTTGCTTGGTTGCCATGATGTCCTCCTTTGGTTGATGAATGGGCTCTTTCACAAGAAACAAGAGTCCATTCATTCAACCGAAGGACAGAGGATGCGACAGGTAACCAACGAAAAAAGAATTGCTAAACAAAAACGAAGGAGGGTTAGGGGGGCTATCTGAGCAGGTTGATTTTATTCAGCGATCCAGGTCTAGCAATGAAAAAGATATCCACTGATATGGCAAATCGAGTTTAGGCAGAAACTCAAGAAGAAAATATTCATGTCTCCTGAATTCAACAAGAAAACCATTGATACGGTAGCCATGAGGGCAGCATTCAAATGTTCAAATCCAGATTGTCGAGTTGCTACTGTTGGGGCAAACTCAGACCCTCAGAAATCGACTCTTATTGGAGAGGCTGCTCATATTTGTGGGGCTCGTCAAGGTGCAAAACGATATGATGCCAACATGACTGATAGATCTAGGGCAGAAATTACGAATGCTATTTGGTTATGTCGAAACTGTCATAAATTGATAGACACCGATGAGATCAAATACTCAATCAGAATTTTATTTGCATGGCGAGAACAACATGAAAAGTACGTGCAGTCTGAGTTGGGAAGTCAAGCTGATCTGATTCAATTTGAGCAAGAAAGTTCTGAATTGGCACTATTCGAAAGCTATCCTCCAATTATCCGACGTATTGTGATCGACAAGCCAGACGGATGGGAATGGCGACTTACTGCAGAACTTATGCGGCACCTTAATCAACCTCTGTTTAGGATAATAGAGGATCTGCGTAATGGGCTATATTACAAGCTAAATGAGCACGTTACCGATGATGAAGTTATTGATTGGGTGGGTAAACGGTTGGCTGAAGCCCGGAATTTGGTTCAACCACTTGTTCGTCTTTTTGATCGGCTTAATGAGAGTTGGGGGGCTATAGGAAAGCCAGGGGACATAAAAGACATTTACCATATCAGTCGCTTGCTTCAGCGGCACTTGGAACAAATTGTTCTATATGAAGAACAAATTTATTTTGCAATTATGCCCGAGGAATATGAAAGGCTTGTTGAATTGATAGAAAATCTCTTGTCGTTGCAAGCTGAAAAACTTAAACAAATTCCAGATAGCCTAGATGAAGTTGTTTCTTTGATTGGAACAGACCATGGTGGCTCCCCAGAAAATCCTCATATAATAAAAACAATTATCGAATTTACAGTGCCTAATGACTGGGAAGAGAAATTTAACCGTGAACTCAAACGGTTGGAACTTGGTTAAGTGTCATCACTTCAAGTGGCATAGAAGACCATGGATCTATCTGATAACCGTTATGGTGGAAAAACATGTTATTGTCGTTAAAATGCTTGCAGATTGGTAGAAAGTTTATACAGGCAACGAAATTCAGGATTAAACAAATCAAAAATCATTTCCTGATGGATGTATTACCAATGAAAAAATATGCAATTGTTGTCGATATATCACCATCCGAACAGCTAAACGAAAATGACAATGAAATAAAGTTTATGGCGTTATTGTTCGGCCTCAGAAGTACAACGTCATTTGATGAGGTTGGATCTAAATATCCTGTGAAAGAGAAGCAATACCTCTTACGTAAATGGTCTGGGTCATCTGCAAAATATAAAGAAGGATTTATTAAACATGCAAAAGTTCTAAATGATTCAGGAAATATAATGTTCGAGATTAATGTTGCTAGCAATCGTGTAATTCGAAACATTGGTAAGCGTTATTGGGAATTGATCATGGGAAAGCTTCCTGCTCCAATAAGGCATAATTCGAAAAATCGTCCACTAGTCAGGATGGGCGGATACAAAGTAGACGGCAAGATAATTCCACAATGGGATATTCTTGTGGACGATTTATGCGTTTTAGGTTGGTACGCGGAAGCTGTGGTGAGTTGTCTCAAAAAGCTTGTTGAGATAAATGGCGAGCGAGTGAAATTAGATGTTCTTATCGATAATTTACCTAACGAGCAAGGAGAGGAAGATTACTATAAAGGTACGTTACTTAAACAGATTTGTAAAAAAGCCTCAGATGGACTTCTAGTAATTGTCGGGGTTCCTTCGAAATCAGACACAATGCAAAGAGAATTGCTTGTAGATTGTATGGCAGGGTTATACCGAGAAATTGAGGAAGACGGAAAGTCACCATACAAGGAAGTGGAGTGCCCCCCGAATTTTAGACCAAGGGTATGTTAGGTTTTCCTCAACCTGAGGAGGACCTAGATGAAGAAGCGATTCACCGAAGAACAAATTGTGCGCATTCTTCGAGATGCGGAAGCCGGGACGATTGAGAAGGCTGCTCGGCAGCACGGCGTGTCGGAGCAATCGATTTATCGATGGAAACGGCAGTTTGGCCAGATGGAGGTGGCAGATGTTCGAGAACTGCGCCAGTTACGACAGGAAAATGCTCGGCTCAAGAAGGTCCTGGCGGAACGGGACTTAGAAGTCGAAGTGATGAAGGAACTGCAGGCAAAAAAGTGGTAAGCCCGCGGGCCCGGCGGTAAGTGGCTCGAGTCGCCTGTGCTCGTGGGCTTCGAACGGGTCGTGCCGCTTGGCTCTGCTCAACGCCACGCTCCGGCCTAGACTATACCTCACGGATCATCCAGCGAGATGCTCGGTTGGCTCAAGCCCTCCGCGGAGTGGGCAAGCGCTATCCTCATTGGGGATACCGGTTAGCGGGGAGTTTTCTCCAAGGCCGTGGCTGGCAAGTGAATCTCAAGCGGATTCATCGGGTTTGGCAGCAACAGGGGCTGGGGCTTCCGAGCCGCAAGCGTCGGAGAAAAATTCGCACGGGCTGTACCGTCCAGCCCAGAGCCAAGACCCAACACGATGTCTGGAGTTGGGATTTCGTCCACGATACCTATGCTCAGGGCGAGCCCTTCCGATGCCTGACCGTCAAAGATGAAGCCACGCGGTTTTGTTTGGCTATTGCCGTGGGACGTTCGTTGACTCACCACCAAGTCATCGAGGTCTTGCGACAACTCATTGCCCGGTATGGGCGCCCGCGGTATCTGCGGAGTGACAATGGCCCAGAACTTGTGGCCCACAAGCTGACGGCGTTTCTAAACGACCAGGAGATTATTCCGTGTCGAATCGAACCCGGTAAACCTTGGCAGAATGGGAGTAACGAAAGTTTCAACGGCACGTTCCGTCGGGAATGTCTCGATGCCGAACTCTTCCAGAGTTTGGTCGAGGCCAAGGTGGTGATCGAAGACTGGAGACGGTTGTATAATAACGAACGGCCCCACAGCGCACTCGGCTACCAGGTGCCTGCGGCGGTCTTTGAGGGAGCCATTACTCGGAAAACCTAACAACTCAAATGGCTAAAGAACGGGGGCAGGTTAGAAGCTAAGAACTTGTATCGTTTTCAGCGTGAAAATAAATAAGGGGCTGACACCTAATATTTTTCTTTGAGGATATTTTTGAGGTCCTCAAGAAGGTGTTTTGTTGGTCCCATATTGAAGCGCCATTCGCATTCTTTCAAGAACAGATTAAAATGATGTTTGGGGATGCCGTTATATTTGCGCAGATGGCGCTTGGCCTGGTTCCAAAAATTCTCAATGCCGTTGATATGGGTTTTGCCTTCCGCAAAGGCTTTGGTTTTATTGATGCGGTAATGTTTAAATTCTGACACATCCAGCACGTTGTATGATTTAAAGCCATCCGTATAGACAATGCTATCAGGCCTGATTTTTTGCCGGATAATGGGCATAAGCGTTGCTTCATTAGCCTGCAGGATAACCTGCGTATATACATTCCCGCCGCGCTTTAAAATGCCAAACACAGGCACTTTACCCCCGGCACCGCGTCCACGTTTGCCTTTGCGAACGCCGCCGAAATAACTCTCATCCAGTTCGATTTCGCCAGCAAAAGGCGCGGCACGCTCTTCCTGTTTGCAGGCAATCTTCTCCCGCAATTTGTGAAAAAACCGAATGGCGGAATTGCGGTGCACGCCCACCAGTTCAGCCGCTGTTCGGGCTGGCGTACCTGCAACGAAGTATTCCATCAGCCGTAATTGCTGATAACGCGTTAACTTACAATGCTTTACGTACATGCCTGACTCCTAACTTATTCAAAGTCAGGTGTCAGCCCCATAAATAAAGTGATAATGAAGATTAAAGAAACTGCTGAAGTCTGCCAGAAAAGGCCTAAAAGTCAATTCCACAGCCAAAAAAAGAAGCTCTATTTGCTTCAAAGACCGCGCGGGTAAATCCTTTCGGAGTCATACTGCGTTTGTCTGCCCGATCCGGAGCGGGTGGCAGATGAGGCATTTTTGAACCTTCCAGAGGAAGAACAGGTTTGGGTGACGGCATCACAAAACCATTCCCTGTCCACAAACAGGTTTTCTTCGTGTAATGATCACCTGGTGGATCAAGATATCCGCCATACTCGCAGAGATCAAAGGTATAATCCGGTTTGCGCCAGTAGCTGGACAAGGTCGAGACGGGATTTTCCAGCATCCACGGAGCTTCGGACCATACAGCAATCCGGCGGCAAGCTTCCACCAAATCAATGGCCTCGGACAGGCCGCCGAGCCCCTTGCGCCGGAACCACCTGGCACCACTGACCGCAAGATTGGTGCGCCCGACAGGAATCGAACCTGTAACCTCTTGATTCGTAGTCAAGTACTCTATCCAATTGAGCTACGGGCGCACACCTGATTTTTCAATAACTTAGATGAGTTGGGTAAGATATTAGAATACCCTAGGGTTAAATAGGCGAGCCACTCCTTACAAGCCGCCTTCTAGAAAACTATTGTACCGTGTAAAGACTTCCAATGTCTTGTGTCCAGTAATTTTCATGATGGTCAAATGCTCAATCCCAGCCCAACGCATATTGGTGACAGCTGTATGCCGGAAGTCATGAAAATGAAACCCATCGATTTTTGCACGAGTACATACGCCAGCAAAGGCTGTTTGAATTGAATGGACCGATTTCCCCTTCACCAAGAAGACATGATCTTCTTGTAGGTAGCGGACTTTATACAGATCCTTGAGTAAAACCGTCAACTCTGGGGTTAACGGCACCAACCGCCCTTCATTCGTCTTCGTATCCGTAGCTTGCAATCGTATCACATTAGCTTTGAAATCGACTCGATCCCAAGTTAAATGGAGAATCTCGCCTCGTCGCGTTTCGGTTTGATAGGCCATAAGGTTAATCGCTTGAAGGTGTGAAGCCGAATGCTCCTGAAGGCATTGAAATTCCTCCGGATTAAGACCCGATCCTATACATTATTTTCCTTCCAAAATTTCACTCTTTGTGTAGCTAAAGGAGGGACAGGTTGAAATTATTTACCTGAAATGTTCTGATATCACGTATTCATCACTAGCTATCAAAGCGGACTCCATCTAACAGAAGAGAAAACTTCCTTAGCTTTGGGGTAGAAACGGGGGAAGTGTATTGGCGTCTTTCCCGAAAACGATGGCAACTTTTTGACTTGAGCAGGTAAATAGGTGCCAGGATTTCACCTCAGTAAGCAGAGAAACATCCAGGTGGTTGCGTGTTAGGTTAGGGCGCTAAGTTCAGGCACTGACAATTTGGAGGAAAATAACCCATGATTTTCCCATACATCGATACCGACCAACGGACCCGCTGGATTTTTCGAGCTATAATCTTGTTAAGCCTTCTGCTTGCGCCACTTCTTTCTAGCGCGCAGGATGTCTGCAAGCTCTCCGACGTCAAGGTCCAAAATAAGAAGCTCAAGATGGGAGCGGTAAGGATAGCGGAGGCCTACGCGAAAAAATCGAACCAGCTGTCCCTTAAGGGCGGACCCTGCGACTGGACATGCGGGAGTGGGAGGGTTACAACTCCGTTCATCAAAACTTTTGGTTTTCTACAATACAACTGTAGCAGGACGAAGGCTCCGCCTGCCACGCGACGTCCCACTGGGAAGAATACGAAAAGTCAGATGGGGTTGTCGATCACGGATAAAGAATATCGCAACATGGCTGACAGGATCTTCCGTTCTGGGTCGAGCGGCGTGGGCGATCTCATGCGAGTACCGCCGCAGTTGGTGGATGCGTCCAAGATGGGCAACGTGAAGAAGCTGACCGACGCAGTTGAAGCTATCCCTGGCGCTACCTGGATGAAATTCAGTTCGACCTCGGTGGACAATGACGGCCAAGGTGCAGATCGCGTTATCATCCACGTCCCCGATACTAAGAACCCAATTCGTTTCGAGCAATGGATCCAGATCGCAATAAAAAATTCGGGCAAGTTAGGCCGGAACGTGGATTTCATCGCCATCCAGCATCTTTCGGACACCCCATCCCAGACGAAGCTCACGCCTCCGGTGGTCGTTTTTCGCGGTTTCTCGCGCAAATCCACTGGATTTAAACTGGAGGGCTCCGGAAGCAGCTCCCAGCTCTCGAAATGCTATTCCTGTCATTCGAGTGGACTGAGGCCGATCATTCCAGCCAAGGCAGGCACAAAGGCCATAGGCGGCAAGAAGGCCATAAAGCCTATAGGCACGATGTTGATCGGCCAAGACTTGAAAAGCCAGCTTAAGAGAATCAAGAAAATTACCAGTGTACGGGCTGTGTTCGGACCAGCAGGCTATAAGGCCGAAGAAAGTGGACCTCCCTTCGGGCCGGAGTCATGGTTCAACCGAGTGAAGCTTGTTACCAAGGGCCTCCCGGCCCGCCCGCCCCGTGCAGCAGTGTCCGCTTGCGCGGCTGGCCTCAAGCCGGATAGACAAGAGGCGATTATGGACCATATGGATTGCGCAAGGTGCCACAACTCGTCATTCCGTGGCGTTCTGAATGCTGGCACGAGTAGAGAAACGATCAAGCACAAGGTTGTCGAGAATCAGGAGGCCCCGATGCCTCCAGGTGTCCTAGAACTCACATCCAATGAGCGAGCGGTCTTGTTTAAATGCTTGAAAGCCGAGTATGCCGAAATCATGCAGGATTGGCTGATTTCTGACCGCCTCATGCCTTTTGAATAGCAGGCACATAAAGGTGTTAGTCTGGGCCGATGTGAAAATGCAATCTAAGGAGCCGCAGAGCGTGTGTGCCCTTTTCTGCTGTTTTGGTACGCTTACTTTCATCCCAAAAAGCCGTTTATATTTCCGGTATTGTTCTTTAGGATAGATATCGTAAATTGGGTCTTCTTTTTCTGAAAAGGGAGGCCTGCGTATGCAAACTTGCCAGAAATGTGCAGCCAGTTGATTGCAGGAGAGCACTCCACAGCCTCGCCCCCATCTGACTAATCCCTTTTGGGTTTGATATTATTTGGATTAGTCCTCCACCCGCGCTCCCTTCCAAGTGCCTCTATCACCCTTGCCATCCTTCCTTGATGCGATTCACATGGCCAAAATTATCTTTCCTCAAAAAGTCACACATCAAGCGGCTTCGATCACCACTCTGACATCTGCCATCTTGCGGAAGAGTTCGCCAGCGAGATATTTATCGCCAAACGTGCCATTAAAGCTTTCGTTTCTGTCTTTCGTTTAGGGTTTTTCTGGTTCAATCCGACCCGGAATAATCTCCTTGCCTTTCAACTATCTCATCAGATTTTTTTGGATCAGCTTCGTGAAAATATTCAACCTCACTTGAAGTTATTCAACCGTTCTGTTCATATGGACCCATGATCTTCCCCTAGGATATCGGACACCGAGTTAAGAATTATATACTGATTCGAAACGAGGTGTTGAATGAAACGAACACGTAGGCATCACAGTGCAGAATTTAAGCGGGAAGCCGTGGGGTTAGTAATGGAGCATGGGTACAGTTGTGCTGCCGCTGGCCGCAGCTTAGGAGTGAGTGGCGCTCTGATTGGGCGTTGGAAGAGCGAACTGGCGAACTCCTCCGCCGAAGCGTTTCGTGGTCACGGGAAGTGCACAACCGAGCAGCAGCGTATTCATGAGCTTGAATCAGAGAACCGCCGACTGCGGATGGAACGAGACATCTTAAAAAAAGCCACGGCCTTCTTTGCCAAGGAAAACACATGAGGTATCAGTTTATTGAGAAACAGAAGAAGGCCTGGCCAATCAATCTCATGTGTGGCATGTTGGGGGTCTCTCGAAGCGGTTACTACGACTGGGCCTCACGGGATCTGAGTCAACACCGTCGTTCGACCCAAGAACTGGATAGCCGCATACCGGCGATTTTTGCCGAGCACCAACAACGGTATGGAGCACCTCGGATCACGAAGACCCTACACCAAGAAGGTCGCCTGTGCAGTGAGAACCGCATTGCTCGACGAATGCGCGCCCTCAACTTGCGAGCCATTCAGGCGAAGAAATTCAAAGTCACGACCGACTCGCAGCACTCGAATCCGGTGGCTCCCGATCTGCTCAAGCAGGACTTTGGTGCGGCCAGACCTAACCAGAAATGGACCACAGATATTACATATGTCTGGACCAAGGAAGGGTGGCTGTATCTGGCCGTGGTAATGGACCTGTACTCACGAGCTATTGTGGGGTGGTCGATGAACCAACGCATGACGCAACATCTGGTGTGCGACGCCCTCACGATGGCCTTGTTCCGTCGCCACTTTCCCAAGGGCACGATCCTTCACTCTGATCGTGGCAGCCAGTATTGTTCAACGCGCTATCAACAATTGCTCAGGATCAATGGACTCCGTTGTAGCATGGGGCACAAAGCCAACTGCTACGATAATGCTGTCACGGAGAGCTTCTTTCACACACTGAAAGTCGAACTCGTTCATCGTGAACAATACACAACACGGCGCAGGGCTAAAGTCAGCATCTTCGAGTACATCGAAATATATTACAATCGACAGAGAAGGCACTCAGCGATAGGGCATCAAATCCCGATGATTTTTGAGACGGCAGCTTAACTCCGTGTCCAATATTGTGAGGGAAGATCACCACTT
The DNA here is from genome assembly GCA_965223685.1 of Nitrospirales bacterium. Lineage (GTDB taxonomy): Bacteria > Nitrospirota > Nitrospiria > Nitrospirales > UBA8639 > Nitrospira_E. The sequence continues at coordinate 926,352 of CBDCXG010000002.1, forward strand.
AAAGGAACGGAATGGGTTAAGGGATACCTAAATTTTTCGCAAGAACCTGGATGGAAGCTTTTTTAATAGCACTCCTTATGATGTTAACGAGAAGAAAGGCAGGTGCAGCATGAAGAAGGATCAAATGACAGCGTTAATTTGTTTAGCAGCCGTCCTTTGTAGTCTTATGCCTTCCAGTGGCTTGGCTAGTGATAAGACAAGTGATTCGGTCTCCCATCCTGTTGTGGAAACCAAAGCTGAAATGGGGAATCATGGAATGTTGGTGCTTGGCGGTCGAGTAGAGGCAGGCAAGATTTATGTATCCCATTTGCCTATGTTTGAGGCTCCCCATCATTTCCAGGGCATCTGGGAAGTGACATTTGGCGAAGCAGGGGATAAGCAGTATCGCCAAGCTCAACAAGCGGTCGATCGTGGTGGCAAGCCACTACACCCCTATTTTACTCTGAGGCCCACAGACAATTTTCTCCTCAGGGACCTGCAGGAGACTGGAGCATCTTTTAGGGCAGATATCTTTGCACGACATTTTGAGCGCTCAAATCAGCAGCCGAGGGAAATTCTCTCTGATGTAGAAGTAACCATTAACAATCAAGTATTTTTTCAGGAGTTGGGGAAAAACCTCGCCACTGTGAAATTTGCAGAATATATTGTGTTTGGTACGCCACAAGAGCGATTTCTGGCACACCGCATCATTCATGCCCCCAACTACGACCAGATCGTACAAATTGAAGCACGCAATATGCCGGAAACAATTTTGGACGGAACAGTAATACTTGGTACTCATCAAGTGGATAGGCCTACGCATGTGCTAAAAGTCGGGCAAAAAGTCAAAGCGCAGCCTAGTAGAATTTTCACTGGAGCGGCATCTTTCCGAGCCTTTAATTTCCAGGTGCTGAAGGAGTATTACTTGGAGAAAAAAGAGCTTTCTATCGATCGCCTATCGAGTAAATAAAGAGGATAGGATTTATTTAGTGGTTTTCAATTTCTCGCAACTTATGGCGCGGAAAACTGTTATCCCACTGTTGTAGCTCTTAATAGGTGACTTTGCATAACTAGCAAGAATATACGATTAGTATTAATTTGATTAAACAGGCATTTCCCCAGACTAATAAATTAATAAACTTAAGTAAATTAGCTATCTTCTGAGTTTCTAGTTTTCTAAAGACGGCAATATATCTTTTGTTAAGTGAATGGTCTTATCTGTGGTATTTTTCTTGAAATCAAGAATTGAACCTCCTGTGTAGATGGCTTTTCCAGTAACTATAATTTCTCCTTGGGATTTAGGTGATTTTAAAAAAGATACCGTTATGTCAGCAGCGTCACTACCAAGAGGACCTAAGAAGAAAGGGCCTTGTGTGATTCCGCTCTCTGCACCTTTTGTAATGTACTCAATTTTTACTTCCACCTTTTCCAATGGCCCTAACGTATCGTTAGAACCGATTTTATTATAGATTAAGAAAGTGTCCATTATTTCTGGTTTGGCTACCACAAAGTCCTTTTGTGGATCGATTTCGTCTAAATACCTTATCCCCTCGAAATAAACTTTTGATATGGAGTGATTAATAGAGGCAATCCCTTGGGGAGATATGGTGGTGGATGAAATTTCAACAAAATCTCCTTTTTCATTCTTTATATATTGCAATTCAATTGTAGTGGAGCTCAAGTTACGAATTTTATTTTTATCGAAAACTAGTTGATGTGAATCACGCTGATGAAACACTAATGGTGGGCTTTTCCAATTACCCTTTATTTCCTTCTTTTTTCCATATTCCCAATCGAATTTTAAAGACAGACCGGTAGTATTTAAATAATGCAAGGCAAGCCCAGCCGATTGTGTCTCAAGGGTTAGAACAATAGAAAGATTATTTCCATTGGCATTGATGGTGCTATGTTCTACTTCATGCGAACTAATAGGATGAGCGTGTAAAACCCAATTTGAAAAAGTCCCACCATAGGATTGGGTTTTATTTTCTAACTCTTTTTTAAGCAAAGATTCTATCCATGGGTCTACAGTTAGTTGCGCATCAAACCTTAAGTTGATTTGATCGGGATTTTCAGGTTTAACATCTAACCACCCAAGTTTGGTTGATCCGTCTGGTCCTGTTACAACCTTGACCAAAAGATTTGTCGGGACTAGAAATGCTTTTTGAGTCCTATCAAAAAATACTTGTACTTCTAATGGCACTCCTCCACGATCCAGAGTGATAGTTTCCTGCCTTAACAGGGGGAGGTCATCGCGCATATCGTCCAAATCCCTGAGAAGCTGGCTATATTTTTTACCTTGGGCTGGATATTTATTTACATCTATTAACTCATTAAACTCATCAAATAATTTAGCAACTAATTCCGGTTCATTCCTGACACCAGCGCTGCTAATATCATCTTTGGTTTTGTCAAGCATAGCGATTACCCACTCACTAATAACATCTTCCCTTACCTCACGCCCTCCAGATTCCTTTCTATGCATAATGAAATCTTTAAGATTCTTTTTCCGTACAATGGATCCTGGTTTAGATCCATCTACATTGGTTCCAGTAGTCTCCACGCATTTCTCGCCCTTGGGTGTTTTTTCGAAGGCAAGGAAGACATCCCCGCCCGCTCCTACCCACTTGTTTTTCAACTTCGCTCCACGGTAATTGAATCTAAGTGTTCCTCCATTGCAAATTAATTTTCGAGTAAGAATAGCAATGCTTCCTGCATCGGCATTCTTTAAATGCTTTTGTTGGGTTGGATTCTGATTCAACATTATTCCATTCGCACGAAAAGTTATGTCCTTTTTTATATGTATCTCGTTGGCAATGAGGATGAAATGATCAGGCAGTCTTTTCCTCCATATTGACGTTTTAGCTTCATCCCCTATTTCTATCTTATCTGCCATTATCACCGTCACTTTAGGTATGTTGTCGGAAGGACGATATCCGTCCTCTGGTAGGCGGGTCCCATCTCTGGTTATGTTTTTGGTGAGTTTTGTGGTCGGAAATTTTTTCATAGGTCTTGGACGAAACTTCATTGGCGGCGGTGGAGGGGGTGCTTTACTGACACGGACGATACGTGTGATCCATTTGCCGCCGACGCGGTGACGTTTTTTCTTAAGAATCCACTTTTTAGAGGTAATCGTATATGAGCTAATTGTGTCACCCCAATGCTTCTTAGATCCCCGCTTAATCTTATGAAGATTTTTAATAACAATAGGTCCACGAAAGGTCTTTTTATCTCCCTTATAGTTCGCATGCTGAAAAACAGTGAGGTCCCAGTCTTTAGCAACACAAAGAGAAGAAATTTTATCTCCAAGGTTGGGTTTAATCTTGTGGATATTTTTTGAGCTAACACCATGAATTCTTTTACCTTTGAATTTCGTATGCTCCCACATGAGGAAATATCTAGGGTTACATTTGCTTGCGGCGAATGTTGGCACACTACTACACATTATTATTACAATCACAACGGTATAGGTGAAAAAGTTGGGGGGGGGGGCAGAAAATAAATGATTCAGAAAATTGCTTAGATGTAAACGTTGGATCATAGGATACTTGGGGGGAAGCATTTTTTGCCAATCCTCTTTCATTGGTATTATTGAAAGTTAACTAGTACTAATCTGGCTTTTTCATAATATTGCTGTACCGTTGTCATATCTGTATAAGTCTTAGCCTTCGTAACTTGAGATGGTTGTTACGTTGGTAACGCTAGTCATCCTATCACCCGTAATCTTAAAATCTGCAATTCTGCCTTGGGCAGAAAAAATAGGGCAAGCTCATTCACTGGAAATACCAATCCGGGAAACCCCTAGACTATTGTATTCTTTAGGTATCACTTTCATCGGATTCTTGCCAATCGCTATCATCTAGAATGATTTGCAGTCCACCTGGAATTTCTCTAAGGTTTTTTCCATTCTCTCCCCACTTAATTTTCTTCCCCGATTTTAATTTAATGAGGAGGTCCGCTGTTATTGAAGTCGCACTTCCCGCTGTTATTGAAGTTCTACTTCCATTTGTTGGTTTTGCTAAAAGCCAGTAGGCTGGATTGGGCGGTGCCCATTCGCCGTCAACTCTTATCGGCTTTAAGGTTCCATTTAAACTTTTTTCCCCTGACTTCAATAAATACTTAACAAAAGAAACTTTCCCTTCTTCGGACACTTTCATCCAATCTAGTAAATCTCCATCAATTTTCACCAAATCTGTGTCTGTCAAAGGCGTTGTTAACGCTTCTTCGACATGGTCAGCTTGAACTTCCAACTTTTTTTTCAATTCTAAAACATCGTTATTTAGTGTGATCTTCGCCTTACTCTCAAAGTGATAATTTGTAGCATCAGGATCATCCGCCATGAGTCCCATTAAGGGATAGGCTAAAACATTACGAACATTACCTTTCTTATCTCTCCAACCGTCTCCTCCCCGCCAAATTACTACTTGGGTGTCATAAAGTTTATCTTTGTGTCTTAACCCAACTTGCAGGTCAACTTGACTAATACCAATAGAATCATTGTCTCCAACTGCCGGTAAAACAAAAAAGGCACTTTGCCACGGGCCGGGTGGAACTATGGTCACCAATTCTTTTTGCAGTTCTTCTGAGTAATCACCAATCCCAATAAACCCTGAAGCAGTAGTCACTCGTTCCACGTGTTGTCTAACATTATAGTTAATAGTTTCCTTAATTTTTTTTACTTGTTTCACATCTTTTAGGGAAGCAGTAAAGCCAATTCCACCAAAAAATCCATCTGCCTCAGGCGTGCCGGCTTTTGCGGGATCAACCTTCTCAGGAGGCGACATAACCTTTACGATTTGTTCATTAATTCTTGAAAGGATAGGTTGCATCATTTTGTCCGCATCTTCTTGCTTAAACCCCTCCCCAAGAATTGGTTCAATTTTCAAAGCGCCAGAATTCTCTAATTCCTCTCGGATTTTGGTAAACCCGCCTTCTGCTTTGGCCGATACCAAGCCATAATAAGACACTTTATTTTTGAATTTTAGATCTTTACTGTAGTGTTTGTGTGCCTGTTTGTAGTCCACTATAACTTTAAACCCAGCAGGAGGAGTCAGCCCATTGTATGTAAATTGAACAACGACCCCTATGCCTGTTTTACCTGATACCAGTTCGTCATAGACATCAGCCCCAACCTTGGTCAATTCCACAATGAACGCCATTTTTTGAGTTGATATTGTGGGAGCAATTCCCGGAGCTTGACTTCCCGTTGTGAGGAGTTCTCCCTTAGGGTTATACAAGAATACTTTTGCGCTTTTGAATGGTATAGCAGCGATTCTCACATTTTCCTTTTTTAATTTATATGTCTTAGCAATTACGGATTGCATTGTTTCTCTTGCTGTCCCAGGAATACCAAGAGAAGCAGAAAACTGGAGCAACCCAGCTTCTATTAATTCTTCAGGATTTTTTGGATCTTTAAACTGGTATCGAATCAAATGAAATTCGGGGATCTTTTCCCCCTTAACATCCCTTTCATATAGCCAAGGTTGAGGAGGGAAGTAGTAGAACTGATTCTTTTTCCATGCATCTCGGACAACCGTAATTCTTTTTATTTCTCCTCGAATTTCTACTGGAATATCCACTATTTGATCCTCAGCCGCTAAACTTGCCTGGGCCCATATCTCGTGTGTTGGTAAAAGCAAAATCGAAGATATAATAATAATTGGAAAGATAAACCATCGCTTGAAATACAAAGCTTGCTTGACGGGGGAGTCTTTTTTGCAAAATACAATTTGTTTTTTCATTTCAATCCTCCATGAATTATCAAATAGGAATTTCTCGAATCATGCCCACGTAACTTTTTTATTTTTGCTTTTCAGTCTTGGGATTCATTTCACTGAAGTACTTCAAGCCATTCAATCTCTATATTCTAAGTGACCTAAGTATTGCGGAAAGACATCAAAATTAATGCACCTCTACGTCTAGTGCGGTTTTGATAGGCACAGAGATTTCATACTGAACTTTTTTGGCACTCCCAGAAGATTTCGTTTTGGACTCAGTCTTTATCTGTTTATCTCCAGTTTTAGCTTCAGCTTGTCCTTCCACTTCAACCACCTAAAGATCTACTTTTGTTCCCAACCCCCCACTGAATTCTTTGAAATCTTCATTGGTTTCAACCAGTTGGTTAATTGCCTCAGCCGTACTTTCAGCGGTGATAATACGTTTCTCCGCCTTAAGTCGAACATCAAGAACCAATTGGCTATTACGTGGAAAAGAAGGGATCGATTTTGCATGGGAGAAACCAATATTTTCATTAACGGGCGAGTTGCTGAAATCAGAATACATATCTTCCGTGGGACTAAATCTAATAGAGATTCTTCCCTTGTCTCCACGTTTTACTGATAAATCTACTTTGGCAAAATTTGGCTCCCCATCTCCAAGTACGAGAATTTTCCCAGTTTCGACACTCTTTCCATTTCTAGCATTGATAATAGTCGCTTCAATTTGGCCCTGAATAGGTATCTGTAAATGGTCTGTCACATTGAACTCAAGAGACACTGAATTGCCTCCTAGAGCTAGAGTCGGAATTAATATAAAAAAAATATACCAATCATTTTGATTCCGTTACTTTTTATTGTAGAGATTCTCATAAAAGCTCTTTTTTCATGTACGGATGATTTTAATGGGCTCGTCCCAAGTAACAACGGTCTAATGTACGGGCAAGAAGTATGCTTAACAATCCTTATGCATTCACCTTTCAATCTCTAGGACTATCTTCTTTAATAATTTGTAGCCAAAAAGATAAAGTTTGCTTATGCATAGACCAGGAATATTATTACCGAGAATGTTCCACTATTTATTGCAAATTATTGCAAAATAAAAAATTTTCTATACGCCAAAACAACCGACTCATCCAACAGGTTGGGCCTAATGCCCTTTATGGCACTATGTTAAAAATAGAATTTGAGATATGGATTGCCTGAGCAGCAGTAATAGTGGCTTTTCGTTGTGGCCCGGCCTTCGATTTCTTATGCCTAATAAGGACGTCCTTACCATTTTTAATAAAATCCTTCATGTTTTTTTTGGCTCGACCATGCCCAGCATTAAAGGCCAGCCGAGTTAGTGCAAAACGAATTTCTGGAGCAAACTTATCAAAATCATCGCCAAGAGACTCTGCATGTTCACGTAATTTAACTTCTCCGTGCTTCAAATATACGGCGCTGGCCAGCAATCCGTCTTTACCAGAATCAAAGAAAATACTTTTTACACTTCTATCTGTTTCATTGGTATCAAGGAATGGCGTCTGTCCTCTATCCCAATTAACATCGCGTTCTTGGGCTACCTTAGCCTTTATGTCAGCCAACTTATCAAAATAATCATCTGTTCCAATTAAGAAAGAGGACACTTTTTCTTTGAGGAGATAATCGGTGTAATTTGTTTCTCTAATCAAGTTAACGGCGAGAAGGCCGGGGTTTAGATCCAACTTTATGGATGCGTCGATAATCAGTTGTTTAAATTTTTTCCTGGTCTTCTTACCATCATTCAAAACATAGTCATATTTTGACATTAATTTCTGACTGACACCAAGATCAGGGTTACCATTGAGCATTGAATTACCTGTATCGGCTTGAACAATATTGGGGAGGAGGCAGATGCCGAGACTAAGAATAAATCCTGCCAAGGTATGAGGAGTAACGGTAGTAGTAAAAATGTGGGACATGGGATACCTCCGTTAACAGTTGCCAATTAACTTGATGTGTACTGTTCCATCCATTAAGTATGACTATCAGAACAGAAACAGCTAATAACTGCAACCCCATAAAATATTCGGGACTACTTTTTACAATCTCAGGAACACGATTTTTGTCAGTGGGGAATATTCTGTGGGCAAATATTGTTAAGATAGAAATGCGAATTTCACTCTGGCACAACGCGTGTTTTTATTTATTCCTTTGGTTTGAATAAAAAGTCTGTTAGGTGAGAAAGAAGTACAAACAAAAATTTCAATATCTATCATGTTCATCAGATGTGTGCTAAGTTCTGACTTGATGATGTGAGGACAACCAATTTTGAACGTAATCAAGGGAGCAAAGGAATGAGTGTTTTCTTGGGGGATGGGTAAAGCCTCAAGCACTAACAACATAGGCAGTTCAACTAAAGCAAATAAGGGGAAAGATGAACAGAGAGCGGTGAATAGACCGGGTTATAAAAGAACGAGTTGTATACTGTAGTGATTTCTAAATTCTATACAATGCAAAGGAGATTATGCATGCGTGCTTTCATCTTACTTTTAGTAGGTTTGTTAATATTTGGAATGGTTGGTTGTAAGCCCCTCACGCCCGAGGAGAGAGCAGCGCGGGCCTCAGAACGGGAAGCTCGGGCATTAGAGCGAAAAGCTAAAGCAGCAGAGCGGTTAGCTGAAACGAAAGCAGACAAAGCCGCTGAAAAAGCGGCTGCCAAAGCTGATCTCTCAAAACGCTTAATCCCTTTGTACCGATGGTACAGTCCCTCCCGGGAAGACAACTTCACGACCTCACTTCCGGCCTGGGCCGGGAAGCCTGGGGCCAAAAAGAAATCAGGCTCCGTTGAGTATAGGTTCGCTCGTATTGTGGGAATGGTTTACAGTCCTGACAAGCCTCAGCCGGCAGGAACGGTCCCTTTGTACCGATGGTACAGTCCCTCCCGGAAAGACAACTTCACGACCTCACTTCCGGCCTGGGCTGGGAAGCCTGGGGCCAAAAAGAAATCAGGCTCCGTTGAGTATAGGTTCGCTCGTATTGTGGGAATGGTTTACAGTCCTGACAAGCCTCAGCCGGCAGGAACGGTCCCTTTGTACCGATGGTACAGTCCCTCCCGGAAAGACAACTTCACGACCTCACTTCCGGCCTGGGCCGGGAAGCCTGGGGCCAAAAAGAAATCAGGCTCCGTTGAGTATAGGTTCGCTCGTATTGTGGGATATATTCACAACAAGTAAGTTCAGGGCACGAACTCCCTTCAGAGTTTTTGGAACTCTCAGAGAGCTGGTAATTTTACTACGACTACCCCCCGGTGGCGATGGATAAAAGTTGGGGAGAAAGGAGGAATTTGTTTAGGAGTTTTTATAATTTTGTCAGTTTTCGTAATCTTATAAGGAGAGTTACAATGAACGGCAGAAATTTTATTCCTAAGATCATTTTCGTAAGTTTATTAGGTGTTATTTTTTTATGTGGAAGTGCTTATAGTTCCGACCGCATGTATGAGTATGAGGGGGGAGGGGGGGGGGCGGTCCCAAGCCCTCATACTAATGCGGAAGTTCCAAAATGCACGCTTTACTCTTGGTGGAATGGAAAGAGAGCAGATCATCTTCTAACAACCGACCCCAAATGGTCTGGGGGGGGTAGGAGCACGTCGTGAGGGGTATGAGCTTTTCAGGATAGAAGGAAGAATAATTTGTCCAGACCAACCCCAACGGGCAGGTACTGTACCTCTTGTGAGTTTATGGAATCCCAAACGTACAGATAATTTTACAACTACTGATCCTAAATGGAGTCGTGATCGAGAGGGGTATCAAGTGTATCGACGGGAAGGATATGTTTACAAAAAATGCAAGAAAAAATTCCACCTGCCTCTTGTAAGCTTATGGAAACCCCAAAATACAGACAATTATGCAACCACCGATCCTGCTTGGAGTGGAGGTGGATCTGGGTATCAAGTGTATAGACGGGAAGGGTGTGTAATCGCTCCGAAAGCAAATTGGAATCAACCCAGCCCCCGGTAACTCTTATATTGGTATTGTCATGTATGGACGCTCCCGAGAATGCAAGGGCTCTAGGTCCAAGATAGCGCGTGAGGTGTGCCGTCATGTATCCGGCCTGTTTGTGCGGTCCTACGACCGCTGGCCTTGATGGAATCCGCCTCTCAGAAGGGCGGAGGAGAGATGCCCAGTCAAGTTATCGAGCTGGATGCTCGGACAACACCTCGGGTTGAATCTCTCCAGGCTACCTTATTTGCCATCATGTTCTCTTCACCCTCGCAATTCCTCTCGCCTTTTACCTACGAGTAAACCGGCACTTCTTTAGAATGCATGGTCTTCCTATACCTGCATGGTTGTCTACGGGTTGTTTGTACCCATTTCGCAAGGCCTCTGGTTGCCGGAGTCAGAGAGTCCTGCGTTGAAATTCTGCTGTGTGTTCAGCATGGCCCACACCGTCCGGGCGATTTTATTAGCCATGGCGACCAGCACGACATTGGTCGGTCGTCTTGTCAGGAGCTCACCAATCCAAGGCGAGGGCTTTTTGGGTGCTCCCCTCTGCCAGCGAAGCACGGCTCGAGCCCCGTGAACTAAAAGGCGCCTGAGATAGCCGTCGCCGCGCTTCGAGATACGCCCTAAGCGGCTTTTGCCGCCCGATGAATGTTGTCGGGAGACAAGGCCCAGCCAAGCAGACAGGTGGCGGCCGGACTTGAACTGCGAACCATCGCCGATGGTCGCCACCAGGGCGGTGGCGGTGATGACGCCGACACCTGGGATGGTCGTCAAGCGTTGGCTCGCTTGCTGAGAGCGATGCCACGCCTGGAGTTTTCGTTCAAGTGTTCGAATAGCTTCCTTGACAACCTGAAGTTGAGCCATGAGGACGCCAAGGGCTTCACGAGCAAACGCCGGGAGCCTGGGATCATCAGGGTTGGCAATGATCTCCAGCAGATCATTGACCCGCGAGGCGCCCTGGCTGGCAGTCATGCCCAGCTCACTGCAATGCCCTCGTACAGCATTGATGAGCATCGTGCGTTGTTTGACCAGAAGCGCTCGGGATCGATGAAGCATGAGCACGGCCTGTTGGTCGACACTCTTGATGGGGACAAATCTCATGGTGGGTCTTCCCAAGGCCTCGGCGATCGCTTCGGCATCCGCCGCATCATGTTTATTCGTTTTGAGAAACGGCCGGACATATTGCGGGGGGATCAATCGTACCTCATGACCCTGGGCACTGAGTTCTCGAGCCCAATGATGCGCACTTGCACAAACTTCCATCCCAACCAGACATGGGGATAACGTGGCAAAAAACTTCAGCACCTGACTGCGTCGCAATTTCTTCCGCAGCACGACTGCCCCTTCATGATCAACTCCGTGCACCTGAAACACCTGCTTTGCCAAATCGACCCCAATCGTGGTGATGTGTGGCATACGTCCCTCCTGTTGATGAAGTGTGGTCACGGCAAGTATACCGCCATGACCGACAACAGGAGCGTCCATACCATTAACTTAACGGCATGAGATGCCACTTTGCCTCACCTCTAGGCAAGGCCCCCACCGCTTCTTGCCAAATCCCAAACGACTGCGTCCGCAACAGCCGGTAATTGACCGCCTGCATGAGGTGGTGATCGAGGGGAAAGAGATTTTGTGTTAGCCCATGTAAGGTCAAAAATCGTTGCGCCTGCGTTGATGTAGAAAAGCCTCGCCTATAATACTCATGTTGCCGGGTCAGTTGATGTGAGACTTCAACGCGGTTGTTGGCATAGGTTGGGTTGAGGTCTTTGACGGTCGGCAGTACCGTACGATGCGCCTCGTTATAGCTCTTGAGTTTGTCCGTTAGCAACCAACGTGGTTCACCGCTTTGACCTTTGATGAGCTAGCGGAAAACCCGTTCGGCCGCTTGCTGATTGCGGCGACGCTGGAGGAGAATATCAATGACATCGCCGTCCTGATTGGCCGGCCGATACAGGTATTGCCGTTCCCCTTGAATGGTGACAAAGACTTCGTCCATGTGCCACTTATCGCCTAAGCGTCCTTGCCGACGTTAAAGTGGCGAGCATAGGGAGGCCCAACCTTCTGATACCATTGGCGAACCGTTTCATAGGTGACCGTGATACCTCCATCGGCGAGGAAATCTTCCACATCCCGGAAGCTGAGACAAAAGCGATGATAGAGCCACACGGTGTGACTAAAAATTTCAGAGGGAAAACGATGACCTCGGTAACTGGGCTTTTGGGTGGTCATGCGGCCCAGATTGCCACAAGCGAGTTAATTTGACAAAACCGTTCGCCGGGCACTTTATCATCTCCAATTTCTGTCACGGTTGGAAATGAAAAATCACGAATTTTGTCACGGTTAGGCCATGCCACATGGTGCTACGTTAGCTAACAAGAAACTATGAAACTCCTTGTCGCTATTGATGATTCTGTGGTATGGGATAGTATGATGTTGTTTGGTCTTGCACAAAACGATCGCCTTTGGGAACAGGATGTCAGAGCTGTAAAATACCTCCCTATGATCCATCTCCTCTTTACCTAATATATTTTCCCCACCGCCTCTCTGTTTATTTTTTCAACCCTGGCGGGTTGAGTTCAAATGACGGTTCAGTTCCTTACAATTTAAGTCCATTTTCGGTTAAACCTACCGCACGGTACCAGGGCAAAATGATTGTCCCCTGTGATTAGTTATAAATCCATCTTGCCTGGTAACATAGAGATAAACATTTCTAGTGTTACATAGGGCTTGCTGAAAAAAGCCTATTTCGTCATTCGCTCAAGCTGCCGCGAGGAATTGAGGCCCCCTTGCCTCTCTGCCCACGACACCAGACGTAAGAGCAACACGGAACGTTACAGGCATCTGAAGCCACCAACCACTCCGTAGGCCGTTCCATGACCTGCTCCAGGCCAGCCACCAAGAAGGCAGCCAAGAAAAAACTGCTCTGGTGAGGAGATGCTCCAAGTTCATCACCAGAAATGAGATGTGAATCATCGTTTCGGAGGTGCGGGCCAACTTGGCCATCAAGCGGCCCAATCCAAACCGACGTTTGCCCTGTCCAAGCTTGCCTTCAATGGCCATCCGAGTGGTCGCATCGTCATGAGCTTGTTGTTGGGCCTGTTTCATCTGCTCGGCCGTCGCTCCACTGACTTTCCGTGGGCGGCCCAGCGGCGGCCCCGAGAGGCGAATCCCGCGACGGGCGCAGAAACGACGGTTCTCGCGGGTCCGGTAGATTTGATCGACGTGCACCGAGGCCGGATCATGGCCAAACCGGCGACGATACGCGGCGATCTGTTGGACAAGATCCCCGGCTTCGTTGTAGGCATCCCAACTGATCCGATCCACAAAGCTGACGCCAGCCACCACACTGACGGAGATCTTCGCGCCAAACTCAACGGGGGTCCCGGCTTTGCCGCGCACGATGGGTCGGACATGAGGCTGGCTGATGCTCACAAGCCGGTTGGCGATGCGATAACAACGCTGCGTGTGCATCCAGCGTTGTTGGCGATACAGTTCTTGAATGACGAGCAGCTGACGGTAGCGTTGATGAGGTAAGCCCTTCTTGAGCCAGGACGGCAATGGAGCTCAGATTGCGCCGAAGATACCGGAGCTGTTTCCCAATGCCTTGCCGGCGCTTCCGGCTCCCTGGCTTTCTAGCTTTTGCAACGCGCAAATAGGCCTGCCTCGCCTTCTGCCGATAGGTGCGCGGCTTCTTGGTCGGGCTCATGCGAGCGGCATGCAGATGATCGATGATCGCTTCGGCTTTCTCGCGAGCCTCATTCAGGAGTTTGAGGTCCGTGGGGTACGTGATATCCGCCGGCACACAGGTGGCATCAATGAGCAGCTGGCCTTTCGGAGGAGTTGGCTCGTCGTCCTCGTTCGCATTGTCCTGGTCAGTGCTGAGCAGAGCGTTCTGTGGGGGGGGAAGCATCCTGGGGCGGCTGGGCCTCGACGATCCGCTGGGCAATCGCCTCATTGATCGTGCTTAAACTGTCGTGGGGGAATCGTTTGCGAAACGTGGTCAGGAGGGAATGATGAAACGGCGCCTCATGGTGATACACCATGAGGCCTAAGAAGTATTGCAGATACGGGTTTTCGGCAATCTTGGGCACCAGCTCACGATCCGTCACGCCCAGGCGCTCTTGTATGATGAGGGCGCCCAGCGCAAGGCGGGAGGACTTCGCAGGCGAGCCCAGGTCCTCTTGCGAAAACTGTTGGGCATAGGCTGTCTCGACGGCTTCCCAGGGGATGTGTTGCGCCAGAATCACCCAACGGTTATCACGGCAGAGTTTGCCGCCAAAGGGCAGCACGAAATCTTCAAAGGCCAATTGATTCACATGGGGGTTGCGATACATGAGGTCTCCTCGTGCAAGCTTTTTGGGGTGAGGTGGAAAGTTTCTGTGCACGTCGCCTCTTGTTGTACAAACAAAAGCCCACTTGAATGAATCAACGCATTCTTCTTTTATCAGCAAACCCTACATAGGTGTTAGAAAGAGGGCCGAAGAGGGCCGATTCCAGACCAAGAGCGAAAAAGAGAGACCAATAGGCGAGGATGATAAAAGGCAGGGCTAGCAAGGTGGTTGCCAAGATTTCAACGTCTTAGGCAATCCCTTCTTAATCGATTCGTAGTCAAGTACTCTATCCAATTGAGCTACGGGTGCACACCTGATTGTTCAATAACTTAGATGAGTTGGGTAAGGTAGCAGAATGTCCTAGTGTTAAATAGGCAAGCCACTTCCTGAGAGCCGCCTTCTAGAAAACTATTGTACCGTGTAAAGACTTCCAATGTCTTGTGTCCAGTAATTTTCATAAACGTCAGATAGGCAATCCCGGTTCGTCGCAAATTTGTAACGGCGGTATACTGAAAAACATGGGAATAAGATCCTTCAAAGCTTATACAATGACCGACAGCATAAAACGCCGCACTAGATAGAATTGGCTGACCGTTCCCTTTAGGAACATATGGTCTTCATAAATGCAGCAGACTTTATACAGGCGCTTGAATAAATCCGTCAACTCTGAGGTTAACGATACTAATCGCCCCTCGTTGATCTTGGTACCTTCAACTTGCAATCGAACCACATTGGCCTCGAAATCCACAGGATTCAGAGCATTATTTCCCTTTTCTAATTTCAAAGGCTGGCAGGATTCTTTTCGAGTCACCCTTCCCATTCTATGTAGCTAAACATATACTTCAATCATGTCAGACCTCGGGTTAAATCTCATCCATTGGAGGCTGGATCTAAGCAGAGCTTTTCGCAAAGAGCCTCAATATGAGCTACAGTGATTCCCCCGGTACTTTAGGAAGTGGACTTAGGAAGACCAGACTATGGATCTCAGGGCAGGGTTACCAAAGAACAAACAATGCAATTTTACGTTTCTTGAGGTAGGGATATGAACTGGTGGAGAGCGTGAGCTGGGGCAACATAGATGGTTTCTAGATCAACCGGCTTACCTATTATCATATGCACAATCTCAAAAAGAAAATCTTCCTCGGTTTTTCCACTTTCTCCCATGTAATGAATTAACACAGCTTCGGCCATCCTAAGCATTTCTGTAAGGTCAATTTTCCAACCTTCGGCTTCTTTATAAAAATGAAACTGATACAGTGATGACGTACCCGTCTGGATGATGGCGTTGCCGCTCGCAACATCGCCATTGATCTCTATGTTTCCCAGTCCCAAGGTCAAGAGGGAATCAGTCCCTACCCATCCCTGATTTACGGCATATTCAAATAAGACCTGTCCATTCATGGCTATGAGGTGGGTGTCGGGTATGTTGAGTCGAGCAAGAATCACCTGCATTTTATCCAATAATCCGAACTCAACAAAATCTTGTTTCTCAGCATGAATGACCTTGTGACAGAGTTCATCCCAATACCTTCTGGTCCGTTGATCCACAAGAGAATAGGCCAAGGAACCTTGATCATCACGGATCGCTTGCATATAGCTGTCAAAGGTGTGATGAAGACGATGGGTTTCAGGAGTCGTACATCCGCAGACTAAACCTATTAGTATGAGCAAGAAGAGTTTTGAGATCGGCATGCAATTAGCAAAGTTCGCGTTCAGATGAACGGCGCAAAAAAACTATTGGATGGTTGAAAGGACTATCCTAACACGCCAGTCTATGGGGTTGGTCTTCCCCATTTGAGGGGTAACGCCCATCGCTAGAGTATTGATCCGATTCCAGGACCCACTCCATAATTCCTTTGGCTTACGTCTATTCGCATACGTTCTCGACTACAACAGAGGCCTGGGGGGCACGTCTATTCCACAGAAATTCCCTACCTTTCCTCAAATGTCCCTTTCTCCGCCGTGATATCTCTTGAAGTAGAATCTCTCACCCGCAAGGAAAGCGATATGATTTTAAAAATTACAAATCAGGCCACCAGTTTTCCAAATAGATACAAACGCGTATCCGATTCGATCTCTCACCGATCAGAGCCCATGATCATCCTCCTCTCCTCATCAGCCCTTATTCATTCAATAAAACCAAGGGGTTAACAGCATGACGGCAATCCGTTGGATATTGAGTCCCAAAATGGCATTGGTGTTGCTTTGTCTCAGGCTAGAAAGAGCAGAGCAACGCCTTAGGAGCCAGGAGGAAACAATCATGGACGACACATTAGTCTGGATTATGAAAATGGTTGGTGCTATTGCTGGTGTCGTAGCTGTTCATCTTTTTTGGAGAGACACTCCTTTACAGAACAAGTCATCCACTTTAGAGAGGATGGACCGCCCGATGACCCATCCCTTAACTATGAATGGAGATCCATCCCATCCAAAACAAATGGAGGTGCGTGATGCTACAACACCATCGACCCTTAACATATGATGAAAAAAAAGCTGCCGAAGCCGCCTTCAGAGGATCACCATTGGATCCGACGTGGTCAAAAGCGGCACGAAACATCTATGAAGGCCTTTGTGCGGCGCAAGCCAACTTACAAAGGAAACCCTTGTGGGACATACAATCTTCTCAGCCATTGCCATCCAAGAAGATGCCACGACAGTACGTCCTCCAACCAACCAAACCGCTTATTCAAGAGAAGCCAGAAGGGTACCCCTTTCCCTCTTGCAGCCCCTGACACTGACAGGCCACGTTCTAGGTGATTGTTCCTCGGATTTTTCACCATGGTACTCACGCAATAAACTTTCACTCCTTTAACTTCATTGGGCTGAAAGAAAGGAAAGTAGAACGATGAAATCGTGGGGATTGCACTGAACACCACCTCGGGGAAATCATTCCTCTCCCAAGTGTCCATTTCAACTAGACCACTACAATTGTACTTGGAAGTGAAAGAAGGAGAAGCGCTTAGGGTGCAGGCACAGGTTCAGGTGTTTCAGTAGGGGCAGGATTATTGACCACTTCTTCAAGAAGATCCACAACTTTTTGAATTTCTTCTGGCTGGCCAAGATTAATCTGAAAAAATGCGGACATATCGGGAATGCCTTCCCCAATTTGCTTGGCCACCCCTAACACACCCTCTGCATCTATTTGCAAGAGTTCTTGGGATAAATCTATGGCAGTCTGAATGGCTAGTTCGGTCTGTGGATGACACCACATATCAGCCAATCGCCCCGATAGAGCGACACAAACAATAGTTAATCGAGAGGCTTCATCCTCAAAAGAAGCAAGGGAGGGATTATGACTACCGCGTACCGCTTCCCTCAAGACGTCAGGCAATTCCCAAGTTTCTGCCAACCATGCCCCAATCTCACAATGATCAGTTTTCCATCGTCCCTGTTCTAGGGTTTCTAGCACATGATGGTCTTGATTCGCTTTTTGATAGAGCGCGCCGTATTCATTCCCAAAGGCTTCGCTCATGACTAAGATTCCCAAGTCTTGGAGCAAGCCCGCTAAAAAAATCTCTTCTTCCGTAATGCATCGAACACGTTTGGCTAAAATTTTGGCAGCTAAGCTAGCTAAAATACACCGGTGCCAAAAATGGGTGTGATCGAAGGCCCCACCGCCTTTTTTTCGAAGATCCCGATAGAGTGAAAAACAAAAGGCTAATGTGGCTATCGAATTCATGCCTAACAGTGTCACGGCCTGCGTTACGGTGGCCACCTTATGTCGACTCCCTCCATAGAAACCTGAATTCGCCACATTTAAGAGCTTGGCCACAAATGACGGGTCTTTACTGATGACCTCGCCCACTTTACTTGCGCTCGCATTGTCATCCCGACAGAGCTGTAAGACCTGTAGAGGCAATGCTGGAATGGCCGGGAGTGTTTTACAATTCTTAATACGTTGGAGAATCTGTGGGTCCATAAGTATTCAACGCTTGCTCAATGTTAGTCGTGTTGCAATCTCAGTGCTGTCAGGCAGATTTACCCTCACTGTGAAATTCTTCCTTTTTTGCATGGAAGGCCTCAATTCTACAGGACTTCAGTAGTTGTATCGGATCTTCAGAGGCCGACTTGAGGCAAGAACAACTCATTACAGAAGGTTCTTGGACCTTCTTTTCCAAATCTGCATTTTTTGAGAGGAATGAGAAAGGGATTATTTAAGACAATGCAATCCCATAGAGCGTTGAGGGAGTCGCATCTTGAATAGAAATTGAAACCAGATCTCCTGGACAGCCTGACAGATCAGCCTTTGGCCATACCACTGTCACATTTGATTCTGTATGGCCCATCCATTGCTGATCTGACTTTTTCGCATCTCCTTCAATCAGCACTTCTATCTCCCGGCCAATCATCGCCTGGTTTTTTTGAAGGGAAATCTCTTTTTGCAGTTGAATGATCTGATTCGCTCGATGCCCCTTCACCTGTTCCGGGATATCATCGGGGAATTTTCTTTGCGCAATCGTGTGTTTGCGTTCGGAGTATTTAAAAACAAAGGCCGCCTGATATTGTACATCCTTCACGAGGTCATAGGTTTCTTGAAACTCCTCGTTCGTTTCACCACAGAAACCACAGATCAGATCAGTCGTCAAAACAATGGGGCCTTTTTTCCAAATTGCTTCTACAAGAGTAAGATAATCTCGACGAGTATACCCGCGCCCCATACGTTCCAAGATACGGTCATTACCTGACTGCAAGGGCAAATGAATTTGGTTGCAAATAATTGGATGTTGGGTGACCGCGTCTAACAAGGCTGAAGGAAAATCTTTTGGGTGTGGCGAAGTAAACCGTACTCGTCGGATACCCGGCACGTCCGCAACTGCCACAAGCAATCGAGCAAAATCCCAGGAACCCGACCGGTAGGAATTGACATTTTGACCTAACAACGTAATTTGTCGAACCCCTTGACTGACAAGTTGCCGGGCTTCTTCAAGAATCCCTTCTGGCTCCCTGGATCGCTCTCGCCCTCGAGTATAGGGCACCACGCAGAACGAACAAAAATTGTCACATCCTCGCATAACCGCAATCCACCCATTGACCCCACTGCCTCTATCTGGAACGATCTGGGCATAGGTTTCATATTCGGATAGATCAACGGCTAACCCTCGTCGTTGATATTCCAGGGCATCAGTCAGCAGATCGGGTAAACGCCGGTAGGCATCAGGCCCAACTAACATATCAATCCAGGATCGCGATTCCAGCAATTCCTGCTTCAAGTTTTGGGCCATACATCCTAAAACGCCGATGACGAGCCCCCGCTTTTTCTTCTGAGCTTTATAGCGCGCGATATGACCATACAGTCGATTGTGAGCATTTTCCCGAATGGCACAGGTATTAAACAAAATCACATCGGCATCTTCATCCACAGAGGTAAATTGGAACCCCCTGGCTTTCATAATCGACCGAATTAATTCGGTGTCATATTCATTCATCTGACACCCAAAGGTTTCCATGTACACTTGATAGCCAGTCCGTTCTACGGAAGGTGTTTCAACTTTCAGCCCTTTGGGAAGAAGCAAATTGGTGCCACTCATTTATTTCTCGTTTGAATCATTTCAACGCTTTCATGAAGGGTTGTACAAGACGTGCTTACCGAAGGATTGAGAAGGCCGACAACCCTATCGGACATGATACCAGTTGCCAAGACAGGCTGAATAGTATTATGGAGATCAGAAGAAGATTGCACATCAACCCGAACAAAATGGTCTGTCAAACCTGTCCAGACCCCATTCACCTCTTCCTCAAATAAAACCAAGAGCTCTTGCCCAAAAAATTGCTGCTGAAAGATTTTGCGTTTTTGACGAGACAGGTCCCGCAAGATCTGACTCCGTGCTTTAATGCGTTTCTGAGAGACCTGTTCGGCCATCTTGGTTGACGCCGTACCAGGTCTCGGGGAATAACTAAATACATGGGCATAGGCAAAGGGCTGATCGTGTATAAAATCCACAGTATTGGCAAAGGCCTCTTCGCCTTCTCCCGGAAAACCCACCATGATGTCCGTGCCAAAACACAAATCAGGAATCATGGAACATGCCAACTCCATAGCCTCGCGGTACTCTTGCACAGAGTACCGACGGTTCATCGCTCGCAATATGGCATTGTCTCCACTTTGTAACGGGACATGAAGGTACCGACACAACTTTCGTGATGACTGCATATACTCCAAGAGCGCATTCGGAATCGTCGTGGGTTCAATGGAAGAGATCCTGATACGCTCCAACCCTTCAATAGCTTCTAAACAACGTATCAATTCCAATAGGTCAATGTCTTGATCCTGATATTGGCCAACATTCACTCCGGTCAATACCAACTCACGATGACCTCTCTGGACGAGCTCTTCGGCTTCTCGAAGAGCATCAGTCGCAAACCGACTTCGCTCTCGTCCTCTGGCAAAGGGAATCAAACAAAAGGCACACATAAATTGGCAACCATCTTGAATTTTTACATTCGCCCGAGTGGTGGAATAGTCTCCAACTCCTTCCAAGAAAAAGTTATCAGGGTCCATCCGTTTATGATGGATCTGAGGCATTAATTGTTTCCGAAGTGGCGGAACAGATGGAAGCAAATCAGGCAACTGCATTTTGTATTGATTTCCCACGATCAAATCGATGCCTTCAATTTGACGGAGCACGTCAAGACCAGTCTGGGCATAGCATCCAGTCACCGCGACAAAGGCCTGGGGGGATTGGCGAAGGGTTTGGCGAACAAGTCGACGGCAATCAGCTTCGGCACCTTCTGTCACAGTGCAAGAATTAAGAACAAGGACATCCGTTTCCTGACCGTATTCCACAAGCAAGAACCCCCGACGTCGAAAGCTATCTTTCAAGAGCGCGGTTTCTGCTTGATTGAGACGGCAACCAATCGTGGAAAAGGCCACTCGTGGCTGTTGAGTCGTGAATGGAGGCATACTCCTGGATTATAGAGAAGCCCCCCTCACAGAACAACACGATCACAAAAACGAGAGTTCCCATTCCAGGAGGAACATGCTAGTATTTTTCTTCTTGAGTTCACACCCGACAACAGGTCGAACCCCGGTTGAAATTTAGATCCATAACGCCCATTCACTCCACCCTGTCCATCTGGTCACATCAGCCTGGGCACCCAGTATGTCGGGACAGGCCTGTAGAATCGCTTCTTCTCCACGCAACTCATTTTAATCGCCCCTGGGTCCTACGATGAATGCTACTTTTGGGAAGCTTCTGATTTCTCGTTTTATGGGCATTCGTCTCTTGCCGGGACAAGTTGTCGCATTAGCCGCTATCGGCCTGATTCTTTTGGGCGCCTGCCTCCTTTTGCTCCCCTTTGCCACACAACCAGGAACGAACTTGGGATTTATCGACGCCCTCTTTACGGCCACATCCGCAGTCTGTGTGACCGGGCTAATCGTCATGGATACCCCACAAGATTTCACGGCCTTTGGGCAAGGTGTGATTTTGCTACTCATTCAAATTGGAGGGCTGGGCTACGCGTTGATGGCCACCCTCATTTTGTTGATTTTAGGACGCCGCTTGGGGCTACGAGATCGCATGATGCTTTCTGAAACAATGAGTACGATGGATATGCAAGGGCTTGTGCGATTTGTGAAGCTCGTAACGCTCATTACCTTTTCACTTGAAGGCATGGGAGCCCTTCTGCTTACCCTTCGTTTCGCCATGGATCATGATTGGGGAACGGCACTTTACTACGGCATCTTTCATGCGATTTCGGCATTTAATAATGCAGGCTTCGCGTTATTCTCAGACAGTCTGGGATCCTTTCAAAAAGACTGGACCATTAATTTTATTGTTACCACTTTAGTCGTATTGGGAAGTATTGGATTTTTAGTGTTTGAAGATCTGCTCGATAATCTACGAGGAGCCAGGTTCCGTTTGAACACCCACACTAAACTTGTTGTCGTCACAACAGGTATACTCCTTGGTGTTGGGACTATCGGCATTGCCATGCTGGAATGGAATAACCCAACGACTCTGCAACCCTTATCTATCGGTGAAGCCTTCACCGCTTCGTACTTCCATGCGGTTTCACGCACTGCAGGCTTCACCACACTTGACATAGGAGGCATGCGTGAACCGACACTCTATTTTTTACTGATTCTTATGGCCATCGGGGGATCACCAGGCAGTATGTCTGGAGGGATTAAAACCACAACCATCGCGATTGTTTTTCTCACTATCTGGAGCTTGCTTCGGCGAGATGCTGATGTGGAAATCTTTCACCGACGAGTTCCTCCAGATCTCATTACCCGCGCTCTTTGTCTTACGATCATGGCACTCGCTTTAATTACTGGTATGACTCTACTCCTCGCTTCCACTGAATCGCAGCCATTTTTATCACTTATGTTTGAAGTCACCTCTGCCATGGGCATTGTCGGCATGTCGTTAGGAGATGGAGAGGCTCGAAGCTTATCCGCACTTCTCACTGATTTTGGAAAAGTCATGATTATGCTTTCTATGCTCTTGGGTCGATTCGGCCCACTCATGATCGGCCTGTTTGCGGTAAAGACCTCTGTGCATAAGCCATATCGGTTGGCTCAATCCCGTGTGGTCATTGGGTAAGACTATCATTCAAGCAATCCGCCGTTGCAGCATAAGAATGAACACCACTAATGTTGGAAGTGGACAAATGATAAAAGGGACCAACCAAACCCACACATTTTTGCCCCGCACTCGAGCTTGATCAATCATCCAGACAAAAATCCAAATAACCAACAAAGTATAGTTGGCAATAATCCATTGCGTTGTGCGGACATGCAATTGACTATCTGCCCCGCCCACGGTCATGAAGAAAAAAATACCTTCCAAAAGAAAGAACGCCACCAATAAACCAATGACTAATCGTTTACTCCAGACATACATCGCGCCACTCCTTCTAAAAAATAATAAACACTCTAAAAATCATTATAGAATCTTGCTACCCGCACAAGCGTTTCCCCATATTAAAACCGACACGATTTATATCAAAAGACCTTATCAAACGTCCTGACGTACCTACTTTTTCATCTACCAAACCGATATAATCAGTACAAAAAACTGACTTTCCCGTCATCTCTAACAGGCTTTTATTCATTTTTTTCTCTTAACTTGAAGCCTTTTTTCCACTCCGATGTGAATAACTCGAATGTGAATTGAATGACCCTGTGCATAACTAATAAAATTCCACCAAAAACCCGCACGAATATTCATCTTTTCTTCACCCACAAGTTCTACACAGCAATCCCCACCTCCAACCCAAATTTTACAACATTTAGTATTGACAATTTCACTAAACCTCTATAGATTGTGGGTTATTGGTTTTAACCAATTATTTCTTCCTGTCTTATTTTCCTGTTTTCTGTGTCGGTTTTTCGTTTATCAAAGGGCTTGTGTATTTCCTGTTGCGAAAGGCTTTTTACTCTTTTTTTACAGCACGAGAGAGGGCCTCAATGGGAAGTATTTTGGTAATGACAGATCTTCTTGCTCTTGTCATTTCCCTCCTATCACAAGCCTTTCAACCTTCTGTCCCGGATCCCGGGAATAACCGATACAATTAGAGAACCGGAACGACTTACCAGTTATGACGGAAGAAATACCCCACTCTGTAATCCTGCCTTCCAAAGGAGAGGTTTCATGAAAATTTCGCGCCGATTTACGAAAGCTGGAGAGAGCCCTTACCAAACCATTTCCTTTTCCCGTCGTTCCTCTGAGATTAGAAATACTGATGGCTCAACGGTTTTTCATCAAGACAATATCTTAGCCCCTGAGCATTGGTCTCAACTAGCCATTGATATTCTTGCACAAAAATATTTCCGAAAAGCCGGCGTGCCACAATATGACGACCACGGCACTCCCCTCCTTGATGAACAAGGCACTCCTCTTCTTGGTGGCGAACGGGATGCCCGTCAAGTGTTCCACCGCTTAGCCGGATGTTGGACCGACTGGGGAAAGACGCACCAATACTTTGATTCGCCTGAAGATGCCCAAACCTTCCAAGACGAGCTCAGTTATATGCTTGCCTGGCAGATGGCAGCTCCGAATTCTCCACAATGGTTCAATACAGGCTTGCACTTTGCCTACGGCTTATCTGGTCCCTCACAAGGTCATTACTATGTCGATCCCAATACCCATCGCATCAAACAATCTCGCAATGCCTATGAACGTCCGCAAGTCCATGCCTGTTTCATTCAATCGATCTCCGATGATTTAGTGAACGAAGGTGGCATTATGGACCTATGGGTTCGGGAAGCCCGTCTCTTTAAATATGGCTCAGGAACAGGCACAAACTTCTCTAAACTTCGAGCAGATGGAGAATCGTTATCAGGCGGTGGCCGTTCATCCGGACTCATGTCCTTTCTCAAAATTGGCGACCGTGCTGCAGGAGCGATCAAATCAGGGGGAACCACCCGTCGAGCAGCCAAAATGGTCTGTCTGGACCTAGATCATCCAGACATCGAAGAATTTATTGACTGGAAAGTCATAGAGGAACAAAAAGTCGCCGCGATGGTCACCGGCTCAAAAGTCTGCGCACAACATCTCAACGCCGTTCTCCAAGCCTGCCACATAGCCAAATCTGATGGCAGCACCCAAATCGAGATCAACCCACAAGACAATTCCGGGTTACGAGAAGCAATCCAAGCGGCCCGTGATGTTTCAGTGCCGGAACCCTATATACAACGTATGTTCAACTATGCACAGGAAGGCTTCACCCATTTTGTTTTTCACGAATACGACACCAATTGGGACAGCAAAGCCTATCAAACGGTCTCTGGCCAAAACTCCAACAACAGTATTCGAGTACCCAATGAATTCTTTTCTGCACTCAAATCTTGGGGCGATTGGACATTAACCCGTCGCACAGACGGAGGCACTCAAAAAACCATTCCTGCCAAAGATCTCTGGGATCGCATTGCCTGGGCGGCCTGGATCTGCGCCGACCCCGGCATTCAATTCGATACAACTATCAATGAATGGCATACTTGTCCTGAAGATGGACGGATTAATGCTTCCAATCCTTGTAGTGAGTACATGTTCCTCGATGACACGGCCTGTAATTTAGCCTCACTGAATTTGGGACGCTTCCTCACTCCCGAAGGCCAATTTGATATTGATGGATTTCGACATGGTGTCAGGTTATGGACCATTGTTCTTGAAATTAGCGTGCTGATGGCAGGGTTCCCTAGTCGAGCCATTGCTGAAAAGAGCTTTTCCTTCCGTACACTGGGGTTAGGCTATGCCAATCTTGGCTCTATCCTCATGAAATTGGGAATTCCCTATGACTCTCCTCAGGCCCTAGCTTGGTGTGGTGCTCTCACAGCCTTAATGACAGGGGAATCCTATGCCACTTCCGCAGAAATGGCTAAAGAATTAGGCCCGTTCAATGCCTATCCTCGTAATGCCGAATCCATGCTACGGGTCATGCGGAATCACCAGCGAGCAACGCACGACGCTCCGACAGAAGACTATGAAGGACTCACCATCCCCCCACGAGGCATCCCAACCAATCAGTGTCCTGAGGATTTACTGAAAGCCGCACAGAAATCCTGGGATCGAGCCCTCGAATTGGGCGAGCAGTATGGATATCGCAACGCTCAATCAACGGTCATTGCGCCCACGGGAACGATTGGATTGGTGATGGATTGTGATACCACAGGCATCGAGCCTGATTTCGCTTTAGTCAAATTTAAAAAACTGGCAGGGGGCGGATATTTTAAAATTATTAACCAAAGTCTTCCGCCTGCTTTACGTCACCTCGGCTATAGCCCCGCACAGATTCAGGATATCGTCACATATGCCACAGGAACTCGTACCCTCAAAAAAGCTCCGTTTATCAATCATGACACGTTGAAAGCCAAAGGATTTGATCGAGCTTCACTTGAAAAAATTGAGTCAAAACTCGATGAGGCCTTTGATATTAATTTTGCCTTTAATAAATGGACCTTGGGGGAGGAGTTTTGTCGAGAGAAATTAAGCCTCACCGATTCGCAACTCAACAATCCTCAATTAAATATCCTTCAACATCTGGGATTCGCCCAAGAGGAAATTCTCGCTGCAACCGATTTCTGTTGCGGCACTATGACGGTTGAAGGAGCTCCTCACCTTCAACCGGAACATTTAGCTATATTTGACTGTGCTAATCGATGCGGACGACTTGGACAACGCTACATTCTTCCTGCTGCTCATATTCGTATGATGGCTGCAGCCCAACCCTTTATTAGCGGAGCCATTAGCAAAACCATTAACATGCCTGCCGATGCCACCGTCGAGTCCGTCAAAGAGGCCTATCACACATCATGGACCTCCATGTTGAAAGCCGTGGCTTTGTATCGAGATGGATCGAAGCTGAGCCAACCTCTCAATACGATAAGCGATTGGAAGACGTCCGACTCCAAATCCGAGCAGGTAGAAACCCTCGCCAAACAAGCCGCGTCCCGCGTTCTGGTTCGCTATCTAGCTAAACGGCGCCCACTTCCTACCCGTCGTGGTGGATATACGCAGAAAGCCATCGTCGGGGGACATAAAATTTATTTGCGAACGGGTGAATACGAAGATGGCACACTGGGCGAAATTTTCTTGGATATGCATAAAGAGGGTGCCGCATTCCGTAGCCTCATGAACTGTTTCGCCATCGCTATCTCACTTGGACTCCAACATGGGGTTCCACTTGAAGAGTTTGTGGATGCCTTCCTATTTACTCGTTTTGAACCCAATGGCCCAGTAAAACTCAACTCTCATATTAAAATGTCCACCTCCATCATCGATTATATTTTTAGGGAAATGGCTATTACCTATCTTGGACGGCATGACCTGGAACAAGTGGCCCCCGAAGATCTTCGTGTCGATGCGCTCAAAAAACAAACCGATACTGAAGAAGAAGATGGTGAAGATTTAGTGGACCCCCGATCACTGAGTTCAACCTCTATCAGTCCTGAGGTTTTCCCCTCTCGCCATCCTTCCACTGGAAACGGCGCGAACAGAAAAAATGGAACTAATGGTAATGGTTCTCAAAAAGTCGAAATACACCAGGAAACCGCCACCATTACTGATGTCCAGGAAGCCCGCCAAAAAGGATATGAAGGGGATCCTTGCCAGGAATGCAAGCAGTTCAAAATGGTCCGAAACGGCATGTGTCTGAAATGCGATAATTGCGGCGCGACAAACGGATGCTCATAAACTTACGTATTGACTAAGGAGAAAACCAGTGTCTCTTGCTCCAATTGATCGCTCAGATGTAGCCAAAAGTTGGCATGCTCAAGGGTTTTCTTGCGGATTATGGATTGATCATGCCGGAAGGGAATGGGCCTATCAGACGCATGACACTGATGAATTATTCATGCTGATATCTGGAACTGTTGAACTGGAGATAGGCGAGCAATCTATTAAGCCTACTGTAGGTATGGAAATTCATATACCTGCAGGAATGTTGTATACGATTCGAAATGTTGGAGGAAATACTGCTCGCTGGTTTTACGGACGCCAACGAAATATAGAGATCAAAACACGAACAACGTCTACAACACCCTCACGAGAACGGTCATTTTATCCTGAATTGAAGAGAAAGAGACGAATAGAAAAACGAATACCTACTGAGGGACCAAAAGTGTTATGAATTCTAAACATATATTGGCTATTTGGTTATTCTTTCTTCAGGTTTAGAGCTGTTCGCATCCTTTGCACACCGGAACCCGGTTGTTAAATCTTGAAAATCCACCTCGGCTTTAGAGCGAGCCGTTACTCGCAAATTTGTCGGCTGATCTTCCCATGACCCTCCTCTCAAGACTTTAAAATCCCCTTCGGTTGGCCCCTGTGGATTTTTCTTGGGACTGTCCTCATAATAATATCGATCATACCAATCATTCACCCATTCAGCGGCATTTCCTGCCATGTGATAGAGCCCATAGGTGCTTTTTCCTCCTTCTTTGAGGCCATGACGAATGCTCATTCCTTTGATTCCACTTGTGACAGGAGAGAGCGTAATAGGGTAACTAACCCAACCTGTTGTACCTTGATTATAATTGGCAATATCCACAAAGGGTTGCATGTGGCCCCACGGATATCGGCGACCATCCGTACCCCTTGCAGCCTTTTCCCATTCAGCTTCTGTCGGCAATCGTTTTTCGACCCATTGGCAATACCGTGTCGCATCGTTCCAAGTAATACCTACCGCTGGACGATCGCCAACTTTTCCGGTCGCCGCGCCATCATCCCACAAAGGAGGAGGCTCAATACTGTAATCATGATCTAAAATTTTTTGATACTCCGACATGGTCACTTCGTACCGATCAATATAATAGGCATCCAGCCATACCGTGTGTTCTGGACGCTCATTTCGAGAGCCTTCGTCATCTCCCATCTTGAATTCGCCTTCAGGAATCAAAACCATAACACCGAGAGGCCCGTCGACAGGACCTTGGTCTACTTCACCTGATTCGGTATATTTCCAATCTTTCGCAGCCAATGAAGGGCCGACCAACCCTAAGGTACAGATAGCCATTACAATATGTTGCAATAAATTTAGACGCATGAGCTCCTCACACTTCTTAGATAAAAAAATTTTGTAATCTCTTCACCATATCGAAAGAAAACTCACATTGGAAGAGTGCCAACCATGTAAAAAAGACAAAAGCCGCTGAAGCATGCTTCAACGGCTTTAATCATGGCGTCCCCAGCGGGATTTGAACCCGCGTTGCCGCCTTGAAAGGGCGGCGTCCTAGGCCAGACTAGACGATGGGGACGAATGAGACAGATGATGCAAACCAGACATTCCCTTAGGTGCTAAAGCAGCTCTGTAAAGCCGCAGATTCTAGCAACGCCGAAAACCCTGGTCAAACTTAGAGGATAGGAAACTTCACGACAAATCAGAGAAATAATGTCTGTCTATCATTATGGTGGCCTTCAATTCTAAAGGCAGGAGAGACATCACATTTGAGAATTTTTGGAAGTTCCTCAAACTACTCTCCACTACTTTCTTCACAAAAAAAGGTGGGAAAGCGGGTCTATAAGCCGGATTCTGTACTGTTATGAGATAGGCCTCATACAGTGGTGACCATTTCTCTAGAACCTAGGTTACCCTAGGTTTCAAGCAACCTACCCGGGAACCTCGGCCGGGCCAACCTCCCTCCTACTCTTGATGAGGAACCGCTTCCCCCTCAAAACTAGGTTTCGTTCCCCTATTTGGTTTTGCTCCAGGTGACGCTTACCCTGCCACTTGTGTCACCACAAGCGCGGTGGGCTCTTACCCCACCATTTCACCCTTACCTGACTCAAGCCAAAGCCTTAGCCATTGGCGGTATATTTTCTGTGGCGCTGGTGTCGGATCGCTCCGCCTGGGCATTACCCAGCACCTTGCCCTATGGAGTCCGGACTTTCCTCTCACACACATAGCATATGAGCAGTCACCCGACCCACTTTCTCCACCGCATGTCATAGTAGGCTTAGAAGAATGGGAATGCAAGAAGATAGTGGACAGGAAGAACAGCTAATCCAAGCTTTCCACTTCAAGATGGTGGGCCATGAAGAGAATTCTATGACAATAGGAACAGTCCATTAACTCCTGGCCTCGTCGCACTTCGGCAACAAGTTGCGGAGGAAGTTGCAGTCGGCACCCTCCACAAGCTCCATTTTTGACCTCAGCGACCGCATAACCTTTTCTCATAGTTTTCAAACGGTTGTATCGGTCCAACAAGGGTTTTTCAACGATATCAGCGACCTGTTGCTGTTGTTGGCTAAGATCAGTGAGCTCATTGGTTAATTTAGCAATCTCCCCCTCAAGACGGGTTTTTTCAACCTCAAAGGCTTTCTGAGCTTCCTGAGCTTGGATCTCCAATTCCTGAATGGCCTTCTTATTTTCCTCAACCCGCTCCATTGTCTCGAGAACAGTCTCTTCAATTGAATCTTTTTTCTTCCTTGACTGTTCAATTTCAAACAAGTGGGCTTGATATTCTTTATTGGTTTTTAACTCAGACAGACGACTTCTTACCTTATGAAGCAAATCTTCTTGGGTGGCTAGTTCTCGTTCAGCACTCCGCTGTTGCTTCACTAGGGCTTCGCCAGTATTTTTTAATGCTTGAAGACGGGCCAGAATCTCTTGGAGGGGAGCTTCAGCGGCCTTTAAAAGGTCTGGTGCTTTTTGTTGGGAATCTTGAATCTGGAAAATTCGAAGATCAAACTTTTGAAGTTCAATAAGAAATTGCAGCTGCGAATTCACAAGGTCCTCAATATGAATACTACCCCATTCACCCGATTAGACTGACAAGTCCGGCCCAACATCATTGGTGGGCCCACCAGGACTTGAACCTGGGACCAACTGATTATGAGTCAGTCGCTCTAACCAACTG
Organism: Nitrospirales bacterium; assembly: GCA_965223685.1. Lineage (GTDB taxonomy): Bacteria > Nitrospirota > Nitrospiria > Nitrospirales > UBA8639 > Nitrospira_E. The sequence goes on from CBDCXG010000002.1 coordinate 956,644, forward strand.
AGCTATGGGCCCAAACCCTACAACCGCCTACCACATCTTTTACCATAGATTCACTCGCGGAAAAACACCTTTCCCGCTTTTCTTCAATTTTAGCCAAAAATAATTCAGGACACCTTCAATCCCGCTTTTTGGTTGCGAATGTCATGAATTTGAAGATTTAAGGCATCGATGTCTTCAGACCGGCCTTCTCGTTCGGCAACCTTCAACTGCACAATTAATTCATTCAGTAGGCGTTGGAGCTTTTTGTGTCTTAACATGCCCAGACATCCCACTACATGAGCATCTGGGTCCTCCAAGTATAAGTCCCATACGCTTAATTGCGCCACCACCGATTCATAGGCAGGATCGTCACTCAAGGCTTTACGAACTCCTACCAGGTCAATTTGCCCAGCCTGATCTCTGAAATGGAAGGCTTGAGCCATGATATGCCGATAGACTGGAGTGATGAATACATCTTCTTCTAGCTCCAGAAAATAAGAGGGATCCAAACGCCCCTGCAATAAAAGAATAATGATATCACGTTCTTCCCGCCGACCTGCCGGAAACGTAACAGCAGGAGAACGGACAGACGGCTTGGCCACTGGCCTGGTAGCCTCCACACGGACTCGCAATGTAGGTAACCGCTTCCTGAGTAAGTCTTGCCGAATTCTTAGACGCTCGGAGACAACTTTCAAATATTCCTCTTTTTCTATTGGATTTTTCGTCTTTTGAAGAATCGCTAAAACTTCATCCGCCTGTTTCACCCGATCTTGAATCGAATCCTGTTTGGCCTTATCTAAGATAGACGTCACCACGCAATCCAAAAGGGTCACTGCCTTTCGTTCCAACTCTCGGAATGCTTCCACACCATTAGCTCGCACATATGTGTCGGGGTCATCCCCTGATGGCAATAATAAAACTCGGACATCCATGCCTGAATTCATAAAAATGTCCAACGTCCGCAACGCCGCATTCACGCCAGCCATATCTCCATCAAACACCAACATGACAGAGGGCGCAAACCGTCGCAAGGCCTGAACATGCTCTGCCGTTAGGGCCGTGCCAAGAGGCGCGACAACATTCGTAATGCCACATTCATGCAAGGCAATGACATCCATATACCCTTCGACTAGATAAAACCGGCCTGCTGCGGTTGCAGACTGTCTGGCCTTGTCTAAACCGTAGAGCGAACGACCCTTTACAAATAGAGCGGTTTCAGGGGAATTCAGATATTTTGGAGAAGCCTCATCCTGCATGACCCGACCTCCAAAGGCCACGACTTGGCCCCTGGCATCAGCAATGGGAAACAACACGCGATTTCGAAATCGATCATACATGGAAAAGCCTTGCCCTCCGTCTTTTTCTTTTTTGATCACCAATCCCGCCTGAACCAATTCATCTTGTTTGACGGACTGTCGTTCCATCCAATGCGTCAACCCATTCCAACCTTCAAGAGCATAGCCTAATTGGAAGGTCGTCCATGATTCACGAGATATCCCCCGTTGATCAAGATAAGCCCTAGCCGCTTGAGCTTCTGAAGATTCTTTCAGATTCTGGTGATACCAAGACGCTGCGAGTTGATACAGCTGAACATACCGCTCACGTGACAAACCTGATTTCGATGATAAAGTTGACTGACGTCGCTCTGGAAGCGCAATCCCAGCGCGCTCACTCAACTCGCGAAGCGCTTCCATGAAATCCATATTTTCTTGTTTCATGAGAAACGTAAAGGCATCGCCTCCAGCCTGACAGCCGAAACAATGAAAAAATTGACTCGCGGGATTAACGGAAAAGGATGGGGATTTTTCAGAATGAAACGGGCACAGGCCTTTGAAGTTTTGACCAGCCTTGGTAAGACTCACATAGGTGGAAATTAATTCGACGATATCAATGCGTTCACGAATTTGCTGTATGGTTTCAGAAGGAACGCCTCGCTTTTCACTCATTCTGAGAAACCTTCATGATATCTGAGCCACAATAAACAATATTAGCCTGGAGGCCAAGCAAACGAGCGTCCTCCCAGCACATGGAAATGAAGGTGAAAAACAGTCTGCCCCGCTTCCCGACCAGTATTTGTAACAACACGATAACCACTTCCTGCAAGACCTCGTTCCCGAGCCAGCTTTGCACACACAACCATGAGTTGGCCTAATAATGCGATGTCAGAATCTTGTGTATCCTCTAAGGAAATTACATGCCGCTTAGGGATGACGAGCATATGGACCTGGGCTTGGGGATTAATGTCGTCGAAGGCCAGAACCTGATCATCTTCATACACTTTCTTGGTGGGAATTACTCCCTCCACAATCTGACAAAAAATACAATCAGCCATGAGAAGCCTCACCTTCTGCAGATCGAATGCCCGTCTTTCCATATCGCTTACCAAGTTCCTGGTAGATTTCATCAGGAGGAATGGAATAATGGCCCAACATCACCAAAGAGTGAAACCATAAATCAGCCATTTCATAGATGATCTCTTCACGATTCGAATTTTTCCCTGCCAATACAACTTCACCGGCTTCCTCCACTACTTTCTTCAAAATACGATCGACATCCCCTTGCAATAACTTTGAGACATACGAATCAGAGCGAGGATTGGCTTTTCGATGCAAGGCTGTTTCATACAGCCGTTGGGTTATTCCACCCCGGGCCGTGCCTTCTTGGTTGGGGACATTGATTGCCTCTGATATCGAGAAAGTATGCGAAAAAAAACAAGACCGAGAACCCGTATGACATGTTGGGCCAATTGGCTGAGCCTTCACCAGAACCGTGTCTTGATCACAATCAAGAAACATCTCCTTGAGAACCAACTCGTGACCAGACGTCTCACCTTTCTTCCAAAGCTGATTGCGCGATCGGCTCCAGAAATGAACCCGTTGCGTCTGATGAGTCAAATCCCATGATTCTTGATTCATAAATCCTACCATCAACACCGTCCCGTCCAACCAGTCCTGAACAACACAGGACAACAGTCCCTCTTCATCAAAATGAGGCCCGGGCTTTTCCGATGGAATGTTCATGAGTGTTCTGCCATGGAAACAGGAACTATGCCTGGTCGCATGGGAATCCCTTGCTCCGACAAAAAAGATTTGGCCTGCCCTATTGAATAGGTTTGAAAATGAAAAATAGAGGCCGCTAACACCGCATCGGCCTTCCCCAACATAAACGCCTCAAATAAATGCTGAAGGGTTCCCGCACCTCCTGAGGCGATCACAGGAATCGTGACAGCATCAGATATCGCAGCCGTCAATGGCAAATCATAGCCATCTTTTGTGCCATCTTGGTCCATACTCGTGAGCAAGATTTCTCCAGCACCAAAATTCATCATACGCTGAGCCCACTGAATGGCATCTAACCCCGTTGAATGTCGTCCCCCATGAGTGAACACTTCCCATCCTTGCCTGTCACCCTCGCACCCTGTAACACGTTTCGCATCAATAGCCACAACGATACATTGTGAACCAAACCGATTCGCTGCCGCTTTCACAAATTCTGGTTCTTTAACCGCTGCCGTATTAATACTCACTTTATCTGCCCCGGCTTCCAGCAAACGACGAATATCCTCCAACGTCCGAATTCCACCACCAACGGTTAATGGCATGAACACTTGTTCAGCCGTCCGAACAACTACATCCAAAATTGTACCTCGTTTTTCATGTGAAGCTGTAATATCTAAAAAACAAAGCTCATCGGCACCCTCACGATCATAGGCCTTGGCGACATAAACAGGGTCACCAGCATCACGCAGATTCACGAACGACACACCTTTGACAACGCGTCCATCTTTCACATCCAGACAAGGGATAATCCGTTTGGTTAGCATGCCGCCTGTCGCTCTCCTTCTGAGCGGACAAGCGCTAAGGCCGCAGGTAAATCCAACGCCCCTTCATAGAGGGCTTTCCCGATAATGACACCAGAAATATTGCGGCCAATCTCTTGAATGGCTCGTATATCATCTAAGGCTGTGACACCACCTGAGGCAATGACCGGAACCGGCGAGGTCTCTGCCGCTTCTCGTAATGCAGAAATATTTGGCCCACTTAACATGCCATCTTTCGAGATATCCGTAAAAACAATCCCGGCCAGGGGGAGATCTTTCAGAGAATCAAAGACCTGTTCAGAAGTCAAAGTAGAAACCGTCGTCCACCCATGCACCGCCACCATTCCGTGCTTCACATCAATCCCAACCAATATCTTATTTGGATGTTGCTGAGCAATATCAGCCAAAAAATTCGCATCCTGGAGAGCAGCTGTTCCGACCACGACCCGGTCAATACCACTAGACCGATACGCCTGAACTGTTTCCACATTTCTGATACCGCCTCCGACTTGAATGGGGATCTTCAGCGTTTTTGCGATAGCTTCAATCTGAGGCAAATGCTTCGGCATGCCTTCCACTGCCCCATCCAAATCGACGATATGCAGATAAGAGGCCCCAAGATTTTGCCAATGTTGAGCCATGCCTACCGGGTCATCTGAATACCTGGTCACTTGGCTCATTTCGCCTTGCCGCAGGCGGACACATCTACCATCCTTTAAATCAATCGCGGGGATCAGTAACATTGGTCTTCTATCTCTTGAAAAATCGAACCCTATCGAGCAGCAGAAAGTTCTTTCCCTACCGGAAACGCTTCCAACACTTTTTGTACACCCAATTCCGCTAATTCCCGAGCGGTCACAAAGCCTCCACTTTTTTCAAAGAACCCTACAATATCTTGAGTCAGCGGTTTTTGTTCTTCAAAAAATTCCCCTTTCCACAACACCCCACCATCTAAGGACCGGACCAAAAATATTTCAAAGCCGACAGCTGCAGGTCTCGCTCCCATCCTCGTTCCTTCACGTTCACGATACGTCCTAACCTTGCCCATTAACACACCATCGACATGAAACCGGTCCCCAACATCCTTAGCTAAAGCACGAAACGACCCACCATAGGGTTGATCCTTCATATGAGTCGAAGCCAGAGACGAGTCAGTTACGATCACTTGCACAGCTGGTCGAGTGCGAAGAACAGATTCGACCCGTGATGTAATAAATTTGGCCGCCGTATCAGGGACAGAGTACTGATCGCGTTGCGTCCCCGATTGATCCGCTTGATCCTCACCTGGCAATCGAAATTGCGTGCGGATTTCTTCGGGATCTCTGACCGTTCCCTGGGTCTGCCCATAGCCCCATTGAGGAGACTCAAGCGTCTGGAATGGCACAATGGCAATACTGGAAATTGTAGAAGGGTCAAATTTCGGCGCAGACTGAACGTTGACTTTTGGGGGGACGCATCCGAGTGCAAAACTCCACCAAAAAAAAGCAGCGAACAGGCCTATACACTTAAACCATTGACATTCTTTTTGACGATTGAAGATCTCCCTCATTGCCAATCACCAAAATTTTTTAAGACTTGCAACCCAACAGCCTGACTTTTTTCAGGATGAAATTGGGTGGCAAAAATATTATCTTTCCACACACTCGAGGCAAAGGATACACCATATTCCGTTTGCGTACTAACCAACTGCTGATCTGCCGGTTGAACAAAATAGGAATGGACAAAATAGACATATGATTCAGTATCAATATTCCGCAAAGGTGGAGCCGATTTATCAATACGTATAGTATTCCATCCCATGTGGGGAATTTTATAGGAAAACTCTCTATCTTTAGGGAGAGGAATTGCTCTGACTTTTCCAGGGAAAAGGCCCAACCCCTTATGATTCCCAAATTCTTCACTTTCCGAAAATAGGAGTTGAAAGCCTACGCAAATTCCCAGAAATGGCTTGCCGGTCTGAATCGCTCGATGAATAGGATCCACCAGACCAAAGCTGTTCACACTGGCCATGCAGTCGCCAAAGGCACCCACGCCAGGCAGCACAACATGACTGGCACGATCAATGAGTTCAAAGTCCCGTGTGACAATCGCATCATGCCCCACGCGCTCAAACCCTTTTTGTACACTACGGAGGTTCCCCATCCCATAATCAATTATCGCAATCATGCGCGTCTCTGTTTATTTTTGTTCACTTTCAGCACAGCTAAAGCGCTATTACCAACCGCCTGGAATGGTCAAAAACTCGTCCAGTTATGCCGCAGTCCTTTGTCGAGCAGGGCGTACTTAACTTAGGCAGCACAAAAAAAGGGGGAAACGCCGCTGGCAGCTTTTTTCGTCACTCCCACTTACAAGACCCCTTTCGTGGACAACACGCCGGAAAGTCGATTTTCCTGTCTAATAGCTTGATCTAAAGCCTTCGCCAAAGCTTTAAACACAGCTTCCATAATATGATGTGGATTCCGGCCATACAGTACATTTACATGAAGGTTGAGCCCACCTTGACTCACAAAAGCTTGAAAAAAATCCTCAAACAACCCTAAATCAAAGGATTTAATATATCGAGTCGGTAAGGCCACGTTATAGACCAAATATGGCCGTCCACTTAAATCAATCGTAACTTGGGCTAAGGTTTCATCTAATGGGACGGAGGCAAATCCAAATCTCGCAATTCCTTCCTTCCTTCCAAGAGCCTGATTCAACACTTGCCCCATCACAATACCAATATCTTCAATTGTGTGATGATCATCAATTTCAATATCGCCTTTGGCCTCAACCAGCAGGTCAAAAAACCCATGCTTACCAAAGAGGTTGAGCATGTGATCTAAAAATGGAATCGAGGTCTGAATCGTGTTGTCGCCGGCTCCATCAAGAACCCATTGCACACGAATGGCTGTTTCAGCCGTGGTTCGTTCTTGTGACGCAGATCGGGGAACAGGTAATTGGCTCATGTCCATCGACTCTCCATAGATTGACCATGTGCATCAAACCCCTCCAAAGCGGCAAGACGCACCACAGCTCGTTTAGCTTTGAGCAATGCCGGTCGAGAATAGGACACGACATTACTTCTCTTGACGTATTCGTCTACACCAAGACTGGAAAAAAATCTGGCACTCCCTCCGGTCGGTAACACATGATTCGGACCCGCCACATAATCAGCAACCGCTGGCGGCGTATAGCGTCCAACAAAGATGGCTCCGGCATGACGGATGCGATGAACAAAGTTTGCGGCTTTTTCCATATTTAATGATAGATGTTCTGGTGCAATCTGATTGGCTAAAGCAAAGCCTTCGTCTAAATTTTTCACAGCAAACGCGACAGCATGTTTGCCAATAGAAAGACAAGCAATCTTTCGCCGACGTAATTCACCTAATTGCCGTTGAACCTCTTTCACTGTCCGTTTAGCGAAAGCCAATGAAGTCGTGACCAGATAGACACAAGCCTCCTCATCATGCTCGGCCTCGCACAGTAGATCTGCGGCAACGTGCCTGGGATTGCTGGATGTATCAGCTAGCACCAGGAGTTCACTTGGCCCCGCGATCATATCAATATCCACCTGACCATAGACAAGCCGTTTGGCCGTCGCCACGTACAGATTTCCCGGCCCAACAATTTTATCAACCGAACCAATCCTGGCTGTCCCAAAAGCTAAAGCTCCAATCGCCTGTACGCCACCAACTCGATAAATTTCATCAACGCCAGCAATATCAGCTGCCACGAGTAAAGAGGGATGAATGGATCCAGTCGGAGTCGGTGTACACATAACCACCCGGCCCACTCCTGCAACCTTAGCCGGAATTGTGTTCATCAGCACTGAGGAAGGATAAACGGCTTTACCTCCAGGAACATACACACCTACCGCATCAAGGGGGGTGATGACCTGGCCTAACCGAATACCATCTTTTTGATAGCTCCATGTTGAACGTCGTTGTTTTCGATGAAATGTTCGAATCCGACGGGCCGCATATTTAAGAGCCGTGGTATCAGCTTTTGGAAGAGTGGAGTAGGCATCTTGTATTTCTTTCGCACTCACCCGAAAGTGATTGGGACGAATCCGAATGCCGTCAAACTGCACGGTATACCGTTGAACAGCTTTATCTCCTTTCAAACGAACGTTATTCAAGATTTCTCTGACCGATTGTTCTGCTTTAGCATTTTGCAAAGTTGCCCGCTGACAGACTGCTTCCACGGCTTTAGCATATCCAGGGTCTTTCCAAGAAACAATTTTCACTTGTGACGACCCTTTCTAGATCGTTGAAGCACCCGCTCTTTCATCACCTGCTTTTTTATTCGATTGATCACTTCCGTGACCATGGCATATTTCATTTTCATACTGGCTCGATTCACAATCAATCTTGCTGATGACCAGGCTATAATTTCTACTTCTACCAAATTATTGGCCTTAAGTGTTTTCCCAGTCTCCACCAAATCCACTATCCTGTCGGCCAGTCCAACTAAGGGCGCCAACTCTATAGAGCCATATAGTTTAATGAGTTCAACAGGCAAGCCTTGTTGAGTAAAAAACTGTTCGGTGATATTGGGATATTTTGTCGCCACTCGTAGCTTAGAAGATAACCGTTGAACCGGGGTCTGACCATTGGATTGAGCAACTACCAATTTACACACTCCAAGACCAAGGTCGACCGGTTCGTAGACATCAGGCCTTTGCTCGAGTAACACATCTTTCCCAACCACGCCTAGATCAGCCGCCCCATATTCCACATAGACCGGCACATCACTCGGACGAACAATAAGAACTCGATGCCCATGATCGGGGTATTCTACAATCAACCGGCGATCATCGTGATCAACATGATAGTCTGAATACCCAGCTTGACGAAATAACGCAAGCGTTGGCGAAAGCAGTTTCCCCTTTGAAAGAGCAATCGTGATGCCTTCACTCATGCCACTTCTCGCACTCGCCGCACTTGAGCACCGACACTTTTTAATTTCTCTTCCAAGTACTCGTAGCCACGGTCTAGATGGTAGACCCGTGACACCGTTGTTTCCCCCTCGGCGGCTAACCCTGCCAAGACCAATCCAGCGCTTGCGCGAAGATCAGAAGCCATGACGGGTGCACCCGTGAGCGCCGGCATACCCTTTACGACCGCATGAGGTCCATCAATTTCAATTGAAGCTCCCATGCGATGGAGTTCAGGAACATGTAAAAAACGTCCTTCAAAAATGGTTTCCGTGAGAATACTGGTTCCTTCAGCTACAGACATCAACGCCATCAGTTGAGCCTGTAAATCAGTTGGAAACCCTGGATACGGGAGCGTCTTCACTTCCACCGCCTGAAGCTGACCTGGGCGACGAACTCGAACCCCTTCAGAATGTTCTGTCAATTCTACACCCATTTCCTGCATTTTGGTGAACACATTCCCTAAATGATCAGTGATACAGCCTTTCACCGTGAGATCACCACCAGTGATAGCGCCAGCCATCACAAATGTGCCGGCCTCTATGCGATCAGGCATAACCTCATGCTTGGCTCCATGCAGCTCAGTAACGCCCTCAATCGTAATGATATCGGTCCCTGCGCCTAAAATTTTTGCCCCTCGCTTTGTGAGAAATGCACACAAATCAGTGATTTCCGGTTCGCGGGCAACATGATGTAAACTTGTCGTACCTTCCGCTAAACATGCGGCCATAATCAGATTCTCTGTTCCGGTAACCGTAGGAAAGTCCAGATCAATTCTGGCACCTTTCAGTCGACGAGCTTTGGCATGGATATAGCCATGCTCCACCTGAACGTCGGCTCCCATAGCACTTAGCCCTTTTAAATGCAGATTCACCGGCCTTGTTCCTATAGCACAGCCACCGGGCAAGGAGACTTTGGCTTCACCCAAGCGAGTTAACAATGGACCAAGAGCTAAAATAGAGGCACGCATGGTTTTGACTAAATCATACGGCGCTTCAATGGATTGGACCTGACTGGCCTCTAAAACGACACGGCCTCCCTCCGTCTGCACTTTAACCCCTAATAATTCCAGAAGTTTGGCCATAGTGATAAGGTCTCGGACTTGAGGAACACGATCAATAATGCATTCCCCTCCTCCCAACAACGAGGCAGCCAAAATGGGAAGCGCCGAATTTTTCGCTCCACCTATGTGGACCACACCGTTGAGGGAGGATCCTCCGATAATTTTTATTTGATCCATGGATTTATAACCACATCATGACTGACCAACCCGTTGAAGACACACCATCCGGGGAATATTCTGTTCATCAGGCTGTACCTTGATTACTTCAAATATTGTAGAAGCCGCAATCTCCTCACAAAAGAGATCTGCTTGTCCAAAGCCAAGCTCTATAGACATCACACCATCTGCGGACAACACCTCTGGAGCTTCCTTCAACAACCGCCGATAGATATCCAAGCCATCTGGCCCGCCATCCAGAGCTAGACGCGGTTCAAAGTCTTTGACATCAGGAGAAAGTCGATCCCATTCGTCATGGGAAATATACGGCAGGTTCGCAATAATGGCCGTCACTTTACCTGCTAAACCGACGGATAACAAGGGGGCCAAAAGATCTCCTGCTAACCAGTGGATCCTTGAATCAACCGCATGTTTGATAGCATTCATCCTTGCTACCTGCAATGCGACTAGGGACCGGTCTGAGGCAATAACCTGCGCCTCCTTAAGCTGTTTAGCCACACTGATGGCCAAACATCCAGACCCCGTTCCCACATCCCAAATAACCGGTTGTGGATAAGATCGCAGACGGGCAATCACCTCTTTGACAAGTAAGATTGACTCTGGTCTGGGAATAAGTACCCCAGACCGAACTGTCATATCCAATCCTAGGAACTCTTGACTCCCTAACACATATTGCAATGGCTCTCCGGAGGCTCGTCGCTGAATCAAAGACAGCACATGTTGGTATTGCTCTAAGCCTAAAGAATCTTCTCCATTTACATGAATCTGTAATTGGGTTAAGCCCAATGCCTCTTGCATGATCCACAAGGCTTCACGTTGCGCATTAGCAACGCATGCTTGCCTTAAGCAATTAACGGCTTCACCATATACTTGAGAAAGAGGAAGGGACACGATGCTGACGGCCTCTAACCATATGTGGGCATCAAACAGATAAAACCACTATTCTGGAAATTTTTGATGAAATGACTTACTGGGCCTTGAGTGCCGCGACCAAATCCTCTAGATCACCTTCCAACACGCGATCTAGCTTATGAAGAGTCAATCCCACACGATGGTCTGTCACTCGATTTTGGGGAAAGTTGTAGGTACGGATTTTTTCACTTCGCTCACCCGTTCCAACTTGCGAACGACGTTGTTGAGCAACGGATGCCTCCTGTTTTTCTCGCTCCGCATCGCCAATTCGTGTCCTCAGGGTTCGCATGGCTTTCGTCCGATTCTTGAGCTGTGATCGCTCATCCTGACAGGTCACCACTACACCGGTGGGGATATGGGTAATCCGAACCGCAGAATAGGTCGTATTCACGCTCTGCCCACCAGCTCCAGAAGAGCAATAGGTATCAATTCTCAGGTCTTTCGGATCAATCTGAACTTCAACTTCCTCAACTTCCGGCATCACAGCAACCGTCGCAGTTGACGTATGAATACGGCCGTTGGCCTCGGTTGTGGGAACTCGCTGAACACGATGTACACCGCTTTCATATTTGAAAAATCCAAAAGCCCCTTTCCCTTCAACAAGTAGCACCGCTTCCTTAATTCCTCCGATCCCGGTTTCATTTGACTCAATTAACTCTGCCCGCAACCCTTTGGATTCAGCAAATTTGAGATACATCCGCAAGAGATCTCCAGCAAACAGGGCAGCTTCGCTCCCTCCTGTTCCTGCACGAATTTCTATAAAGGAGTTCTTATTATTGCCTTCATCTTCAGGACACAACAATTCGACCACCTGTGTCTCCAAGACATCGCGGCGAGACTCCAAGCTCTCCAATTCCTCACTCGCCAATCGCCGCATGTCGGGGTCAAGCTCCTGATCATCCGCCATCAATCGAGATTGGAGAATTTCCTCACACACGCGCTGATATTCTTCAAACATCAGCGCAATCGGCTCCAATTCAGACCGCTCTTTATTCAAAGAAACCAAAAGGGTCGATTGAGATAACACCGCAGGATCGCTCAATTGATCATTTAATGTCTCGAATTTATTGGCGACCGCCTCCCACCTGGCCAGCAGTCCACCATCTCGTAGTTCAGCTTTTGTTAGATTGGCCATAGGTACACCATATCACTGATCAGGACACAAGGGGATTCCCACAAGCTCGAAGGTCACAAACACCTTGATGAGAAAAGAGAGAACGAAATGATCTGTTGACCAAGAATACGTCAGCTATTTAGCTAACTTGATTGTAAAACTCCACTTGGTCACATTTTATGATGAAGACATATGGTAGGACAACGGGGGATTAAGAAAACACAATGAGGCTTACGCCTTGGTTTTTGTCTTAGTTGTTTTGCCATACTTTTTATTGAACCGCTCAACTCGCCCTTCGGCGTCAACAATCTTTTGTGTGCCGGTGAAGAAAGGATGGCAACTTGAACAAATATCGACTTTCAAATCTCCCACAGTAGTCCGGGTCTGATAAGACATCCCACAGGCACAACTTACATTTGCAAATTCATATGTTGGATGGATTCCCTTTTTCATTGTCTCTCCTTACGCTAACGTCACAGGTGCTTTGTTGCAATATAATCAGTTTTCTGAATGATTGTCTATTGTGAATTATCGATTCATCGATTGCAAGAACTCATTATTATCTTTCGTACCACCAATCTTGTCCATGAGAAACTCCATAGCTTCCATAGTTCCAAGAGGACTTAATACCTTACGGAGTATCCACATCTTGTTCAGTCGGTCACGATCCACAAGCAGCTCTTCTTTCCTAGTTCCAGATTGGCTGATATCAATTGCCGGAAAGAGCCGCTTGTCAGCCAACCGGCGATCCAAATGGACTTCCATATTGCCAGTACCCTTAAATTCTTCGAAAATCACATCATCCATTCGGCTTCCAGTATCAACCAAGGCCGTGGCTAGAATTGTCAGGCTTCCCCCAAATTCAATATTGCGAGCCGCTCCGAAAAAGCGTTTCGGACGTTGTAACGCATTGGAATCTAATCCTCCTGATAGGACTTTCCCACTTGGCGGAGAGATCGTATTATAGGCACGAGCTAACCGAGTGATACTATCCAATAAAATCACCACATCCCGCTTGTGCTCGACTAAACGCTTGGCTTTCTCCATCACAATTTCGGCCACTTGAGCATGGCGTTGAGGTGGTTCATCAAAAGTCGAGCTAATCACCTCTGCAGCCTTGACCTGTCGCTGCCAATCCGTCACTTCTTCAGGCCGTTCATCAATCAGCAACACAATTAACGTGATTTCAGGATGATTGGCAATAATGGAACGAGCCACCGCCTGGAGTAACATGGTCTTTCCGGTTCTGGGGGCTGCAACAATCAATCCACGTTGACCTTTGCCAATGGGAGTAGTGAGCTCCATCACTCTTGTGCAATATTCTTCTCGATCAAATTCTAGATTAATTCGTTCTTCGGCATACAGCGGGGTCAGATTATCGAATAAAATCTTATCGCGCTGCACTTCCGGTTCATCATAGTTAATCTTTTCGACTTTCAAAAGGGCAAAATACCGCTCTCCATCTTTGGGAGGGCGAATTTGTCCAGAAACAATATCTCCAGTCCGTAAATTGAACCGTCGAATTTGAGAAGGGGAAATATATATGTCATCTGGACCAGGTAGGTAATTTGAGTCAGGTGCCCGAAGAAACCCAAATCCATCCGATAGGGTCTCTAATACACCTTCTCCAAATATGACGCCATTTTTATCGCTTTGTCCTTGAAGAATAGAGAAAATTAGCTCTTGCTTCCGCAAATTCGGAGCCCCGTCAATCTTGAGGCCTCGTGCTAAATCATTTAACTCTCCAATTGATTTCTGCTTCAGCTCGGCAAGATGCATAAGATTACTCCATTGGTTGACCGGAAGGATTTCCTTGTAAATACGATTGGAAGAAAAATGTGGAAAGGAGACATGCTGGAAAACTGTTGACCATCATTGTGGCTAATGCCATAGCAGGAAAGGACACAACCCATTTCTCGATTCATCGTTGTTTAACCCATTTTTTCAAATTAAGGAAGAATGCTCAAAACACTCGAGGAACGACACTCATCAACAGCAGCTGCAATGTCCTATCTACGATTTGGGTTAAAACTAAAAAGTCCGGGAAGTTAAATTAGGCGGATATAGCGTTTTCAATATTGGGCAGGTCTTAATCTCTTATGTATCTCACACATGATTCGCTTGTCAATAGTGACCGTATCGGCCAAAACAAAAAAACCTTAAGCCTAAATGAGGATGAAGTCAACAATTTTCTTTCGTCCTTGAGTAAGAGTTGGCAGCTTTCTGTATTCTATGGTAAACCATCCCTAACCTAAATGGAAGCTAACCGGAGGAACCTTTTTATATGTCGGAAGCAGGCTTTCCTTTTTCTAGCGAACGAATTTTTACGCTCTCTGAGGCTAATGCCTTGATCCCAGAACTTGAACAACATTGGGCATCGATTAAACAGGGCCGCCAAATCCTTATTGATACTCGTGACGAAGTCAAAAAAGCCAGCGCCCAAGCCTCAGTTGGTGGAGGTACAGTTGTAGGAGTCAAATATATCAAAGGGTTACAAGACATCAATGGTAGTTTGCATGCCATTCAAGAACTCGGAGTGGTCATTAAAGATGTTGAAATTGGTTTGTGTGATTTCCCGTTTATGCACAATGACAAACTCGTGTTTCTATGTTGGAAATCTGGCGAAGACTGCATAGAATGGTGGCATGATATTGACAGTGGCTACGCCAACCGGCAACACATCGATCAACCCGATCCCTAATTTTCCCTGCCAAATCCTACAACATTTCATACAGCATAGGCTCAAACACCACTGGGGAACAATCTCACATGAGAGAGGGAGGTGGCCTTCCTTCTCGCCAATGGAACTCACACAGAGGGGGTGAAATGAAATTTGTCATTTTAGGAAAAGATGGCCCTGATGGAACCGTCAAACGGCCATTATTCCGTGATGCTCATCTTCAACGACTGAAGGAATGGGCCCAACAAGGAAAAATTATTTTGGCAGGGCCATTGACTGACAAAACAGGGAGCGTAATCGTCGTTGAGGCAGATTCGTTACAAGAGGTTCAAACCTTTGCCAATAATGATCCTTACATGATTCATGGGGTATTTCAGGAGGTAACCGTTCACCCTTTCAAGCAAGTTTTTCCTCAAGAATCTGATTCAGTTAAGACTTGAACAACCTGGCTTTAAGCTTTTGAACGTCGAACCGAATTATTTAAAGAAGCGAGCACACACACACATTTCCATTCTTCTAGGCGAACTGGTTGGACAGAAAGACGAGAACCCTTGCGAAGCAATTCCATATGGGCAAGGTCTTTTATCGTTCGCAAATACTCCAAGATAAGTGGATTGGGAAAAGTTTTGAGTAATTTGACATCTACTAAAAACCATCGTGGCGCCTCAGGTTTGCTTTTAGGATCGTAATACCGACTTTTTTTATCGAAGGCATACGGATCAGGATAGGCCGCTTTCACAACCTCAACGGTCCCAACAATTGACGGAGGGTCGGCATTGCTATGGTAAAAAAATCCTCGATCACCTACCTTCATGGACTTAAGAAAATTTCGAGCTTGATAGTTGCGCACACCTTCCCAGCACGTGGTTTGCCCCGGAGACTGGGCTAAATCTTGAATAGAAAAACTGGTCGGCTCTGATTTGAATAACCAATACTGTGGCATAACAGTCGGATATAAGCGTTATTCGAATGGTGCAACACCCAATGCTCATTTTTGAGATTGGGTATAAGTATTATAGAATGCCTTAAAGCTGTAGAACAATCTCGCTCTTCTCACTCTAAAATACGTTCATGATTGATCAGTTTATCCAATTTTTGGAAACATGGGTCTCCCAAGAAATGTGGGTTGGACTCATTGCATTTTCTGTCATTGCCTTTATTGGCACATTGATCGCGATCCCCGCGATTCTCATTCGTCTTCCTCCAGATTACTTCAAACACCATCATCACAAGCCTTGGTTTGCCAACCACCATCCAGTGGTGCGTACGCTGGGCCTTTTAGCAAAAAATATCGTAGGGTTGATTTTTCTCCTAGCTGGAATCGCCATGTTGTTTTTGCCAGGACAAGGGCTTCTGACAATGCTGTTGGGTATTCTCTTCATCGACTTTCCCGGCAAGCATCGCCTGGAACAAAAGCTAATCCAGCACCCTAAAATCCTGCACGCCATCAATGCCTTTCGGGAGAAAGCCGGAAAACCTCCATTTACGTTTGACTAACCGGCATACCTATAGAACATCTCTAATGAGATCACTGTTGTCTATTCACCTCAAACACTCCATGCCTGTTCTGGGCAACATCAATATGAACAGCGAATAGGAATGAGCAAAAAAGTTGGTCCAGCAAGACCGCAACCCTACTGACACCCGGAGCGTACTCACAGTATGTGAGCACAACAACATGGCGAGACTGAAACTGGCGCCTTTTTTCAACTTTCCTACGGTTTACTCCACCCAAGTCCATTGATAGGATATTTTCCCATGACCATTCTCCACAAATTGGGGTGGGCAGGAGTGGCAATTCTTTGTGCCATCGCCTTCGGCCATGTTGTTGGCATCCTCAATCCGCAGGAAAAAGTGAATGGTTTGTGGTTGGTTGTGGCTGCCTCCTGCTTCTATGTCTTAGCCTATCGATTTTACGGCCAGTTTCTTTCCCGTCATGTCATGGAACTAGACAACCGCCGTCGAACTCCCGCGCATCGACTTGAAGACGGAACAAATTTTTACCCGGCTAATAAATACATTCTCTTTGGCCATCATTTTGCCGCAATCGCCGGCGCCGGCCCATTGCTAGGTCCAGTGCTCGCTTCACAATTCGGATATCTTCCCGGATTCTTATGGATCGTGATAGGGGCGGTCTTAGCCGGAGCCGTCCAGGATTTCGTGATTCTTGTCGCTTCCATGCGTCGAAACGGGCGATCACTCCCAGAAATCGCACATGCGGAATTAGGTCCTATTACCGGGATGGCCACTGCCATTGCTGTCCTGTTCATCGTAGTTGTCGCCCTAGCAGGCTTAGGGTTAGCTGTCGTCAACGCGCTCTATGACAATGCCTGGGGCACCTTTACCATCATGATGACTATTCCCATTGCGTTTGTCATGGGATGGTACTTACAAAAATTTCGTCCTGGACAAGTTGGAGAAATGACATTTCTTGGACTGTTCCTATTAGTCACGGCCATCATCTTTGGACGAAACATTGCACAATCAGAATGGGCGGAATGGTTTTTATGGAACCGTACTACGTTGACCTGGTGTTTGGCCTCGTATGGATTTTTGGCCTCCGTCCTACCAGTCTGGATCCTGTTAGTTCCCCGCGACTACCTCTCTACCTATATGAAATTAGGTGTTGTTGCCCTACTAGGAGTGGGCGTCATCGTGTTAGCTCCTACGATTGAAATGCCAAGAACTACGGAGTTTATTAGCGGAAACGGCCCAATTATTCCCGGCACATTATTTCCATTTCTCTTTATTACCATCGCCTGCGGGGCAATCTCTGGCTTCCATTCACTCGTCTCATCCGGCACCACTCCAAAACTTATTAGCCACGAATCCCAAGCTATTGTTGGATATGGGGCCATGCTCCTAGAAAGCTTTGTTGGTGTCATTGCCTTGATCGCTGCCTGCCTGATGGTCCCAGGAGACTATTTTGCGATCAATACCCATCTCTCCGTTGACACATTAGAAGCCATGGGATTTCCTATCGCCCACCTTGTCGAACTCTCACGGATGGTGGAAGTCGATGTCTCCGGAAGGCCGGGAGGCGCGGTTTCCTTGGCCGTCGGAATGGCTTCTATTTTTGCGGGACTTCCCGGCATGTCTGGCCTCATGGCCTACTGGTACCAATTCGCATTGCTCTTCGAGGCCTTGTTTATTTTAACCACAATTGATGCGGGAACTCGTGTTGCCCGGTACCTGGTACAAGAACTGGGGGGACGAGCATATGCCCCACTGAAACAGATCAATTGGTGGCCAGGAGTAATAGGAGCCAGCCTGTTGGTGGTAGGAGCCTGGGGTTATCTCATCGGCACAGGTAGTATTGCGACCGTCTGGCCCATGTTTGGCGCAGCCAATCAGTTATTGGGCATGCTTGCGCTGTGTATTGCCACCACAGTCCTGATTAAAATGCAAAAAACCGCCTATCTCTGGGTAACAGTTATCCCGATGATCTTTGTCGGCATTATCACGCTGGCTGGCTGCTACGAACTCTTTGTTCTTTTTATGAGTCGTGCCGCCTCAAGTGACAGCTCTCAAGCATTGACAATGGGCATTAATGCGACGTTAGTTGGAGTGGTGGCTCTGTTGGCCATCATTGTCCTCCTCGATAGTGCACGAAAATGGTATGGCTATCTGGTTCAAAAACTTCCATTGAATAGTACCGAAGTGTTTGAAGGTGAAGGTATCAATATTCCCGCTGGTCCCTGTTGTTAGAAAGACCCTGGCCAGCGAATTAACAACGAGAGGAAATTTATGGCTGACAACTATTCTTTTGATGTGGTCTCACAAATTGACATGCAAGAAATGAAAAATGTCGTGGATCAAACCCTGAAAGAAATTAGGCAACGCTACGATTTCAAGGGTTCAAAAAGCGAGCTCATGCTTAAAGAAAAAGAAAAGGAATTAATCGTGGTGTCGGATGACGACTATAAACTCAACGCCGTCGTAGACATCCTAAAAGCGAAATGCGTCAAACGAAATGTTTCATTAAAGGCGCTCACCTACGGGAAGATCGAAGAAGCATTAGGAGGCACCGTTCGACAGCTCATTACAATTCAGAGCGGCTTGCCCACTGACAAAGCCAAAGCTATTACCAAGTCTATCAAAGACGCGAAATTTAAAGCCCAGGGGCAAATTCAAGGAGAGCAGGTTCGAGTGCAAGGTAAAAGCAAAGATGAACTCCAAGCTGTCATGACCCATCTGAAAGCTCAGGACTTTGGGCTAGATCTCCAATTTGAAAATTATCGATAAAGCCCAGAGGGAATGGCTCTCACATCCAGTCTTTTTCTGGAATACCTTCACACCATTGCCCAAGAACATATAAGGATCGATCTAGAGCTTGTTGTGCAGCTTGTGCTCGTAAAATATCTAAAGATTCTTCCCGAGTCGGCCCACCTTCACCAAGTGGCGCATCCAACATTTCAAGTGTTTCCGTCGCACTTGCTGGCAACGTAATTAATCCCTGATATTCTGATACTCGAAGGACTATCACTTCTGCCAATGCCGTATTTTCTACCATCGTCCCGCTCATCTGTGTCATCATACGTTCCTCGCCCAATGTGACAGGTCCAGTCCGTTCTCGACTCGATAAAATTACGAGTAGTATGTGTGAGAGCCTGTGTTCCTCACTACGGCTAGCAAGGGCTTGCTGGATCTCTGCTGGTTGGTCCAAAGATGGAAAGGGGAATGAAATCACTGAAGCCACCTGGCATCGTTGAAGAAGAAACTGTTCCGTTCGTCTACTGAGGATTTCGAGAAACTCCGAAGAAATTGGCTGAGCCGCTCCTGGTCCTGTCGCATCAGAATGAACAATGAGCCCAATACGTTCTATCGGTGGCCACGTTGAATGCAACTGCAACTCTCGATAGGTTTGATCGCCTAAGAGAGCATTCAGCCTCGGATGTGGACCATCTGCACACCCAAATAAGAGCAACAAGAAAGTCCCTGCGCTAATCGAGAGAACAAGACCTTTCATATTATGAACCTGGGCTCTTTTTCCAGACATCTCTCAGATGCATGACGGCTTGTTCAATCGCATCATGCCCAGAGACCCAACGCAATGTCTCATATGCATCCTCTTCCGTATTCGGATAAATAGGTGGCTGCGTGTGGGGGCGACGGACGACCGGATAGACATTTGATTCCAATGGAACAGCTAACCGTTCCAAGATTGCCCACGCCTGTCCATCAGAGGTCACAACGGGTCGGCCTGTTTTTCCGTCTATTAAGGCGAGTTCAAGTCTGGCGTAATTTTCTGCTCGATACCCGACTAACCCCCCACTCCGTAATCCCGTAGGCTGCTGAAATCCATTGAGTGGAAATCGGTCGAAAACCTCCCTTTCGGAACTGGAAAGAACCGCAAAAACCAGAAAGGGGACATGCTGCTTGTTTGCTAGTTGGATAAATGGGGTACTCAAACGATTCGCCTGTGACGACTCTAGGTAGACAATCGAGGATAAGGCAATAGGAATTTGTTTTTGAATCTCGGCCCTGAGATAGTCCCCAAGCGAATGAAGGGTTGTTTCCTGTAATCCTGGAGCTGACTGCTCAAATTCCGCGTCATTCACCACAACGAGAACAGCCATCACATCATTAGCGGAAGAAACATGCTCCAACTTCGTAGTGTCAGTTACTGCAGGAATTTGGGGAAGATAGATTGGCAAACGTTTGGGGGAATTTTCAAAGGAACAGGCACTACTTAAGCCAAAAACAAGTATCCCGGTTATCGTAAAAATAGATCGCCACATCATGCCACCTCCATGATATTGAGATAGGGTGAAGATCGAGATGAAATTGTCTCCCCTTGCATAACCTATGGTCAAGAAATGCCAACATTCATCATCTTTGCCATGATATCTGATGAACTTGCAACTCACAGAACCATGGGGTAGTGTAGAGCTGTGTGCCCGAAACTGAAACATATTCTCACAGGCAGCATCCTAGGAATTTTACTCCTTGCCCCTACTGCTTGTGACAAAATCTCTCTTCCCCGACTGGGCTTTGAAGATAAACCTGAACCCCGTCTCCCAGTAGCGGTCACTTTTGCCTTTGCACCAGAACTCGTTGGATACACCCATACCGTCGACGCTTGTGGCTTGCCCCATTCAATTCCGGTAGGGAAAATCGTCTCCAACACTTTCATGCGAGTTGGCCAAGAACGGTTCAATGGAGTCCGCGCCGAACCGCCAGTTGGACAGGCTCAAGGGGCCATATTAGATGGGTACCGAGTGTTGGTAAATTTCAGAAAATTTGGATTTGACAATGTTACGGGAACCAATGAAGAAGAACGTTATGATGCAACAATCGATCTTAATATTTTGGCGATTTATGAAGATAGCGGAGGAACAGCCTTAGCCCAAACTCCCTTAACCTACCACAAAAATACCAACATCTGGGTTCCCGCTCTGGCTAGTCAATCTACCTCTTGCGCCACTGGTTCCATTGATAGAGCAGTTGAAGAAGCTGCAGAAACCCTCGCCAAGGAAATGGCGAGTGTCATGCCTCGGCTTTCCCAGCCTACACAGGCACATTCACCTGCCGTAGTAAGCGCAGAAGAGCAAACTTCTGTTCCTCTTCGACAGCCAACAAAACCAGCAGTCCAATATCGCACAAAATTAGTGGATGCCAATCGCAATTTAGTCTTAGAAGCTAATGAAGCTGTCGTCTTATTCATCGAGATCACGAATACCGGTGACACCGATATTCCCTCAGCCTATGTTGAACTTCGTGGCACACCATTATTAGTAGAAGCTTTCAAACGTGTGGCACAACTCCCCGTTCCTTTAGGTTCCCTTAAATCTGGAGAAAAACGCACAGCTGAAATCCGTGGACGTCTGGGGGCTATCTCGAAAGGGACACAGGGGGAATTAATCATTGGAATTATTCTTTCCGAAGGCCTTCCTCCGGGAACCCATAGTATCCGCACAGAGATCCAACCCAACCTATAAAACAAGCTCTCTACCAGACAACTCTAGTGTTGTAACCTCCAACCAGCCGTTCAGTACGTGGGCAGAGAAAACTGGCTGCGGCCTTGTGACGGGCCTTTTTGAACTTGCCCCCTCGCTTTTGATGGCCAGCGGCACCCTAGCGAAATATGGCCCTCTATGTTTTCCTTATTTAACACGCCCATCAAACGAACGTCGGTCAAAAGATAAAAAAAACGCCCCTGTTGAAGATTTCAACAGGGGCGTTTTGCAAGGGGGAAAACTCCCTATGCTTGTTTCCCGCTAACCTGCGGGATAGGAATTTCTTAGAAATTGACCCAGAGTTGGGTATAGCCCCAATCCTGGTCACTCGTGGCACCATTGGAATCATTCTTGGTCAAATAATCGCCGGCGAAGAAGTGGCCGTAGCCAATTTGCCAACCAACTTTATTACCTTGGAAGAATAATGTGTAGACCACATCGATTTCACCACCAAGAGATTTTTCGCTGTTGCCGGCAGGAGTTCGTTTAAAGACCGCTTGATTGGCTCCATACCAGTTGTCATCTTCATTTGCTAACCGCATCACATGACCAGCAATCTCAAAGTGGCTGTCGGCTGTCGGACGAACTTGCAAGTTCCCGCCGTAAGTCAACATATTCTGCCAGGACATTCTGTCCATGTAGCCAAAGTGAATATGGTTGGTTGGGAACAATTGGCTGAAGGTTCCTCCGCACTTATTCCCACCAGCTGCATTACAGCTCCCATCACCAGTCGCATAGTTGATTTCTGCACCGATTCGAGGCTGCATGGGGGTCGGGAAAGTCAAACCGGCATCTAAATGTCCGGCTAAGGCATTGATACGTTCATTTCTGTTGCCCATGGTGGCGCCAGCCCCCAAGGAACCGAACTGCCAATACCCTTCACCTGTTACATCAAACATCCCTTTTTTGGTAGCAACGCGGGCACCAACGGTATGGCGGCTTTGGTTAGCCGGCTGTCCTCCTGGAGGGCTCCCAGCTGAAGCACCACCATCCTCGAATATCCAGGCAGGCTCAATGGCAACACCACTAAAATTCATAGGTAAGCGCGCAAACCAAATATCGGCATCGCGTGTATCGGCAGAAGGATTAAGAGAAGCACCACAACCTCCGGCACTATTAGCACAATCTCCTTCTTTAACTCGCAACCAGCCTACTTCCACTGGAACTGAAGAATGATTGTATCGCATGGTCACACCATCAAAGGCAAAACCAACATTATTCCAGTCGAAATGTCCAAACATTCGGTGGTTTCCCCAGACGACTAATTGACGTCCAGCCTTGAGCGTTAAGTTTGGGGTCAAAAAATTCCTGATGACCATGAATCCCTGGCGAAGGAACAAGTCCGATCCAGTCCCATTGGGATTGATTCCTCCACTCCCAGCGTCAGGATCAACAGTCCCCCAGTTATGGGAGACTTGAGGTTGCACGAAAAACGCGACATCCGGAGAGATGGCATAGTGAAATCCCAACCGAATGAGCTGTTGGGTGAAAAAGTCAGAGTCACTATGGGTTTCGACAAAAGTAGAAGTCGTGCCAAAACCACCGTCAGAACGGAATTCTGGACGAACGCGCATATCTCCTGAAATCGTGAGTTTTGTCGGATCCCACACTGCCCCGGCTGGTGGATCAAATTTGTGATATGGCACCAAATCAGGAATGGCCCGTGGGACGGCAGGGACATTCGTGTTTTTGTCCGTTGCCGGGGTTGTTTTTGCGGCAAAACCAGGCACGGCAGTCATGGCCACAAGCATGGCTGCTGCGGTCAATCCCGTAAAGGTTCGGTAAAAAGTCCTCATTGCACTCCTCCTGTTAGTGAAAACCTTTGTGGACTCGAATTCCATCATGATGAAACAGTATTAGCCTAATTCCGAAATTGATGGATGTTCGCGCCCGCTTCCGTTTTTGAATAATCTGTGCCCAGTTTTACACCGGAGCACTGTTTTACATAACCCTTACGGCTACCCCATCAATTTTTTGTTTTTGATGATTTGCCGCAAGATGGTATATTGCTAATTAGATGCCAATTAATTAAAAACACTCTAAGTTATTAAAAAATAATGTTTTTTCTATAACGATATACCATGAGCAACATTGAAAATTATCGCCTGAATGCTACGATAGTTGTAAAAACACAACAAAAAAACAAGCAACGATAGTATTTTGCACCAATTCGAGGAAACCCACACCAAGTTTAAACAGGCCTTTGTCCTCCAGGCTCGTTTATTTCATCTGTCGCTCCCTTAATTTGTTCCTCAGCTTCTTTCATTGAGGATTCTAAATCTTGTTCTACGGCTTTTAACTCTGAGGTAATCATGTTGATCTCTGGCTCAACGGACTGTCGAAGATCTTCTGTTGTGTCTTTAAATCCCTTGACTGCCTTGCCAACTTGCTTGCCAATTTCCGGGAGTTCCTTCGGTCCAAAGAGCATGAAGGCAATGACCAGAATGATCAAAATTTCCATCGCTCCTAAGCCGAACATGTCTTCGTATCCTTACGCTGTAGCCAACCACACCAATTATTTAGAAACTGATTCGAATCGATGTTGTCTCTTTGGCCTCTCAGCTAACCCAGATTCACCATGCCTACCTTGGGATGATACTATTAGCCCTGTTTAGGTTGGGTCGATTCTACAGGCTGCTGAGCAACGGCTTCCGATATGGGAGCCTGTGCGGGTTGAGGTTGATTGGCAACTTGTGGTGGTGGAGGTGGTGATGCCGGACTCCCTTCCATTTCTTCATTAGGGGTGACATCTAGGGCATCCGCTTCAGCCACGGATTTTTTGAATCCCTTGATGGCCTTGCCCAAGCCTTCCCCTAATTGTGGGATTTTTCCCGCACCAAATATAATGAGGACGATAATGAGGATGAGCAAAAGCTCCATCCACCCAAAGGATCCAAACACCTACAACCTCAAACTAAGAGAAAAAGTAAAGCAAGAATTCCTAAAAAAGTCCGCGAAGTATACACAACCTCTATGCAAAAATCCACCTTTCAGGCTTCTAAAACTATGCTTTGTGAAGAGAGTTCACTTTACTAACCCGCCGACTTTTCATTGAGTCAGAGAGAGAAAATAACAAAGTCTTATTGACCACTAAAAGAAAAATGCATGTAGTCCACCGGCTGAGATGGGAATTGCCACATCGCTTTAATCCCATCTAGGTCGTATCCTAATTTTTCTAACGCCGGCATGGCTGCTCGAATTTCGGTTTCGGTAAGATACGCAATGGTATCGGGTACACCCTGGCTCGACAGGCCTTTTAGTAGTGCTTCTAATTCTGCTCGTTCCGTTTGAGGTGTATCTTCGGGAATGGGAAATTCGATTCGCCGCTGATAGGGAGACTGATATGTCTGATTCACCGCATCCAAGGTCCGAAGAATAAAGGTATCCAACTTCCATGGCTCCCCTTCTGGCGGGTAAGGATGCGAGGCCAGCAGATCCATGATGCTCAGTACATGCGTGTCTAAACTTCTCGAAACAAAATCTCGTTGAGATTCAATAAGGCCAGTTTGAATACCCAAATGCATAGCAACACTTTGTAACAACTGGAAGTTAACCATGAAACTGAACTGGCCACCTTGGACTGTGTAACACGGCTTTTCCGGATCATTGAGCACATGAGGATCAGCTGTTCCCGCATCAAAACTACTGAAGCCAATAGCATTGGACGTTAAAAGCCTTCGGGCCTCCTGCAAACTTTGACTCGCTCCTACGTTGTATGGCACCAACACTTCCTCATCAATCCCTTTGAGAAATTCCGTGACTGTTCGACGGAAAGGAAATGCTTTCGCATCAATGGGTTGATACTCACGCTCCCAAACTAAATCGCCTAAAAAGTCAGCGAAAGTGGGCAAGGCTTCAAGATCTGCTCGATCAAAGGCCTCCACAAACTTGGGCCAATCTGGGAAATCTGCCAATCGCTTTTCATTTAAATTTGGTCGAAGCTGTTCTTCTTTGATTTCCCCTTCTTTTCGCAGCACTAATTTGGTGGGCAACTCGCTCCACAATTCATTACAAATAATACGATCCACCGAGCCATCGTCAAAAGATGCTAAGTCTTCTATTGATCGGCATTCAAATGACACACGGTCCCGGTGTTTGGCCAAATCCACATTTCGTTTAGCTTGTTCTAAGAGGACCGCTTCTTGTTCCATACAGATATAGGTTATTCTGGGAAGCACCTTCCGTTCGTGATCTAATTCTTGAAGACGACCCAGAAAACATGCGGCTAAATTCCCATTTCCTGCACCCCACTCCATTACAACAAGGGGAGCAGAGCTCAATTCATTTTTCTCATCAGCTTTTTCTCGTGCCTGACATCGCCGCCAATAATCTTCCGCCAAGGCATAGCCTAGACGAAAATCCGCCGCTGCAAAGGTTTGGTAAAATTCCCGCACACGTGTTCCCAACAAACCGTAAAACAGTCGATTGATATGCGCTTGCCAGACATCAACTGGTTTAAAATCACCAACAAGTTGCGGAAGGGCATCAGGGTCATTAGCTGCTTGAACACTCATAAATGTGAACCTATCATCTTTTTGAAACTCATGAATAAATGCCAATTACAAGGGCATAGATAAAAATGCGTAGAACCGCCAAAATTCTAACAAAGCCTCTTTTCAGGCCGCAAGACAATAGGATGGCTTGACCTAGTAGCGAGTGCAAGGGTAGAGAGAGATTAGAAAACATTCCGAAAAGATATCACCTTTACTAGAGCATGAATCGTTAGATCATTTTCGAACGACAATTCCTTCTGAACTCAGCAACATCCATGCATAGTCTCGCCCGAATTTTTCCTGCCTACCTAAACCTCTTAGCACTCTTTTTCACTCTTCTCATTTTCGCGATAGGAACACCCTGTTGGGCAGAAGATCTTCAGTCTTCAACCGCACCCCCTAGAGTCTTCCATCCTCAAGAAACACAACATGGCTTTTCGGAATTTGATTCCCCTCCTGATTTTTTCGAAGATGAATCGCCAACTGAAAACACGGCGCCCTACAAAGAGTACTCCGACTCACCACAACTCCCCTCCTTGGACCACAAACCTGGAGGGCTTTTTGAAAGCCTCGTTTTTGCCGAGAGTATCGAAGGAGATCGCACGATTCGCCGGGGTCATATCCTAGTACCCGTGAATCCGGCAGAGACCTTTCCCGCATCTATTAAAGCCGTGTATTTAGTCTTTGCTGTCCATGATCACCTGGCTCCGTATCAAATCATTGGACGTCTCTTTCCAGAAGAGGTGCCAAATATGGATGCCAATCAATGGATTGATGAAGATCGTGCAGATTTAGCTCTTGAGGATATCAGTGGGTATTTAAAATTTTTTGCGCCAAATGGAACGTGGCATCCAGGCCGCTATCGAGTCGATATCTACGTGGGATATATGGTGAACACTATGAATAAAATGGGAACGATGCGCTTTCATATTGATTCAGACTCTGGCCCTGCCGCACAGAACCCCTAAAAGCTCTTTCACATTTCCAACGATACATGTGATTGAGATTTTCTTGACGGATCTTCATATTTACCGTAAGGTAATGAGGAGTTTACCCTAGGAAGAAGTTAGGTTTTCCAGGATAACTCACATGACCCATTTCTAGACATTTCTATGAAATTCTCCACATACATCCAAGGAAATGCGAAAGTCCACCCATGTTAAAAAAAAGTGGCCGACACCTTTTGCTGTTTATTTTTATTGGGGGCCTATTGGGTGGCATTCTTGGCGAAATTCTCCAAGTCGTCTCGCCTCAGGGCATCATTCGTGATATTTTCGGAGAAGCCCAAAGCTTGGGGGTCGACCCACCCGTCACCGTCAACTTGGTCCTATTCAAATTTACCTTAGGCTTTCTCCTCAAAATAAACTTACTCAGCGTCCTTGGCATGCTCCTCGGAGCCTACCTCTACAAACATATTTAAAAAACAAAAAAGCCATTAAGGGGTCAGACTCGAATTAATTAATTCGAGTCTGACCCCTTAATTTTTGTGTGTTCTCTCTTCTCTCAAATGCCAACTTGAAGGAGTTTGTGGCGGAGAGCACGGAGAGTATCACGGATTTTCGCAGCTTGCTCAAATTTCAAATCCTTGGCCGCGGCTTTCATCTCTTTTTCTAACGTTACCATACGTTTTTCTAAGTCCGCTTCGTTCGCATACACTTCTTCAGTTTCCGCTGCGACCGATAAATCCGCATAATCGGCTTCTGCTAACTGATACTCTAAATCATGAATACGCTTTTGAATGGTAGTGGGGGTAATTTTGTGCTCTTGATTATAGGTTAACTGAATCGCCCGTCGACGCCCCGTCTCTTCTATCGTCATTTCCATAGACTTCGTCAGCGTATCGCCGTAGAGAATTACCTTGCCGTCACTGTGCCGAGCTGCACGGCCAGAGGTTTGCACTAACGCACGATAGCCACGCAAAAACCCTTCTTTGTCAGCATCCAAGACTGCAACCAAGCTCACCTCGGGCAAATCTAACCCTTCACGCAGTAAATTGATGCCTACCAGCACATCAAATACCCCACGACGCAAATCCCGAATAATGTCGGCCCGCTCCAAAGTCTTAATATCTGAATGCAAATACCGAACTTGCAAGCCTTGGTCATAATAGTACTCAGTGAGGTCTTCGGCCATTCGCTTGGTCAGCGTCGTCACTAAGACGCGCTGGCCTTTGGCAACTCGCTGGCGAATTTCCCTCAGCAGATGTTCTACCTGCCCTTTTGCTGAAATCACTTCCATCACCGGATCAATTAACCCAGTCGGACGAATGATTTGCTCTACCGGTGGCACTTGGGCATGTTTTAGTTCATATGCCCCAGGAGTGGCTGACACATACACTACCTGATTCATAAACCGTTCAAACTCGGGAAACTTGAGTGGGCGATTGTCCATCGCCGAAGGGAGTCGAAACCCATAATCAACCAGAGTCTTCTTACGAGAATGATCGCCCTCATACATTCCTCCGAATTGCGGAATCGTGGCATGCGACTCATCCACAATCATCAAATAATCCTTGGGAAAATAGTCTAACAAGGTTGGCGGCGGTTCTCCCGGCTTCCGCCCGCTTAAATGACGGGAATAATTTTCGATGCCATGGCAATAGCCCATAGTACGAACCATCTCTAGGTCAAACTTGGTGCGCTGCTCAATGCGCTGCGCCTCCAATAATTGATTGGTCTTTCGAAAATACTCCAGACGATCTTCTAGCTCATCCTCAATGCCTGAAATAGCTTGTTCATAGCGATCGGGCGCAATCACATAATGGCTCTTAGGATAAATCGCAATTTTAGGAAGCCTGCGCAAAGTCGTACCCGTGAGTGGATCGATTTCATATAGAGCTTCCACCTCGTCCCCAAACAATTCAATACGCACAGTATTGGAATCAGAAGAAGCCGGATAAATTTCAATCACATCACCCCGCGCCCGAAACATTCCACGCTGCAACTCCAGGTCATTCCGTGAATATTGAATATCGACTAATTTCGCCAAAATCTTTTCCCGCGATATTTCCATGCCCGGCTCAAGATACAACAGCATGTCATGGTAGACCTCTGGCGAACCCAATCCGTAAATGCACGACACCGAGGCCACAATAATAATGTCGTTGCGTTGTAACAGAGTGGTTGTGGCTGCATGCCGCATTTGATCGATTGTGTCATTGATAGCCGAGTCTTTCGCAATATAGGTATCGGTTGTAGGAATGTAAGCCTCCGGCTGGTAGTAATCGTAATAACTGACAAAGTATTCCACCGCGTTATCAGGGAAAAAAGATTTGAATTCCTGGTAAAGTTGAGCCGCTAAGGTTTTATTATGAACGACGACCAATGTCGGCCGCTGCACATTGGCAATGACATTGGCCATCGTAAACGTCTTCCCTGACCCTGTAACCCCCAACAACACCTGGTGCTTCAGCCCTTCGTTAAGGCCGGACGTCAGCGCAGCAATGGCCTTGCCTTGATCGCCCTTCGGCACGTAGTCAGATTGAAGAGAAAATGTGCTCATAGAAACCCTGAAGGCAATGTACCATAGCCCAAGACCTTTGGACATGCTCTAGGCTTGAAGGGGTCAGACTTGATTTAGCAATCGATATGATTAGCTCTTGCAGAATACTGAAATTTAAATCGAGTCTGACCCCTTATAATATATGGCCCTGGGTTAAAATAGCCCGATAATCTGACCCTTGCGGTCTAGACCGATCGCTTCAGCAGCAGGCACACGGGGCAGACCCGGCATAGTCATAATATCGCCAGTTATAGCCACGACAAATTCTGCACCCATTGCCAAGCGCACTTCACGAATAGGGAC
The DNA here is from genome assembly GCA_965223685.1 of Nitrospirales bacterium. Lineage (GTDB taxonomy): Bacteria > Nitrospirota > Nitrospiria > Nitrospirales > UBA8639 > Nitrospira_E. The sequence goes on from CBDCXG010000002.1 coordinate 986,563, forward strand.
CGTAAAGCCAGTCGGCGCACCTTTTAGGGAAGGGTCTGTCGAGAAGCTGTACTGGGTTTTGGCCATACACACAGGGAAATGCCCGTACCCATGTTTTTCTAATTCAGTGAGACGTGCTTGAACCGTTCGAGGAATCTCCACATCATCGGCACGATATATCTCTCGGGCCACTGTTCGCATTTTTTCTGCAAGTGGAAGGGCATCGGGATACAAGAGCGCAAACTTCGAGGGCTCTGAGTCAGCAATTTCCCGAACCGTTTCCGCCAATTGCGCAGCACCTTCTCCACCCTTGGCCCAATGATTGGAAACCACCATACTGACACCCAATTCTTGGCATGATCGTTCGACAAGATCTAATTCAGCTTGCGTATCATGGGTAAATTGATTGATGGCCACAACGGTGGACACACCGTTTTTTTTGATATTTTCCAGATGTTGCAATAAATTCGGCAACCCTTGTTTGAGGGCCAGAAGGTCTTCTTTCCCAAGGGCTTGTTCCTCCGCTCCACCATGGAGCTTCAGGGCTTTTACCGTTGCCACGACCACCACACAGGAAGGAGTAAGTCCGGCTTTGCGACATTTAATATTAAAAAATTTTTCAGCACCCAGATCAGCACCGAATCCAGCTTCGGTCACCACATAATCAGCAAGCTTTAACGCTAGCTTTGTGGCCACAATGGAATTGCATCCATGGGCGATATTCCCGAATGGCCCGCCATGTATCAAGGCCGGGTTCTGCTCTAACGTCTGAACCAGATTAGGATTGAACGCATCCTTCAGCAGGGCAATCATGGCGCCTTCTGCCTTAATATCCCTTGCAAAGACCATGTCCTTTTGCGCAGTCCTCCCTACTTTGATATTTCCTAACCGCCGTTCCAAATCTTTCATATCAGAGGCCAGGCAAAGAATCGCCATGACTTCCGAGGCAGCCGTAATGTCAAAACGACCTTCACGTGCGTAACCATTGGCTTTGCCACCCAATCCCGTCACAATGGAACGAAGCGACCGATCATTGACATCTTGTACCCGCCCCCACGTCACCCGCCGCGAATCAATCTGTGGCTTGTGCCCCCAATGAAGATGGTTTGAGACCATGGCCGCGAGCAGGTTATGAGCCGCTGTGATGGCATGAAAATCTCCAGTGAAATGCAAATTAATGTCTGTCATCGGCGCGACTTGCGCATAGCCCCCGCCACAAGCCCCACCTTTCATACCAAAGCATGGGCCGAGGCTTGGTTCCCGGATGGCAACGATAGCGTTAGCTCCAATATGATTTAACCCATCGGCTAAACCAATTGAAGTCGTCGTCTTACCTTCCCCTGCTTTTGTTGGAGAAATCGCTGTGACCAAAATGAGCTTGCCGTCTGGCTTGTCAGAGAGGGTTGTCATCGTGGAGAGAGGAATTTTGGCTTTATGCTTACCATACACATCCAAAACATCGGGATCTAATCCCAATTTGTCCTGCGCGATTTCGGCAACAGGCCGTAACTGAGCGCGGCTAGCAATTTCAAGATTAATCGAAGAACTCATTACTGGCCTCTCAAAGAATTGGGATCATAACAAGAAAGTTACATCCTCTTCATCATAGTTTTTTAATAATCTGTACTCGCTTGGTATTGTGCTCCCTGTTTTGTTAAGAAGAGAATATGAAAAATTTTCTAACATTCCTCAACTTGACCTTCATTCTGCTGATTGGGAACATCTTCATAACCTCGGCTCAAGATTTCCAAGTCGGGCAATCGGTCATCCTCAAAGCCAAGAAGCCCATTGGCGTCCCACTGCATCATGAACCCATGCCAAGCTATCTGAAGCATGTCCCTAGTGGCACAACTGCCACCATCAAACAGCTGTCTCAGAATAGCCCTTGGATATCTATCCAATTAGATTCAGGAGAGACTCGTTGGATTCACAAAAAATATCTTCAGACAAATACCACAACCCCTCAGCCAATCATGCAAAGCCCACCTCCTGCCTCTACAACATCTACTGTTAAAACCAAGATCACTCTAGGAGGGGAAGAGGAGGTGTGGAGGAACAAGGACCAATGCCAAACAGCCCTTAACACCGGACTTAGAATGGCAGACAAGTTATCTGCCACTCTACGTGTCGCAACCTGGAATCTGCGCTGGTTTCCTGTAGGGTCTCCACCAGATGAACAGCGAGCTTCTGCGAATCCCACTGATTTGGATTGGTTGATTTGCGTGATTCACTGGATGCAGGTCGACATTTTGGCAATACAAGAAAGCCTGGCCACACCCAAAGCGACCCGGGCCTGGAAGACCCTCACCACACAGCTTTCCACCCAGACCGCTGAGACGTGGCGATGGTATCGCCAGCCCTGCGGGCGACCCGACAATCATCATATTGGATTACTTTGGAATGATTCTCGCGTGACATTGTCCAAATTTGACAGCCTGTGGGAGTTTAATGCAAAGGCCAAATCTGCCAGCCAGCCCTGTACCGCTGGGCTTAGACCGGGACAGTATGCCTATGTGCAATCTCGCCTAAAAAATGGGGCAGACTTTCATCTTATCGCAGTTCACTTGAAATCTGGACCCACTGTATTTGCAGTAGAAGCGCGGCAGAAAGCTTTAAATCGTATTGACGAGGCTGTCGCGCCATTCCTGGAAAAAGATCAAGATGTCATGATTCTTGGGGATTTCAATACAATGGGGGCCGGAGACCGCCATTCACAAAAATCCGAGCTGAAATATCTTCGCCGATTTGTGCGAAAAGAAAAGCCAGGCTTTACGGACCTTCCGGTTGAGCCACAATGTTCACATTATTTTCGTGGACAGGGCGGACAATTGGATCATGTTCTCGTGGCAAATGAAATGAAAGAGATTAGAATTGAGTCGGTTCAAATGAGCGGATACTGCGCACTAGCAAACTGCCAACGCCTCAAAGGTGACTATCCGTTGGCCTATCGGCACCTATCAGACCACTGCCCCATCGTGCTAGAAATCGCCAACATCGACAAAGATTAAATGCCGAACCTAAATTAAAAGGGGGCAGACTCGAATTAATTAATTCGAGTCTGACCCCTTTCAGTGAGATATAGCTGAACTCTAACCGATTTTACCGGGGCCTACTTCCTGCATTGTGCCAACCCGCCTGGCTTCGGCTTCCACAAATACTCGTTTTACAAATGGATGCTCGCGCTTAATATCCTTGTCCAACTTGGCCACGCTTTGTTCAACCTGTTCAGCGGTGATGCCATCTCGAAAATCCACGCTGATATTGACCAAGATAAACTCAGGGCCCATGTGCATCGTCAGCACTTCATTAACGTGCATAATATTATGCCGTTGGTTAGCTTTCTCTCGAATACTTTGCACAACTTCTCGATTTGCGCTTTCTCCAATAAGCAACCCTTTGGTTTCATACGCCAACCAGACTGCCGTCCCCCCAAGTATCAATCCGATGATAACCGTGGCAATCCCATCTAAATATACAATTCCTGTGAGTTGGCCCAACCAGATCCCTAGAAATGCCACAATCAACCCAAGAACTGCCGCCGAATCTTCAAACAGAACCATGAAAATAGTGGGATCTTTCCCACGCTGCACCGCTTGCACATAGGACCACTTACCTTTGGCCTGAGAAAATTCTCTGAAGGCAAAATACCAGGCTCCGCCTTCGAAAATTAAGGCAAGACCCAAGACGATATAATTAATTAAGGGATTCTCAACCGGCTGAGGGTGGAAAATATGGAGCACCCCTTCATACAGTGAAATGCCTGACCCCAATGCAAAGATCAGAATTGCAACCACAAAACTCCAAAAGTACACCTCTTTTCCATGCCCAAAGGGGAATTTCTCATCAGGAGGTCTTTTCGCTTTATGCAGACCATACAATAAGAGACCCTGATTGCCGGTATCCACGAGAGAATGAATGCCTTCGGCCAACATTGCGGAACTGCCCGTGAACACAGATGCCGCAAATTTCGTCACAGCGATCAAGGCATTGCCAATCAATGCGGCGTAGATGACTTTTTTTGAGGAAGATGCCATAAGCTCCTTAGCAAACTATAGATTTCTTGCCAGAGTCAAATATCAGACCTTCTGGAATATCACTATCCTATTCCTCTGCTATAATGGGCCTGTTGAAAAAAGCCGCCAGCGGCGTTCTCGCCATTGTTCCGTGCTCACGTAGTGCCAGTACGCTCCGCGCGCAAAAATGGCTGTGGCCTTGCTGGACAACTTTTTTGAACAGACCCGATGCAGCTGATAGCGAACAATTCCCTGGCGAAATATGGCCCTTGATATCTTCATTATTCATCACTCCCATAAACTACTTTGGAAAATACTAGCGGAACTTCCCACGATCTTTCGATTCTCAAACCCTATTAGGATTATATTTCTCAATATTCCCCACTTACTACTACAAATTGTGCCATTGTGATAAAAATTGACACTAAATATAGGCTTCTACTATATTTATGCATTTTCAATGCTTCTTTAGCGCACATCTTTTGCTTTACTCCTTTTCCCATTTTGGGATGCCAAGACTAAGATTTTTTCCTATTTCAGGTTGGCGCTTAAAGCCATGAGGAATAGAATGGCACTATCAGTAAAAACCACCAATCAGCACTAAGCAGCCGCAAAAAAGGATTAGAACTTTAGTTTGTGTGTTTCTCGCAGTCTACATGCACTAGTAACCCTTTCACAGTAAAGAGGAATCTATCTGTTCCCTTGATGATACAGAATGAGAATAATCAAACTCCCAGATTTTGATTTGATGATTAAAGCCGGGCAGCCTAATCTCAGACTTCCGAAACAACAGGCTTGATGACTTGTTTAAGGCTTAAGGGGTAATATCCCCTTTGCTGTGCAATGGAAATGTTATCATTTCCATGAGTAGCTAGACAGGATCAAGTTACCCTCCATTTTGGTTATCCTGAACGCCACCCTTTATTCGCTATGATTCTTACAAATGACCAACTCCTCAAAAAATTTGACACAATATCACCCTTAGCGCAAATCCCCATTTTAGAAAAAAATGGCTTATAAAAATCATCAAGGTACCTCAAGTAATCGAACTGTCAAGGCGCGAGATTTGCCCTATATCGAACGCTCCGCAGATATTGAATTGCTGGACCACTGCCGGAATGGAAGACCAGCGTACATTCTTCATTCCCCGCAAATGGGAAAATCAAGCTTGCTTGTCCATATCGCCGAACAACTCAATAGCTCGTCCCATCATGCTGTAATAATCGACCTTAGCCAATTCCCTTTACCTCCCAGAGAAGAAGAATGGTTTCATACTATCGTACAGATTTTAGATGAAAGCCTAGACCTCTCTACGGATATTTTAGCTTGGTGGAAGAAACCATCAGTTTTTGCCATCCCACCCCATAAACGACTGACCCAATTACTCACCGAAGTCATTTTGCCGGAAATTCCTACCCCTTTGGTTTTGTTTATTGATGAAATTGAACGAATTGCACCGCTTCCATTTCGCCAACATTTCTTTGATTGGCTGGCCATGCTTTATGAATCTCGCGGGACAAATTCCACATTGTATCGCTTCTCATTTGTTGTCTGTGGTGTAGCCACGCCCTCCCAACTCATTCCAGAAGAAGGGCCTTTGTTGTTCCAATGGAGTCATCGTGTTCTACTTTCAGACTTCACTCTTCGGGAAGCTCTTCCTTTGGCCGAAGGTCTCAGCCTTCCATCCGATGCTGCACAAGAGATCATGGAATGGCTCTATCGATGGACGAAAGGACACCCCTATCTCACTCAATTACTCTGCCAACTTCTTGAAGAACAACACCGCGTTGGCTGGTTTGAGGCTGAAGTCGACGATTGCATTCAGCATTTCATACACAGTGCCCAAGGCCTTCGTGAACCACACCTTCAATTTGTTCGAACAGCCTTAACCGAACCTGATGCGAATGGAGATTCCCTCCTTCACCCCTATCTCGATCTTTTAGAAGGCAGGTTTGAAAAACTGAAAAGTCATCCGGCAGCCGTTGAACAGTTACGCTTAATTGGTGTTCTTGGCGACCATGAGAATGAACTCACTATCCGCAACCTCCTTTATCAGGAGGCTTTTTCTGAAAAGTGGATAAAACGTCATCTCCAAGCGCCCACACAGACAACCAACCCTCCAACACCAGAACTTCCCTCATCACCCCCTCCTTCCCCCCAAGTTGAATCGATATCCTCCCCCACAACGAAACATTCAAATATTTTAGCCGCTAGTTTATTTTTGGCTGGTGTAGGGCTACTCGTATGGCTGTTCAATCCTTTTAACTCATCACCTCCCGCTGTTATCGTGGGGAAGGACCCATTACTTTTAAAAGAATCTTCAAAGAGTCTCGACACACCTACAGAAATAGAAGGGAAGTCAGTTACCCCCGTAGCCCTCCAACAAGCTCAGGAAAAAATCAAGAAACTCGAAGCGACTATTGTCCGCTACCAACAACTTGCAGACGATGAACATCAGGCCTTATTGGAACAACGTGACCAATTAAAGGCTCAGCTAGCATCAAAAAATAATGTGCTTTCCGATTTACAATCTCAGATGCAAGCACTGATTTCCGAACAACACGATCAGCAAAATACCTATGAACAAAAGATTGCCCAGCTTGAAATCGAACGCAATCAGTTCGAAGCTAAGGCCAGGACAAATGCAAAAGATTTGAATACTGCGATTGAAGAAGTCAAAACATTGCAAATGGCCGTTTTGAAGAAATCTACACTTACTCCTTCGGAAACGACCAAACTGATGGCTGACCGCTCCAGCTTGGAATCTCAATTGAAAGCAGCCAATACTGCTTTGGCTGTTGCCCATGAACGGGCGAGGAATTTGGAATCTCAACTTCTCCAACAACAACAGGTGGTCAAAGCTGAAACCCAGCAGCGCTTGGAAGATAGAGAGGGATTTGAAACCACAATCAAAGAACTAGAAACAACGGTTGATACCACGCGTCAATTACTCTCTACGAAAGAAACCACGGCCCTGGAACAGGCTAAACTTGCCCAGTCCGAACTAGACCGCCTACAAAAGGATCGCAGCAAGTACCAAGAAATGTTGGCGACCAGCCAAGAAGAATTGGCTTCCTTACAATCTCGGAGCCTTGCCCTCAAAGCGACTTTAGCTCAGAAAGATCGGGCTATTGAAAATGATCGCAGCAAGTACGAAGAATTGTTGGCAGCCCGCCAAGAAGAATTGGATTCCTTACAATCTCAGAACCTTGAGCTCGATGCGACTTTAGTCCAGAAAGATCGTGTTATTGAAAAAGAAAAGCAGCAACACACTACCCTGACAACTGAAATTCAAGAACTTCGCACCCAAGAGTCTCAAGCGGCTGGACGCGTTGCCCAACTTGAGACATTACTTACTCAAAATCGTGAAAGGGCCAGAAGCACATTAACCTCTATAGAAAAAGAACGAGACCAACTTCGCGCACAATTGATTCAAACACAAAAGGAACTTAACTCCGTTAAAACCCAAACGGCCTCCTTGAAAACTCAACTTTCCGACGCGACAACTGAAGTCACACAAAATAAAAATGCCTTGCAAGCTATCCATACTTCATCATCCGAACAAGCTAGGCGGACAGAGGAAAAAATTTCTGAACTCTCCCTCATTCGGTCAACGCTTCAATCTCAATTGCTGGAAAGTCAAACGGCTTTAAACCAAGCTCAAGTGACCATCAAACAGCTTGAGAACAACGCAGCAGCAATGGCCAAGACTCAAAATATGCTGACAAAAGTGAAAGAAGAACGAGATCAATATTCTGAAAAACTTCAAAGGGAAAAAGTCCAATTAACAAAAGCCCAAGATCGCATTCAGAGCCTTGAGCAATCTTTACATATCATGTCTTCTAAGCTTGAAAATCGTGCATTAGCGAGTTCGCGATCATTGGGAGGAAACCAAGCGGAAGGTTCGAGTTCTCTTCAAAAAGTGAAGATGAACAACGCTATTTCAAACATCCTCACCAAACTTACACAATCTCCCAGCCCAATCACATCCAAAGCTTCCAAACTCCTCTGGGCCCGCCAAATCTATGAGTTGAGCCTTCGAACCCAAGGAGGAGGGCGTGTGACTATCGATCGTTTGCTACGGGACGGACTTCATACAGCTCCCATTCAACTTAAGGGAGTTTCGGCTAAAATCCAAACTTTAACGTTTGATCCATCCGGAGAACATGTGGTTGCTGGAACAAGTGCTGGAAAAGTGCTGTCTTGGTCCATAAGCCGCCCACAAAATTCGCCACAAACATTCACCGGGCATTCGGCTAGCATCTTGTCCGTCATGGTAAGTCCAAATGGCCAACATATCGCTTCGGGAAGTTTAGATTCCACTATCCGCTTATGGGATCGCTTACAACCCAACGCAAAACCTCAACTTCTTCAAGGCCATGAGAAAGGTATCACCAGCCTAGCATTTCGGCCTGATGGGAAACAATTAGCTTCGGGAAGCCAGGATCATACGATTCGATTATGGGATTTGACTACGAACCAACCGCGGCCTGTGACCTTAGGCACCCACACTGGTCGAGTCAATGCTCTTGCCTATACTCCTGATGGCCAAACCCTTCTTTCCGGTGGAGATGACCTCACGCTTCGAATGTGGGACCTTCAACGATTGAAAAGTCCCCCAAAAATTTTGCGAGGACATCAACAGAGCATTTCGACAATTGCTATTCACCCCACGGGATGGACCGTGGCAACCGGAAGTCGTGATCGTCAAATCGGCATATGGAATCTTCGACAATCATTGATCGTTCCAATTTTTCTACAAGGGTCGGCCGGAAGAATTTCAGATGTGAAATTCAGTACGGATGGTACGTCCCTAGCCTCAGTCGGTTCAGATAAAACATTACGCATTTGGAATTGGCAAAAGCCCAATCAGCCACCGATTCAATTTCCTGAACAGAAAGGAACCTTAGAATCTCTGGCAATTAGTCCAAATGGACAAACGATTGCTATTGGGGGCAGTAGTAAAAGCGTGACACTCTGGTCTAGCACAGGGAAATTAGCTCATGCGGTATGCGACACGGCACAAGAGAACATTTCTTTTGAGGAATGGAAAAAAATTGCTGGTGAAAAAACGCCCTATGAACGAACCTGTCCCAACCTCCCATTACATCCCTCCTTTTTAGAGGAAGGAAGGAAACTCGCGAAAGAAGGTAAGCGGAAACAAGCTCAAGCTATTTTTGAACGGGCCAAGCAATTAGATCCCTATTTAAAATTTGACCCCAAAAAAGAACTTAAAAAACTTTCAGCGAGGTCATAAAAATAAGCGGAATCAGAGGTAGTAGAGAGGGGTCAGCATCTCCCATGAAGCTTCACGAAGAACTGATCAATTGCGTAGATAGTAAGGGATGAAAGAATCCTGCGGATCTCCCCCCATGCTTTCTTGTCATAATGTGTTCAGACATTCATTGGATCTGAATAGACCCTCCTGGTTGGACGGATAAGATGGCAGAGTCAGGCGAAATATTTACAGTATTCATACTCCCATCATTAAATGTTCCAAGATCGACAAACGGATTAAATCCAGCGGGAGCTGAAAAATCCCCCTGATTACCTGCTACCTGCCAGTTAGGATTGGAAAAGGGCGAAAAACACCCACCCCCAGCACAGAGAGAATTGGAGACATTCACCACATTATTGCCTGTGCCAAAATCGACCAAGGCCCCATTCGTCAAAGAAAATAACGATCCAGTACCTACATTCACAAATGCCCCACCTGCAAGCGTCAGAGTACTACCATCCTGAAGAGATACGAGACTTCCGTTTATAATATTAAGCTGGCCACCTCCAGTCACATTAAACAAATTTCCATTGACCATCATGGAACTGGCATTGAGACGAACAAGTGCATCTCCTGGGAGTAAAGTCCCATTGAGTTTGGCATTTTGACCGGCCACTCGACCGAAACCCGATGCGGTTTCCAGCGTTCCTCCCAGCATTGCCAAGAGAGGGGAAGAGGCTTCTAAAAGCGCTTGATCCAAATCACCCGTTTGGCCAGAATTCGCTGTTGAACCAACCATTACCCCGGTAGTCACTTCAGCGCTACCGTCAATAATTTCAATGATAGGAGACACCTCGTCTCGCAGGAGATCAATACCATTAGCGTCTTTTCCGATAACTGACGGTTCAACGGGCCCCAGTAAAGTCCCATCCAAGATAGACAATAAAGCTGTCGAGAACATCGAGTTAGCCGGTTGAATCCGGCTCCCCTCTAAAATAGCTAAGGTCCGATCCTCCATTTTCACAATGGCAGGATCTCCCGGTTCTCCCAAGATAGAAACCGCCGACGCTTGAACAGCTTGCCCCAACGTTGTCTCCAGTCCTGAAAAACTCTCGTTGGTTTTCTCCTGAAGAGCTAAGGCCACCTGGGTATCGTTAGTAAGGACAACTCCCTTTTTCAAGGTCACCCCTGTTGATGCACTACGAACCTGCACCGTTCCATCAATCCCTGCATCAGAGTCAACTTTGGGATCAGGCTGTTCTAGACCTCCTAATCCGGCAGCCAGAATGAGTTCAAAGCAAGAGATTGCGGAAAGCTGGCAGGGAAATTCTGCACTTGTATCAGGTACTGCCGCTAAAATATCGTCTGGGTCTATCAGAGAGGATCTAGCAAATTGGGCTAATTGTTCGCTTTGGCTTAATCGAGAACTTCCCTCGACCCCAAGTTGAGGGTTAGAAGTTGGAGATGGATTAGGGTCTGGGACAGCCACTGGAAGTCGTGACGCAGGAATATTAAAAAGAGCAAAGTTAAGTGGTATTTTTTGGTTTGAGGGACTTATTGATCCTGCTGGTCTGAGGTCACTTACCACTAACGAATTCTGAGGGACCTTTCCAAGATGTGGAGCGGATGCTAACAATCCACTATCTGCTAAAAGTAATTCTTTGTCTGCCGTGAAATCCCCATTTACGAAATTCAGTACGCCTTGCCCTCCGGATGTTCCATTGACCGGCCACAGCGACGTGCCAGACTGTACATTCGTGTCGAACCCAGAAAAGGGCGGGCTTCCTCCTCCAACATTCTCTGCACTAAAAAAGGAAGTGGAGGGAGGCACCGTCCCTCCCACGTTCACCTCAGGAAACTCTCGAGGGAGCGGAAGGGGAGGATCCAATGGTGGAGTGGAACCTGATGAATCACCTCCTAATGAGGGATCACCTCCCGTAGTAGGCAAAATCACTCCCCCAATATTTCCAATACCTGGCTCACTTCCTTGGGTATTAGCCGCCAACAATAAACCATTGGAGGCTCCTGTAGTGGCAAGCACAACCTGCTCATTCACTTCAACATCCTCCGAGCCAGCCCCTACCAATGCATGCTGCAAAGCTAACGCCTGACTCATCTGTTTTTTTGCAATCAGTTTCTTTGTCGACTCTGGAATTTCGCAATGTGCTCCTACAGCACAAACAGCTCGCCAATCTGACAAGTGTAAGGGAGCCTCCAGAGTCCGTATTTGGCCATTCAAAAATCCTAGACATTCACCAGGGTCAATCGTCTTTTGTTTCCACGTTCCTTGCTGGGTACCAGGAAACTCAACCGTCAGCCTTCCTTCATTCACACAAAAGGTTTCTACAAGTCCAACATCCCTAGCTGTAACTGATTCTGAACGCTGATTGGTCCGAATCAAAGACTTCCTGTAAGCTTGAGAGTGCTGAGCCACATCCCTTAATGTTTGTTGTACTTCTGCTGTGATAAGTCCTCCCCTAGTCATTGCTCGAATATTAGGCGTTCTGAAAGCTAACGGAGCACCATCTTGACCATGCATGGGAATGGACCACTCGGCCGACCCAACTTGTAATATTATCGCGAGTTTCCCATAGGCATTTTTGCTCAACAAGACTTCAGAGTATTCTTGAACAGAGACTAAGCCTTGATTTTCTAACAAAATCTCCGCAACAGATTCTTCTTCAGTACTGATTACGTCACCAACAGTCAGAATCGACCTATAGGCTGGAGAATAGCCTGGGAGATCTTTTTCACCCGGTGAGACGGTCACAACTCCGCGTATGCCAGAGATGATAGCCTCCCCCATTGAAGGTTTTTGGATAACAGCTTCTGATGTTTGTATGGCTAAGACCCAGGAAGGACCAATAACTTGAAGGGCCACCAAAAAAGATGAAAGAAATTTGAAAAGGATCATCTTTCAATACTCCTAGGTTACTTCAGAAATATTTCTAAAATTTTGAGGATTGTTATTGAAGAAACCAAATTAAAATTCTCTTACCAAACTAAATCTTAGTAACTAAGGGTTTCTATCAAATAGGTAAACTTTGTGTCTATTACACGAAAGACCTACAAATTGATAAAGAACTCTTAATATTACCTTAATTTTTCTTTATGTCTCCTCAAAATTCCATCGGAAATTGGCATCACATGCTGGTTCATAACTTCGCTATAAACGACTAGATTTTACAGGCGCTTGTCGTATGGGGTGCCCCTAAAACTTCCACTGTCGTTTTCTTATGAAAAATTTATTACAACAATTAATTCTTCCTTTTTACGACCGACATATCACAGTATGTTCTTCACCACCATTCGTTTCATCAAACAATTCCCTTCCGATGGTTCTAGGACCAAAAAAAAATCATCTTCGCAAATTTCTTTTACGAAGCTTCTAACTATTTTGGGACTTTTTCTTTATCCTTTCATTCTCGTCAGTTGCCTCAATCAAGATCGCTACATGGAAACTCATGAAATTTCTCACCTAAAGGTGGTGTTTTTAGATAATCAAAGCTTGCAGGACTTGTGGCAATCAAAGACGGGTGAACCAGGGATTCAATTCCAACCCTGGCTACGAGGAGAGTTGGCTTCTGTAAAAACGGTTCGAGGATTTTATGATTTTTCGACTGATACCCTGTACTGTCCAAAATGGAATTATGAAGTTTGTGGGCACGAACTTCATCATGCGGCATTGGGACATTTTCATCCTAACGATTAGCCGCATCAGGCCTCGATTCCTTTAGGCTCCTTCTTCAGAAGCTATGGCTGGCTCTTTTAGAAAAGGCTTCAACTCATCATAGGTTTGCCGAAGCAAAGCAATATCTCGATCCCAGGCCTCCATAAAAATCGCAAACCGACCTTTTTCATACCGACCAGGCATCCAGGCCATCGCAAAAAGGCTCCCATCTTCTGACCAAAATATTTGCATAACGGAGAATCGCTTCATCAGGGCATTGGTTACGCGATAGCGGGACCCAACATCTGTGTGGGGACTATTGCCAGGAAACCCGGTTTGCATGCGAATTCCTCCAAACGCATTCGTAATAAAAAGGTGAATTTTAGAGCTATGTCTAGCACGGATACCAGATTCAATGAGATCACATTCGTACCCTAAAAACTCTAAGTGTTCGATAACCGGGTCGTTCGTGGAATCAACTTCGGCATGCACCTCTGAACAAAATCCTAGAAAGATAAAACCGACAAATACGAAGATCGCCCTTTCTACTCCACGCTTCTGCGTAGGGAACACGTTTCCCACTCTACCCCACTTCACCATCATCCAGCTCCTTCCCTGGCTCAATCCTTTTTCACTCCACCCCTTACAAATGAAAGAACTTTCCATTTACACTTGATGAATTCCTCGCTGTATTCTCCAGGCAAAACACACGTTTGAATGGATGTCGCACCCAAGCCATATTGACAAATCTCCAGAAATCCTTGTAAATCATGCTCATATTGTAGGCGTCGTCCTAATCTATTGTAAATTTTTCTAGTCGTGTCTTCTTTACATTAGGTAGACTCAGTGAACAGACCAACAACCTTGATTCTCCCTTTTACCTCTTCCCGAATAGGATAGACTATGTATCACCCTAGTCGCCGAAAATTTTGTGTCTTATTAATTGTTCTTTTCGCACTTACTACATTCTGGCGGCTAACTCCAGCAATAGCACAGCGCGGGGATGCAAATATCCAGGCTGCGCGTGCCGCCATCGCCTACGACGACAAACAGTATGATGAAGCCTTGGCACTATTAAACAATGTATTAACCCTTGACCCAAAACATGAGCGAGGCCTTTTTTATAAAGGTTTAGTATATTTGGCCCAAGAAAAGCCTCAGCAAGCCATTGGCCCCCTTGAAACCGTGTATCAGCTTAAACCAACCGATACAGATATCCAACACCATCTAGGAATCGCCTATTTTTCTGCTGGGGAATACGACAAAGCCAGGAATTTACTTGTACCCATTTTTGAGCAAAACCCTGACACTGAAAACTTAGGGTATTATGTTGGGTTTCTCCAATACCGTGACAAGCAATATGGGGACGCCGTTGAGGCCTTTGACCAAAACCAATCCCCCAATCCAGACATTCGCCAATTAAATGGGTTTTATCGAGGATTGGCTTTGGGAGTTTTAGGATTACCGGATGAAGCCTTACACGAATTAGAACAAGTCCAACGTACTCAAACCATTTCTCCTCTGACCCAAGCGTCCGTACGCATTCGTGAGGCACTCTCAGCTGGTCAAATTTTTGGTAAGAAAAAACGGTTTAGACTACAGATCAGTGCCGGTGGATTCTACGACGACAATGTGAAAATTAATCCTGACTCTGCTGGGGACATTCCGATCTTGAATCCTCCTAATGACCCTAATTTGCTTCTTAGAGATTTACGACGTCGCGATACCACCGCACCTGGATTTATTGGCTCCTTACGTGCTGATTATTCTTTCTTGCAGAGTGGGCCATTTGAAGCCACCGCCACCTACTCTTTCTTACAAACGCTCCATGGGGAAGGATTCAATGAATTTAATATTCAGAACCACCTAGTTGGAGTATCAGGGTTTTATCGAGGCGTGATCGCCACCCTCCCCTTTCAATTAGGTGCCCAATATACCTATGACTATCTCTTTCTAGATTCCGATGGCTTCCTCTCCAGACATACTCCAACTTTTAGCGCCACTGTACTTGGACCAACATTCACCCTTCCAGGGATTGGGAGTGTCGGAAACCTCACCACTGGCTTATACCGCTACCAAGTCCAAACATTTTTCCGTGAAATTGGCGCTCGAGATGTACGATTTCGCGGTGAATTGAGAGATGGATACAACAACACTCTTGGTCTCATTCATGCTTTCAGATTAATCAATGATCAACTCATCTTGCGAGTTGGCTATCAATACGATAACGAAAGCACAGATGGCGCAGCGTTTTCTTATCGAGGAGATCGACTCCTCACCGGAGCCCAACTACAACTCCCTTGGGGGGAAATGTCCCTTCGCTATGATTACGATGTGCATTGGCGAGATTATAAAAATAATCAAACCACCCTTATTTTTACGGATAGAGATGGCAGACTTTCCAAACGAGATGACCGCCAACAAACCCACCTTGTGCAACTGACAAAGCCACTCCCATATAATTTTGCCCTCACAGCTCAATACCAGGGCATTCGGAATAAATCCGACATTCCTCTGTACGATTACAAGAAAAACACCTGGACCATGATTCTCACCTGGACCTATTAACCTTACTTTTTGATCGCCCAGTGGCCCATAAGCCAAACGATCACTGGAATACCTATCCAAACCAGTTCACTCAGAATTACACCCAACCCCCAAGACGAAAAAAAATCTGATAGGCCAATAGGAGACACAGCAATGGGTCTCCAGGGGAAAAAGTATCGTGTGCCATCAAATGGCGCAAAAAAGGCAATCCCTAGGCCACCATTCGTAAAGGCATCCAGGAAACCATGCGATAGGGTAACTGCCGCAAAATAGATCGCTAAGAAGCCATAACGCTTGTTGAAAAATGGAAGGCCAGGGACAGCTAAGAATGGAACGAGAATTCCCAACAATATCGCAAATGCAATTGAATGGGTGATCCCTCGATGACCCAACATGTGTTCGTAGGGAATACCCAGCACGAAGCCTACAACATCAGCATCGGGCAACACAGAACACAGCGCCGTCAATATCCAAAACCGCGTGGAATGCCAAACAGGATCCAGGGTTTTCCCCATCACATAAGCTACCGCCATATGTCCAAAAGCTGAAGCCATCTATAGTCGCTTTGCTTTGCTGCCTGCTATCATAAATTTTCGGGGAGGTTTTCCCCTGAGGTCACTAAGGAAATTGACTCACATTCTACCCATCACCATGTCCCTCATTGTTCTCAAATTTTTCAAAGGCTGTCGCGATCACCAGTTCATTAATTCTATTCAATCTTTAATAATCCTGTTCTTCTTTCTACCGATCTTTTACCTCATAGGCTGCACACCGATTTCCAAAGACTCTACGGAACAACCAAACACGTTTCCCAACTCATCCCATCACTCAAACCAATCCAGCCGTTCATGGCACCGTACTTCGCAGTATCTCACGATGCGAGATGGCGTCAAGATTGCGGTTGATCTCTATTTGCCTGATGGCCTAGAGCCAGACCAACATATCCCAACCATCATCCATCAAACCCGCTATTGGCGAGCCATTGAATATCGTTGGCCCATCTCCCTATTCAAAGACACCCGTCCACGGGGCACGATTGGGCACTATGCTGAGCAATTTCTTCAACAGGGCTATGCCTGGGTGGATGTGGATGTACGCGGCTCTGGAGCCTCATTTGGCTCACGACCTGTCGCCTATTCCCCAGCAGAAATTCAGGACGGCGCCGAAATTGTAGATTGGATTCTTGCGCAGCCCTGGTCAAATCAAAAAGTCGGAGCCATGGGTATTTCCTACAGCGGCGGAACCGCGGAGATGCTATTGGTCAACCAACATCCCGCGGTCAAAGCCGTAGCTCCCATGTTTGCAGGGTTTGATCTTTATTCCGAAATTGCTTTTCCCGGCGGCATCCATTTGAAATGGTTTACAGAAACCTGGAGCTACATCAATAACCAATTGGACCACAATAAATTACCCTTTGCCGGTTGGGTAACTAATCTGTTTGTGCGGGGTGTCCATCCGGTTGACCATGATCTAGATAACCAGCTCCTCACCATGGCCATCCAAGAGCATGCGGTAAATTGGAGCCCGTTTCATGAAGCTTCAGGCATGACATTTCGAGACGACCCCCCACCCTCTCGACAAGCTCCAAATATTGATGCATTGAGTCCTCAAACCTACGCACAAACCATCGCGCAAACTGGCGCAGCCATCTATAGCTATAGTGGATGGTTTGATGGAGGGTATAGCCTAGCTGCCATTAAACGTCACCTGCACCAGGACAATCCTCAAAACAAACTCATCGTAGGACCTTGGGACCATGGAGGTAAACGCCAGATCAGTCCGTATAGATTGGGAACAGCCGAATTCGATCATGCTGGAGAGCTGATCAAGTTTTTCAATCACCATCTCAAAGAAAATCGGACTTCCCACGATAACTCCCCCCCAATCCAGTATTACACGATGGGAGCCGAACGATGGAACGCCACAACACAATGGCCTCCATTCTCCACACCGACTCAACTCTATTTTCATACAAACCACCAACTTTCAGAGACGCATTCACCAGAGGAATCCCCACCTGATCGATATTATGTCGATCTCACCGCAGGAACCGGCCTGCAGTCACGATGGAACACCATGGTGGGCATCCCACTGAAAGACCCGTACCCCGATCGCGATGAACAAGATAAAAAGCTGCTGCTCTATACAACCGATCCGCTTCACGAAGACCTGGAAGTTACTGGACACCCGGTTGCCACCGTCTACCTTTCAGCTAATGCTATGGATACCACGCTGTTTGTGTATTTGGAAGATGTCACACCGGAAGGCCAGGTGCATTATGTCACGGAAGGTGAATTACGAGCTCTACATCGAACTTGGCAACCAGACGATCCCGTAACTCACACACTCTCCATTCCCCATCGTACCTATCGGCGAGCCGATGCCTCGCCTCTCATTCCAAATGAAGTCACCCAACTCACCATCGACCTACTCCCCATCTCGTATCAATTCAAAAAAGGCCACCGCATTCGCGTGGCCTTAGCTGGAGCTGACAAAGACCACTTCCAATTACTAGACAGCCCCGCGCCAACCTGGAAAATCTGGCACACACCCAACCACCCCTCACACATCACATTGCCAGTGGTTCAAAATTCCCCCAATTAATTTTCTCTTCTTTTTTCCTCGCCCTTTAAGAGAGAGAATGAAGGTGAGGGTAAAGTCCGATACAACAGTTAAAGGGCTATCCCCATACACCCTCGTTTCATGAGGTATAATAGTCTTATGCCATTAAAACAAAAGCGCCGAACTTCTAGACATTCCCGACGAGGGAAAAAGCAGACGCTTCACATAACCCTCGCCATATTCCGGCGTGTTGTTCGTGAATGTTGGCATGTGTGCCAAGCTTTCTTGAAAGCCATATGGGCCTCACCTCCACTTGTTCGTGTAACCCTCATCCCCATTCTGCTGTTCCTTCTGTGGTTTGGAGTGAACGCAGCCTTCCAGACATACCATAAACCAAGCGAAATACTTTTTCCCTTGGACCATTCCTTCAACAAGCACCCTACTCAAACATGGAAGGAATATGAATCTCTCTTCCATGAGCATGCCACGGCCATCATCACACCAGAGTTTCTGGCTGCATTGGCACAGGTCGAGGGTGGAGGGAATCCTGTGGCACGTACCTATTGGCGATGGCAACTAACGTGGAATCCTCTGGCGCTCTACCAACCAGCATCAAGCGCAGCTGGCATGTACCAGATAACCGATGGAACCTTTGAAGCAGCAAAAAGCTACTGCATTCACAACCATCAAGTGGTTAAGGAGGGCCCATGGCATGATCTGAAAACATGCTGGTTCAACAGTCTGTATATACGCATCCTCCCAAGTCATGCCATAGAATTGACAGCGGCCTATCTGGATTCCCGCGTCACACACACAATAGGCCCCCAAAAGATGAATAGAGTGCCGCTCCAACGGAAACAAGACCTTGCCGCCGTCATCCAGCTCTGTGGGGCTGGTGCAGGACGGGATTATGCCGCACGTGGGTATAAGCTAACCCTTCACCAACGATGTGGAGACCACGAGGTCAGCAAGTACCTGGCTCGGCTTCATGGCTTGCAAGACCGATTCGCAAAGCGAGTAGGCAAAACCGAAACCATCCGACAGGCCCATTAATCCTCATTGTATAATGGCTTGGATTGCTCTTTAAAAATTGAACGTTTGGGAATTATAAAGGATCACATCGACCGGGGTTTAATCAAGAATACTCCATCGCGAATAGTAAGCAGAACCGACGAGACTCGCGATTCGGCATGGACCATCCGATTGAGTTCTTGGATAGCCGCCGTATTCGTGTCGGGCGGAGGCATGGTTAATACATCCCCGCTCCATAGAACATTATCAATTAAAATCACTCCGGTTGGCGCAATCAAATCTAACGAACGCTGAAAATACTGCACATAGTTGGCTTTATCTGCATCGATAAAAATAAGGTCGAATGGGCTATTTAAATCGGCAAGGGTTTCTAACGCCGGAGCCAACCGAAGGTGAATTTTCGAACCATGCGGACTTTCTGCCCAATATTTCTTCGCGAGAGCCGTCGTCTCCGGGTCTATATCACACGTCACGACCAACCCGTCACCAGGAAGACTTTCTGCAAAACACAACGCGCTATAGCCGGTGAACGTACCTATTTCTAAAACCCGCTTAGCACCCACCGTCATAGCCATGACTTTCAAGAACGCCCCTTCCAATGATCCTACAACCATTTGTGGACATTCCATTGTCCGGTACGTTTCTTCGCGAAGTCGCCGACACACATCTGATTCCATAAGTGAATGAGCCTCAGCATAGGCTTCCACATCCGGCAACACGATTGGTTTCATATACACCTCATAAAGATTTCAGTTCCTGCAAATGAGAAGCATTGTGCTCATCAGTCTATCCATAAATCAAGCACCAACAACGTTATAAGTAAGGGGTCAGACTCGAATTAAATAATTCGAGTCTGACCCCTTACTATATTGCTAATCTTTGGAGAACTGGCGTAGAGTGGCACTCGTTCATCATCTTGATAGCAATCTCTAGCAAAAAGGACGTTTGGCCATGACCACCTCTGCTTCACTTGACCAGTTAACCGCAAAGCTTCGAGAGATTCATCATCTGCGGGATGCTGCTGCGGTTCTCTCATGGGATCAAGAAACCTACATGCCAGCAGGAAGTGGGGGCATTCGGGCCGAACAACTGGCTACGATACAAACACTCGCCCACAACCAATTCGTGTCACCTGAAGTCGAGTCTCTGCTTGGATCTTTTATTGATATCGAAACCGGAAACCTTCTTCCCCAACACCACGATTCTCTGGATGATACCTGCCAAGCCTTACTTCGCGAAACCTGGCGGGACTTTTCTCGTGCAAAAAAGCTGCCTTCATCATTTGTGAATGCACTGGAACGAGAATGTTCTCTCGCACAGCAAGTCTGGGCTGAAGCACGCAAGACCAACGATTTCCAACGTTTTCTTCCAAACTTAGAACGGCTTGTAGGGCTCAAACGACAAGAGGCAGATTATTTAGGGTTTACTGACACACCCTACAATGCGTTATTGGATACGTTTGAACCAGGAACTACCGTGGCTCAGCTCCGCCCTTTGTTTGCTGAACTGCGTACACACCTGATTCGCTTACTCGATCAGATCCGAAACTCTCCGGTTCAACCCAATATCAGCCTACTCACGCAATCCTTTGACACGACCAAGCAAGTTGAGTTTGGCCGCCTTGTGCTCAAACAAATGGGGTATGATTTTCAACGAGGACGCCTTGATCTTTCTGCCCACCCCTTTACGACCTCGTTCCACCCAACCGATACACGAGTCACCACACGTGTCTTTGAGACCGACATGCCATCATGCCTGTTCAGCTGCATCCATGAGGGCGGACACGGCTTGTACGAGCAGGGCCTCTCATCTACACATTATGGGACGCCCTTGGGCGAAGCTATTTCCTTAGGTATTCATGAAAGTCAGTCACGCTTGTGGGAAAATTCTGTGGGCCGATCGCAAGCCTTTTGGCAACATTTCTACCCCAAACTGCAGGAAACGTTTCCTACTCAACTTGGCAACGTATCAGTTGACGAATTTTATTTGGCCATTAATCGCGTCACCCCTTCGTTGATTCGTGTCGAAGCAGACGAACTGACCTATAACCTGCATATTATGGTGCGGTTTGAAATTGAACTTGACGTCATTGAAGGACGAGTCGAGATCGATGAATTACCCGACATCTGGAATGCCAAAATTCAAGAATATTTAGGGATTACTCCAGCCAATGATGCGGAAGGAGTACTGCAAGACGTGCATTGGTCATTTGGAGCGTTTGGTTACTTCCCCACATACACCTTAGGCAACCTCTATGCCGCCATGCTGTTTCATCAAGCCAAGATAGAGATCCCCGACCTTCTCAACCATATTAGCAAAGGAAATTTTTTATCTCTAAAAAAATGGCTGAATGACCGCGTACATCGATGGGGACGCCAATATTCATCCAGCGACCTAATTCAGCAAATAACCGGACAACCACTGACATCTCAGCCTTTTCTCCGGGATTTAGAAGAAAAGTTCAGCAACCTGTATCAATTCCCGACAATGTCTACGACCCACGTTTCTTAAGAATTGTGCTATTTCCTCAGTTCTTTCCTTTAAATCGGTAAGTCCTTCGACAGACTTGTTCTCCTACCAGCCCTAGGCCTAGCGTTCAGCTATTCATTCAACTGAAGTCCGACTTCACTCCTCACAACGGAATGCAAGAACGGGCTCTATCGTTTTTTTATTTTATTTAAGGAGAATCATTATGATTCAGAAATCAACTCACATTTCATCTCTGTTGCTGGCCTTACTTTTCACATTGGGGCTTCTAATTCCTACCACCTGGGGGATGAGTGCCGTGAAAACGGACATCAATGCCGCGAATATGGCGCAACTGCAGGCCGTCACTGGCATTGGGCAGGATACGGCCCAAAAGATCCTCACCTATAAAGAAAAACATGGGGATTTTAAAACGATGGAAGAATTAGAGGCGGTCAGTGGCGTAGGAAAAGTTCGGCTGGAAGCGTTAAATGAAGCATTTATGGTCAAGCCATCGAAAGATGAAAAGAAAACCTCAATGAAATAATCTCTCCTTTGAATTCTGCGTCTTTTTCGCTTCGCGAAAAGGACGCAGAAAAGGATTTAATGCCCCAACCCATAGACCATTCATTTCATGGGTCTGTTGAAAAAAGCCGCCAGCGGCGTTCTCGCCATTTTTCCGTGCTCACGTATTGCCAGTACGCTCCGCGCGCAAAAATGGCTGTGGCCTTGCTGGACAACTTTTTTGAACAGACCCGATGCAGCTGATAGCGAACAGCTTCCTGACGAAATATGGCCCTTGCTATTTTCATTATTCAACGCTCCCTTCATACATAAAATGATACGTTTCTCAATACTGCACGTTTTCAGGCTAATACCCCATCGCTTTGTTCAGATTTTTCGCCTGGGCAGCCGTCAGCGTAAAAGCTTCCGTGGTCTCCACCCGTGAGGGCACCAACATAATGGTGTGAAACGAAATATCCCGGATAGCCAGTTTTTCTTCCGGATTATCCGCCGGACTTAACTCCACAGCTTCCACAGAACTCATGATCTCACTCGTGTCTTGCGGCCCATACGTCTCAACCACGATACGGATAATCTCGATTGTCTGCTCATTCGCCTCTTGTCCTTCCACCGCTTTATCGACCAACTCTACCACCGCTTCCGCATCTCCAATTACATCAAAGTTTTGAATCCGTTCCTTCCGGCGTAAAAACAACAAATCATTATCCACATCCTTACTAAAGGCACCATAGGGAAACCGCACAAATTCCCAATGCAGCCCTTTCAACCCTTTTCCCAACATTTGCAATTCCGACAGAAACAACAATTGTTGAAGTTTCACATCACTCATCAATCCCATCGACTCAGTTAAATGCAACGTGTAAATCAGTAATGCCCGGTCACTCGTAACTTCTATCGGTTTTCGCATAAAGACTCCACCTCGTTTTCTACCAATATCATGTCAAAAAATTCCTTGACCCAATAGGCCTCTTGGGGTTTAATACTTGTTCGCATTTTCAGGGAACCGCTGCCCATGCCTAAACCCGTCAAAGAACTCGAACTTCTTAAACATCATCTCGCCAAGCACAGCCTCAAGCTGACGCGACAGCGGGAATTGATTCTCACCACATTCTTGAAAATGGAGCATGTCACAGCCGAGCAGTTATATCATATATTAGCGAAGAAAGATCCGCATATCGGTCTCGCGACCATCTATCGAACGCTCAAACTTTTCTGCGATACAGGCCTGGCACAAGAACGTCATTTTGGGACTCAAACCCAGTTCGACAACGTCGCCCATAAGGGCCACCACGATCACCTCATTTGTACCCGATGCGGGAAAATCGTCGAGTTCAACAACTGCCAAATTGAAGACCTCCAAGAAGCCGTTGCCCGGAAAAACGGGTTCACGATTGAAACCCACAAACTCGAGCTTTACGGCCTCTGCGCGAGCTGCCAAACGGCTTAGAACAGTCCACTACCATTCCCCTGTCAGTAAAACCAGGGCGACCATGGGTTGAACCAAGAGCCACACATAGAGGGCCTCTGTCCAGGCCCAGAAAAAGTCAATCGCACGTTACTGAACAACGCTCAATCCAGTTCCGTGCTATTCAGAAGGTCGTTCCCGCCTCCCCGCTCAACTCGTCATAAGACAAATGTCCCATCTCCTCGGTTCGGGACAGGAGACCTCGTGGTGTGTTTGAGCCCGCAACGGCTCGCGTTTTAGCTTGAGGCCCTGACTCCGCCCCCATCCTGTGTCGCATTGCCACCAGGTAGAGAAGCATGATCCCGGACCCCACGCTCACTGAACACCAAAAATGTGGGAGGGGTTGACTCTGCATTAGAGAAACAGGTCCCACAATCAAGTCCTACCTACCTTATTCATTTTACCAGCCTAAAGACCTAGTTTCGCATAAGTCTAAATATCATAATTTCACCTCAATCTGTTCCTGATTTGTTCCTTCTGCTTCTGCATTATCCTGTGTAAATTCGGCAAATCAACCACTCTGTCAGGTTAAACAGGGCATCTACAAAATAAGGAGATGATCATGAATGTTTTCTTTTATCTGAAAATGTCCATACTCACCGGAACGCTTGTCGCCATTATCGGGGTGGGAGGGTTATCTGGACAGGCTCAAGCCTTTAATCCACAGCCCGAACCACCAGCCAGCCTAGCGTTGGGTATCGTCGAAAGCCAAATTGCCGTGCTTCATGTGCTCGCGCCTCCGACTGTCCTCAATCAAGATCCTAGCGCCGTCCGGTTAGCGCTCTACCACGCAGATGGCAAAGAATTACAAACTCTCAAAGGCAAGGTCGAACCAGGGCAGGTTCTGTCAATGAGGTTTCCTGGAAGAGCGCTAGGCCTTGGTTCTGGAGAACGTGCGACGATTTATGGTGTGGTCCAATGCTTAGGCCGAGTGGCAGCGAAAGTGGGATGTGCACAAACCATCGTGGCGAGCCTCGAAGTGTTTGATGTCGAAACTGGAAAAACACAAGTTGTCGTGCCAGTCGTCCCAGGGATCCTGCCGATTTCGGACTTTGAACCTGTTCAGTAGTCACTCACCTCTTTGGCTTCCTATCCGTTCAAGGTAAGGGAAAGGAGGCTCAATGCAAAGGGAAAGGACTTGAAATGAAAATGAATGTTGATGTGAGTGAGGGCATGACAAAAATGAAATTAATCGTGACAGAGTTATTAGTGATAATAATGCTGGGGCTCGCATTCGGTGCAAGCGTTGGACAAGCGCAAAGTGGGAGTTTGGAGCCACCAAGCTCCGCGGTGAATGGCAGCGGCGATCCCTTGCCAACCACGCAGACGCTGCCGTCGTGGGACCAGATCCTGTCCGCGAGCGAGCGATTTAAACTGGTGATGGGCGGCGACGCCGTATTGGACAAACAGACCGGGCTGGTTTGGGAGCAGTCACCGGACACCACTAATCATGTGTGGGAGGAAAATTTTACTGCACCCGTTGATGCGCGGCTGCACTGTCTGCGCCTAGGCACTGGCGGGCAATCGGGCTGGCGGTTGCCGTCGATCCATGAATTGCTGAGTCTACTTGTGCCGGGGAATCCGACTGGAGGGCCTGATCTGTCTCCTGGGCATCCCTTTACCAACGTCCAGTCGGCCTATTGGTCCGCGACGACGAATGCTGCTGCTCCCACGAATGCGTGGGCCGTGAACTTCAACAGTGGCGACTTGGCCACCCCCGCTAAGATGCGCAGCTTCTCTGTGTGGTGTGTCCGCGGGGGAGGGCCATTGTCCGAATATTGACAGCGTCATTCAGGAAGTCTGAGTCATAAACCGCGGGACACAAATTCATACAGTCAAACTTGATAACTAGGGAGGTATGAGATGGACAAAAGAAGACGTATGGGCATGGTGATCGGGATGAGTGTGGTGTTGATATTAGGATACGGCGTGAGTGGGGTGCAGGCGCAGAGTGGGAGTTTGGAGCCCCCGGGGTCGGCGGTGGATGGGAGCGGGAACCCAGTGGCCACGACGCAGACACAGCCATCATGGGATCAGGACTTGCCAGCTACTGAACGATTCAAGCTAGTGCTCGGAGGAGAGGCAGTGTTGGATAAAGAGACGGGCCTGGTGTGGCCGAAGCAACCGGGCACGGGTTCGCGCACATGGAGCGAGGCGAGATACCAATGCGCGAACTCCTCGACGAACGGCAAGAAGGGCTGGCGACTGCCGTCGATGCATGAATTGACCAGTCTGCTCGTTCGTCTCACTTCTCCGCAGAATCCGCTTGTGATGTTTGGTCTACCTCCTGGTCATCCGTTCAACCTCTCATCTTTCATCCCTTTCTGGACGGCAACAACGAATAGTGAGAATCCCGCGACTGTGTGGAGCGTAAGCTCCAACGGCCAGTTGGCCTTTAGCAGCAAATCGCAAACCCTTGGCGTCTGGTGTGTCCGCGGCGGGGGTCCCTTGTCAGAATATTAGTTGCCAATGAAGCCGTCTTGTGCCGAACAATAAGGAGAACACATGAGAAATCAAACAACGTTTTTAACAATACTGTCGATAGCGGCACTACTGCTAGACCAGTCCGGGTCGCTAGCCTGGGCCAGCGACAATGTTGATCCGGCCAATAGTGGGGCGCAGTATGCCTGGGGTGAGAATATCGGTTGGCTGAATGCGGAGCCAAGGGGCGATGGCGGCCCCGGGGTGTTCGTGGAAGATGATGGCGTGAGCGGGTATCTCTGGTCGGAGAATACGGGATGGGTGAGTCTGTCGTGTCTCAATAATTCCACTTGTGGCACCCGAGATTATCGGGTGACCAATAATGGGGTGGGCAATTTAGCGGGCTATGCCTGGGCGGAGAATACGGGGTGGATCAGTTTTTCGTGTGAAAACACGAATTCTTGTGCCACGAAACCCTATCGTGTGCGGATTGATCCTAATACTGGAGAATTCAGTGGTCGGGCATGGAGTGAAAATACCGGCTGGATCAGTTTTCGTAATCAATCAGGACCGGTGAACTATGGCGTAACCACCTCCTGGCCCGGCGGCGGGACGGGGCCTATGTGTACCGTGGCGGCGGACCCTGATTTGAATAATGATGGGGTGGTGAATATTTTAGATGTCTCGCAAGTGGGCAGTTGTTTTGGGCAAGACCCCACGGCCATTGCGCAGTGCCAGGTGGCCGATACGAATTGCAACGGGCAAGTCGATATGATCGACGTGAATTATGTTGTTGGCAGTTTTGGGCAGTCGGGTTTTTAACAGGCAGTACTAATTTTCTCACCAGAGATGTCTGGCCAGGAGGGTGGGGCTGGTGTACGTGAAAGGAAGGATAGCCATGCGAAAGCGATTACCGAGTGTTTGTTGTGTGTTATTAGGAGGGCTGATGACCCTCGCCACACCAGTTTGGGCGGTCTCCATAGCAGTGGATGTGGATCCTAGTACCCCGGGGATTCAATCCTCGAATCTATTCCCTGTATTCGTGAATGATACGGTCACGGTGGACATTGTGGCGTCGGATATTGTCCCGGGTGCTCCGCTGAATGCGTTTGAATTTGATTTGGATTTTGGTGCGGCGGTGTTGACGGCGACGAATGTGGGGGATGGCGGGTTTCTGCTGGCGCCAGTTTTGGGGATCGAAAACGATGTTGTGGCGCCGGACGTGAATTTTGCCGAGGCGACGTTGCTTCCGACGGGTGCAGTCGGAACCGGGGTATTGGCCTCGGTGACCTTTAATGCAGTGGGCGTTGGTGTGTCCCAATTAGAGCTGAACGAGGTGATTTTTTCGGCGCCATTTGGTGTGCCGATTCACATTGATGCCATCAATGATGGGAGCTTGACCGTGACCCAAGATGGCGGCCCGCCCATTCCCGAACCCGGGACCATCCTGTTGTTCGGCACCGGATTAGCTGGCCTCACCGCCTGGCGCCTGAAAAAATCGCAAGTCCGTTAATGCCACAACTTTTGTTGGGGGGCTGATCGTTATGATATGAGCCGGACTTTTGAGAAGAGGCATGTGACAAGGCCTCTTTCCTCAAGCCAACGCTTGCGAGCAATAGTGGACAGCATAACACTCAACCATGGCTTGACTTATGCGTCGCTCGATCTAGCAGATCAATGGCATCTTTCCAGCGTCCGGTCTGTTCATAATCACTGCACAATTGCTCAATGACTCGCTGAAAGGCGCTCTCTAGTTGGTTCCTGCGATGAAGGGTCCAGCCTTCCTGTTCATCCTGCCAGAGAAATTTCCCATGGTAGAGGAGCGCGGCCTGCTCATAATACGGCAGGCTGTGTTCTAGACTTTCATTTTTACGGATCGTTGTGGCGTGTTCAACATAGCGATCAAATTCTAGACTATCCACCCAGCACAACTGTTGATTAAGGCTGACGAGCTTTCCAGACAATTGCAAGCTATCTGGATGTCCGAGTAACGTTCGCACTCGCCTGATCGCAGTCAGGAGCGATCGGTAGGCCAAATCCCCTTCGGCATCTGGCCACAGAAGAGCTATCAACTTCGAGGCAGGGATATGTTGTCCGCCAAGAGCTATCACCGCTTTCAGAAGGGCCAAGGGCCGCCGGGGTGGCTTCTTCCACGTTACTTCCCGGCCATTCGCCAACACGATTGAGAAATTCCCAAATGTTCGGATACTCACCGGCCATGGCCATGTGGTTCTGACTATAGGGTCGGCCGGCGGTGTAAGTCCCAACGTCAAAATGATGTGTCTGGCATGTTCTCTCTCAATGTTAGCTCCTAGGGCGCGGGCACAACTCTGCGCTAGCCCATCTCGTGAACAACCCATGAAATACACCATTCCCTGTTCCCGGAAAAACTGCAACCACGCTTTAATCGCCTTCTCTTCTTCTAACAGGTTCTTCTGTAGAAAATAGATGTGCGCGGCAAAATACCAACTACAGGCTTCGAGACACCCGAGTCCATAGCGTCGCCCATGCTCCAACAACCGCGTCGTTTCTTCATGGGCTTTCTGTAGATCTTTAGCTGCAATGAAGGCTTGCGCACGTGCGATGCGTCCGACCCCTTCACCAATAGGATGTTGATCCTGCAAACCAAGTTGTAGGGTTCTTTCGGCATGTCGAAGCGCTTCACTGGGTTTACATTGATCAATGGCCAAAGCGGTTGCCATGTAATGGTATTGGACGCCAGGTACGCCATCGGCT
Organism: Nitrospirales bacterium; assembly: GCA_965223685.1. Classification (GTDB taxonomy): domain Bacteria; phylum Nitrospirota; class Nitrospiria; order Nitrospirales; family UBA8639; genus Nitrospira_E. The sequence goes on from CBDCXG010000002.1 coordinate 1,015,197, forward strand.
TGCTGGCAAGTGGCGGTGCCACTGCCATGGAGTTGAGTGGCTTGGTCTTCCTCGCCCAGGGACATGGCCAGCATGGCCGCATGGTGGGCCAAGTCTACTTCTTTGTCGATGCGGTACCGACGGGCGAGGTCCACCCCTTGCTGGTACATCGTATTTCCCAATGCTCGGTCCCCAACCTGCCAGGCATACACGCTCATTTGCAGGGTAAATAACCATCGGGCCATCGGAGACACGTTCGCTTGATCTAGCTGGACGGATAGGGTGTCAAGGATAGATTTGGCTTGCTGAATGTCTGCACGCCAAAATCGAAACATGACTACATGTCCTCCTAACCACATTCGTTGGGAGGGATCGGGTAGGATCTCGAGAAGACGAAGGATGCGGCGTTCCCACTCAAAGATACGGGGATCGGCCAATAGCCCTCCCCACAACAAGGCGATAAACATGCAGCCCGAAATGCGGGCTTCCAGTTCGACTGACGGGAATGAGGAGACGGCCGATACGTCTGCCATCCGGTCTATCCAGGGACCCAATCGAAATAAATGGGCCTGCGAAAAAAAGATCGACTCGATGATACCGCACCAGGCCAGAATCTCTCCTTGGGCGTCGCCCTGTTCGCGAAATTGCTCCCATGCCCAATTGAACCCTTTTTCACTTTCGAACGGATTTTGAAACATCTGGGTAGAGGCCATCCAAAATCCCAGCCAGGGGGTCGTTTCGATGAGTTTCTGGGGGAAGTGCTGGAGGTAGGTCTCAAGGGTTTGCCATCGAAATTGGCTGGCGAGTTTTGGCGCGATCTTTAAGACCAATAGAATGGCTGCCTGCTGATCTCCGATAGAGAACAACAACTCAATGGCCTGTTCCTCCTGCCCATGTTCCGCCAAGACGGCTGCGGCACCTTGCTGCAACCGTCGCCGTTCCTCCTCTGCCCACTGTTCACCTCCCCGCAACAGCAAGAATTCCCGGAAGAGGGGATGAAATTGATAGATAGGAGGACTGTCACCACGAACTTCAATGAAATACCCTGCATGCGCGAGCTGCGCCAATTCCCTGCCGGCATTTGGAATCTCGGTAAATTGTTTAGCCATGGCTCCCGTGAATTGTGGGAAGAATGCCGCTTTGAGAAGCATCATCTGTCGAGCTGGCGAGAGCTTGGTGAGGCCTTCCCGCATAAGATAGTCAAATAAGACCGTATGGGATTCTTCCGTGAATGTCGGAAAGATGCGGTCGTCGTTGGTATCGCGCTGCCCAGCGAGGATCATGCCGGCCACCCAGCCGCCCGTCCAGGCGTGAAGCTGTTGCGCGTGGGCCATGGAGACTTCAAGCGGAGCGATTGGATCGTGTAGTCGAAGCAGCTCCATGGTTTCGTCCACTGTAAATTGGAGTGCCTTGGGGGCAACTTCCAGAATGTGTTGTTCAGCATGTAGGGCCACAAAGATGGCTGGTGGAGGTTCCCGGCTGATCACCATGATGTGGTGGTGTTCGGGAAGAGTTCGAGTGGCTTCCACCAATAGTTCGTGAAGAGGGGCCGAGAGGGGCACGTCTTGATAATTATCAAAGATCAGCATGCCTGGAACCTTCAAGCGACGAAAGAGTTCGGCAAAAAACTCCTTTGCAAATAACGGCAGGTTGAGCATTCTTTCCGGCGCAAGTTGGGGCAACGTTTTTCGATAGCGCGGCACGGCCTGTTGAATACCCATCGCAAGCACCTGGAACCAGGTTCCGGGGTCGGCATCCCCTTGATCTAATTGACACCACAGGGACTTCCTCTTTCGAGCTTTTAGATAGGACGCTACGAACGTGGTCTTCCCCGCTCCTGGTGGTCCTTGTATCCATACCAGCTTGTGGTGAGATTGCCGGGCGGTTTCCAGGTGCTCAAATAGCCTTGAACGTTCCAAAATTTTGGGAAGAACCGGTGCTTGAATTTTAGTAGGGGGTACGGTTTTTTTGGGTCCGGTCATGGCATCATCAAAAAGATTTTGGCCCGAATCGGGTTCATTAAAAATTGACCCGAAAGGTGAGTTGCTCGCCATAAGTACGAGTTCTATATGTGCCATTAATGGTCGGATTAGGGTGGTTGGTGACCTTGCGTGTGTCCCAGAGAATGGCCTGGAATGCTAAGTCCAATCCAATAGCAGTTGTGGGAAACCAGCCCTCTTCCTTGTCGTCGCATTGGATGAACCCCAACAATTGCCCATTTCCTTGGCAGAAGAACCCCGTGCCGATGGAAAACGTATGATTATCAGAATCGGGAAATGCGGGATTGAAATTGTTATCGGGAATGGGGGAAGGGGATCGGATATAGCCGGTGCGAAGGGCAATGTCCCAGTCTGGCAATGCCGCCAGTTTGAGCCAGGTAAATTCTGTGCCGATTGCCACGGTGACAGCATTCTTCCATTTCTGGGGTTGGTATAAGGAGACGCCATTCGACAAGTGCAGGTCAAAATTGCGAATGGTCCGCCACCGGACGTAATGGACATCGGTCTCGATCTTCCATTCATACTGTGTATTGCGAATGGGCCAGACGGCGAGCCCTCCTTCGTAACTTTCTGGAAATTTGATGCTTGAAGAAACGTCGGCCACATGACGGCCATTGGCTAACAGTTCACCATCTAAGGGTAGCACCGCTTGGCTCCGCCAAATGAACCCGATATTCACCAGAGGTTTTCTCGTAGCATTCCGCCATGGTGTCAGGAGGATACTGGCATTGAGGCCAGCAGTGGTACCCGATCCATTGATTTCAATCAGGTCGCCAGGCTGAGTGCCGGGAATATTGCCAACCCCAATGAATTGGGTTTCGGCATGCCCTTCCCCAATAAAGCTGGCGAAGGTAAAGATATCTGCCCCCAAACCAATAGAGACCATGCCTGTGATCTTCACGGCCATGGTGGGTTTGATATCTACGAAGGGGAGTTGCGAGCGAGTAATCGTGGTAGCGAACGGGCCGCCCTTTGGATATTTATTCGCAAACCCGAACAGGGATTTGAGACCAAGCCCCAACCACACTCGATCTGAGTCGGTCAGCTTCAGCGAAGCTAACGAGCCGGTGATAAATAATTGTCCGGATGGAGGCAAGCCAACCGGGCCACCGAGATCATTTTCGACTCTGTCTCCGGTGGGAATTTTGAAGGTCGTATTGGGACTGATAAAGGCAACGCCAAAGGCTTGTTGGAACCCGGGTAACTGGGTCATGCCCGCCGGATTATAATGGATAGCCGAAGGATTGTTAGCCTGAGCAATAAAGGCCGTTCCCTGCGCCATAGCTGCGGCGTCCTGAAACGGATTGCGAAACCCGTCTGCCCAGGTCGAGATAGGCCAAAGAAGAAAGAGGCCTAACGACACCAGAAATACGAACAAGCCTAACCAAGACTTGAACAGCATGAACAACTCCTCATCAGAAAAAGGTCTTGCGTTGGTCTGTTATGCCGAACATTTCTCTCAGAAAGCAAGAATTCAGTGCCTTCTTCAAGAGACTTGGGAACTTTTGTGTTGAGCTATGTGGTTTCGCTCACCCACGATCTTCTCATGCTATCTCTCAGTGAGACTTGCTCCGAGAAAAACATTCGTTGTAAGGTATACATAATGAAAATGATTCTCTAAATCGTTAGGAGACTTCAAATTATGCCTTATTTTTCAATACTTTTATTCTTTATTTTATTCAGCATACTGCCAATTGAAGTCCCTCCAATATATGCTGAAGACTCAGTTGTCGTCTATTCCGGACGGGCTGAACGACTGATTAAACCCGTTCTAGATCATTTTCAAGAAACTACTGGTACATCGGTCCAACTGCTCACGGCCGGGAGCACCGAATTAGTAAACCGATTACGCGCTGAAAAGACGCGCACGCCTGCTGACGTCTTTATTACAAATGAAGCCGGAGCCTTAGAGTTGGCTCGTAAACTTCAACTCTTACAACCCATTACCCTGCCCAGTGTAAAAACGGACATTCCTGAGGCATTTAGAGCGCCCGATAATAGTTGGATCGGCATCTCAGGACGCATGTGGATTCCTGTCTACAACACCAACCTCGTAGACCCTTCCACTATCGATTCATTGTTGGATCTGGCAGCACCCGCATGGAAAGGCAAGTTAGCCATCCCCAGTGGCAACAGCGAATATCTCCAAGCAGGCGCCTCCATGATCATGGCCGCGAAAGGGAAAGATGCGGTTGATACATTTTTACAAGGCATTCGTGATAACGCTGGCAATGAAGTCTATGGGAAAAATCGGCAAATAGTGGATGCGGTGGCCAAAGGGAAAGTCAGCGTGGGCCTTGTGAATCACTATTATATTTTCCGTCATTTAGCCACAGATCCCAAGGCCCCAATTGCTCCCCTGATCACCGACCAGGAGAAAGGAGGTATGGGCAGCATTATGAACGTCGCAGGCATTGGCTTGACGGCTCATGCCAAACATGTTGGTCCTGCACACCAACTTATTTCATTTCTCATGTCGCCAAAAGGCCAAGCGATGTTTGCCGAAATCAATAAGGAATATCCCGTAAACCCTGCTGTCCAAGCCGACCCCGCCATTCCTCCAGCTTCAACGTTTCGTGCGTCGTCTATTCCGTTAACGCGGTTGGCCGAATTACGCGATCCGATTATTGATATGATCCAGCATTTGGGTCTTCGCTAATCATAAAGGGCACTCCTAGATGGTTTGCCAAACCCCGCTGATTCCACTATCACTATTAGGAGTCAGCATTGCCACACTTCTCGTGTTTCCCCTTGCCTATGTCACCTATTCGGCTTTCACAGGGGATCTTTCCCAAGCCGGCAATCTCTGGAACGCCCGCCTTCCCGAATTATTGACGAATACCCTATCCTTGGCTATCGGTGTGTCCTTAACCACCCTCACCCTGGGTATTTCAACGGCATGGGTAGTCACGCGTTACCAATTTTGGGGAAGAACGTTTTGGGATTGGGGATTTGTGATGCCATTAGCCATCCCTTCCTTTGTCTTGGCTTATGTGTATACCTATTTATTGGATACAGCCGGACCGGTTGAACACATCTGGCAGTGGCTCACCAACTCAGATGCCCACATTCCTTCTCCCTATAGCTTTACAGGCGCACTACTCGTGATGACCTTAAATACTTTTCCCTATGTCTACTTATTAGCTCGAGCCGCATTTCAAAATTTCAATCTATCCTATGAGGAAGCAGCGCACGCCACAGGCGCTACTCGCTGGGAAGTATTTTGGCGCATTTCTTTACCGCTCATCCGCCCTGCCTTGGTCGCCAGTATGTTTTTGGTCATACTGTATGTGGTCTCGGATTTTGGCGCAGTTTCGCTTCTGCGATTTCAAACATTTACCTATGCCATTTACCAACAAATCACCGGACGATTTGATTATCAGTCCGCGGCCCTGCTGAGCCTCCTCTTAGTTAGCATGGCTCTCGTTTTTTTATGTGCCGAACGCTGGTTTCGTACGCAAAGCCGGTTTTATCAGACATCTGGCCGAGTTCGAACTGCAACTCCAAAGCCCTGTTCGCTTGCTGGCCGACTAACTATTAATCTTGTATTTTTTATTATTTTTACAGCCGCGTTTGGACTTCCCGTCTTGTTACTTACCCAATGGACATTCACCGCATGGACCAATGGCGACATCGGCACTTCGTTTGGCAGCTACATCGTGAATAGTGTATTCCTTTCTGCGGCCGCTGCCACCGCGGCCCTGGCCTTGGGAACCCCTCTAGCCTATCTGGCAACCCGCTTTCCTTCCAAGCTGCATCTAGCTTGCTTACAGGGAGCCTATATTGGCTATGTGCTCCCTGGCCCTGTTGCAGCCTTAGCGCTGCTCATGTTGTTTACGGATATGATTCCCTTCCTGTATGGCACTGCCTTCGTTTTGATTGTGGCGTACTTGATCCATTATTTGCCTGCAGGGCTTCAAGCCATGGAATCGGCCCTGCAACAAATCAACCCTAATCTCGAAGAAGCCGCACGCAATCTTGGCGCCAAAGGCATCCGAGCATTTAGGCAGGTGACCTTACCGCTCGTTCGAAGGGGATTTGTGGCTGCTTGGCTACTTATGTTTCTTCTTTGCATGAAGGAACTGCCAGCGACTTTGCTCCTACGTCCAATTGGTTTTGATACGTTGGCGGTCAGGATTTGGCTTGAAGCCAGCGAAGAGCTTTATCAACTGGCGGCCCCACCAGCTTTGCTTATTGTTCTATTAACGATTCCAGCCGTTGTACTCTTATCCAAAAAGAATTGGCAGGCAAGCTAAGCCTCAGTACAATAGGAACGAAACGCTTTCTCATGTCCCTTGTCTGTGAACCACCACCTATGAATTCGGCATCCTTGTCAACAGACACTTCTTCCTTGGCTCCAGTGCTGGAGATTGACTCCATTACTTGCAGCTATCAGCCCGGAGTCCCCACCGTTCGCAATCTTTCACTCCACCTTCAGCCTGGAAAGATTTTATGTTTATTAGGGCCTTCCGGCTGCGGAAAGACCACTACCTTACGAGCTATTGCGGGATTTGAAAAAATTTCGGCTGGAGAAATTCGATTACAAGGGCAGGTTGTGGCTTCTCCTTCCACCCATCTGCCTCCCGAACAACGGCGAGTCGGGATGGTCTTTCAAGAATATGCCTTGTTTCCCCATATGTCCGTAAAAGACAATGTGGCCTTTGGGCTGTATCACTGGCCCACTTCCAAGCGCAAAGATCGCGTTCAGACATTATTAGATTTAGTGGGACTCCAAGATCTGGAACATCGTTTTCCCCATGAACTGTCCGGAGGGCAGCAACAACGAGTAGCCATTGCAAGAGCGTTAGCGCCTCAACCACTGATGCTCTTATTAGATGAACCATTCAGTAACTTAGACCCTGACATGACCATAAAAATGCGGAAAGAACTGTATCGGGTGCTTCGGCAAACGCAAACGACCGCAATTTTAGTCACGCATGACCATGAAGAAGCCTTTGCCATGGCAGACCAGGTCGCTGTGATGCAAAATGGCGTGTTGGTACAATGCGATACGCCGGAGGCCATTTATCAACAACCCTCCTGTTCATTTGTGGCAGAATTTATCGGACAAGCTAATACTATTCCCGGAATTATTCAGAATGGACAGGTGGAAACTGAGATTGGACCGTTCCCAAATCAACCGGATTTTCAACCTGGGAGCCAAGTCCTAGTCATGATTCGTCCAAATCATATTGAAATTTCTCCATCCGAATCAGGGTCCGGGCAGATTGAAAGTCGCCAATTTCAGGGCTCACAAACCCTCTATACCGTGCGTTTAGCTTCCGGCCAACTCATTCATTGCTGCATGCCGCCCATTCCCGTGTATAATATAGAAACATTGGTGAACATCACTGTCACAACTTCACAGACTATACTCTTTCCACAACCCGCTCTTTCAGAAGAGTGAAAGGAGGTTTTCCACATGAGATTGACTCCGTGCACACAGGGTTTTCGGTTACTTCCCGTTGGGTCGGCCATACTGGGATTAGTGTTGAGCTTTCCCGTGCTTACCATGGCAAGTGGTTATGGACATGGCGGTGGAAGCGCTCACCATACCACAGGCAAAACATCGCCTCATGGATACGGCTCAATGGGACATGGCAAAGGCCATTCTGGCGGGAGCAAACATCATGGAGGCCACGGGGCGAAAGGAATGATGGGTGGAGGAAGTCACGGTCCACACCAAAGTGCTTCAAAATTTATTGATCATATTTTGAAATTCAAAGATGGCATGGCGATTACCGATGATCAGGTCGCAAAACTTCAATCCATCAAAACCGATTTTGAAAAAACCAAAATAAAAATGAAGGCGAATATCCAACTAGCTAGCGTAGACCTGCATAATCTCTTGCGAGATGATAAAGGATCTCTCAATGAAGTCGAGGCTAAATTAAAAGATCTTTATGACACACGAGCGGGTATGTATTTCGCGTCCGTTAAAGCCAGCCGGGATGCCAAAGCCGTCTTAACGGATGAACAACGGGCTCGAATGAAAACTGTTCACGACCGTATTAACGCCTATAAAGGTGGGGGGATGGGAACCAAAGGACACCCCGGAGGCTACAAACACCACGGGAAAGAACATAAAAGTTAGTTTCTAATTTTGTAACGTGAGTATCTGGAAAAAGGGGGCTATGACGCCCCCTTTTTTTATACTGTTACGGCTCTCCTATTCGAGACATTTTTAGATGTCGGGTCTGTTGAAAAAAGCCGCCAGCGGCGTTCTCGCCATTTTTGCGTGCTCACGTAGGACCAGTACGCTCCGCGCGCAAAAATGGCTGCGGCCTTGCTGGGCGGACTGTTTTGAACAGACCCGATGCTGTTGATCGTCAACGACTTCCTGGTGAAATATGGCCTTTGATATCTTCATTATTCAACACTCCCATGTCTCAAGTGTCTTGCCCATCTTTGGCCTATCCTTGTGTCTTCCCAGCAGTATTAATTTAGGATAGCCACTCACACTGTAATGTGTTGAAAATATAAGACCACGACTTCAGAAAGCTATACATTCTTAACAATTCCAGGCCGTTCTTGTGGTCAAGGCTGAGAAGTGATATTCTTATATGACTATAGTTATGACCATAGTTATATAAGGCGCTAGAGAGGAGTCATGAAAGTGAAAACAATCAAAGCATCCGATTTCAAAGCTCGGTGCCTCCAATTGATGGACGAAGTGGCACAATCAGGGCGACCCTTAATTATCACAAAAAATGGGAAGCCGGTGAGCCAACTCGTACCGTATCGTCCGAAACCACCCACGCTGTTTGGCGCGATGAAAGGCACTGTCACGATTCAGGGAGACATACTCTCGCCGCTTGATGAAAACTGGGAAGCCTTACAGTGATTCTCCTTGATACACATGTTTTGCTTTGGTTATCAGAGGGCCTTCCAGCACTGGGCAAACACGCCAGGGAAATAGCCGATCAAGCATTAGCCGAAAATACTCTGGCCGTGTCTGCTATTTCATTTTGGGAAATTGCGCTTCTTCACCAGAAAGAACATATCGTTTTGTCTCAGGATGTTTCTGCATGGAGAAACCAATTATTGGAATTTGGTCTGCAAGAGTTACCGATAGATGGAGAGATAGGTATTGCGTCCACAACATTAGTGAATTTCCATGCCGATCCCGCTGATCGTTTCATCACTGCGAGTGCCGTATTGTTGGGGGCGTCCCTACTCACCACTGATAAACATATTCTTCAATGGACAGGAAACGTTCACCGTATCGACGCTAGCCAATAATAAGGCTGTGAGGACAAACATTGGTTGTTCATTCACGAACGGACACACATAAACTCCTGACCTAACTCGCTACCCCCCACCCCAAAGACAACAGTAGTTCCCTACAAAATTAGGAGAAATGAGAATGGCAAGGGTCAAACATCGTGTTGGTATAGTGGGCGATATCAACACAATCTACCGATCGATGCATGAGCCCACGGGTCTCTGTGGATGGTGGGCAACAGCAACCAGCGGAACACCAAAGGTCGGGGAAGTGCTGGATCTACATTTTACGGATGTCGTCACCCTATCCTTCAGGATCGATGCTTTGGAAGAAAATGCACTGATCCGCCTACACTGTATTTCCGGACCCGGGCCGTGGCAACACGGTGACCTGACTTTTTCTTTCAAGCAGGATGCAGATCAGGTATGGGTCGAGTTGATTCACGAGAACGCAACCGCATCTGATGACAACTTCCTGTACTTTACGACGAAATGGGCGTGTTACTTATTGAGCTTACGTGACTTAATTGAAACCGGCAAAGGGCGGCCTTATCCAAACGATATAAAAATTCACTTTAGCGACTGAACCAACAAAATTCTGAGTCAGTAATGTCAGCAATTGAGCAAAGACGACTCAAAGCGGACCTATGTCTTTTTTTAATTGATAAAGCCTCGAATTATTGTTTTCGTTATTGTCCTTAAGTCTAGGAGAACCTGGTTTCCTAAGGGGATTTAGCCTAATTTTCTCAACCATAGACAACAAAACGGTTGGCCTGATGAAATAATGATGCGCTATGTGAAATACAAGGAAGTTAAGGAGGAAGGGACCCGTGGGAATATGTTTGAGAATTAGGAATTCGTCAAGGCAATTAACCCTTGGGCAATTCCCAAGAGGGCAGAAGCTTTTTCCGAGGAACGTAGTTGATGATTGGTCCAAATCAATGCTGCTTGATAATCACCCTGTTGGGTTTGAGCCTTGGCAATTCTCTGAAGGGTAAATCCCCTCCACATATAGTCATACCCTTTACTCAAAAGAGCCGTTTGAAGTGCTCCTTTAATATCGCCCTTTTGGGCTTGAATGGTTGCCAACCAACAGGCTGTACGGTCCCTATACCATTCGCTGGTCATAGTATTGAGTAAAGCCACACCTCCTGGAAAATCTCCTAGTTCACCATGTGCTAGGATTATTTTCACCAAATTCTTGGCTTTCTTCTTCTCCTGGCGAATAGTCTTGTAGGCTTCTAAGGCAGTTGTCAGTGTCCGTCTACTCTTCTGTGAGGAGCCTATTTTTGCTTGGATTTGCGCAATGTGTCCAAACAAATCGGCCCGGGTTGTAGATCGTTTGATGGACGCGACTATATGACTGGCGCGCGCTAACATCATAGAGGCCGATTGAATCTCCCCCCTTTTACTTTGCGTCTGAGCAATGTGGAGGAGGGTCTCAGCCATCCTTCTCTGGCTATGTTTCATCTGCTTGGTGACGATCCAGGCCTGTTGGAAGTCTTCTTGGTTAGTATAAAACCTGGCAATTCCCTGTCGAACCTTATCTCGATCATACGGATCGTTCAATTTTTCTAACAGTCTTTGTGCCTGTGGGACATGGCCTTTCCATACCTGATCTGCTGCTAACCTTCGCAAAGCTGTCTGTTGATCCCCAACGTTTTGAATGAGTTGGAGTGTGGCTATAGCCTGAGGTAAGGCCCCACTATTTCCTTGAATCACAGCTATTTGTTTAAGGAATTCCTCCCTTGTCTCTGGAAACTCCGGTGAGCTTTTCGCGTAAGACCAGAGTTGTTCCACGGTTTGACGTGCGGCCTTACTATCTCCCAACAGATACTGAGCTTCCGCAATTTTCCCTCCCATCGCAATCCCAAGCGGGGATTGGAAAAATCCTTTTTCTTGCACAAGATCAGTTAATGCCTTCTGAAGCCGTATTAAGGCCTCACGCTTCTGATCCTCATCGTTCAACTGGAGGGCTAGTTCTTGAAGCACCCAGCCGACCCAATGATGTTCTTGAACTCTCTTGGCAGTTTGAAAAGCCTCCTGCACTCGTCCATTCTCCAAAAGGAACTGACAGATTTTTTGGAGTGTACCGTCTCTCGTGACGTTATCTTTCCTATCCGCTATCCCAATAGCTTTTTCTAAATACCCCAACTCCACAAGTGCCATGGCAATTTGATCATAAAACTTAGCCCGATAAAATTTATTAGGAATTTCGGCAGCAGTCGTGGTGGTGTCTTGGAGAATGGCGAGTATTTCCTCTGATTCAATAGCAGGCAACTCTTTGGAAAATACATGGGGAGGGCAAAGCACAAGAGAAAGCGTGATAACGGCAACAATCGACTTGAATGTATTGGGGATTCTAGTCATTTCATAATACTCTTCGGCGATACTGGCGGATGACTAGATGAGTTCAAGCAAAAAGGCTAGTTAAGATAACCGAATTAAATGAAAAATCCATGAAACACAGAGGGGGTAGAGATGAAGTAGGGCCTGAGCCAAAAGAATAGTTCAATCGTAGGACTCCTAAATTGGAATCAATCTGGGAAAACAGATCATGAGTTGATACTGTATTTAGCTGTACAACTATTATCCTTAAGGCTGCTCGTAATCGGTTGAGGATATTTTAAGTACGGAGAAGGGATACGGCTAAATGGCCGCATTTGGCCATTTGAGGGCAGTAGATTGAGGATGGTGAACGTATGCTTTTGGCAATAGGTTACGGTCTCATCGAACACTGCCAATCAGATTAGATCTGACTTAATACATTTAGGGTTCTAATCTCAAACGAGATTTGAGCCCTGAAGAAATATTTACTTTCCCGTGTTCATTGACAATCACACCTTCCACATCAGGTAATGACTCTATGAGAGCCATCCCTTTTTGAGGGCCCATGACGAAAATGCCTGTGTCTAAGCCATCAGCCATTACCCCGTCTTTAGCAATGACTGTCACACTCTGACATCCTCGAGATGGCTCCAACGTCGCTGGATCTAGAATGTGGTGATACCGGATCCCGTCTTTCATAATAAAGCGTTGATAATCTCCAGCCGTAGACACGGCTTCATTTTCTAGTTCGATTCGACCTAATATTTCTCCCGGTTCCTTCCTCGGGTGCTGAATACCAAAAACAAACCGCTCCTGATCTGGCATCCGGCCAAACGTTTTTATATCGCCTGACAGCGCCACAACTCCCGCAGTCGCTCCAGCCTTCTGCATCACGTCTGCCACTAAATCTGCCGTGTAGCCTTTACCAATACCGCCCACATCGATTTGCATACCTGCGCGGGCAAGAAAGGCCGTACCTGCCTGTTCATCAAGCACCACATTTTCCAGGAGGGTTAACGGACGAACTGCCTCCAGTTCTTCTGGCGAAGGAATTCTCCCTTCCTGACTGACATTCCAGGCGGTCACCGCAGGTCCCACGGCAATATTAAAACCGCCCTCGGTTAACGTGGCCATGCGAAAGGAGGCCTTCAGAACTTCCATATTCTCTGGGCCCACTGCTACAGGGGACTTCCCTGCTGCCGTATTCACCTGAGAGAGTTCACTGTCAGGAATCCAGGTACTCATCAGTTGTTCAATGCGCCGTATTTCAGCCAGCCCCTCTGCCACCGCATTCTTGGCCACCTCTTCCTGTGGCGCCACGCCAGTCACAAAGACCAGTGTCCCCATGAGATATTGACTACGCTTAACGAGAAATTCTTTCGCAAACACGTGGCCAACATTTGAGAGTAATAACGCCAACATACATAGGCACAGAAGTCCTGCGCGATACAAAATTGATAGTCTTCTGACTACACACACCATATGTCTTCTCCTTCAATAGTCAAATAAGTCGTGAACTCGTAGAAAAGCCTCTCCAACATTATTCCCCCATCATCTGCGATAAAAATATTTGGCTCGAGGCTGGGAAGGGACCACCGCAAAAAGACGAGTCTGATTGGCCATCAGTTGAGGCAGTGACACAGCCAATGCCTTCTCATCAAGCTCCGGGTGCAAAGCCACCAGCAAATCCCAATCAGGAAGTTCATCGAGAACATCCAACTGGAGCATTCTGACGGTTTTTGGTGCATCCACCTGCATCCGCCAAATTCCCACGTACATCGTTTTATCTGCAAGCACCTCAAAGCTCAGATTGACATGAGATTCTGACCGAAAAGGCCCTTCGCCAAGTTGTATCCGAAATACCTCATAACGGCCAGGCGCCAACCTCGTGACAAATCTCGTTGCCTTCTCGGATAGTGACACTCTCGTCCATTCCCCAGTCTTGATATTTTTGAGATCAAAAAACCGAACGCGGGGCTCTTCCTGATGTAATCGGAAAATAGGACCTTTAGGTTTCACCTGAATAAAGCCCAGCACGAGCGATCCCTTTTGGGCTCCCTTTTCCAGACGGCCAGGCTCTAAAGTCTCACATCCCGGCAACAACCCCCCGGCAAGCAAGACAGCCACCGTCCATCGCGCTATTAACCTTTTCCTTGTAAAAAGAGCCATTTCGCCCCATCGAATTTTGAGATTTGGATTCCCCAGCCTAGTAAATACCACCTAAACTATTTCTTTTCAGGGAATGTTGAAAAAAGTCGCCAGCAGCGTTCTCGCCATTTTTCCGTGCTCACGTAAGACCAGTACGCTCTGCACGCAAAAATGGCTGTGCCCTTGCTGGACGGATTTTTGACCATTCCCGTCGAATTGAAGTTACTATGGCTCCGAAGGCCTTTTCGTAACTTGAAATTGAATGATTCAACAGTCTCTTTCATATTAATATCTCTGAAGGGATTGACAAACTCCAACCGATTTCATTAATAATAATGGTTATCAATATCAATTAGCATAGAATTCATAATCATTCTCAATTAGTCAAACAATACGCGGTTCTTTTCATGGTCGCAAGTCAGCATCAAACAGCTGGTACAGATTCAAATTCTGACTTGTCTGAGGCTCGATGTGAATGTGGGCAGCTCGTCGCGAAGTTCGGAGTTCAGAGTGTTGAATTAAAATGCAAACGCTGCAAACGTCTGGTTTCTATTCCTTTTTCTACTCTTTCCCACTCCGAAGTAACCGTTTCACTCTGCACCACCCCACCTTCTTCAAGGACATCGTCCTCGCTGTCTGGTTAACGTGGCTTACTATATCGAGAGCCTCTGAGCTCCATTTACTCATTCACCTCAGAGGACCCGGAGTCCCTAGCTAGTAGGAGTATACATCATGAGGTTTCGGTTGCTGTTTGGGACTTTTTCAGCTTTGAGTTTACTTGTAATTGGAGTCGGGGCAGGGCAGATCGCCATAGCCCAAGAAGATACCATCTCCAAAGAGGAGATTGAACGGATCGTTGATCAGCGACTAGAAGATATCATGCGCCAAGGGTCCCAAGACGCTCCTCCAACTGATTTTTCACAGATGCCGGTACGCGGCTTGGGGCAAACCAATCAGTCCCAACAGAGGATACAACAAGGCAGTGGTGATTGGGTCACCGGTGGGAGTGTGCTTGAAGGTGGCCGAACGGTATATGCCAAACCCTTCGTCCGTGCCCCAAAGACCATCGTCGGTGGCTATATCGACTTCACCATCTCAGATTGCAATAACGCCAATGCTCGGGATTGCTCAGAAGGGTTGGAATTTGACCAAGAACGATTTGTTCCATTCTTTTATTCACAAGTCACTGATCGGTTGAGCGTTGCTGCAGAAGTGGAAATTGAACATGGCGGACCCCAAGGCAACCAAGGTGATGGCGATGTCAAAATTGAATTTGCCACGATGGATTATCGGTTCGAAGATTGGTTCAATCTCCGTGGTGGAATTATTTTGATTCCAATGGGTCGGTTCAACCTGGTTCATGACTCCCCACTCAATGATCTTCCTCTTCGCCCAATGGTCAGCCGATTGATTATTCCTTCGACCTTTGCTGAATCCGGAATTGGATTTTTCGGAACGGTCTATCCAACTCAGTTATCAAAAGTCGACTACGAATTTTACGTCACCCAAGGATTTGACGGAGGAAGTAGTGCGCCCGGTGGCGCCACCTTTGGAGAAGGTGGATATCGCGGGAATAAAGGCAGCTTCAAGACCGACAACAATGAAAATAAAGCCATTGTGAGTCGGATTTCGGTCAGCCCGATTCTTGGCATTGAAGTCGCTGGCTCCGTCCACCATGGCAAATGGGACGATGAACGAGACGAATACATGACTATTTTGGCTGTTGACGGCCTCATTCAACGTGGCCCGTTTGAACTACTGGGGGAAGCCGCCTGGACGCGAATTGATGGAGGCAACAAAAATCCTAATGCTGCCAATGGCATGCCACCCAAGCGGATGGCGGGGTACTACGTGCAAGCCAATTATCATTTCATGCCAGACTTTCTGAAACAAGCCGCCCCCACCTATTTCGGTGATTCGTCCACGTTCACCGGTGTGGTGCGATGGGGGGAAGTGGACACCAACACCCAACGACATGGAAACGTCAATGACCTTCAACGACTCACACTCGGCTTAAACTTTCGACCTGTTGAAGATTCGGTCATTAAATTTGCGTATACCTTTAATGATCACAAAGATAATCCACAATCACGTAATGGCTGGCAATTCAGCATGGCCACATATTTCTGATGATGAATCCTTTTCTTCTTTCTATTGGTCTTTCGATCCTATGGCTCTCGGGGTGCGTTGGACTGACCAACGCACCCCGCGTGGCAACCACCTGCCAGCCGGAAGACACGTGGGGAGTGGCATTGTCTAGCCTTCAAGAATTTGAGCTGCGTCGTATCGATAAGGCGAAGGGAGTCATTGAGACGGAATGGATTGCCGTTCATAATCCCCAAACCACGAGGAGCGGACTCTTCCAACGCAGTATGAACCAAGAACGGGCTCGTTTCATCCTCAATATCGCCCCTGAACAACAAGGCAGCAGCATCACCGTCAAGCAAATTCGAGAATTCTGGTCACCTCAAGGCGTGCAATCTCGCGCCTGGCGGCAAATTCCTGCACATGAGCAACAAGAACGTCAATTGGCATCTCGCATCGAAACCCGACTCAAGAGGCAGTCATGTTAACTTTCTTGCATTCATCTATTCTTCACAAATTTTTCATCGCAGCGACTATCATCCTTGTTTCAGGAACAGGCGTCTTCTCATTATCGTTAGCTGCAGAGCCACATCCTGAGAAAATTTGGGACCATGAGCTCAACCGTTGGCTCACCCCTGATGAACTTGGTCATATGGAAATCTATTTCACGGAAGAAGAAGCTGCCAAAGTCATGTTCCCCGATTCCGAACGCATACGTCGAGAAACTCTCACATTGACGGCCGAGCAAAAAGCGTTGGTTGAACAACGTATTGGATGGAAATTTCCCGAAACCTCATTCCCCGTGTATATCGGGGAAACACAGGGCAAGGTTGACGGCTATGCGATTGTGCAAAATACCATCGGCAAGCATCGTCCCATTACCTACATGGTCGGGATTGATGCTGAAGGCGAAGTGATGAATTTTGAGGTACTTGTTTATCGCGAAGCCCGAGGCAACGAAATCGCGACAAAACGATTCAATTATCAATATCAAGGTAAAGATGTTCGAGACCCCATTCGCATTAATCGGGATATCATTAATATTTCCGGAGCCACCATGTCAGTGCGCTCGGCCAGCGCCGGAGTCAAGCGTGTGCTCGTCCTGGTTGATGAATTTTATTTAAAACCAAAAGGGTTAGGGACGAGCACCTTAGTGGCTGGAAGTGCCGAAAAAGGGTTCTTGGAATCTCTTCTTGGGTTTTGAGTGAAAAACGTTATTGAATGCGAAATTTTAATGCCCGATTTCGCCTCCGTGATACTGACCGCCACATTCGCCTAGTCTATACCTGGTTTCTTCTCCTTATGCTCGCCGGTTTTGTATTCACCTTCGTGTGGGCACATGACATGACCCAGCTCACACCCAAAGGATTGGCGGCACATTATCGAGGATCCGACGCCAACTTCGGGGAACCCATGTCATTTGGACAACTATCAGAAACAACCCATTTTCATCTCTTTACAATGCCTGTGGTATTTATGATTTTGGTCCATGTCTTGTATTTGACCATGATCAGCCCTTTCCTGAAGGTTCTCACTACCTGGATTTCATTTTTAGGGGTCACATTAGATCTGATTTCCCCTTGGTTGATCACTTATGTATCACCGGTATTTGTCCTCACCATGCTGACGGGTGATCTCCTCATGGTGATCGGCTTTCTGATTATGTTTATCGTACCTATGTACGAAATGTGGTGGCAAAAAGCCGCCTT
The DNA here is from genome assembly GCA_965223685.1 of Nitrospirales bacterium. Lineage (GTDB taxonomy): Bacteria > Nitrospirota > Nitrospiria > Nitrospirales > UBA8639 > Nitrospira_E. The sequence continues at coordinate 1,032,670 of CBDCXG010000002.1, forward strand.
TATGATGTCCGAATCCGACGACTAGTTGAAGCCTTTCTTCCCATTTTTTTCTCCTCATAATTCTATCAGTAATGTCTAGCCCATAACATTTCATTCCCACCTCGTTGTAATTCGTAGCTAACCTTTTCTACTCCAACGTTCCACCCTTGGGATCCAAGTTTTCCAATGACTGACTTGACATGCAAGGACTTTTCTCCGCTTAATGTCAACAGTGGAAAAATTCTGACCTCGGATGCAACTCGAAGCATTTCTCGAATTGCAGCTTCATGAAATTCGCAATCAAATTGTTCCGAATACAAAAAAAGGAAATGTGAGCAAAGCGCCAAATCATATGCTCCATCTTCTATTCCCAATAAATTTGGCAGCTCCGCGGTTCGATAGCGCCCTTGCTGTTTTCCCTGTTCATAGTCTTTCACAAAATTTTCGAGTGTTTTTTCACGCGTTGTTCGAAGATCTTCAGGCGACTGATGATAAGTCCAGACCCAATTATCCGGAGTTGATTTCACTTGATGGATAATATCGTCAATACTACGATAAAATTGCTGGGTTATCTTCTCTCCTGTCAACTCATATAGGGGGTCCACTGAAGTGACGTAAAGTCCACGACTCCTCATCTCTGCATTAAAACTTGCCGGCCCATCTCCCACGCCAATAATGTTCTTAGATAAATCCTTTTCTGACAGATTGAACATCTTTTGATATTCATCAAGTGATCGACCCAAAGGCACAACTGATTTAAGGTTTACAGCCATTATTATTAGTTTCTTCTACCAGGAGATGCCCAAAACATCTGCTCAAAGAAAAAAATTCATCTTCACCCATTTAGAGGAAGACTCTTTCCCAATACGCATCGTTATCAATCTAAGTGAAATTCAGATTCCGAATGTATAAAAGGGCATCTCTAAAAACTGCTGACAAGTGTGGGGATTGAGAATCGCAGCCCAGAAAGGAAATTTTAAGATAAATCTTCTTATTTATTTTCTGACTATGCACAGAACAGGGACAGGTTATTGGGAATCATCAAGAAACGCATTCACCGCATTCTGAATCGTGGTTTGGATATACTCTCCCTGTGTTGGGTCTTGAACTTTTTCACCAGTAGTGGTGGTCACATAAAACACGTCGACGACTTGGTCCACTCGCGTGCCAATTCTAGCCATGTGAATAGAGAGATTTAGTTGTACAAGCGTTTTAGCTAATACAAATAAGAGGCCTGGCTTGTCGTCTGCAAATACGTCAATGACTGTATAGGAATCAGAGACTTCATTATCAATAAGAACTTCGTTAGCATGACGTCCAGTTGGGAATTGTCGCCCAAATGTCATACGGCGATGGCGTTCAAAGACTTGTTCAACTGAAGCCTCCTCTTGTAGGACTGACCGGATTTCCTGAGAGACTTCATTCAATCGAAATTCCGAAGGTTGTCCATCACAATCAGGATCGTTAACTGAAAAAATGTCCAAGGCGGTCCCGTCAGCTATTGTCATAATTTGAGCATTCAATACACCCAATCCCAGTGCTGCCAAGACTCCTGTGACTTGCATAAAGAGACCCGGCTTGGCTTGTTCTCGCGTAATCAACACATATTCCGAGACACCCAATTCGCTATTAAATCGTCCCTCAACATATGTTGGACTAGCAGACAAATTCTTCATAGCCAAAAGATGGGCAGCCATTTGGTCGACAGAAGTCGATGTGATATACCAGTCAGGCAATTGCAAGCATTGACTTTCAACCCACGAAGCCCAATCTGATATTTGAATAGAGGACTCTCCCGACTGAATCGCCATGGCTTCAAGAAGTGCGTTCTGCATGACCGGTTGCAAAAACAATTGTCCGTCTGTGGATGGAGCAGGTTGCTGCCCTTCGACTAAGACTTCATATGTGCGGGCATACAGTTCACCCAGTAACGATTCTTTCCATTTGGTCATGACCTCCGGCCCTACTGCCGAAATATCGGCCACAGTCAAAATGAACATTTTTTGAAGAACGGCAACGGTTTTCATTTTCCTCGCAAATGTGGCCGTAATTTTTGGATCATTCACATCCCGACGAAAAGCCGTATGAGACATGACGAGATGATGAAATACAAGAAAAACTAGCACCTCTTTTTCCTTGGAAGTCAGCCCTAAACGATCCGCAGTGATGTGAGCCAGCTCTTGTCCGACCTTACAATGATCCCCCGCTCGACCTTTTCCTAAATCATGCAGTAACAAGGCCAAGTGCAGAATATCCTTGTCCTCAATCTCCCGATACACCTCCCCTATTATCCCTTGATCTTCTAGGAATCGTTCTGCTTCTTTGACGGCTAATAGACTATGCTCATCCACTGTATATTTATGATATTGGTTGAATTGCATAAGACCTCGAACACGAGAAAAAGCAGGCACGAGCTTTTCTAAAAGCCTCGCTTGGTGCATCGCCCTCAGTGTTTTCTCAATTCGACCTGGACGCCCTAATATTCCTCGAAAAAGACGACTAACTTCATCCGTATGAAATTGTTCATTTGGCATAGAGGCAAGATGTTGTGACAATTCATTCAACACCTGTGGATCGATAGCCACGGCTTGTTCATGCGATACTTCGAATAATTTCAACAGTAAGATAGGGCTTTCTAAGACTCCCAGTAATTTTTCTTGAGGGATAGTAAGCCGTTGCCCTTCCTTCCGAAAATACCCGTCAATCAACTCATTAGGCCACCACCATCGTCTCACCTTACTTAACCAAGATTGCTCCTGTGCTTGCTCGAGAAATCGTATGCTCCGATCATGCAGCCCCGTAGTATGTTGAAAATATGTCTGCATAAATTGTTCAACAGCTAACAGATTCGGAAGATCAGACAAACCATAAAATTCCGCAACCCTGACTTGATCATCAAAGGTAAGAATATCTTGCGCTCTTTTTGCCTCAAAATGAAGAAAGGCTCTAAGATGCCAGAGAAACTCCTGTGCATCGTGCAACACTTGATAGTCTTGAAATGCTAAGATCCCTCGATTAGACAATTCTTGAATGGCTCCAATTCCATAGCGAGCCTGCCCGGCCCATTGAATCAGATGGAGATCTCGCAATCCGCCTTTACTTTTTTTAATATTGGGTTCAAGTAAAAAAACCGTTTCCCCAAATTTGGCATATTCCCGCTGCCGCTCATCAATTTTATCTCGAACAAATTGCTTAGCTTGACGCTTGAGAATGCGTCGATCAAATTTCCTCTGAAATGCTTGAAAGACAGCGGCATTCCCTCCTAAAAATCTCGATTCCATTAATGAGGTGCACGTTGGAATGTCAGTGGCTCCCATCTCAAGACATTCTGCAATCGTTCGCACACTATGACCAACTTGAAAACCTAAATCCCACAAATGATGAAATACACCCTTAGAAATTGTCTCAGCAATCTGAGTATGATCGCCGTAAGTCAGCACCATGACATCAATATCCGAATAGGGAGCCAACTCCCGACGGCCGTATCCACCCATGGCGACTAAACAACAGTGCTGCCAGCTTTCTCGTGTCCTGGAATGGCTTTGCTGGACTACTTCCCGAAACCGCGTGATTATAAGCGCATCCATAAAATCAGAAAATGCTTGAACAACTTCCCCACCTGTCGCTCCGTCTTTCAAACGTTGATATAAAGATTCGCGTTGTTCTTCCAGACTCTGGGAATGCACCTGAGTGAGGGGTGTAGAAGAAAAGGGATGACTAGTGGCCATTATCTGTAGCTACTTGATAGAAATGAGGATTTGGTTAGGGAACCATTATCCCTTAGGAACATACCGGTTGGTAATGGGCATACGTCGATCTTTACCTAAAGCCCGAGCCGTGATTTTAATACCCACTGGAGCTTGACGCCGTTTATATTCACTGCTATCCACAAGCTGGATCACTTTTTTTACAGTTCGCGCAGAATAACCCAATGTGACTATTTTCCTTTTGGAATAGTTGTGTTCGATATAGGCTTCTAAAATAGCATCTAATTCTGGATACGGTGGCAATGAATCCTGATCTTCCTGATTGGCTCGCAATTCTGCCGAAGGGGCCCGCACATGAATTCTTTCAGGAATACGTACCCGATCAAAATCTTGGCTATGCCATTCACTTCGCCATCGAGCCAATTGATAGACTCGCATTTTCGGAATGTCCTTGATCACCGCGAAACCACCTGCCATATCGCCATATAATGTGGCATATCCAACACTCATTTCGCTTTTATTTCCTGTTGTCAAAACAAGATAGCCAAACTTGTTTGAAAGGGCCATCAATAACGTTCCTCGAATACGCGCCTGCAAATTTTCTTCGGTCGTATTCACCGAATGCCCCTTGAAAAATGGGCGTAATTCACGAAGGAAGGGTTTAAAGAGGTTAGTAATAGGGATATTCAGCAAGTTAATCTCTAAGTTTTTCGCCAAGATCTTTGAATCGTATTTACTAATTGAAGAGGTATAAGGAGATGGCATCATGACACCCACAACCGCTTTGGGACCCAGAGCATCTCGGGCAATGAGTGCAGTTAAGGCTGAATCAATGCCTCCACTGATTCCCACAACAACTTTCGAGAACAAATTTTTTCTGGCATAGTCTTTCACGCCTAAGACCAAGGCTCGATAGACTTCTTCAGAGTCACCCATAGAGCATGGCATTTTTACCGCAGGAGACAGCATTTTTTTTGAATTGCTATTTTTCCAGGGAAGGTTGATAAAGAAAATTCCTGCCTTCTTTTTCGCGGGTGAAGGTTTTCTCCATCGATGCAGTTGTTGCTCTGAGTTGAGAATCTCCAGGTCAGTGAGTACCAAGTCTTCTTCAAAGGCTTTTGCTTGAGCAATACGTTGCCCTTGAGGGTCAAATACGACGCTATTTCCATCAAAAACTAATTCATCCTGTCCTCCCACCATATTGGTATAACTCACAAACACCCGGTAGGTTTTCGCGCGCTCTATCAACATGCGTCGTCGAGAACGTGTTTTTCCAATATGATAGGGAGAGGCATTCATATTCAAGATAATCTGTGCGCCCCCTCGTTTCACTTGTCCCCATGCTGGCCCATCAGGGAACCAAATATCCTCACAAATATTGATGCCTATACGAACCGGTCCCAAGCAAAAAATTTTATTCTCTCTGCCTTCCTGAAAATATCGCTGTTCATCAAAGACCCCGTAATTGGGAAGCTTCTGCTTGGCGTAACTCCCGACTAGTCGACCTTCTCCAAATACCCATGCAACATTGAGTGGCTTCTTTGTTTCTACAGAAGAAATGGGATGAGGTATACCTTTGGCAGGCAAGTTTAGCTTGGCAGACATCCCTACACTTCCGACTACCGCCATCAGACCATTGGATATCTTGGCAATCCGTTGTTGGTTCCGGCACACATCACGAAGAAACTGCGGCATAAGAAGAAGATCTTCTGGAGGATATCCCGACACAGCCAATTCGGGAAAAACTACGACATCAGCTTTGGCTCTTTTGGCCTCACGAATCCATCGGCAAATGGCTCGAGTATTTCCCTCAAGATCACCAACCACTGCATTCATCTGAGCCATGGCCAATCGTAGTTTCATCATAAAAAAACGCCCTCTGTCCCAAAAGGAACCGAGGACGCCATTGTCCTATGTTTCATTTACTCACTGTAGAAAGGCAACGTCATTGTTGCTCATATTCAACCATTATACAAGTGCCAAGCTCAGTCTTCAAACACTCCCATATCATATCTAGCTGCTTTGAAGATGTTACGAACCTATGTTCTATGGTTGAGTTGCCTGTTGAAGTTCTTCGGCCAGAATAATAGCCTCTGCTATTTCACGCATGGATTTTCGCAAATTCATGCTTTGCCGTTGCATCAACCGAAAAGCCTCGGGTTCTGAAAGCCCCTTTGATGCCATGAGAAAACCTTTCGCTCGTTCTACTTGTTTACGAACTTCTAACGCTTCCTGCATCTCAAAAGATTTTTCCAACAATCGCGTATGTTCGATGGCCACCGCTGATTGGTTGGCAATGACTTGCAGTGTTTTGACTTCTTCTTCCGAAAAAACATGCTGGCTCGAGGTATATACATTCACGACTCCAATCACGTTATTTTTGATCAACATGGGAACAGATAGCAACGAATGTAGCCCCTCTTGCTTTGCCAGATCACGATAAAAATATCCGCCTTCTGTTCTTACGTCTGGCACATAAACTGGCCGTTGTTCCTGTACTGCTCGTCCACTCATACTTTGGCCGACTTGCAGTGGAGGCTTTCGCCGGTAGGCATCGCTTAAGCTCTGGGTTGCCGAAATCCGAAGTTCTCCAGAATCTTGGTCGACCAGCATAATAGAGCAAATCTTGGAGCTCATTAATTGCGCAGTCATCGTGACAATTAACTGCAAGACATCCTCAATCAATCTGTCCGAAGCGACGGTTTCTGAGACTTGAGAAAGGGTCTCAAGCCGCCTAGCTTTTTCCCGCATTTCAGCAAATAACCTGGCATTTGCAATGGCTCCTCCTACCTGATTGGCAATAGTCAGGAGCAGAGCTAACGTTTCTTCAGCATAACGCTTGGAACGTTTGTGCTGAACGTTAATCACGCCAATAATTTCGCCTTTACTGATTATAGGGACCGACACAAAGGCCTGATATCGATCTTCCGGCAATCGATGAAAAAATTTAAACCTGGCGTCATCGCTCGCATGTCGAGGCACAACAACAGGAACTTTTTCACGGGCCACCCACCCCGTAATCCCTTCGCCTAATCCGATAGAGATCCGACCGATTAATCGTGGATGTGGGTTTTTCGATGCACTCAGGATTAACTCTTCCTTATTTTCTGAAAGCAAATACAACAAACAGGCATCGGCTTTCGTCACTTCAACCACAACCTCAACTATTTGTTTTAAGACAATAGGTAATTCCAACGTACTACTAATCGACTCGCTAATGCGATGGAGAATAGAAATCTCACGAGTGCGTTCCCGCACTTGCTGCTTCAGCTCATCACTTGTCAATTGTTTGGCCAGTGCCATGCTACTTTTTGCGTGCAAGACGTGAACGGGATGACAATTGTCGAACTCCCGTAACAAATCTAGGAGAAGAGGATTGTTGAAGAGAAAACCATTTCCGGATAGATTTGCGTACGAGAGGCACGACGCCTACCTCTCCAATACACCGTGGCAAAACACAGTGAATATCTCCTTTGATCACCTTTTTATCATGTTGCATGGTTTGCCACAGATTCAAAAATGTCATTTCTTTTGGAATGGCAAATGGCAACCCAACCCTTTTAATAAGATCATTTTGCCGTTCAACCACACTATTCGAGCACATTCCTAAATATTGCCCTATTAACGCTTCTTGAACCATCCCAATTCCAACCGCTTCACCATGGATCCATTTTCTATAGCGCCCCCAGGCTTCCAAAGCATGCCCCACCGTATGCCCATAATTTAGAATTCGTCTTCTGCCTGATTCACGTTCATCCCCTGCCACCACGTCGGCCTTAATTTCACAACAGCGTCGAAGAACATGAAGCATGGCCTCATCGGTCTGATCTTGTATTTCTTCTACATGCTGTTCTAGATAGGAAAAAAATTGTTCGTCGGCAATTACCCCGTATTTTATGACTTCAGCCAAGCCGGCAATCCATTGCCTGGAAGGAAGTGTTTTAAGTACATGCGGATCAATAACCACTATTCTTGGCTGATAAAATGCCCCAATTAAGTTCTTTCCTTCTGGATGATTGACTCCCGTTTTTCCACCGACGCTTGAATCTACTTGCGCCACAAGAGTCGTTGGTACCTGAACAAACGGGATGCCTCGTAAATAGGTTGAAGCTGCAAAGCCTGCCACATCTCCAGTAACACCTCCCCCTAATGCCAAAATCATATCCTGTCGTTCCAATTGCTGAGCCACCAGCGCATCTAGAATTTTAGACAGCCACTGCACGGTCTTGGCCTTCTCTCCATCTGGAACGATGATGAGGAACGGAGAAAACCCAGCCTGCCGTAAGGCACGGAGGACAACACTGCCGTACAATTGATGAACCACAGGATTTGTCACGATACCAACACGCCCAGCACAACCAGCACTTTGGAGAATAGCTCCAATTTGGCTCAAGATGCCCGGTTGAATCAGAATCTCATAGCTCCGATCGCCTAATGCCACCGGAACACGATTGGAGGCAGGAACAATCTTCATGGACAGCACATCATAGAAAAAGAATTATGGAACAGAGGCTTGTGGTGATACATTCTTCATACAGACATACATGGGTGATAGCCGGCCATGGTTTAAAATGAGTGAACATACTCCTGATAAGACTTATAATTTCGTTTCATTTCATCTAACGTATCTCCCCCAAATTTTTCGATGAGGGCATTGGCCATTTCATAGGCAATGACAGCTTCACCAACGACCCCAGCCGCGGGAACAGTACAAATATCCGATCGTTCAACCGTCGCTTCAAAAGGTTCTTTGGTCTCAATATCCACACTGTCTTTTGGACTGTACAAGGTGGCAATTGGCTTCATCGCCACACGTATAACAATGGGTTGCCCATTGGTGATACCGCCTTCTAACCCACCCGCGTTATTCGATTTGCGAATGAATTGGCCCACCGTTTGATCAAAATAAATGTCATCATGAACTTCTGAGCCATAGCGCCGAGCCGACTCAAAACCCATTCCGATTTCTACGCCTTTCATGGCTTGAATACTCATGGCGGCCATAGCCAACCGGGCGGTTAATCGTCGATCCCATTGGGCATAGGTGCCCAATCCAATCGGAGGGTTCGTCACCACGACTTCAAATATTCCTCCCAGTGAATCACCCTTATGCTTGGCTCCACGAATATGTTCAACCATCTTTTTTGCAGCTTCAGAATCCGGACATCGTACGTCTGATTGTTCTGCTTCTTGATACGCCGCCAGAGGATCAGCTTGCGTAGGCGCGACGACACCACCAATGTCCATGGTATAACTCACGACCTGCATATCGAACTGCGCCAATAGCGCCTTCGCGACTCCTCCAATCGCCACTCGAATAGCTGTTTCCCTAGCACTAGCCTTTTCCAAGACATTTCGAATATCCCGATGGCCATATTTAATGGCCCCAACTAAATCTGCATGTCCCGGACGTGGACGTGTGACAACTCGTTCAGTCGGAGGCGGCCCAGGTTCTGAGGCCATAATCTCTTTCCAATTTTCCCAATCTTTATTCCAAATAAGGAGCCCCAACGGATTCCCTAATGTTTTTCCTTTTCGGACACCACAAATAAATTCGATCCGGTCTTTTTCAATACGCATCCGTCCACCACGTCCATAGCCACCTTGTCGACGAATAAGATCAGTATTAATTGCATCAGCTGTAACCGGTAGCCCGGAAGGGACACCTTCCACAACTGCCATGAGCCCCTTACCATGTGATTCCCCTGCATTTAAATATCTCAACATAACAATCCTTACAGTTAATACGTATAAAAGCCTATATCAGATAATATTCTTTGGTGAAAAGCCCAAACAGGCTAGGAGATTATGAAGGTTTCTCTGGTCTTTCTCAACCAGAATTTTCAGAAAGATGTTCTATGTGGTGAAAAGGAAAGTACAAAAATTTGGGATTGCGAAAGGCCATTTTTAGCTGGCCAGGAAGAGGAATGCTCAAAAAGTATTTCCTGTGGATTAATGGTTTTAATGATCCATCCTGAACGGGCGACTTCTGATCCAGCTTGAACGACCACTCGTTTTTTTGGTGATAGTTGAATCACAGCTTGACGCCCCAATTTACCGTCAATGATACCCAATAATTTCCATGGAGGAGCAGTGGGCACTGGGATCGAATCTATCGCAGGAAGCACAGGACCAACTTTCCTTGGCGAGGGTGAAATAGAACCATGCCTTTTTATTGGTTGAAATGGATCACGCCGATTTTGGAAATCTCCCGTGGTTTGCCTTAATCGAATCATTTTATCCACTGGGTTTATCATTGGCGAGGAATGTAGGAGATCTGCGGATAGAGCAACCGAACTACTCAATAGGCTACCAAGGATAAACACAAGAATCTGACTCGCAACTCTAACGCTCTGACTTGCAGGACTTTTTCTCACAATATGACAGACCTGTTTCTTCAACATGCTATTTTCTCTTGCTTACCCTCAGCCTCCACACAGCCCATTATATTTTTTGCATATCCTCCGGCAGAGACAATTGGTGAGGATCAAGACCTTTAATCGTAAAGTCAGTACTCACTAAAGACTCATTCCCACCATTTTGCTTTCTCAGAAGAATCAAGGAATCGACAGCATGGAGCCACGATAATTCTAACAACTCATCTAAAAAGTGAACGGTATCAAAAAAACTTCCTTCAACTTTCACTTTAATGTCGAGTGCCACATGAGCTTGTTCTCCATCCCTAGACGTCAGTTGGGGCTTCCACAAACGAACGGACACTCCCATACGTTTGCTAATGTCCATTACCTCTTTACGAAAAGCCGGCGGCTTAGACCCTATGGGGAATTGATTGAGAGTTGGAGCCAACTGCCTACGTAAAAGAGCCACCTCCTCTTCAACTCCCTTTAATAAGGCTATGCGTTCCATAGATTTCTGATTCTTCGAGGCCAATACACCTACCTCCAGAGACACTCTAGCAATGGAACTTTGGATAGGACTCCACACCCAACTCTGCATACCTAGCAAAAACAAAGCCCCTGCTATTCCAAAGATCATGAATCGTTGCCATATAGGCGTTTCATTCCACCAGTGAATCATATGCACACTCAAGGCCCTAATACGAAACGAATCATAAAAGAAAATAGAGTTCCACTTTTTTGATCGTCACGGTCAAGAATTTCCACAACAGGCAATGAAGTGACGACCTGATAACTCTCCAAGGCATCAATAAAGGAGCCAATATCTTTGAGTGCTAATGCTTGCCCGCGCAATTCAACAACTTGGTTTGTCATTTGAACATGATCTAACCACATCTCAAGACCATCGGCACTACGGCTCACTCCATCTAATAAGGCCAAAGGGTGTATTTTCCCTAGCTGTTGAGATTGCATAACCTCAATAGACTTACGAAGTCGCTGCCGCTCCTTCTGATGCTCATTAAGACGGCCCAACGTAGCTTGATTCTCGTCAAGAAGTTGGGTTTGAACGTGTTTTTCTTGGAGTAAGCGTTCCAAATTCTGTTGCTGAGTTTGAGTCCACCACACACTTGCTGCACCAATCCCTACACACAGCAGGACACTCATCAAACCCATGCCAATTGTAAAACTCTCCTTTTTAGCAGGAAGGCCCTGTAATTGACGCGCCAAATTAATTTCAATCATGACAAAGCGCTCCTCGCAATGCGACGGCCACAGCCACACTCATTAATGGCGCAATTTGTTGGAATACAGGGTTTTCTTGGATTGATGGAGGAACGGTAATTGTCTCGAACGGATCGATGAGATGAACCGGTATACCCAATGAAAGAGCCAATGATTGCGCCATACCTGGTGCAACTGCATATCTACCAGACAGAAGTATTCCTCTATCCATGGCTTTGGTTGAGTGGTCAGATAAGGATTCCAATATTCTCGATATCTTCTGGCTTGTTTCTTGGAAAAATTGCTCCAAAAGCAGTGCCGTCGATGGTCCCAATTCATTTCCTGATGCTAAGGATGGCTCAAGACTTATCCGATCAAGTAGATCTTCATACCATTCAGCCCCATAGGTTTCTTGACGAATATCAACAGGGTCACCATGTCTAATCAAGGCCATCACAATTCCTGTAGACTCGATATGGGCGAGTAACCACGTGTCTTCCTTACCATAGTTGTACGTCACTAAATTGATTAGGGAAAAAATATCAACATCTACGAAATGCAAAGCCCTCTTATTTCGGTTAAATGCCTCCATTTGCAGCTCTACACATTCTTTTTTTGCAACAACAAGAAAATGTTCTTGTTGGTCAGTTGCATGCTCCGAAGGTAATCCACGACGGCAAACATCCCAAACAACATCCTGAGTCTCAAACGAAATATATCGATCAAGCTCCAATGAAAGATGATCGCGAAGATCATTCTCATTCATTTCAGGAAGCGTAATCGCTTTCACCAACACCGAAAACCATGATAAAGACGTGCCTATCATATGCGCATGCGCTGGAATTTTTTTTGCTGTGGCCTCAATTTCTTCAGACAAACTCCCCTCTTCTTGCAACAATTTTCCATTAATGGGATGCATAAAAAAATCCTGCAACATCAGCCCATTGCGATTTACCCGTAATGTTACTGCGAAAACGATACGTCCACACAGATCCACTCCAATAGCTAATGGCGTAGGGCCGAATATGCCCTTAGCTCCGGAAACCATTCGTTGCCAATTCGATTTTTGAAAAATTGCCATGATTGCTTCAGTTCTTTGTTTCTAGTATTAGCTGGGTTTGTTTCGTACCTGCAATGACTCAATATGACGACATGTTTCTATTCTAGACATATTTTTGACCTATAAATTTTTGGCAGAATAGCTAAAAACCGAGAAAGACAACTCGAAACCAACACAAACAGTGAAAAAGACGAGGAATGGAAAAGGTGGGCAGGAAAACTAGGGGCGGAAAAGGTGTTAAAAAAAAGGATGCAAATAGCTATTTCAAGTTCATATTGATTGTTTTTTTTCCTTTTGAATTTCTCGGTGTCGAAGGGTAACTTCATGTCCCAAAGTCTTTAAAATATCTTTCATATGTATGGCCATAGATACCGAGCGATGACGGCCTCCTGTACATCCAAAAGCAATTGTTAAATAACTGCGTTGCTCTCGTTCGAATAATGGGAGTAAAAAGGCAAAGAGTTTTCTCAAATGCTCTAAAAACTCTTTGCCTTCTTTGCTATCCACCACAAACTTCTGAATTTCAACATGTTCACCGGTTAACGGCTGTAACTCTGGAATAAAATGTGGATTGCGTAGGAATCGGACATCAAAGACAAGGTCAATATCGACGGGTACTCCAAACTTATATCCAAAACTCAACAAATTTATTTTTAAAGTCTGGCTATCATCGCGGTCTTGATATTGTTCCCTCATCCAAGATTTGAGATCATGGACAGAAAACTCAGATGTATCTAATACGCGATGTGCTCGATTCCTGAGAGCCTCTAGACGTTCCCTTTCTAGTTGAATCCCTTCAATCACAGGTCGCTTGGGAAGTAGAGGATGAGGACGACGAGATTCAGAAAACCTTCGAACTAAAATCTCATCCTGGGCTTCTAAAAACAACAGTTCGACATGACATCCATTTGACTGCAACGCTTCCAGATTACTCAGCAAATCATCAAAAAATCCTCGCTCACGAATATCAATCCCTAGCGCAACTTTTTTTACATCTTTTCCCGGTTGCGTACAAATTTCTGTGAATTTCTGGAAGAGCGCCGGAGGAAGATTATCAACACAGAAAAACCCTAAATCTTCTAAACACTTCAGGGCCTGGGTTTTTCCAGATCCCGATGTTCCCGTCACCATCATCAACTGCAGAGGCAAGGCATTTCCTTCAATCTCATTACGAGAAAGCTCAGTAATCATCAAAGCCTCTCAAAAAAACACAGCATGATTCAATAATCCTAAGACATATTTAAATCTGAAGAGGCCCATGATTTGTTATACCATCAGAGGATAATTGTCGTAGCGTACACATTTCTTAGACAGCCATCCGGTTATGTCGGGATACGTTTGCGTTGGCTAGCCGAGGGAATATGGAGTTCAGCACGATATTTAGCAACGGTCCGGCGTGCTATAAGAATATTCTTCAGTTTGAGTCTTGAAACAATTTCTTGATCTTTTAATGGATTCGACGATTCTTCCTGAGCCACCATTTCCCTGATCATTTCCCTCACGGTGATAGAAGACATATCTTCGCCACGATTATCTGCTCGCTGAATTCCTGCATTAAAGAAGAATTTCAACTCCAAAATTCCTTGGGGACAATGAACATACTTATTCGTGGTGACACGACTAATAGTGGATTCATGCATCCCAACATCATCAGCAACTTGTTTTAAGACCAATGGACGGAGATATTGGATCCCTTTTTCCAAAAATGCCTCTTGAAACTTAATCAAGCTAGTCACAACTTTCACAATGGTTTTATTACGTTGATCGATACTCCTAATGATCCACTGCGCCCCTTTAAGTTTTTCTTCTAGGTAAGTTTTGGTTGTGCCTGCGTCTTCACCGGAATTTGATAACAAACGGCGATAATAGGGACTAATGCGTAACCGGGGAAGTCCGTCTTCATTTAATAGGACGACCCATTCTCCTTCATGTTTTACCACATATACGTCAGGGATAATGATGGAATTGCTGTCTATTGAAAACGGCCGCCCAGGTTTGGGCTCTAATCCTTCAATGACATGGACCGCTTCATAAACCTCGTCCAATGTTATACCTAAGGTTTTTGCGACCACTTGATAACGTTTTTTCTGGAGATCGACTAAATGATTATTGATAATTGAAGACATAACTTCCATGGAAAACAGAGAGGGAAAGGGTTTTTCTATCCCTGACTCATCCTGGCGAAGCAATCGTAGTTGAACCAATAAACATTCAGCTAAATTTTGCGCGGCCACTCCGGGGGGATCAAAGGCCTGTATCTGTCGAAGCACTAGCTCCAACTGCTCGAGCGGACAATTGGCATCCTCTTGTAATTCAGACAAGGGAACACGTAAATATCCATCCTCATCTAAGTTGCCAATGATCAACCTTCCAATATCTCGATCGGCTCCTTCAAGGGAAGATAAGCGAAGTTGCCACTCTAAGTGTTCTTCCAGGGAAGTGGGTTTCGTTAAAGTCTGTTCGTAGGATAGGAATTCCTCATCCCCAGCACCGATTTGATCACGCTGAGCTGGACGCCAATCATTCCCTAAAATGTTATCCCATTCTTCAGAGGTTAGGGGTTCACTTTCCTTAACGGGTTGAACTTCATCAGCATCTTCAGCCCCTTCACTTTCTAACTCTTTCGTGCCCTCACTGCTTTCTTCGGAAATAACGGGCTCTTCCTCTTGAGTTTCTAAAGTCAGATCTTCCAAAAGAGGATTTTCGACTAATTGTTGGGCTAAGTTTTGTTGGAGCTCTAATCGTGATAATTGCAACAGCTTAATAGCCTGTTGCAGCTGAGGGGTCATGACCAGCTTCTGTGAGAGACGAAGATCTAAACGAAGGTCCATAAGTCGAAAGATTATCCTATGCTATTACGTCATTTTAAAGCGTTCACCGAGATACACCGCTCTGGCTTTTGGACTATTCACGATAATCTCAGGCGCACCACTTTCCAAAATCATACCCTCACTTATTATATAGGCTCGGTCAGTAATGGAAAGCGTGTCTTGCACATTGTGATCCGTAATAAGAATCCCAATATTTTTCTTTTTCAAGTTCGTGAGAATATCTTGGATATCCCCAACTGCAATTGGGTCAATTCCTGCAAAGGGTTCATCGAGGAAAAGAAATTTTGGTTTCGTGGCTAATGCCCGCGTAATCTCCAACCGACGTCGTTCTCCTCCTGAAAGCGTATAGGAGGCATGCGTTCGAAGTCGGGTCAGATTCAATTCTTCAAGCAAGGTATCCAATCGAGTTTTTCGTTGAGCTGAAGAAAGTTTTAGGGTTTCCAAGACAGCCAACACATTATCTTCAACGGACAACCGGCGAAAAATTGAGGCTTCTTGTGGCAAATAGCCAATCCCTCGCCGTGCACGTTTATACATTGGAAGGTGGGTGATTTCCTCTTGATCCAGGAAAATATTTCCCTGATCAGGCCGACAAAGCCCGACCACCATATCAAAAATGGTGGTTTTCCCAGCCCCATTTGGACCGAGAAGTCCCACAACTTCTCCACCCAGTAACTCTACACTAACGCCTCGGACAACTTTCCGTCCTTTAAAGCTTTTTTGAAGATCCGTGGCAAATATTTTATGTGTTTCATGTGACGAATCCCCACCCATAGGCTAAACAGGCCTCAAACCGAACAATACGTTTTGACGGGGAAACAATTCTCGGAGTTTTGATAAAAACCATTTCATGCGGAATCAACCCATATCAAAAGCGAACAACCACACTCATCTGCGATTCCATGAAAGCTTTTCTAAGTATTTTGGCAATGCCACCTATTACTTTTCCTCGTACTCCTCAATAGTCACCCGCGTCTCTCCCTCGACGACACTCCGGTTTTCTTTCAGAAACATGGTAATCTTACGACCACTGACCCGAGTTCCTGCTTGCCAGACCACTGGGGCGCCTCGAAGGATGATCACTTCCGCTTGTTTATCATAAAGCGCATGTTGGCATTTTGCTCGACTATCACCTTTGGCAATTTTGACATGACTCTTTGCTTCTATAAATTTTATTTCTTTTTTGGATTCTTGAGTAGCAATTTGCCCAGCATCAGTAGATTCTGGACTTCCTTTCTCTTTGAAATGGACAATCATCATATCCGAAAGAACGACTAAATCCTCTTGAACCATTTTCACATTTTCACGAAAAATAGCCTGATTAGTTTGGCTACTTGCCGTCATAGTATTTGAGGTTATCACCGTAGCTGTTTTCTGACTTGCTCCCCACCCTGGCGAGAAGGAGGCGGCAATGCCCACGATGACGCATGCCCAACAGCTAGAGACCTTCAGGAAATGTGTTATGGCGATGACACCTCCGCACGGACGTTGTGGAGTATCTGAAATTCATTCTTGTCTGCATCTCCAATCAACCCTATTCCTGTAATGACCATTCCATCCCCTTGAATGATTACTGGATCATTCGTACGAATTTTTCGAGACGCTTCTTTCCAAATCAAACGGTCTGAAAACACCCGATATCCTGATTCAAACGACATGACCGTTTTTTCTCGTTGGCTCTTTAATTCAAAGTCATTATTCGCAGTATTCATGATGCCCTCTTCCGAGGTAATCACCATTTGTTTTTTTTGAAATTCTTGATCAAACAACTGCACTTTCACCGTTTGTAACTTCGCCAGATGTTCATCTTCAAAAACCTTCGCCTGCTCAGCAGTCACAACCCACTTTGTTGCACCAGATCGTGTTTGCTGGTAAGAAAACCCTTGAATCCACGCGTCGGCCCCTTGCTGTTCTTGCAAGGGGACAGAAGCAGTCGCTTGGCTTCTTTCTTCCATATGATTGATCACTCGTTGTGCAATAAAAACAGCCAAAAGGATGATGACAATCGTTAGGACACTCCGGATGAGATTGGTTTTCATCGGACCGACATCGATGTGAAATAGAGAACTCTACATGCTAAAAACCCAATAAAAATGATAGCACAGGGGCTATAGCAAGTAAATGAAAGCCCTAGGGACTCAAGGGTAAAGAGGCGAGGTTACGGAAGAAGAAGGCACAACTTTTATGGGAGATAAGGCAAACGTGATAGAGTAATCATCTATTTTGAGTCATCGGTTTGGCTGACGGTTTCTTGAGACACACTAGCTCCTTCAACTAATTCAATCGCCACGAGTTTCGCGGCATCTCCTGGTCGCTGTCTGGTTTTTATAATGCGGGTATAACCGCCATGACGATCAGAAAATCTCTTGGCAACATCATCGAAGAGTTTCGAAACCGCTTGCTTGGTTCGTAGTACACGCAACGCCCCTCTTCTCGCATGAAGGGTCCCTTCCTTACCAAGCGTAATGAGCCTATCCGTGAGACCACGCAATTCCTTTGCTTTTGCTTCTGTAGTTTCAATTCGTTCATGTTCCATTAACGAAGTTGCTAAATTCCTGAATAGCGCCAACCGGTGCTTTGTATTTCGCCCAAACTGTCTACCTCGTTTTCTATGCCGCACAACAGCACCGTCCTTTTCAAAAAGTTCAGGAGTGGGATTCCGTGACTTCACTCACTTTGGTCCCAAGCTCTAACCCCATTTCAGCCAAGACCTCTTTGATTTCATTTAAAGATTTTTTTCCAAAATTCTTTGTTTTCAACATCTCATTTTCACTTCGCTGGACTAATTCACCAATACTTTTGATATTGGCATTCTTCAAACAGTTTGCCGCGCGCACGGAAAGTTCTAACTCGTTGACACTCCGGAATAGATGTTGATTGACCTGCAAATTTGCTTCGTCGCTACTTGCATCTTGTGTCGATTCTACCCCCGTCTCTTCCGATGGAAGACAAATATCTAAATGGTCTCGCAGAATACTTCCAGCCGAGGTTACCGCATCTTGGGGAGTTATACTATCGTCGGTCCACACTTCCAGTATTAATTTATCGTAGTCCGTTATTCGACCCACCCGCGCACTTTCGACACTAAAATTCACCCGTTTAATAGGAGAAAAAACAGAGTCAACAGGAATGACGCCTATAGGCAGCCCCTCTTCTTTGTTCCGCTCGGCAGGCACATAGCCTCTTCCAGGCTTGACAATAAGTTCAATATCTAAAGTACCTTCTTTGTCTAGGGTAGCAATATGTAAATCGGGATTGAGAATAGTCACTTCAGAATCCACCGACAGATCACCAGCCTTGACCTCTCCAGGGCCCTTCTTTTTCAACCGAATTGCCTTGGCCTTCTCTGAATATAATCGTAATCGCAACCCTTTAATGTTAAGGATCAGGATTGTGACATCCTCCGTGACTCCAGGAATTGTAGAAAACTCATGGTATACCCCTTCTATTTTGACAGACGTCACCGCAGCCCCAGGAAGCGATGAGAGAAGTACCCGTCGAAGAGCACTTCCCAGCGTTGTCCCAAACCCCCGCTCAAAAGGCTCAGCCGTAAATTTGCCATACGTTGACGAAGCTGTTTCTTTTTCTAATTCCAGCTTCGTGGGCAGTTGGAAATCCTTCATGCTTGTAATCATAAGGATTGCGTCTCCCTTTCTTGATCCCTAGGCGGTGACATTGACTGCCCCATACCCTTTGTAACGTTTTTCCAGCTCATGACTATCCTATTTGCAATTATCGAGAATACAATTCAACCACGACTTGCTCATTCACCAACACATCAATATCTTCTTTTGTTGGGAGAGCTTGGACGGTCCCTTTCAAGACATTACGTTCCATGTCTAACCAGTTTGGAACACCACGACCCTCAGCGACCTCAAGCGCAGCTTGGACGGGAACAAGCTGCCGGCTCTTTTCCCGAACTTCAATAGAATCTCCCACACTGATGGTCATGGAGGGGATCGTAACTTTTCGTCCATTGACTAACAAATGCCCATGATTCACTAATTGCCGGGCTTGGCCACGTGATGCAGCAAATCCGAGCCGATAGACCACATTATCCAACCTTCGCTCCAAAAGGCTTAATAGATGTTCTCCGGTAATACCTTTCTTACGAACAGCCATATGATACGTTTTGAGAAATTGGCGTTCTTGCATCCCATACACCCGTCTGAGCTTTTGTTTTTCTCGTAGCTGTGTGCCATACTCAGTAGCTCGAGTTCTCCGAGATTGCCCATGCTGTCCTGGCGGGTAACTACGGCGCTCAATCGCACATTTCTCAGACATACACCTGGTGCCTTTAAGAAATAATTTCACGCCTTCTCGCCGACATAATCGACAAACAGGACCAGTATATTTGGCCATAGCCGTTCTCCCCTTCTAGAATATCTTTAAAATTATACTCGACGCCGCTTGGGAGGCCGACACCCATTATGAGGAATTGGCGTCACATCGCGTATTAGGTTCACCCGCAAACCAACTGATTGTAACGCTCGGACAGCGGCTTCTCGCCCAGAACCAGGCCCATTCACATACACATCCACTTGACGGAGACCAAACTCCATCGCTTTCTTTGCGGCAACTTCTCCTGCTCGAGTGGCAGCAAAAGGAGTACTTTTCCTTGAACCTTTAAACCCTTGGCTTCCAGCGCTGGCCCAAGAAACAGCTCCACCTGACATATCAGTAATAGTCACGATAGTATTATTAAAAGAAGCCATGATGTGAACGATACCAACCTGTACGACCTTGCGTTCCTTTTTCTTTCCCTTCTTGACACTCATGACTCGTTCCTTTCGACAGGTTTACCGTTTCGATTTGCCACCAATGGCGCCTCGTCGACCCTTCCTCGTCCTAGAATTTGTTTTTGTCCGCTGCCCTCGAACCGGTAAGCCCTTACGATGACGAAGGCCACGATAGGTTCCAATATCCATTAATCGCTTGATGCTCATAGACTGCTCTTTTCGAAGATCGCCTTCAACATCGTAGTCTTGATCAATGGTTTCCCGTAACTTGACGACTTCATCTTCTTGCAAATCTTTGATCCGTGTCTCGAAGGCCACACCAGTCTTTTGCAAAATTTCTCTGGCTCGGGTAGGCCCAATACCAAAAATATAGGTCAAACCTACATCAACTCTTTTTCCGATTGGAAGTTCTACCCCTGCAATTCTTGCCATCGCTTGTATTCCTTCGTTAAAGACATTGGCCTATCGAGCTCATAAAATTTTCTACCCTTGGCGTTGCTTATGCCGGGGATTAGCACAAAGCACTCGAACAACACCTTTCCGGCGTATCACCTTGCATTTCGCACAGATGGGCTTCACAGATGCTTGAACCTTCACAATTAATATCCTCTATTTAAACCGATAAGTAATCCGCCCACGTGTGAGATCATAGGGAGACAGCTCCACAGTCACTTTATCACCAGGCAAAATACGAATAAAATGCATTCGCATTTTCCCTGAGATATGGGCTAACAATATGTGTCCATTCTCTAATTTCACACGAAACATAGCATTCGGCAATGTTTCGGTAACCGAACCTTGGACCTCAATAACATCTTCTTTTCCCATAATATTTTACTGCGTATCCCTATTTAGGCACTCGCTGTAAGAATACGAGGAGGCCCAGTTGGTTCGATCGTAATGGTATGCTCAAAATGAGCAGAGAGAGAACCATCACTCGTGACAGCTGTCCACCCGTCTTTCAAGACTTTCACACCAGCTCCACCTACATTCACCATTGGCTCAATGGCCAGAACCATTCCAGGCTTGAGGCGGGGACCTTGGCCTGGCTTTCCATAATTAGGCACCTGTGGCTCTTCATGTAATTGGCGACCAATCCCATGACCAACAAAATCTCTGACTACAGAAAATCCATGTTGCTCAACATATCCTTGAATAGCTGAAGAAATATCTGACAACCGTTTTCCAGTCACCGCTTGAGCCAATCCTTTGGATAAGGCTTCTTTAGTGACCTGAACCAATTGATGAACTTCTGGATGGGGATCTCCCACTGAAGCTGTCACCGCCCCATCTCCATAAAATCCCTCGACAATTGCTCCAACATCCAATCCAATAATATCACCCTCTTTCAGGACCCGTTTGGACGGAATACCATGAACTACTTCTTCATTGACTGAAGCACAAAGACTCTTGGGATAATTTCGATAACCCTTAAATGCCGGAATAGCTCCATGGTCACGAATAAATGTTTCCGTTAAGACATCCAAGTCCAATGTGGTCATACCAGGCTTGAGTTCTTGAATCAATAATTTTTGACATTCAGCGACAATTTTACCGGCTTGAGAAATGAGTCCAATCTCTTCCTGCGTTTTTAGAATAATCATTCTACTCTTGGCGGAGCCAAAAGAGCTACTAATCGATCTTGGACAACAGACACCTGTCCTGCTCCATCTAATTCCCCAAGTTTGTTTCTAGATTGATAATATTCTATTAAAGGAGCTGTTTGTTCTTCGTAGACTGCTAAGCGCGATTCAATAGTTTCCGGTTTATCATCATTTCTTTGAATCAACGATGAGCCACAGGAATCACAAATTCCATCTTTTTTAGGAGGCACAGATTCAAGATGATAGACCGACTTGCAATCTGGACAACTTCGTCGCCCGCTGATTCGCCTCACAATCTCATCTTTGGCAAGGTAAAAATAGACAACCCGATCTACATCCTCCCCTCTAGAAGCTAAATAGGACGATAATTGATCCGCTTGCATCACGGTTCTGGGGAATCCATCCAGCAGAAACCCTTTATGGCACTCAGGAGATCCAAGTTTTTCCTCTACTAACCCAATGACCACTGCATCTGGGACCAATTCCCCTCGGCTCATATACCCTTTGGCTTCTTTACCTAACGAGGTCTCATTTGCCACACTCTCACGTAGCAAATCACCTGTTGATAACTTTGGAATCCCAATTTTTTTGGCGATGTAATCAGCCTGAGTCCCCTTTCCCACTCCAGGAGGTCCAAGAAATATGACTCTCATTGACTACCCACTTCTTCCTTTTAACGATCCCTTGCCTAAAAACCCGTCATAGTTTCGCATCAGCATATGATTTTCAATTTGTTGAGCCGTATCGAGACCCACACCAATGACAATCAAGAGGGAAGTTCCCCCAAAGTAAAAGGGCATATTCAATTTATAAATCAACAATTCTGGAATAACACACACAATAGCCAAATAGATGGCCCCGGCAAAGGTAATTCTGGTTAAGACTTTATAAATAAAATCAGCGGTCTTTTGACCTGGACGGATGCCAGGAATAAACCCACCGTATTTTTTCATATTGTCAGCCATATCTACTGGGTTTAACACAACAGCCGTATAAAAAAAGCAAAAGAAAATAATCAGACTCACGTATATCAGAGTGTATAGCAAAGAACCTGGCGCCAGTTGAGCTCCAAATGACTGGACCCAAGGCACCTGAATAAAACTTGTGATCGTCGCAGGAAAAGCAATGATTGACGAAGCAAAAATTGGCGGAATAACACCTGCTGTATTGATCTTCAATGGTATATGAGTATTTTGTCCTCCATACACACGACGTCCAACCACCCGCTTAGCATATTGGACTGCAATTTTTCTTCGACCACTTTCCAAAAACACAATCGCTGCCATAACGGCTAGCATCACTATCCCAAGGATAATGAGCAGCAACAGGCTAATTTGCCCAACCTTGTATAATTCAAAAGTTTGAACAATGGCACTTGGCAAACTAGCAACGATTCCAGAAAAAATGATTAAGGAAATACCATTTCCAACACCACGTTCAGTAATTTGCTCACCCAACCACATTAGGAATGCCGTTCCTGCTACGAGGGTAATGACTGTCATAAAGCGGAATCCCCAACCAGGATCCAGAACAAAAGCTCCCTCATTCATTCCTTCCAGGCCAAGCGCAATACCAAAACCTTGAATAAAGGCAATGACAATTGTTCCATACCGCGTGTATTGAATAATGGTTTTCCTACCTCGTTCACCTTCTTTCGCTAACTTTGACAGATGAGGAACAACAACCGTGAGGAGCTGCAGAATAATAGAAGCACTGATATAGGGCATGATGCCCAATGCAAAAATGGTCAGCCTTGATAATGCCCCTCCCGAGAAAATATCCAGGAACCCCATGAGGGCTCCACCACGTTCCGTAAGAAATTTAAATAATTCTTCATTATTGATACCGGGAGTTGGAATATGGGCTCCAACCCGGTAAACAGCCAACATAGCCAAGGTAAAGAGAACCCGACTACGCAACTCAGGGATTTTTAGAATATTTTGAAGGCTTGTAACAAGCCGTTCAAGCACGGCCAATCACCTTGGCTTGCCCGCCCGCTGCTTCAATCTTTTGCTTGGCTGAACCACTAAATTTATGAGCCTCAACCACAAGGGAACGACTGACATCACCCTCACCAAGAATCTTCAGTCGAGTATTTCTGCCCTTTAAAAGACCCAATTCCCTAAAAACCGATAGATTAAAATCAGATATACTCTCTTGTGCAGAAAGAGCTTGAATGTTGACAACGGTATATTCGATTCGAAAGACATTGGTAAACCCACGCTTTGGTAAACGACGGGCCAATGGCATTTGTCCACCTTCAAACCCTATTTGGTTGGCCCGACCAGAACGAGCCAACAAACCCTTATGCCCTTTCCCAGATGTTTTCCCATGCCCAGACCCATGGCCACGCCCCAAACGTTTCTTTTTTGTTTTAGAGCCAGGAAACGGATGTAAATCGTGGAGCTTCATGATTCAGAAACCTCGATGAGATGTCTCACTTTCTTTACCAATCCCCTAACTTGTGGCGTATCAGGCCTTGAAACAGTATGTCCGATTCTCCGCAAACCTAAACCTTTCAGGACAAGGCGCATTTTAACAGGATGGCCGATTTGGCTCCGCTTTAATGTAATCATCAATTGGGATGGCATAGCCATATATTTCCCTTACCTCACACTTTCTTTTACAAAATTACTCGCCATGATCCACGGAAGCTTGTCTCAAAGCTTTTACTTCTTGAGGGTCACGTAGCTGACGCAACCCTTGAATTGTTGCACGCACCGCATTAAATGGGTTTCCTCGGCCAAGGGTTTTGGCCACAACATTTCGGGTTCCAGCCACCTCTAGCAAAGAGCGAACAGCTCCACCGGCAATGATACCGGTTCCCTGCTTTGCAGGCTTTAACATAATATGTTCCCCGCCAAAACGACCATGGACTTCATGAGGAATGGAATTGTATTTCAATGGTATTCGAATAAGGTTTTTC
Organism: Nitrospirales bacterium; assembly: GCA_965223685.1. Taxonomy (GTDB): domain Bacteria; phylum Nitrospirota; class Nitrospiria; order Nitrospirales; family UBA8639; genus Nitrospira_E. The sequence continues at coordinate 1,057,096 of CBDCXG010000002.1, forward strand.
TTGGCATGTTCAACAGCTTTGGCAATGGCCGATGGAACCTCAGCTGCTTTACCTTTGCCAATACCAACCCAGCCCTCTCCATCCCCAACAACTACGAGGGCAGAAAAAGAAAACCGCTTCCCACCTTTAACAACCTTGGCGACTCTGTTGATCACCACAGGCTTGTCTTTTAAATTAAGCTCTTCAACATTAACCCTCACAAGCGTGAATCCTTCCCTTCTCTTAGTATTTGGGAATAGGCATTATTAGAATTTCAGACCAGCAGAACGAGCCGCATCAGCAAGTGCCTTGACTCGACCGTGATATAATCTCCCCCCACGATCAAAAACCACCATCTCCACAGGAATCGCTTTTGCCCGCTCGGCAATAGTCTCGCCAACAATTTTAGCTGCTTCAACGCTTCCTGCAGATTTTATTCGATCTTTTAAACCAGGATCACAGGTCGATGCGGAAACCAACGTTTTTCCTGCAATATCATCAATGATTTGGGCATAAATATGGGCATTGCTTCGAAAGACACTCAACCGTGGACGGGATGATAAGCCAACAATGCGAAGGCGAACTCTGCGACTGCGCTTCCCCAACCTTTTTCGCTTTTCAGAAATATTCACAAGTTCACCTTACTTTTTACCAGCCTTACCAGCTTTTTTCCGGAGCTCCTCCCCAGCATATCTAATCCCTTTATGTTTATATACGTCAGGGATTTTCAATTCTCGTATTTGCGCAGCAACCTGAGATACAACACGCTTATCTATTCCCTTCAGGGAAATTAGGGTTTGCTTATCTACTGTTGCCTTTACTCCTTGAGGCAGCCTTAAGGTCACTGGATGGGCATAGCCAACCGTAAAGCTCAAATCATCCCCCTGAATTTGGGCTCGATACCCGACACCCATTACCTCAAGATCTTTTTGATAACCCTCTTTCACACCAGTAATTTGATTGGATATTTCTGCCCTTGTTAATCCATGAAGTGCACGCAATTTTACAGAATTACTTTCACGCTTGAGAGAGATTACTCCATCCTCAACGGCAGCTTTGATTCCAGGGAACAAATTCCACTCCAATTGCCCCAACGGACCTTTTACCAATACCTTAGACTCATGCACTTTTACTTCTACGCCCGATGGAATCGATATGGGCTTTCTTCCAATCCTTGACATGAATATCCTATCAATTAAAGCTTGTAACAGTTACAGCCTAACAACCTCTACCATACGTGACAGAGAATTTCGCCACCAACTTGCATCTCACGGCACTGCTCATCCGTCAGGAGGCCTCGATCTGTTGTAAGAATTGCCACACCCAAACCCTTCATAACTTTTTGAACTTCACTTTTACCAGCATAGACACGGCAACCTGGCTTACTGATACGCTTCATACCCGTGATGAATGATTTTTTTTGACGCCCAGGAGAATATCGTAACGCCACTTCCAAAGTCGGATGCGCCTCGGTAGCAATAGACTGATAATCACGAATAAATCCTTCATCTTTTAAAATACGAAGAATTTCTCGTTTCACCCTTGATGCAGGAATCTTCACTAAATCGTGTCCACGGCTTCCTGCATTTTGAATTCGCACGAATAAATCCGAGATCGGATCAGTCATCGACATGATGAAAAACCTCTTGCAACAAGTTTTATTTCAGATATGCTCACAATGCAATTCTTTCCCTTTACCAACTCGATTTCGTCACACCTGGTATATCCCCGCGCAAGCTAAGGAATCTGAAGCAAATACGACACATACGAAACCGGCGCAGGAAGCCTCTCACACGCCCACAGCATGGACAACGATTATACTGACGGCAAGGAAACTTTGGTTCCCGCTTGGCTTTATTTTTAAGTGCTAACCTTGACACCGATTCGTTCTCCCTCTTCTAGGATTTTCGGAAAGGCATCCCTAAATGAGCCAATAAGGCCTTTGCCTCATCATTTCTTTTAGCCGAAGTCACAAAGGTAATATCCATTCCATGAATAGAAGCAATATCATCATATTTAATCTCTGGAAACGTTAACTGCTCTTTTAAACCCAAGGTGTAATTGCCCCGTCCATCAAAAGCTTTAGGCGAAATACCACGAAAGTCACGAATGCGAGGCAAGGCAACGGCCACCAACCTGTCCATAAATTCATGCATTCGAGCTCCACGTAACGTCACCTTCACGCCAATAGGAACACCCTCGCGTAACTTAAAACCAGCAATAGCCTTTTTCGCTCTCGTCAAGACAGGTTTCTGTCCAGTAATTTGTTCTAATTCTGCAGCAGCACTCTCCAGCAATTTCACATTTTGAACCGCTTCACCCATACCGACGTTTAGAACAATCCGCTCGATGCGTGGAACTTGCATGGGGTTTTTATAGCCAAACTCTTTCATCATGGCAGGCAAAACTTTTTCACGAAATAACACCTTAAGACGTGGCACATAATCAGCAGGTGGCACCGAAGAAGATTGCGGGATTTTATCTTTGGACTTTTTAGAATCTTTTGCTGCAGCTTGCGACTTCATTAGCTTTTATCCAATACTTCGGTAGGAGCCTTTTGATACACACGAACCTTACGCCCATCATCAAATGTTTTCATCTTGAGGCGAGAAGGCTTTTCCACTGATTCACAAAAGGCCATCACATTCGAGATAGCCATTGCCCCCTCTCTCTCCAAAATCCCACCTTGTTTATTTTTAGCATTTGGCTTGGTATGCCGCTTAATCATATTGAGCTTCTCTACAATTACTCGGCCATTCTTTGGGAGAACCTCTAAAACCTTGCCGGTTTTTCCACGTTCTTTCCCGGCGATTACCATCACCACATCACCTTTTTTGATTCGATATTTTCCAACCATGGGGATATTTCTAAATGACCTCAGGAGCTAACGAAATTATTTTCATATATTTTTTCTGTCGCAATTCCCTTGCTACGGGACCAAAAATACGCGTACCAACTGGGTCCCCCTGGGCATTCACCAGGACACAAGCATTACGGTCGAATTTAATATGAGATCCGTCACTACGACGTGAACCTTTTTTTGTTCTTACAATGACCGCCTTCATCACATCACCCTTTTTAACCGTTGCCCGCGGAATTGCCTCTCGAACAGATACCACAATCAAGTCGCCTAACGAACCATAACGACGTTTGGTTCCACCAAGGACATGAAAACAACGTACACTTTTTGCACCAGAGTTATCTGCAACATCTAAATATGTATAATTTTGAATCATAACGTCTTTCTACATCCTCGACCTGAAAACGTGCTTCTATGTCTTATGCAACAGACTTCTTCCCAAGAATTTCAGCTACCCGCCAACACTTATCCTTACTAATTGGACGGGAGTAAATAATTTTCACTTGATCACCCATCTTGCATTGGCTTTGCTCGTCATGGGCTTTCATTTTTGTTTTTCTTCTAAGCACCTTCCCATACAACGAATGCCGCTCGATCCGCACCACCTCAACAACCACCGTCTTCTGCATTTTATTGCTAACAACTTTCCCGAAAAGTGCACGAGGGATAGGCCTTGCTTGTGTCATAAATTAACAACTTTCCTGAAAAACTTCATACCTAACATTAACTCTTTTGGCGAAGAATCGTATGCACCCGAGCAATACTGCGCTTGGTTTCTCGAATTTTCATCGGGTTCTCTATTCGTCCCATCGCTAACTGACTTCGAAAGTGAAATAATTCCTGCTTTAACTCACTAATTTTTTTATCCAGCTCAACTTTATCTAGATTCTTTAATTCTTCAATTTCCATAATACTTGCTCTACTACTTATAAAACTGGAATTTCTCCTCGCACAACAAATCTGGTCATTACCGGAAGTTTATGGCCAGCCAATCGTAATGCCTCTTCGGCAATTTCTCTACTGACATCGTCCATCTCAAATAAAATACGGCCAGACTTTACGACAGCTACCCAATATTCTGGATTTCCCTTTCCTTTACCCATGCGAACTTCTGCGGGCTTTTTAGTAATAGGCTTATCTGGGAAAATCCTCGTCCAAATTCTTCCTCCCCGCTTAACATGGCGAGTCATAGCAATACGTGCTGCTTCAATTTGCCTTGCAGTAATTCTTCCTGGCTCCATTGTCTTTAAACCAAACTGTCCATGAGACACTTCACTGCCTCGATAAGCCTTCCCCCTCATTCGACCCTTATGAACCTTACGGAACTTAATACGTTTCGGCGCTAACATCCTTCAAGTACTCCATAATAGGCAACACGTCTCTCACAGAAATCCAAGAGATGGCTCAGTATTTTCTAACGAGGGAATTTGGGCATCACCTTTATATATCCACGTCTTAACCCCTATTTGCCCCATGGCCGTTTTTGCTTCTGCAAATCCATACTCAACATCTGCTCGCAACGTATGAAGCGGAACACGTCCTTCGCGATACCATTCTGTCCTAGCAATTTCATGTCCACCCAAACGACCTGCGCAATAGACTTTAATTCCCAAAGCACCGAGACGAAGAGCAGATGCCACACTTCGCTTCAAAGCCCGTCGAAAGGACACACGTTTCTCTAATTGTGTAGCGATGTTCTCAGCCACCAATTGAGCATCAATCTCTGGTTTTTTAATTTCTTTAACAGTCACGAAAACTTCATTCCCATAGTCTTGTTCAAGGGAAGCCTTCAATTTATCAACTTCTGCACCCTTTCGACCAATAATAATTCCAGGTCGAGCCGTATGAATAATTAGTTTCAATTGATTGCCAGACCGTTCAATTTCCACACTGGAAATTCCAGCATGATACAACCGCTTTTTCACTAAACTCCTAATAGACAAGTCCTGATGCAGGAGGGTTGCATAATCCTTCTTGGCATACCAACGGGATCTCCATGTCCTGGTGTAACCTAATCGAAACCCATATGGGTGGGTTTTTTGCCCCATACAATTACTCTCCTTGCCTATTCACGAATTGGAAAACTTTATTCTTAGCTAATCAACTGGGCTCACAACAATAGTAATATGACTCGTACGCTTTTTTATTGGACTGGCCCGTCCCATTGCCCGAGGCTGAAATCTTTTAAGGACGGGGCCTCCATCGACGTAGGCCTTAGAAACTTTCAGCATTTCAGGTTCACCAAGATCTTTTTGCCCCGCATTTGAGACAGCCGAAAACAGCAATTGCTCAACCACTCGAGCCGCCGATCGAGGAGTAAACTTCAAAAGCGCAAGCGCCTCAGCCGCGTTCCTCCCCCTTACCATATCAACAACTAACCTGGCCTTACGGGGAGCCATCCTTACATGCCTTAAAATTGCTTTTGCTTCAGCCATCGATCTCTCTTCTTCTCAATAAACTCCAAGGCAGAAACTACTTTAATGCCACACCTTTTTCACTTTTGGCAGCACTATGCCCTTTAAATAGCCTTGTTGGAGAAAACTCACCTAATTTATGACCAACCATATTGTCAGTTATGAAAACTGGAATAAACTTCTTCCCATTATGCACGGCAAAGGTCAATCCAATCATGTCTGGCGTAATAGTCGAACGGCGAGACCATGTTTTAATTACTCGCGATTCACCAGAATCCTTAGCTTTTTCCACCTTCTTCAGAAGATGGCTATCTACAAATGGACCTTTATGAACGGACCGTGGCATCGCCTCCCCCTATCTATCGAGACTTTTTCTTTCTACGAGCAATAATATAGCGCGAACTTTGATTCCTCGGCTTACGGGTTTTAAATCCTTTTGCTGGTTGTCCCCAAGGGGAAACCGGATGAGGGTTTCCAGCACCAGCCTTCCCCTCGCCCCCGCCATGCGGATGGTCAACAGGGTTCATGACTACTCCACGCACATGTGGCCTCTTTCCCTTCCAACGAGAACGACCAGCCTTTCCAACCGTGACATTACCATGATCAAGATTCCCAACTTGACCAATCGTTGCCATACATGTACCCAAAATTCTTCGCATTTCCCCGGATGCTAAACGAATCTGAACATAACCTTGATCGCGACCCATGACCTGAGCAGAAACGCCTGCACTCCTGGCTAACTGCGCACCCTTCCCAGGCTTTAATTCAATATTATGAATCACAATACCCAAAGGCATCTCCATAAGAGGCAGAGCATTCCCAACCTTTACCTCGCTTTGAGTGCCAGAAGATACCGTATCGCCAACGGCTAAACCATGAGGAGCCAAGATATACCGCTTTTCCCCATCAGCATAATGCAACAAGGCAATTCGAGCCGTTCGATTTGGATCATATTCTATAGTCGCAACCTTAGCTGGGACACCAGACTTATTTCTCTTAAAATCAATTTTTCGGTACTGCCGCTTGTGACCACCACCCTTAAAACGAACCGTAATCCTACCGGTGTTATTTCTTCCACCAGATGCAGAAATTGTCTTCGTAAGACTTTTCTCTGGTTTATTCTGAGACAAACCCTTATTGATCACTGCGGACATTCCACGACGCCCTGGAGATGTTGGATTATATTCTTTTATTGGCATGAACGATTTTCTCTTTTTCTAATGACATTCATAAAACACAAACAAATAGGACTTATGCACTCTCATACAACTCTATCTTCTCACCCTCTTTTAGCGTGACAAGTGCTTTCCGCCAATCGGAGCGCCTCCCTAAATACCGTCCTTGCCGCTTCTTTTTCCCCCTAACGTTCATCACATTTACAGAAGCAACTTTCACACTAAAAATCTTTTCAACAGCCCGTCTCACATCAATCCGTGTAGCCCGACTATTGACCGCAAAAGCCACACTATTCTTTATTTCACGAATAGAAGTGATTTTCTCAGTCAATAAAGGTCGAATCAGTACATCATATGGATTCATGCTATACCCACATTTCCTGTATTTGCTGCAGCTCTCCCCGCGAAACCACAAGCTTTTCACACCACAGCAAATCATAAACATTAAGATCTTTAGCATGAAGAACTTTCAGAAGCTTGACATTTTTCCCAATTCGAACAATATCCATAAGCCCTTCTTCAACAACTAAAACCACTTTTCCAGTCGCCCCCAGCCGAGACAACTGCTGAACCAGCTCCTTTGTCTTCATTTCAGACAAAGATAAATCAACAATAATCAAATCACCAGCAGACGCTTTTGCCGTTAAACCAGCTTTCAAAGCGGCCCGGTAAACTTTTTTAGGCAATTGATAACCATAGGATCTTGGCTTAGGGCCAAATACTGCTCCCCCATGTCTCCATATGGGCGAACGAGCAGAACCAGCCCTTGCGCGCCCTGTATGCTTTTGCTTCCAAGGTTTTTTCCCAGATCCTCTAACCTCGCCCCGACCCTTAGCAGAAGCCGTACCCTGACGAATGGAAGCCCTTTGCATAACCACTGCTCGATGGACAAGCCTCTCATCCACGGAAGCCGAAAAAACACCTTCGTTCAATTCAACAGTATCTACCTTTTTCCCGGTTGAATCATATACTGGAACAGCATCCATACCCTGACCTTACCCAGCCTTCCTGACAATCACCATCCCGCCAATAGGACCGGGGATTGATCCAGAAACAAGCAAAATATTCTCTTCCAACTTGACATCAAAAACCCTTAAACCCTTTACAGTTATACGCTTATTTCCCATTTGACCAGGCAATGCTTTATTTTTAAACACTCGAGAAGGGAATGAACACTGCCCCACCGCTCCAGGCGCCCGATGAAACATTGATCCATGAGTCGCAGGACCACCTCCATAATTATGCCGCTTCATGACACCCTGATACCCTTTCCCTTTGGAAATCCCCTGCACGTTCACTTTGTCACCTTTAGAAAAAATATCTACACCAATCATGGCACCAATTTCTGGCTTCCCAACAGCACGAAATTCCCTCAGATGACGCCAACGTTTGCCATTCACCTTTTTCAAATGACCAATTTGCGCTTTTGTCAACTTTCGCTCAGGCACTTCATGAGACCCCACTTGAACTGCATCATACCCATCACGAGCCTTTTCTTTTACCTGTACGACTCCACAAGGACCTACCTCTACAACAGTAACAGGAATAAGACTCCGAGCCTCATCGAATACCTGAATCATGCCCAATTTTTTGCCTAACAACCCATCGACCATTTTTTCGTGCTACCTATATTTACTGAGCCAACCGAGCAATCCACAGAAACCGCACTAGAACATCATAGCTTAATTTCAACATCCACTCCTGCAGCTAGATTCAGTTTCATCAATGCATCCATCGTTTCGGGGGTAGGCTCCATGATATCCAGCAATCGCTTATGCGTTCGAATTTCAAATTGTTCACGAGATTTTTTATCAACATGGGTTGAGCGTTGAACTGTATATTTTTCTATTCTCGTTGGCAAAGGAACAGGTCCCGCAATCAGGGCTCCGCTTCGCCTGACCGTATCCACAATCTCACGGACAGATTGATCCAACACGCGATAATCGAAGCCCTTTAACCGTATTCGAATTCTTCGATCTCGATCCACGAAAAACCTACCCTTCCCCTCTCGAATTAATTCTTATTCCACAATTTCCGTGACCACACCCGCCCCGACCGTCCGTCCGCCTTCGCGCACCGCAAACCGCACCCCCTGCTCCATCGCAATCGGCGCAATCAATTCCCCCGCAAACGACACATTATCCCCCGGCATCACCATCTCCACCCCTTCATTCAACTGCACCACGCCCGTGACGTCCGTCGTCCGAAAGTAAAACTGCGGCCGATAGCCATTAAAAAAGGGCGTATGCCGCCCCCCCTCTTCCTTCGTCAACACATACACTTCGGCCTTAAACTTCGTATGCGGCGTAATCGACTTGGGCTTGGCCAACACCATCCCCCGCTCCACCTCTTCTTTCTTTGTCCCCCGCAGCAAGGCGCCAATGTTGTCCCCTGCCTGCCCTTCATCCAAGACCTTCCGGAACATTTCCACGCCCGTCACAATCGTATTCTGCGTGGCCTTTAAGCCCACGATCTCAATTTCATCCCCGACCTTGACTTGCCCACGCTCTACTCGCCCCGTCACCACCGTTCCCCGACCACTGATGGTAAACACATCTTCAATGGGCATGAGAAACGGCTTATCAATCGCCCGCTCCGGGGTCGGAATATACGTATCCACCGCTTCCAACAATTTCGTAATCGAGCCCACCCCAATCTCACTCGCATCCCCTTCAATGGCTTTGATGGCCGACCCTATCACCACCGGCACATCATCCCCGGGGAACCCATACTTCGTGAGCAGCTCGCGTACTTCTAATTCCACCAATTCCAGCAATTCTTTATCTTCGACTTTATCCGCTTTATTCAAAAAGACGACGATATAGGGCACCCCCACTTGCCGCGCCAACAAAATATGCTCCCGGGTTTGCGGCATGGGCCCATCCGCTGCACTCACCACTAAGATCGCCCCATCCATTTGCGCCGCCCCGGTGATCATGTTCTTTACATAGTCCGCATGGCCTGGACAATCCACGTGCGCGTAGTGCCGATTGTCGGTTTCATACTCCACATGCGAGATGGCAATGGTGAGGATTTTCGTGGGATCCCGCCGCCCCTGGCTTTCACTGGCCTTGGCGACATCGTCATAGGGCACGTAGGCGGCCTGCCCCAAATCGCCCATCACTTTGGTCAATGCCGAGGTCAACGTGGTTTTCCCGTGATCCACATGCCCAATCGTGCCCACATTTAAATGCGGCTTCTTCCGCTCAAATTTCGCCTTCGCCATCCTCTTTCCTCCTCAATTCACTTTTTATCAGACAAGAACAATTCATAAAGAACAGGCTTATTCACCTTGATTTTTCTTGATTATTTGCTGCGCCATCAACTTGGGAACAACTTCATAGGACTCAAACTCCATACTATAAGTGGCTCGCCCCTGCGTCTTTGACCGCAAATCAGTGGAATACCCAAACATTTCACTCAAGGGAACTGCAGCATCTACCACTTGAGATCCACCCCTCGCCTTCATTCCATGAATTTTTCCTCGGCGACCATTTAAATCACCAATAATATCACCCATAAAATCTTGAGGAACCAAAACCTCCACCTTCATAACAGGCTCCAACAAAACTAAATCCGCCTTTTCACAGGCGCTTACCAACGCCATTGATCCAGCAATCTTAAAGGCCATTTCACTGGAGTCAACTTCATGAAAAGAGCCATCAAACAATGTAACCTTTAGGTCCCTCAGAGGATATCCCGCCAAAATACCGCTTTCCATCCGCTCCTTGACGCCTTTCTCTACAGGAGCAATATACTCCTTCGGCACGGCGCCACCAACAATTTTATTAATAAATTCCAAACCAACTCCAGGCTCACCAGGCTCAACGCGAAGCCATACATGGCCATACTGACCACGCCCACCAGTCTGCTTGACATATTTCGCTTCGGCCTCAGCCTCACCGCGTATCGTTTCACGGTAAGCTACCTGCGGTTTTCCAACATTAGCCTGAACTTTAAATTCACGAAGAAGACGATCAACAATGATCTCAAGGTGCAACTCACCCATCCCAGAAATAATTGTCTGACCAGTTTCTTCATCAGATTTAATACGGAAAGATGGATCCTCTTGAGCTAACTTCTCAAGAGAATACCCCAATTTATCCATATCCTGCTTCGTCTTTGGCTCTACCGCCAAAGAAATCACTGGCTCAGGAAACTTAATAACTTCGAGTAAAATTTGATGCTTTTCATCACACAAAGTATCGCCGGTCCTTGTATCCTTCAAACCTACCGCCGCAGCAATATCCCCAGCCGACACCTCTTCTATTTCCTCACGCTTATTGGCATGCATCTTTAGCAACCGACTAATTCGCTCTTTTTTCCCTTTGGCCATATTATAAACATAGGATCCAGCACTCAGCTTACCGGAATACACCCTAAAATAAGTCAATTGACCGGAGAACGGATCGGACATAATCTTAAAAGCCAAGGCGGAAAAAGGCTCGCTATCCTCTGGCTTTCGAAGCAACTCCCCCTCACTAACAGGATCAACCCCTCGAACAGGAGGAAGATCGACTGGGGAGGGAAGATAATCGACAACTGCATCTAGTAAAGGTTGAACTCCCTTGTTCTTAAAGGCGGAACCACAGAACACAGGAGCAATCTTTAAAGCAATAGTCCCCAAACGAATAGCTCGCTTAACCTCCTCAACCTCAAGATTTTCTCCACCCAAATACCGCTCCATGACCCCTTCATCAAATTCAACAACAGCCTCGAGCATCTTTTCTCTATACTCTTTCGCTTGCTCAAGATACTCATCTGGTATCTCATCAGTAACATAAGCCGCACCAAGTGTCTCATCATCGAAAACCAAAGCCTTCATGATCAACAAATCAATCACACCCCTAAAACCCTCTTCCTTCCCTAAAGGAAGCTGAAGAACAACAGGCGTCGCTCCCAGACGATCAATTAGCGTTTGAACCGCAGGGAAAAAATCTGCTCCAACACGATCCATTTTATTCATAAAAACAATTCGAGGCACTCCATATTTATCAGCTTGACGCCAAACGGTCTCAGACTGAGGCTCAACACCCTGAACTGAATCAAAAACGGCTACAGCTCCATCCAAAACGCGAAGCGACCTTTCAACCTCGATGGTGAAATCCACATGGCCTGGGGTATCAATAATATTAATCCGACTATCCTTCCAGGAACAGGTTGTGGCCGCTGAAGTAATCGTAATACCTCGCTCACGCTCCTGCTCCATCCAGTCCATGGTGGCTGCACCTTCATGAACTTCCCCAATTTTATAGGAGACCCCAGTATAAAAAAGGACACGCTCAGTGGTCGTGGTCTTCCCAGCATCAATGTGGGCCATGATCCCAATATTTCGAGTTCGACTGAGAAGTACGTCAGTTGCCACAAATTCCCCACACAACAATGCTGCAAAAGACTTGAATCAGAGGAAGCCTTAAAAAACAACTTCCCTATTTAACAAGTCCGCTGCAGCATCTTAATTCAACACTACCATCGATAATGAGCAAAAGCCCTGTTGGCCTCAGCCATTCGATGCGTCTCATCGCGCTTTTTCACAGCAGATCCATTATTGCTGGCAGCATCCATTAATTCAGCCGCCAATCTTTCTCGCATACTTTTACCACTGCGAGATAACGCACTATCTTTAATCCATCGTAAAGCCAATGCAATTTGCCGAACAGGGCGAATCTCCACGGGCACCTGATAAGAGGCCCCACCAACTCTTCGAGACTTCACCTCCACCATTGGCTTCACATTTCCAAGGGCGGCATGAAAAACCTTAAGCGGCTCATCACCCGTTTTCTCCTTCACAATATCGAAGGCCCCATAACACAAACGCTCAGCTGTACTCTTTTTTCCATCCCGCAGGAGAATATTCAAAAACCTTCCCACCACAGGATCCTTATAACGCGAATCCTGCACAACCTTTTGACGAAGAACGAGAGGCCTACGCGGCATAATCAGCCTTTTCTACCGTACGATTGAAAATTAAAGTTGAATTACTTAGGTCGCTTTGCTCCATACTTGGAACGACCTTGCTTTCGGTTGGCTACCCCTACCGCATCTAAAGCACCACGGACCATGTGGTACCGAACACCCGGAAGATCCTTCACCCGACCACCACGAACCAGGACAATTGAATGTTCTTGGAGATTATGCCCCATACCGGGTATGTAAGCCGTAACTTCCAAGCCAGTAGTAAGACGCACCCTGGCCACCTTACGAAGGGCCGAATTTGGCTTTTTGGGAGTAGTTGTATAAACGCGAAGACATACGCCTCTTCGTTGAGGGCAACGATTTAACGCTGAGCTTTTGCTCTTTGCCTTAATCGTTTTTCGACCCACTCGAATTAATTGGTTAACAGTTGGCATCTCTATTTCTTACCTATTAAAAATAAATATTTAAACTCATTGAGGGTAACCTGCCGATCTTATAGATAAACAGGTATTTTGTCAAGAACTGCCATCTGAGCTAAAGAACGTTTACTCCTAATTAATTTTGCTCGATTACACTTTCTCAAGTCCCGGACTTTCCTCTAAAACCTCTGGCTCTTCTTCTATCGGAAGTGGTACATATGTCTCCCGGTAATCCCCCCACCCGGTCCCTGCTGGAATAAGGCGCCCAACAATCACATTTTCTTTTAACCCACGAAGCTCATCAGTCCTACCATTGATCGCTGCCTCAGTGAGCACTCGAGTAGTTTCCTGGAAAGATGCTCCCGAAATAAAGCTATCTGTACTAAGTGATGCCTTGGTAATTCCCAATAGCACAGGCTTTCCTAGTGCAGGCTGTCCATCTTCAGCCAACACCTTTTCATTTTCGTCATCAAAAACAAACTTATTCACCTGAGTGCCTGGCAAGAATGCAGTGTCACCAGCATCTTCTACCCTAATTTTTTTCAACATTTGGCGGGTAATAACCTCAATATGCTTGTCATTTATTACCACACCCTGCAACCGATACACTTCCTGCACTTCATTGACTAGATATTTTTGCAATTCCCGCGGACCAAGCACACTAAGAATGTCATGCGGATTGGCCGAACCATCCATTAAAGGCTCTCCCGCACGCACCCAATCGCCCTCATGGACATTGACGTGACGCCCACGGGGAATCAAATATTCCTTGACATCCCCAATCTTATTATCCACAGTAACCTTACGAAGGCCCTTAACAAACCCCCCAAAGGAAACCTCCCCGTCAATTTCACTCACAACAGCATGCTCTTTTGGCTTTCTGGCTTCAAACAACTCTGCAACACGCGGCAACCCACCAGTTATATCCTTGGTTTTCGTTGTCTCACGAGGAATCTTGGCCAGCACATCCCCAGGATATACCGTTGCACCTTTTTCTACAAAAATATGGGCGCCTACAGGCAACAAATACCGCGCAGGAGATCCAGAGCTCAATTTTGCTGTTTTACCCGAATCATCTTTAACTGAAAGCCGTGGACGCAAATTGGTTCCCGCTTGCTCAATCACAACTCGCCTGGAAAGCCCTGTAATCTCATCCACTTCATCCTTAATCGTTACACCTTCAGCAATATCTCCTAGCGCAACCCTTCCACCGACTTCTGTCAAAATCGTGAGGGAGTAGGGATCCCACTCCACAAACTTTTGCCCAATTTCAACCTTTCCACCATCTTTGATTTTGACCTTGGCGCCGTAAACCAACGGGTATTTTTCACGCTCACGCCCCGTGTCATCGTATACAGCAACTTTGGCATTTCTTACCATGACTACCCAATCACCCTGCTGCGTTTTAACAGCCATACCTGGATTATGAACGTCCGCATTCTTTTTCGCATCAAAACTGAGGAATTTAATCACGCCCTCATGCTTCGCTTCCAAAACTGTTTGCTCAACCACTTTACTAGCTGTTCCTCCAATATGAAACGTGCGCATCGTTAACTGCGTTCCAGGCTCTCCAATAGACTGAGCAGCGATGACTCCAACAGGCTCACCTTTTTCAACAAGCCGCCCGCGTGCCAAATCCCTACCGTAACACTTAGCACACACCCCCCATCGTGATTGGCAGGTCAAAACCGAACGAATTTTGATATGATCAATGCCTGCTTCAACAATAACCTTGCAAAGGTCTTCATCTAATTCTTCATGAGCTTTCACAAGAATCTCTTGCGTCACAGGGTCATGGACATCCTCAGCAGTTAATCGCCCGAGAATTCGCTCATCCAAGGATTGAATGACTTCACCACCCTCCACCAGTGCGGAAACAATAATACCATTCGCCGTCTGACAGTCTAATTCGGAAATGATGACGTCTTGCGCTGCATCGACCAAACGACGAGTAAGGTACCCTGAATTCGCTGTCTTGAGAGCGGTATCGGCTAGGCCTTTTCGCGCCCCATGAGTGGAGATGAAGTATTGCAACACGGTCAGGCCTTCGCGGAAATTTGCCGTAATCGGCGTTTCAATAATTTCACCAGATGGCTTAGCCATTAAACCACGCATCCCCCCTAACTGCCGAATTTGCTGAGAACTCCCCCGAGCACCAGAGTCAGCCATCATATAGATGGGGTTGAGCCCTTCCGTTTTAGCTCGCCCACCACCCTGACTAATTTCCTTCATCATTTCAATAGCCACTTGCTCACTGACATGAGCCCAGATATCAATTACCTTGTTGTATCGTTCACCATTGGTAATAAGCCCCTCGCTATACTGATTTTGAACTTGCGTGACATCCCCTTGAGCACGATTAATCAAATCGCTCTTACGAGAAGGAATATGCATATTGTCGATACAAATTGACACACCTGCCTTGGTCGCATAGGTAAACCCCAAATCCTTTAAGCGATCCAACATCACCACCACTTCATGGAGACCGGCCAAGCGATATACTCGATCTACTAATTTGGCAATTTCCTTCTTAGTCATCAATTGATTCGCATGCGAAAAGTCCATACTCGCTGGCAATATTTCAAACAGAATGACTCGCCCAACTGTAGACTCAACAACTTCGCCCCCGACTCGAACCTTTATCCGTGCCTGCTCCTCCACCTCTCCTGAATCATACGCAATACGGACTTCTTCAGTTGAAGAGAAAATTTTTCCTTCTCCGCGAGCCCCGTCACGATCATTCGTCAGCCAATAGCACCCCAACACCATATCTTGCGATGGAACGGAAAGCGGGCGACCATTTGCCGGCGACAATATATTATTCGCCGCCATCATTAACACACGGGCTTCAATCTGAGCCTCGACCGACAGAGGAACATGAACAGCCATTTGATCACCATCGAAGTCCGCGTTAAACGCGGCGCAAACCAACGGATGCAATCGGATCGCTTTCCCTTCAACTAAAATAGGATCGAAGGCTTGAATACCCAGTCGATGGAGCGTTGGCGCGCGATTTAACATTACTGGATGCTCACGGATAACCTCATCTAGCACATCCCATACTTCAGGGCGCTCCTTTTCTACCAATCGTTTAGCGCTTTTAATCGTGGTGGCAGCACCTCGCTCTTCTAGCTTATGAAAGATAAACGGCTTAAAGAGCTCAAGTGCCATCTTCTTAGGTAAACCGCACTGATTAAGGCGCAGCTCTGGGCCAACCACAATTACTGACCGCCCAGAATAATCCACGCGCTTCCCTAACAAATTTTGCCTAAACCGCCCCTGCTTCCCTTTCAACATATCACTCAAAGATTTTAAGGGTCGCTTATTAGCCCCTCGTATCACACGACCCCGTCGACCATTATCGAATAACGCATCAACCGCTTCCTGCAGCATACGCATTTCATTACGAATGATGACCCCAGGCGCTTTCAATTCCACTAATCGCTTGAGACGATTATTTCGATTAATAACACGTCGATACAAATCATTCAGATCAGAAGTGGCAAAACGACCGCCATCTAAAGGCACAAGAGGACGCAATTCTGGCGGCAACACCGGGATAGCATCCATAATCATCCACTCCGGATTGTTCCCAGAGGTATGAAACGCTTCAATCACTTTTAAGCGCTTAGTCAGCTTTTTCCCAACTGCAACAGAAGTCGTGCTTTTTATTTTATCGTGGCGCTCATCCCACAAGGCCTCAATGTCGACTTTTTGCAATAACTCCCGAATGGCTTCAGCCCCAATGCCAACCTTAAACGAGGCGGCCCCATGTTCATCCACGCACTCGCGATACCGCTCTTCTGTGAGCAATTCCCGCTCTTTGAGATCGGTATTGCCAGGATCCAGCACTACATAAGCCTCAAAATAGAGAATCTTCTCTAATTGCTTCAGACTCATATCCAACAAAATCCCAATGCGACTCGGCACTCCTTTCAAAAACCAAATGTGCGCGACAGGGGCCGCCAACTCAATATGCCCCATACGTTCACGACGCACTTTGGACTGAATGACTTCTACACCGCATTTATCACAAACAATTCCTCGGTGTTTCATTCGCTTATATTTTCCGCAGTTACATTCCCAGTCTTTCGTCGGTCCAAAGATTTTTGCGCAAAAAAGCCCGTCACGTTCCGGCTTAAAGGATCGATAATTAATGGTCTCTGGCTTTTTCACTTCTCCATATGACCATGAACGAATTTTTTCAGGTGAAGCAATACGAATACGCATCGCATCAAATGAGACCGCGTCTCTTGGCTTTTCAAAAAGCGAATAGATACTTTCCAAGTGTATTCCTCCAGTTATAAGGAATGGTGAACGGGCTTAAGGAACATGAGCCTTATTCAGCTGATTTAATCAGCTCCACATCCAGCCCCAAACTCTGCAGCTCTTTGACTAAGACATTAAATGATTCTGGCAGACCAGGTTCCAGGAAGTTCTCTCCCTTCACCACCGCTTCGTACATACGAGAACGACCTGGCACATCATCAGACTTGACGGTAAGAAATTCCTGTAAGGTTGAAGCAGCTCCGTAAGCCTGCAACGCCCACACTTCCATCTCCCCTAACCTCTGCCCACCAAACTGGGCCTTCCCTCCCAAGGGCTGCTGAGTCACCAACGAATAGGGACCAATGGAGCGCGCGTGAATTTTATCATCGACTAGATGATGCAGCTTCAACATATACATGTAGCCCACTGTGACTGGACTTTTAAAGGGTTCACCGGAACGGCCATCATACACAACAGACTGGCCAGACTCCGGCAAGTTAGCCTTCACTAACAAACCCTTGATTTCCTTCTCCGAGGCACCATCAAACACCGGAGTTTCTACCTTAATCCCTAAAGCATGCGCAGCCCACCCCAAATGTGTTTCCAAAATTTGCCCGACATTCATTCGGGAAGGTACACCCAATGGGTTTAAGACAATTTCTACTGGTGTGCCATCAGGAAGATACGGCATGTCCTCTTCGGCCATAATCCGAGAGACTACGCCTTTATTTCCATGACGCCCAGCCATCTTATCTCCAACGGCAATTTTTCTCTTGATCGCCAAATAGACTTTAACTAATTTAATTACACCTGGCGGCAATTCATCTCCTCGGCGAAGCCGCCCTACTCGTTCATCATATTCTGTTTGCAATATCTCAATTTGGTCTTTAGCTTCACGTTCAATTTCGTCAAGCTTTTTCTGTTCTTCGGCATCGGCCAAAATTACACGGCGTGCATCATCATCAGTCAGCTTCCGCAGCACATCTGCGGTAATACGCCCTTTCTTTTTGAGAATGACTTCTCCACTATCAGGATCCATTAAATCACGACCAACAAACTGCCCCAACAATAATTTCCGAATCTTTCGATTTCGCTCCTCCTCGATAATCCGCAATTCTTCCTGATAATCACGTTCAACTTTTACTCGATCATCAGTTTCAATAGTCTGGGTACGCTCATCTTTATCTACCCCTTTACGGGAAAATATTTTGACATCAACGACAATTCCCTCGATGCCAGGAGGCACCTGCAAGGATGTATCTTTCACATCCCCAGCCTTTTCGCCAAAAATCGCACGCAAAAGCTTTTCTTCAGGCGTCAGTTGAGTCTCTCCCTTCGGCGTAACTTTTCCAACCAAAATATCGCCAGCCTTTACTTCCGCTCCAATTCGAACAATCCCGCTCTCATCTAAATTTCTGAGAGCCTCTTCCCCCAGGTTAGGAATATCGCGGGTAATTTCCTCTTTGCCCAACTTGGTATCACGAGCTTCGACTTCAAATTCTTCAATATGGATTGAAGTAAAGGTATCCTCTTTCACCAACTTTTCACTCAGCAATATGGCATCTTCATAGTTATATCCACCCCAGGGCATGAAGGCCACCAATACATTTTTTCCCAAAGCTAACTCCCCACGATCCATGGAAGGTCCATCAGCCAATACTTGTCCTTCTTTTACCGGTTGGCCCACACGAACAATAGGTGTTTGGGTAATACAGGTATTTTGGTTGGTTCGTTGGAACTTCACTAAGTCATAAGTATCGAGAATTCTGGAACTCTTCCTTTTTTCATCTTTGCCTTTACTTCCAGCCCGAACCACAATCCTTCTGGCATCAACAGACTCAACAATGCCATCTCGCTGCGCAATTGCCAAATAGCCAGAATCACGGGCAACCACTGCCTCCATACCCGTTCCGACCAATGGAGAATCGCTCTTAACCGTGGGCACTGCTTGCCGCTGCATATTGGAACCCATGAGGGCACGATTTGCATCGTCATGCTCCAAAAAAGGAATGAGGGCCGTGGCAACACTTACCACTTGCTTTGGGGAAACGTCTAAATAATCCACGGTATCTGGGGTTGTCGTGACAAATTCCCCAGCTTCTCGCGCCGCTATTGTTTCCGAGGTAAGCTGTCCATTTTTATCCATGGCCGTATTGGCTTGCGCAATGACAACCTGATCCCCATCTAAGGGCGAAAGAAATTCAACATCATCAGACACTCGCCCCTTGCGCACTTTTCTGAAGGGCGCTTCAATAAAACCAAATTCATTAATACGGGCATAGGTAGCCAACGAGGTAATCAACCCAATATTGGGCCCCTCCGGCGTCTCAATCGGACAAATGCGACTATAATGCGAAGGATGAACATCACGAACTTCAAACCCCGCACGCTCCCGCGTTAATCCACCAGGCCCCAGAGCAGAAAGCCTTCGCTTATGGGTAATTTCAGCCAGCGGATTTGTTTGATCCATAAATTGAGACAATTGGCTTCCAGCAAAAAACTCTTTAATGGCAGCAACTATTGGCTTGGCGTTAATAAGGTCATGCGGCAACACGGTCTCCATATCCAGGAGGTTCATACGCTCCTTGATACTTCGCTCCATTCTCGCTAAACCAATTCGAATTTGATTCTCCAACAATTCCCCGACCGAACGCACCCGGCGGTTACCTAAATGATCAATATCATCCACATCACCCTTGCCCGCCTTTAAATCAACCAGGCAGCGCACCACTTCGACGATATCTTGCGCAGACAATGTCCGTTGGTCCAACGACAAATCAAGATTAAATCGTTTATTCATTTTCAAACGACCAACTGGGGACAAGTCATACCGCTTGGGATTCAAAAAAAGGTTTTCAAATAACAGCTTTGCCGATTCGATCGACGGCATTTCACCAGGCCGAAGCCGTTTATAAATTTCAACCCAAGCCTCTTCCTTAGAATTCGTCCGCTCAGCTTCTAACGTATCCAAAATCACCGGGCTCGTCGTGGGGCTATCCAAATAAATGACCTTAAAGCTCTCCATCCGCCCTTCAAGAATACGCTCCAAAACGGGAGCGGTTAGCCGCTGATTCTTTTCCAAAAGAACTTCTTGGCTTTCAGGGTCCACAAGTTCCGTCAACACGGCTCGGCCAATTAAGTCGTCTGATTTAATCGGAATTTCTTTAATACCAGCAGAACGCACACGACCCATCAGGGTTTTATTTAACTTCATCCCCTCTTTGGCCAACACATCTCCATTTTTATCAACAAGATCTTGTGGAGTCCGCAACCCTGTGTGAATCTCAGGGTCAAGCTTACGCAGCAACTTGCCATTGCTGACTCGAACTTCCTCTACAGGATAATACATCTTCAAAAGATCGTCTGTACTGAACCCAAAACCTTTCAACAAAATCGTCGCAGGCATTTTTCGTCGACGGTCAATGCGAACATACAAGATATCCTTGGCATCATATTCAAAGTCTAACCACGAACCTCGATAGGGGATAATCCGACCAGAGAACAACACTTTCCCACTAGAATGTGTACGCCCTTTATCATGGCCAAACGATGGCCCTGGTGAACGATGCAACTGACTGACTGCCACCCGCTCAGTCCCATTGACAATAAAGGTGCCCCGATCAGTCATTAAAGGCAACTCGCCAACATAGACTTCCTGCTCGCGTACGTCTAGCACACGATTCTTGACAGCCTTATCCTGCTGATCAAACACCACCAACCGAACACGGAGCTTTAACGGAGCCGCAAACGTCATCCCCTGCTCGATGCATTCACGAATATCATACTTTGGGGTTCCCAATGAATAACTAGAAAACTCCAGAATAGCCGAATTATTGTAATCCATAATCGGAAACACACTTTTAAACGCTGCATGCAACCCCTTTTCATCCCGACGATCAGGAAGCGTCTCAGCCTGCAAAAACTCTTCATAGGAACGACGCTGAACTTCTACGAGATCAGGAATTACAATATGCGTACGGATTTTCGAAAAACTATGTCGCTGAACACTGCCTTCAAAGGCTGCTTGTGCCATTCACATCTCCTTATGGATTAACAACGACCCGAAACCAAGCCGGCTTCGAAACTTTCCAAAAACAAAACCTTTATTTCACTTCAACTGTCGCGCCCACCTCTTGAAGCTTCTTCTGAATAGCATCAGCTTCCTCTTTGGATGCACCTTCTTTCACAGGCTTAGGCACACCTTCAACCAAATCCTTAGCTTCCTTTAAACCTAAGCCAGTGATTTCCCGAACAACTTTAATGGCTTGAATCTTTTTGTCAGCAGGCGCACCTGTCAAGATAACATCAAATTCAGTCTTTTCTTCTGCCGCCGCCCCTGCACCAGCGCCAGGAGCTGCAGCCACAACTCCTACCGGAGCCGCCGCCGTCACCCCAAACTTCTCTTCCAAGTCTTTCACCAATTCTGAAAGTTCCAACACACTCATGTTGGATACCCCGTCAATAATATCCTCTTTTGATAACTTTGCTTCCTTCGTAGCCATTTCCCCTTCTCCTTTCTTACTTTTGTTTTCCTGAATCGCAGCGAGCACTGCAACAAACCCTCGAACTATCTGATTGAGCCCTACGACAAATCCTCGAATAGGCCCCTGGAAGGCCGACAACAACATAGCAAGCAATTCCGACTTTGACGGCAAATCGGCCACCGATGACAGACGAACCGGATCCAACTCCTCTCCATCAAGCACCGCTCCCTTAATCTGCAAGTTTTTTTCACATTTTTCTGCTTTGATAAAATCCCGCACGACCTTGGTCGGCAAGACCGGATCATCATATCCAATGACCAACACAGATTGCCCTTTAAACAAGGGCTGCAAGGGAACCAGCGAAGTATCACCAAGCGCACGGATCGCCAACGTATTCTTCACAACATGCATATGTGCCTGCGCTTCACGAAGTTTTTTCCGTAAGTCATTTACTTGATTCACTGGCATCCCCGCACATTCACTCACAATAGCGATACGCGCCCGAGAAAACCGCTCATGCAAGGTAGCCACCACTTCCGATTTTTCAGTTTTTTTCATACCCTAACCCACCTACTGAGATTAATAGTTCACCCAACTTGCTTGGCAAGCGCCACGCTATCCAGACGAACTCCAGGGCCCATCGTACTCGACAACGTTGCACTCTTCACATACTTCCCCTTACTAGACGAGGGCTTAGCTTTCAGAATAGAGTCAAACACCGTTCGAACATTATCTACAATTTGCTGACTTTGAAACGAGACTTTTCCAACTGGCACATGCACATTCCCCGCTTTATCAACTTTGTACTCTACTCGCCCTTTCCGGATCTCCTGAACAGCCTTACCAACCTCAAAGGTGACGGTCCCGGTTTTTGGGTTTGGCATCAGTCCTCTTGGGCCAAGCACTTTTCCCAATTTCCCGACAGCTCCCATCATATCTGGAGTGGCAATCATTGAATCAAAATCCAACCACCCGTCTTGAATTTTTTGCAAAAGATCATCACTCCCCGCAAAATCAGCTCCCGCCTCTCTCGCCTCCTGCTCTTTCTCACCTTTGGCAATGACTAAAATTCGAATCTTCTTCCCGGTACCATGAGGTAGCACAGTCGTTCCTCTCACCATTTGATCAGCCCGCTTTGGATCCACACCCAACGACAAGGCAATCTCAACAGATTCATCGAATTTGGCAAAGGCAGCCTCTTTCACCAGGGTACTCGCCTCTTCAAGTGAATACTCTGGCTTTACAACCTTAGCTAATGATTCTTTAAAATTTTTCCCCACGGCACCATTCCTCTATTATTGTTGCATTTACAATTCTTAATATAATTACTCGGCAACCGTAATACCCATACTCCGCGCTGTACCGGCAATTACCTTCATGGCAGCTGGCACATCACTCGCATTTAAATCTTCTACTTTCAACTTGGCGATTTCTTCTAATTGCGCCTGAGTAATGGTTCCAACTTTATTTTTATGTGGAATCCCAGATCCTTTCACCACACCGGCTGCTTTTTTCAAAAGATCTGATGCCGGAGGGGTTTTTGTAATAAAGCTAAAACTTCGGTCTTTATAGACAGAAATCACCACAGGAATAATGCTCCCTTCCTGCTTCTGAGTCTTGGCGTTAAACTGCTTGCAAAAATCCATAATATTCACGCCATGCTGTCCCAATGAAGGACCGACAGGAGGTGCCGGATTAGCTTTCCCAGCAGGAATTTGCAATTTAATTTGACTCGTCACTTCTTTAGCCATAGATTCACCTACCTTACAATTCTAAGACTCTCAACAAAAACTAGAACAATGGATGCACAAACCTTTGCCACATTACGCGCGTTCCACCTGAGAAAAGGCTAATTCCACAGGAGTCGATCGCCCAAAAATACTGACCAATGCCTTCACTCTGGCATGATCCTGGTCCACTTCATCAACCAATCCGTTGAAGCCCAAAAATGGCCCATCCACGATACGCACACTATCTCCCTTGGAAAAACTGGCCAATTCTCTTGGAGCAGAAACACCAGACTCAAGTTGCTTCAATAGCGTGGAGACCTCTTCAGGGTCTAGAGGAATTGGTCGAGTCCCACCACCGACAAACCCTGTCACCTTCGGAGTCTCCTTAATCATCGTCACCATTTCATCATTAATAGGCCCCATGGCCTCCAAAAGAACATAACCTGGAAAAAATTTCCGCTTGGAAGCCCGGCGCTTCCCCTCCTTAAACTCCACAACATCTTCCGTAGGAACAAGCACCTGCCCAACTGATTCTCCCATACCAAGCTGATTAGCTCGCTCAACAATTCCCGTCCGCACTCGCCCCTCAAAACCAGCATACGTGTGAATGACATACCAATGGCTCGCCATGAATCCCCTTCTTCTCCGTTAGACAATTCTGCTGATTAACCACACGAGAAACGAATCCACTACCGACAAATATATGGACATAAATATACAAAATAAGAGCACAACGGTGGTCGAACCAATTGTTTCAGATTTCGTGGGATAGGAAATCTTCTTCAACTCACTTCGAACATCGGACAGAAACTCTGTAATGGAAGACCAGACTTTCTTAAACATCTCCTATTCCTCGCCATTCAGATAATCGACCATCCAACCCAAACCCCTCGCACAAAGATCTTTGGCAGGGGCACCAGGATTCGAACCCGGACTTTCGGTTTTGGAGACCGACGTGCTAACCATTGACACTATGCCCCTTCAAAAACTCTACCGCCAGGAGCCACAAAAAAACGAATGCTACTTCACCTCTTTATGTGGAAGATGTTTTCGGCAATGACGACAATACTTTTTCATTTCCAAACGATCAGGATCGTTTTTTTTATTCTTCATGGTTGAATAATTTCGTCGCTTGCAATCCCCACAAGCTAGAGCAATAATGACTCTCATTGCTGCACCTCTGTATGTTTATTCCACAATTTCCGTGACCACACCCGCCCCGACCGTCCGTCCGCCTTCGCGCACCGCAAACCGCACCCCCTGCTCCATCGCAATCGGCGCAATCAATTCCCCCGCAAACGACACATTATCCCCCGGCATCACCATCTCCACCCCTTCATTCAACTGCACCACGCCCGTGACGTCCGTCGTCCGAAAGTAAAACTGCGGCCGATAGCCATTAAAAAAGGGCGTATGCCGCCCCCCCTCTTCCTTCGTCAACACATACACTTCGGCCTTAAACTTCGTATGCGGCGTAATCGACTTGGGCTTGGCCAACACCATCCCCCGCTCCACCTCTTCTTTCTTTGTCCCCCGCAGCAAGGCGCCAATGTTGTCCCCTGCCTGCCCTTCATCCAAGACCTTCCGGAACATTTCCACGCCCGTCACAATCGTATTCTGCGTGGCCTTTAAGCCCACGATCTCAATTTCATCCCCGACCTTGACTTGCCCACGCTCTACTCGCCCCGTCACCACCGTTCCCCGACCACTGATGGTAAACACATCTTCAATGGGCATGAGAAACGGCTTATCAATCGCCCGCTCCGGGGTCGGAATATACGTATCCACCGCTTCCAACAATTTCGTAATCGAGCCCACCCCAATCTCACTCGCATCCCCTTCAATGGCTTTGATGGCCGACCCTATCACCACCGGCACATCATCCCCGGGGAACCCATACTTCGTGAGCAGCTCGCGTACTTCTAATTCCACCAATTCCAGCAATTCTTTATCTTCGACTTTATCCGCTTTATTCAAAAAGACGACGATATAGGGCACCCCCACTTGCCGCGCCAACAAAATATGCTCCCGGGTTTGCGGCATGGGCCCATCCGCTGCACTCACCACTAAGATCGCCCCATCCATTTGCGCCGCCCCGGTGATCATGTTCTTTACATAGTCCGCATGGCCTGGACAATCCACGTGCGCGTAGTGCCGATTGTCGGTTTCATACTCCACATGCGAGATGGCAATGGTGAGGATTTTCGTGGGATCCCGCCGCCCCTGGCTTTCACTGGCCTTGGCGACATCGTCATAGGGCACGTAGGCGGCCTGCCCCAAATCGCCCATCACTTTGGTCAATGCCGAGGTCAACGTGGTTTTCCCGTGATCCACATGCCCAATCGTGCCCACATTTAAATGCGGCTTCTTCCGCTCAAATTTCGCCTTCGCCATCCCAACTCTCCTTCGCTAACAAGCAGCGCAAATGCACATTATTTTAGGACCGTTCATTGACAATTCAATGGAGCCCACGACGCGGATCGAACGCGTGACCTCGTCCTTACCAAGGACGTGCTCTACCAACTGAGCTACATGGGCTCTTAATAGCATTGCGAAAAGAATCCATAACTTCCTTTTGGAAATTACCCATTAGCTAGCCAACCATACAGCAAATTGGAGCGGGCGATGGGATTTGAACCCACGACAGCCAGCTTGGAAGGCTGGAACTCTACCACTGAGCTACGCCCGCACATATCATGGTCACTGTTTTTTGGCACCTTATGTCATAATGAACAAGGGAAAATTCCATATTCTCCTACTGTTTTCGCCGACACCCTTTATATAACCTGCTAGACATGGTGGGCAGGCAAGGGTTCGAACCTTGGAAGCCGATGGCAGCAGATTTACAGTCTGCCCCCGTTGACCACTTGGGTACCTGCCCATTTGACCACGTAGGGCGGTGTTTCTAGACAAAACGTCTTTGAATTACATCATGGAAATTTAGATGAAGATTTGTGTGACGTGAGGCAAGGCAAATACCCTCTCCCGATCATCCCCTTCAACAACCAATAAAAGTAAAGGTTTGTTCTTACGTACAGGAGCGGAAATTCACCCTACCTGTAAACAGATTATTATAATTTTCTCTATTGTTTGGGTCAAGACTAAAAAAAACACCTTATTTGATAGAAGGAGAAAAGTCCAAACTAATTTGACAATGCCCTCCCATCCGATACACATTCCCACAGCTATGAGGAAAGTGGTAGAAAATTTTCCCGCCAAAAGAAAGGTGTGCCATTCCTTATGAACAAGCGTTTCCACTCCATTCATTACCTTGGCAGAATTCTATTGGTGTTAGGATTAATGAGTGGCTGGAATGGAATGTACTCACATCTGACACAGGCGCAATTACCCCTTTCAACTGGAAAAGGTTTAGGGACAATTACCACACCGAATGGGACCACAATTTTTGTGGAAATCGCCGATTCCCCAGATACACGTGCGCAGGGCCTCATGTTTCGCCCTTCTATGGCACGGGATCGCGGAATGCTTTTCCTCTTCCCTGAACAGGGAAATCATACATTTTGGATGAAAAATACGTTAATTCCCTTAGATATGCTCTGGCTTGATAAAGCAGGAACCATTATTCACCTGGAGTCACATGTCCCAATTTGCACTCGGAAAGATGATGGATGCCCAAGATATCAGGCGCCCATTAAATCATTCAATATCCTTGAACTCAATGCCGGAATGGCCGAAAAGCTGGATTTAGTTGTGGGCAGCCAACTAAAGATCGACATTCCTCCAATGAGCTTTCCCTACTAGAAAGTCCCACCTTCAAATTCAAAAAGCTGGTCAAGCCCATCCTCTCACTCGCTTGGCAGACACAATACCATCAATTCGTTGAATGTCCTGAAGAATCAGCTCCAAATGAATCGTATTCTTCACTTCAATGGAAAAGTCCAAAACAGCCTTCCGATCTTCTCTCGTTGATATTTCTGCTTTTGTAATATTGGCCTGACATTGGGAAATCCCAGAAGACACCTTGGCTAGAACACCAGGGCGATCAAGGGTCAGCACTGACACCTCAACCGAATAGGAACCTTGTACATTAGCATCCCATGCCACCTCAACTAACCGATTATGCTCCCATTCCAATGACTGAAAATTCGGGCAACTAACCGCATGAACTGTTACCCCTCGCCCGCGGGTCATATATCCACGAATATGTTCCCCTGGGACGGGCTTGCAGCATTGAGACAACTGCAGAAGAACATCGTTGACTCCTCCAACCATGACGGGGTCTCCCTTCTCTAGCCCTTTCGATTTCACACGAGAAACTGGGAGTTCATCAGTTGCTACCAAGGAAAACGAATGCTCACTCCCTTCCATAAAATGTTCCACTACTTGATCTGGAGCCAAACGACCGTACCCTACCATTCGGATCAGTTCCTCGACCGTCTCACAACCCTTTACCCTGGCCATAGCCACCATACGTTCTGATTTCAAAGCTAGATCGGCAGAGGTAGAGGTCTGCCTCCGCTCAAACTCTTGTTCTAGTAAACGCCGCCCAAGCTCCAACGCCCGCTTTTGCTCTTCAACTTTGAACCAGTGCTTAATCTTGGTTTTGGCTTTAGAGGTACGCACAAACTTCAGCCATCCACGGTGCGGGACTTGAGCGGATGACGTCAAAATTTCCACCATATCCCCACTATGCAATTGATATCGAAGAGGAACCAACTTGCCGTTTACCTTGGCCCCGACACAATGGTCACCAATTTCCGTATGAATAGCATAGGCTAAATCAACCGGCGTTGACCCCACGGGCACCTCACGCACTTCCCCTTTTGGAGTGAAGACAAAAACTACATCGTGGAATAAATCCAATTTCACAGAATCCATAAACTGCCGATTATCTGAAAGGTCTTTGTGCCATTCAACAAATTGCCGAAGCCAGCTAAAGACTTCCTCATCACTCTTTCGGGGATTCCCTGGTTCTTTATACAACCAATGCGCCGCAACACCATATTCATTAATCCGATGCATCTCAGCTGTACGAATTTGAAACTCGACATATTCCCCCTGCGGACCAATAACAGTTGTATGCAAGGATTGGTAAAGGTTCGATCGCGGAGTCGCTACATAATCCTTAAAGCGTCCAGGGACAGGAGGCCAAATGGAATGAATGAGGCCCAACACCGAATAACAATTCATTTTGGTATCGGTCACAATGCGAATCGCCGTCAGATCATAAATTTCATCGAACGAAACTGACCGTCGTTCCATTTTTTGATATATGCTAAACAGATGTTTAGGCCGCCCATCAATTTTTCCGGGAAGGCCCGCTTCAGCAAGAGCATTCTGCGCGATGTGAATAAGGGACTGACTAAAGGCCTGCCGTTCATCATCTTTTTTAGCCAATCGTAGTTTTAAAAGGGCACAAGCTTCCGGCTGAAGATATTGGAAACATAAATCCTCTAATTCTTGCTTAATCCAGCTCATTCCCAACCGGTTCGCTAAGGGAGCATAAATCTCCATGGTCTCTTGGGAAATTTTTTTCCGTTTCTCATCAGGCAAACCTTCCAAGGTCTGCATGTTATGTAAACGGTCTGCCAGCTTAATGAAGACCACTCGAATATCGTCCGCCATAGACAGGACCATTTTTCGAAAATTCTCTGCCTGCTTCTCTTCGTAAGACTTAAACGGAATCTGTCCAATCTTGGTGACCCCTTCAACCAAACGTGCTACATCCACCCCAAACTCTTTTTCTAATTCCTCTCGAGTCGCTAAGGTATCCTCAAGTGTGTCATGAAGAAGCCCGGCAGCAATGGCCGAAACATCAAGCCTCAAAAACGTTAAAATTCCAGCAACAGCTAACGGATGTTGCACATAAGGCTCCCCAGTCTGACGCATTTGCCCTTGATGAGCTTTTACTGAGTACTCATAGGCTCGCCGAATAAGACTCGTATCAGCTACAGGATGGTACGCCACTACCTGCTCCATCAGCTGCTCAATATCTGTGAGATGGGCAACACTCATTGGATCGTTCCCTCAAACATTCATTCTACGACTCATCCCCAAATCTTAACAAAAAACAAAGGATTTTGCTGAATACTCCCTCATGCCGAGATCATATTCACCCCATACAGCAATGAGCTACCACATCGGATTCAATAGATGCCGGGTTTCGGCAAAAGGACCCAAAACCATTCACGCCCAGTCAGGCGGATATGATGGGACGGACGCCAGAGCGAAAGATTCCATCCCAAAGGCCCGACTTCAGGAGTTGAACATTGATCAGTACGCATGCGAAAAAAAAAGAGCCAGACTCCGATTAAAAAGTCCGGCTCATCTAAAACAAATAATACTTGAAAAAAAATTTATGTGACTAATCGCTTTCTTATGCGCCAGGCCATCAATGCAACCAGGCCATTGCCCAGCAGCAATATCGTCCCCGGTTCCGGCACCACGGCAGTGGCGGACACATCTCCAGATCGCACAGGCCAAGCTAATAGGCCGTCATGCTTGAGGAACAGATCCTGGTCACGGCTAATGAAGCTGAAGACCCACGCATTGTCGGGGTCAACAAGCCATTCCGTAGACCAATATGTGTCCTGCACGTTATTGAAGACACCTGGGGTGGCTGCGGAAATCCCCTCCACGTAGAACAAATGTCCCATCTCGCTTCCGGTGCAGCCCTGGTTATAGCTCACAACAGGAAAGTCAGGATGAGAGGTGGGTTCTTGTAGGTCACAGCTGGGATCCGGCTGGGTCGTCGTCGGCAACCGCCAGCCACTCACACCCCCAATTGTGAGACCGGCGACCCACTCGTTCGCCTCAGCCCAGCTCATCCTCCCTCCATTGATATTGGCATTTGCCGCCCACGTGATGTCCAAGTGACTATCATAATAGGCCAAGCCGCCCAACCGCGAATCCGCCATCGTGATCGCCTGCGCAGGCAGCGCCAACCCCAGCAACACCCCGGCAACGACCAGCCCGTGATACCTCCATGCTTGTGCATTCATTGTTCCCCCTTCTTCCTCCACCAGGTTCTGTCCGGAGGATACAACTAATGAGAAAAGAACAAGCACCTCCTGCCTCCTTGTTACGACAGGCCTACTCCCTCGGCCCGCCTTTGAAAGCAAGCAGTCTATCTATCTATTTATCTGTCTTTCTGTCTTTCTGTCTTTCTGTTTTTCTGTCTTTCTGTCTTTCTGTCTATCCCCCTCAGAAGGTTCAATAGGCTCTTGGTGTGGCCAAACCACCGACACCGGAGAAACCACGTGCACCGTCTGAGCAAAGTGAGATTGAGCTCCACCGGAATCAGTGGACCACCAGTAAACGCCAAGAGCGTCACCAAGTCACAGGCACAACAACCAAGATGAAGTTCCAATTCATAATTCTGGGCATGACGGCCAGGAGAACGACCCGAACCGAAGCTGACTTTTCCCAGCACCATTCCCCTTCCTATAACCCGACGGCTACTGGACAGCTCTTGGGTCGGACGCTCTTCAAGCATTGGCGGACCTTGTTTGTGCAGAGCAAGTTGGTCTGCCCTCCAATCCTGCGTCTGTCCCCTCCTATGTGGTCGGACTGGGCGTGATTGGTTTTGGCTACTTTTGCCGAAACAAAAGTGGCTCGGCTCCCGGGCCGAAACCCGGGAATATCAGAAACCCTTTCAAAGCTGTTGATGAATTCACGAGCACATAGTGTTCTAATACTCGATAATTTTCTAGAAAAGACAAAGATGGATTCCCGATAAAAGAATGCCGGGAATGACGGCCCGGGGAAAAGCCTAAGGCGTTATACTAAAAAGATTAAGATAGAAGTTAGGAAGGCAATTACAATATGCGAGACTCAGAACACGGCAAAAAAACTAAAGACTACTCACCGCCTTTTTGCACATAATTTTTCACAAACTCAGCGGCATTTTCCTCCAGGACTTTATCAATCTCGTCAACTAGACCATCCATTTCTTCTTTTAACCGTTGTCCCGTTTCAGCTACCTTCGGATTGGCTTGGATTTCTTCAGAGTCTTGAGGAGCACTCGGCTTTCTGGACTCAGATTTTCGGTCTCGTTTGTCCATAATCCACCTCCTTTACCTCATGGGAGAAACACTTGATTCCACCCTACTCCACCGTTTCCTGAAGCGTCAAGATTAGGAAAGCCCTTTCCCAGATAGGATCAATTGCTCCCCTCTGGGCAATATGATACATTGGCCGCTTTGGGCGATTAGCTCAGTG
Organism: Nitrospirales bacterium; assembly: GCA_965223685.1. Lineage (GTDB taxonomy): Bacteria > Nitrospirota > Nitrospiria > Nitrospirales > UBA8639 > Nitrospira_E. The sequence continues at coordinate 1,088,523 of CBDCXG010000002.1, forward strand.
GGAGAGCGCTGCCTTCACACGGCAGAGGCCACTGGTTCGATCCCAGTATCGCCCACCATTGAAAATTGCCTTTCCGCCAATCGTCGTTTTTTCGACTCTCAATCACCGGCCATAGCGTATTTGCGATGCGTACGGTTCTCCATCAGACATTCAAGACATTTCACAAGCTAGTCGTAGTCATTACTGGTATTTCCGCACTCTGCTTCCTGCCCCATTGCACATCCGGGCCACCATCATCACCTTTGCCCCCTTCAGAGAGCGACCTCAATGTCTTAGGCCCCACCTACCTTTGCCAAACCAAAAAGGAGGCTCAAGCCAGTTGGCTGAAACCGGGAAGCCAGGAATGGGTCTGGGGGAACGGACGTGAATATTTTCAAGAAATTTCTTTGCCGAATAAACAAGGTCAATGGATCGTCTTCAATAAAGATGAGACAGTTGTGGGTGTAGTCACCGTCTTTCCTGACGGCCTTTCATTGGATGACTACCCTACGCTACAAAGGACCCTCTCCCAACTTCCTCCGGCAAGGGAATTTTATCTCACTTCCTCTCAGCTTCTGGAAGGGCAGGCTCCGGATTCTGCCACACTCTACCGTACAGGAAAAGCCAAGACGACTCACCAATATTATATCCGACATCGAAAAGGACAAGACGACGAACTCATCATGGCAGTCTTTGTCCTTGACCCTTATGAGCGCCTGTTGGATGGAAGTCATCCACGATTTCTTTCCTATTTGGATGTATCCTCTGCTCAAGCGGGACAAAAGTTTGTGGCAACTGCTATCCCGTCACAGACTGACAAAGACTTTTTGGGATTGCAACAATTTGCCAGAGGGGAGATTGCGTTATTTGCCTCATGTGGTATTCAAGATCCCAACATCGCCCTGGATGCCTATCAACAAGCCATCCAGCATGGACTTTCCGAAAAGAAACCACTGGCGGAAGCGCATCATCGTCTTGGGCTCGCCTTTTCCCATCTCGGAAAGCTCGCAGAAGCCCAACAATCGATTGAAGCAGCATTAGTGATTCAACCCCATGCCTCAAATATTCTAAACAGTTATGGAAGCCTCCTCGTCAAACGAAAGAAAACCCTGGCTGGCATCCAGGCCTATGAACGGGCATTGGCACTGCAACCAGCTTATGCTCAAGCCCGATTTAATTTGGCTAACGTCTTTGAATCGATCAATCCCAAACGCGCTATCCAAGAATACGAAACATTCATTGTGCTGGCCGAAGACAATCCAGATTACTCGGCAAAAGTAGGCATCGCAAAAGCGAAGATTAATGCTCTGGAAGGTCCATGAACTTCATCCAGCAGGACCAATGCCCATTGTCAAGACTTACTACATGTGATTGCGTATGAAATTTTATGGAGTCCGGCAGGGCCGAACGACCGGAGTATTTGAAAGCTGGGACGCCTGTCGAAAACAAGTGTACAAATTTCCCGGTGCCGAATATAAAGCCTTCCCTACTCGTGAGGAAGCCTCAGCATTTGTCTCTCACCGTTCTCCTCCGAAGGAAACGGGTCAAATAACTTCGAATACCTTACCCCACTCCAGCACGGAGATTTGGGTAGACGGATCCTGTATTCCACAATCTAATGGCTCGCTCTGCATCGGATGGGGCTTGCTTGTCAAACAGGATGGGGAGGAAGTCTATCGTGCCAAAGGCAACAATATCCCTCCAGAAGCCAGCAGTCATCGAAACGTGGCCGGTGAAATTTTTGGCATTTTAAAAGCCCTAGAATGGTGCCAGGCTCAGGGAATTTCCGAGGTTACGATTTACTTCGATTATCAAGGGTTGGAAAGCTGGGCTACAGGAGCTTGGAGAACAAAATTGCCTTTTACTCAATTGTATGCCCAAAGAGTCACGGCCTCAGGCATCACCATACATTGGCAGAAAGTGAAAGCTCATTCCGGAGTACTGGAAAACGAAATTGTTGATCAATTAGCCAAAGAAGGGGCAATGGGTGGGGAAAACAATAAAGAGAATGAGGAATGAAGTTCTAGCGAGAGATTAATATTTCTTATAATTTCCCCTCCCCTTTGAGATAACTTCGGAAACGTCCCATCAGTTCCTCCCCAAGAACCCCGACGTCAGGTTTGGTTTTCATATAATCGCGAATTTCTTCCAATCGGTGTTCTGCCTGTTCATTGCCCTTTAAGCGCTTCACTTTACCAAGAGCATCATCAAAGGCATCAAAAGTCAATTCTTTGTATCCAAATGCTCGAATACGTTTGACCGCTTTCATCATGGCTTCGTTTCGAAAGACAGTCAAATGGTCTGAATCGATTTCTTCCAGGCCAAGCTTTCTGGCTCGACGCTCGGCAGCTTTCCGGATCCCGCTCCGAACAAAATCCGGAGAGGTCTGAAGACGCTTCCAAGCATCATCAGTCCAGGCCACTTGAGACTGTGGAGCTTCCCATAGACGCATCAGAGATTCTGCGTCAAGACGAGGAATTCCTTGTTCACGCGCAAGATCTTCTGCATCATGCTTCAACATATCAGCCACAAATTCTTTGGCCATGGGAGGAGAATGTTCAATTTTTTGTTGTAAGAGTGCTAGAGCTTCTTCTGTCCATTCTAAAGGAGGGCCAACAGTTTCTTGCAGATCACCTAAGGCTTCAACCTTTTCAAATAATTCAACATTGACCTCCATATGGCCTCGTTCTTTGGCCACATCTTCCGCAATATTGGCAATCATACTTCGCATGAACTCTGGAATCGACTCAAGCCGCTTTTTTGCTTCGGCTGTCCATGGTAGTTTGCCAGCGGCCATATCAGTAGCCGCCTGAGACATTCCAGCTTCACCGCCCATTTGCCCCATCATTTGGCCTTTGAATTGGTCCAGGATATCAACCGTAATCTCTGGATATCCAAGCTCTTTGGCCTTTTTATCAGCCAACCGGCGAACCATGCCTCTTAAAAAGCTCGGAGCACGCTCAAGCCGCAAGAGCGCTTCTTCCGTCCAGCGAACATCCTCAACTGTTGATGAAGGTTCAGAATTTGACATCGATCAGGACACGACCTTTTCTTCAGGATTGAGTAATTCTTTTATTTCTTTTCCAGCCTTAAAAAATGGCATTCGCTTTTCTGGAACCGAAACCGATTCGCCAGTTTTGGGATTTCGACCCTCTTTGGTTTGACGATGACGCAGGCGAAAACTTCCAAATCCACGAATTTCCGTCTTTTCACCACGTTTCAATGAATCACGGATTGAATCAAAAATGGTGTTGACCACCAACTCGGCCTGTCGTCGACTTAATTGGGGAGCCTTTTCCGCCAACTTCTCGATGAGATCCGCTTTCGTCATTCAATCCTCCTTATGTTGACTATGCCACCCACAAATAGAGTAATGGAGCCGAAAACCTGGACGGTGCCAAATTTCGAATCCTACCTAAAAATGTGCTTTCCAGAAATTCTTGAAAGGAGAAAGGTTTTTGAGTCTCCACTACACGAGGGGTACCTTCTATTCCCCCCAACTCTCCCGCTAACTTTATGGCATCGTGCAAATCCCCGATCTCGTCAATCAATAACACGGATTTGGCCTGCCGCCCAGTAAACACTCGGCCATCGGCTAAGACTTCCACTTCAGCAGCATCCATCGATCGGCCATCGGCAACCGCTTCAATAAACTGGCTCAAAGTATCATGCATGACAGATTCTAATAATTCCCGATCCTCTTCGGCCATAGGACGAAACGGGGAACCCAGATCTTTAAATTTCCCCGTTTTGACAACCACACTTTTGACACCCACTTTTTCCAACAATTCCTGGAAATTAGCCATCTGCATGATGACGCCAATACTTCCGGTCAACGTCCCAGGATTTGCAAGAATCCGATCGGTGGCTACCGCAATATAATAGCCTCCAGATGCAGCCACAGTTCCCATCGAGGCCACCACCGTTTTATTTTGCTCCCTCCGAACCCGTTTGACAGCATTGTAAATTTCTTGCGAAGGCGCCACTCCGCCTCCAGGACTATCAATTCTCACCACAATGGCCTTGACTAGTGGATCATCTCCAAACACTTGAAGCTCTTCCACTGCTTGGGAAGAATCCATGATAGGACCTTCAACGCGAACAATGGCCACGCCTTCTTTTCCCGCCTCTAAAAGCTCCGGCACAATGGCCTTGCCGATCATAAACATGACCAGACCAGCCAACAGCATCCAAAACACACGCTTCCAGCTAGGATACCCATCACTCATCAGGACAGCCTCCATTGTGGAAACATATGATTCGGCTCTTAGCCATTAGATTCAGGAGCAGCTTCTTCTCCTTGATCTTCTGAAGTTTGAGCCACGCGACCTAAGCTTTGGTCAACCGTTCCTTGACTACTATTAAATTGGTCGATCTCACTTTGCTCTTCATCCTTTAAATGCTCCCATAAGCTGAGAGCTATTTTTCGATCTTCACAATCCACTTTTACTATCTTCGCGACAACTTCTTGCCCAACTGCAAACTTCTCCTCCAGCCCCTCTTGCATATCCGGCCCAATTTCGCTGACATGAATCAGACCTTCTACACCACCTTCTAATTCAACAAACACCCCAAAATCAGCAACTTTGGACACCTGCCCCGTAGCGTTCTCACCCACATGATAACGCTGGGGAATGTCGCTCACCCAAGGGTCGGAAATTAATTGCTTATACCCTAAGGACAATCGCTCTTTATCCTTATCAATCTTGAGAATCACCGCATTGACAGATTGTCCTTTTTTAAACAATTCCGAAGGATGCTTAATGTGCTTGATCCAAGACATATCGGAAATATGAATAAGACCATCCACACCTTCATCCAACCCTACAAAGGCCCCAAAGTCAGTAACACTTTTCACTTTCCCTTCAATCTGTGTGCCTTCAGGATATTTTTGTTCAATAATATCCCAGGGATTGGGAGCGGTTTGCTTCATTCCTAGAGAAATCTTTCGGCTATGCTGATCAACATGAAGAACCTGTGCTTCGATTTCATCGCCAACGGACACCACTTTCGACGGATGTCGTACTTCATGTGTCCAGGACATTTCAGAGACATGCACCAACCCTTCGACTCCAGGCTCCAACTCCACGAAAGCCCCATAATCTGTCAGGCTGACGACTTTGCCTTTGACCCGGCTTCGTCCTGGATATTTTTCTTCGACCTTTGTCCATGGATCTGCAGATTTTTGTTTCACACCCAAAGAAATCCGGCCCGTTTCCCGGTCATACTTCAGGACCAAAACTTCGACTCGATCTCCAATGGAGAACATGTCAGAGGGGTGTCCAACCCGGCCCCAAGAAATATCGGTAATGTGCAACAAGCCATCAATGCCGCCTAAATCTAAAAACGCACCATAGTCAGTGATATTCTTCACAGTCCCTTCTATCAACTGACCTTCTGATAATGTGGACAACGTGGTTTCCCGACGCTTATCACGCGTTTCCTCCAATAGCGCCCGACGTGAAACCACGACATTGCCACGACGATGATTTATTTTAATAATCTTAAAAGTATAGGTTTTTCCAACCAACCCATCTAAATCACGCACCGGCGTTAAGTCAATTTGCGAACCAGGCAAAAAGGCTTTGACGCCAATATCCACAATCATGCCGCCTTTAATACGGGAAATGACTTTCCCCTGCACCTCCGTCTCCTCATTATGGGCCACTTCCAGGTCTTCCCAGACTTTCATTTTGTCGGCTTTCTCTTTGGAAAGCATCAAATTCCCGTCCGAGTCTTCGCATTGCTCAATATAGACCTGCACAGGGTCATTCACGGCAATAGTCTCGAGCTCCTCTTGGGAAAATTGATCTACTGGGATCATCCCTTCAGATTTATACCCAATATCTACCACCACACGGTCTCGCTGAACATCAATCACCCGACCTTCTGTAATAGTCCCTTCTTCAATATTTTTAAACGTTTCATCATACAGCGCTGCCAGCGTTTCTCGATCCATTTTTTCAGGTTGTGTGGAAAGCGTATTCATCCGACTTGATACCTCCAACGAAACAGACACGGGTTAAATGGTGATTAAAAAAATATCGCCAATACAAACATATTTAATTGATCATATCGAACGGCCTTTCATTTTTAAGGAGGAGATGTGCCTCCAACTTGGGCAATTTCACCCATCACCGTCCGGCCGATATGTTCATATTCATGCTTCTTCATAGTCGTGTCTGCACTTGAAAAATTCAGTAATTTTCCAAAGAAAACAGTCACAGGAAACACCCGAGGGCACTTGGCCCTAACAGGTAAAACATTAAAGGTACCAGAAATATACGCTGGAATCACCTGGCAGCCAGATTCCTTGACCAAAAAACCGATTCCAGATCTTCCAGGTTGCAGGTGACCATCCTCCGTGCGACTTCCCTCAGGGAAAATAACTACGGGTATTCCAGCCCTTAAATACTCAAGGGCTACATTAAACGCTTTTCGGTCGAGACGATGGGTCTTTAATGGAATCCACCCCAATCGCTGTAAAGTCCAACTTAACACAGGATTAGGAAAAAGTGTGGCCCGCCCTAAAAAAACCACGCGCCGCTTGATGGCGCAGCCCAATAAGGGAATATCAAAATAGCTGGCATGATTGGCCGCAACAATCACCCCACCAGTTTTGGGAAAAAACTGTTTGCCTTCCACACGAAACCGCAAAAACAATCGGGCCAACAGATTAAAAAAAAGCCACAAACTCCAATAAATGACCCCACTCACAAACAGTCCGCGATCATACCCAACATCTGGTCTACGACAGCCTCAATGGGCTGATGTGACGTGTCAATCAGGATAGCCTGAGATGCTGGAAGTAGGGGATCAACTGCTCGGTGACGATCACGACGATCTCGTGAAATCATCTCCTCTCGCACAATAGCCAGCTGAATGTCCTGTCCCTTGGCCCTCAACTCCTGCTGACGTCGTTTGGCACGCACGTCAATATCAGCATCCAAAAAAAATTTTATATCGGCATCTGGAAAGACTCGCGTTCCCATGTCTCGCCCTTCAGCAATGACACCTCCTGCCATCCCAACTCTCTGCTGAACCGGCAGCAACCATTTTCTGACCATCGGCAAGACGGCAATAGAGGAAGCCATTTGACTAATCACCGGCATGCGAATTTCAGCTTGCGTGACCGTCTGCCCATCAATCTGGATCCCAAACCCTTTCTGGTCTTCAAATAATTGAAGATTCGTGCGGGAAAGAAGGGATTCAATATCGGCAAGATTGTCAGGCTCCAATCTTTCTTGCTGGATTTTCCATGCCGTGGCCCGGTAGAGCGCCCCTGTATCAAGACAGCGGTATTGCAAACGGGTAGCTAGAGATTTAGAGACCGTGCTCTTCCCTACTCCGGCAGGACCATCAATCGTTATGACAAGGCGACGCGGGGAAACGGCTTCTTGTGCTCCTTCAGAAGAAATTTGTTGAGGTATTATAGAGGTCACTTAGAATTTGTCAATAAATCCAATAGTTTATTATGAAAGCCCGGAAAGGAAGTCTCCACACACTCCACATCTTCTATCCCAATTGGATCGTCTGCAACTAAACCTGCAATGGCCATAGACATCACCACACGGTGATCCCCATAGCTCTGACATTGCGCCCCACGTAACTTCGAACTGCCTTCAATCACCAATCCATCTGGCTGTTCTTCTACATTCACCCCAATTCTGGCGAGTTCTACGGCCATGGCATGAATACGATCCGTTTCCTTCACTCGTAATTCTTGCGCACCCATAATACGAGTCTCTCCATCGGCTAAAGCCGCCGCCACACACAGAATGGGAAGTTCATCAATGGTCTTAGGAATCACATCTGGCCCAATGGTGATGCCCTTCAACTGCGTGGCGCGAACACGGAGGTCACCCACTGGTTCACCAGCCTCATCTCTCGTATTGAGCGTGGTAATATCAGCACCCATTGCCAAGAGGACATCCAAAATTCCTATCCGTTCAGGATTCAACCCAACTCCGGTGATGAGGACTTCTGAGTCGGGAACAATCGAGGCTGCAACAAGGAAAAAGGCAGCGGCTGAAATATCACCTGGCACCAAAATGGGCTTCCCTTCAAAAAATGGTTGGCCTTGGACATGAACCGTACACCCTTCAACCTGCAGAGGAATTCCCAAATACGAAAACATCCGTTCCGAATGATCACGGGATTTCAAGGGTTCTTGAATCGTCGTCGTACCTTCCGCAAAAAGTCCTGCAAGCAGCACACAGGATTTAATTTGTGCACTCGCCACAGGAGACTCGTACCGCATGGCCTGCAGCCTACCCCCTTGAATACTTAAGGGAGCCAAATCTCCATTCTTTCTCCCTGTAATCGTCGCCTCCATCTGTCGTAGTGGTTTCACCACGCGCCCCATCGGCCGGTTTCTCAGTGAGGCATCACCAGTCAGAACGGAAAAAAAATTTTGCCCAGCCAGCACTCCGGCTAACAGTCGGAGCCCTGTCCCGGAATTTCCACAATCCAAAACATTGGAAGGTTCCGTTAACCCCCAGAGTCCCTTGCCCGTGACAGTTAATCGCTCAGGCTCTTCCAAAACTTCTATGCCGAGCTCCCGAATCACTTTGAGGGTATGTAAGCAATCCTCACCCTTGGAGTATCCGGTAATGTGAGTCACCCCACGAGCCAGCGCGCCAAGAATCAACGCTCGGTGGGTAATGGATTTGTCCCCGGGAACCATGATAGTCCCACGAAGCGGCCCTCCAGCTGGAATAACTGTCAGCTGGCTCATGGCAACCGTTGCCTTAGCGACTTCGCTTGCTCAATAGTATCCGCTATGCCTTCCCCATCCCGCTCTTTCATCAGTTGCTTAAAGGCCTGAAGTTGCGTGATGTACTGATCAATCATTTTCAACAAATTTTCGCGGTTGGCGAGACAAATATCCCGCCACATTTCAGGAGAACTGGCCGCAATACGCGTGGTATCCCGCAATCCCCCACCGGAAAAATCCAAGAGACTCAGATCCTTTGGCGTGTCACCTTGCAAATCTTCTAAGGCATGCATGAGGGAAAATGCTGCTACATGGGGAAGATGGCTGACTGCCCCAAGGACCCAATCATGAACCATAGGATCCATCGACAAGACTTCAGACCCAGCCTGTTCCCACAAACGGCGAACTTTCCCCAACGCCTCGACATGTGTCCGGGAAGTCGGCGTCAGAATGCAACGTGCCCCGTCAAAAAGCTGAGAGGTGGCATAAGCCACTCCAGATTTTTCTTTGCCGGCAATCGGATGGGCTCCGACAAAATGTACCGTCTCTGGAAGAGCCGCTTCCAAATCAAAGACTAATTGACCCTTCACGCTGCCCACATCAATGATGATGGCTCCAGCCGGAACATGCTGACCCCATCCTTGAACATGAGAAATATAGGTATCAACCGGAGTCGCCAGCACAATGAAGTCAGAATCCCGGACGGCTTCCTGTGGTTCAGAAAAAAAACGATCGATAGCCCCTAACTCTACAGCCAATTCCAGATTCGATTGCCGGCGACCAATTCCGACAACCGTTTTGGCTAACCCTTGTTCCTTCAAGACAAGGCCGAGTGAGCCTCCTAACAGACCCACACCAATTATCGTGACTTGCTGAAACAGATAATCTGAAGAATGGCTGGGCATGAGAAAAAGACCAGAAAGTTATCGATGGGGTGGGGATGAATTACAATTCTCGGCCAACCGCGCGCGCAACTTTTTTGAGATCATCCATTAAAGTCGTAAAACGGTTGGGCTTTAGTGATTCTTCACCATCGCAGAGTGCACATTCGGGATTCGAATGGACTTCAATGAGCAACCCGTCGGCACCCGCAGCAATAGCGGCCTTGGCCATCGGCGCCACGAGCTTCCAATTTCCCGTGGCATGACTAGGATCCACAATGATGGGCAGATGTGACATTTCCTTTAAGGTCGGCACGGCTGCAAGATCCAAAGTATTGCGATACTGCGACTCAAATGTCCGAATTCCACGTTCACATAACATGACATTACGATTCCCACGAGACATAATATATTCCGCGGACAACAAAAATTCTTTAATGGTCGCAGAAAGGCCCCGCTTTAATAGCACAGGTTTATCATACGCGCCGACTTCCTTGAGCAATTCAAAATTTTGCATATTGCGGGCGCCAATCTGAATCACATCCGCATGTTCCAGAAAATACCCGAGGTCACGTGCGTCCAAAATCTCGCTGACGACCGGAAGCCCCGTTTGCTTCCGGGCTTCAGCCAGGAAACTCAACCCTTCCTGACCCAAACCTTGAAAGGAATAGGGCGAGGTTCGTGGCTTATAGGCTCCCCCTCGCAAGATCGAGGCACCGGCACTGGCCACTTCCTTGGCAATCCCCACGGTGATTTCTAGTTTCTCCACCGCGCAGGGCCCAGCCATCACCGCAACCTGTGGTCCTCCGACTTTGACTCCACCCACATCAACAACAGAATCATGCGGTTGAAATTCGCGGCTGACTAACTTCCAAGGAGCCAAAATTGGCGTGACACTTTCCACTCCAGGAAACACTGCAAGCGGTTGGCTTTGCAAAACTCGCTCATCGCCAATTACGCCAACCACCGTTCGTTCTTCCCCTTTCGTGATTTGCGATTTCAAGCCCAGAGAACGAAGACGGTCTACCAAATGTTCAACGTCTTGCTCTGTGGCTTCTGGCTTCAACACAATAATCATATGATGCTCAACTCACGCGGTTTTTGACAGGGTTGGTAACACATGCTCAAGTGCCTCTAGAAGCCGCCGATTTTCTGTAGGTTGGCCAATTGTCACCCGGATCATCGATCCACGAATATGCCGCACAATCACCCCTTCCCGAAGCAGCGCGTCATAGAGAACTGCGCCATCCATCCCAACATCAAAATAAATAAAATTGGCTTGAGTGGGAATGGTCGTGAACCCCAGGTTGGTTAGCCCTTCCTCAAGGAAATTCATCTCGGCTTCATTCATGGCACGACTTTTTGCCACATGCTCATCATCCAACAGGGCCGCTTGCGCCGCTTCCTGTGCCAGACTGTTCACATTGAAGGGCGGACGCACACGATTCACATAACTGGCAATCTCTGATGTCGTGATGCCATAACCCACACGCAACCCGGCTAATCCATAAATTTTTGAAAACGTGCGCAACACCACCACCGGTCGCCCGTCTCGTACATACCGCAAACTCTCTGGATATTCGACATCACGAACATATTCGTAATACGCTTCATCAAATACGACCACAACATGCTCAGGAATTTTGCCAAGGGCTCCATCGACCTCTTTGGCAGAGAGCATTGTGCCTGTGGGATTATTCGGATTACAAACAAAGAATAGCCGAGTACGGTCCGTGATCGCTTCCACCATGGCTGGCAAATCATGCGTCCAATTCTTCAAGGGCACTTCAACCGGCACCCCATGTCCCCCAAGTACCGACAATCGATACATCACGAAAGTCAAATCCGCCATCACCGCCTCATCTCCAGGAGCGAGAAACGTTTTGATTAGCAAGCTAATGACTTCATCTGATCCATTGCCTACAAGGATTTGATCATTGGGCACTTGCCATTTCTTGGCTAAGGCCTCCCGTAACGCATGCGCTCCACCATCAGGATAGCGATGAAGTGACGCTGATGTCTGCTCAAGAACTTGTAGAGCCTTTGGAGACGGCCCCCATGGGTTTTCATTTGATGCCAACTTTATTGCTTCGCGAATCCCAAGCTCCCGTTCCAATTCAGAAAGGGGTTTCCCGGGAGAATATGGTTTCAACGAAGCAATCGTCGGATGAACATGTAAGGCCATATCAAACAATCTGGTTTGTCGAACGTGTGGTGGACTAAGATTACTGGTGAATGGGATAGGAGCCTAACACTTTCAAAAACAAACAGCGCGATTTCACTTCATCCAGGGCTTTCTTGACGCGGTCATCATCTTGATGACCTTCCAGATCCATGAAAAACAAATACTCCCAGACTTTTCGACGAGTAGGCCGGGATTCAATCTTCGTCATATTAATGCCATACGACGAGAAGGGACGTATCAGGTCATAGAGTGCGCCAACCTTATCTTTTGCTGAGACGATAAAGGATGTTTTATCTCGACCTGTTTGTTCGGCACCACGTAAGGACAACACCAGAAACCTTGTGAAATTATTGGTGTTATCTTCAATACGAGAGCGCAAAATGGTTAACCCATAGAGTTGTGCCGCTAATTCTGAGGCGATAGCTGCCGCCGTTGGATCGTTGACACATCGTTCTGCGGCTTTGGCCGTACTGGGTTCTTCAGCAATGGATACCATCGGCACATGAGTTTCCAACCAATTTCGACATTGCGCAATGGCATGGGGATGGGAATAGATCGTTTTGATGTCTTTAATGTTCTGCGCTTTGGACAAAAAGTGATGGGAAATTTCCATCATCACTTCACCATAAATGAGCAACGGCGAATCAACAAACAAGTCTAACGTATGATTGACCACACCTTCCGTGGAATTCTCAATGGGCACCACGCCAAACCGCATACGCCCGCGCTCCACATCATCAAACACATCTTTAATACTATTAACAGGAAGGTATTCAGCTGATTCGCCAAATTTCCGCATGGCCGCCAAATGCGTAAATGTCGCAGGCGGACCGAGATAGGCTATTGTTTGAGTGCCTTCAAGCGATAAAGACGCAGACATGATTTCCCGGTAAACCGGACGGAGGGCTTCACTTGGAAATGGCCCAGGATTGTTCTCCATCAACCGCTTAACCAGAGCGACCTCGCGGCCTTGCGTATGCAGATGAGCGGAGGCATCCTGCTTTTTCTTGAGATGCCCGATTTGAATCACATATTGGGAACGTTCATTCAATAGCTTGAGAATTTCATCATCAAGCCGATCAATTCCCTCCCGGCACCCTTGGATATTGTCTGGCATGTCCATCCCAGCAATCCCTTTTCTAAGGACTATAAATCACCTAACAGCCAGCCCCGAGCATACTAGGAATGCTTTTCTGTGGCAAGCCAAACTGTTATGAACCAACACCTGATCTTTTTAACAATCAAGCGGTTCTATGCTCAGAAAATTGCACACTGACAAACAACCAGATCCTTTCTCTGTCAGATGAGCACGGACACGGTCACAAGCCATGTTCTGACATAAATACAGAGATAAATTTCCTTGACTTACTCCCACAGTTTACTAATATTTAGGTAAATTTAGGGCGCCTCTAAAAACTGGTGATTTTTTCTGATGGCAAGGAGGCGGCGCGCGGAAAACCGGAGTGTATATGGGAATACATGAGGATTTGAGTACGCCGCTGACGCCGCCATCGGGAAAAAGGACAGTTTTTAGAGGTGCCCTTTAGTGTATTATCCCTTTCCCCATTGTTAATGAAACGAATTCTTTTCGTCGCAACCCCTACCATTTCTCTTCTCACATCCTTAGCTATTTTCAGTTCGACTCTTACCCCGCCTACCACCCACGCCATCCCTGCCTTTGCAAGAAAATACGCGGTCAACTGCACCGTTTGTCATGTCCGCCCACCTCGATTAAACCAATTCGGGCAACGATTTATGGAAAATGGCTACCAAATGCCTGGCACCCAAGATGGGGGCATTATCAAAAAATTGAGATATGGAGACCTGACCTTGGACCAAGTATCCAATTATTTTGGTGTGCTATTTCAAACGCAGGCAATTCAGCACGTCTCGCTCAAGCAAGAAGTAGCCGGGGAAGATGAAAAAACTGAAGTCGGTCGACTCGATACTTTTCGTCTTTTTACCGCCGGGACCATCACTAAGAACGTTAGTTTCTTTGCGGAGCTGACTACATCAGGAAGTTCAGTACAATTTGGCCATGGATACCTGGGACTCAATAATATAGGTCCCCCTGATTGGGCACATATCCGAATTGGGAAAATTGATCCGTCGGCTTTTTCTTCCTACGCAACCCATCGACAACATTTTGGGCCAATTCCAGGCAAGGTCATCTCAAATGGATCCTTTATGGCTCCAACCATCAATCAGATCGCCTTGACCCCTGCAGCTTTTTCTAGCAAGTTTTTTGGTCTCTTCAATCGCTCCGGCGCTGCGTCGTTACCACCAGTGCCATCCCTCTATAATGCAGTTGCAGAGAATGGCATTGATCTTCATGGGCGACCGTTCGGGGATTGGTTTTTGTATCAAGTGGGAGTCTTAAATGGAGCGGGAGAACGCGCGGGAGACTCCAACAATTCCAAAGATTGGTTTGTCATGACCCGGTTTGATTTTGTTAAATCCACCTATTTCTCAGCCAATCTATCTGGTTTTGTCTATTTTGGGAACCATAACGCCAAAGTGGCGACTGGAGCCGATGTGAGCCGAAGTCGGTACGGATTCTTAGGAAACCTCCAATATAAGATGATTGATCTCTATGGAGCCTTTGTCGTGGACCGGGTGTCGGATCTTCCGGACGCCCTGGAACCACTGTTCGATGCCACCGCAACAGGTATCACCCTGGAGGCCAATGTGTTGGCCACTGACCGACTCATGTTCGGTCTACGATATGATCACATGGATGCAGGCGGCATACGAACCCAACGAACCAGTAGTTCGACTTTGGCCTTAATGGCAAAATATTACCTGCGATCAAATATGGCTATTTTTGTCCGCGATGACATTAATCTTCGAAAAGCTCATGGGGGCGCATCTCCTGTAAGGAACTATCGCAATGGATTTACGACAGGCATCTTCATGGCATTTTAGCCACCCACACCAAGCCAAAACATTTGGCCTAATGATGTACTGCATGGTTGCACTCACCTTCAGCCATACATCAGGACTTGCAGCTAAACCCGAAGCCAACAATCCTGACTCCTTCGAACATGGGAAACGTCTTTTTGAAAAATCCTGTATCCTTTGTCATGGCCAGACAGGAGAAGGCGACGGACCAACGGCCTATGCTCTTGGAGCCTATTCTGCCCCGCGACCCCGAGCCTTGACCGGAGGAGAATACAAGTTCCGCTCCACGCCCTCCGGGGAACCCCCAACTGACCAAGATCTGTTTGAAACTATCACCAAGGGAATTCCCGGGTATATGCCTTCATTTCTGGGGCTACCTGAAGCCGACCGGTGGGCCATTGTAACCTATATCAAGCAGTTTTCACCTATTTTTCAAGAAACAGACGGCACCCCAATTGTCTTACCTCCCGGCCCCCTTCCGGCCACGGCTGCCAGCGTAACACGCGGTCGTGAGCTGTATGAACTGTTGGATTGCGCGAAGTGCCATGGCCCGGAGGCCATGATGCCCGGAGGACTCTATGAACAGGGAGAATTACGGGACCGCCGTGAACTAGATATCCTCCCTCGTGATCTGCGCAATCTTTCTTCCTTTAAAAATGGGCATCAACCGCATGACATCGCGAAGAGTATCCTCACTGGCCTGGATGGCACCCCTATGGCCTCCTATCAAGAGGCCCTCTCGCCCAATCCTGAAGACATCTGGCACCTCGTCAATTATCTCTTATCATTATCACCACAATAGGCAAGACTCAATGCACATAGTCACGAGCCACCACGCTCCCTCTTTGGGTACAACAAGTGGACCGATACAGGATCGACAGCCTGTTTATGAATTCACTCTACGAATGAACCCCTATAGTATTTTAACTTTCAATTGGCGGCTCCTAAATTTTCTTCGACCTTTTATGGAGAGGGTTGATGTGAGGGCGGAGACTCATTCTTCAGTTAAACCACTATAGCAACATGACTAACCATTGTCCCAGTCTTGGGCACATTCAACGAACCTTCTTCTTTACGGTGCTCTGGCTAGCTGGAATCTTTAGTGTGGCTCAGATCGGCAACGCCCAGACCACCTCTCTGCAAGGGAAAGTCATCTACTTCGGACCTCTTCCGCCCAAGAAAGAAGTGATCATTAAAAAAGATATCGAGTTCTGTGGAAAGACCCGTGAGTTGCAATCCGTTGTCCTTGCTGAAGATAAAGGGTTACAGGACGTCATCGTGAGCGTGGAAATGGATGGACGGGATGGATCCAGCAAGGGTCCAGGATATCCCCCAACCATTCTCAACAAAGGATGCCGCTTCTTAATGCACATCACCACAGCAACCGTTAAGCAAACATTGACCATTCAAAATTTTGATAACATCTTACATAATACCCATGTGCGCACTAGTTCCCGCGCATTTATCAACGTTGTGTTACTTCCTCAGACAAAAGGTGTTCAGAAGATTTTAAGGCAACCTGGTCCGATGACAGTCACGTGTAATAAACATCCGTTTATGAAGGGCTTTGTTCATGTATTCTCCCACCCCTATCATACCGTGACCGATAGTTACGGACACTTTACGATTCCCAACCTCCCGTCTGACACTTACACCCTCTCATTCTGGCACGAAACACTTGGCACGATTCAACAGACCGTAACCATTCCAACAAAAAACAACGCTATTCTGAATATTGAATTTCCAGCCCGCGTGAAACCTTGATGAAAAATTGAGAAAGAAAAAGGAAGAAGTGAGAACGAATATGGCTCACTTGGGAAGTGATTGTTCTTGTTTTAATATGTCCTGCAGGCCATCCTGAATACGAGAGAATTCTTGTTGCATGGAAGTCAACAGGTCAAGTCCGTCTTGAAGATTCCGCTGACGCCCAAGTGACTCCAATTGATGCGCGATTGATGCCAATTCCGTGAGCCCCATATTGGCTGCCATCCCTTTCAAACCATGAGCCGATTCACGCACCTCATCAGCATTTTTCGAATCTAACGCCACGCCTATTTTATCCACACAGGCCAAGGCATCGGACACAAATTGATTCACCAATTTGGCAACAAAAGCACTACCTCCAGCCATTCGCCAATCTGCCACCATTTGTGGTGAAAGCACCGGCACTGACGAAGACGGCTTGCGTGAAAGCGTCAAGCCCTTCTTGGGTGGGGAAATCGACTCAGGTGTCGTAAGGGAATCCTTCTCAAGATACAAGGCTGTAATCTCTTGATCAGTTGCTAACTCTGGCTGCTCCTTCGTCGGTAACCATTTGGCAAGTATACCTGCTAGTTCTTCGGGTTTGATGGGTTTACTAATATAGTCATCCATCCCCACATCTAAGCATTTCTCTCGATCACCCCTCATGGCATTGGCGGTCATAGCCACAATTGGAATACGGCCAGAGTGAGGAGTGAAGGGTAAAGAGTCTGGAGTTTCAGAAACAGTCTTCTCTGGCTCCTCACTCTCTAAGCCTGACTCCTGATTATTTCCTTCTGACATTTCCCTTTCTGCCTTTCTAATCATCCGTGTGGCCTCATATCCATCCATTTCTGGCATTTGACAATCCATAAAGACCAAATCAAAGGGAATTTGCCGGAGGACATCTATGGCTTCAATTCCATTCCCGACAACATCAACACGATGTCCTAACCGCTCTAGCATCATCTGCGCCAATTGCTGATTCACCTGATGATCATCGACAACAAGAATATGCCCAGAGATACCGTTAGGGGCCAAGGCAGTGCTCTCAAATCTTCTTTTGTCGTGAGCAAAATGATCAGCAGCCAATTCACCTGGTTGAGCCATCAGCATCTCCAAACAAGCTTTCAAATCCCTCTTGCGTACCGGCTTTCCGAGATAGGCATGAATGCCAGCCGTCCGCGCCTTGGCATGATCACCCTTGAGGCCGCTCGACGTGATTAACACCAACTTCAGACCTTCCAATGCCGGATCAGCTTTAATCGAGCGAGCGAGTTCCATACCATCCATGTTGGGCATATTCAGATCCAGGAGTACTACATCAAAAGGCTTCCCCTGTTTGCAACCCTCACGAAGGACCTCCAACGCTTGCACACCATCTTCCGCAAGCACGCCTTCAACTCCCCAGGCTTGTGTGTAATAGTGAAGGACCATTCGGTTTGTTTGATTATCATCAACGCAACAGACTTTGAGCCCTTTCAAAGAAGAAGAACGTTCCTGCAGTGTCAGAGATTCCTCTGGCTGATTAACGAGACAGAACCGCATACGCACGGAAAAGCAACTCCCTTTTCCAGGTTCACTGGTGACGCTAATCATGCCATTCATGGCTTCAGCCAATTGTTTGGAAATAGCCAACCCCAATCCCGTTCCCCCATATTTTCTTGTCGTAGAACTATCCGCCTGGGTAAAGGGCTGAAAGAGTTTGGTTGTTTGTTCAGCCGAAAGACCAATGCCGGTATCAATCACTTGGACTTGTAAGGTGATGCCATCCTCTGTTTGGCTTTCCACATCAACCTTGACCGACACTTCCCCAACTTCAGTAAATTTAATGGCATTGCTTACCAAATTCATCAGAATTTGGCGAAAACGTCCAGGATCACCCCTCAAAATGGACGGAACCTGATGAAAAATACAACTAGTCAATTCGAGATTTTTCTGATTAGCTCGCTCAGCCAAAAGATCTAAGACTTCCTCGACACATGACTGAAGGTCAAAGGGAATATCCTCTAGTTCGAACTTCCCAGACTCCAGCTTCGAAAAATCCAAAATATCATTGATGATGGTCAACAAGGCTTCACCAGATCCCCTGACTGTTTCCATCATCTTCCGTTGATCCGCACCCAACTCAGTATCCAACAATAACCCCGTCATCCCAATGACCCCATTCATCGGTGTGCGAATTTCATGACTCATCATGGCCAAAAATTCTGACTTGGCTTTGGCCGCATCTAATGCTGCATCGCGTGATTGAGCCAACTCACGGTTATTTAGTTCCAACTCCTGTGCCGCCTTTGTGACTTGCTGCTCTGCTATTTTTCGTTGGGTAATTTCATGAAAATAGATACGCACCACTTGACTGGATTCTAAAAACGTAATTTGAGTTTCAAACACCCGTTCAGCCACCGCTACTTCTTGCTTCACACTGACGACACCGGCATTCACCACATAGTCCAATGAATCTTTCAATCCCTTTAAAACAGGGTGCGTCAAACCCACTACTCCTAGGTCTGGGAATATTCTAGTACCAGCTGGATTAATATATGTGATGTGACACTGAAGATTTAATTCAATGATCGGATTCGGATTCAATTCAGGGAAGGAAGCCAGTCGACCCAATTCTCGATTTTTTTCCTCTTGAGCCACCATTAACCGTTGAAGAGTTTTTGTGCGATTTTCCAATAAACCTGCGGTTTGGGTCGCCACACTTGCTAATTGCTCAACCTCTCCCCGCGTCTCATTTTTTCCTCGGGAAGACAAGATCGAGAGGTCGGCATTTTCATTTTCTTGAGGAAGCGCCTCACCAGTAATCTGAGCGACAGTCTGAAGTTTTCTAATCATCTCCTGTAACATTGGGATAATTTGATCGAGCCCTTTCCGAACCCCCACAACAGCTATCCCAATTAAAAGACTCGCCATGAGCACTAACCCAAACCATAATTCATGCTCCTTTTCTTGCACACGATCCATTGAAAAAGCCACACGAATCCATGCTATAATTTCGTTTTGATCCAATAAGGGCTCAACCACCACATACATGGAGCTACCACCAGGATCAGCTACAAATCCTTCGACTTCTCTCCCAATTTTTTGAGCTTCGAGAAGCTGCGCATCGTGGATAGTTTGTCCAATCATGGTAGGTTCCATAGAAGCGATCACCATGTTGTCCTCATCTAGGACCTCCAATATTTCCAGATGACCATCTTTTGCATAGGCCGGCATCGCTTCCTGGATACGGTATAAATTATCCATGATTGCTCCGGACCCTATGGTAGAAAAGGTTCTTGCAACAGCAAGACCTCGCTCCCGAAATGATTGTTCGAGTAATTGACGTTGGTTATAGCCAATCAGAATCGCTCCAGCTAAAACCAAGAAGCCAAAGCAGAGGGTCAAACTGGTGGAGATGCGGAAGACCACACTCCCCTTCCACTTCTGATGCAACCAGCCCATCAAAAAATGGTTAGGAGTCTGGCCGTTAAACATAGCGGTGCCCGAAAATCAATCTGCTCATCGCCTCCAATAGATCCCTTCCTCATGTGGGCACACGCTTGACCTGAGGGCCCAAGTGTAGAGTTCGACCCACACGTTTAAGAAGATTTTCGGATCTTAGGAAGCGAAACTAAAAGATTTCAATGTAGGAGAAAAGGAGGTTACTGGTAGGAAAAGGCAACGCGTACCGTACCTTCTTTGGGAACATTCACCACTTTTTTCAGTATGCCCAGAGTTTCATGCCATACCTGAATCGGATGTTTTCCAGGCGGAACCCCAGAAATATGAAACGTCCCGGTTTTGTCGGTCCGGTCATAATAGGGATGGTTAAAAACATACAGAAAAGACTCCATAAACACATGTTTATCACACCGAATCTTATGTAGCCCGTGGCGCTTTAACCGCTTCACGATAGGTTTCCCTCCCGGAACCTGCGCCACATTCAGAAAGGTCCGTTTGCCTAATTTAATATGCGTATTGTGAAGGATGGGGTCCTGGTTGCGTACCTCAATCTCTTCCCCTTTCCTGGCCACACCGATTCGTGGTGTAAAGGCGCATTGCGTATTGAGAACCATACGTTCCTTCTTGCTAGCCACGTAATCTTCTTTTTTCATCCCTTCTATGCTGACGACAGCCCCGCTTAATGCTCCCTGATCGTTATGAATCTGTATGGTCTGAACACTTACCCCAACCCCACAGTGATCTTGATCTTTTGTCACAGCTTTCAATTGTGGGGCAGGAACGACACCTCGGTAATAAACAGTTCCTTCTATAGTTCCCGCATACGTAACTCCGATCAAGCTTAGGCCTTGAGCTCCCCAAAAACTCGGCATAAACAATCCACTAATTAGAAGGAACCAACAGCCATGTGTAACAGAGAGACAAGACATTGACTTGAATTTCACATATGGAGACGCGAAGAAACAGCAATAGACAATACTCACTATTTCATTCCCGCTGTGGTTTTAGCATGTATCCATCTGCTTTTGTGATCTAAGCACCTGGATTCACACAGCTACAGAAAGGACCGGAACAAGAACCAAGATTTTTTGCCTCAATGCTGCCCAGACAAGGACAGAATATAATTGGCGAGATGCCAGGCATCTTCCTCCTGCCCAGCAAATTGACTGGCGTAGGATGGCATGGGGGTCCCATCTAACCCCGTAAAGAGCGTTCTGACCACATCACGAGCCGTCGACCCATTTTTCCAGCCTGTGCGATTCGTCAAATCATTCGGTGAGATGGGTAAGCTCCTGCTATCTTTCAGCTCTCCTGCCAGGGCCACTTCTCCCTCACCCTGACCTTGCTCTCCATGGCAGCTATGACAATCCATTTCCCTATACTTAGCTTTTCCACGTTGCACGCTATCAGCAGAAGGTGCAATCAGAGATTCAGGAATGCTGACCAATTCGGGAGTCTCCTCTTGAAAGCCTGCATAGAATGTTTTGATATAGGCAACCACTTGCCAGCGCTGTTCAGGCGATAAGCCGCTAAACGAGGGCATCGTGCCGGGGATACCGTGGGTTATGATGCGAAACAGATCTTGATCTAGCGGGAGGCTCCCTGATTCGGTTGAGCGAAATTTATAGTTGCCCACGGTCAAATCCCTCGGGCGTGAGGCCGAATAGGCCGCATTATAAAAACCGGGCTGGCCATCTCCCAGGCCAGACTCACCATGACACACAAGGCAGGACTGTTCATAGATGATACGCCCGTCTTGGAGAACATTCGATGAATTCTTCTCCTCCCCCAATACCGGTTGAGCCAATAAGAACACCACAACTGTCAGATTGAGATGTCGTAGAGAGATCCTCATAGAATACGTTCTCCTTTAAAAGACAATAGCCAGATCCACCGCGAATCTATTGCGAAGATTGCGGGCGGCGCTGGTGCCCCCCTCAGCGTCACGTACATTAAAATCATCACGTAGGGAAATCGCCATATTCGGCCGCAAATAATACTTCGCTAACAGCCCTACAAACGTCGCACTCGTGCGGGTCGCCAGGAGGCCCCCGGCATCCATATGGTCATACCGCGTTCCTAACAACAACCGGTCCGTCACAAGCGCATGAGCTTCGACCGTCACGCCCGTCGCAGTCGAGTCAAACGTTGCCCCCATGCCGCTCGGTAAATCCGTCACTCGATCAATGGTATAGGCCCCGTAAACATCCAGCCACTTGTAACGGACACGCGCCCCAACCCCATAACGACTCCGGCTGACGTCGGTATTGCCGGCGACTTTGGCGTTATGATTGCCAAAATAGGCAAATCCTGACAGATTGGCTGAGAAATAATCCGACCGGGCATAATCAAACCGGGTCATGACATACCAATCTTTGGAATTATTGGAATCTCCGGCCCGCTCATTACCGCCGTTTAAGATACCAGCTTGATACAGAAACCAATCCCCAAAGGGCCGGCCATGGATATCAATACCCACCTCTTCAGGCGAGTGATACAAGGTTGAGTCATAGGGTTGAATCGCATTTCGATTCCGATCAAACAACCCATAAAACTTTGAGGCATAAGCACTCTGCATCAGCGCCCATCGATTGACCGTGGGTGTATTGAATGCCCCAAACGGCGGTGCTAGCTTGGGGCCTATTGGAGGAAATTGTGGACGTCCACGCGCCATTGAAAAAAATGCGGAAGGATCCAGTCGGCCCACTCGAAGATGCCCCCAATTCATCCCACCCAGATTATTCAAGGTCACATACGCGCGACCAAGATCCAGTTCACTTGATCGGCCAAAAAGTGACGTCACATCCACAAAAAACCCAACGTTATTGGTGATGGTCCCCGCCGTGAAGAGACGAAGAATAGTGGGTGTACCGAGTTCCGTCTGATCACCGGATCCTTCGATCTCCCGTTTGAGTTCGTAATGATCCAGGCCACTTGTCGCAAACAGGACGCTGAAATAATTGGAAACCTGATCTAAGGTCAGGTCTCCATATTTGAGTTTACCCACAATGCCGCCATCATCCGTCCCAGGCATCTGATAGCCATTTTCTAAAAATTGCTCCCCAAACTTATTCAAGCGTGGCTGTCGCGTGTGACACACATTGCAATTGACTTTATATTTCCTGGCAAACGCGGGCAGAGCCCCGGCCTCTGGAACCCAGCCAGGCAAGGAAGTCACAAAGAGCACAAGGCCCAAAGCCAACATGATGTCTAGTCTGAGCCAGAGTAAATGCATGCGAGAGGTCATAGGCTTATCCTTCTTCATGGGATAGAAGAACACAAAATCGACA
Source organism: Nitrospirales bacterium (assembly GCA_965223685.1). Classification (GTDB taxonomy): domain Bacteria; phylum Nitrospirota; class Nitrospiria; order Nitrospirales; family UBA8639; genus Nitrospira_E. Next base: position 1,111,665 of record CBDCXG010000002.1, read on the forward strand.
AGGTGAGTGTTGAATCACGAAGATACCGAGGGCCATATTTTGGCAGAACAACGTGGGAGAATTTTTTCAATAGATCCGCAAGGTGATTCCACCACTTTTTCGTAGTGTGGACAGCATTCTATCTCTTTTTTTTTCTTCATGTTACATTACTTCTCTCTTATGTCATTATTCTTCGGTAAAAATATCTTCTAGATGTCTCACGCTCCGATTCGCTCAAAAGCACAGGGCTACGGATGCACTATCCTGCTTGGATTGGCTATGTGCAGTTGCATATCACATACGCCAACTATACGGTTTTTAGTGGAGCAGCCCGACAAAACCGTGAGCATGGAAGTCACCTATCGAGAAGGCTCGCCTGAATACTCACATCCGGTTCATCTTCCCCCGGAAATGCTTGACCAAATCTTGCAACATGTTGAAGTACAGCCCTCATCCCTACTTGACCGCATGGTGGGAGGCTCTTCAACAATCCAAGCGGCTTTTTCAGAAGAGCAACGACGGTTTTTTTCGAATCATCTGTCGCAAGCGCTGAATCAAGCCACGTCCTTGGAAACGGTCACGTTTTATTGGGCCACTTCTCGAGGAAACGGCATATGGGAACTCACATCTGGAGGTCTTTACGTTCAAGATCACAGCCTGCATCTTGTGCTTCCTAATTTCCGTCAGACTGTCACGGGACAAAATCCTCCACAACACATCAGAGAAGATCCGCTGCACCCATTGGGCCAGCCCCTGCACTCACTGACAGCCATCAAGCCTGCCCAACAGATGACTTACAGCCTGGCTTCTGAAATTCTGTCTCCACAGACGCCTCATTTTGTCTTTTCCCTCAAAGAATTCTCTCCTGTGCGCCTCACCACCAATGATCAACAGCCTCAACCATCCAGCCAGTCGCTAAACCCCACCGAATCCATCAAGGAACGACTCCAAAGACTAGAGGAACTTCGGCAGGAAGGCTTACTCTCAGAAAAGGAATATCAACAGAAACGACAGGAAATTCTAGAAAAACTGTGAAAGAAGTGAATCGTGAGGAGTAAAAAGCAAGGTCTAAGGGCCAAAAAATTTCAATGTCAGTAGCCAACGGGAATGTTCAAAAAATTCATCCAACAAGGCCGCAGCCTTTTTGACGCACGGAGCGTACTCTCAGTACGTGAGCACGACAAAATGGCGAGAACGCCGCTGGTGGATTTTTTCAACATTCCCTAGTGGTAGCTTTCTGCGTCAGAAGGAAACTTGCCACATTCTACTTCTTCCTTATAGCGCGTGAGCGCTTGCAAGGCCTCTGCTTTTAAATGAGCATAGGGCTTCACAAATTTTGGGACGAAATCGTCAAACAAGCCTAGCAGATCATAGAGCACGAGCACTTGGCCATCACACCCTTGCCCGGCCCCAATACCAATAGTGGGAATCGTGAGTTCTTGAGTAATCGTATTCGCTAATGAACTCGGCACACATTCCAGCACCGCCGCGAACGCCCCTGCTTCTTCAAGCGCTTTGGCTTCTCGCATAATCTGATCGGCAGCCGCCTGCTCTTTTCCTTGAACCTTGTATCCCCCAGATTGATTGACAGACTGTGGCGTCATGCCGACATGCCCCATGACTGGAATTCCAACACGTGTCATGGCTTCAACGCGGTCTATGACAGACAGACCTCCCTCCAGTTTAACCGCCGTTGCCCCAGCCTGGAGAAAACGCCCAGCATTTCTCACAGCCTCGTCAACATTCACTTGATAGGACAGAAAGGGCATGTCCCCAATAATTAAAGCGCGCTGGGCTGCCTGTGCGACTATTCGAGTATGGTACAGCATATCTCCCATGGTGACTGATAACGTATTCGGCTTTCCCTGGACGACCATCCCTAGAGAATCTCCCACCAAAATCACGTTCAACCCGGCCTGCTCGATGATGCGCGTAAACAACGCATCATAGGCAGTGACCACCGTGATTTTTTTACCGTCCTTTTTAAGCTGTTGAAATTCAGGAATCGTGAGATGACTCATTTTTTTTCATTCGAGATGACGATAGACCCGCCGTATATTTCTAAAAATCTAGTCTTTGGCCGCGCTAAAATTATTAGCAGTGTCTGATAGGAATGCTCAAAAATGCCGTCCAGCAAGGCCGCAGCCTTTTTGACGCGCGGAGCGTACATCCAGTACGTGAACACGGCAAAATGGCGAGAACACCGCTGGTGGCTTTTTTCAGCATTTCTGTTTGGTAATTCGTTTGGCCGACTCCAGCGTGTTCTGAAGCAACATGGCAATCGTCATGGGACCGACTCCGCCAGGGACTGGTGTGATCCAACTGGCTTGCTCTTTGACTCGGTCAAAATCCACATCTCCAACGAGTTTGCCATCAGCCAAACGATTAATACCCACATCAATGACGACCGCTCCATCTTTGACCATATTAGGCGTAACAAACAACGGTTTGCCAATGGCTGCAATAACGATATCAGCCTCCCGAACCCTGTCAGGCAAATCTTTGGTTCGGGAATGACAAATCGTCACAGTCGCATGACGATGCAGCAACAACATAGCTACGGGTTTCCCCACGATATTACTACGACCAATGACGACCGCCCGCTTGCCGGAAATGTCTACACCCGTGGAATCAATCATATGAATGACACCCTTTGGCGTGCATGGGACAAAGACCGGATCCCCTTCCACCAAACGGCCCACATTCACTGGATGAAAACCATCTGCATCTTTTTCAGGAGAGACGGCCTGTAAAATGTCTTTGCTTTCAATATGTGGAGGTAATGGCAACTGAACCAAAATGCCATGGATCTTGAGGTCGGCATTCAACGACTGAATCAGTTTCAGCAACTCCTCCTGTGTAGTCGAGGCTGGCAAGATATGCTCTTGCGGGTACAGGCCGGCTTTTTCGCAGGCCCGCTTTTTATTTCTCACATAGACCGCTGAAGCAGGATCATCTCCCACTAACACCGCAGCTAGACCAGGTTTGATCCCTGAGGTTTTTTCGAGCACCGCAACTTCTTGGCCAATGCCTTCTCGAAGAGTCAGTGCTAGCGCTTTTCCATCAATAATTTGTGCAGCCACCTTTTTCTCCTTACACGTCTAAATTGAATGCGTCCCAAAAGGTTGAAACACCTTGAGGTGACGTATGAAACGATATCAGTCACTCAAAACTTCGTCAACGAAGTTTCTCTATTGTACGTTTCTTGACACCCTGCGAAACCCTCACTTACCATGCCCTGCACCAATACATTCGTTTGTATTTATCGCTAGCCATGCACTTTTTCGCTTCACACTCATAGTATAAGGCATTCACCATCAACTGCCGTTTCAAGAAAATACTGCTCATAAAGATTATACGGACAACCATTTAGACGGAGATAATTAACCAGATGAATGATGAACAGCCAGAGAGCGTCTGTGCCAATCTCATAGCCGAAATGCAAAGTCTACTACTCTCTACCGTTGGAGAAGACGGCATTCCCCATTGTGGATATACGCCATACTTGCACCACACCCCGTGCAGCTTTTACATCTTTGTCAGTCAACTGGCTGTGCATACACGCGATCTCCTCAGAAATGGGATAGCAGCGATCATGATTATCGCTGATGAACAATCAACATCACAGATTTTTGCCAGAACCAGGGTCAATTATCAATGCATTGCCAAACTTCTAGCACCTGAAAGCCCCGATTATACCTCGCTGCTAGATAACTACCAGCAACGGCATGGTAAGATGGCCGGATTATTACGCCAGTTGCCAGACTTTGTGTTGTTTCATCTGCAACCATTGCATGGACAATTTGTTATGGGATTTGGGAAAGCTTATACCCTGACGGGAAATGATTTGTCCGTATTTGAACATACCCGCACCGGATAGGCTGGTTGATCAAAACCTTCCCCTGGCACGTCAAAGGAAACCCATCATGCCATCGATGTTAGCACACTATCCCAATCCCTGGTCTGTACCTAGTCTAATCGTCATAAATATTTCACATTTTATTATAATGCTGGCTTCTACAGCAGTTTTGGGACTAGGCCTCCCCGGCACACACCAAGTCCTCGCGTATGAAATTGCCAACCTCCAATTTCCGCAGAACATTATCGCAGACGACGGCCCAATCTATTATATTGCCAACGCTAACGGAGACCCTGGGACTCGTGCAAACAACGGTTTTATCAGTAAAGCCGACCAGGAGGGGAAAGTCACTAAACGCTATTTCATTCAAGGCGGTCAGCAATCGGTGACCCTGCATTCACCCAAAGAAATGGCCATTATCGAGAGCATCCTCTATGTCGCGGACTTGGATTTCGTGCGGGGATTTGACAAGACCACGGGAGAGCCCATTGTCACCATTCCCTTTACACGGTTTCGTGCAGAGTCATTAACTGGTCTCACAGCTGATTCACAAGGAAAACTCTATGTCTCAGATGCGGACACCAACACCATCTTTCGGATTGACCCTGCTCAAGAATATGCCATTACTGAATTCATCCATGATGTCAAACTCTCACACCCCCACGGTTTGGCAATGCATCCCCGTAATGGTCATTTGATGGGTGTCGGGTGGGATGACGGTAAGGTTTTTGAAATTGATGAACACGGCGCTCTTCATGAACTGTTCGTGAATTCTTTTTTTTCCGGTGGATTTCACAATCTAGACGGCATTGATTTCGACCGCTATGGAATCATGTATATATCAGACTTGACTGCCGGAAAAGTTTGGCGCATTCGTCCTGACCTCAAGAAAGAAGCGATCGCTGAGTTTTTACTTTCTCCATCAGGCATCGGAGTTGATCGAGTGAATCATGTGATTCTTGTCCCCTATCTTTATGCCAAAGGTGCCGAAATCAATGGTTTAGAACGTCCTTCCAACGCAAACCCAAATAAAAAGAAACGCACATTTTCTGATTATGGCCTAGATTTTTCTAAGAAAGATTCGCCGAATGAATAAATGTATCCATTGCCACCAACGCAAAGGCAAACGGTCGTGTCCAGCCTTGAATGGGATGATCTGTAGTCAATGTTGTGGCGAACACCGTCTCACAAATATTTCCTGCCCCACCTCCTGCGTATTCTTAGAAGCCAATGACACCTATCAGCAAAAACGTGCAGGAGGACGATTTGAACTAGACCGTCGCACATTTTATCGAGAGCTCTTAGATTTTGGAGGCGAACGGGCCACCGAGGTATTTTATGTGTTTGAGGCCTTAGCCTTCCGCCATTTTCAAGATCGCCGAGATGCACAAGATGTCGATGTCTTGGAAGGTCTCCAAAGCCTCCGGAGAAGCTTTAGTTTAATTCAGATTCCAGAAACGGGAACACCCGCCTTTGGGGAAGAGTTACGAAAAGAATTTAAAGTCTTTGGAGAACGCCAGACATTGGAACCAACAATGGTTACCGAAGTATTAGATCGAGCTCAAACTTTTATTCAGGGGTTTTCAGGGACAGGGCTTCGTTCTCAACGATTCTTACAGGGACTCTTGGGATATGTGCGTGAACGTCATCCCGATGTGGCAGAACAACTGGCTCGTCAAACAGGAGCTGGCGGGCGAATTGTCATACCTAGTGGGTTTGACTACCAACCCGATACCAGCTCCTCTTAACTCAACCTTCCAGTTATTTAAACGACTGTGAAAGTCTTAACTTCTTTGTTCTAGATTTATTCCATAACTTCAACTGTCATTTCAATCCGTTCGACTGGATTATCCCGTAAATCTCTGGGTTGACTGACAATTTTATCGACAACTTCAACGCCTTTCAACACTTCTCCAAAAACGCTGTATTGCCCATCCAAATGAGGCGCCTTATCTGCCATGATAAAAAATTGGGAGCCAGCGCTATTGGGGTCGGCAGTACGTGCGGCAGAAAGAATCCCCTTTTCATGTGGCACTTTACTAAATTCTGCTGGAACCGTGTAGCCGGGACCGCCAGTGCCAAATCGGTTACTATTCGCAGGATCCTTAGTCAATGGATCACCTCCTTGAATCATAAATCCCGGAATGATCCGGTGAAAAATTGTACCATTATAAAATCCAGATTTTGCTAATTTTAGAAAACTTTCTACGTGTTTGGGAGCAATATCTGGGAAAAGCACAATTTCCATTTCACCAAATTTTGTTTTCAAAAGCACATGGGGTGCCTGTGTCGCTTTAGATGCCTCTTCGGCCCAGGTCATTGATAAAAATAGCCCATGCATCAGGATTAGCACACCAAGAAAACCCAAGGTGCGCCGAACAGTATGGACCGGTCTGGTTAATAAAACATTCATCATCACTCCTCCATAGCTAATTCATGTAAGATTATTTAATAACATCTGTCTCACCTAAACTCACCTGCGCAAACGCTTCCTCCGCTGCTCGTTGCGCGGCTTCTTTTTTTGTGTGGCCTTCGCCTCGCCCTCGAATATGCCCACCAAATTCCACGGTCATGCTAAATATTTTTTGATGATCTGGACCCGACTCCCGAACAAGTCGATATCGGGGATTTGTTCCTTCGTGTTTATGCACCCATTCTTGAAGACGACTTTTCCAATCTCCTCCAACAGACAACTCTGGACGATCCCGTAAATCAGAAAACTCTACACCCAGCACTCGATGAATAAATGTGCGAGCCACTTCTAAGCCACCATCAAGGTACACCGCCCCGATCAGAGCTTCCAGGGCATTAGCTAATAGTGATTGCTTTTCCCGCCCTAAAGACGTTTCTTCACCTCGGCCAAGCCGCAACCATTGCCCAAGTGCAAGACGTCCTGCTGCTTTGGCTAATGTAACTCGGCTAATCAAACCAGCTTTACGCTTGGATAATTCCCCCTCTGTACAAGTGGGAAAAATAGCAACCAGACTTTCACTAACTACAAGACCCAACACCGCATCTCCTAAGAACTCTAATCGCTCATTATGCTGCGCTGTCGTTTGTTCAGATGCTTGCGAATGTGACCGATGAGTCAGAGCTTCACATAACAGCGATTCGCGTTTAAATACATATCCTATCGTGTTTTCAATGTCGCGACTTTGAAACACTCCCCATCACCATCGTCATAATAACATCACACAATCACAACGTTTTCTTCATTCTCTTTCCCGAAACCGTTTCATTGTATCATATCGTACGGAAGGGCTATCAGAACAGACAAACATAAAAAAGTATTGGGAAAAGCACGGTGGGAAAGACCACGATTCTTTTGGGTTTATGCTTCTTGCCACCGGCGGAATACCAAACAAGCATTGACTCCGCCAAATCCAAATGCGTTGGAAATAGCCACATCAAAAGAACAGTCACGCGACCGGTGGGGAACATAATCCAGGTCACATTCATGCTCCGGATCGTCTAAATTAATCGTTGGAGGAATAATGCCTTTTTGTAAAGCCAAGATGGAGAAAACGGCTTCAATACCGCCAGCTGCACCTAGTAAATGTCCCGTCATAGACTTTGTGGAACTCACAGGAATGGAATAGGCCTGTTCCTCGAAGACTTTCTTGATGACTTGGGTTTCTATTTGATCTGCAAAGGTTGATGTCCCATGAGCATTAATGTATCCAACTGATGATTTCGAAACTCCGGCATCTTTCAGCGCATTTTTCATACAGGCAACCGCACCCGCACCATCTTCAGGGGGAGCGGTAATATGGAAGGCGTCGCTGTTCATGGCATAGCCTGCAATTTCGGCATAGATATGCGCTCCCCGGGCACGCGCATGTTCAAGTTCTTCTATAACAAGTACCCCTGCGCCTTCTCCAATGACGAAGCCATCCCGATCTTTATCGAACGGACGGCTCGCTTTCTCAGGTTCATCGTTCCGCTTAGAAAGAGCCTTTGCCGCCGCAAAACCTGCTACAGCTGTAGGACAAATCGTTGACTCCGTACCACCTACAATCATGGCATCAGCTTCGCCACGCTGAATAAGCCGAAACCCATCTCCTATACAATGATTCCCAGTTGCGCATGCTGTAACGGTGCAAGCGTTTGGACCTTTTGCCCCAAACCGGATGGCGACTTGCCCTGATGCCAGGTTAATGATGACCATGGGTATAAAAAACGGAGAGACACGATCAGGTCCTCGCTCTAATAAAATACTGTGGTAATGCTCAATAGCAGGAAGACCCCCAATACCCGCTCCGATATACACGCCAACCTGTTCGGCATTATGCGAATCCACCACCAACTTGGCATCATCAACAGCCTCTTGGCTCGCAGCGACGGCAAAATGGATAAACGTATCCATTTTTTTGATTTCTTTTTTTTCAACGAAGTTAGCCGGATCGAAATTCTTAACTTCGCCGGCAATACGAACAGAATACTTACTGGCATCAAAACGGGAAATTGGCCCAATGCCCGAATGTCCCTGACACAACTTTTCCCATGATTTAGATACACCAATACCTAACGGGGTGACGAGCCCCATCCCAGTCACAACCACTCGTCGTGGTATCCACTCACTCATGGGCACCCATACCGCTTTGGGAAAAGAATATCAGACTTTTTCCTTGATAAAGTCCACAGCCGAGGCAACCGTTTGAATCTTTTCTGCATCTTCATCGGGAATTTCAATCTCAAACTCTTCTTCCAGAGCCATCACCAATTCTACTGTATCTAAAGAATCGGCCCCGAGATCTTCCACAAACTTTGCTTCAGGCACAACATCATCTTCTTCAACTCCTAATTGTTCAGCAATAATTTTTTTGATTCGTTCTTCTACAGCCATCGTTGGCACCTCCTCCTTCCAATGTTTATTCACTATGCAAAACGCAATAATTTCGATCTAGGCCATATACATCCCACCATTCACATGCAACACATGCCCAGTAATGTAACCGGCTTTGTCTGAACATAAAAAGCTTACCGCATCAGCAATATCTGATGCCTGTCCCAGGCGCTTTAATGGAATCTGACTTAAAAGGGTTTCCTTTGTGTCAGCGGAAAGATCTTGCGTCATCGCGGTATCAATAAATCCAGGCGCCACGGCATTCACAGTAATATTACGACTAGCATATTCCCGCGCAACGGTTTTCGTCAGACCAATAACCGCAGCCTTCGACGCAGCATAGTTGGCTTGACCAATATTCCCAATGGCCCCAACGATGGAAGCAATATTGACGATTCGCCCATTACGTTGCCGACTCATAAGCGGCACCACAGCTTTCGTACAATAAAAAGTCCCCGTTAGATTCACCTGCAAGACCGATTGCCAATCTTCCTCCTTCATCCTGAGCAACAGGCCATCGCGGGTAATTCCAGCATTATTGACAAATATATCGATGCGTTCCCATTCTTGTTGAACGTGGTCAACCAACCTTTTGACTTGGTCCCAATCTCCAACATTGACCGACACCGCCAGAGCTTTTCTGCCTATTTTTTTTATATGAGCAACCGTGTCTTCACATCGATTGGCATTCAAATCAACGACCACTACATCAGCGCCTTCTTCGGCCAATGACGTAGCAATCGCTTGACCAATGCCTTGCGCACCTCCCGTGACAACAGCAATTTTCCCTGTCAATAACATCTTCAACCTTTCGATAGATTGGTGACTATGGGACCATTATGCCACATGGGCAACCACGTGTTCATAGGATTCCTGATCGGAAATATTCCAAGTTTCGGCCTCAGGCACAATACGCTTCACCAATCCCGTCAAGACCTTACCTGGACCAATTTCAACAAAATGCGTAATGCCCATTCCCCACATAGTCCGAATCGTTTCTTGCCATCGAACCGAAGAAGGCAGTTGTTTGACCAACGACATCCGAACCTCAGCAGCTGACTGCAGTGCTCTGGCTTCAACATTGTTAATCAACGGGACTGTTAAATCAGACCAATCTAATGCATCAATATCTTTTTTTAAGCGATCGGCCGCAGGCTGCATTAACGGGGTATGGACAGGGACACTCACCGGCAAGACCTTCACACGTTTGGCTCCACGGGTCTTTGCGACTTCTAAGGCCCGCTCAACAGCTAATTTCTCTCCGGCAATCACTGTCTGCTCAGGTGAATTCATATTAGCCGGAGCAACAATACCAAATGACTCGGCCTCTTTACAGACCTCAGAAACCGCTTCCTGCGAAAGCCCCAATATTGCTGCCACTAACCCACTATCTGGACTTACAGCATCTGCCATATATTGCCCACGTTTTTGCACCAAGCCAACTGCTTCAGAAAATCCAATCGCGCCTGCTGCCACAAGAGCAGTATATTCTCCCATGCTATGCCCTGCCACAGCAGCCGGAATAATAGGGCCATCCTTTACTAGTTGGAATGCTGCTATGCTCGTCACAAGTAAAGCGGGTTGAGTAAATTCCGTTTGATTAAGTCGCTCTGCCGGTCCTTCAAAGCATAACGTACCAACATCATATCCCAAAACTCGTTCAGCCTCTTGATAAAGCGTAGATATCCTGCCATTTTTCTCATACAAGGCTTTCCCCATTCCCACCGATTGCGAGCCCTGGCCTGGAAATAAAAAACCGACAGTCGATCTCAATGTGATACTCGTATATTTCGAAAACATCTTGCTTCGCAGTATGTTTTATGAAGAAGCAAGATACCTTTGAAACTGTTAATCGACAATAAATTCACCCCCATCCACACAAATCACATTTCCCGTGATCCAATGGGCTTTGGGATGACACAGAAGACTTAAGGCATCAGCCACATCCTGTGTTGTGGTTAAACGATTTGATGGATTTTTTCGTTGGGCCATAGCAATCATGTCATCAGACCCGGGAATTTTTCTCAACGCTGGTGTATCGGTCACTCCTGCCATAAGTGAATTGACCGTAATGCCTAACGGAGCTAACTCTAAGGCCAATTGCCGGGTATGAGATTCGAGGGCCGACTTGGCAGCGGAAACTGCTCCATATGTTTTCCACACACGAGCTCCCCCCGCACTAGTCATCGAAAAAATTCGACCTCCGGATCCCAAAAAATTTTGTCTCACTAAATCTTGAGTCCAATACACTAGAGAATTGGCCATCACATCTATCGTCATATCCATTTGCGCTTTATTGATACCTTCGGCCGCAGATTCTGCAATATACGGCTTTAATGTTCCAAAGGCTAATGAATGCATAAGCACTCGGATCCTGAGTGGCTTTCCTAATTCTTCTCCTCGTTGCTTGATCGTCTGCAAAATATCCATTCGCTTTTCTGGGTCAGCCGCATTAGCATTAAAAAATACGGCCTCACGCCCAGATTCACGAATCTGCGTGGCAATTCGTTCGGCATTGGGCAGAGTAGACTTTCGGTCCAAATGCACCCCGATAATATTAAACCCCACATTCGCCAATTCTATAGCCGCCGCTTCCCCAAAACCGCTTGAGGCCCCAAGAATTAAAGCCCAATCTCCTTCACCCCATTCCATGTCAGACATAATTTCCCCTTTTCCTAAATGCTATCCAAGGAAATGTCCTATTCCATTCGTCTCACTCAATGTCATACTACAGATCTTGTCTGCATTTATTATCTTCAATCAAGCCTATTGTTAACCTACCAACGCACCAACGCTGACGCCCATGTTAGGCCTGCCCCAAACGCGGCCAAGAGAACCAAGTTGCCTTTTTGAATTTTTTGGCTTCGCACGGCCTCATCTAAGGCCAAGGGAATCGATGCAGCAGAAGTATTACCAAATTTTTCCAAATTAATCATCAATTTTTCTTGTGCTAACCCTAAACGCTGGCTCACAGCTTTCAAAATTCGCATATTAGCCTGATGAGGGATAAACACATCAATATCCTCCATGGCCACTCCGTTGGCTTGTACCGCTTCATGCGCGGCTTCTTCCATAGATTTGACCGCAATTTTAAAGGTCTCGTTGCCTTTCATTTTGATAAAACATTGCTTATTATCTAATACCTCCTTTGAGGCTGGGGCTTTCGAGCCCCCACCGGGGACAAGAATCATTTCAGACAAACGCCCATTCGCATGTAAATGAGTGGAAAGTACTCCAGCATCCTGGGAACTAGAACCAAGGACAGCGGCCCCAGCTCCATCACCAAATAGCACACATGTATTTCGATCAGTCCAGTCCGTAATGGCTGACATCACTTCTGCCCCGACAACAAGCACATACCGCATCCCCGTTTTGACATAGGCATCGGCAACCGAAAGCGCATAGACAAACCCACAACAGGCCGCTGAGATATCACAAGCGGCAGCACGAGTAGCCCCTAAACGATCTTGTAGAAGACAAGCTGTTGAGGGAAGAGGAGTGTCTCCCGTGCATGTGGCCACAAGAATCAGATCAATATCATTTGCCTTCACATTTGCCGCAAGGAGCGCCTGCCGGGCAGCCTCTAGCGCCAAATCAGAACAAGCTTGGCCTGATTCAACAAGACGGCGTTCTCTGATACCCGTTCGCTCCACAATCCACGTATCAGATGTCTCAACCATACGCTCCAAATCGGCATTGCTCAACACTCGATTGGGCACGTAACTTCCGGTCCCGAGAATGGCACTCTTCATGAGAAATCAGGAAACAACTTTTGATTCAACCGCCGGTGGGATCACGCCTTCTGCAATATCATCTCTGATGGCCTCGATTAACCCCCCTTTAGCTAAAGCATGAGCTTGCAACACGGCGTTTTTAATGGCTTTCGAAGAGGATCGACCATGACAGATCATGCTAATACCCTCCACACCTAACAATGGAGCCCCTCCAAACTCGGCATAATCTGTTTTCCGACGCAGGCGAAGCAATGGGCCAGCCACAAAGAGATAGGAAAAACGACCAAGCGCAGATTGTGCAATTTCTTTCATCAGCATTTTTTTTATCGCATCTGCCAATCCTTCTGAAATTTTCAATGCCACATTCCCAATAAAACCGTCGGATACAATCACATCGGCATTCCCACTATACACATCTCGTCCTTCGACATTGCCAATAAAGTGTATGGGACTTTCTTTGAGAAGCTTAAACGCTTCCTTAGTCGCTTCATTGCCCTTTGTATCCTCTTCTCCGATACTCAATAGCCCAATACGAGGCCGATCCACGCCCAAAAGATGCTTCCCATACTCATGCCCCATAATGCCAAATTGGTGGAGTTGGCGAGCCGTACAATCAACAGTCGCTCCAACATCTAGCATAATGGCCTTCCCCTGACGAGTCGGTAATGTAGCAGCAATAGCCGGACGGTCAACCCCGGCAATCGAACCTAAAAGAAAAAAAGCAGAAACCATAGTGGCTCCGGTATTACCAGCACTCACCAGGGCATCAGCTTGTTTTGTTTTGACTAACTCCGTGGCTTTCCAGATTGAAGAGTCCCGCTTTTTTCGAGCTGCTAGTGCTGGAGATTCATGCATCCCCACAACCTGTGAAGCATGGAAAATTTCAACATTTGATTTTTTGCCGCTCAGCTTATCTAATTGCGCTTGGATGGCAGACTGATCTCCTACCAAGATCACCGAGATAGGTAATTCACGGCTGGCCTGAAGAGCACCTTCAACGGTGGGAGATAAGCCATGATCTCCTCCCATCGCGTCAACGGCTATTTTCATGGGATTTGCTTAGATATGGTCTGCAGGAATAAGATCAGGCGTTAACCTTCTTCAACCGCAATAATCGCCTTCCCTTTGTAGGTGCCGCAATTCAAACACGTCACATGAGGTTGTTTTAGCTCATGACATTGAGGACAAATGGAGAGATTTGGCGGTGTGAGGCTATGATGAGATCGACGTTTATCACGACGGGCTTTCGAGATTTTGTGTTTCGGATTTGCCATGGGATTCCAACTTAATTGTTAAGAGATGGGTATTTTTCTAACTTTTATTCTATTGTTTACATAGATTTTGAAGAATGTTTTTGTCAATTGGCTAACTCAATATAGGATGCACATTCAAACCCAATCATGAAGATACCGTCACCGGTGCGCAACATGCACAAATTCCTTCATTTAAATTAGCGCCACAGGCCTGACACAATCCTGCGCAATTTTCATAACATAGAGCTTGCAGCGGCGAGGCAAGAATGAGATGTTCTCGCAAGGCAGGAAGCAAATCAATCTGATTATCTACTATGGGATACATATCAATCTCGTCTTCAGTTTCGTCATCAACAACAGAAGCATGTTTTCGAGTATTTTTCCCTTTTCTTATCTTCTTGGAAGGTTGATCCGTGACAGAAAATGAAGGTGATTGCCTAAATTCGATCTCACAATCCTGGGATAGACCTTCTTCAAAGCTGGTTAAACATCGGACACACTCACGTAGGATTTTTCCAGTCAAAGTCCCATCAAAACGAGCTAATTTCTCATCAAGAACAAAAATCTGTCCTGCACAATTGATGGAACCAAGAATTTTTCCATCATCAGAAGGCAAAAGAATATCAGAATATTCAACCTCGCGTTCGATAGATTGGCCTTCAACTGGAACCTCGCCTAAATTGATGAGTAGAGACATGAATCACACGGAGTACGTTTCTTTATACCCGCCCCAAAATTTTTAGGGAAATCACAACAACCCTATTGATTCACTTCTTTAACGAAGTTCTTCTGAAAATGAAATAATCGCAACATGCCTGGCCCGTTTCACAGCTTTTGTCAGCCGTCTTTGGTGGCGCAAACAATTTCCCGATGTTCGACGAGGAATAATTCTTCCGCGTTCGGTGAGAAAACCTCTTAGAAGATTGGCATCTTTATAATCCAGGGGTGTTTTATCAAAACAGAAACGACATACTCTCTTCCGCTGAAATAATCTACCTTTTTCCACAGAAACTTCTCCTCCACTAAAAATTACGGCATAGGATCAGGAAAATACTCTTCTGATTCATAGGATGATTCTTCAGTGGTACCTGTTCCAGAACTCCCGTAAGACGCCTTTTTTGGCATAAACGTTACAGTCTGGGCAACAACCTCATGCTTACTTCGTTTCTGCCCATCATCAGTTTCCCACCTTCGTTGCTGCAAACGACCATCCACAATTGCTCCATCACCCTTGTTGAGATATTGGCCACAATGCTCAGCTTGTCTCCCAAATACAACGATATCAACATAGCATACTTCTTCTTTTTGGTCATCAGCTTGGCGATAACGCCGATTAACGGCTAACGGAAAATTGACGACAGGGGTCCCACTTGGCGTATACCGAAGCTCAGGATTTCGCGTCAGATTCCCAATTAAGATGACCTTATTAAACCCCGTCATCCCCGGAAACCTCCCCCTCAGCTTTTGCCTCAGATTCAGCTACGGCGACTAAGTCAGCCGGGTTCACACGAACCGTCATAAATTTCATAACTTGATCTTCCATCCTCTGAAAACGCTCAAGCTCCGCAACCACAGTAGGTGGGCCTTCAAATTGGACCGTAATGAAGGTGCCTTTTCGTTCATGCTTAATATCATAGGCCAATTTTTTCTTCCCGCTATTTTCTAATTTTAGGATATTTGCCCCAGCCTGAGTTAATACTCCCTTTATTTTCTCAACTACTGCCTCATTCTCGGTTTCTGCCTGGACAGGCCGAAGAATACTAATTGATTCATAGAGTTTCATAACACCCCTTCTTCCTGAAGAATTAACCTGCACACAGACAAACCAATCCCTTTGTATCACAAAAGGATGATGAAACTACCATAGGGTAAAAGATACTGTCAAACCAACAAAATACAATGTAACGTCTTGATTGGATTAACTAAATCCAGAATGACAGACTATCTAGCACAAGCTATTTTTCAGGGTCTTGATGAAGGGGGGGGGGCATGAAATCGGTTCATAGCTACGGAAACTCCTTCATTGACAATGCACTCTATTGCATCAACCGCATTTGGCAAGAAGGCCTCAACTGTTGATGACTCGTCTGATGAAAATGGTGACAATACATAATGAGCAGGATCTTCATTAACGGGTGGTCGACCAATTCCAGCCTTCAGTCGGCAAAAATCTTCTGTTCGAACATTCGCCAGAACTGAACGGAGACCATTGTGCCCGCCAGGGCCGCCTCGAGTTTTAATTTTTAAGGTTCCGAGTGGGAGATCCAGATCATCATAGACCAGAATCAGATCTGAGGCGGTGCAATTATGGCGTTGAAAAAGAGATGGAAGAACTTCCCCCGTCTGATTCATCCACCTTAGGGGCAAAACGAGGAGAACGGGGTGATCACCAGCTTTTCCCTGACCTTGAAGAACATCATATTGTTTGGCAAAAGAGATTTCCCAACGATGCGCTGCCAGCTCAAGAACCATCCATCCTAGGTTGTGCCTGGTCTTTTGATAAGTTGGCCCTGGGTTTCCAAGGCCCACGACCACATACAAGGATTACTTTTTACCTTCTTTAGCTTTGCTTTCTGGGGCAGCCACCGCAGCTGCTGGGGTCCCTTCAGCTTTAGCTTTATCCTCTGCTGGAGCTGTAGCACTCTCAGCAACTTCGCGAGTCAGTAGGGATTCAAGCTTAGCCTCGGAAATCTTGGTTGCAACATGCACAACCATCAACTCTGGATCATCCAAGACTTTTACACCTTCCGGAGCTTCAACTTCTTTCACATGGATCCCATCTCCTACACCAAGATGGGTCCCTGTCACTTCGATATGGTCAGGAATCAATCCAGGGAGGCATTCGATATGTAATTCTCGAAGAGGCTGATGCAAGATACCCCCTTCTTTGAGCCCAACCGGGGCTGCCCCAATGATGGAAACAGGTACCTTTACGCGAAGAGGTTTGTCCATCGAGACTTCAAACAAATCAATATGAAGAATCGCTCCCGTAATCGGATCGAGCTGGTGATCTTGCAACACTGCAACTTTCTCTGCTTCACCTGGCATTCTGACTGTTAACAGTCCTGTATGGCCAACTTGGGATAACACTAATTTTCTCGCTTTATTATGCTCTATGGCTAAAAATTGCGATTTTCCACCTCCATATATGACACCTGGAATTTTACCCTCACGTCGCAACTGACGCGCCACCCCTTTTCCAGCCTTATCTCGTCGTTCCACTTCAAGGTCATATTTCATAGTAATATCCTCTTTTTCTTCGTTATAAGAAGTGAATAGTACGCATCTGCAACACCGTAATCCTAAATTCCTAGACAAATAAGGAGGTGACAGATTCTTCTCGATATATCCTTAGGATCGCTTCGCCTAGTAACGGCGCAACGGAAAGGGATTTTAACTTGGAACACTGTTGTTCTTTGCCATTTAAAGGAATCGTATTAGTCACAACAACCTCTCGCAAACAAGACCCTTCTAATCGCTCCAATGCTGGCCCCGATAAGACCGGATGGGTACAACCCGCCCAGACAGAGAGCGCACCATTATCTAAACATGTTTGTGCCGTTTGAACAATAGTTCCAGCAGTATCTATCATATCATCAAACAAAAGGGCATTCATGCCTTTGACATCCCCGATAATATTCATGACTTCCGCCTGGTTAGGTGATTCTCGTCGTTTATCAATAATAGCCAGGGACGAATTCAATCGTTTGGCAAACGCTCTGGCCCGTTCCACTCCCCCGGCATCAGGAGAAACAATCACCATGTCAGATATTTGCTGTTTTTTAATGTATTCCAACAATATCGGCATGGCATAAAGATGGTCCACTGGAATATCAAAGAATCCTTGGATCGGCCCCGCATGCAAATCCATGGTCAACACGCGATTCGTACCGGCTACCGTCAACAAATCCGCAATCAACTTGGCACTAATCGGCACCCGGGGTTGATCCTTTCGATCTTGACGCCCATATCCATAATAGGGAATGACTGCGGTAATTCTGGAAGCCGAAGAACGTTTTACGGCGTCAATCATCAGCAACAACTCCATAATGGAGGTATTAACTGGATGGCAGCAGGATTGAATGAGAAAGACATCTCCGCCCCTGACGTTCTCATCAATACGCACCCGTATCTCGCCATCACTAAATGTCGTGACCGTCGCTTGGCTCAATTCTTGGCCAATGTATTCAGCAATTTCTTTTGCTAACGTGGGGTTGGAGTTCCCTGTTAACAATTTAAGATCACGTGGCATAAAGTTTTCATACCTTCTCGAATGAATGTAAGTGCCCCATTAGCTAGGCGAGTTCGCTTGACAAAAAGCAGGGGAAAGTTAATGGGAAAATCTGTGGCTTGTCAACTCATATTCCAAGACTCAGGCTAGAAGAGCTGCAGCAAAAGTTTCATCCCCAATGGAATCATGAGGCAGAGGTGATGTTCCCATGGGAATAGCAAACACATGCCATTGAGTATTTTGTCGTAACTCGGCAGTTGCCGTACGGGCAGCCTCCGGTGTATCAAATACACCAAATACCGTCGCTCCGCTTCCTGATAACAGAGCAGCCTCCGCTCCAAAAGCACGGAGTTTTTCCTTGATAAATTCTAATATTGGGTAGACTGGAAATAAAGGGGCTTCAAAATCATTCTCCATGCCCTCGATGATTGCTTCCCACGAGACACGCAAGGTTGCTTCAATTTCTTGGCACCAGGAACCTAAGGGAGCAATATCCTTTCGCTGGGATGCCAATTGCTCATAGGCCCACTTGGTCTGGATGGGGAACCGCGGGTTCACTAATACCACCCACCGTTTCCCATCAATAATGCAGGGAGTCACCTCCTGTCCCCAACCCCGAACCATGGCGCAAGGCGTGTGAAAAAAGAAGGGAATATCACTGCCTAGCCCCCCACCTACTTCACACAGCTCGGAAAGTCCCCACCCTAATTTTAGCAATTGATTTAACCCATAGATGGTGGCAGCGGCATCACTGCTCCCCCCACCCAACCCGGCTGCAAGAGGAATCACTTTCTTAAGAGTTATCTCTACTCCAACAGATCCATCAATCCGCCCCAGCACGTTTTCAGCAGCACGATAGACCAAATTCCTTCGATCAATAGGGAGTACCTCATCATCACAAGTTAATTGAATACGATCATGATCCGGATTCAATCGAATTTGCACTTGATCGAACAAATCAACCGAATGCATAAGGGACCATAACTCATGATACCCATTGGGTAGTTGATTGAATACACGAATACAGAGATTCACTTTAGCCGGAGCCTGAACAACAATTTTCTCACCAGGGGCAACACTATTACCCACGACTCATCCTCCTTCTACCCAATAATCGATCCAATGGAAAAAATGGGAAGATACATCGCTACAACGACAAGTGCAATTCCACTGCCCACCACCACAATAACACAAGGCTCCAACATCGAAGTTACCGTGGCAACCACCCGATCCACTTCTTGCTCAAATAAATCGGCGATCTTTTCAAGCATGATATCTAACGACCCGGTTGATTCACCAACCTTAATCATTTGGGGCACCATACGAGGAAATACACCACTGGCCCGCAGGGTCTCTGAAAGCGGTTTTCCATCTTGAACCTCAATAGCAACTTTGACAATCCGTTTCTTCATAACGGAATTACCCGTTACGGTTGCCGCCACAGACAACCCTGATAAGAGAGGTACACCTCGACGCACCAGAAACCCCATCGTTCGAGCGAATCGCACAATCGCCGCTTTTCGAAAAATTTCCCCAATTAAGGGCAACCGTAAAAGGAGCCCATCCAATAATTCTCTGCTGGCTGACTTTGCAAGGAACATTTTCCCCAAAAAAACCAAGATCCCCAACAGAACGACTAAAATCAGGGCATGCTCTCGCAAACCATCAGAAAGCTCAAGAACTATTTGCGTGAGCCATGGAAGCGATTCCCCAAATTCCTGGAAAAGCCCAGAAAACAGGGGGACCACCCAGATCAGCAAAAACACAAAGACCATCATGGCCACAATTACCAACAAGGACGGATAGGCTAATGCCGATATAATCTTGGCCCGCAGTTGCGCTTGTTTATCAAGATACACCGCTAACTGCGCCATACTTTCATCCAAACGACCGGTGGTTTCTCCAACTTCTACCATACGACAATAAAACTCATGAAAAATGGCAGGAAAATTCTCAAGGGCTTGCGCTAAAAATGCCCCTTGTTCAACTTCGTCTCTGATACGAGAGACAATTGGCTGCCAAGCTGGATTACTCACCTCAGTCCTAAGAATATCTAGACATTCCAGCAGTGGTACTCCGGCACCAATCAAGGTTGAAAATTGATGGGTAAAGAGGACCAATTCTTTGTTCGTGATAGGTGATTTTCTCCAGTCTAATTTCCATGGTTTCGCATTAATCGCTTCATCAACTTTTTCTGTGATGCGCATGACTATCATATCTTGTCGACGAAGCAATTGAATCGCTTCCCGTGCAGAGTCCGCCGAGATATCCCCTTGAATAGACTGTCCCTCTGGATTTTTTGCCATGTATTGAAACATTGCCATCGTATAGACTTCCAACTTCTTTATTTAATTTCCCCCTATTTCAACTCTTGAAAAGGGGAATTAAAGCAACAATATGCTTTCCACGCTTTGGGCCGAAAAGATGGTCATGATCTTGAAAAAGATTGAGCATTATTCGTCCGATTCAACAACTTGGTGAATTCTTCAGGGAACGCTGTCAGCTCTAGTGCCAACTCTGAAAGAATGACCTTTTTGCTCACTAAATCTGCTAAAGATTGATTCATCGTTTGCATCCCATACTGACTATGCCCCGTTTGCATCATGGAATAAATTTGATGCAGCTTATCTTCGCGAATAAGATTACGGATCGCAGAAGAAAGAATTAAAATTTCTAGAGCCAATATCCTCCCCATACCTTCTCTACATGGAACCAATCGTTGCGATAATATCCCCTCTAACACCATCGACACCTGGGCGCGCACTTCAGGTTGTTGATGAGCTGGGAACACAGAAATAAGCCGCGTTAGGGACTGGATGGCTGAATTAGTATGTATGGTAGCCACGGTCAAGTGTCCAGTCTCTGCCATCGTCAAAGCGGCTTGAATTGTCTCACGATCTCGCAATTCCCCTAAAAAAACCACGTCAGGATCTTGACGCAAAAGACCTTTTAAGGCTGACTGAAATTCCGATACATCAGAACCCACTTCAATTTGTGACACCAGACACTTCTTATGAGAATGTTGCATTTCAATAGGATCTTCAAGCGAAACAATATGGGCCTGGCGCTCCTGGTTCACTTGATCCAACATGGCTGCCAGCGTGGTACTTTTCCCACTGCCTGTCGGTCCAGTTACAAGGATCAGCCCCTGAGACTTTTTCATTAACGCTTTGACAACCGGGGGCACTCCTAATTCCTCTAGTGAGGGAATGGTCGTGGAAACCGCCCGAATGGCCATGGCCAAAGCACCCCGTTGAGTATACATATGAAAGCGGAATCGACCGACTTCCGGTAGTGTATAGGCCCCATCCCATTCACCTTCTATGGCTAGCTGCTGTTCTTCCTTATCCGTGAGTAAGCCGTTGGCAAATCGTCTGACGTCTTTGTCCTTGAGCAATGGTCGCGCCATGGGTTCTAATTGGCCATTGATTCGCAGACGTGGAACACTTTCAGGAACCACATGCAAGTCCGATCCCCCCTGTTCACGTAAATCTCGTAGTAAGTCTAACAATTCCATGAATTTCACTGACTCCTTACTCGGAACATAGATACTCAATCCTCACTTGTTTCTGTCAAAATTTCATTCATCGTGGTTTGGCCCCGCTGAACCGCGTCTAGCCCCGCTTGCCGTAAAGTCCGAAACCCTTCACCCATGGCACAAGCACGAATTTCACTGGTCGATGCGCGAGATAAAATTTTCTCATGCAAGGTTTCCACAATTGGCAATGTTTCAAACAAGGCCATTCGCCCCTTATATCCGGTCATATGACATTGTTCACAACCACGACCTTTCATGGCCTGCCCTGTTACAACCCCTGACGGATAAAAGTCAGTATTTTCTTCATGAAGAGGAGAAATTGCCTCAGGTTCTGCACAATGTTCACAAATTTTTCTCACAAGTCGCTGCCCAACAATCAACGAAATGGCTGAGGACACAAGAAAAGGCTCCACGCCCATATCAATGAGACGGGTAATCGCCCCAGGTCCATTCATCGTGTGGAGCGTGGACAAGACACGATGTCCAGTCAGCGAAGCTTGAATTGAAATTTGGGCAGTCTCACGATCGCGAATCTCGCCAACCATCATGACATCAGGGTCTTGGCGTAAAAAAGAGCGTAACCCGGCTGAAAAATTCAACCCAATCTCTTCATGAATTTGTAATTGATTAATGCCTTGAATCTGAAATTCTACCGGATCTTCGACGGTGACAATATTCATGTGCGGGGTATTAAGATATTGCAGGGCGCTATAGAGTGTCGTGGTTTTTCCACTTCCCGTTGGCCCCGTGACCAAAATCATGCCATAGGGACTTTCTAAGGCGGTGATTACTCGGTCTAAATCAGGCTGATCCATGCCAAGATTGGTAAGGTGCAACGCCAACCCGGACTGATTCAAGAGGCGCAAGACCGCTTTTTCGCCGAACAGACAAGGCAAAATAGCCACCCGAATGTCGACTTGCGGAAAGTCTTCGATTTTCATCCGTCCATCTTGTGGTAACCGCCGCTCAGCAATATCTAATTCTGCAAGAATTTTGAGCCGTGCGAGTAAGGAGGGATGCAAGTCCTTGGGAAGATTATGCATAGGTCGCAACACACCATCTAACCGAAAACGAATCCGAACGAGACGGTCTAACGGTTCGATATGAATATCACTAGCTTCCATTGCAATGGCCTGGTGTACCAAAGCATTCACCACATCTACAGCGGAAGTCTCGCGCTCAATTTTGAGCCCATGTAGAGGATTCATCAAAGAAGCATCATCAACAACAACAGACCCTTGAGATACGACTCCACGATCGAACGTCGGCAGAGAAGATGGAGTCGAAAGTTGTTCGTCACTCACTTGTTGATTGACCACTTGATCTCTAGATACCCGATTATGTTCTAAAAAAGATTCCTCATGGGGCAGGCCGTAGGCCTGGCAAATAGTAGCTCGAATATCGGATTCGGACGCTACCATTGGAGTGATGTGAAGCCCTGTTCTAAACCGAAGTTCTTCTAACAAGGAGGAATTCGTCGGATCGACCATAGCCAACGTTAACCGAGAAGCGGTTTGATTGATGGGCACCACTAAATGCTCTTGGGCCATAGCAACTGGAAGAACGGCTAAAAGAGGCGGGGCAAACGAACAGGTGGAGAGTTCAACGGTAGGAACACCATAGTGCTGGCTTAAGAATTCTAAGAGAGTTGATTCGGAAAGCACTCCCATACGAACGAGAATACTCCCCAACCGACCGCCTTCACGGCGTTGAATGACCAAAGCCTGAGCGAGATCTTCTGAGGACACGACCTTCGCCTCAACAAGCTGATCACCAACCCGTTCACGGATCACGGCAATACGTCTCCAGAACCCTCGCTCTGACTGGAACCATTTACATTTCGAATCCCACGCCACAAATAATGCACACCGGACCCGATTGTCAGCATCACCATCACCCACAAGAACGGCTCGACGAGAGAAACAGGCACTTTCTCAGTCACATATAACATGATGGCGATGACATAACAGATTTGGGCAAACGTGGTCCCTTTGCCCAAAGCCGTCGGGGAAATATCAATATTAGTTTCTGTTAAATTTGCGACGAGTGTACCGGCCAATAAAATGGCATCACGGCTCACGACCACAATTACGGCCCAGATCGGAATAAAATCCAAAACTGAAAGGGTAATGATGGCCGACATCAGTAACAATTTATCCGCCAAAGGATCCAAGTACTCTCCTAAGCGAGTCCGTTGATCCGTTAGGCGGGCCACCATCCCATCTAGGGTGTCAGTTAGTGCGGCAATCAGGAGCGTGATAAGGGCAGAATCATAGTGGCCATAGAGTAAAAGCCCAACAAAAACAGGGACTAACAGAATCCGCAGGACGGTTAAGCTATTGGGAAGATTGATTGGAATGTCGGCAACCGATGACTCACGATCCATTTCACCACACAACCTTTCCCAATTCCGTAGTTTATCCTAAGCGTAATGAAGGGTACGTGCGATTTCTGACGCAAGTCAACCAGGCTTGCAGCCTATTTCAGAGCAGCCTATAATCCCTTCCCATGTGCTTTGGAGATTCTCATCCGTTCCTGAAAACAGTGTCATTTCAAAGAACTTTAAAATCGATCGCGACCTGACAGAGAAACATTCAGTGATCTAATCTATTAATGATAAAAGTTTGGAAAGACTCTTGATTCTTCCTCACCATTATTTCTCTTCTTCCGCAGGAGGGAAATTTCACAGAAACCCATTTGCCAACACCTTGAGGAACCAATACATATGACCTCCTTACCTTTATCATTTCGAGTCAAAAATGCCGTTGTGGAAAAGCATCAATTAGAAGGAACCGACCCCAGCGACCGATACTTCAATCGACTGATTCCAATTAAGCGAGTAGAAAGCGGCTATACTGGCTCCGTCATGTATGAAGCCTTAACAATTGAGTCTCAAGTCCACCGAACCATTCCCGCCACCACTAAGGACATTGTTGATCAACTGCGTGAATTAGGCTTTACAAAAATGCGTACCCGCCTCAATTTCAAAGGGCAAAAATACCTCGCCGAAAAAGAAACCTGGGTCGAATACTCCGACGTCTAGCACTCAAAGCTCCATTATTCACTTGAGAAATTTCCATGCGAAGTGATAGGTAAGCCAACCACAAGGCTTCTTTTTTGTGTCCGACCTCCATTATTTCCTTCAAGAACAATTTTAGATCATGCGCGGTAGGGCTATTCTGTCTCGCGACTATCCATACTAGTCTGAGTATTACTATGCCCGCATACGCAGAAGACAGTGTTGGGGTTGCTACTGACCGCATGAACATTTTCCCCTCCCCTGAACAGCTCGGGTTGTTTCAGAGCACAGACTTTGAACTAACAACAGGAAGTTGCAAGGTTTGCAACGTTCCTCCACAAGCCTTGTGGTACTTCCAAAACGAAGTCATCGCCATACCCAAAACTGATCACCCCAATCACATGTTAACGCCTTTACCCTTCATCATATGGCTTGGATCACATGACCTTCTGCAGCATGTCCAGTTGGACGAATCAACTTCACACATTTTTTTGCCCAATGGCCAGAAAATCCCACTAAAACTCACTCCACAGATTTCTTCCAATCGTTCTTTCTATGACCACTCCACTTCAAAATATTTCCATAACCAGGCGCTTCGCCTGCGTGGTGATTTCGTAAAGAGTGAAGGAACTTCCACGTTTGTTGCAAAAATGCTCTGGCCCGAAAATTTCCGACTCGACCTCAATGAAGGACCTCTAAATACATCAGTCCCATTCCTTTCCTTAGCTACAGTCATCGAGGACCAAGAGGGAGGTACAAGCGCACCTTTTCTGACTAAACTTTTATGGGAACGGTACCCAGGAACTTTACGCGATTGGTCCAATCATGCGGCATTAGGTTTCATGCTCAATGGAGCCCAGGGGGATGACGACGAAGCGCATGGAGGACATTTTGGCCTGGTAACAGGCCGGGTTGGACCAGAGGGTCAGATGGCTGATTGGATGATGAATAATTTTTATGACTTAGATATTGAGAGTGAAAAGGGGATCATCCCCAGTATGCTCCCTCTAGATCATTATTTGATGGACCTGAATAGCGGTCAGTCCTACTATCGCCCAAGTTATCTCTTGGTAGCTATTCTTCGGGAAGACCGTATCGCGAAAGACGTTCAGGCTTCAGCACAACAAACGTTTGAGGCATTGTATCGTCATGACTTTCTCTATCACCATGCCAAAGCCAATTGCACAGGGTTAAGCATTGATATTCTAAGAGACTTAGGTTGGGCCATTCCCACAAAAGGCGCAACCAGTTACCTCAAGGCAATTGGTGCATTCTATTACGTGGCTGCTACAGAACAAAGCCTGAGCGCTGGAGAAAAAATTTATGACTACCTCACACAAGAACAAACTCGACTGTTCCCGCGCATGGCATTTGAAACAGCGGGTCAAGATCTTTTAGAAATTGTGCAGGGAAGGGGTGAGACCACTAACCGCACTTTCACCCAATTTGAACGGCGTCTACAGAATGATGTCGAAGCTGTAATGTTTATTCGCATACCGCAAATCCCTTCAAGTAGGGCATTTGGAACTTACCCAGTCCTGACATTCAATGACTATGAAAAACGAGTGCCAGAAGATCGCAACGACTGGCACGTTGTTCCAGTCCCCCCGCGTCCCTTCCCTGAACAGCTCCGTAATAATTCAGCATCAATTCCTTCTCTCACTTTGTTCACTCCGACAATCATACTCATGCTACTTCCAGCGGGCCTTCTTGGATTGCTTATACTTTTCCGCTTTTTCCTGAAAACCTAACTGGCCTGCAAAAAGAAAATTTTCATTATTCAGCAACACACTTCTCTGGACCTTCTCCTATTAACAAGAGTAAATCTTTTGGTTTAATTGGACTCTTCACTCAATTGTTGAATAATCGCATCATGTAGTTTGGGTCGGAAGGTTTTGATGGCTTGATTGTCGCGGGTGGGGTGGACGCGATTGGATAGGAAGATGACTTCCAACTCCCGGATCGGGTCAATCCAAATCGACGTGCCGGTAAATCCTAAATGCCCAAAAGACTTAGAAGAAAACCGTTGACCTGAGGAAGAAGGTTGAGAAGGCGTATCCCAACCCAACCCCCAACTGGTCTCAGGTTGAGCTTTTACAAATTGCCTGACTACATCTTGCTCTAAAATACTAGACCTACCACAATAGCTATCCACCCAAGCTTTGGTGATATGTCCCACAGCCTGGGCAGTTCCAAATAATCCAGCATGTCCAGCCACTCCCCCAAGTGCCGCCGCATTTTCATCATGCACTTCGCCCTGGAGTAAGCATCCTCGCCAGGGATCATTCTCGGTGGGTGCAATCTGGAATGCAACATCTTCCTGAGATTTTTGAATCTCAAAGACCAGTGTGTCTGCCTGCAAGGGAACAAATAATCGCTCTCGTGAAAAATCTGCGAGTGACTGCCCCGTCACCCGTTCAATCACAAATCCCAACACCATATACCCCAAATCGCTATACACGCTGGTTGATGAAGGCGTTGAGTCAATCGGTTCCTTAAGAATCATTTCTAAAAATGCTTTGACTCGTTGTTCCCGACATTCAGGCTCTACTGATAGGACTGGAGAAAATGCTTGGTAGAACGGTCGCCAAGCTGGGAGTCCACTTTGATGAGATAATAAATTGCATAAAGGAATCTGGCCTAGTGGAAAACCTTTCGATTCTTCTAAATACATAACCAGGGGTTGGACAAGGTCCAGCCGTCCATCCTGAACGAGGAGAAGTATTGAAGAGGCCGTAGCTAAAGGTTTTGTGAGAGAAGCCAAGTCATAGATGGTGGTGAGTTGAACCGAAGGAGAGTTTGGAAACGAGGATGTGAGGCCTACGGCCTGATGAAGACGAAGGTGACCTTTTTGGCGGACAAACAACACGGCTCCGGGGAAAACCCCGGTTTGTATGCCTTCTTGTAGAATACAGTTGATGGGATCGATCTGATCCACAACTTCGTAAAAGGACGGGAGCCGTTATCCCGCTTCTCTGTGGGAGGCGGGCTCGATATTCAATTGCGGACCTTCTGATTGTAACGATTGCTCATCTTCTTCCAATGAGGAGTCAAACGCGACATTTGGTTCTTCTTCGACTTCAACCAGTCGATGGAAGGAGTCTAATGTCGAACGAAGACGATCCAAGACTAAAGCGCGTTGTTGTCGCAAGCCAGAAATCGTCCTCCGCATTTCCACCAACTCAGCGCGACTTTGAGCAAGAATTTCCTCGGCTTTTAATTCGGCTTCTTTGACGACCAAATCCGCATCCCGCTGCGCCCCACGCTTGAGTTGGTCCACAAATGATTGGGTAGAAATCAGCGTACTCGTCAATGTCGATTCGGCTCGTTTAAGCTGCCCAAGCTCATCATCTTTTCCCGATAGCTTTTCTTTCAAAACCAAATTTTCTTTCGCGATCTCTTCAACCGATTCCGCAATTTCTTCTAAGAACTGATCGACTTGGACTTTGTTATATCCCCGCCATTGCGTATCGAAAACCTTATGTTGAATATCTAATGGTGTAATTCTCATCATAACATCCTTTCCTGGCACATCTTAGTGCATACGAAACGCTAAGTCTTTTAAAGATCCTACCACGGCGATTTGTAAAAACATAATTATTAGAATAGCAATGATCGGGGAAAAATCAAATCCCATACTTCCCATGCCCAATCGTTTCCTAATTTGATACAGGACGGGATCGGTAACCCGTTGTAAAAATTGCACAATGGGGTTATACGGATCTGGATTGACCCAGGAGATCAAGGCCCGAATAATAATGACCCACATATAAAGCCAGAGGATCGTATCTAAAATCGTGGCGATAGCACTTATTACATTTCCCAATACATCTCCTGCAAAATCATCCATAGTACTCCTTTTTCGTTAGGCAATTGTTGCCTCCCCATCTTCTGGAAAGATTAACCCCGCTTACCAAAAATAGACGACCCAATCCGGACCATCGTGGCTCCTTCTTCAATCGCCACTTGGTAGTCATGGGACATCCCCATCGAAAGTTCTCTCATATTGCCATGCGCCAGCTTAATCCGTCCCAGAGAATCCCTTAATTGTCGCAATTCCGTAAAATACGGTCTGATATCCTCTGGATTCTCGCAGAAAGGGGGAAGAGTCATCAAACCCCGAATGGCCACGTGGGGAAACCGGTTAATATGTTCAATAACTTCAGGCATATCTTTACAGAAAAATCCCCCTTTGGTCTTTTCTTTCGCAATATTGACTTGAAGCAACACGTCCTGATGAATGCCAATCTTACCTGCAATAGCCTCGATTCCTCGGGCTTGCTCCATACTTTCGACCGAATGCAGCAGGGAAAAGTTCCCCACAATATCCTTCAACTTTCGGCTTTGCATACGCCCAATAAAATGCCAGGCCAGCCCCTGACGCAGGCCAATGATCCGGATTTTTTCTTGAGCTTCCTGGAGCCGATTTTCTCCAAATATTCTCACCCCCGCTTTGTAGGCTTCCAAAAGAATATCTGGCGAAACCGTCTTACTGGCTGCTACCACTTGGATAGTGGATAGATCTCTTTTTACGCGATACGCTGCCTGTTGGATGCCTTCTTGAATAACCTGCACATTACCAGCGATGTTTCCAGGACCTGATGTTTCTTCCGATGACAGCACAACAGATATTGTAAACGGGAATAGCGCTTAAGTCACAGAGACCTATTCAGAAGGAACGGACACCTTAAGAGTGAGGCTTCTACCGATTGATCCATGTCCACTTTTTCACTTTTAGCTTTTATATGTTTCCGTCGGGAGCATGATTCCACTGAGCATGGTTCCGTTGACTTTTCCATCCCTACGATAGGAAAAAAACAGATCCTCACGGCAGTGCGTACAATAGTCAACTCTGTCCACTTGATGTTCGGGAACTCCACTGGCAAGAACTTGGTGCCAAATCAGTTTTTTGAGATCCAACATCCCTTTCCTGGGACTGGATTCTTGAAGTACACCACGCCAATCAGGGTAATTGGCTTGCAATGGTTCAATGACGGGAGCGTCTACTTCATAGCAACAAGGGCCGATGGAAGGACCAATAGCGAGATGCATCTGAGACACCTCCGCCCCAAACTGCTCTGCACAAGCTTGAATGGTCTGGGGAACAATGCCGCCGACGGCTCCTCGCCAACCCGCATGAATGGCTCCCACAACCCCAATTTTGTGGTTGACCAGTAGCACCGGCACACAATCCGCCGTCCGGACAACAAGCAAGAACTCCGGTTGGTTGGTAATTAAGGCATCTCCAGCACCATCTGGAATTAATCCGGCTTTGACAGGGCTGTCAAATATAACTACCCGAGTACTGTGGATTTGCTTCAGGCTACCCACGAAGGGAAACGATGGAGGGCAGGTTGTCACTTCGCCGACTTGAATCGAAGTCTGCAAAGCTTCAAGCACCTGCCTTGTGCCGAAGAAATGGCGCAAAGAAATTACGTCACTGGTGAATCCATAATCAGACAACGCCAGGTTCACAGATGCCGGCCTTTCACATATCACATCACGTATGTACTTGACGGAAAATCTTAGCTATCTGTTTTCTTTCGCAAAAATGTCGGAACATCCCAATCATCATCCACAAGCAAACTCCCATTGCCATTCCCATTGCCCGTTCCATTTTCACCGGCTTTTCGCACAGCGGCTTGTCGACGCAAATAGGTTGGACGATCGATATCATCTTCCGCATTGCTACTGGTACTATCGACCCCAACAGAAACCAAGGGTTGAGTTTGGGGCGTTTGAACCGGTTCCACAACAAGCGTTGGCTGATGGTTACTGGAAAACCGCAAAACAGATTCTCCTTGCTCAAATCCTGTTGCAATCACAGTTACCGTCAATTCCTCACCCATGTCCGGATTGATGACTTGGCCAACAATAATATTGGCTTGCGGGTCAGCAGCTTCCCTCGCAATATTCGACGCCTCATCCACTTCATGTAAGGTCATACTGGGTCCACCCGTGATATTCAGTAAGAGCCCTCGGGCGCCTTCCACACTGCCATCCTCTAACAAGGGACTCGCAATAGCCAATTTGGCTGCCTCTGCAGCCCGAGTTGGCCCACGACCGGTTCCCATGCCCATGACAGCCCGTCCAGAATATCCCATCACCGTTCGCACATCCGCAAAATCAACATTGACTAAACCTGGAGTCGTAATGACATCGGAAATCCCCTGAATCGCTTGGCGCAAGACATCATCCGCAATTTTAAACGCTTCCAAGAGAGGCGTATTTTTATCAACCAAACCCAGTAGTTTTTGGTTTGGAATGATGAGTAGCGAATCCACATGCTTTTTCAACTCGCGAATGCCTTCCTCCGCAAAATTAGCGCGACGATTTCCTTCATATTGAAATGGCTTCGTCACGACTCCCACAGTAAGAATCCCCAATTCCCGCGCTATCTTGGCAGCCACAGGTGCCCCGCCTGTACCTGTGCCACCACCCATCCCTGCCGTCACGAAAACCATATCCGATCCCTCTAATGCATCACGGATTTGGGTCTCGCTTTCAATGGCTGACTCTTTGCCGATCTCAGGCCGCGCCCCTGCGCCCAATCCTCGGGCACGTTCTGGCCCCAATTGAATTTTATAGGAAGCCATTGAACGTCCAAGCGCCTGCAAGTCGGTATTCGCGACCACAAATTCTACTCGACTTAGACCTGACTCAATCATCGTATTCACCGCATTGCAGCCTGCACCACCAACACCAACAACTTTGATGTTAATCTCAGCCAATTCCTCATCTGAAAGTGAAAACATCGGACTCCTCCTTCCTGCCCTAACTTCGGCAGATTGTCGTGACGTGTTTTAATGATTGTCTTTTCGTTCGTAATGGGGACATGGATGCCATCTTCTCCTTTCCCTCCATGGATTAAAAAAAATTCATCACCCAGCTCTTCATCTTGAAGACCATTCCGCCCATCCAGCGGGAAGGCTTTTTCGGTTTGCCACCTCCGGCCCCTACCAGTTCAAATTCATTTTCCTGACTGACAGAATGCACGATTAATCCAACAGCCGTGGAATACATGGGGTTTTGTACAATATCCCGTAACCCCCCTACACCTAGCGGCCGCCCTAATCGTACTGAAAGATTGAGAACCTGCTCCGCTACATCACACATGCCAGGAAGTAAAGAGGTTCCACCCGTTAAGACGCCACCAGCGACTAACATCCCGTCATACCCTGCACGCCGTATTTCCCTGCGCACCATCTCGAACATTTCTTCCACGCGAGGCGAGAGCACCTGTGCCACAACATTTCTCGGCATAACCCTAGGCGGACGCCCACCCACACTGGGGACTTCAATATTCTCGTCATCGTTTAACAGCTGACTGCTTGCCACTCCATATTGCAATTTAATTTTTTCAGCATCTTCCGGAGCTGTTCGTAATCCAATTGCCAAATCTGAAGTCAAATGATGACCACCTATTGGAATGACAGCAGAATGGCGGATACACCCTTCCACCCAAATAGCCACATCTGTCGTCCCGCCTCCAATATCAACCATCACCACTCCCAACTCCCGCTCCTCTGGGGAAAGCACAGCTGCACTGGAAGCCAAGGGTTGCAACACAATATCCACAACATCCAGCCCCGCACGACTAACACATCGCGCAAGATTTTGAGCAGATGTGACCGCTCCCGTCACAATATGCACATCAACTTCTAGTCGTGACCCGGCAATTCCCAAAGGATCTCGAATCCCTTCTTGATCATCCACAATAAATTCACGCGGAAGCACATGCAGGATTTGTCGATCAGGTGGAGGAACTGCACAGCCGCGGGCTGTATCAACCGCTCGACGGATATCACTTTTAGTCACTTCTCGCTTCTTTAATGCCACCACCCCTTGCGCGCTTTCACTCCCAATATGGCTACCAGCAATCCCCGTATACACAGAATTAATCTGCACAGCCGCCATCAATTCAGCTTCTTCAACGGCCTGTTTTATCGATTCCACTGTGCTTTCCATGTTGACAACCATACCCTTCCGCAGTCCGGTGGACCGATGGGACCCAATGCCAATCACGTTAACGGAATGATCAGATAATATTTCCCCTACAACAGCACAGATTTTCGTCGTCCCAATATCTAACCCAACCACAATGTGTTCTTTTTTTGTCATGGCTCAGAGTGTCCTCTTGCGAAGGATGACTTTTTGTGAAAATCTCAAATCGACTTCCTGCGATTGAGCTTCAATCTTTTTCCTAATTGTCGGATACAAAACCAAGAATCTCTCCCATTGTCGATCTGCTTCCTGCCCAAACTTCACGCGAATACGAGGAAGGTCCACGACCGTAGTATGGGTATGTGCTACATTGACTTTTGGGCGACCTGAAAATCTCTCTGACAGAAGTGCAGCCAAATGAATCCCACGTTTGGCTCGCCGGTGACTGTCATCCAATTGTTGCAAAAAAGATTTCGATGTCATCCCTTCTAATACAGGTAAGGCTTGACTAAGTTTCGTTGTCTCTACAGGCAACAAATATCCTTCAGTATCCACAAGATAGGATTCCTTGGCAGCTCCCAACACCGCTGCCGGCTGACGTTCCTCCACTTGTACGATCAGGGCATTAGGAAGAACGCGATCAAAGGTGACCGCACGAATCCAGGGATGCGCCTCCAACTGCTCTGAAAGTTGATCAATATCAATCGACCACAAACTTGAATCTGGAGCCAAATCCAGTTGAGCAAAAACTACTTCTCGAGAAAGATGATCTAAGCCTAAAATCGTAGTTTGTTGAATCTGAGTCCACTCATTGACAGACTGTATGACTGCTCGTCCGCCAACCATGAGCAATACCAGAAGGCTAGCCAGTAGACTGCCCATGACCACACGTCGGGCAGGCGATGCTTCCCGTGTCGCATCTTTTCTTCCCGCAACGTCGCTCCGTTTGAGCGGACGGTTTTTCCGAGGCGGTTTTGAAGAAACCATGCCGCGAATACCCATTATGCTGTTTTCCTTTTCTGGGTCTTCGGATTTCCAGAACTCGCTTTATTCTTTTGTAAAGCTGCCTGTAACATGGCCTCCACTAAATCATCGTAAGTCATGCCTTGTTGCGCCGCAGCCATCGGCAATAAACTTCGTTCTGTCATGCCAGGAATGGTATTTAACTCTAGAACATACGGACGTCCATTAGGATGAATCCGGAAATCGACACGGGCGGCACCACAACATCCCAAAGCGTTGTACACTTGAAGACTCTGGGCCTTCAACAAACGCTGCAATCGAGGCGTAAGAGAAGCAGGACAAAGATACCGGGTCCCAGCCTTTCCATATTTCGCATTAAAATTATAAAAGCCTCCTGGCACAATGACTTCAACGGCTGGAAACGTCTGCTGACCTAATATTCCAATTGCCACTTCTCGACCCGGAATATATTTTTCTACTACCGCTTGCCCACCATGTCGAAAAGCCGTTCGCAGAGCCTTCTTCCACCCTGTAGGACCTCTAACAATGGACACCCCAATACTGGATCCTTCCGTACATGGCTTGACGACAACCGGCCAACCTAATTTTCCAGGCAAAAGAGAAGGGACTGTTGTACTATGGACTATTTCCCCAGGGGGAACAGCCACTCCGACAGCCTGAAGCAGCACGCGCGTCAATCCTTTATCCATACAGACGGCACTCGCACTCACACCAGATCCGGTATAGGGAATATTCATAATTTCTAAGAGTCCCTGAACCGCGCCATCTTCTCCTCCCAAACCATGAAGGGCAATAAACGCGATCGAAACTTTCTTCGTGCGAAGTTGCTGAGGCAGAGTGGCATCAGCATCGATAGGAAGTACAATATAGCGACGCCGACGTAACGATTCACAAATAGATCGACCTGACTTCAACGATATATCCCGCTCAGCCGATGTTCCTCCCATCAGCACACCTATTCGCAAGGACTTCTTGTTGGTGCTTTCTGATTTCTTCAATGTACTCCCCAAACACACACTTGAAACAGTTCTCCATCAAACCATTCTTCTAGAGTTTCAAATCTCTCTCATTAACCATTTGACGCTTATCGTTCCCCGACCACTTTCCATTCCAGCTTCAAACGAATACCAAATTTTCTAGCAACCTGATCGCGGACCTTCTTGACTAACAAAAGAACTTGCTCAGCAGTTGCCGCTCCTCTATTCACAATAAAATTGGCGTGTTTTGTTGAAACTTCAGCATCCCCAACTCGCAATCCTTTTAACCCAGCCGCTTCGATCAATCGACCGGCAGCTTGTTCTTCAGGATTTTTGAACACAGAACCAGCATTAGGCAGAGTGAGCGGTTGCGTAGATTTTCGATACTGCAAGTACTGTTTGGTGGCATCCTGAATAGTTTTTTTTGCCGCCGCGCTCAATTGCATCCAAGCACCCACCACAATGCCTTTCGGAAGGATCGTCTTCCGATAGCCAAATGAAAGTGCTGAAGCTTCTATTCGTTTACGTTTGCCAAACATGGTGACAAAGTCCACAGCCTGCAGCACATCTTGCATCTCCCCTAAATGGGTTCCAGCATTCATCACAACTCCCCCACCTACCGTTCCCGGAATACCTGCAGCCCATTCCATTCCTGTGAGCATCCGTCCAAGAGCAAATTGCATCAATCGTGGCAACCTCACACCAGCTTGCGCATAGATCACTTGGTTCGATTTTTCCTGAATCTGGGTTAAATGCTTCAACTGCATGACAATGCCACGGATACCTTTATCTCGAATCACTACGTTCGTTCCACCCAAAACCATAAGTGGAATATGGTTCAGCCGTGCCCCTCTTACTATACGAATCACATCCTCCACATCGGCTGGAAACACCAACGCATCGGCTGGTCCCCCAACGTGAAGAGCTGTCTCTGAGGCCAAAGGTGCGTGCCACAGAATTTCTCCATCGACATGAGAAAGGGCCCGACGAATCGTGGGCATTAAGAAGCTTTTTCGTGAACCTCTCTTCATGACATCCTTGCCCAAAATTCATTCATTACACTCCTTAATACAAGTAAGAAGTGAGAAGTAAAAAGTACGAAAGGAAAAACCACGAACGAAGTGATTGTTGTTCCTTACATTTCTCTTTTCACCACACACTTTTTACTCCTGAGTCTTTATATCTAATGAATGTAAAAGTTCTTGCCCAATCTTCCATACATCCCCTGCACCTAAGGTCAACAACACATCACCTTCCCGAAGTTCATCTTGTAGTTTCCTCACAAATTCAGGATCACTATTGACCCAATGTACAGTTGAATGACCAGACGTCTGAATTTTCTCTACGAGGGTCTGCCCGCTGATCCCAGCAATGGGCTCTTCACCGGCTGCATAAATGTCTAAGACATACACTACGTCTGCAAGCTCAAACGCCTTGGCAAAATCATCAACCAGATCTCGTGTCCTTGAATATCGATGCGGCTGGAACACCACAACCAAACGTCGTGACCATGTCGCACGCGCAGCAGCTAATGTGGCACGGACCTCTGTTGGATGATGACCATAATCATCCACAACCATGATCCCGTTTTTCTCACCACGAATTTGAAAGCGTCGTTCGACACCAGAAAATGCCGCTAATCCTGACCGAATGAGATCTAACGGCACATCCAATTCTAACGCCACACCAATGGCGGCTAACGCATTTGAGACATTATGGACACCCGGAATACGAATTCGAAACGGCCCAATCTTTTGCCCGCGATAATGCGCGCGAAATTCCACCCCTAATGCTTTAGACTCAATATCTGTCGCGAATAGGTCTGGAGTCAGTACTCCGGAAAAATCATTGATGCCAAAGGTCTGATACCGTTTGACAACACCTGGCAATAATCGACGAATCCACGGATCATCAGCAGAAAGGATAGCTGCACCATAAAAGGGAATCTTATTAATAAATTCTAAAAACGCTTCCTGGAGCTTCTCCATACTTCCATAATGTTCAAGATGCTCGCGATCCATATTGGTCACCACCACAATAGACGGGGATAACCGCAAAAATGAACCATCGCTTTCATCAGCTTCTGCAATAAGGAGGTCACTGCGCCCCAAACGCGCATGAGTCCCCATGGCATTAACCTTTCCTCCCACAACAAATGTCGGATCTAACCCCGCTTGCGCAAGAATTGAGGCCACCATGGAGGTTGTCGTGGTTTTGCCGTGAGCACCTGCAATGGCAATGCCAAATTTCAAACGCATTAATTCGGCCAGCATTTCTGCACGAGGAATGACCGGAATCACTTTGGCACGAGCCGCACGAATTTCTGGATTGGTTGTCGCAATAGCTGAGGACATCACTACAACCTGCGCATCTTCAACATGCGATTCCTCATGTCCGATATATACCGTTCCGCCCATTTCTTCTAGCCGCCGTATACTGTCGGAATATCCTGTATCTGAACCCGTCACTTTATAGCCTAAGGTGAGGAGCACTTCCGCAATGCCACTCATGCCACTGCCACCAATACCCACGAGATGAATATGTTGAATTTTTCGGAACATAATGTCCTAGACCCCCAGAGGAAAGCGAAAGAACTAGCGGAAAGCGCTGTACGAATTCACGTATAAAAGAGAAGACTGCTTGTTGTCTCATAACACGTTCTTGGTTCCCTCGAAGTGATTTCGTAAGGCAAATATAATTGCCATCACGTTCGTGGTCGGCAAGATAGCTAACATCGCTAATCCCTTGCGTCATCTCTTCACAAGCGATCCCTTCATTCTCTGCACAAATCCTTCCTCTTCATTAAAGATGAGCGATGACCCCATGAATTCTTGTGCAACCTTGCCAATTTTCAGAAGGCAAAATCACATAAATATTTCTCGCTTACGAGCAAGCCAGGGCAAGACATTCTCGTACCATGTGTTCTGTGGCATCAACTTTTCTTGTCTCCCAGCTCTTTTGAGACATAGCTTGAAATACTGGAATATCCTGCATCATGCATTCAATTTCCGCAGCTAATATTTTTCCGTTCAAATCAGCCTGTTTCACCATTCGCGCGGCACCGGCTTGCTCCATAGCTCTCGCATTCATTTCCTGATGGTTGTGCGTGGCATAAGGGAATGGGATTAAAATTCCAACTTTTCCATAAGCCGCTAACTCTGCCAAAGTGCTAGCCCCAGCACGACAAATCACCAGGTCTGCCTTGGCTAGCTCTTTTGGCATATCAAACAAAAATGGCTGAACCTCTGCTTGCAGGCCGCGCTGTTGATACGCTTGCTGGACTCGCTCCCAATCATCAGCTCCGGTTTGATGAGTGATAGTGACCGATTTCCTGAGAATTTCTGATTGGTCAAGCGCCTCCAGCATGGCAGAATTAATCGCCTCCGCACCTTGGCTCCCGCCAAAAATCAATACATGTTTTATCTGTTGAGGAGGTGTAGGAGCATGGTCCAACACAAAGTCTTGACGGATCGGAGTTCCAATGACTCGAACTTTAGAAGAAGAAAAAAACGATCTTGCACTTTCAAATGCTAAAAAAATTCGATTGGCTGCCGGACCCAAAAGGCGATTGGCTAATCCCGGCATGGCATTGGGTTCCAAAATAACACGAGGAATCTGAAGCAGCCACGCTGCAATTATCACCGGCGGGCTGAAATACCCCCCAGTTCCTATCACCAGATCTGCTTGAGGAGATCGAAGAATGTTCATGGCCTGCCACAATGATTGAGGTAGGAGCCACAGCGCGCGACATCGATTCAGCATGCTTTTCCCCACAAAGCCTTCTACAGAAATGACCTGCACGGGAAATCCTTCTTGAGAGAGAATATTACGTTCCACGGCTTTCCCTGTTCCTACAAACACAATCTGCCCATCTGGGTCATGCGATTGAATGGCTTTGGCATAGGCAATAGCCGGATAAATATGTCCCCCAGTTCCTCCCGCCGCGATGACCACTCTCATGACAGTCCACAGCTAGAGACTTGCCCGCCCTTGACGGGCAATACTCAGTAATATCCCAATGGCCAACATCGTCGTGAGAAGGGATGACCCACCGTAACTGACAAGAGGCAGCGTCAAACCTTTAGTCGGCAGCATTCCACTGACCACACCGGCATTAATCATGGCTTGCATCGTCAGGAGCAGCGTAATTCCTAATGCTAGAAACCGCCCGAACACATCTGGGGCCAAAGCTGCAACTCGAAACCCCTTAAAAACCAAAATCACAAACAATCCCAACAATCCTAAGGTGCCCATCAAGCCCAGCTCTTCTCCCACCAAGGCCAACACAAAATCCGTATGTCCCTCAGGAAGATAAAGAAGTTTTTGTGTGCCGTGTCCGAGGCCCACACCAAAAATTCCTCCATTTTCCAAGGCGAGAAGAGATTGCACCAACTGCCATCCCGCCCCTTCCCGGTCCTGAAAGGGGTTCAAGAATGTCGTAAACCGTTCCCATCGTTCAGGGTTCCACACAATCAATGCCAGAAACCCTAAGAACATTGGCAAACTTAAACAGGCTATATGACGAATTCTTGCTCCGGCTAAATACATCATGGCAACGAACACCAACCCAATGACCACAATACTTCCCAAGTCCGGCTCAACAACAATTAAGAAACACAGAAGACTCACGACCGCGACAGGCGGAAGAAATCCACGACGCCAATCCGTCACACGTCGGTTCGGATTGGCCAGAAACGCGGCGAGATATAACACCACGGCCAGCTTAGCCATTTCAGTCGGTTGGATGGAAAAAAATCCCAAGGTAAGCCATCGACGTGCCCCATTTATTTGTGGGCCAAAGGCTAGTACCAGCAATAATCCACTGATACAGCCCAACATAATCCAAGGCACCCACGGCTTCCATTGCCGGTAATCAATAGATGATCCAACAAAGAGGACACAAAACCCCAACACCATCCAGACGATTTGCCGTTGCAAATAATGAGTAGAATCTCCATAGGCTTTTTCTGCCACAACCCCACTCGCACTGAACACCATGATTAATCCGCCTAATGACAAGGCCACAGTTATTCCTAAAATCAACGGATCGATTCGACGTCGACCAACCGCGGAAGATCCTTGAAATAAATCAGCCCAAGCCCGTAAATCCCGGTGTGCATTCCTACGGCCAAGTAAGGGCATATTCACCTAGCAAAGCTCCTGTACAAGACGCTTGAATGCCAACCCACGCTGATGGTAATTCTCAAACATATCGAAGCTCGAGCACGCAGGCGAAAATAAAACGACATCCCCACTTGTTGCTAGCGAACAGGCATGGGCTACCGCCTCTTCAAGATTGGCAGCACCACTCATTGGCACACTCGCATTCAACTCAGTAAGAATCCGAGGGGCAGCCTCTCCGATCACCACAATACTTTTCACACCTCGTTGAATGGCCGGCAAGAGGAGCCTAAAATCTCCGCCTTTATCTTTTCCTCCAAGAATCAAGACGACAGATTCATGAAAGCTTTTAAGCGCGTTCAGTGTGGCATCAACATTCGTTCCTTTTGAATCATTAATAAACGTTATCCCCTGCCAAATCCGCACGGATTCCAAAGCATGCTCAATAGGAGGAACATGTTGAAATACTTTCATCATAGCTTCCTTGGAGCATCCACACAGCAGCCCAACATTCATCGCAGCCATAGCATTCGCGACGTTATGATCCCCTGGCATGTGAATATCATTACGATGAAAGATGGCTTCCTCCCTTCCCTGTATTCTGGCATGAATCATTGTCCCATCAAGATATGTGCCCTGTTCGACCTCACAACACAGACTAAATTCCATGAGACCTGCGGGAGCATCAAGAGCCATTTTTTTGACTGCAGAATCATCGGCATTGATGACCATCCAATCCTCATCAGTTTGATTTTCAAAAATCCGTTTTTTCGCCGCTTGATATTCTTCTTGTGTAGCATGTCGATCAAGATGATCAGGCGTCACATTCAATAGAACGGCAATCCATGGGTTAAACCGCTTGATGGTTTCTAGCTGAAAGCTGGAGACTTCCGCGACAATGTAGTCATAGGGAACAGCCTGGGGGGAATCTGTAAACCGAGGTACGGCCTCACAAAGCGGAATACCAAGATTGCCTCCCACAAACACATGCTTCCCGCTTTCTTGGAGGAGAGAGCCAATGAGACGAACTGTAGTACTTTTCCCATTAGTGCCTGTGACAGCAATGATGGGAGCCTGAAGAAATCTCGCCGCTAACTCAATTTCCCCAATAACTGGAACATTATTTTCGCGAGCTCTCTTAAGAATTTCATGATCCTGAGACACTCCCGGGCTGACAACAAGAAAGTCCGTTTGACTCATGACAACCTCTAGTTGACCACCGATACAGACCCGTGCTCCTCTTTGTTCATAGGCTATTCTCAACCCTTCAAGCTCAGGACGAGGATGTTCTTCTAAAAGTGTGAGGTTTGAACCTTGATCCAGAAGTAAATCAGCTGCAGCCCGTCCACTGCGCCCCATTCCAAACACCGTCGCATTAACCCCCTTCCAATCACCCATTGGAACCGACAACTTGCTACTCACTGCATCCATGACTCCAGAAAATTTCACCAACATCCTATGATTAGCGTAGTTTCAGCGTACTGATGCTCAACAATCCCAGAATAATCGCAATGATCCAAAGACGCACAACCACTTTAGGCTCTTCCCAGCCTTTCATCTCAAAATGATGATGGAGTGGAGCCATGAGAAAAATCCGTTTTCCTCGAGACTTAAAAGAAATCACTTGGAATATGACGGATACCGCTTCCATTACAAAAACGCCACCAACCAACACCAAAAGCAATTCATGCTTGCAGACCACAGCTACCGTTCCGATGGCCGCTCCTAACGGCAATGAACCCACATCACCCATAAATACAGAAGCCGGATACGTGTTAAACCAGAGAAATCCAAGGCCGGATCCAATAATGGAGGCCATCAACACAGATAGTTCCCCAGCACCCTCAATGTGTGGAATCAGAAGATATTCTGAGACCAATCGATTTCCCACAGCCCACGCAACTACCGTATATGCCATCGCAGAAATGATGACCGGCCCTACCGCCAAACCATCTAACCCATCAGTCAAATTCACAGCATTGGAACAACCCACAATGACTAAAATTGCAAAAGGAATATAGAGCACACCAAGATCCGGGTTAAAATTCTTGAAAAAAGGAACGCTTAGTTGGGTGGAATAGGCCGGGGAAAGATAAAAAAATAATCCAATGCCAATAGCCACACCTAACTGCCCGATAAACTTTTGGAGAGGGGTCAACCCTTCCGATTTCCCTCGCAAAATCTTAATATAATCATCCACAAACCCAATTAAGCCGAAGCCGACAATCGCTAACATGACCAGCCACACATAGTAATTGGAGATATCCGCCCACAATAACGTTGCAAAAAGCACAGAAAACAAAATCAGCACCCCTCCCATCGTCGGCGTGCCGGATTTCCCAAGATGTGATTGCGGCCCATCTGTCCGAATCTTTTGTCCCAACCCCAGCATCTGCAGTTTCTTGATAACTGGAGGGGCCAAAAAAAATACAATCAGAAACGCCGTAATCGCGGCATAAATCATTCGAAAGCTGAGATACCGAAACACATTGAAAATTGCATAGTCGGTATGAAGCGGATACAACCAGAGGTAGAGCATTAGATTATTTTTTGCCTCGTCTTATTGGTCGAACGACATTCAACACACGTTCCATTTGAGCCCCACGGGAAGCTTTAATCAACACAATGTCATCACGCCGTACCAGAGCTTTTAAGCATTCCCCTGCTTCGGCAGCATCCTTGACGACTGTGACGGGTAAATTCTTTCGAACACTCTGCACACCTTTTTCTGTCATAGGACCAAAGATGCCACACGTAATCACATGGCCAACTTGTTTTTTGGCTGCATAACGACCAATCTCCTCATGAAATTGACGCTCTTCTTCCCCGAGCTCAAGCATGTCGCCCAACACGGCAATCGTTCTTCGAGTCGGATCAAGTTCGACGAGCACATCCAACGCGGCTTTCACCGAAGCAGGGTTGGCGTTATAGCAATCATAAAGATAGATGATGCCTCCATGGCGACGAATTTCTGATCGCATAGGAGCTGGACGAAATGCTTCCAAGCCGGTCACGATGTCCACAGGGGAAAAACCTAACGCATAACCCGCAGCAGCCCCTGCCAATGCATTCGAGATATTGTGCATCCCCATCGTGCGAACCGAAACTCGCTTACTCGTTTTCCGATTCGGCAGCCAGAGGCGAAAGTCTGTGCGCCTCCCATCCCAAACCAAATGGGAGCCGCGAACCTGCGCAAAGTGGCCTAAACCAAAAGAATAAACTTGACAATGGGCCTTTTTAGAAAACTGTTTGAAATAGCGATCATCTGCATTCAAAATGGCCGCACCGTCACTTGGAAGCCAGGGAAATAATTCAGCCTTGGATGCGGCTGAACGGGCCATCGTTCGGTAAAACTCTAAATGGTCTGGACCCACATTCGTGACCACTCCTAATGCAGGTCTCGCAATTTCGCAAAGTCGCGTGGTTTGGCCAACTTGATCCACCCCCATTTCAACCACCGCCGCCTGATGGCCGGCATGCAATCCTAACAATGTCTTTGGAACTCCAATGGCATTATTAAAATTAGCTTGCGTCTGTAGAACATTCCAGCGCGTCCGGAGGATTCGACTCACCATTTCCTTCGTCGTCGTTTTTCCATTGCTCCCCGTGATAGCGATGACAGGAATGGAGAACCGTGCTCGATGAAAACTGGCAAGGTCTTGATAGGCTTGCAAAGTATTTTTTACTTGTACGATGACGGGAGGATTGTGTTTCTGTTGACGGACAGACTTCAACACCTTGTTGGCAGGAGGTTCTTGAACCACCACTCCTATGGCCCCCTGCTCCCAAGCTTTCCTGATAAAATCATGCCCATCAAATTTGGGGCCTTGCAAAGCGAAAAAAAGATCACCTGGCTTGATCGCGCGAGAATCTGTTTGCACACCACGAAATCTCCGGCAAGGTTTTCCTTGTGAAAGCAATGTACCTTGTGTTGCGGCAAGCACTTCATCTACCTCAAATGTCGACATGAGGCCTACAATCTATCCCCACCTGAACGCGCGCGTTGACAAATAGCCTTTCTCGCTTCTTCACGATCGTC
Organism: Nitrospirales bacterium; assembly: GCA_965223685.1. Lineage (GTDB taxonomy): Bacteria > Nitrospirota > Nitrospiria > Nitrospirales > UBA8639 > Nitrospira_E. The sequence goes on from CBDCXG010000002.1 coordinate 1,155,189, forward strand.
AAAATGCACTTTCTGTGTTCCAAGAATTTGATAATCCTCATGTCCCTTGCCAGCGATCAAGACCAGGTCTCCTACCCCGGCCACCTCGATGGCCACTTGAATAGCCCGCGCGCGCTCAGCAATTGTTTGATACGGACATCGCTCCTTCGGTGGCAACGCCTCAATACCCGCTTCAATATCAGCAAGAATGGCATGAGGATCTTCGGTTCGTGGATTATCCGACGTAACAATCACAAAATCGCTTTTACCCACAGCCACCTGCCCCATTTTTGATCGTTTCCCTGGATCACGATCGCCCCCGCAACCAAAAACTGTAATCACTCGTCCCTGCTTAATGGTCTGCGCTGCTTCAAGCAAGCGCTGAAGCGCATCGTCGGTATGCGCATAGTCCACCACAACCATAAAGTCCTGGCCTTCCTGAATACGTTCAAACCTTCCAGGCACGTTTGAAATGGATTCAAGAGCTTGCTCTATCAAACTAGGAGAGAATCCCATTTCTAACCCAATACCAATCGCTGCCAACATATTTGACACATTATGTTCTCCAACCAATTGGCTCTTGATGCTCATAAGTCCTAGTGGACTGTTCACCGAAAACCGTGTCCCCTGCATGCTCAGTTGGATAGCTTCGGCCTGAATATCAGCTTTGGCATGAAGTCCAAAGGTCCACACGGGAATGGGACATGCTTGGAGAACCTGCGAAGCCCAGGGGTCATCAGCATTCACTAAAGCCCGCTTAGGTCCTGGCTTGGACCCGCCCACCACATAGTCAGTAAACAACTGAAGCTTCGACTGAAAATACTCCTCCATGCTGTGGTGAAAATCTAAATGGTCTTGGGTCAAATTGGTAAACACGACAATATCGAACTCACAGCCGGCCACCCGATCTAACGTCAGAGCATGAGAGGAGACTTCTAAAACCCCCACATCAATTCCACCCTGCACCATTTCGCCTAACATACACTGTAGCTCCACCGTGGCCGGCGTGGTATGTGAAGCCTCACGCCACTCCTTTCCCAACATATACCCCACGGTGCCAAGTAACCCCACCTGACGCCCTTGCGTTTCCAAAAGAGATTTGGCTATATGAGTCACTGTGGTTTTTCCATTCGTCCCGGTGACGCCCACCATCTTCAAATGGCGTGATGGATTCCCATACAATTGAGACGCCATTAATCCCAAGGCCTTACGTGAATTCTGCACCTGAATGAATGCAGAACTGTCCGACGCTGTTTGGGTAGAGGTGCTCTCTAAATGTCCCCCTTCCACCACAACAGCCGTTGCACCTTGAGCAAAGGCTTGACTCACAAAATGATGTCCATCTTGTTGGGTTCCTTGAATAGCCACAAATACTGAGCCTGGCCCGACAACACGAGAATCTTCAGTAAGCGAGACGACCTCAGACTGGAGATCGCCAGAAGCTTTCACCACATCAACCGGAGCAAGTAACTCTTGAAGCGTCACAACTTACTGCACATGCGCCTGTAGAGAAGATGAACTGGGAAAAGCAGAAGCTGTCCGTATTAATTCTCCTCCACCTGGCATTATCCCTAAATGGGGTAAGATTCGATTGGCCACTCTCCCAAATACCGGAGCGGCACTGACTCCTCCCCACTTCCCATTTTCTTCTTTTGGGTCATCAATAACCACCAGCATGGTGAACCGTGGCTGCTCAACCGGCACAAACCCAACAAACGAAGCAATGACATTTGATGAAGAATAGGTGCCAGTTGCGGGATCGATTTTCTGGGAAGTCCCCGTTTTTCCTGCAACACGATACCCTGACAATTTCGCCCGTTTACCCGTTCCATTATCAACAACGGTTTCAAGAATATGACTGAGGCGATTAGCAGTTTGTGCCGAGATAGGACGACGCTTCGGCTCTGGATGTTTGGTCACGATTGATTGGCCATAACCATCCATAACTGAAGACACCACATACGGCGTCATAAGCCATCCCCCGTTGGCCACGACGGACATTGCCGTGACCATTTGTATCGGCGTGACGGCAATTTCTTGCCCCATGGCTAAGGAGGATAAACTGCGTCCACTCCACTCTGCTGGCTCCCGCAAGATTCCCGACGATTCCCCGGAGAGATCAATCCCGGTCTTCTCCCCAAAACCAAAGGCCTTCAAATAACCAAACATACGTGGTTTCCCTAATTCAAGCGCAACCTTAATGACCCCAACATTGCTTGACTTTGCCACCGCTTCCGTAAAGGTTATCCAACTGGAGCGTGCATGATCGTGGACCACCGTTCCGGCAACAGACATTTGTCCATCACCTCCATAAATCAACGTATCGGGATCCATGATGCCTTCTTCCAACGCAGCAGCCGCCACAACAATTTTTAAGGTTGAACCCGGCTCATACGGATCGGTGACTGCCGAATTTTTCCAATCCTTGGGAGAGAGTTGTCTGAAGCGGTTGGGATCAAAAGTAGGATAGATGGCCCAAGCTAAAATTCCCCCGGTTATAGGATCCATAATCAAAATGGTTCCTGATTTGGCGCCGCTTTGGTCCACCGCCTTGGCTAATTCATCCTCGGCAATAAACTGGATGACCTCATCAATCGTCAGAGTGAGATGATATCCAGCATGATGACTTGTCAATGCTGGATCATCCAGCGATGAAATCACTCCACCCTTGGCATCACGCTGAAACTGCACCCAAGTCTTTTCTCCTCGCAAAAATGCTTCATAGTGAAACTCAACGCCCTCCAACCCCTGATTATCATCACCCGCAAAACCCATAATGTGAGCACCCAGTTCTTTCTTCGGGTAAAAACGCTGAGGACCTCTAATCACGTCTACTCCCGGAATAGCCATTGCTTCGATCTGCTTAGCTCTTTCTTCAGAAAGCTGCCGCGTGACGCGAACTCGCGATGATGAATGCTGGAACAACTCCTGCAACTGGGATGTTGGCATATCTATAGCTGGCGCTAAGGCACGGGCAACTTGTTGAGGATCCTGAAAAGATTTGGGATTCACAAAGACTGAGGGCACATCGACATTGAGAGCCAAAGGATGACCATGACGATCCACAATCACTCCACGGTCCAACTGAACCATCATAGATTTTTGATGTTGGCGCTGAACCGCATGGGCGCCAGCATCTGATTGCAATACCTGCAAATAAAACAGCCGACAGCCTATGAGGGAAAAGCCCAAGAGTAGGCTGAAACACACAATGCCACTCCGCATTTTGCAAATGGGGTGAATGTCTTGTGTGGGCCCACTCATGGCCGACCAAAAAGGGAAGTCGAAAAATTCTGGACGAGACGGGCTGGGGATTGCTCGCCGGATTCCGAGGGCAACTCTATATCTCGGGAAATCATAACCACTTGTCCGTCTTGTGGAAGCATGAGGCGTAACTCGTCTTGAGCTCGGCGGGCAACCTGTTGCGGATCTGTCAACTCCGAAAACCGAACGCGCAACACCTCTTGCTGTTTTTTAAGAACCGTGCGCCGACTCTCCAATTCTTCCATGTCATAGCCAAGGCGCCACATGTCAATTTTGACCCCTACATAGAACAGGCACCACACTCCTAATAAAATCATCACCCCTAATAAGGCATTTTTTTTCATAAACACGCTCCCTCCGGTAACCGTTGGGCAACACGCAGCTTTGCGCTTCTGGATCGTGGGTTTTCTTCAAGTTCCTGTTGACTCGCTATCACAGGCTTTTTCGTCAAAATAGTGATCGCTGGGTCTTCCCCGCCAGCCATGGCCCGAAACGCATGCTTCACCACTCGGTCTTCTAAAGAATGAAAGGCAACCACACACAAGCGTCCGCCCTCTTTTAAGAGACTCACTGCAGCTTGCAAGGCTGGTCGCAGCAGATCCAATTCTTGATTCACTCGAATACGGAGAGCTTGAAAGGTCCGGGTGGCGCAATGAATACGGCCTTTTCTATAGGCATGCGGAACTGCGCCTTTAATGACCGATACCAACGCCTGGGTCGTTTCCAACGGAAAGGTTTTTCTGGACTCCACAATTGCCCGGGCTATTCGTCGAGCAAATCGTTCTTCGCCACAGACAAACAACAAATCAGCTAATTCCTTTTCGGGCAATACCTTCACTAGATCAGCAGCTGTTGGCCCTTCGGTTTGATTCATGCGCATATCCAAAGGCCCATCCGACGCAAAACTAAATCCTCGCTCAGGTCGATCTAACTGTAATGAAGACACCCCGAGGTCAAAGACCACGCCATCCACCCTCCCAAAACCTGCCTGCTTCACAAAATCCACAAGGTGGGAGTAATTCCCATGAAAAAATTTGACATGTGTCCCATATGGCTTTAAGTTTTTCCCCGCCTCAACCAAGGCCGCAGGATCCCGATCCAAACCAAGAATATAAGCATTATTTCCTGAGCTTTCGAGTATTTTTAATGACGTTCCTCCAAGTCCTAAGGTACAATCCACATAAATTCCACCGGGCTTTGGGCTAATCCACTGGCAAATTTCTTCCGCAAGAACAGGAACATGCACATTATTCACACGTCATGTCACATTTTTGCCATATTTGTGACCTTTTTCTCCCACTTTCTCCCACATCATGCAGTATACAACTCCAGCCAATGATGTCAAGCATTTACAAACGCTAGATGAAATCAGCAGAAAAAACGAAGGGATCTACGAGATCTACAGTCTGACTCAAAAAGGCAAGAAACCTTTGTCACTAGTTTTGCAGGGACTACTCCCCCCCAAACATGAAAGAACTCAAAAAAGCACATGAATCGCAAAAGACATTTGGGTACCAAGCATGTTGACCATAACAATTGCTCTCAACCTTACAAGCTTTCTGATCACTGAATATTCCAGCAATTAAGTCGGCTTCCGGCTGTGAGTTCAACTGGTCGCTGCAACACAGGCCTGAAATGTCTCTGCTGGGGTTGCGTATTGTAATGTTTTTCTTGGTTAGTTAGTCGTTCGTTCAACTGCTGTGCCGCCTTATTGAGCTTTTTCTTTCAGCTACATTCAGTGACTCGCGCAAGAGCCGAAAGCCCTCTTCGAGGCTGATGCGTGGGTGATAGTCTAAATCTTGACGGGCTCGGTCCAACTGAAACCAATGGCTGGTAGACAATTGACGAGCCACGAAACGAGTCATAATGGGTTCGCGGTGTGGAGAGAAACGACGATGTACCATTTCCAGCGTCGCCCCAGCCAGATATGCGAGTTGAGGATGTATGCGTCTCGTGATTGGGGGAAGATTAGCAGCGGCGAGAATATGGTTCAACAACGTCTTCATAGGCAAAGGTTCGCCGTTGCTGATGAAATAGGCATTACCAGCACAAGTCGCTTCCGGCACCAATTTCTCTACGGCCAACACATGCGCCAGAGCCGCATTTTCGATAAAGGTAGAATCCACTAAATTAGAGCCATCTCCGAGAAGAGCCAGTTTCCCGGCACGAGCCCGGGACACGACACGAGGCACTAGATGGGGGTCACCTGGTCCCCAGATGAGGTGAGGCCGCAACGCGATAGTTGTCAGCTCTAGATCATTGGCCGCCAGCACAGCCTGTTCGGCCATAGCCTTAGTTCGGGGATAATCAGCCAGAAACCGCTGTACATACGGGGCAGATTCATTAACGCCCTCCTCGTCACAACCCGTAAACACCACGCTGGGAGAACTGGTGTAGACCAGACGCGGAATCTGTAACTCACGGCACACCTGGATAATATTCTCCGTGCCGTGAACATTCGTCTGAATATAGTCTTCAGCGCAGCCCCACACCCCCGCTTTTGCTGCCGTATGGATGACGGCTTCACAACCCCTAACTGCATGACGCAAAGCCTTCAGATCTGATAGATCCCCTTGCCGAATATCAAAACCAGCCGCACGAAGATCGGGGGAATCTTTACGGCTAAAACTGAGTACGGCATGACCTTGGTTCATCAGCATTCGAACTATCGCGGCACCAAGGAAGCCGGTTCCACCAGTCACGAGGACTTTCATCTGCTCTGAGACCTGACAATACGACCCAAACGCTCACGATCAATCTTGGCGTTGTGACGGATATCGACGGGAAAGGCCGGGTGAAAAAACACCTCACGTATACCCTGAGTATGCTCAAAGCGACTCCCCATATCTAGCAATTCGGCGCGAATCTTCTGGCGTGAGGCCTTGGGAGTCCTCGATTCAAGCTGGACACAGAGCCCAGGGTGCAAACCATCAGAAGTCTCTAGCCGAATTAACGCAGTACGATAGACCTTTGGGTGACTATTGAACACCCCTTCACAGGGGATAGGATAGTACGTTTTGTTACCTGCTATCACGCAATGGGCCACCCTCCCGCAGAACCACAATCGGCCTCGCTCATCAAAGTAGCCAACATCCCCCATTCGATGCCAAATCCGCTCTTGCGAGTCAGAAAATCTTGCGCGGCCTTGCGCCTCTTCACAGTCATCATATCCAAGACTCAAATTAGGTCCGCTGACAACGATCTCACCAATATCCCCTGGTTTCAACCATTCAGAATTATGGTTCTCTGCCTGTTTGAATTTCATGTCCATAATCCCAACCTGAATGTCGGGCACAGGTCGACCAACACAGATTCCTTTGCCAAGAGCCGTTTGTGCGGCCGTTTCGGTAAGGATCTCATCACTCGCTATGGTTGTCACAGGCAAAATTTCCGTAGCCCCGTAAGGCGTATGAATACGCGTGTCTGGAGCTAGCATAGGTACTAGGTCTTCGAGCACATCAGCCTGAACCGGCGCGCCAGCCGATATCACTCTCCGCAAACTGGATAGCGTTTGTCTATGACGTCTATTCCAACGTCCAAGACGCCGTAACAGAGCCGGTGAACCAAACAGGTTCGTGACCCGATAACGCTTCACCGCCTGAATGATATGCTGCGGTCGCACTTGAGCTGGTCGAGTAAAGTTCATCTTTGGTATCACCGCACTCATCCCAAGAGCCGGGGCGAACAGGGCGAATAAGGGAAACGTGCTCAGATCAATCTCACCCGGCGAAATATCATAACACGCACGCAGCATACGAATTTGGGCTTGGAAGGTCCCATGCGTATAGATCACGCCCTTGGGAGGGCCCGTGCTGCCGCTCGTGAACAAAATGGCAGCAGGATCTTCTACTTTGACTATTGGAAATGGAAATAAATCTGCCTGTTTCCCCAATTGAACAAGACTCTGCAACGAACAGTTCTCTTGGCTCTCTCCCGGTAAAATAAGAGGCATGGCAGCAGTATGAATATTGAGGCGATTACTCATCCGGCCCCAACCAAATAATCTGCGAGCTACATGCGCTTTTCGTGATCCAATGATGGCCTGCGGTTTGGCATGATTGAGGCAACGGCCAAGCTTCCCTACACCAATCCCGGGGTCGATACAAATCATAATGGCACCGGATTTCATGAGAGCAAACACGACCGCGAAAAATTCCGGTCCAGGGGGCACCAAGAGGGCCACTCGAATGCCCTTGCTGATACCAACTTGCATCAAACCTCTGGCAATGTCATCGCTCCAGTCATTAAGTTGCTTAAAACTCAATTCCGTGAAAGCCGTGGCCCACGGCCAGACCCTAGATACGGTGCAGGCAAGAGCTAGACACTGAGGCTGGCTGGCAGCCATTTGGCTCAGGTGAAACGCCACATTTGCCTCAGGCGCGTGAGAGGAGTCCAGATCTTGCTGAACCATTATGATCCGGCTTTGAGAAATTCTTCCAGCTGGGGAATGATGTGTTCATGCGCGTCTTCCAGGACATAATGACCAGCCTCAGGAAAGCGGGTCACCACAGCCTGTGGCCAGACACTTCGCCATTTGGCCAAGAAGTCATCATCAAACACAAAATCCTGCCCACCCCAGAATATTCTTACAGGACAGTCTAAAAACTGCGGGAGACTTTGTTCAATATTTGTGACACAATCATAGCTCGTATCACCTGGGCGCAGGGGAATATCTTCGACAAATCGATGCACGCCAATGCGGTTTGCCCAGCTGTCATATGGTGCCAGCAAGTTTGCCTGATCAGCGGCTGAAAGACGGGCAGTCTTCACACATTGCCGCGTTGCGCCGAGACAAAACAAATTCAACGTACGTACAGCTACCGCACCAAGCACCGGGGTCCGACATAAACCCAATGACCAAGGCAGGGGTTTCCCCTCCGGCAATCTGAAGGCAGCCGTATTCATCAACACCAAGCCTGCTATACGCGAGCGGTGACGGGCGGCATAGCCCATTCCAATCATGCCACCCCAGTCGTGAAGAATTAGAGTTAACGGACCAGCAGGGCAGAGTTGCTCCAGAAGGTCCTCCAAATCCGCAATCCGTTGTTTAAGAGTATAGGAATATGCCTGATCATCAGGTTTGCTGGAGAGACCCATACCAATATGGTCGGGAACGATACATCGATAGCAGTTGCTGAAATGTGTTACTAATCGACGGTAATAAAAACTCCATGTTGGATTCCCATGCACCATGACCAACGTGCCACTGGGTCCTTTTCGCGGCCCTGTATCGATAACATGCATCTGATGACCGTGAATACCCAGCCACCGACCTGAGGGGACATCGGACGTTGTGACGCTCTCTACCATTGCCAACCGAGCATCATACAGTTCAAGCCACTGCCGATTCCAAGAAAGGCTACTCGCTGACCAGCTTGCAAAAACCCCCGTTGACTGGCAAGTGCCGCAGTGAGGGGAAGAGACACCGTGCCCATATTTCCTAAATAACTAAAGCTAGAAAAATCTTTCTCTTGCTTGATTCCCAAAGCCTGAAGCACTTGAACCTGATGGCCCGAACCAACCTGATGACAAATGACTCTGTCCACCATCTCAAGTTGCCAGCCAAGATGGGCCAGAAACGTTTCCCAGGTTTCCTGTCCAAGTTGTACCCCATGCTTGAGTACACTCACGGAATCGGTCTGCATTCGCTGGCGATAGCCCGCCGAATGTCCGTTGGTTCCAGATTCGGCAGCATCAGGGAACAACCCCCATCGGCATAAACCATGATGTTCCGGATGAGCACGGGCCACAGCACCTAACAATTTCGGCCTTTCCCCTTTGGTAAAGGATCCATCGGTCAGCAGCACCGCTGCGGCCCCTGACCCTCCGGTCAGAGTTGCCAAAGATAGGCTCAACTGCTGCATTCCCTGATAACGCAACATCTCCTCAATCATCAGGTCGTTAATTTCCCTGGCCGATTCACAACTGACGATGAGTCCCGCACGGATTTGTCCAAGCTCGATACGGTTTGCAATATCGATAATTCCATTCAACATTCCCAAACATGCATTGGACAGATCATAGATCTGACTGCTAGATGCGACATTCAATCGATCTGCTACCCCACAAGCTGTTGCAGGCTCAAACAATTCTCGACACACACCAGCATAGATCAGCACCTCAATATCAGCACCATCTAGTCCAGCCTGACTCAACGCCTTTTCGCCAGCCGCTGTGGCACCATCAACAAGAGATTGTTCTTGGGTCCACCAGCGTCGCTCTCGTATTCCGGTGAGAGCTTCGAGTTGTCCTGGGGACAGATGCAAATGTTTATACAAAGGCGCTAAGCGCTGCTCTAGTTCATGACTAGTCACTACGACCGGAGCCAATTCATAGCCAATGGATTCAAGGCGTGCGCGAGTATACTTCATCGGTCACCGTGTAAGATCAAACTGAGGTTTTCTACGCTATAAATCGTTCGTCCATCTACCACAACATACCCATCGGCAACCAAGACGGCATTGAGACTGTCTACTTTCACCAGATGAATCTGTACCGAAACTCGATTATTCTGAGGAATGATCTGGCCTCGATACGTCCAACGCATTTCTATACCAGGAACAGGAGCTTGAAACAGCGTAGAAGCATCCTTCGTGCTCTTAAGATGCGACCAGCGTTCTAAGGCAAAAACTTTTAATAACTGGACCATAGATTCAATGCCGAGAGAACCGGGGATAACCGGGTCCTGATAGAAATGAGCTTTGAAATACCAGGCATCCGGGTCAACGTCGGCATAGCCTTCAACCCATCCCAGCCCATGCCGACCACCTGTTTGACTGATAACTGACACTCGGTCCAGCATCCTGAACCGGCTGTCTGGAAACGGCGCGTGAACGGGATAAGGCAATGCTTCGGGTGGGCTTGTGGTTACTTGCTCCACTGCATACCATTCCGCCTCACGAATGCCAACCTGTTGCTTGAGCGCCGCCTTCGAGAAAAATCCAAATACTGTTTCACAAATATAGAGAGCTCCCACAGCATCAAACAAGGTCACGCTAAAAGACTGGATGGTCATTCCCCCAGAACTCGACACTTTATTAATCCGAGTCTGTGCCTGAATACAACCTGAACTTCTGGTCATGGGCCGGTGCAACGTAGCCTGACCGTCAAGGTTGCGAAATGACAAATCGACGTCACTCGTCAGAGCAGACCCCAGATAGGCCGCCAGCCAACCACAGGGTTGAAGAGCGATTTCCATTAATATGGCCAGGGGAACGGCATCCTGACGATTGGCGTCAAAATACCAGGCTTGTGGTGTGATCTGATGGATGGACTGAATCTCTCCACCAGCCGTAGGCTGCCACTGCTGACAATGTTCAATCAGGTCAATTTGATCTAAAAATAAATACGGCGGACGGGGAAGGCGAGCCAGAACTCGTTCCTGGTCAAAGATTCGGTATCGCTCACCAAAAGCATCTGATGGCCGTCCTTCTGCATACGCTAGAATGGACGCCTGACCAAACAACGGTGAACGGTTCGTAGAGGCCGGAGTTCCAGACGCTTGCTGCCAACGCACCTCAAGGGTCTGACGAGTCAGGCCAAGAAGACACAGAGACATGTCTTGCATTTCCACGATAGGGTGTCCATCTGCCAACATTAGTGCGTCTGCGATGGCATAGGGAGTGCCATCTTCTAGAAACCCTGTTTCCTTGACGAAAATCTGATATTGCACAGCACGAGTCGAGCCAATGACCTGACCACGACATTTTAGCTTACCGCGTTTGCCTTGCACAGACTGATACACAACCTGACCCTGATCGCCTATCCAACCCATGCGCAATAAATATACACGCAATGTATGCAAACAACATTCATACATCAACGTACCGGGCATCACCTGATCGTCGACAAAATGGCAGGTTAAAAACCAGTCATCGGCGTGAACATCTGCCTCACCGGTAATTTGGCCACATGCCTCAGGCCCAGGTGCCTGAATATCCAAAATTCTGTGAACCAGGCGCATGCGCCCTCCTGGCAAGGTCTCGGCCCTATGAAGAGGCAAAATGTCGAATCCTGCTCCAAAGCAATGAGTCACATCTCCGTCGCGCAAACTGTCGAGTTGTTGCTCACTATACTGTTCAGCCGGATTCAATGGTGGAGCAAGCCATGCAGCATGTGCCGCAGGTTTCGTCGCTAGACCAGAAGATGCGGGTGGACGAACAATTCCCTGACCAGCCGCTAATTCGGTCTGAGTAAAAAACCCTGCACTACCATTGCGCATGCTTAACAGCAACGTACCATTAACTGTTGCATCGAACTCAAACTGGAATAGATGGGTTGTGCCTAGTGTAAAGAAACGAATGATGCGGATGTCATACCGAATGCATGAACCAGGACCCGGCAGTTGATCATGAAAGGTAATTTCAGCATCTAACAGACGATAGAAAGCTTTACCTCGAGTCACACGATCAACGCCCAACCAACCACAAAGAAACAAGTCCGCCTGTCCGGCTTCCACTGCAATGCAAGTCGGAATCTTGTTCCCGTCCAGATACCAAGCACTGGGCCGGATATCATGCTCCGTAATAATTCGTGCAGGGCCTAATGAGCCCGCCTCTCCTTCGATACTCATAATACGGTCGACCAACATCAGAGGTTCATCTGGCAGGCGTACCCGAGTTGGAAAATGATCGATATCTGAAAAATCAGTCCCCAACACTTCTCCTATCCCACCCACAGCAAAACGCAGACAATCCGGGCGGTCAAAGAGGATCGGTGCCTCCACAGCAGAATTCACTTTTGGAGTAATAATGTCAGGACTCAAATCCGCATCAGAAAAAGACCTTTCTACAGCAGGGCATGCCGCCAGACGCAGCCGCAACGCATCATGCATACTCTCTTCGATACTACTTTGTAAATTGAGATAGGCTTGATGTGCTTGGTGACGGGACTCAAGCATCGCCAACATCCCTTGAACAACAGGGGTCGACCAACTGTTCTTTGCCTGCTGTGTGTCATGAAGTGCACTGGGAATCGGAGGCATCTCATCTAATGGTTGAAAAGGGGGTTTTGGAACCTTCGATCGGCGAATTGGACGTTCCGGAACTTCCCAAGCCAACAAGCCTGGCGCTAGAGTTAGGACCTGTTGTGGGTGCTGACAACGATCAGGAACAGGATGATGTTGGCGCCAGGCATGGGTATTCAAAGCGACACCATGAGCAGCAATACGCCCAGCCGCTTGAAGCAAACTTGTATACTCATGCACCCGGCTATAACTTGCGCTACAGGCCAGATGCTCACGTTCACCCAAAATATTGTCTATCATCCGGGTACAGGCAGCACCCGGTCCTGTTTCCACAAATAGCCGCACACCATCGGCATAGGCTGTTTCAATAAGTCTCCTGAAATCGAAGGTTTCAAGGGCCATTCCAAGTATTGAATCGGCCGCAGATTCAGCGTTCACCTGATAGCTTCGACCCAGATGACAGCTATAATGAGTCATGCCAGCAACAGATCGAGTGTTCTGAAGATGCAAGTTGCGATAGGCTTCAGCAACCGGCCGGACAACTTCACAATGGACAGTTGTTGCTCCATTGATCGGATGCAAGACCACACCAAGCTCCGCGGCAAAACAGGCTAAGATTTCTTCATCACCTCCAACCACGCATTCAGTGTTGGTATTAATGATCAACAAATAGATCATCTGTTTGGCAAAGGACTGAGTCAGAACTTCACATACCCTCTCAACCGGTGCCTGAACCATCGCCATTCGCCAATTCACTGGCTCCGAAACATCGAACCCCCAATGTTCACGAATCGCAACAAAACCCGAACCTAACTGGTCAGTAAATAAATCGGTGTCTCGTATTCGTGCCAACATCCGATCGCGCTCGTGCCAACATCCACTGGCAAATAAACTAGCGGTTTCGCCAAGGCTATAGCCAATCATGGCTTCGCCCTTTACTCCCATTTGGCGAAAAATGTCGTACACAAAGGTGCTGGCCCAAATTTGGGAACACAAAAGCGTTGGGTGATCATGCTCACTCACCGGGACGTTTTGCCAGAATCTCCCACCAGCAAACTGATCCAATAGGTGCTGATGACGCATATCATTCTGGTCAAGGACGGCAGCCGCAGACACACTTAGTTGTCGGCTCATACCGTTGTAATGATTGCCGGATCCCGGAAACACAAAAGCCAGACGACCGCCCTGATGAACCAGTGGTTTAGGTTCATAAAAAAGCTCAGAACTTGTTGGGCGCATATTGCCTTCAACGCAACTACGAGCTTCACGTAACAGAGCGATAAAACGGGATGTGTCTGAGGCCACCATACTGACAGTAAGGGCACCTGGTTCCCACACATGATGTTGGTGCCAACGATCAGCGATAGCAGCGACAGAACTCTCAGATGCCTGCACAAACTGCTCACGACATTCTTCAATGGCCTGAAGGAGCCTGTCAGAGTCACACCCATATACACATAGTAACGTGCTCACAGCTTCCACAGGAGGCTGGGCATATGATTCAACCCCTTCGGCAATGAGTTGCACCATTCCACCCATAAGACTATTCACACACAACAACGCCTGACGTGGTCCATCAGCACGGTTACGCAACCAGTAGTGAGACTCTTTGGGACAATAGTATCCTCCAAGGTCCCACTGAACATCTTCTTTAGCTAGAGAAGGAGTTGTGGGTAATACCCGGTAATGCATGCAAAGAGCCATTCGCAGCAAGCTGGACATACCATCGGCCGCCCCAGTGTCACCCAACATTTCACGGCAGGATGAGATGACAAGCGAATTCATGCCAGATTTTCCCAATCCACTTTTCAAAACCTGCATTTCAGTATCAAATCGGCTTGAGATGCCACCTAACTCAACTAATCCCAATCGAACTGAATCCAATCCAGCATCACTCAACGCCTCTTTCAAACATTGCTGATACTGTTCTGCGCTCGAATCTGGTGGGTTCTGGCCTGCAGAACACTGGGCCATACCTCGCAGCAAACAATAGATTTGATCACCATCACGAATAGCATCACTGTGACGCTTGAGTACCACGGCTCCAGCACCTTCACCAAACACACCCCCACATTGAAGTTCTTCCTGAGCGCGCAAGGCACGTGGCTCACCATTTAAGTCGACTCCACCCACCACAGCAAGATTAATCTCCCGACGACGTAGGGCGCGCATGGCAATCTCTATAGCTTTAAGCGCCGAAGCCTGTTCACAGGAAACCGTAAAACTCCCTGCCCCTGCCCCTAACCAACGTGCAAGTCGACTAGCAACGATACCCCCAAGAGCACCCATCGTTCGATCCGCATTCAAGTAGGGACCTGAAGCATCCTTGAGCCCAGTTAGCCACTCCTTATTGGACGTGGCCAATCCATCAAGGACTCCATCTGACTCCCAATCATGTAACTTCCGTTCACATTGCCAGCGCCAGTGAAAATTGCAGGTATTCATATCCAATTCAATACCAACATACACCCCAGTGCTCAGATGTGTATGATGGTCTGTCGCAACTCCAGCATCATCTAAAGCTTCGGCTGCAACTTGAAGCATGAGCGCCTGTTGAGGCAATAATTTTTCCAATTCTTTTGGTGGAATTCGAAAACGGAGTCTGTCAATGGTGATTACTTCAAGCGGATAGCCTCGACGCATCCCCTCTCCAGAAAAGCCTGGTGATCGCCCCGTTTCCAACGACTGCTCTGCTTGCGTATCACCCAGCAAGCGAGATGTCAGTGCCGCTGGGTTGGTCCAAGGGCCAAACTGTCCACTCAGACCCACAATAGCGATGGGCTCCTGTTGAACCTGGCCAATCTTACGTTGCCGCACCTTCGTATTGTGCATGGATTTGGCATGCATAGGAGACCATTCCTCCACAAGCACGTGTGCATTAACTCCGCCAAAACCAAAGGCACTGACCGCAGCCCGGCGTGGGATTCCCTCTCCTCGCACCGGCCATGGCTCGACCTTAGCAAGCATCCGAAAGTGGCTATCGTCAGCTTCAAGGACAGGGAGAAGGTGCTTGCTATTTGCCGAGGGCGGTAATTGCCTAGCTTTCATAGCCAATAGCACCTTAATCAAACCGGCAATACCTGCCGCAGTCAGCAAGTGTCCAATATTGCTTTTTACCGACCCAATCACACAGACTTTAGTGAGATCAGATGGAGCTCCAGACCAAAGTTGCTGCAGACTGGCAAGCTCAACCCTATCACCTGTTGGAGTACCCGTGCCGTGGCATTCAATCAAATCCACCTGCTCTGGCCGCCAACCAGCCAGCTCGTAGGCCTTATGCATAGCACGCAATTGCCCCTCGCTATCGGGGTGCATGAGATTGCCGCCGATATCATTTGATAGGCCAATTCCTGGCAAGGTCGCATAGATGTGATCACCGCTGTCGAGCGCATCCTCAAGGCGTTTAAGCACCACCATCCCTGCGCCTTCACCGACAAGTAAACCATCCGCATTACGGCTAAATGGTTGACAGTTTCCACTTGGCGAAAGGGCATACAAATGCGAAAACCCCATTTGCGTGTAAAGACTATCAGGACGTGACAGACCTCCCACCAACATGGCGTCACGACGCCCCTCGCGCAATTCATCCATCGCCAACTTCATGGCAAAGAGGGAAGAGGCACAGGCTGCATCCAAGCAACTTGCCCCACCACCAAGATCTAAAGCTGCTGCGAGTAGGCCAGCAGGCAGCCCAGCAACATATCGATTTAGGGGATTGAAGGGAGAAAGCGCTCCAGAAGACGATTCACCCCAGACAGCTTCCGTGGCCCGAGCGAGCAGAACATCAGACCAATTTGAGAGGGTTTCCGAAGGCAATACAATTTGCCCCAAAAGCACACCACAGTTTCGACGATCCAAAGTATCGGTAATCGCATCATTCCAAGCCTGCTGCCCCGCATGGAGGAGCAGATGAAATAATGGGTCCAGCTCTGAGGTATCAAACCCTGGGATGACCGGAGTAGTAAAGGAAGGCAGAGGGTCCACAAAACATGCTCGGCTAGATAGGAGCCGATCTGCACTCAACTGTTTCTGGCAAAAAAATTGTGGATCATCCGGCCAACGACCAGCTGGGGGTTGACTGGCGACACAATCGCCTCGGCAAATGAGAGACCAGAATTGGTCGGCATCATGCGCCCCAGGGAATATACATCCCAGGCCAACAATGGCAATATCCTGTTGGGTGGTCACGAGAGTCTCCGTTAGGAGTGACTGGCGAGAGAGTTACGAGCAAATCCGGCGTTGAGAGAAACATCAATTACACATTCATATTTTTCAATATGTGCGATCAAACAATTCTGACTATCACGAAAATCAATATTCGCAATTGCTTTATGAGGCTGATGAGCTTGAATTTGAGCTTCGATACCTACAGGTGAAGTGGAAGGAAAAGGGGCATATAACTCTAAGCGGCCAATAGCAGTGGGAAGAGAACCATGCTGATAAAGATGTTCAGACCATAATATCATCATTTGAAAACTTGCATCCAAAACTAATGGATCCGCCAACCACTCAGCTCGTAATGGATCTTTGATCCAAACATTTGGTGCCGGTGCCGTACGGGTTTCGCCACTAATTCCTTGGTCATCACAACCATGAATGTGAGTAAGCCCTTGCAAATCAATTCCATGGAACAACCGACTGTCTTCATAAGGTTGTCGAGAATACGCTAAGCGAACGCCAGCTAACCCCGAATCCGCAACAATCGGAAACTCCTCAGCTAAATGAACATGGGCACGGGCATGAAGCATATCATCGCTGCGTACTTCTACAATGAGGACTTCACGCCGCCCTCGTTTTGTGAATTCGCCATTCGCTAGTCCGGCCAATACTCGGATTTTTTTGCTTTGGGTGGCGTCAATGGTGACTCCCTTGAATACCCTGAAATCCTCGAGTCCAACAAACCGAAGACCCGGTGAGGCTTGTAAGGCCCCATGGGCAAGCCATTCGATGATTAAGGCAACAGGCACTACCGCCCGATTGTTGAAGACATGGGAACTCAGTATAGGAATCGACGCCAAACTTACTTCTTGGCTGAAGCAAAGCTGTAGCGGAGAACCCTCGGTTGGCGTTTCAGATGGAGTAGGCCCCAACACAACCAATTCCACATCAGCTGAGGGAGCACTTTGCAATTCTTGGATAAGGTATTCGGCTCCAGCATCTAAGGGAATCAAGCCAACACCCTCATTGTGGAACATTTTTTTGAGTCGTGTATCAACCATCCCCCCATCCCATGGCCCCCAATTCACGCTTAACACTTTGCTCTTGGTATATTGTTTCGCCACCTCTTGTGCTAACTTGTTTAAGCATTCATTGGCAGCAGCATAATCAGCCTGCCCCCTGCGCCCCAGCCTGGCGGTAGTTGAGGAACAGGCGACAATGAACGCAGGATCCTGGCCGTTCACGCACGCCATGAGGTTCATGAAGCCGTCACATTTTGTGGACAGGACTGCCTGGAACTGCGCCTCAGTTTTGTCTGCAATTAAACCATCCGCAAGAATGCCAGCTCCATGTATGACACCTCGCAATGGACCAAACTCAGCCATGCATGCTTTGAGAACCTGAATAGTCTCCTCACGGCGACAAACATTAACACTACGATACAAGACATGAGACCCACATGATTTAATTGTGGCTAAGTTCTCCACCATTTCACGATTTGCCATTATCTGCTGAAACAAAAGCTCAATCTCTTTTGGTGACTTTGCCCCACCATGGTGCTCGTGAATAGCTCTTTTGATCGCTCCCTCTCCGTTCACCCCCTGGAGCCAATCGGCTTCAGGTATCGGTTCAGGGCTCCGCCCCAACAACAACAATGTCGGTTGATAGCGACGAGCCAAAGCAATAGCAACCGCTGCGCTGATTCCTCTTGCACCTCCGCTAACCAAAACTAAGTCTTTTGAATGAATCAATGGTCCATCTCTGAAATCAGCCACTGGAATGTCTTGCGGAACCAGTTCTAGAACAATCTGGTCTCGCCCGCTGAGGCCCACTTCAAGTGGACCATCTAAAAGCATTTCAGCCACAATTGCTTCGGCCAGCTCCTGAGGAGCGCCCCAGTTCTTACCAATATCAATGCTTTTACACTTCACATGGGGCCATTCTCGGGCGGCCGTTTTAATAATCCCTCCGAGTCCTGCACTCAACGGTTGCTCAATAGTCTGAGGGCTCAACCCGAATTGCCCATCTAGCCGACTCACCGAGGCTAGCAGAGCTGGGGCATGGGTACCAGCCTGCTGCAGTCGTGGCCCGCACTCACGTATGAGAGAAAACATGTTGGTCAAAGTATCCGCATGTACCTCTTGAGGGCTTACGATCAGTAAACCTGAGAGAGAAGCAATAGCTTGTTTTTGATCTACATAGATCAATTTGGAAACAATTCCTCGCTGCTTGAAAGCATCCTGCAACGCATCACCTAGATCCGTACCATCAGCATAGATTCCGATCACGGCATCTTTTGATATGTGCAAAGGCTTACGCTCCTGCAATACCCCAGCGGTACTTTTTAAGACCAAGCGATGTAGTCCCCCATCCAGACTTCCACGTCCAACTGGCAATTCCATTTGTGTGATATGGGAAAGTGTTTCTTCTCCGTTCCGAGAATGTCGTGACACTGAGCCATTCCCAGAATGATTCTCATTAGTAAAGTGTTTCCCATTAACAGAGGCCTTTCCATTGCGGGGCTGAGACAGGCCACGACCTAAATATTCAATAATGTCCCCAATGCTTCGTAAACGAGCCATGGCATCAGGTTCAACAACAAGCGAAGTGGGGAATCGTTCTTGGAGCGTGGAAAAAATCTCCACCCGTTTAATAGAGTCGATCCCCAGATCCTCATCCATGCGCATAGCCGAATTCAAAGCTTCTGTTGGATAACCCGTTTTATCCGCGATAACTGAAACAATGGCCGCGGCAATCTCTGAATGTTCTTGGGAATTAGCAGCAGAAAAATATTGCGTGTGAAGGGAACCAGTGGGAACGGTGTCAGGGATAGATCTTTCATCGAGGGAATCAGACAAACGGGCTTCTATTTGTTCTAACGTATCCAAACTACCCGCCTCTGCGGCAGACAAAGCAGCAAGAGTTGGAAAACGTTCTGATAATGCCGAAAGAATTTCCACTCGTTTAATGGAATCGATGCCTAAATCCTTATCCAAGGACATCTTGGGGGTGAGCACCTCTCGAGGGTATCCAGTTTTTTCTGCAACAATATCCAGAAGAACAGTCCTGGCCATCCCATTAGAAAGCGGGGCTATGGTTTCCGAAGTACGCACGGTACCTGATAGTGCTTCTGGCATACTAGCTGGCGGCACAGACGTCAGCTTAAGAGAAGCAGTAGATGGATTTGGCATCTTTGCTGGTTTGCTAGGAACCCCAATCTCTGAGTGCTCAGGCTCGACCCCAACAGCCCGCATTTGCTGCCGAAGCAATATCTCGATGGAACGCTGGGCCGACTGTTGGCCTTCCAAATATTGCCGATGCAATTCAGACGTTTCCTGTTGCATTTTCTGTAGGGCGAGTAGAGCGGACTGAACGAACTCTAGGTTTGTCTCCGGAGGTGTAGAATCATGTGAACTAGGTGCTGTAGGCAAAGAACGTTGCTCGCCTGCCATGGTAACCGAGGGTTTCAAAGAGGCAAGAGGATACTGCATGGCAGGCAGTTCCTTTGGCTCAAAATGATTCGCACCGGAAATTTGAATACTAAAGCCATGCTGTTGCTGAACCACTGGTGGATTTGGATCCCATTGCCGCAGATCAACGGCATAGCCATCTGCAGCCAATTGCGCAAGTGAAAGGCCCAGGTCGTCAAGCTCTTTCCCATTGCCGCAACTGGCATCTAACGCAATCACCTTATGAGTGTGATCCGCGAGAATAGCTCCGATTAGAGTCCGCAAGACCTTCCCCGGACCAGCTTCGATGAAAGTGTGTATGCCCTCGTCATACATATTGCGAATCATGTCAACAAAACGAATCGGCGCGGTGATCTGGGAACTCAACAACGAGATAATTTCTGCCGCATCTTGAGGGTATGGACCAGCGGAGACATTTGAATATACCTGATGAATCGGGAGAGAAAATTTAGTCTGGTCAAGGCTATCAGCAAACCGGTCTCTAGCTTCTGCCATAAGGGAGCTGTGAAAGGCCCCGGCAACATTCAGAAGTACGGAATGCAACCCACGAGCGCTAAACACGGCACGAGCTTTATCAAGCTCTGGATAGGCCCCTGATAACACAAGCTGCGTCGGACTATTGTAATTGGCTATTGCCAGAGCCAGTGATTCAGTCTTAAGAATCGCTTCGACATCTGCCACCTGGGCGTTGACTGCCAACATTCCACCTGGGATCTGCTGGCAAGATCTCTCCATACACTCGCCACGCTGTCGTGCAAGCCTTAAGAGCGCTTCGTCGCTAATGACACCTGCAGCAAACAATGCGATAAATTCCCCAAAACTATGCCCGGCAAACGCTTCAGCCTGCAGACCAAACGCCGAGAGAATATCCAGAATACCAAGGCTCGCTGCCGCCAATGCCGGCTGAGCAATGCACGTCGCCCGCAGGGCCTCGCGCTGACGAATAATCTGGTCTGGATCAAACACCGGTAATGGATACACATACTCGCTAATCCGTACTGGATCCGCCAAGGGTCCAAGGTCAAGGGAATTATTAACTTGTTCCCAGCGCACCAACATGCTAGGAAACAAACAACTGAGGTCTTTCAACATATTGATTCGCTGCGATCCTTGGCCAGGGAAAACTACACCCAAGCGTCCGGATGGTTTGCCCTCACCATAAAACCCCTTCGTAAGTTGCGAAGCTGATTTCTGTTGAAATGGCAGAAGTTCAATTTCTTCGAACAGTGACTCCTCAGCCAAATATTCAGGTCGCAAAAGAAAAACTAAACGACAGGGTGCGCTTGCCGAAAATTGCTCCCGACTCTGTTTTGCTAGATTGCGTACAACACCCCAGCTAGACCCTTGACTGGATTTAACCGCCTGCCAAAAGCTTGTTAACTGTTCGAGTATGGCTTCCCGGTTTTGGCCACTAAAAGCAACAAGTTGTAGATTTCCATCCCAGTCAGGAACGGTTTTGGCTGCGTGGGCCTCCTCTAACACACAATGAAAATTACTTCCGCCAAAACCAAACGCGCTCACTGCCGCACGGCGAGGGTGCGTGGACTTGGATATCCAAGGTCTGGTGCTGGTATTAAGATAAATAGGAGATTGGCCAGGAGTAAGAGAGTCCAGCGGCTGGCTCACTTTAAGTGTAGGGGGCAACACCTTATGTTCCAAGGCCATGACAGTTTTGATGATGCCTGCTACTCCGGCGGCAGCCTTCGTATGTCCAATCATCGATTTGACGGAACCCAGGGCACACCAACTTTTATTCTCGTCTGGTGTATGAGAAGATGCTTGTTCACAGACCAAATCCTGCACATCCTCGCTAAACACGGCGCTCAACGCATCAGCTTCAACTTGGTCACCGACATGGGTACCCGTGCCATGGGCCTCCACTAATTCAATCGTCTGCGGTCTTACGTTAGCTTCCCGATAGGCTGCGCGCAGAGCTCGGGCTTGGCCACTGCTACTTGGAGCATAAATGGCATTACCAGCCCCATCACTGGATGCACCAATCCCTTTAATAACAGCTCGAATCTGATCGCCATCTCGACGGGCATCGCTCAAACGCTTGAGAACTAATACACCGACGCCCTCACCAAGCATTGTCCCATCTGCATCGGCGCTAAAAGGACGGGCATTCCCACTTGCTGAAAGGGCAGGCGTCTTACTGAAGCACATATACATGAAGATGTCATTGAAGGTGTCGATACCGCCACTGATAGCCATATCGCAACGGCCTAGCATTAATTCCATCACAGCCATATGGATGGCACTAATAGAACTGGCACAGGCAGCATCCACGACACAATTAGCACCACCAAGATCCAGGCGGTTGGCAATACGCCCGGCAGTCACATTACCAAGCAAACCGGGAAACGACTGTTCTTGCCAAGGGACATATCCCCCGGCAATACGCGATATTATTTCCTCGGTTGTGTCGGCCGGAATGCCGGCATCCAGCATGGCCTTCCGCCAGCGTGGATGGCCAAGACGTGCACCAAGAGGGATAACCAGCTCCAAGGTCCCGGTCACTCCAAGCATAACGCTAGTGCGGGACCGGTCAAAGCCTCTTCCAGAGGAGGAGTCTTGGCGCACAGCATAGCCAGCGTCAGCCAGGGCCTGCTCCGCTGCAACTAAGGCCAATAACTGAGTGCTATCTATGGCTTCAATTGTATTTGGGGCAATCCCATAATACAGGGGATTGAAGTCCACCGGGTCAAGAAATCCCCCTCGGCGTGCGTAGGTCATATCTGGGGTAGCGGGATCAGGATCAAAATAGTCGTCAGGGTTCCAATGACTTTCCGGAACATCCATCATCGCATCCTGGGCAGTTTTGATATTTCGCCAATAGGTGTTGAGATTCGGGGCCTTGGGAAACATACAACCGATTCCGACGATCGCTATCGGTTCGCTCATGTTGAAATCTTGGGAAGGTGACTGATTGTTCATGAAATCTGACAAAGCTTGCTGATGTGACTCATGGGTTTCGGTGTCAAGCAAGCAGCTGACGGAAGAAATTGCATACCGACTTGCTTCAGATATTGGAAGCGTTGCAGGACAGCAGCATGGTACAAAATATTCATTGCGATCTCTGCCACATGACGGTTTTCTCGCAGAGCCATAAAGCTCCCAGCAGTCCACGCATTGAAGGCCCCCATAGCTGGACCACACCACACCTGGTAATCCATTTTTCTTTCCGCTGCCCCACTGTTAGCCCATCGAGATGTGAGAGCAAGATACCACCGAAAGACTAGCGCCATCATGTGCTTGGGGTCTGCTTCAGCCCGCTCAATCTGTCGCGGTTCACGTTCCAAGAAAAATTTTCTGGTCTTGTCCCATACATGCTGAAAGCTGGCGCAGAAATAATCTTGTTCGATTCGTTTCTGATCTTCGGCAGGAATAGCCGCGAAGGACTCATAGGATTTGTACAATTCGTACAGTCGGCTGGCGCGCATGGCGAACATAGTCCCGCGCTTTAGAACTTGCAACTTCACGCCCATTTCAAACATATCTGCCGCTGGTGCCATGGCAATGTCAGCTTGCTGTGCCTCGGCTAACATTTGCTTAACCACATCACTCGTAGCCGCTTCGGTACTGGCTTGGTTCACGCTCCCGGTCACCACAAACGCCGCACCCATGGCAAAGGCAGCAGCGGCAGCTTGTGGCGTACCAATTCCTCCAGCCGCCCCCACACGTAAATGAACACTCTTAGCGTAATTGGCCTGATACTGATCTCGAAGATTGAGCATCTGCGGCAACAACGTCATAGCCGGTCGATTATCTGTGTGTCCAGCAGAGTCCGCTTCGGCAATTAGATCTTCTGCCATCGGAATTTCCCCGGCCAACATCGCATCTTGTTCACTAATCTGGCCATCAGCGATAAGTTGTGTCAGGATTTGCTTTGGCGCAGAACTAAACCACCGTTGTGCAACCTCTACTCTCGAGGCCTTGGCAATAATGCGGTTCGGAGCGATTACTTCGCCAGACCGGTTCCGGTAGATGCCGTACAGACGATAACGAACAACGGCAGGAGTCAAAGCCAAATACGCCGAGGCTTCAATTAGGCGAATGTGACGAGCCAAATACAGATCCACAATCGCCGATTCATATGCAGGCTCCGAAGGACTGTGAATCAAGTTCATAGCAAAGGCAGGCAAATCTGATTCAGCCTGCAAACGATCAATCGCCTGTTCAATATCAGCCAAAGACTGGCCTGCAGCCCCATAGGATCCCAGCATGCCTGCCCTACCCATGGCGATAACCAGTTTCGTGTTTGCAATCCCATGGGCCATGGCTCCCGCCATATAGGGATACCGAAGATTATGTGTCTCAAGAAAAGAACGATCACCGAGTTGATGGAGTCCCAAGCGTGGCAAAAATCCCCCTAACTGATATTTCCCATGTTTACTGCTATTGGGATCCCGCTCATCTTCACTAAAGCTGAAGGTCCCCCCATTTTCCCAAATCCATATTGGCTGGGATAGGTTCATCAGTGCCTGAAATTGGGCATCTCGATCCGTGATCAGAGGGATTGTACTGGACTTGAGCGACTTAACAGCTACGGACAAGGGAACCTCGTGAATAAAAGCATGTTGCCTAATGCTTGCTTCCTAGCTCGGCTTCTTTTGCAACTAAAGAAACGTCCAGTGCTGTCCAATGAAGAGATTTCACCAATCCCCATACGAAAAAACCTAGGGACAACCACTGAGCTCAACAAGCCAACAAAATTATTCTGGGAGTCAATTGAATGATCTGAATTGAATTAATAAGAGTGACGATTTCTTGCTATCCTATTTCTACAACAATAATGATTATTCTCCGAAAGTTTCATGTCTCAATTTTGGCTCATATGCCAAATTTGAGAATTAAAACGAGTCATCTTAAAACAATCCATTTCGGTGACAGAAACATCAATGATAACATAGAGATAGGTATATTTCTAACAATTATTCCACAAGTAGAAAATTTTCGATTGCGACAACCTTCCCCGGAACGCTCATGAAAATCAGAACAAATCCGGCGTTTCAATAGAACTGACGGGAAATGCCTTCCTTCATTATTTAGTGTACTCTCCTGAAACCAAAAAGCATTTGAAGATTCATATTTTGTCTACCATCCTCACCTTCATGATAAAACCCTAAATGCTTTAGCGCTAGCTCCTCATCAGCTTCCTGATCACTATGATAATTCTGCTTGTGGGATTCTGGACGAAAAAGACAAAATCCTAATAACTTAATCTTCCACGTTTCTGACAAAAAGGAAGAGCAAAACCTCGTCATTACGCTGTGAATAACTCATCTCTATAATCCTGTCCATTATGAATTTAGAAAGATATTTAAACGTACATATCACGCATAGTAATTTGAAATCTTTACTGAAAAATGAGGAGAGGTAACGAGTGAGGTCAA
Source organism: Nitrospirales bacterium (assembly GCA_965223685.1). Classification (GTDB taxonomy): domain Bacteria; phylum Nitrospirota; class Nitrospiria; order Nitrospirales; family UBA8639; genus Nitrospira_E. Next base: position 1,180,421 of record CBDCXG010000002.1, read on the forward strand.
AGTTTTTTATGTACTGGTGAGCCGCGTTGGGCTCGAACCAACGACCCTCGCCTTAAAAGGGCGATGCTCTACCAACTGAGCTAGCGGCTCACCGAACGACGATGCTAACAATGGGCTTAGTCGTTGTCAAACAACCGAAAAATCATCGGGTAACAAATTGGCAGGAGTTATTAACTCATGTTTTTGACGGGCCAAGAGGGTTACGGATCACAATCGTCTCTTCTCGTTTTGACCCTGTGGAAATCATATCGATGCGACAAGCAACCAACTCTTTTATCCGAGCCAAATATTTTTTTGCTGCAGGAGGCAAGTTTTTATATGATGTCACCCCAGTCGTGTCGGTGGTCCAACCTGGCCACCGTTCATAGACGGGCCGGCAATTCTCCAACACATCCAAGTCAGCCGGCATCTCCCGATAAAGCTTCCCCTGATGACGATAGCCAGTACAGATCTTCAATTCTTGGCAACCATCTAAGACATCCAATTTTGTCATGGCGAGCGAAGTTAGTCCATTCACCCGAACGGCATACCGTAATAAAACTGCATCAAGCCACCCACACCGCCGTGCCCGCCCAGTCGTGGCCCCGTATTCATGCCCCCGCTTCATTAATTGGGCACCCATTGCATCATCTAATTCAGTTGGGAACGGTCCACCACCTACCCGAGTGGTGTAGGCCTTAGTGACGCCTAACACAGAGGAAATATTCGTTGGCCCCACACCGCTTCCAGTGCAAGCTCCCCCAGAACAGGAGCTAGATGAAGTTACATACGGATAGGTTCCAAAATCAACATCTAGGTGGGTGCCTTGAGCTCCCTCAAATAACACTTTTTTCCCGTCCGCAAACGCTCGATCTAAGATAAGGGGGACATCCGCAATGTGAGACCGCAAACGCTCCCCATAAGCTTGATATGCCTTAAACATCGATTGCACGGTAAATCCCTTGGCATGATAAATCCGTTCTAAAAAGGCATTAATCTCTACTAAATTTTCTTTGATTTTTTTCCTTAAGATGTCAGGATTGAGCAAATCACCCATACGAATACCCACGCGGGCCATTTTATCCACATAAGCCGGACCGATTCCCCTTCCCGTCGTGCCAATCCTCCGAGCACCTTTGGCTTTTTCCGCAGCCTTATCTATCGCTTTATGATACGGCATGATAACGTGGGCCCGTTGGCAAATGAGAAATCGTTTTCCCACAGCAATACCATTTTTCTTTAACCCATCCAGCTCTCCTATAAGCCCTTCTGGATCGATGGCAACTCCGTTGCCAAGCACACACAGTTTTCTCGGATAGAGAACTCCAGAAGGAATGAGATGGAAAATAAACGTGCCTTTGTCCGTGATAACGGTATGCCCAGCATTTGAGCCTCCCTGATAGCGGACAATCACATCTGCATCTTTCGCGAGCAGGTCCACAATCTTTCCTTTGCCTTCATCGCCCCACTGCGAGCCAACTACCACGAGCGCAGACATAACCTTCTTCACTCCCTCCAATCCATTGGGCAAAAAAAAGCTCTGACAACGTCCAGGCCAGAGCACAAGGTTGGCATCGTAGGTCGCACATCACAAATTGTCAACGAAGAAATGCTATCTACAGCCACACTCAGCTTTCTTGACCACATGCAAAACGCGTGATAGCATCATCTTCGGTGTGGGGCTGTGGCGCAGTTGGGAGCGCGCGTGAATGGCATTCACGAGGTCGCCGGTTCAATCCCGGCCAGCTCCACCAACCTTCCTTATTTTCTACTATTTTCTGACATTCATCCCTGACAGGAGAGAGTCAGTGCCATCGGCTGAAAGGCCGAATTACATGACTACGGAATCACGATGTTACACATTGAACGTCTGACAAAAACCTTCCCGACTAAGCCTCTATTTCTAGAAGCCTCTGCACATCTGAAGCCTCATACGCGAGTGGGATTAGTCGGACCGAACGGATCAGGAAAAACCTCCCTCTTACGCATGATCCTTAATGAGAACGATATCGAAAGTGGTCGAATTCGAAAACGGCCGCATCTTCGTTTAGGCTATCTCCCTCAAGAACTCGAAACGCTACCTGGCAAAACTATCTTAGATGCCACACATCGAAATGAATTCCCAGAATATGAAGCCAAACGCATCCTGGCTGGACTGGGGTTTCAAGAGGGAGACTGGGACCGAAAAATTCAAGCACTTTCCGGTGGCTACCGCATGAGGGTAGCCCTAGCCTACCTCCTGTTATCAGCCCCAGATGTCTTAATGCTGGACGAGCCTACGAACCATCTCGACAAGCCCACGCAACGATGGCTGGAAAATTTCCTCATCAATTCCCCATTCACGCTACTCATCATCAGCCACGATATTGAATTTCTGAACAAAATGGTCACCCATATTTGGGAAGTCCGCAATCACACACTACAAGAATATCGCGGCAACTATACGCGCTTTCAAAAACTCAAAGCCGAGCGCGACGCCCAGGAAGAAGCCGCCGCCAATCGGCAAGCCAAAGAAATTAATCGCGTACAATCCTTCGTGGATCGATTTCGTTATCAAGCCAATAAAGCCACTCAAGTCCAATCACGCATCAAAGCATTAGAAAAAGTTAAGCGCATTGAATTACAGCGAGATACCAAACGGCTCAGGTTCAAATTTCCAGAACCCCCTGCAAGCGGCAGAGAAGTCCTGGAAATGCAAAACATCCACAAACGCTACGGCGAAAAAATCGTGTATGAAGGATTAGATTTTGCGATTGAACGGGGGCAGCGAATCGCCTTTGTCGGAGAAAATGGTGCCGGAAAATCGACACTCCTAAAAATGCTGGCTGGCGTCTTGGAATTTGAACAAGGCAAACGAACGGTCGGACATGGCGTCACAATCCATTACTTCGCGCAACACCAAGCCGAAATCCTGAATCCGGAACACAGCATCTTAGATTCACTAGAGGACGCTGCCCCCATGGCCGAGCGAAACTTTCTACGAGGCCTGGCCGGCGCATTTCTCTTCACAGGGGACGATCAACACAAACCCATTAAGGCCTTAAGTGGAGGGGAACGCAATCGTGTCGCCTTAGCCCGCATGCTCGTGGAGCCAGCTAACACCTTGCTGTTGGATGAGCCCACGAATCATTTAGATCCCTCATCGGTCGATATGTTGACCGACGCCCTCCTCCAATTTCCTGGCACCATCGTCTTCATCTCGCATGACCCCACGTTTCTCATGCGGGTATCCACACGCGTGGTGGAGATTGATGAAGGCAAAGCCCGCGATTACATCGGAGATTATGAATACTACTGCTGGAAACGAGCCAAGGAACTAGAAGATCAGATACCGCCAGAAGCCAAACCGGAAAAGAAAAAATCGAAGAAAAAAGAGAAAGCCAAAAAAGAAAAACCCACGACCGAACACGTCACTAATGGATCAACCAAGACAGCAGTTGCTCCTCCTGCAGGTCCGTCTCGACGAGACCTCTCAAAAAGCATCGCTCGTCTAGAAAAACAAGTGGCTAATGCGGAAAAAGAAATTGCCCAACTCGAAGAACAAATCAAATCCCGAGACGTCGAACTCGCCGCTCCAGAAACTTATCAAGATTACTCCCGCTGGAACGAACTCCATCAAGAACGCGAGAAATGGACACGTGACCTCGACCGCCTCACCCACAAATGGGGCGACCTCAGCGCCCAACTCGAGAAACAACAATCCCAAATTATGTAATTCGCCTAACTCACATTTTGGGCTCCCGTTTCTCAGGCAAGTTAAAACAGAGCACCACACCAATTTTGCGTGAAGCGAAAAAGAAAAGCTGGGTGTGGGTATTTCCCACACCCAGCTTTTCAAATTACCTTGATAAGGGTTTTTACAACCTATTTGGACCCTGGGGGAAATCTGACCACATCACATCCGAAAAATTGATGGGTCCCAGTCGCATCTGTATAGGAGCCTTTCACGCAAGCTTCCGTGTCGGTTGCTTGAAGACTACTATCTTTCATTTTAAAATGTAGGACCATATCGGTATCCCCATCCTTCGTAATCTCATCTAATTCTCGGGAATCTTCCAAGTGCCCCTTCCCATGAAATTCCATGGCACCCAGTGCATCATTATCGAAAATTTCAGCTGGCCCAAATCGAACACTGAGTGGGTCAATGAGCGTTGCATCGAATGCCACAGGGTTCCCATATTCCCCGGCTAGCGTCGTAAGCACAGCGACAGGAACAGTCCCCTTAAGCCGTTGTTGAGAATTGGGGTCGCTCCCAGGGGCAATATTAATCGTCACCGGGACGACACATTCGATGTGCACATCAAGCATTTCGGTATTATTCGATACATTAGGATCTGTCGTATTGGGATCGGTCGGTTCTATCGTATTCGTAAATTGCCACACATGATTACTTGCTGCACCACAGTTCACTGTAAAATTCTCTTCCACCGTCACGGTTTTATTGAGTTCTGGAATGAACACAGCTTGAGTGGCATTTTCTGGATCAATCGTCGAATCGGCTGGAGCGGTGGCCACCACCGTGACTTCTGTGTTCACCGGCCAGGAAGGCCCATGATTGGAGACTTCTTTCGAGAGCGTAATAGGAATATCTTGCCCCACTAAAATTTCATCTGGAGGGTTCACCGCCGTGAAACTTTCTATATCTAAGTCGGTTTCCGCCACCACCGCGGTGCTTTCGGTATCTTCATTGTTCACAGAATTGGGATCATCCGTATCACTGGCGGTATCAGCAGTATTCGATACCGAATTGCCCCCGTTAAACACCAAATCGTGATCAACGGTTACCGTAATGCTAATGCTATCCGCCACTTCACCATTAGCAAGACTGCCAACTGGATTTCCACCTAGCCAATCACACGTGACTAAACCAGCGGCATGCCCACAACTCCAACTGGTGCCACTGGCTGATACAAACGTGACATCAGAAGAAAGGGTGTCATTCACCGTCACGTTAAAGGCCCGGCTAGCACCATTGTTTTGAACATCCAAGGTATAGGTTAAATTGGTCCCCGCAACGACAGGATCCGGACTATCGGATTTCGTAAGAACCATATCGGCTTCGGCGCAACTGTTAATCACCACTTCAGTCACTTGGGTTCCATATTCTCCTCCCTGAATGTCATCTCCCCCACCCGGCATACCATCGCCACCAGGCCCCACATTGTTTCCTCCATCTACTGCCACAAACTCTTGGAAGGTCCAAAAGGTACAGTCATCACTGGGATCCATGACCGTGGCACTGTAATCTCCCCAACGGTTCCGACCCCTTACCAGCTGGTAATAAGAACCGGCTCCAGCCGTCGTCACGATTGGAGGATCAAAAGTTGTCACACCCCCAACGGTTTCTCCCACGGAGAGACAGGTAGAAGGTGAACGATTGGGACCGGAGCAGGTATAGCCAACCACCACATCTCCTCGACCATTTACGGTAATAGAGGGTTCATGGAAATCTTCGTTGGTATCTTCGAGTAACCCCGTCTGAAGAAGCGTATTACTAGACTCTTCAATTTCATACCACCGGATGGCCGAATTACTGCCGGACCCCTGTACCGCATGCACAGCCCAAAGGCTGTTTCCAAACTCAACCACATTCCCCACAAACCGCGGCGCGACATTTTCAAGTGCGGCCAGAGGGTCCACGGCTGGTTGTCGCGCTGCTGGGGGACTGGCATGTCCGGGATCTCCAGTTATGGCACTGGTCGCTCCCAAGGATGCACCTGCTGCACCTGCGCCCGTAATGTCTCCACGGATAATGGCCCCGCTATTGACTCCTAGAAAGGGCGTGGTGCTATCAGGTGCTTCAAAACTTAAAGCCGGCTGAACACTTCCGGCAACAGATGGCAAATTAGCTGGATTCGATTCAAACCGGGAAATATTCGTGACTGAAGGAGGGGACGCCATCACATCAACGAGAGGAATGGAATAGCAAGATTCCACACCACCTCCGCCATTGCCAGAACTGAAATCTTGCGTACAAGTGGTCACGGCATCAGCATCAACGGAAAGGGTTGGATAATCATGAAATTCCTGTACTCCCAGAGTATCCGAATCAAATTTCACGGCTTGCCAATTACCTGTTGGATCGTCCGTATCGCTTCGCGCCAAATAAAAATCATTATCGCCGCCCAACGCGGCATCAATCGATATGGCATACCATCGGTTCGTCCTAAAGTCGTAGACAATTCGAGGATCAAAGGTGAAATTATTGGCACACGCGTTCACCGAACAATCAAGGCCATCAATACTGCACGTATTATCCGCCTGGCAAAAGTTTGCGGGGATTGTCAAGCCGGCCACATTAGTCCAGAAGCTATTCAACGATCGGGAATCGAGAACCGCTGCGGTAATTTTGTCGTAAATTTCATAGCGCCCATTGATCATTTCCACAATGTGATCGGGGCCGACAGCGCCCATGGTGTCAGGGGGTCGAAAACTCGTGTCACCTCCTGCACCAGACTGGCTCATTTGAAAATTGAGTCCGATCGTGGCCAAACCAGGGCCTAAGGCTGCAGGGGCCACAAGAGCGGTGGAGTCCAAGACAGCGGAGGCAGATTTGAGCTCTGCACTTCCCCCTCCTACATCTTCAGAAATCTCAGTGCCTCCCGGCATACTATCCAAATCCACAGCCCCGACTCCAAAGGATGAGGAAAGTAGGAAGAACCCGCTCACAACCACGATTCCGACATAATGCAACATCGGCCTTCTCCATCCATTGTTCCATGGGAATAGAGCGTAAAACTTCACCCAGTGTGTCTGTCCATTACACATAGCCAATACTCCTTTCAAGGGGGGAAAAAGAATATAATGCTTGCTGCTGGATTTATAAACTATTCTTCGTAAACGAAAAATATTCCTTCGTCTTCCCATTACCCTCCCAGTAACATGAGGGATCAATAACATTTCTCTAATGTGGCAGAATGATCAACTTGAAGGGCAAACGGCCCTAGAACCCTCCCGCCCTCCTTAAAGGTAAGAGTAAGCTCCATACGAGAATGATTGGTCCACCCAGAATAGGTCACTGAAGAAACACGCAAAGGTGGGTCGCCTTCTTGCCCAGGCCCGCCTGGCTCAATCAAGTAAGCGCCGTGAGCTGAGAATTGCCCTTGGGAATCGATAGTCAATGGTTGCGCGATGGTTCCAAAGGCACAATCAAACTCCAAGGAAACTCGAGCGTGGTCCACCACCATATGGACATGATTTCCACCCCACTGAGAAGGTGAAAGCTGAACTAAGGAGGAATTTGCAAGAACGAGCGCAGGGAATAAAGCACTTACCAGAAGGAGCACTATCTTTTGAAGCGGTTGGACCCTACAAACTAAATATGATAAAAGTGCGTTATTCACGACGCAACCTCTCACTTAGTTCGGCCCACTTTCTCGACTCTGCCAACACTTATATTCCAATCAGTGAAATAAAGCAAGAACAGGCACGCGAATTTGACTAGTCAGGTGGCGGAGGGGAGTTGCGTAAAACCCCCTACTTAAGCTGCCCCCCTAAAGTCCACGACTACATCACTTCTTAAGTCTTCTGGCCAAGATCATTCGAAAAGGATCACGAGAACCCAAAAACCAATCATGAAAAGGGAAGAAGATACGCTGCACTCGAAAAACAAATGAAAGCCCGAGATATCGAACTCGCCGCCCCGAGACCTACCAGGATTAATTCTTACCGGAACACCCCCCATCAAGAACGCGAGAAATTGACCCGCGGCCTCGATCGGTTCACCCACAAATGGGGCGACATCACCACTCAACTCGAGCAACGACAATCCCAGATTTCATAATTATCCTTATCACAACCGTCTTGTCCCCTCAGGACCTGGCTTACCTGTTCTAATTTATAGCCTTTCAAAAAAATTTCCCTGTTGTTCAGAGAGAATTGTTTGCGTATCTTTCCATGATTGAAAATGAAAATTATTCATATGTTTAAAGAAACCGTGTTTCGGCCCGGCCACCAAGGTCCTTTTAGCTCGACAAAAGGACCCAAAACCATTGACGCCCAGCCCGCCTCATCAGATTGGACGGACGCAATGCATAGGAGGACGAGCCAACTGGCTACACCCAAACAAGTCTCGCCAATGGATAAGAAAGTCCGAGCAGGGAGCTGAGCGGCAAGCGCGGACAATGAGAGGAATATGGATTAAATTCAGGAAGAATGGATCAGATAAAGGGATTGAGGATTTGTAGATTGCGCACTTGTTGACCATGTTGTAGATCTTCTGAATACAATACGTCACATCCTGCCTGAAGAGCCCCACCAACAATCAACGAGTCATAAAACGAATAGCGGGTTTCCTGTTGAAGAACTAAGGCTTGTCGAAACAAATCGATACTGGGAAAAACAGAACATAGAGAACCTAATACTTCCTGCAGGTATTGTTGGGCATCAGACAACTTCAGTGGAACAGAAAATTTGCTCATGGCAACATTTAGAAATTCCTGCACTACCTGCGTGCTCACAACACCTTCCCGTGTTCGCAAAGCCTGCTCTATTAACTCCTGCGCACGATTTCTCTTTTTTGGAGCACTTGAATCAAATGTATACACCACAACATTGGTGTCTAAGAAAAATTTAGCGCTCATTCAATTCCTGACGAGAAAAATGTCGACCAGGACGAGCATACGTTAAACGCTTCATCAGATCACGATAATTGGCCTCCCCAGACCCTTGTCCTGCAAAGGCTCCCAACCATTGTCGAAACGCATCATTGAGGGTCATCCCGGCTTTGCGAGCTTGCTCTCTGGCTTTATGAATCAGCGTAGGATCCGCACTAAAAGTAATATTTTTCATAATTACCTACTCTCTACACTTCACTCTTATACACGTCTACAGTGTACACTTTTTTCGTGTTTAAATCAAGAGTTCCATCTTTTCAACAGTAAACAAAGAAAAGAATACAGATCACGCTCTTGGGAAATAGGCTCCTTAACAGGCTCATTCTAAGCTATCTACACGCAAGAGTTACCAGAAAAAGCCGATAAGACTTGATAGTTCTCAATCTATTTCGAACAATTGAAGGGGTCTTAAGGGGTTACGTACATATGCTGATAGAAGTATCCCCCTTGCAGGCTCAAGCGATTACCCGCACTCAAAAGGCAACCGCGACTCAGCCACCTCAAGCTCACCCAACTGCCTCTGCCCAGACCGATACGGTTTCCTTGAGTGGACCAACGTCTCGAAAAGATATCGCAGCCCTTGTCTTGAATAAAACCTTGGCCAATATTCAAAAAACCGGCGGCTTAGAATCGGCTCAAAACCTCTACAATGGACTCTCAGAAAAAGACCTCCAAAACCTCGAAAATCTAGTTGAGTCTGCCAAGGCAGATCTGGGCGTATCTCCTGACAGATCCCTCGATGTCTCTCCCGAATTCACGGCCAATCGGATTGTGGATTTTGCCCTACTCGCCTTTTCGCAATTTCAAGACAATCATGCTGAATTAAGCGAAGAAGACATTCGAAGCGAATTTGTGAACTTTATTGGGAAAGCTATTGGGAAAGGCGTTGAAGAAGCCAGGGATATTCTCACCAGCCTCAATGCGCTGACAGAAAAAGTGGACGCCGACATCACCACCACTGTCGACTTTATCAACCAACGCCTCCAAGAGTTCGCCAAGCAGGGAAAACCTGAAGAGACCTCATCACCTCAAACAGGCGACCAAGAACCCGCGCTGCCCGCCTTGCAATAAAACGTGGCTGGCACTAACTAGCAAACCAATCACTGATAATCTGCGCCTCCACTGGGAATCTCATTGAGTTATGCCTGCAGACATATGCACACTAAAACGTCGAAAAGTGCAGAAGGTTCTCTTTTCCGAAAACCATCCTCCTTTCTACCACCAATGCCATTCGTTTGTTGCAAGGACGTGTAAGCCCAAAATAAAATTTGTGGTGGCATGCGCAATGACGCAAGGCCACAACCGTCGCGTTTGATAATAGAGACCATTATACGCCACACCTGCCATCATTCCTGCCAACCACAAGTTATGCTCTAGACCAAACAGCACAACCGTGGCTACAAACGAAGCTAAAGTAAAAGTACCAAATGCCACCTTTTCAAAATCGGGATTCACCACCCATCGAATCAGAAACGATCGCCAAAAAAGTTCTTCCATGAGAGGAACAACAATCGATGCACCAAAGATCCGGATAGCCGCTAGCGCCCACCCTATTCCCGCACCTTCTTCAAAGGGATTGTAGCCGGTTATTTCCCCTTGAGTAGCCCAGGACCAATCCATTCTGACCCACAGGAGATAGACTAAAATCCCTACACTAATGCTTAACCCCGCCTCCCTGGCATCTGTAAAAATTGGTCGTTGTAGCTCTTGATACAGGGACCAGAAATACACCAGCAGACCAAGCACGACTATAGTTTTTATTGGGTATAACCAAAGGTCAGCACCCGAATCCTCAGGTACAATGCTGCTGACTGCTATAAACCCCATATAGGCGGCAAAAGGAAGGACTCGTGGCCACATCAATGTTTACCCTTTCCCTCAAGATCGGGTTTTTTAAACCTGGCCACATAGATGGAGACCAGGGCTACACACTCTTTTAGTCGGAAAAACAGGGCTTGCTCTTAATGGTAGAAACCAGAATTGAGAATACTACGCTTCACCTTGAAGTAAATCTAGCGGGGAAAAGTCGTCGGTAAGAATTTGGCCTGGTTTTAAAGAGACAGGGGTATGGGATAGAAAAAATTCCAACCCTTCAAACGGGAATTGACTTCGATTCATAGAACGGGTCAGCTGGTCAACAAATTCTGGAGATCGCATTGCTTCTATAGGTTTCCCAGCAAAAAATATCAGATTGACGGAACCTTTTTTAGTTTTCAACCAATCAGGACCAGCCACACTATAAGTTGTAATATCCTCAAAGGCTAACCCCATCGTCGTGTATACAGCTTCCGCCCGTCGAACATTCGCAGGCGCATCCGATGATGCGAGATTAACGGCAATCGCGCCATCAGAACTCACATGAGCACGTAGTTCTTCAAAAAATTCTTGGGTCGTGACATGAAAAGGAATCAAATGTCGGGCAAAGACATCCACCCACACTACATCATATTGCGTTGGATTGTTTCGTAAAAACATTCGCGCATCTTGTACCACCACATGATGATTCTCGGGTGAGACATAGTCAAAATACTGCGCAGCCGCCTTGACCACGGAAGGGTCCATTTCCACAACATCAAGTTCCAAATTGGGCCAATGCACAGCTAACCATTTCGCAAGAGAACCGCCCCCATGCCCTAAAATTAGCCCACGTTTTGGTTTCTCCAAAATAGGCAGAACTCCCATCATGACCTGACTATAGGGCAATGCCAGGAATGTCGGCTCTGCTTTCCACATAACCGCATGAAACGTATTATTTAATATGAGATAGCGAAACACATCATTTTCGCTCACCCTGACTTGTTGGTAGGGACTATCCTCCTGATGAATAGCCGGTGGCAAAACGATCACCGGATGAAAGCCCATCCATGTTATACCTCCAACCATGGCTAGCATAGCCACTTGAAGCATGGGTGAAAGTTGCCGGCTTTGCCATGTCCAAATGACACCTAACAGCATTAAGACCAAGCCTAAGACGGCCACCAGAGTCGTGCTTCCCATCCAGGTTAATAAATAAAATGACGTCCCCCACGTCCCAACCAGACTACCCATAGTAGAAACAGCTATCATGCCCCCTGTATGCCTTCCAAGATGCCCCATATCGGCGATGGCCAACCGCAACAGAGCTGGCAACACCCCGCTCAACCCAAAGGCTGGAATAGCTAACAACACACTGGCGGCAAAACAAGGTCCCCACCGTGGATCCTGAATCCATTGAAACACTTGAAAGACCACAGGCTGACCTGCCCACGCCAAAAGTAACGTCCACCCTCCAGACACCAACAATAACCAAGCCAATACGCGCTGGGGTGGGAATCGATCAGCTAACCATCCTCCAGCGGCGTATCCAGAACTCATCGCCGCCAGCACAACGCCAATGAGTGCCCCCCACACGAAAAGAGAACTGCCAAACACCGGTGCTAGCAAACGACTGCCAACGATTTCTAACCCCATCACAACCGCACCGGTCGTAAAAGCCGTCGCAAAACACCACCATCGTGGTAGGCTAATAGGATACGAGGATTTGAGGGGAGGAACTTCCGTCATATTTTCTAACGCCTTTGGGACAAAAGGGAAATGATGCTAAAGCATGATCTCCAGGGTGTCAATTCACTGCACCTAAATCACAAATAGAACTCATTCTTTCTCTTCAACTCTAAGGCTGTACTCATAAATTTCAAAAGTTTGCAAGATAGCACTCCTTTCAAGAATGCGGTAACATTCTCTTTCGAATGACCCAACCCACTCCACCTTCATCAGACTCCTTGTCTCCTCAAGATCCACAAAAAGAGACTCATCAGATCAGTCGAGCAGCAGGTTTGATTGGCGCAGCCACGTTTTGCAGCCGCATTCTGGGTTTTATTCGGGACATCATCCTAGCCAATTTATTCGGAGCCAATGCTGCAGCCGATGCCTTTTACATCGCCTATCGTATCCCTAACCTCTTACGGGAACTTTTTGCAGAGGGTTCCATGTCCTCCGCCTTTATCCCCGTGTTTACGGAATATCATTCCACACGGACCAAACAAGAAGCCTGGGAACTGGCCAGCGCCGCATTTACCACACTTCTGACCATTGTCACCATCGTCACGCTTCTTGGTATTCTGGCCGCCCCAAGCCTAGTCTGGCTTCTGGCGCCTGGTCTTCGTCATGACACCGCGCAGCTCGCCACGACAACGCTGCTGACACAAATCATGTTCCCTTACCTTCTATTTGTTAGCTTGGCAGCCTTAGCAATGGGGGTTCTCAACGCTCTTCGGTCATTTGCCATTCCCGCCTTGGCTCCAGTTTTTTTCAATGTCTGCGTGATCGTCTTTGCTCTGGTTATTTCTCCGCTGTTTGAACAACCTATTCTGGCTGTAGCGCTAGGAATTGTTGTAGGCGGGCTTGCACAATTTCTCATGCAATTACCAGGATTACGCAAGAAAGGATTTCTGTTTTTCTGGAATTTACATCCTACGCATCAGGGCGTGAAACGTATGGGGGTATTGCTCATTCCCACGCTTCTAGGGCTCGCAGTCACCCAAATTAACTTAACGATTAGTACGATCCTGGCATCGTACTTTAAAGGTGGACCAACCTATTTATTCTATGCCATGCGGCTAATCCAATTTCCCTTAGGGATTTTTGGGGTGGCTATGGCTACCGCCATTTTGCCAAGTTTGTCCGCCCATGCTGCTCAAGGGGCACATGATGACCTGCGTGCGACGGTAAACTTTGGCCTAAGAATGGTGTTCTTCATCATTTTGCCATCCATGGTCGGACTCATGCTTTTACGAACCCCAATAATTCATCTGTTCTTTGAACACGGGGCTTTTTCAGCTCTGGATACCATTGGCACCGCATCCGCATTATTAGGATTCTCCGTTGGGCTCTGGGCCTTTGCCAGTTATCGAATTTTAGCTATGGCTTTTTTTTCGCTACAAGATACCCGGACCCCAGCAGCCGTGGCTATTGCCTCGGTCGGAATGAACATTGGGTTATCCCTTTGGCTCATGACTCCTCTGGGACATACCGGATTAGCATTGGCTGCAGGATTGGCGGCTATTTTCCACGCCCTCCTTTTAGCAACGATTTTAGGAAACCGTCTCCAAGGCTTACTCTGGACAACATTAGGCACCTCTTTGGCTCGAACGGCCCTTGCACTCTTACCTGTGATCGCGCTTTGCTTCTGGATGTCATCATTTCCTTTATGGCAGGAAGTAGGACAAGTCCCACAAAAAATGGTATGGCTCCTATTGGCAATTGGCGGAAGCACTCTTGGTTATTTTGGCGTACATCACCTGCTCAATTCAGATGAACTTGTTCACTTAAAACTTATGCTGAGACGGAAACTCCCGAAGAAAAAGCTCCAATGATTGCCGTTATACAACGTGTGGCACAAGCTTCTGTGTCTGTCGAATGCCAATGTATTGCTAAGATTGGACATGGGCTCCTGGTATTGGTTGGTATAGCCAAGAAGGACACAGAAGCGGATGTCAGGTTCATGGTAGAAAAAATCCCTCAACTGAGAATCTTTGCCGATAACCAAGGGCACATGAATCGTTCACTTCAGGAAAGTCATGGAGAATTGCTGCTGGTCTCTCAATTTACCTTACTGGCCAATATCACCAAAGGTCGCCGCCCCAGTTTCGAATGGGCAGCCTCCCCAGAAGAGGCCTGCAAGCTTTACCAAAACATGTTGGAACAATTTCAAATATTGGGGCTCTCTGTTCAAAGTGGTCGCTTTGGAGCATCAATGCTTGTCAGCCTGGAAAATGATGGTCCAGTGACTTTAATCCTAGACAGCAGGGACAAAAACAAGGGGAAATAGGTTAAGGAGGTCGCCCCTTAAGCCGATAACACTAGACAACGGAATACAGCTAGTAATCTCGAAATTGGAGAAGAGGAGGGAGGAGCATGATGACGCCTATCCCTGATCAACATCCGTTAAAACAATTATTTGGTCGATTGACCGAACGAAATTTTTCCGAAGCCTTAGGTTGGCCAGACTTTCGCGTGACAGACTATGTCTCGAATCTTCTTTTAGAATTTATCCATACAGATCAACTCTCCCGCATCAAGAATCATGAAGGTGAGCCCGTCGAAACAGTGGTAGAACTGCTGTACGAAGCCGAATCCCATAGCCATGACTCTTCCGCGAAAAAAGAATGCGATATTCACCGTCATATTGGCGATTTAACCTTATTTCTCACCGGCGTTTTTCCTGAATATTGCAGTCATCTGAAATGTTCTGGATTAATTCATCACAAAGATTCCCTGGTTGATTATGTCAAAGCCGGGAAACGATCCTATGGCATTGTGGCCGAATACCAAGATCCTGAAGCCAAAAATCCTCCTGCCTTGTTTCAAACCTTGTCTACAAATTTTGAACTATGTGTGGCCGGTCTGGGGTTTGTTAGACTAGACTTGGATCGTTTTCAGGACTCGCCGACACAACAGACAACCAACATTTTGTACCATTAATCATATCTGAAATGGGCATGTCCCCCTACTTCAGAGCTTCCCCTAACCGTCACCAATGTACACCAACATCCACAGACAATTATCGGGGTCCTCTTCACCCTCAAACCAAAGATTTTTTGATCTCCAAAACCAACCCTAGGCTATGACAACTATCAAATAAACACAGTTTTTGCGTAATTCGGCTACAGAACGAACAAAATATGCCGAAATAACCTGGAGGAAGAAAGATAGGGAACATCCTTGTTTGTCGGTCCCATCAAATAAGGAGGGTAAATTCCGCCGGGACAACGCTACTTGATTAGATACTGCATGAGGCATTGTCTACCAGCTACTCATCATGAACCCAGAACTTGAAGCAAAGCTCAAAGCTTGTCCTAATCTCCCCAGTCCTCCAACTGTGGCCGTTCAAATCATTGAATTGGCAAATGAACCAGAGATGGATTTTAAACGTATTATTCAGGCCCTCAATTGTGATCCCGCTTTAGCCAGCAAGATTTTACGGATCGCTAACTCGCCGCTTTATGCCTATGCCAAAAAAGTTGAAAATCTTCACCAAGCCCTCATGGTACTTGGCGTGAACGCTACCATTTCATTGGCCTTATCTTTTTCTTTAACCAAATCACTCCAAACGACAAAACAAACCGGACTTGAATATAATCTATATTGGAAGCGGGCCTTCTTGGCAGGAATGGCGTGTCAAGTTTTAGGGGATACCTGCCAGGTGGCAGACATTGAAGAATTGCATTTAGCAAGCCTGTTACAAGATTTAGGAATGCTCGCCCTGGATCAGGTTTTCCCAGACCTCTATTCGAGCCATACTGGCCTCCAAAGTCAGCATGCAAGCATTATTGCGCATGAACAAGAATCTCTGGGCACCTCTCACGGAGTTGTAGGGAGTTGGCTCCTGACCCAGTGGAATTTGCCGGATCGATTACGATTAGCCGTGGCAGGAAGCGATGATCCTTCACGCATACCTGCCCAAGATGAACGAGCGAAATTCAGCTATTGTGTATTTCTCTCAGGAATGATTGCCGAAATTTTCCTGCGAGAAACTAATGCCAACTATTTGCAACAGGTCAAACATCAAGCCAAATCGCTTTTGCAACTCACGCCCGAAACCCTAATGGAAGTATTGGAATCTATCAAAGAAGGGCTGCCGGAAACCGAACGCATTTATGAGACGGATCTGAAAACCTGGAATGATCCTCAATCGATTTTGGAAAGCGCAAGAGAGTCCCTTTTAGCTCGCAATCTCCAGGCACTCAAGCAAGTCGAGGAGCTCAAAATTAACAATGCTAATATGGAAGCGCAATTTCATAATTTGGAAGAGACCCACAGACACGACTCATTAACCGGAACTCTCACCAGAGCCCACTTAGATAAATGCCTAGAGACTTCATTCGAAAAGGCAGTGGCCAATGGAGAATGCCTGACACTGATCTTTGGAGATCTAGACAAATTTAAATCAGTGAATGATACCTACGGCCATCAGGCTGGAGACTTCGTCCTTCAATCTTCAGCCCGTTTACTCCTATCCATCCTTCGTACCACCGACATGGTAGGACGATACGGAGGCGAGGAGTTTGTCCTGGTCCTGCCTAAATCAACTGGGGCAGGAGCTGAAATTGTAGCGGAAAGAATTCTATCCGCTTTTCGCGAAACCACACATGAATTGGCGAAACAACAAAACCTGACCGTGACAATTTCACTCGGAATTGCCACACATACTCCCGAAATCCCATACCCCAACGTCACCGAACTGCTTCAGCATGCCGATGAGGCGGTGTATTTCGCTAAAACTCACGGCGGCAATCAATGGACCTCCTATGAGACGATAAAAACCGAACAGCTGGCTTAACTCAAGGATTAGGATAAAAATGAGAAGTACGTAGCGAAAAGTTAGGGGGTAACAAACAAGTCGAAAGTAACAAATCTAACCAAAACTCCACCTCATATTCTAACTTCTTTCCTTCTCACTTCTCACTTTTCACTTTTCATTTCTGATTTGCTTGATCAAAGCCAAAAATTACGATAAATATAGTCGTTAAGACCTTTGACAATGAATACATCAATTTTCCATCTTTCTTTCCCCGTGCGCGACATCGCCTCAACGAAGGAATTTTATGAAGAAGGTTTAGGCTGTGGCGTTGGACGACAATCTGCCGTGGCCATCATGCTTGATTTTCACGGGCATCAAATTGTGGCACACGTCACAGACAATCTAGGGCCACCCCAACCCAACATTTATCCCCGCCATTTTGGCCTGGTGTGTCAATCGGAAGAAGAGTGGAACCAATGGCGAGATCGAGCTCAGAAAAATGGATTGCCCTTTTTTCGTGACCCTCACCGCCGCTTCACCGGAACGCCCTTAGAACATCTGACTTTTTTCTTGACAGACCCCTCCCAAAACCTTCTAGAGTTCAAATATTATCTCAATGCCAATGCTATCTTTGGAGAGCAATCCTTTACTCAGATAGGCGATGATCACGAACGTGTGGCATCCAAAGCCTGACACGAATCCTCCTCATTTGAGTCGCAAGTATTCGGCCACGCTCAACTAACCTAAAGCTTCCAAGACCTCTTCATAATGTCCCTCCACTTTCACCTTGGGAAACACATGGCTAATGATTCCATCTTTAGCAATCAGAAAAGTTGTCCGTTCAATTCCCATATATTTCCGGCCATACATTGACTTCTCCTTCCAAACCCCATAGGCCTGAATGGTTGCTTTGGATTCATCGCTTAACAGGGGAAAATTCAACTCATACTTATTGGAAAATTTTTGATGCGAAGCCACAGAATCGGCACTGAGCCCGAAGACGGCCGCCCCTCTTTTCCGAATAGCTTGAAGGCCATCCCGAAATGAACAGGCCTCCTTTGTACAACCAGAGGTATTATCTTTGGGATAAAAAAACAGAACGACCTTCTTCCCTTTTAGTTCAGATAGCTTCACGACTTGTCCCTTTTCATTGGGCAAGGAAAATGCTGGGGCACGACTTCCCACCTTAAGTCCTTCTGCTGAGGCCGCAGCCTTTCCTTTGGACGAAGTTTGGCGACTTTTCTTAATCGCCGATGTGCCCGCCTTCTTCGTGGCTGTCTTCTTTGTTGAGGCTTTTGCCTTAGCCGCTGTTTTTGAGGCGCCAGGTCCTGACTTCTTCCCCTTACTCAATGATGTGTTTGAAGGCATACTTCCTCCTTTAAATTAATAGTTAGAAAATAAAAGTTTGGGATTGTATCTGAAAATTATTGAGGCAATATGTATATCTATTTTCGCTCAATGAGAATATCAAACCACATGAAGCAGATGAATTAATTGAACTTTGAACCCTATCTCATACCTTATGAATGGCACAACAGGCCGAATGATTCACGTCCAGAAACCGGAACTGGAGACACGGTGTAGATGATGTGACGCCCGGGCGGGCTTAAAGAATTTGAGAGAATTAGTTTGAGGAAATAGACTCTTCAACCTCGATTCGTGGAGGGATCAACGAGGTATATTCAGAAAGACGGGATTCCAACCGTTGTATGGCCTCATCTTTTTTGGCTAATTCCACATCCAGAAGATTATTTTTCATTTCCGCATTCTGGAGTTCATCTTGGAGACTTTGTAATTCTGGATGAAAACGGTCAAGCTTCTCCCGTGTCTCTTTTAGTTGCTGGGAAAGCCGCTCATTAGAATCTTGCAAATCCTTTTTGACGATAACATTGGCTTCTTGAAGTGTTTGAATTTCTTTTGATTTGGTATCCTTCACCTCTGCCATCGTGTTCTCTAATACCTTCACCTGATTCTCCAGGGACGTTTTCTCATCACGCAGCCCAAGCACACATGTTCTGAGTTCTTCCAAAATCTCAGCAATATCTTTTTTGTCAGGCATAGCCTCACCTTCATTCGCTGAATGTAAGTATTTCTATGTTTCTTGAAATAGATATCGGTTCGCTTTTCCTTAAAATTAAGGATTGACCTCATTAATTAATATTGAGAAAAACGACCCCAGCGTCTCCTCTTCGTGTTTTCCAATCAACAGGCTTCTCTAAGAGCTTATTTTCTTTATGGTCTTTCCTATGAGGGTTCTCACAATATCAATTTGAAAACCGCCACCAACCTTGCTTGACAATTTAAGAGAATATCGCTTAAATATATTATTCCTATCGATTTAGTATGAATTAAAAATGAACCGATTTCCTGCCAAAGTGACGTATGGCATAATGGCCACTATTGAACTAGCTTGCCATGACCGGACAATCCCGCTCCAAGCCAAAACCATTGCCAAACGCCAAGGGATTCCTTTCAGATTTATTGAGCAAATTCTTCAACAACTGAAACAGGCAGGGATTGTTCGAAGCCTGAGAGGTGCGCAAGGTGGATATACCTTGATTCAGGATCCTCAAGAGCTTTCATTGGCTGAGTTAGTCAATTCAATACAAGGCATTGATCCCACTTCGGCCAATGGCAATGGATCAGCGGGGCACTCTGACAATCCACAGATCTCCAATGCCCTCCTATCACAGATCTGGAAGCAAGTACAGGAAGCCGAACAGACCGTTCTCCGAATGATTTCGCTGCAAACCCTAGTCGAGCAGTATCAAACGCTCGAATCCCGGCGTAGCTTGATGTATCATATTTAGTTCCGCTATTAATGAGAGGTTTCACGATGTCTCGGAAATTAATAAATACGATACAGACCAGAAGAGAGACGCCTGACTTTTATCTGCCAATTGGAGAACAACCATGAGCACCTCACCAACTGAAACCCGCCCCCCCATACAAACTATTCCGATTCCTCAAGAAATTATTGAGGAAATTGAAACATTCGAAGATGAGGTTGCGAGGCTTCAATCCGGCGATACACCCATAGACGTGTTCAAACCCTTCCGGTTGCAATATGGGATCTATGGACAGCGGCAACCCGATGTCCAAATGATCCGCATCAAAATTCCGTTTGGGGGAATCACCGCCAATCAATTACGGCAAGTCGCCGAACTCACTGACACTTATGCTACTGGCGTCGGGCATGTCACCACACGGCAAGATATACAATTGCATTTCGTACCGCTCTCGCATGTGGGCACCGTCATGCGGAAACTAGCCGAGGTGGATTTAACCACTCGGGAAGCCTGTGCCAATACCGTCAGAAATGTTACGGCCTGTGCACTGGCTGGCGTCTGCCCAGGAGAAATCTTTGATGTCACCCCGTATGCGAAAACGGTGGCCTATCATTTGTTACGGAATCCATTGAACCAAAGTCTGCCACGAAAATTTAAAATTGCTTTTTCCGGGTGTAAACAGGACTGCGCCCTCACACCTATCCACGATGTCGGACTCTTAGCCACTCGTAATGCTGAAGGCACGGTCGGGTTTAAAATGGTCGTCGGCGGTGGATTAGGATCCACTCCGCGTTTGGCGAAAACACTGAGAGAGTTTGTCCCAATGGAAGAACTGATTCCATCCATTGAGGCCATGCTGAAAGTGTTCGACAATTTGGGCAATCGTAAAAATCGTAGTAAGGCCCGCATGAAGTTTGTTCTCGACAAATTAGGTTTTGAGGAATTTTCGAAACGGTGGGCAGAAACCTATGACAGCATGATCCAATCAGGAGCAACCAAGCTAGGCTTCATCCCTGGTGTGTATCCTGATGATCCTCCACTGATTATGCCAACGAAAAACGGCAATGGTGCAGCAGCACAAGGAAATGGTTCAACACAGAATGGAAATACCCCATCTTCTCCTGATGCCTTTGATGCTTGGCGCGCGAGCAACGTCATCACCCAGCGGCAGCCAGGATTCAACGCAGCGGCCATACGACTCCGCTCTGGCGACCTGACTACCGAACAAATGTTCGTACTGGCTGACCTGGCCGAACGTTATGCCAACGGAAATCTTCGAACGACCATTAACCAAAATATGATGGTTCGATGGATTCCAGATAGTCAGCTACCTCTGTTTTATGACGAGCTCGTCACACATGGGTTAGGCGATCCAGGTGCCGAAGGGGTAGAGGACATCGTGGCCTGCCCGGGAACCGATACCTGTGGACTCGGCATCACCTCATCAAAAGGTTTGGCTCGTGCGCTGGCCGAAGTGTTTCCCGCTGGCAAAACACCTGATGACCTGAAAGGCGTCGACGTTAAAATTAGTGGATGCCACAATTCTTGTGCGCAGCATCATATTGCCACCATTGGGCTCCATGGAGTTGGCAAACGTGTTGGTGACCACGTCGCCCCAGTGTATGAGCTACACTTAGGAGGGCAGGTGAATGGCACCGCAAAGATTGCTCAATTGATCGTCAAAGTGCCAGCGAAAAATGTGCCCGCTGCGGTCCAGCATTTATTGAATCTGTATCGTCGGTCACGAAACGAGGGAGAGTCGCTTCCGGCTTTTATTGCCCGTACAGGTAAAGCCGCGCTCAAAGATGAACTCATCCCGTATACAATTCTTCCTTCGTACCAAGATGATCAGAAGTTTTATTTTGATTGGGAGGGCGACGAAGAATTCTCTGTCGAGGACCTAGGGCCTGGTGAATGTGCTGGTGGCGCATTAGAGATGATCGACAATCGAATTCTTGAAGCTGAGCAAGAGCTCTATCAGACTCGCATTCTGGTGGAAAAGCACCAATATGCCATGGCGATCAATAAAGCGTATCGAGCCGTGGTCGCAGGCGCCAAAGCTATACTGGTAACTGAAGGAATTGACCCTAACACCGATGCCGATACCTTATTGGAATTCGACACGATGGTTCAGGCCAAAGGGTTATTGCCTGTTGAATATCACAACGTTGCTGAAAAATTTGGCGAGATGGGGACAAAAGACGCTTCTCTAGATTTTACTCAAGGCAAAATTACCTTTGCCAAGGGATTTGTGGATGCATGCCGAACCGTCACAGAACAAATTGGACAAGATCTGAAGCTCACACCGGCCGAAGTGGGAGCTGGTGGCACTACACCAACACCCAGTACTACGCCTCAAGTTGAGGTAGAATCATCATCGGTTGGAGAGGCAGAAGTCTATGACTTACGCGGTGTGGCCTGCCCCATGAACTACGTCAAAACCAAATTAAAATTAGAAATGATGGACGAAGGCGAACAATTAGAGGTCTGGCTTGATGCTGGCGATCCCATTCGCAACGTCCCGGTCAGTCTAAAAAATGATGGGCATAAAGTGCTGCAACAAGTACCGATGGATGCGGAGGAACAACATTTTAAAGTGCTTGTCGAGAAAGTTGAAGACTAAAAAGGATTCCTGATGTTGCCCTGGATCAATACCCCACCTTCATCGGACGAACTGGCTAAGCTCAACCAAGCCTTTGAGGGCAAGGCTCCGCAACAAATTCTTGAAAAGGCACTGGAGCAATATGGATCACGAATCATTTTAGCCTGTAGCTTCGGCGCCGAAGATGTTGCTCTGGCCGATATGATGTTCCGAATCAATCCTCGAAGTCTGCTCTTTTACCTAGATACCGACTTTTTATTTCCAGAAACACGTGCAGTTCGGGATCGAATCATCAAGCAGTATCAGTTACAGGATGAACAAATCATCCAAATGAAATCGTTGCTTACCCCGGCAGAACAAGCCGCACAGCATGGTGAAGGGCTCTGGTTGCGAAACCCTGACCAATGCTGCCAACTCCGCAAAATCGAACCGTTAACTCGAATTCTCAAGGAGTATGATGCCTGGATCACTGGAATTCGCCGCGATCAATCACCCACTCGCACCCATACTGGCTTGATCGAGTGGGATGCGAAATTTGGCTTGGTAAAATTCAATCCGCTTGCTGCCTGGTCATGGGACCAAGTCTGGGAATACATTCGCTCCCAGAACGTACCCTATAACGAACTCCACGACCAGCATTTCCCCAGCATTGGCTGCACGCACTGCACCGCTCAGGTCATGCCCGGCGAGGATCCTCGATCCGGCAGATGGAAAAGTTCAACAAAGACCGAGTGTGGGCTCCATCGTTAACCGTTCAGGAAAGTTGGGCATTCGTTGAGCGTTCATTACCACTATTCATCATAGACAGTCATTATTAAAATAAGAGGAAATTCGTGAAGAAAATCGCTGTGATAGTGACTCGCGGAGGATTCAATAACCTACTTCAAGCCTGTGAATGGATGGCTCTAGCTGCGGCCAATGGCATTGAAGTCAGTGGGTATTTTCGAGATGAGGCCGCAGGCCGCATGACCGAATCAAAAATTAAAGAACTCACGATGTCTCAAGAATATACAGGACGCGAAGGTGCGCTTCGAGATCTCTTGCGAAAAGAAGAGAAAGCTGATCTTTCAGCTTTACTTCTAAAAGCAAAAGAAAGCGGCAACCTTAAGCTCTCTATCTGTAAAGATTCTCTCCGCTACTTTAACCTCAGACCAGAAGAGCTTATTCCAGAATTAGACGAAGTTCAAACGACCGCGGCATTTTGGAAAGAAGCTGTTATTTCAGCGGACCAGGTACTCACGTTTTGATACCGAGCCACTCCATGGACCATGTGATTGCCAAAATTGGCAAAGGGCTGAAAGGCGCCAAAGACTTATCATGGGAAGAGGCGAAATATTCCCTGAATACCATCATTGAAGGACAAGCTACCGCAGGTCAAACTGGAGCCTTTTTGATGGCCATGCGAATAAAAACTGAATCCATTGGGGAATTAGCGGCCTTTACCACAACGGCCAGGAAGTGTGTTCCACCCATTCACATTTCTGATTCTGGTCATATGGTTGATCTTCCGATTTATGGCGAGAAACATCATACGATTCATATAGTGATTGCTGCGTCCCTCGTTGCAAGCGCGGCTGGCGCCGGGATCTTCATGCATGGCATTGATAACCCAAGCCTGGGCTATGACCTGCCACGAGTCCTTCAAGAGTTGAAACTCCCAATTGCTCAGTCCATAGATGAAGCGACTCGCCAGGCAGTTCAACATGCCTGGGGGTATATGGATCTAGCAGGATACCATGCGCCATTGACGAAACTCCTGGATTTACGCCGGGAATTTGGTTTGCAAAATCTCTCACATCAAATTGCCAGATTACTCAATCCTGCCCAATTGCCTTCACAAGTCATTGGCATTGCGCATCCACCCTATCTGAATAAAATGACGGAAGCACTAGATATACTGCAATCACCACGTGCACTGATTATCCAAGGAGTCGAAGGGTTTCCCGAACTGTCAATATCTGCGCCTTCATCAGCACATGAACTACGAAGTGGCCATATTTCGCCCCTGACGTTCCGACCAGAAGATGCAGGTTTCCGCTTTGGGCCCTTTCAAGCTATGAGTGCCAAAGCCAGTTCCCAAGAAGGCAATATATCTGCAGCCAGCCCGCAACTCGAAGCTCAGGTCACCCTTCAATTGTTGGAAACTCGTAAACGAGGCGACCAACGGGCTTGGGTTATTTTTAATTCCGCATTATATATCTATGCAGCCGGTCTGGCGTCATCCTTAGCCCAAGCTACCCCTCTAGCCATTGAGGCATTAGACTCTGGCAAGGCCGCAAACTTTTACCACAGCCTTGTCAACAACCAGACGCCGACTGCTCCTAACTCTGATTCTCTTTCTTCTCCCTTGGTAACCGCATGAACCATATTCGTCAACTCGAAGACCAGAGCATCTTCATCCTTAGGGAAGCCTACAAAAATTTTGACAATCTCGGCATGCTCTGGTCCATGGGGAAAGATTCTACAGTCTTATTATGGTTAGCACGCAAAGCGTTTTTTGGTCACGTGCCATTTCCTCTATTGCATGTGGATACCAGTTACAAAATTCCGGAGATGATTGAATACCGTGATCGTCTGGCTCGGGAATGGCGTCTCAACCTGGTCGTCGGGCAAAACAAGGAAGCGCTAGCTGATGGCATGAACCATGAAAAGGGCCGCATTACCTGTTGCACAGCCTTAAAAACTGAAGGGTTGAAGCTCTTACTCGAAGAAAAGGGCTACACAGGCATTATTTTGGGCGTCCGCTCTGATGAAGATGCTACCCGCGCCAAAGAACGTTATTTCTCACCTCGTGATAAGAACAACGATTGGGATTTCCGCGATCAGCCGCCTGAACTGTGGGACCAATATAAGATCTCTTTTCCGCCAGGCACTCATATTCGTATTCATCCATTGCTGGATTGGACAGAAGTTAACATTTGGGAGTACATCCAACTGGAAAATATTCCATTTTTGGATAATTTATATTTGGATCAGGGGACCGGCACCCGGTATCGCAGTCTCGGCTGTGCTCCCTGCACAACACCCATTCAATCCACGGCCAAAACTGTAGGTGAAGTCATTATTGAACTGCGAAACAGTAAAGTGGCTGAACGAGCTGGGCGGGCACAGGATGAAGGGCGGGGGATGGAACAGCTACGAAAAGACGGATACATGTAACCATGACGAACGACGACACCATTCAAGAACGCATGAATATTGTGATCGTCGGGCATGTGGATCATGGCAAATCCACATTGCTGGGCCGTCTGTATGCCGACACAGGAACTCTTCCGGAAGGGAAGATCGAAAAAATTCAGGCCATTTGCCGACAACAAGGCAAAGAATTTGAATATGCCTTTTTGTTCGATGCCTTTTTAGAGGAACAGCAGCAGGGCATCACCATTGATACCGCACGAACCTTTTTTACCTGGGGCGGCCGCCAATACATCATCATCGACGCGCCAGGGCATAAAGAATTTTTAAAAAATATGGTGTCAGGTGCGGCACGTGCCGAAGCGGCCCTGCTCATCATTGATGCACTGGAAGGGGTGCGCGATCAATCCAAACGCCACGGCTTGTTACTCTCCATGTTAGGTGTGAAACAGGTAACCGTGGTGGTCAACAAAATGGACCTCGTGAAGTATCGAGAAGATACATTTCTGGCTATCGAAAAGGAATACCGTGAATTTCTGACCCAATTAAATGTTGTTCCTCAATACATCATTCCAGCCAGCGCCAAACAAGGCATCAATATTACTGAGGTCAGTCCCGAAACAGCCTGGTACACCGGCCCTTCGGTTTTGGAGTCGTTATCCCATTTCCACCTGGAGACCGCCAAGGGCGAACAAGCTCTTCGGCTCCCACTGCAAGACGTGTATAAATTTGATGCCCGCCGTATTTTGGTGGGACGTATTACAGCTGGAAAGCTGAAGATCGGCGACCGATTAGTCTTTTCGCCCACAAATAAGACCGCGACCGTCCAAACCATTGAAGCCTTTAATATCGACCCTCCGCCAACTCATGCCATTGCCGGGCAATCGGTCGGGCTTACCTTAGATGAACAAATCTTTGTCGAGCGAGGCCATGTTGCCACACATGAGGAAAATCGCCCCTTAGTCTCCACGCAAATTCGTGCGAATCTATTTTGGCTAGGCAACCGTCCACTAGAAACACAACGAATGTATACATTGCGGCTCGCCACACGTGAAGTACCCTGTGAAATTGTGGAGATCCATCGCATTGTCGACGCGAATAACTTAGACGACCGCCACACACAGGCAACCGTGCAACGAAACGAAGTGGCGGATATCACTTTACGTGCAAAGTCGCCATTGGCCTTTGATCTCTATGCCAACTTCGAAACGACCGGACGCTTTGTCTTAGTTGATAACTATGATGTGGCTGGCGGCGGAATCATTACAGAATTGGTAAAGGACCAACAAGAAGGTTTCCGAACGGAAGCCAGGGAACGCGATTCGGCCTGGGTAAAAGGCGACGTGAGCGCCGAGAATCGAAGCCAGCGCTATGGCCACCGTGCAGCTGTCGTACTCCTCACAGGCCCGGATATCACAGCCAAAACGTTCTTAGCTCGAAAATTAGAGTCCGTGCTAGTCGCAGAAGGGCATCATGCCTATCTCCTGGCTGTGGAAAATTTGCAGCGTGGATTGGATGCCGACCTTCATGATGTCAAACCCGACGAAGTGGTCCGACGCTTTGGGGAAGTGGTCCGGTTATTGACGGACACCGGCTCTCTTGTGATCACCACGACAAACGCTTTTCCACCGACTGCCAAAGGCATTGTCCAAACTGTCCAAACTTTGGCAAACCCGATTCCTGTCATCACTGTACATATGGCAAAAGACCAAACCGGCCCCCAACCAGACAGAGATCTAATCTTCGCTGGCCCTGAAGATTTCGATGCCTGCTCCCAGCAAATCCTTGAAACGTTGAGACTGAAAGGGATTCTAGGGGAACCCAAAGCATCCTCGACCGATTTCCAATTTTCAATTTAACCTCTAAGTGGTGGGCATCTTTCTCTAGTATCAAGGGGAAACTCAATGGACAAAATCACCGATTACATTCATGTCACAAATGTCATTCCCCCACACATCTGTGAAGCCGTGTTGAGTGAAATTCGAGATAAAGAATGGACAAAACATTCTTGGTACAGCTATGGGGCCGATGATTATGAATCCAAGCCGGAGAAAGAACTCGACGTATTAAATACGACACAAGAGTTACAAGATGGGCTCGGCCAATTTGTGTTCCAGGCCCTCCAAGAATATATGATCAAGCACAATCCTCAAGAAGGTGACCGAATCAAAAGTTTTGTCAAAACCTTTACCCCAATACGTTTTAATCGCTACACCACTGGAACCATGATGCGGGAGCACTATGATCATATTCATTCCCTCTTTGATGGAGAACGAAAAGGCATTCCCATTCTCACCATCTTAGGAGTATTAAATGAAGGATATGAAGGAGGCGAATTTCTGTTCTTTGGTCATCATGAGGTGCCATTGAAAGCGGGCGATATCATGGTGTTCCCATCTAACTTCATGTATCCCCATGCCGTGAAAGAACTGACCAAGGGAGAACGCTATACATTTGTGGCTTGGGCATTTTAAGCAAGAACGTCAGGAAGAAAATAACATACTGTTTGATTGAGAGAGGTAACCCAGAGAGAGAAGAGCCGTCCACTCTAGACAAATACTCAAGCTCTTCCAAACACAAACATAGTAAGAGTGGCTCCCTTTCTTCCCTTTTTCCAGATTGCCCTAATCATTCCCCCCCTTGAAAACACCTAATTAGTGATTATCTTGTAAATAGTTGCCATCAACCTGGCATAGGTGGCATTCAGAGAAATCTTGGAGTAGACTAGAAGAAGATCTCCAAGAGAGGTGAGTTACGTACTCTAAAAAATGGGGGTGACTGGCTTCGACGGGAAGCAGGAGGTCAACAGAGCGTGTCGAGCTCTCGGAGTCTCGTTAAACCTTCGGGAAAACATTAGTTGCCAACGATAATTTGGCTCTCGCAGCTTAATTGACTGCGACGTCTCTCCTCTCTTTGTCTGCGGGAGGGGAAGAGGCGACACTTTGCAGGCTGGTCCAAAGCTGGTGCTCAGCGGCGGCGGATGAGAACGTTCTGGGCTAGTGGGCGCTCTAAGCCGGTCGGTGGGCGTGGGCAACCGCGAATTTTAAATCATCGGCTACACACGTAGGGCTGTTGCGCTGAATGTTCTCGGACAGGGGTTCGATTCCCCTCACCTCCACCAAACCCAACCCATTATGAGGTTGGAAACACAGTTTATTGTCTGTTTCATAATCTTGCTCTTTTTGAGATAGCACTCTATTCCGATTATCTTTCCGAGGCTCTTGTCCTTGCAAAAATGTTTGGTATGCTCCTAAGAGCAATTAGGTTGATCTCCTGCGCCCCACACCATCAAGACTTAGCAAAGGAGGTCCTTCATTTTCTTTTAATGCGGAGGATTGAAATGAGTAAACTCTCGTCGTTAACTATCGCAGTTGTGTTCGCCTTTTCTTTTGTGGGCTTAGGGGCAGTACATGCCAATGATACCTTAACAGGCTCCTCACCTATCTTGATCGCTTCTAGTAAAGCGGGAGAAAAACATGGCAAGGCTGGGGATAATCATGGGAAAGCCGGTGACCATGGAAAAGCTGGAGATGATCACGGCAAGGCCGGCGACGACCACGGCAAAGCTGGTGAGGATCATGGGAAAAAGAAGGGCCATGCCAAAAAAGCCCATTAGGGGTTTTTAGGCTGTGGGTTAACTCCAATAATCAAACCAATCGTAAAGGCCTTTTGAGGAAGTCTATTTCGAGTCCTCAAAAGGCTTTTTCTTTGGAACCATCCCATCAATTATGGCATCACCAAGGAGCATTGAGATCTTCCTCTTCATCGGCAGGAGAAGAAGGATCTGTGGATCGATAGTAGCGTCGGTCTTCCAGTTCTTTAGGTAGATGCGTTTGGGATTTGGCACCTGGGTCATCATGAGCATAGCGATAGTCTTTTCCATACCTCAAATCTTTCATTAGAGAAGTCACGGCATTGCGCAAGTGAAGTGGCACAGGCAAATTGCCTTTTTCTTTGGCATCCTTTCTGGCAGATACAATTCCAGCATACGACGCATTGCTTTTTGAAGCCATCGCTAAATAGGTCGCCCCATGTGCCATGTTGATTTGCGCTTCAGGTAATCCCACAACCTCCACGGCATGAAAGACTGCTGAGGCAAGAACCAGCGCCTGGGAGTCCGCCATCCCAATATCTTCAGATGCAAAAATCATCATGCGCCGCGCAATGAATTTCGGATCTTCCCCACCTTCCAGCATTCGTGCCAACCAATAGAGGGCTCCATCTGGATCGGAATCTCGCATACTTTTGATAAAGGCAGAAATCAAATTGTAGTGCTCTTCTCCTTTTCGATCATATCGTAAGGCTTTTTCTTTGAGAGCTTGTTCCACTTGAGATTTATCGATGGTGGATGGCTTCCCAGTATCTGCGTAATGAGTAACTATAAATTCCAGCCCCGTTAACAATGATCGGGCATCACCGTTGCCGTAATCAATTATCAAACGCCTGGCTTCAGATGTGAGGGTAATTTTTGTTGTTCCCAATCCCCGCTTCGTATCCATAAGGGCACGGTCTAATATATGTCCCAAAGCATCCTCGTTCAAAGGTTTGAGCACGACCACCATAGAACGAGACAATAACGGCGCGATGACCTCAAAGGAAGGATTTTGGGTGGTGGCTCCGATGAGCGTGATCTCTCCTCGCTCCACAAAGGGGAGAAAGGCATCCTGCTGCGCTTTATTGAATCGGTGAATTTCATCGACAAAGAGCAGCGTATGTTGGCCCGAGACTTTTTTACGTTGCTGAGCTGTCTTCAAGAGCCCGCGCAACTCTGGCACACCACTGAGCACGGCTGAAAATGGCACAAATGCTGACTGTGTTTTTTGGGCTATTAACCCCGCCAAAGTTGTCTTTCCTGTCCCTGGCGGTCCCCACAATATGAGGGAAGGCACACGATCATTCTCAATAGCTATACGAAGCGAACAACCTTCCGCCAATATTTCTTCTTGGCCTACAAAATCATCAAAATCCTGTGGCCGCATTCGATCCGCCAAAGGAACTTGCTGACGCACCATGGAAGATTTTGTAGGGAAAAGATCAGGTTGCATTTCTGAATCGAAAGATTCCATTTGTCGCCTCTCTACACTGTCCATTGATCATTTCTGGCCTTTTTTTTTCTGGACTATGCTATAACCACGAGATATCTTCCTGCAAATGGTTAGGAAAAACCCTTGTGATGTTTTCGGACGATTCAATTCTGTTAGCTCATCATCCATACGGACAAGGAGATCATGATGAAAAGTTTCATCAACGATAAAGGAATCCGTTTAGCCTACACAGACCAAGGGGAAGGCACGCCTCTGGTCTTCATCCATGCTTTCCCCTTAAGCAAGGCCATGTGGCAACCCCAAGTCAAGGCTTTAGCCAAGTCAAATCGAGTCATGACTCTTGACCTCCTGGGGCATGGCGAATCCGATACCATACTATGGAATTGGTCCCTGGATGATTATGCGAAGAATATCCTCGAGTTTCTGGACTATCTTGAGATTCCCCAAGCCGTATTCATAGGTTTGTCAATGGGCGGATATACCCTCTTTTCCATGTATCGACAATATCCCGAACGAGTGCAGGCCTTGATTTTGGCCAATACCCGAGCTCAAGCAGATACAGAGGAAGGAGAAACCGGAAGACGAGCCATGGCTCAAATCGCCTTTAAGAACGGAGCAACAGCGATTGCTGACATGATGATCCCAAAACTCTTAGCTCCAATAACGATTGAAAAGCGTCCTGCAATTGTCGAACAGGTCCGGCAAATGATTCTTCAAACTCCAGCGGCAGGAATTGTCGTAGACCTGATGGCTATGGCATCGCGACTTGATTCAACGCATCTTCTCTCAGAAATCACATGCCCAACTTTAATTCTCGTGGGTAAAGAGGACCAAGCCACCCCTATTACCGAATCAGAGTATATCGCTCAGCGAATTTCTGGTTCAACGTTCATCACTATTCCTCAAGCTGGCCATCTTTCCAATTTGGAACAACCGGAAGCTTTTAATCAGGCTATTCAATCTTTTCTTGAAACAAACAAGTTATGATCTATTGGAAAGTTTGGAGAGTTCAAATGATTGGATGGTTTCGTTATATCCACACAAGAACAACATATCCTAAATATCCAAGATAGATGGAGAAGATTGAAGCCACAATTATTTTTGTACCCACCCAGTTGGCATCTCGCCAAAGCCAGAGCCCAATGGCCAAAACCATGAGAATTTCAATGAACGTCACAACATCTCCATAAAATCGGGGATCCCAATACGATACCGGGCTAACAAATTGCCAATCCGACAGGGGAATGAAATGCCGATGTGCGTCATCATGGTGAAACGGAAAATCGCCTACATTATGCAAAATCATACTGGCCCAAAACAGCGTCCATCCCTTGCATTTTGCCCATAGACTCAGAAGCCCACCAACAATCGCAATGGGAAACGAATGAAAAAGATCAAAGACCATCTGCCAACTTGGATCAAAATAGTGTTGCCAAATTTCGGATTCTGGGAAAGCACGCCATACTTTTTCCAAAAAATAAAACACAAACATCGGCACATCCGAAATCACTGCGCCTAGCAGCACGACAATCTGATACCGGGGCACTTTCCCCTTCCCCAACAGGCCCACATTTAACATCATATGAGCGGGAGTATTCATGATGAGGGATACATTAAAATTTTCGAACTGTCCAGGAAACCCCATTTCGGACAGAAAAACTCGAGCTTATAAGGAGAGCACTCAAAGAAGTATGAAAAAGAGGGCAACGAGAATTGGTGTGTCAGCTGTACCGTCTGGGAAAACTGTTGGTCACACCTACGCTAAAGACAGTGCGTTTTCATGACTCACGAAAAAAACCATAAGGCCGGCGCATCCTGCGCTCCTAGCCCATCCGTGGGAATACAGTGTTAGGAAGATAATATAAGCCTCATTAAAGCTGATTGAAGAAAATTGGTCAAGGAAGATTTTTTTGGATATCATTCGACCCAATCGATTGATAGATTGTTAATCGTTATCACTACCGCGTTGACGGATAAGCTTGAGAAATTCATCTCGCGTTTGTTGTTGTTTCCTGAATACACCTAACATTTCGCTAGTCACAGCCACGGTGTTTTGCTTTTCAACACCTCTCATGCTCATACACAAATGCCGCGCTTCCATGACCACACCCACCCCATGAGGATTGAGCTTTTCTTGAATCGTATGGGCAATTTGCACAGTTAGGCGTTCTTGTACCTGCAAACGACGGCTGAACATATCCACAATTCGTGGAACTTTGCTTAAACCCACAACATGCTTTCTAGGAATGTAGCCAACATGACATTTACCAAAAAATGGCAACAGATGGTGTTCGCACAGACTATAAAAATCAATATCTTTGACGATCACCATTTCGTCATATTGGATGGGGAAGAGGGCTTCATTGAGCAAGGTGTCAATATCTTGATGATAGCCCTGCGTGAGATAGGTGAGAGCTTTGGCAACTCGCTTGGGAGTCTCCTGCAATCCATTTCGATCAGGATTCTCGCCAAGCTGACTGAGTAATTTCCGAACCGTGGGCTCAATGTCTTTGATCGCGGCTGGGGAGGTAATTTTAATCTGATCCGAATCCGCTATTTTTCGGGTATTGCGCTGTACAGCTGCAACCTTAGATTTCGTCAATTTTGGCTTCATGCTTCTCCAGGCGCTAAAGTGAATGAAAAGAAGTTCCTGCAAACTTTAGGATTTCGGATCTCCTATGTATTCAAAAAAGTTATCCCGCGTTTCGAGAACTCCAATTTTTTCCAATTGCCCCGATGGCAGCATATCAACTAATAAATCCCAAATAACACTCGCCAGGTTTTCCCCTGTAGTGGTGAGATGTTGAAAAGCTGGGTCAAAATTTAAATGTTGATGATCGAAACGAGCCACAACAGTTTTCTGCACAATCTGATCAAGTTGGTCAACATCAGTGATCAACCCCGTTTTGACATCTAATTCCCCTCGAACCGTTACTTCAACCGTGTAATTGTGGCCATGACCATTCAAATTATTGCATTTGCCAAATATTTTTTGATTGACCTCATCCGGCAATTGGTCAGTATGCAGACGGTGCGCTGCGCAGAAGGTATAGGTTCGAGTAATTGAAGTCCAACTAGCCATAGACGAGTAAGAAAAAGAAATGTTTGTATGAGACAGATGAGAGAAGAGTGGTATCTCAGGAATCCGACCGATTGTTATTGGGAGGAAGACTCGACTTCCTGTGACTGATCGAGTGACGTTCTCTCCCATTTTTCTTCAGGCACCTGGACAATCACATCTCCCAACACTCGCGCCTGGCACCCCAATCGCCGATAGGGTTCGATGAGCGCTTCTCTATCAAGTAAATCTTGTTCATCAAAATCAATGTCTGACAAATTTTCTAACCCCGCGACCACATCCACCCGACAGGTGGTACAAGAGGCATTCCCCCCACAATCATGATTGAGAGGAAACCCTAACTGCTCAGCTGCCTCAAGAAGAGACAGATCGGCCGCAACATCTCCACTTTTTCCTTTAGGATGAATAAATGTGACTCGAGGCATTGGAAAATTTTGCTATTCCCCAGACATGGAACTCAATTCATCGGACAGCGTCCTAATTCAATATGGGCTTCAAACTCATGACGGAACAGTCGCAAACTATTCTGAACAAGCACGGCAGCCCCTGACACTAAAGTGCAAAACCCTGTGCCTTTCACAAATCCACAGATTTGTAACAACTTCTCTAAGTCTGTTTGTTCACCCTGTCCATTTTCTATTTTCCGCATTAGCGTCGCTAACTCTTCTGTGCCAATTCGACAGGGCGGACATTGACCACATGTCTCGTCTTCAAAGAATTCTGAAAACTTCAGCGTTTGAGCCACCATACATGTGGCATCATCCACGACAATCACACCTGCGGAACCTAATCCCGTACCAGCTTTTTTCAAAGAATCAAAATCCATTGGAAGGTCTAACTGATCTGGGCCAATCATGGAAAACGAGGGCCCGCCTGGGAAAACCGCTTTGACCCCATGACCATTGGGCACTCCCTGCCCACATACCTCAATCAAATGACGAACAGTCGTCCCTAACGGTAATTCATACACTCCCGATTGATTAACTGCCCCACTGAGAGAAAATAACATGGTCCCTGGTGTCGTATTGGTTCCGACTTCCCGAAACCATGCAGCCCCGTTTCGTAGAAGCAATGGAATATTAGAAAGTGTTTCCACATTATTAACTAGTGTGGGCTTCCCATGGAGTCCATATTCCGTGGGATAGAACGGCGGTTTTTGTTTCGGCTGAGCTGGACGCCCTTGCATCGATTCCAACATAGCCGTTTCTTCACCAGCCACATAACTGCCATAGCCATCAAAAATTTGGATATCTAAATCAAGGCCCGCGTTTAAAATATTATTTCCCAAAAACCCTTTGGCCCGTGCCTCTTCCTTCGCCTTTTCAAAGTGGGCTTTTTCTTCAGCAAACTCGTGATTAAGATAAATATAGGCTTCCTTGGCCCCAACCGTATGCGCAGCAATGAGACAGCCTTCCAACAACTGATGGGGGTGGTGTCTGAGCAAATACCGATCTTTAAACGTCCCAGGTTCATGCTCACCTGCATTGCACACAAAATAGCGTTCTTCCACACGATGGTTCAGGACTTTGTCCCATTTCAATCCGGTAGGAAACCCAGCTCCACCTCGCCCACGAAGATGTGCCTCCTTCAATTGGGCAATAATTGCTTGAGGATCTGGTTTCGTGACACATTGCTTCCACACTTCATAGCCACCCTGCTGGCAATACGAAGTGATTTCCCAGGGTTCTCCCGGGATTTCTCGTAATACACGCGGAGCCATCGTTTCAATCATATTAGTTCTCGATTATCTCAGATTCGCTATTGGATGTAAGACTTAATATAGACTAAACAGACACGATTTTTCAGATGTGGGTTTTAATACCCATGGCCACTATACGAATGGGGTTCGCCAAGCGTCAAGCATACAAGAGTACGGTTTTCGTTGGAAATTTTTCGAACAATACCTTTGAAACTAAGTGTGGAGGATAGTGAACCTCTAGGATATTTTTTGCATTATCACATCAACTTTTCCACATAATTCCTGAACGGCTTTTGCGGAAGCTTCTAACGCAGCTTTTTCATCATTTGTCAGGGTATATTCGATAATAGTCTCGCCTCCGTTTGCCCCCAACTTAACCGGCACCCCCAATACTAAATCATCAAATCCATATTCCCCTTCACATAAGATCGCACAGGGAAGGATTTTCTTTTGGTCTTTGGATATCGCTTCAACCATTTCCACCACAGAAGCAGCCGGGGCGTAGTACGCACTCCCAGTCTTTAATAAATTGACGATTTCTGCTCCCCCTTCTCGAGTTCGTTTGATCAACCTCTCTAGTTTTTCAGGCGAGAACCATTCGGGGAGTGGACGCCCAGCAACTGTCGAATATCGGATGAGGGGCACCATAGAATCCCCATGTCCTCCCAAGACCATCGCATGAATATTTTCTACAGAGACTTGTAAGGCTTCCGCAATAAAGGACCGAAATCGGGCAGAATCCAACACTCCGGCCATCCCCAAGACACGATTCCTGGAAAATCCACTCACTCGCCGAGCAACATGCGTCATCACATCGAGGGGATTCGAAACAATTATGAGAATAGCTTCTGGGGACCGCTTGGCGGTTTCTCGAACAACAGAGGAGACAATCTTGGTGTTGGTCTCCAGCAATTCGTCTCGGCTCATCCCAGGGCGCCTTGGAATTCCTGAAGTGACAACAACGATATCAGAATCTTTCGTGGCTTCATAATTATTAGCCCCTATGACAGCAGAATCGTAAGAACAGACTGGACCGGCTTCCACTAAGTCTAGCGCTTTTCCCTGTGGCATTCCTTCAACTATATCTACCAACACAATGTCGTACCAACTTTTTTCAGCGAGGCGTTGCGCAATCGATCCACCAACATTCCCCGCACCCACTACAGTCACTTTCACTCGCCTCATCACACCACCTATTCCTTTTTTAGGATCGCAGCCATGGGTTATTCGTCCTCATCATGGCTAGTCCACCCTGCGACTTTAAAATTGACCGTACAGACAAAATTGTCTCCATCATAAAAATTTACTTTTATCTTTTTTTTCCCATATTCACGGGCCAAAAATTCTTCAGGATGGTCCACAAACTCTTGGTAGGTTCCCGCTGCATACTCTCCCAATTCGTTAAACGCGACGATCATGCCAGTTTTGACTTCCTGTAACATTTTTATCGTACAGCGCGGATAAATTTCCCAAAATTTTTCCCGAACTTCATCTGACGTTGGTTCCGAAGGGCTCGCATCTGTAGGACGATCTTTCTTGTCAAACTTTGCCTGACGACGAACATACGGATATTGGTGACCTGTAAAAAGTTTATACAACCAGGGTGGGACTTCAGGACGTGTAAAATTGGACATCAATAATCTATCTCATTCATCAAAGACATTAGCGAGCTGTTAACCGCTGATAGATTTTTGGCAAACGTGTTGGTAGTGTCTCAACGTTATCAACAACCAAAAACCCAATATCTCCATACATACGTTTCACATAATCCGTGGCCGCTTGATCGATGGTAATACAAAACGGGTGAATGCCTTTGAGGCGTGCTTCGCGTAGTGCCATCTTAGTGTCTTCCAAAGAATATTCGTCAGCATAGTTATCATCTAAGGGCTTTCCATCACTGATCAATATCAAAAGGCGAACTTTTGCTGCCTGCTGCATGAGCCGATAGGTCGCATGGCGAATGGCTGCACCGTCACGATTTTGTTGCCGCAGTTTGACTCCACTGATTTTCAAACCCACTCGCCCTCCCGGCCGTTCATCAAAATCTTTGAGAAGATGTATCTCCACCGCCTCCCGACCTTGGCCAGAAAACCCGTAGATGGCATGGTGATCACCAATAGCAGCCAGTGCCTCAGACAATAACAGTAAGCCTTCCTTTTCAACGTCAATAACCGGTCGAGACCGAGACCCTATTTGGCGGCCGGTCGATCCACTCATATCCACCAGAAAAGCCACGGCTACTTGGCGATCGTGCTTCTGGCGGGTGGAATAGACTTGGTCAGACGGCTCCTTCCCCTGGCGCCGCTCCACCATCCAATTGACTAACGCATCAAGATCAATATCTTCTCCATTGGTCTGCCGCCCGAGTCTCCGAAAGGCCTCAGGACGAATTGTTTCGAAGTAGCGCCGGATCACTCGAATCATTGGAGCATAGGCCTGAAATGTTTCATCAACAAAATCAGGAGAACCTTCCACGCCCGGTTGCTCAATCACTCGGCACCATTGGGGACGATAGTCATGGATGAGCCCATCCCACTCGTCGTAGAGATAGTTCCCATTTGCCAATGTCCTGCCATGCCGCCCATCTTGTGAATGTAAATTTGGCTGAAACCATTGCTGGAGAGGAGACATTCCAAATAGCGGTTTCTGAGGGTCCAAGGGTGCTTGAGATGGCGAAGAGAAAGGTGGCGGTTTGCGTCCTTGTATGGCCTCTTTCCCCCTACCTTCTGAAAGACCTCCACCCGGTTGTTGCCCTTGTGATTCAGCTTCAGATATTTCCGAATCCTCAACTTGAATGTCTTCAGGATCTAAGGCCCCCCGAAACTCCCAATTGAGAACGGGTTGATACTCATCCTCTAGATGCTCTGCCGCTTGATGTTGCTGCCCAGACTCAGATGCAGAAACCTCTTCCACCGCGTCATCAGGTTGTTCCTCATCTGGCTCTTTGGTTAACGTCCCAATCTGAGCTTCTAGTTCTTGATAGAGCTGATCCGCAAGTTCTATGCTATCATCAACCGTGGCCGTAGGTTGAAGAATCGTTTGTGCGACTGCCCAGATCTCGTCAATAAGCTTTTGGAGGCCAGGACGAGAAAAATCATCTTTAGTCAATCCTGAAAAATACAAAAGCAAGGCATCTAATACGATTTCTCTCGCCGTCATCCCATGCGATAAGGTACGCACCTGAATGGCTTCTTTTGTCAGGATGGACAGGTCATCTTGTAAGCCTGGATATTCCCGTTTCAGCAAAAAGTCGACACGGGCATCTTCCACAATTTCCCATAAATCACCAATTATTCGAGGTTGCGGGTAGAGCTTGAATAGGTCTCCCAAAGTCTTGATCCCGCTAGGGTGGCTGACTCCTGTTTGTTCATACCGGGCCGCTACAGTGAGACCCACCCGTTGCACGACTTCATCAGATACCCGATAGGTCCCAAACTCTACATGGCCCACTTCGTGCGCCACCATGACAGAATACCAACGCCGATTGCCCTCTTGTGTTGATGATCGTTTCATCATAAGCGGAAGATAAATAACCAGGCTCTCCCGTCGTGCCTTCGAACGCACAAAAGGTCCAGCTTTACCTATTTGATCTAGGGGAACAGCTCCTCCGCTTTCAGGAAGCGGCTCTAGCATCACTTCTTGGCCACACAAGGCCATCGCAAACATCTTTAAAGAACGCGCGACTTTCTGGAGAGGTACTCCGGTCAGAGCCTCTTCCACAACCGCACAAGCTTGCTGTGTCTCAAGTGCAAAAAAGGCCCGGCCAGCTTCGATACTATATTCTAAGGCCTCCATCCCTTGCCCAAACCATGAATCAAACGCTGTCGTATCTTCAGCCTGAGACTGCATGGCCAAGACATCGGGAACTCGGCGAAAATAGGTCAGGGCGGTCTCAGGGTCCTGATCCACAACTAACAACCCATATTTCAACACGCGGACTTTCCATTCTTGGGAAGGCATTTTCTCAAGCATCATTGGCGCTTCAGATAAAAACAGGATGGCATTTTCAGGAGAAAGCCCAGCCAGATTCGAACCCACGTCAATGGCTCTCCGCTTTACTTCCGGCTCCACAATTGCTGAAAACAATTGAGGACTAGTACGAAAAAACTCCAATGTGCCCACATAGTCAGGTTTCCCAAAACTGTTTTGGATCATCAATTTCACCCCAAACCCAATCCAGTCTTTTGCCGCTTCCAAGGGAATCGCATTGGTAATTGCGGGGCTCTCTCGAAAAAATTCATTGCCTAAGACATAATTCCAAGCCGCTAACTCCATGCCCAACGATGCCCATTGCTGCAAATCTTCTAGAGAATGATCTTCAGCTAACTGGGGCAGTACCTTGAACCATTCATAGGCACATTGAGGAGCTGACTCCATTGGACCATCAGCTAATTCCAAGACCAGTGCGAGAAGCTCATCCCTTTGATGAACCTGCATTAATAATCCAAGAATGATAGGACTCTCTTTAAAATATCGCAGACCTAATGCACCCGTTGCCTGGGAAAACGTGATACCAAGGTCGAGCCATAAGATGACACTAGCTAAGCATCCTCTACGCCTGATCTCCCCTACAGCTGAAATCGCTTCGCCTTGAATTTTTGAGGAAATCCCTTCCAATTCATCTAATAATTCTAAAACAGGTCCATGACACTGGGTGTCTGCCAGTTGGCTGACAACATCCTTCGCCGTTTTCCGGTCAAGGTGGTCAATGAAGATTTCTTCAAGCCTCTGTTTTTGGTTTTGCTGTGACATCACCAATTAGTTAGTCAGAAGGTGAAGTGTGAAAATAACAAACTTTTCTTTCATTAGATCTCAAGCATCCCCAATCTAGTAAATATACTTAGCCATCAATGCCAATATAAGGCTGGGCATTATAAAATTGCCCTGGAGCCTTGTAAACTCAAACTAAAACGCCATCAGTTATTTCTCTGAGTCAATTAGACCGCCATCACCTGGATTTTTTCTACGAGAGAACTCAAGGAAGATTTTCTAGCGGTTCTTTCACAATTTGACCAAGGCAATCTTGAATCTGGTCTGTTTTCTTCCCTTTCATGAGCACTCGCTTCTGTTTTGCATTTTTTCCAGAAAGAATCTGAACAGCATGTCGAGGAACACCAAAAAGCCGTGCGAGATACTGGCAGAGTTCAAGATTGGCTTTGCCTTCTACTGGTGGTGCCACGAGACGAACCTTGAGCGCATCACCATGTATTCCCACAATTTCTGTTTTAGAAGCTCGCGGTTGACAATAGATACGCAACTCTACACTCTCAGATTTATCTATAATAAAAAACGAATCAATGTTCACTCCACACTCCATTTCTCACCCAAGGTTTCACCTATTTTCCTTTAAGCCCATCATAAAAATGCAGAAAAAATATGCTATACTCAGTTAACGCATTTTTTTGTTTACTTTCAACAAGTTATATATATTTATCATCCTCTTGACAGGCCTACTACTTCGTAGTAACATTATTGAAAGTTGAGAACAATTATCATTATCGAATTACGGCTAAGAACAACACGCAACCATGTATATTTGCATATGTAAAGGCATTCGAGAATCTGATGTTCGAGAGTTGGGAAAAGCAGGAGTGACCTGCTCAAAAGAACTCGCCTCCTCATTAGAACTCAACGATAAAAAGAATTGTTGCGGACGCTGCCTCAAAAATATCTCTAAATTCGTCGCTCTTGCTAAACAAGAGCATTCCTGCTCTCAACTTCCAGTTCTTAAATAAACCACGCTCTCCTCTCAAGAAAACCATAGAGTTCCATTTTCATCTCACGTTTTTTGGCTTTTTGCGTTCCCAAGAAATCGATACCTATCTCCTTGAACGCTTCAGCTGATTAAATTGTCAGCCCTATCCTGTATCTTCCTGCTCATTGCTCTCCATTGTTTAGGCTGAAAAAAGTTCTGACTCAAAGATCTTTGATGTCTTAAGAGTTTTTGTGAACTCTTTTTCTTATCTATCACTTTCCTGAAATGCCATGTCCAAATTTTTTACATGCTTGCCTATCCTACAGTTTTTAAAAAAAGACTCAATATTCAGAGGGGTGAAAAAATCTTTACAGAATTTTTCGTACTATCCATCAACAAACCATAACACCAGGTAACTATCACCCTTGCTCACTACCGCAATTAAATATTCCCAAGATGGCTTAGATATTGCTTTCCTTCCAATTGACACGGAAATTTTAGAAATAAAAAATCCAGACGAAATTTACCTATTATTACCTATTAGGAATACATCCTAATACATGACATGAGGAGGAAAGCATGAAACACTTTCTACAAAAAAGCAGACTATTAAGATTTTCATTAGCAATGGGATTTTTGATCCTCCCTTCAGTGGCTCAAGCAGATTGGGTCAGATACGACGGGAGAAATGCCGACCTTCAGAGTGACGTGTTGTATGATGGCAAAGTAATATTCACCGCTGGGGAGACTGAAATAGGTACTATCGTTGAAATTGAAGGACAGGTTGACTTTAGTAAATTTTCTATTGAGGTCAGTAATGGGAATTCTTTTGGTATGGACCATACCCTATCTACAGATCTAGGGGGTGGGCTCACTCACGTTGGATTTGAAGACCATACTGACATGGATT
The DNA here is from genome assembly GCA_965223685.1 of Nitrospirales bacterium. Classification (GTDB taxonomy): domain Bacteria; phylum Nitrospirota; class Nitrospiria; order Nitrospirales; family UBA8639; genus Nitrospira_E. The sequence goes on from CBDCXG010000002.1 coordinate 1,222,250, forward strand.
ACAACGACGTAAATATTACGATCGCGGATGAAGAAGACAAACTAGCAGATGAAAGAACGAAATTAGTTCAAAACCCTGAACCGTCAACGATGATCCTACTAGGATCTGGTCTTTTGGGATTGGGAGCTTGGAGACTTCGTAAGAAGCAAATATAATTCTCTCTTGCTCTTATGTTCTCGATATGAACGACGGCCCATTCAGGAATCTTGAATGGGCCGTTTGTTTTTCATTCAACACAACAACTTTAGAAATGAACGTCTACGATCCCCATTCCTTGCCATCGCAGCCAGACACCTAACCCAACAAGAATACCTATCCCCGCCAAGAGAAAATAATCAGGCTCTTTCATCTTTCCAGTAACAGTTAAAGTTCGGTGCGCAGTAGGATGAAATCCTTTGGACTCTAGGGCCATGGCTAATAAATTGGTCTGCCGAAGGGCATGTCCAATTAATGGCACCACCAGTGGCACATACTGTCGAATCCGTTGAAGAATATTTCCAGATGAGAGATCCAATCCTCGCGAACGTTGAGCTTGAATTACTCCAACTCCAGCTCCTAACAGAATCCCCACCCACCGAAAAGCCAGAGAAAAAGCAAAGCCAACTCGTGCAGGAAAACCAAGTTGCTGAGAGGCCTGGGCTAACTCTTCAATCGTAGTCGTTGATAATACCCACACGCCTCCCCATACCATAATCAATAATCGCAATCCCATCCCAAAACCAAAGGCACAGCCTTCCCACGTAACTCCTAAATAGTGAAGCCACGGAACAGGTGTCGTTCCATTCACAAAAAATGGCCAAAGCATCATGCTGTAAGACACGAGCAATACAGCGAGTATCCCTATTTTTTTTACGTTGCCACCCGCTCGCGCCTCAACTAATCCCACACATAAAAGAGCTAACACAACGAGCAAATAACCCGGATGCGAAAAGCACAAAGCCAACACAAAAAAACCCAAGGCCACCAATAGTTTTGTACGCCCTTCCAATCGATGAACCCACGTATTGTGGTTAAGATACAGAGAAACAGTCACGCTGTTTTTTGTTCTAGTGAAGCTTTGACTTCATTAATGGTTAATAACGTGTGCCCCCATTTTTGACTAAACTGTGATATTTTGGGGATCTCTAACGAAGCTTCACGGACAACAGTGAGATCTTGAAAAATTTCTCGAGGTGATCCATCCGCTAAAATCCTCCCTTCATTCAGAATGAGGCATCGCTGAACGTTCTCGGCCACTAATCTCATGGAATGGGTAATGATCACGATCGTATGGCCTTGTTTGTGTAATTCACAGATCATAGCCATCATTCGATTAGTTTCTGCAGCATCAAGGCCCGTAGTGGGTTCATCAAAAATTAACACGGCAGGTCGCGTAGCCAGAACCGAAGCCACAGCAACACACTGACGTTCTCCTTTTCGCAAAGAAAAAGGATCTAATCCGCCATTTTGTTCAACTGGAAGTCCAACTGCCATCAGGGATTCACGAACACGAACGTCGATTTCTTCTTGTGAATACCCTAAATTTTTTGTACCAAAGGCAACTTCTTCCCATACCGTCTCCGCAAAAATTTGATGATCAGGATTTTGAAAGACCAGGCCTACCCGACTAGCAAGTTCATTCATGGAAGAAGTGCAGGTATCCAAGCCATCCAGGCAAATTCGACCGGATGTAGGGAGTAAGATCCCGTTGAGTAACCGCGCCAAGGTGCTTTTCCCAGAACCATTCGCCCCCAAAATGGCAATGAATTCTCCTGAGGCAATGGCACATGTCAGACCCTGAATAATTGAATCATTCTCATAGGAGAAAGAAACATTCTCAAGCTGAATAATCGGATTGATCATGGCATCAAACGAGCCCGCTCGCTCACCAAGGCGTAGGGTATCATCAAGGACTTCTGCCGGTGGATTAAGGGTAAGGTGTAACTCTTCTGCCGCCGCCCAAGCTTCTTCTACGTAAATTGGCAACGGCTCATATCCAAATTCTTCAAAGCATTCTGTTAAGTCCAGAGGTCTGATGCCATGCTCCCGCAGCATTTTGGGATCGCGCAGCAACACCGCAGGCAAACCTTCCCAAATCATTTGTCCCTCATTGAGCAGGATTACTCGATTAGCTAATTGAAGACTTTCAAGATCTTGCTCTGTCATCAGCACACTCCATCCTTTGCGTGTGAGTTCACCCAACATCGGCTGCAATTGGATACGACTGGCAGGATCTATATCCGAACAAGGCTCATCACAAATGAAGAGTTGAGGCTCTTGCACTAAAATAGACGCCATCACGAGCCTCTGCCGTTGTCCTCCAGACATCCTCATCGGATCCCGGTCAAGATCAACACCTAACCCAACGGAATTGAGTGCATGGTCAATCCGTCGATTCACTTCATGAAAAGTCTGGGGTGACTCACGATATTCTATGGGATGCCGTAATTCAGCTCCCACAGTAGTACCAATCAGTTGCGTTTCAAAATCCTGAAAGACTAGCCCTACCTGATTCGCTCTCTTCCACACAGGCAAAGCTCGTGTGTCTACTCCGCATACTCGGATCTCACCGAACAGAGTCCCGGGGATCATGTGGGGAATCAGACCATTGCAGGCATAACATAGAGTCGATTTTCCAGACCCACTACTCCCTAGCACCATCACAAATTCCCCAGGGGCAATGGAAAACGTAATATTACGAAGAGCCTGAGCTACGTGGTCAGCATAAGAGAAGGAAAATTCGTCGCAAGCCAAAACAGGGCATATGGCCGTTGCCTCGGAAGGATCGGAATGAGGAGCGTCTTCCTGATAAGAAGTTTTATGAACTTCTCCAGCATTCTGTAAAGACGTATGAGAAGAACGAATATCCTCATATCGTAATTGCCAACGTTGAACACGAGGATACAGAAATCGTAATAAGGGTGGCCCTAAAAACAACCCCATAACAATGTTATTGAAGAAAACCGCAGGGGCTAACACCATAAACGGAAGCAAGCCCAGCACTTCCACACCCCATGCAATAATCCCCGCACATGCAGCGGAGGCTACCACACAGATCAGTCCATACTCCAAACCTTGCCGCCAAGATTGAATGATGGGTGGCTGTCCGGATGACAACCATCCCAAATGACCCCACATTACATACGGAAGATACCCTAAAAAGAAATTCCCCAAAAAACCAAACACGCTGGCTGGGCCCAATGTGCCAAAGCAATCACCAATAATATTGCCAATACCAGCACCCCACGCTGCAGCCGGGCCAAATAACAATGAGGCAACGATTGGAATCGCATTGGCTGGTCGTAATTCCACAAACCCAGGGATAAGAGGAATCCCCGCCTTGAAAGGGATAAGAATCGCTGCATATATTGCGGCAATCTGAGCCGTAACCACAATCAACCGTGTGTCGCGCCAGACACCTGTGAGATCTGCCCACCAACGACGCGGGTCATACCAAGCAGAATGAAAGTTCATGAACGTGAGAGGAAACTTGTAAGATCTTCTTTAGTCTTGAGGTGATGGTGGATCGACGTTCAGGAAGAGCAAAAGTGGCAAAACTCTGCTCAATCACCATGTTAGGCTTTAACGCAACGAAAACTCGTGTGGGCATATGGATAGCCTTGTCGAAACCAATTCCGAAATGATCGTCGCAATAACCGGCGAGCAGTTTGAGGACCTGCGCCCTTTACAACGAAATGATCTTGATCAAAAAAACGGGAAGAATAGCCCTGATAGGTAGGGAGCGGATTGAATCCTTTAAATGGGCGAAACAGAGTCGATGTCCATTCCCATCCATTGCCCACGAGTTGAGCCACACCAAATGCACTAGTTCCTTGCGGATCATCAGTCACAGGTTTCGGATCCCAAACTTGACAATCAAAATTGCCTAATGAGGAGTGGGCTGAATCTGTACCCCATGGGAACGGCTGCTCCACTCCTGATGAGGTACCATAAGCGGCACGGTGAAATTGTGCTTCGGTGGGCAAAGCCAGCCCTTTCCAGTCAGCATAGGCCTGTGCCTGTTGGTGAGTCACATAAACGGGCCATGAGAGTGGTAAGGGCACACGTTGGAACATCGTTTCCAGCATCCACTGGTCGCCTTGACGTTTCCAAAACACTGGAGCTTTAGCACCTTCCTGCACAAATTGTAGATATTGGCCATTGGTTACGTTAAATTGGTTTATTTCAAAAGCCGAAACAAAGACCTCATGGACTCCAAATTCATTGTCCCAACCAAACCCTTCCTCTGGATCACGCCCCAAATACGCTACTCCTTCGGGGATCTCAACCATTTCTTCAGAAGGAAGCCTTCCGTGCAAAGTAAGCCGCACCGAATGCGGCATGTGTTTTTCATGAGAAGCCAATTGATGTAACAAATACGCTGTAGTTTCCACATGCATGAGACGATGTTCAAGAGCAACTTGCACTATCTCTTCCGAAACCAGCTCTAGTGCCTGATCAACTTCCTGCCTGACTCGAGCATTATAATTTCCTACTTCTTGAAGCGTTGGCCAATCAGAAGGCATATCGGTAGAAGCCGTACCCACCGCAGGATCAATCCCCGCCTCAAATAATTGATCAAATGAAGCATGAAAAGAAGGCTTGCCCAATGTCCAGCGACACAATTGATTCCAATCAAAGGCTTCCAGATGCCCAAGATAAAAAATCAACCGATGCCGTTCAGGTATTGGACGAGCATACATGGCTTTCGGACTAACCAGAGAAAACAGTTTATCCGTCAGCAGTCGGGCTTTTTCTAATTCTTCTTGAAGGCTGGAACATTGTGTCAACATTCTGGACCTCACTCATACAAAAAGGAAACAAAAAAATTCATGAATGTTCGCACAAATAAAAAGCCCCATACGGGGCTGCAATAGTATACCGAAATTGAAATCGTTCTAAAAGTTCCCGCAGCGAGTTGATTAAGGCTACCATCATGGTGCGCATGCATCACTCAACATGTTGTCCGATATTCCTGTGCTGGCCACACTTGCGATTCCTTGCTATTCTCAGAAAATTCTTTTTACTCTGCAGCTAAAAATTTTGGTTGACAGCTCTGAGATGACTGCAACCATTTTCCCCACCCCGAACCTCAAACTTTTATGTCACACAACTGGGAACTTGAAATCCAACAGGTCAGCAAGCAATTTCCTGATGGCACTTATGCGCTTCAGAATATCGATTGGTACGTAGAACAAGGTGAGACCATGGCCATCATTGGAGAAAGTGGGTCTGGGAAAACAACTCTTTTGCGGTTACTCAATCGTTTGATTGGGCCAACTACTGGCCAAGTTTTCGTTCAAGGTTATCCAGTTATCAATCAAGATCCCATTTCCCTACGCCGCCGCCTGGGATACATCCCTCAGGACGGTGGGCTGTTTCCTCACTGGACCATCAGGCACAATGTCTGTTTGGTCCCACAACTATTAGAATGGCCGATAGAGCAACAAGAAAAACGCCTGAACACCTTACTCCCATTGGTCAATTTGGATCCCGCACAAATCGCTGACCGTTATCCCATTGAACTATCCGGCGGACAACGCCAACGGGTGGCCGTAGCCAGAGCCCTAGCGGCAGACCCGCCCATCGTCCTCTTAGATGAGCCCTTTAGCGCCTTAGACCCCATCACTCGCCGGGAATTACACGAACAATTCCTGGCTCTCAAAAACCGCCTTCAGAAAACTATGGTCTTGATCACCCATGATACGTCCGAAGCTTTTCGCTTAGGTGATCGTATTACGGTGCTGAAAGATGGGCACATTCATCAGGTTGGCACAGCACAAGAACTCATGGCGTCACCAGCCACCCTTTATGTGGCAACACTGCTTCAACACCAATCTCAATCACCAGAGTAACATGCTGATTGATTCGTGTTCTCAAAATTCGTCGCCTGTCAGACAGATCATTGGAGTCCTGTTCGCCTTTTCATTGCTCATAATGAACTGCCCATCTTCTTGGGCTGAAACACAGACAACTATCATTGTGGGTTCAAAAAATTTCCTGGAAAATCGACTCCTCGCAGAAATGTTTGCGCAACTGATCGAGATGCAAACATCTTTAAACGTAGAACGCCGGTTTGGAATGGCCGGCACACAAATATGCTTCGAAGCGCTAACCACCGGCAGCATTGATCTGTACCCAGAATACACCGGCACCGGTCTCGTTACTATTCTTGGGGAAAAAACCATGCAAGATCCAGTGGCTGTCTTGAACCGAGTACGGGGTGAGTTTCGAGCACGTTGGAATATAAGATGGCTGGCACCGTTAGGATTTGATAATTCCTATGCACTGGCTCTCCGACGAGATCATGCCCAAGCCTTGGGTGTCCGCACGATTACGGATTTAGTGAAGGTTTCTCCAACATTGAAAGCGGGATTTGGCTATGAATTTATCCAACGGGCTGACGGCTTGCCAGGACTGGACCAAGTATATGGACTAAAATTTCGTAAAGTCGTGGGCATGCAACAATCCCTAAAATACCAAGCCACAAAGAATGGAGACATTGATGTGCTGGATGTCTACACAACCGACGGTCGGTTGGCCGCATATGATTTTGTGGTCTTAGAAGACGATCTCCGATTTTTCCCGCCCTATGAGGCCACCGCGCTCGTGCGGGGCGAAACCTTAACCAAACATCCTGAATTAGCCCTAGTGCTGAGTGAACTGACTCATGCCCTTAGTCCAACACGGATGCGTGAATTGAATCTCCGAATCCAAGAAAAGGGTGAACCCATACCCCGCGTGGCCTCTGACGCCTTGCAAACTCTCCACCTCGTCAAAGAAACGCACCGACCAACAACGTCAACAACAGAGGATTCAACATCTTTTTTGACCTATCTATGGGAACAACGCACAGCCTTACTGGTTCGCACAGGAGAACATATGGGATTAGCTGGCTTGGGGCTATTGCTTGGCATTCTGCTCGCTGTCCCCCTGGCGCTCTTACTTGAGCGGTGGCGAACAGGCGCAGAAACGATGATCCGTCTCATTGGCATGTCGCAAACTATTCCCTCTATTGCCTTATTAGCTTTTATGATTCCGCTGTTTGGCGTTGGAACCCTCCCCGCCATCATGGCCCTATGGATCTATTCTCTCTACCCTATTGTGCGCAACACCTTTTCAGGTCTGCGCGATACGGCCCCATCGGTCGTCGAGACCGGTCGAGCCCTTGGCATGACAGAATGGCAAATTTTACGATCAGTGCGCCTGCCACTGGCGGCACCCACCATCATGGCTGGTATTCGAACCGCGGCAATATGGACGGTCGGAACCGCCACCCTCGCCGCATTCATTGGAGCCGGAGGATTAGGAGTCCCTATTGTTTCAGGCCTCCAATTAGCCAATGTCCATGTAATACTCTCTGGAGCCTTACCAGCTACAATCCTGGCATTACTTGTTGATAGCCTACTCGGTTGGATCGAACGATGGGTCAGACCCAGAGGATTGGAATCGTCTCGATAACCCAGCAAACATTCACGTTTTTACAATTCCTCTGTCTTATATTTGAGTAGCCGTCTCATTATTGTTGGTTGCATCCATGGACTATGCCCAGTATAGTGTTCCCATCATTTCTTATTTTATTCTTCCCTATTCCAATCTCATTCGCTTTTCCTTTGTATTATGAAGGAATGTGCCCAGTAACATCTGAACGTACCTAACACGTTCATCATAATCCGCGGGCAAAAATAATCATCTCACCGCATTCGATTGTTCTCGAACCAGGGAGGAGTTCATGAATTCAAACCAAGAGGCATCAATCACCATTGACGTACCCACCACGACAGAAGATCCTGCCTCATTGGGGCAAATCGTCAAGACAGGCCTCCTTGCCAATCCCAGAACCTTGCCGTCAAAACTTTTCTACGATGAGCGGGGCTCGACACTCTTTGAACAGATTTGTAAGTTGCCAGAATATTATCAGACACGGACGGAACATCAATTACTTCTCACATGGGCAGACGAAATTGTAGAGTTGAGCGGCGCTGAAGAACTTGTGGAATTAGGTTCCGGTGCAGCCACAAAAACTCGAGTGCTACTGGATGCAATGGCTAAGGCCGGCCAATTGCGGCATTTCGTCCCATTCGATGTCGACGAAACCATCGTACGCCGTGTCTCCGAAGAGCTCGCACAAGAATACCCTGGCCTGCAGATCCACGGCGTCGCAGGAGACTTTTTGGCTCACCTGGAACATATTCCCGAGGGGGGCAAACGTCTTGTCGTGATATTAGGTGGGACGATCGGCAACCTTCCGCCTTTGGCTGCTAAAGAATTTCTGACCGCAGTGAATACGGAGATGGCCGACGGCGATTTCTTCCTCTTAGGCGTTCAACGCATCACAGATATCGCCAGGCTAGAAGCCGCCTATAACGATCAACAAGGCATTACTGCTAAGTTTAATAAAAACATTCTACGTGTCCTTCGCAATCAACTTGGCGCAGTGTGCGAACCCGACCAATTCGAGCATGTTGCGCGTTATAATCCTGAAGCCAACCGCATAGAGATGTGGTTACGCTCAGAAGAGGCTCAGACCTTGGAAATTCCCGACCTTAATCTTTCCATATCTCTCGAAAAAGGTGAAGAAATTCGCACAGAACTCAGTATGAAGTATGACTACCCTCTCGCCGAGGACTTGCTGCTTTCTTGCGGTTTTGAGCTTGTGAAATGGTATACCGATCCAGGCCAGCTCATTAGTCTTGCACTGGCGCAAAAACCCCAAACCAGATTAACAGCAAATGGAGGTGGGACGTTAAGGAAAGGGTCGTGAACGTCTTTAGTGTGAACCAACCTGGCTCCGGCAGACATCCGGAGTTTCAACTGGAAACGCCTGAAATTTGGAAACTAACGAAGGCAGGCTAGAGTTCATTGATGGCTGAAGGGAGAGGAGCCCGAGAAGACTTAAACTATTTTGGTAATAATCCTGTGAATTCTGAAAAGACTTTTCATCTTCACGAAAGAATGTCTGCACCTTCTGCAAGACCTCTGAAGAAAGCGGCGACTGAATACTCTCCAGCGCCGGAAGGGCCATAGCATAGGCACTCACGTGTTCTTCCGTTGTAATCGGTTCTCCGGAAAGCTGGTATTCGAGAAAAAATTGTCCAGCTCGAGATTTCCATTCTTCCATCCAAAACTCTTCAACCGCATGCAAATAATCCAACCCACAATTTTCTTGTACCCACATTATATCCAGAGCCACTCGCCAAGGCATTCGAACGGCATCCCATGTCGTATGTGCTGAAAAACCTTCGATCACGTGCAATCGACCTTCTACGTCTATCCCAATCCAATCTGGAACCAACCCGGCCTGAATGGATATTGTTTCTTGGCTGGACAGTTGTTGTAAGAAGGCATACGAACTCTCCAGGAGTTCTAACCAACGATCGTCTTTGGTCACCAAATAAAACAGCCGGAAGTGAGCTGGAGAAAAATAGGAGGGATTCAGAGGATGAATCTTCTTACCCAAACGCCAATTACCTGGCATCAAATAGCGCGCCGTTCCTATTACCTCCGTCTCTAATTTCAGAATATCTTGAAGAAGAAGGACAGCCTGCTTGCGATACGTTTCATCCTCCCAGCGTGCATGAGCCAAAATGAGAGCTAAGGCCATATCAACTTCCGCATCAGATGCGCTATTCCAATCTGTCACGCCCTTCTCCACTTCCCAATGCCACGCCAACAGGTGATCACCAAACTTTTGGAATCGCGAGAGATGAGTAGTCGTCCAATTCAACACACGGTCGAAGGTCTGCCGGTCATCCAAAACCACAGCCATCAGCAGTGCATAGGCCTGTCCCTCAGACACCGTGTCACCTTGATTGAACGGCCGAAACACTCGTCCATCAGCATTGATGAACCGCTGTTGATAGCCTTCCCAAGCCAAGGGAATTAACGTGTTAAGGGGCAACATCGGGCGCGATGTTTGGCAACCAGTCAATAACATGGGAATGAAGAGAAGCAGGGAAAACCACAACGTTCTGAGAGAGGCAACAATAGACAAGGGCACCTAAGCAGGGAGAACACAAACTTGTATGACTCAAGCATACACTATGACATCCACAAGAAAAGGCTGCGACTCCCGGTTATAAATGACATTGCAGAAATCCATTTACAGAATCTTGGTCGACCACGTCAGCCCGAATGATCATGCCGACGGCATGGAGATGGCACCGTTTGGTGATCGCATAGGCAAACGACGCCGATAACTGATGATAGAGATTGTTTTCATCATCTACAGAAAACCCATAGTCCAATGAATAGGCATTCAAGGCTGTTTTGGGCAGATACACGGGACGCATCGGCCACCCTAAATATTGTCCGATGTCGGTCCCAGAATATCGATTCCTCATGGGCGACTCTCCGTGGTGTTCCTTACGTCGAGGGAACCCGAGGAAATGTTGCCACCCTATCGCAAAGGTATTTTTGGCAAAGAATTCTGGAGAAAAATAAACGCTCTCCTCATCAAAACCAAATGTGTCTAGTTGATAGGTAACCCGAAGTGGATGAGGGAACGGCAGCAACGTGTACGTACCGGAAAATTGTCCATTCACATTCCAATTATCATCGGAATAATCCCAAAAGCCTGCTCCAGCGGTCAGCTCTAGTTCTTTCGTGACATTGTATTCTGCACCCACAGCATAGGAATGATACGACAGATTCCGCCGAATCGTTTGGGCATTTTGCCAAAGATCTTGCCTGCCCGCTTCAATCCGACCCTTCAACCCCGACTGCCATTCGTACGACACCCCTGCCCCAAAATTCACATTGGATTTATTGGTGCCAGAATACTTCAGGCCACCCACATAGCCATCAATATGCCAAAACGGCGAAGGCGAATACCGGGCCATCACCCGCCCAATATTAGCCGAAGAAGGTTTGCCTGGCACATCAAACTTCACCCATTGATAGCCTATCCCAGCCCAAAAATCTTGTGAAAATGGGGCGAACACCTCAGCCGTCACGGGCATGTATTCGGTTAACAACGAACCATCAAAACCATCCATCTTGACATATCCAATCCCTGCCGTAATTTGAGGGCGAGCAAAGATGTGTGTTAATTCTAATGACTCTCTGGCAAGCCGATGTCCGGGATTCCCGGCCAGCAATCTTCGATAGTAGGGGCGAGCATCCTCAAAACGAAACGCCGAACTATGAATTTGGCCAAGGTCGCTTAAGGCCTCTTCATGTTGAGGACGAAGCTCCAACACTTCCCGATATCGTTGATACGCCATGCGGTTATGTTTTCGCCAAAACTCTTGTTTGCCTTTGAGTTCTAACCTCACCACTTCTTCATAGGGGTACTGCGCCAAGATCGCCGCATACTCCTGTTCTGCCTCAGAATACTTGGACTGCCATCCAAGATATCTCGCCTTTTCTGTCCAGACGGCTACATCATACGGCTTCAGTGCCAAGTAGCGATCATAGGCCTCAACCACAGGCTGCGACTCATGCATGGCTCGTGAATTCTGATCTTGTGAAAGACTTCGAGCCAATCCTAAAACCAAATCCGGTCGTTCAGGATATTCACGATTCAGCGCCTGATACTGCTGGACGACTTCAGGATACTGCTCTTGTTGGCCCAACAAGGCCAAATACCGCAACTGAGTATCCAGATTCTCAGACTCATCATCTAACCCCCGCGCGTTGAATTCAGTCTGAAGCATGGATTGATAGGAAGAACTCGAGCCTTCTGCATACACGAGCAACCCAGCTAGGGCTGGCCAGCCTGGTTCCGGACATTCATCAAATAGCTGCTGCAACGCATCTTGCGCAACTGAATCCTCACCGGTCATGGCTAAACTCGTGATCCTGCCAATATGCGCTCGGGTATTTTTTGTATCTCTTTGGATAATGGCGGAGAAGGTGTTTTCTGCCTGCTCCCATTCTCCTAATTGTTGATAGAGATGTCCTTTCTCGACGGTAGGAGAAACATCTTCGAGTAAGGCCATCGCATCGGAATCTTCTCCCTGATGGGCATGAAAGGTCGCCCTGGAAAATCTCATGTCCTGGCTCGATTGCGCCTGATGTGACTGAAGACGCTCGAGACCCTCAGGCGAGCGGCCCGTCACAATCATGGCACGAGTCCATTGTGATAAGAGAGAAGTTGACAGAGGGGCTTCCCGAAGAAACGGAGCGGAAACTTCGCGGATCCCATGCAGGTCCTCAAATCGAGCGAGTTGTTGTTTTGCTCGAATCGCTTCTTCTGAGTCATGAATAGCATCGCTCCACCAATGACGGACTCTACCTTTCCCTGAAGGAGAACCCTGGTCATTCAACTGGTAATCCAGATAGGTGGCTTCCAAGACATCAGGCTCTTCTCGAAGGACTGGTGCCAGCATCTCCTTTCCCTCTTCCCAACGACGCTGGTGCATATGGATTTCGACCAGCGCTAACCGAGCTTCCAGATCTTCAGGAAATTTTTCCAGTATGGAATGAAAAGCCTCAGCCGCTTTCGCATCATCATGTTGCCCGACATAGACATAGGCCAATCCCATCATGGCAGCATAATGCCCAGGTTGTTCAGTTACCAGATCAGAAAACTGCGACTCGGCAGAATAGTACTGCCCCGTAACATTCAAGAGTTCCGCCTCGGTCAACGTACGCAGGGCTTCTTGCTTCATTTGTGCAAGTCCTCTGTACGCAGAACTCATGCGTCCTTGTCGTCCCCATAACAATACCTGTCGCTTTTGGATATATGGATCTTGAGGAAACTGTTGGTGAAGATCCGCAAGATAGTGGTTGGCCGATTCTAGATTACCTCGTGCTAATGCCACGCTTACCAATCCCATCCGGCTTTCCTTGTCCACCGAGGTCCCTAGCAGAGTCTCATAGAGCCGCTGGGCCTGAGGAAGTCGCCGCCGATGAACATAATAATTGGCAAGTTTTACCTGGACAGCTTTGTCATTTGGAGTGTCTTCTAACAACCTCTCAATTTCACCGTGGGCTTTCTGAAAACGCCTTTCCTGCAACAAGATATCAACTGTTTGCACTCGCGAAGGGAGAACGTCTGGAGGGTCGATACCAGCCCGCTTCAAGTGGGCCAACCCTTCTTCTCGTTTTCCTTGTTCAATCAACAGCCACCCTAATTCCTGATGGCCTTCCACCATATCTGGATAGCGCTCCACAAACGTTTGATAACGTCTCAGAGCTTTATTGAGATATCCTGCCTTCAACGCATTCCGCGCACCAAGAAGTAAGATTTCTGCCTCATCTGAGAGAGCTTCCTCCTGAGCCCGAACATTCTCCACCCCTTGTCCGACCCCCAACAGAAGGAAGAGAAACCACACCAGTATTTGTGGAAAGCGCATCTTCATCGTTTGTTACTTTTCTCCCATTAAAATCAAGAGGTGTTTTTCAGCCTCGTCATATTTTCCTTGATTATGTAAGGCCACCGCTAACTGTTTTCGTAATTCACGGTCTTTTGGAGATAGCTTCACCAGTTGGGTCAGCACCTCATATTCAGCCTTTTGATTGTTGGTTTTTCGAACACCTTCTAATCGTCCACGAAGGGCATTGGCATTTTTGGGGTCAACCTTCAACACGGCTTCAAACTGCCGTTGCCCTTCTTCATATTTCCCTACTTTCAGCAGTTCCCATCCCAACTCTGAGCGAGCCTTCACATGGGTTCCTGGCATCTTCAGTAATTTCCGGTATCGGGCAATCGCCATTTCATGTTTCTGGGCTTTGGCCGCATTTCGTGCAGCCATCAACATCATAAATTGGTCATCTAAGTCTTTGGCGATGACAGCATGAGGGACCGTCGTGATACACAACGCTAACACCAGTGCACTCACACCAATCCATGTTGTCACATTCCAAAATTGTTTCGTTGTTGTGTCGTTCATTTCTCTCCTCGCTCCTCTAAAAGAATGGAAAAATGCACCTCCGCCTCTTCATAGAGCCCCGCATTATGTAACGCCAAGGCTACTTGGAATCGCAAAACCTGATCCTCAGGGTTCCTCAGCAATAATTGTTGGCTGACTTCCCTCGCTTCTCTGGTTTTTCCCTGATGGATTAACGCTTCAGTAAGTCGCATCAGCATGACATCATCTTGAATCCACTCATCTTGCCGTTCAAATGCCTCATACATATCCATGACATCTGGCTCTTTCAAAGTCGTGGGAGAACGAAGCAAATCAGCACGGACAATGTCTTCATGATTCACCAGGACAAACACCCCCCATATGACAACCAAATATCCAGTGATCATCAACAACAACATCCACCGATTTCTTAATAATGCAATCCCTGGGTTCATCATGAGATGACAGTCCCTCCTTGGGATGGCATATAGGGAAATAAGGAATGGTCTTTATCCTGAATGGGCTCGAGAAATTTCGCCCCAATCAAATTGGCATAGCCTGGAGGAATATTTTGACAACTTCGAATTTCAATATCTGTTGGGACTTTGCCTTCATGAGTATAGATATCAATCTGAAGACGTTGTCCAATTTCGAATGATTGATAAGAAACAAAGGCCACTCCGGTTTGACTCAGATCATTGACCACCGTGTAAAACGAAAACACACTCGACACCTGGCAGGGCAGGGTCACCAAACGTCGATATTCCCGATTGCGAAACCGCTTTCGATTGGCATACCAATTCGCTACGCGTTGCCCCCATGTATCTCGTTGCGCATAATGATGTAAGTATTTGGGTAAGACTAAATGAAAACAAAATTGCTGAATGATATCTTGATCAACTCGAGAGAGTTCATTGAAACGTATGCCATAGGCACGAAGTGGCTGAGGCAACTCTTGCTCAGGTTCTTCCGCGTATTCATACAGAACCGTTCCTTGTATTCGAACCACATGTGGCCCCAAATGCACGGTGAGTTCTACAGATTCATTCCTTTCCAACGCTTCAAATGTTTCGAGGGATACACCCGATTCATTGATATCTCGACTCACCCCAATATGAGAGCCTGTGGCAGTTGTAAATTGAATGGGAACCGCCCCGATAAAGCGGAATTTTTTTCGGTCGTACCATGCTGTCGTCGTCTTCCGAATGACACTCACCGCCAATCCAGCATTCACCCCCGCCCAGAATATTCCAATGGAGTAAATGAAATAATCTCCCGTGAGGCCGTAAAATACATTCAGTGCCCCCCACCACATCCCAGCCAGGCACAATAACGCCAGGCAGAGTTGGGGCATGATTGTTTTTAATTCCACCTCTTCTCCTGGGCCCTTGGGTGTGACCAAGAATTTCGACTTGATCTTCAAAAAACTTCGCAAGACCGCTTTGACCAATATGAAAAAGTTGGTCATGTTGTAGAGATTATTAAACCCAATTCTCCCGTGCCCTCGACTCACGTACTTGAACCCACCAACTAACACGGCAAGATACACGAGATAGACCATGAGAAATTGCCAATCGAAGGGATCGATGGGATACCAGCCAGTCAGCAACATAATGGCAGGGGTGGAAAAATAGATCGTTTCAGGAATGCCCACGAACCAACCAAAAATCGTCGCAAAAAAACAGATGCGTTGAGGAAGCGTTAGCCCCTTTTTAAAGAATGGATTTTCTGACCAGAGGAGGTTGATATTGCCTTCCGCCCATCGCAATTTCTGTTGATGATAGGAGGCGAGATCGCTGGCGGCTAACCCATGAGAGAGCACTTCATTGTGATACACACCTTTCCAGCCTTTGGAATACAGACGAACACTGGTTTCCACATCTTCGGTAATGGTATCGGTGGCAAAGCCTCCGATTTCTTCCAGGGCTTCCCGTCGAATGACGGCTGAAGTACCAGCAAAAAACGCGGCATTCCAGTAATCCCGCCCGGGCATGATAAAACGGTAGAAAGCGTCCTGTTCATTCCATTTATCGCGCTTCTTAGAATTAATCCAGAATTGAAAGGAATCCACGTTATAGTAATTGTGGGGCGTCTGAACAAACGCCACGTTGGAATTTTGAAAGTAGCCTAACGTCCGCTCAAGAAACGTGGGATGAGGAACATAGTCCGCATCAAAGACTGCCACAAAATCTCCCATCGTGAGAGACAAGGCATGGTTCAAGTTACCAGCCTTTGCTTGAGTGGGATTCTCCCGCTTGATATACTCACACCCAATTTCTTGGGCCAAGTGGGCAAGCTCTAATCGATTCCCATCATCCAGAAAAAACACCTGTGCTGGATAGGCCATCCCCAGACAACTGATTGCTGTCTTTCGCAATATCTCAAGATCTTCATTGTACGTTGGAATCAAGATATCTACCGCCAAACCACGGGGCGCAGGAGGTGGAATCCGAGTGGTCGGATTCCAAATTTGAAAAAAATACAAGGCCAAAGCAAGGCAGGCATGCGTTTCCGCATATAAAAATAGGAGGGAAAACCCCAAGGCTTCCGGGTTTAGGGTATATAAAACACGGTAACCCAGATAAAACAGGTACACAGCTACCACCACAAACATCACGATCTGACGAGTCGTAAGATCTACTTTTGTCCAAAAAGAGGAAGGAGGAGAAGGAGGGATTTCTTGCTTCAGAGGTCGGTCTTCTAGCCCAGATTTTTGGCTTACACTCGGAGGATCAAGGACAGAAGAATTCTTCATCAACTCAAACTCTGAAGAAATGCAGTTTGGACATGCCCGCAAAAAATGTGTGCTCAAGGCAAATACGATGTGCAGAGATCTCTTTCATGCTCGAAACATAGACCCATGACCTATTCAATAAAGATTGGCCTCTGGTCGGAATTGTTCTTAGACAGAAGCTGCCCAAGAAACATCCCGTGTATGTTCTTCGGTTCTACAAGCTGACAACTTAAGTTATTGGAGGTTGGAGATTGTTCTTACATAAGTAGGATAGAGCCGGGCAGACTGAAGGCGGGATAAAACCCATTCGAAATTCAACAAATTACTTCATGCGAACCCAAAAATGTTGTGCCACCCGGCTGGCTAAAATGATTTCACCGAGGCTTATAAGGAAGGGAGAACAGGCATGGCCCCACACAATTGGCATCTTGCAGAATCTTCGGGAGCAGAAACCGAGAAGACATGCTACCCCTAGACCCAAACGTTTGCTTAGAAGTCCATTTCTTCAAAACTTAATATTTACCCTCCCTAGTAAATCATCACTCCAAGACCATCACTTTTCTCTACTCTCATTTTTATTCTTTGTTGGCTTAATTTCGTAGCCTCTCGCACTTCCTCGCCCTTAACCTTGGAAATCATGGTACTGCCACCACAAGTAACAACATAACTTCAAGAGACTTGGGTACAAGCAATTTGTCGTAATATTAAAATTAATGAGCCGTCGAGTAAGAAACGTCTTTGAAAGCCCGTTGTGCGCGGCGGCCACGACGAAGACGCAACGGCTCCTCTTCATAATCGATTCCTTCTAAAAAGCGTAGAGCGCGGCTGATACTTCGCATATCCACATTGTCTTCATAGTCTTCCTGTTCAGCTAACAGGCCTTGTAATTGATTTGGATGAACGTAATAGCTCATGACATTGCCCTCCTTGAAAAAATGAATAACGAAAATCAACGTATGTGTTACGAAACAGCAAAGGACATGCCAAAGGAACAGCAGGAATATGTCAAAATATGTCATTGAAATTTAAATAGTTTTTCTTTAGCCACCTCCAATCAAGCTCAATAAAATTAAATTTTTAAAATTGGATTGTAAATTATTTGGAAACGATGTTGTCGACTTGGATACCAACAAAACATTGAAAATTTATTGATGAGACTAGTCGTCTCTCATGACGCAGAACGATAGTGGGCGTGTTGAATAATGAAGACATCGATAGCCATATTTCTCCATGAAGCAATTGGGGATCAACGGCTTCGGGTCCGTTCAAAACAGTTCGTTCAGCAAGGCCGCAGCCCTTTTTGCGCACGGAGCGTACTGGCAATACGTGAGTACGGAAAAAGGGCGAGAACGCCGCTGGCGGCTTTGTTCAACGGACCCATAGTTAGCCCCGTTCCAATTTTCTAAACAACCATGGAAGCTTACAGCTTGATGGGAAAAGATTCTTTTACGGCGTGCAATTTTGTCGGGAACTAGATGTGATTAGCATTCAATTCATTAAGATTTTTAGACCAGACTACCATCCCTGGAATGGGTATCAATAACAGAATTTTTGAATAGGAGTTGTTTAGAGAACTACTGATTAACCGAAAAAGAGCAGAAGTTAATAACCTTTTCAAAGGTTGCAAGAAGAAAAGGAACGAGAATACTAAAAATTTCAAGAATGCTTACTTAATGATCGGTCGTCCTAAAAATTGAATCGGAATTTAGCTACCTGGGAGAATGGCAAGGAGACCAAGACAGTCTTTATGATTCATCTATTATCAAAAATGATACATATTTTGATCTATACTCTGTAGACTTCCTTAAGCCTTTCTCCACAATTCTTATTTTCGAAAAGGCCAAATCTCTCAAACCCTACTAAATTTAGACCTTGTTGCACCTTTTCTTCTAACCAGAAAGAAAAAACATTGAAACGAATATGGCACATATTTTGCTTGGTTCAGGTTATGCCCATGGTTTCTTATAAAAATGGGACATTTTTGAGACAATTTCACACAAAGTGATGGGAGAATGAATCACTTTTTAACGAAAGGGTAATTTGAACACATGGTTGAACAGCCTGCGAAGCCTGCACCAACTAACCTTCCTACCTGGTGGAATAGAGGGCCATCCGGTCCAGTTGAAGAATGGGAAACCCGCGTCCCGGAAGAAGAGATCACAAAGCGTCAAGATCGCTGGCGATCCACTCCTTCCTCAAACCCCAAAACACGAAAACCCTCCAAAAATCCAACACCTTGATTTGAAATTTCCAGCCTCATTTTTTGGCTTTAATATAAGTCACTGCCTTCGAACTCTCCACAGGGAAGATAAAGAGAAACACAGCCTAACTCACCAAATGGAAAATATTTTTTATTTCCTAAGAAGTTCTCTCCAAACGTTCCTCTAGGCGTTTGAGAGCTTTTTGAGTTTCGCGGAGATCTTTAAGGATTTCGTTTTGCGTGACAGGCTCTTGCAGTTCGGCCAACCGTTCGGCTTTGGCTTCGTCCAGATTATTGATCACCACAGCGATAAACAAGTTAATGACCACGAAGGTGCCCAAGATGACAAAGCTGACGAAATACATCCAAGACAGATAGTGAAATTCCATGGCCGTGTACATGACATCTGTCCAGTCTTCAAGCGTCACCACACGAAATAGCGTCAGTAGCGAAATGCCTAATGAGCGCCAATGGATAGGATCATGTTCATGAAACAACTGATAACCGGTGATGGCATAGATGTAAAAGATTAGGCCCATTAAGGTCATGACGTGCATCATGCTTGGGATGGACCGCACTAACGTCGCAACGATCAACTTAAGTTCCGGAATCGTCGAAACCAGACGGACGACCCGCAATAGCCGTGCGAGGCGTGCAATCATGGCAAATTCGCCTGTGGCCGGGATTAAAGAAAACACAATCACTGAAAAATCAAAAATATTCCAGCCATCAAGAAAATAGCGATGAACCTGTGGGGCCAAGGCAAGCATTTTCAACGCAGCTTCAAGAATAAAAATGCCGAGAATCACCTGATTCCCAAAATGCATCAACCCCCCATACCGATTCATGAGTTCGGGAGAGGTTTCCATGCCTAAAATGACCCCGTTGATCAGGATAAAGAGAATGATCACGCGCTCAAACCAGGACGCGTTGACAATCTGATTTACGCAATGATTCATCGTTATCAACTCACAGACTCGTAGTAGGCCTCATCCTAACTGTGAAGCCACACTCTGATTGCGGAAGCTTAAAAAGCGGAAAGCATGAACACGACGAGGGTATGCAGTAGCACAACTCTACAGGGAGCTTCAACTCCCTGACGATTGCAGATAACCCCGAAGCAGATCTCGGCGAGCGACAATGCCAATCAGCTTACCAGCATTATCCAACACGGGCACACGAATGAGATGATTATTTTGAAGAACATCAACTAAGGTCATTACGTCAGTATCTTTAGTGACTGAGATAGGATTTGCCGTCAGAATATCTCCTGCCGTTACTTCTTCTAATTTTTTCCCTTTTCTCAGGGCTCCGAGAAGATCAAACTCAGATACAATACCTAAGAGTTTATTGATAGAGTCGACAATCGGTACGGACCCAAATCCGTCCATCATGTACGAGGCTAAGATTTCAGCTTTGGTGGATTTCTCTGCGCTTTGCACTTGGGTTTCCATAAGAGCCCCAACCGTTAACTGTCCAAATTTACTCTCCCGCAAAGCAGTACGTCCCTCAGCAACAACATTCATACGTCACCTCCTAAATGGTCTATCACACTGCCACCCATGGGGGCATAAGGCTTTCTTTCCTAAAATATATCACATCCCGATTTTCTGTATACGCGTTTCTAAAAGAAAATCCCCCTCTTGGGAGGGTAACTTGAGATCATGCAACAGCTCCTGGTCCCACGCGACCCGTGGCACCAATCCCACAATCTCACTTTCGACAATATCAATATTGTGACGACTAGCCTCTTCTTTCACGGCCTGAAAAACCACACGTAAAGAGGTTTCTCGATAATCAATCAGATTCATGGACACTTGCACCAATTTGCGAGACAACAATGGCACCCCTATAGCCTTGACCGCAGGCAACCCACCGCTAGAAGACCGGATCGATTTGGCAATACGATCAGCCACATCTATATCATCAGTCTGAAGCACCACATTAAAGGCAATGAGGAAAAACCGTGCCCCGATCACGATAGCACCAGCCGTCTGATGAATACGAGAAGGGCCAAAGTCCGGGAACCATCCACTCTCCGTCTGTATGCGTGCATCCAAAGCCATCAATCCGCCCCACCGAATAGCTTCCAGTTTGGCTCGATGCATTACGGCCTGCGCCTCTTCATACAGAAAGACTGGAATCTCAAGTTCCTGCCCGACTCGTGCGCCTAGTTGTTTGGCATACGTGACACATTCATCCATTGTCACACCTCGGAATGGAATCCACGGAACCACATCCACTACCCCAATTCGTGGATGTCCACCCTGGTGTTCACGAATATCAATCAGATGTTGAGCATGTTGAATCAATTCGAAGAGGGCAGTGGCCATGGCCCCGGGCTCACCTACTATCGTGAACACAGAGCGGTGGTGATCCGAATCAACATGTACATCCAGCAACGCCACATGTGAAACCGCTTGAATACTAGCCATAAGTTTGGAGAGCACAGCTGGATCTCGTCCCTCACTAATATTAGGCACACATTCAACTAATCGATGAGTCTTCACTTTCCTCCACAGCTTTTAGTTATCAATGTGCAGACTTCCTTGACACCAAAAAAAATCACATATTATAGTCGAATTAGCTGATTTCAAAAGGATTTCTTGCTGAATATCTGTGAATCTTCCCAATATGAATCAGGAAACTGGTATAATTTTGTCACAAATTTAGTAGAATAGAGACCACATGATTACAGTTACAAAGAATTCTCTTATAGCCTACAATCAGAGGTGACACCCATGAATACTCCTACTCTTGAACCTGCCACAGCTCTGGCCGAATTAAAAGAAACCAAGCCCGATAGCGTGACCCTGGTTGTCTTAAGTGGCGACATGGATAAGGCCATGGCTGCCTTTATCATTGCCACCGGGGCAGCCGCTATGGGGATGAAAGTTACCATGTTTTTCACTTTTTGGGGTTTAAATATTATTCGCAAACCCGAATCCACAAGTTCGGCCAAAGACTGGATGCGCCGAGCTTTTGGATGGATCAATAAAGGTGGGGCAGACAATTTACCTCTATCACGGTTCCATTTCGGAGGGCTCGGCTCTACCATGATGAAGAAGGTTATGCAAGACAATCGCATGCCTGGTATTGCTGAGCTTTTAGAGACTGCTCAAGACCTCGGTGTGCAACTGATCGCCTGCACCACCACCTTAGGCATGTTAGGCATTTCAAAAGACACCCTGATTGATGGTGTTGACCAACTTGCCGGTGTGAGCACCTATCTGGCTGAAGCTCGCAATGGGTCCGTGAACTTATTTATTTAACGAATCACCTGACCACACAGAAAGACCAAGAAGGACTCTCATGATACCAGCCGATGTTAAACTCGATACCCTCGGATATTTCTGCCCCATGCCAATCATCTTGACCTCCAAAAAAATTAAAGAACTCGTCCCCGGTCAGGTGCTTGAGGTGGCTTCTGACGATGAAGGCATCAAAAAAGATATGCCCGCCTGGTGTGAAACTACCGGCCATGAATGGGTCGGCCTAGAAGAAGAACCTGGAGGCGAAAAAACCATCTACAAAGCCTACGTCAAAAAAGCGTAAGAAATGAATTTAAATAATTGCCCGAAGGGCCGTTAGTGCAGACGCACTAACGGCTTTTTCTTTTAGAACGAATGAACGACTATTCCTTAGCAGATATATCGGTAGGAACTTGGGTGCAAGGTGGCCCAATAAGTCTTAAAGATCTCGATGGCTCTGTCGTCTTAATAGAAGTGTTTCAGGTGAATTGCCCTGGTTGTTTTCTGTATGCGTTGCCCAAAGCGATCCAATTACATAAACAATATCGTGAGCAGGGTTTAGTCGTCATTGGATTAGCCACAACATTTGAAGATTATGATATAAATACCCTAGAAAATTTACAGCGATTAGTCGAAAGAGGCGAAGTAATTGGAGAAACCCTGAAAGCCTTAACCCGACAAGGAATGTTGACCGACGGCAAGCTTGAATGGCGACTACCCTTCGCCATCGGAATGGATCGCGTGGAGCCTGAGCGTGAACCCGTGACACAGAAGAGAACACTACATTATGCCCGTGAATGTCTTCCAGGATTTGACGGATTGATGGAGGACAAAAAACAAACGACACTCAATCAAGTCAGAAACTATCTCAAACAGAAAACCATGAAGGCCGAAACCTTCGAGCGTTTCGCTCTTCAAGGCACCCCCTCCTCAATACTTTTTGACCGAAAGGGCCATCTTCAAAATGTGTCCTTTGGTCACAGAGAATACCTGCAATCTCTGATTAAAAATGTCTTAGCTCCGCAAACAAGAAGTCTTAATCGAAACACACACAAACAAGAAAGTTAAAATTAACAAGACTTATTCTTTTTCTGAATTTCCATTTATCATGTCATTAATAGTTAACGAGATCTATATGCACGGTTTTATACTCAGTATGAGTTTCTGTTTCATATGCATGTCTTAAATCGTGATATTCTGGCATAAATTCATAAACTCTACTTCGTGCATATCGTCTAATGATAAGATTTTCGTCATTTATCCATTCAATATCTTCGATACCAAAACTCGTCGCGTCATATTGACTCCATTTGAAATGCTCACTTCCCGCAACAAATTCCTGACCATGTGGAACAATGAATAGTTCAAATCTTGGTGTACTAAAAGCCATAAGCTCGTATTTGATTATGACTGCATCATATTCTTTATTTGGTGACGACAATCTTGCCTCTTCGATAGATCCGGCAAATGGAAATGATATTTCTAGAAAATAATACCCCGCCAATGCCAAACACGAAAGTAGTCCTACAATCGCAAAGATAGCTCTTAGAATTCGACACACTTTCATTGCCTAGAAGCTAAGGCTTGAAGTTAGGGCAACACAAAGGCCGTTGGCTTGAATAGAGCTCAGCTCGCGCTCACGTTCTGTGCATGCAGAATCTCTGAATGTTGAACTAGCTTCCTGTAGAACTCGATGGGGTAATGATCCTACGAAATTCTATACCCGAAAGGAGGTTAATGTTAGCTTTTTCGAAAAATACTTTCCTCAGAATTTCATGCTCCAACATGGCTCTTCCACGTCTCAACTAATTTTTTGTAAAAACGCTGGTCACCATTTCCTTCAGTAGAAACGACCAAATTAAAACTATGCTGCTCATCAACGAAAATCTCAATTATTGAGTCGTCGAGAAAGCCCTCAGAGCTATTGTGTTGTATATTCGTTATCTCTTCAAAATTCGCAGAATAAACATTTCGCTGATTCGTTTCCCCATCAACCTCATATGAAACCACTCTGGTATCTGTAAAAAAATTCCCATAATCTACAAATGAAAACAGATCTTCGGAATAGAAATAGTGTATTTTTTCGCTTTTTGAAACTATTTCGGCCTCACGAAGGCTTTCCAGTGCGCTAGAAGGGAGATCTTTACCCTTAACAGCCTTGGTATCTGGAATCTCGCCCATAGAAGTAAATACCGCCAATGCTGTACCCAACAGAACAATCAGTGTGAAACCGTATTTTAAAATTTTCCCCATTTCCATTTCCTCCTAGATATTAGACTCATCGAACAGAGCACCAGATAGCAAACACAGCACAGCTGTTTGGTAGTTCAACGCACTTGAGTTATTAGCTTCACCACACATGGTGCTTTGCCTGTTTTGGCCTCAGGATCGTCTGCACCTGCTCCAAAAGTTCTGTAGCATTCTCGTGTCTTTCCTTCGGCACACCGGCAGCACGAGCAACCAGAGTAATGGCGGATAAAGCTTGTTCTTCTGAGAAACCATTCCTGCTTGGCTCTAGGAACTTTGGAACTTTACGTCGCAGCTCCGTTCCATCTCCTAAAAGATAGACACTCGACACCAAGAGTGCAGCTGCATCTTTTTTAGAAAGTTTAAAATTCGTTTCGAACATATTGAGCAGATTGCTTTTGTCCTCTTTGGTCATATCCCCATCAGCTTTCACGGCTGCCACCATTAAGATGGCTGTTGCATCCATGGGGCTCGCAATCGTAAAGAGAGGGTTACCCTCGCACATCTTTTTCCATTTTCTACGACGATGCCACAGAAAAGGGTTCAGACCACCTAGATCAATGCCTGCATCTGCCAGTCGGTTCAGCAAAATGAGTATCGTTACAATAGTGCCCAGCAAGCCAAGAATGATATGCATTACACATCACCTAAGGTATAAGTAAACTAATCCCTTATAGGAGGCAGATTCCTGGTTTCTGGAGGGTAGCATGCTTGGGACGTTCTCGCGGATAGCGAACCCTCTATTCCCTCGGAGGCTGCCAAACGATCTATTACGACTCTTATACACATCGGCATCACCCGCTCAACCTTGAGAGCATCACAAGTCCTAAAAGCATACGGAAACGTCTTTACCTAACCATATTCGAAATCCTAAGGGATCATGAATTTCCTTAAAGATTAAATAGTACTCCTGATCTATATCTCTCACGAGCAACTTTCATGATTTCAAAAACAATATAATTCTCCCGTTCCATTGCCTTCACCTCACTATTAGAGATCATTACTATGAAATATGTTACTATTTCAGTAACAAGTCCATTATTAAAAGATGGGCTTCAGAAGAAGAGAGATTCCCCTTTAGTTCCTGCTGGCACATAACCGATACGGTAGCTAACGAGACAAAACCGCACGTAACCCGTCATCAAAAAAGGAGTGCACCCACCATGCTTTGGTGGAACTGGGCAATTCTTGGGCTTATTCTTATTGGCATCGAAATTCTCACGCTGGGTGGGTTGGGAAACTTTTATTTTCTGTTTTTTGGAATGGCCGCCTTGATGGTAAGTGGCCTGACCTGGTCTGGACTCATTGAAGCAGCCTGGCTGCAATGGCTTCTTTTTGGCCTGTTAGGCATCATTTCACTCCTGGTTATGAAAAAGCCTTTACAGGGCAAGGGAAGTACGACGGGAGAAAATGAGACTGATGTAGATTCCATGGTGGGAGAAACAGCAAAGGTGCTTGAACCTCTTCAGCCACAGGCACAGGGGAAAGTAGAACTTCGTGGGTCTACCTGGACCGCGCGCAACGCTGGAGAACAACTTCTCGAAAAAGATGCCATTGCGAAAATTGTGCGGGTGGATGGTCTGACATTATGGGTACAAGCCGAATAGCTCACAGAGGAGGACAAACATGTCAGGTGAATTATTAGTCACACTTGTTTTTGCTGGCCTGGCCTTACTCATTTTGAAGAAAACGGCAGTTGTTGTGCCCCAGCAAAGTGCCTACGTGGTCGAGCGATTGGGGAAATATTCATCCACACTCAATGCCGGACTGCATATCTTAGTACCCTTTATCGATGTGATTCGTTACAAACATTCATTAAAAGAAATCGCCCTCGATGTCCCTGAACAAATATGCATCACCAAAGATAATGTTCAGGTGGGAGTAGATGGTGTTCTGTATATCAAAGTTTTAGATGCCGAACGAGCCTCGTATGGCATTACGGATTTCCGTTTTGCCATTTCTCAACTGGCCCAAACCACGCTCCGGAGCGAAATTGGGAAAATTGACCTTGACCGAACCTTTGAAGAACGATCCACTATTAATGTGTCGGTCGTTAACGAATTAGACAAGGCCTCGGCACCCTGGGGCGTGAAGGTCATGCGGTACGAAATCCGAAATATTAATCCCCCTCAAGACGTTGTGAACGCTATGGAAAAACAAATGCGGGCGGAACGGGAAAAACGTGCAGTAGTCTTAACGTCAGAAGGCCAGCGAGATGCTGCGATCAATGAAGCCGAAGGTGATAAGCAACAAATTATTAAGGCCTCGGAAGCCAAGCGGCAACAGCAAATCAATGAAGCCGAAGGAGAAGCTGCAGCTATTCTGGCAATTGCAAATGCGACTTCCGAGGGTATAAGAAAAGTGGCCGAAGCCATCCAAGATCCAGGCGGTTACGAAGCCGTGCAACTCCGAGTCGCCGAACAATATATCGGGGAATTTGGAGAGCTCGCCAAAGCCAGCAATACGCTCGTACTCCCAGCTTCTGTTTCAGACGTGGGCTCGATGATCGCACTCGCCATGAATGTGATCAATAAAAATCCTGGGAAAATGCCTACAGCGAGCTAAAAGTTAGGAATGGCTCATCTATGATTATTGACTGAACATAGCTAGCCATCACATCGCAAACTCCAGCTAAGTTCGTCTATCCAGATATTTCAGATTATCTGATAAGGATTTCCTCTTGTCCTTACATCAACCGGATTTCTCGAAAGGCTAATGGCATTCCATAAATAGGATCGGTTCGATGCCGAACCACTTCGACCTGCCGCCCTTCTCTACCAAATGAAACATACGCCCCGATCTTTGGGGGTTTCCGCTGAATGATTAATTGCCACGCTAGGTCATAGAGCATATCCTCAATCGCTCGTCCTGATAACCCTAGGGGCTGAAATATCTCAATTTCATCCAATCCAAACTTTGAAAGTCCCCTGGTGTGCAACCAGGTCCGCATGTGCTGAACCTGTTCATACTTTTCCACTTGGACATGATCCTGAATCTGGAAAATGTCTAATTCCCGATCCTTCCAGTCCGAAGGGTTACGATAGATGCCCGATACCACATCATAGCTTGTCCCATCTAAAAGTAAGGTTAACCCTCTGGCGATGCGAGCCAGATGCAGTACGTCATCCTGACGATCAGCGTTCGACTGAGAAGGAGCTACTACTTGAGCCAGATGCTGATGGTCCCATTGCAAACGACTACGCCACTGTTCAGAAATTTCAGCTGACGGCGCCATTTGTACTTGCGCTTTCCAGTTAGTATGCACAGCCTCAAAATATTGATGGCCTGTCTTCGACAAAAAGCCTATCTGCAAAGGTCCGCCATACTGTTGATCAAACCAGGCTGCAAGATATCCGGGGGGAGGTGCTTCCCCATGTGTCCAGCCAATGAGAAATGCCGGCAACGCCTGAGATGCGGATTTCTTCTTTTTAATTTTTTTCATACGGCGATAGGCCAAAACACGCGAAATCCATACACTGGATAACACTGAGGAGGGATTCAAGAAAGCCAATAGTGTAACAGGGATTATGATGTGGCGCTAACCGTTTCACCTCTTCGAATGGCCACTCTCATTCTTCTTGACGTCCACAATTCTCTCGATTCCATTCTCTTGTGGGAGTCACTTGCAGCCGACTAGCAGCATCCTTGTCCATAAACCAGATCACGTTTCCTTGAGCAGAGTGAACAAGTTGGGCCGGGTACCGATAAGGTTGGGGGGGACCTTCTAAGACAGCTTGTACAGCCTTAGCCTTATCTAGTCCGCTCACCAGAAACACAATCTGTTTAGCGGCATTTAATATCGGTGCGGTGAAAGTAATTCGGTATGTCTGAAATTTTTCTACCCATGGTGCAGCCACCCACAGTGTGGTCTCTTCAAGAACTGATGTCTCCGGGAACAACGAGGCGGTGTGACCGTCGGGTCCCATACCCAATAAAATCAGATCAAACCGAGGAATCTCTCTCTCACATGAAGAAAAAACTTGTTGTAAAATCTTTTCATACTGTACTGCCGCATCCTTCGCCGGAAGCTCCCCTTCTATCCTGAATACCTGACCAGACAAAAGAGGCACATGATCTAATAACGTTTCCTTGGCCATACGGTAGTTGCTATCAGGATGATCAGCGGGAACTGACCGTTCGTCTCCCCAGAAAACCTGAAGTGATGTCCAATCAACTTGAGATCGATATGGTTCAACCACTAATCGTGAAAATAATCCACGCGGCGTCGAACCACCGGAGAGAGCGACGGAGTAGCGCTTGGCGGTATCTGGCTGACCCGCTAACAATTGTGAAACGAATTGCGCAGCAGCTTCAAAAAGATCTTCCTTCGTCTGACAGACAACTATCTGACGTGACACAAAGACATCCTCGTCAGAAGGGACATAGGAAAGGGAAAAATCTTGACATGATCAACGGCCCATAAAACATCTGAGCATTTTAAAGACTTATCGTTTACCCCAAAGCGGGCGTACTAGCAGTCTGTAAATTCGTAGTCGTCGAGTTGTTCTTCCTTATTAAAATCCAAGGTAATTTGGCACTGATTGGGATCGAAATTAAAGAATGGAAAGTGGGTTTCGCCGCCTGCAATACGGGAATAGATCCAGCTTTCCCCACCAAAAAACCTCGAAGATTTAGCTGTGGGCTTCCCCCAGTTTTCTTCAAACCACGCCTGATCTTTGCCTTCTAATTTGGCTGGATCAAGTGACGCCTCCAAATACGGATTGCCGCCACAACCAGCCCATGATAAAGCCAACATTCCGATCAAAAAATATCGTTGAATCACATTCACCTCCTTCTCACACACTTCCACAAATGATACTCCACTTGATCATAGAAAAATTCTAGCCCTCGTTTCTCGATCAGTCAAACCACTTGCAAGGTTTCCAACATTGAACGACCTATTTGTCCAACAACCATACGTTGATTACAATAGGTTAGTTTTTTTAACCGCCACTGGCTGACAACAAAGGAGACCGCCATGAAGCTTTACTTGGATACCGGAAATATTGACGAAATTCGAGAAGCCGCAAGCTCTGGTCTCATTGACGGCATCACCACCAACCCTTCTCTAATCTCAAAAGAAAACCGTGAATTTAAAGACCTCCTCGTAGAAATCTGCAAATTGGTTGATGGCCCTATCAGCGCAGAAGTGGTTGGCGTCAAATCGGAGGCCATGATAAAGGAAGGTCGAGAATTAGCCAAAACTCATAAAAATATCGTGGTCAAGGTTCCACTCACTCCAGAAGGTCTCAAAACCACGAAACAATTAACAAGCGAAGGTATTCGCGTCAATGTGACACTGTGCTTCTCTCCGACTCAAGCCCTCCTAGCTGCCAAAGCTGGGGCATGGTGCGTCTCACCCTTCATCGGCCGCTTAGATGACATTAGTTCAGACGGAATGGAACTTATTGATCAAATTTTAACCATTTATGAAAATTACGATTTCCCCACCCAAGTTCTCGTGGCTAGTGTCCGCCATCCCCAGCATGTTGTCGAAGCCGCTTTACTTGGCGGACATATATGCACGATGCCGTATAGTGTGTTTCAGCAACTCGTGAAACATCCGTTGACAGATATCGGATTACAAAAATTTCTGGCTGATTGGGAAGGCCGGAAAGCGCCCAATGCCTAACTCGAACTGAAATATCTGTTATGTGTCAGATATTTACTTCTTTATGAGGTTTTTCGCACGCCGAAAGATAGCGTGAAACATAGGGCGCGTAAGTTTTCCCGTAAAAGTATTTTGCTGACTGGGATGGTAGGAACCCAAAAGGGTTACGTTCCAAGGTAGATCATATTCAGCTTGATGAGAAAATTTTGGCCGAGGTGAAGGCAGATCATTTCCCATAGCCTGGCAGGTTCGTAAATATTCGTCGAACGCGATCTTTCCTAAAGCAATAACGACTTGCACATGTCGCAATAACTGTAGCTCTTCTTCCACATACGGGCGGCAGGTTTCAAATTCCTCTTTGGTTGGTTTATTCGCAGGAGGCGCACAGCGCACCGCGGCGGCGACATAACAGTTCTTAAGGACGAGCCCATCTCCTCGATGAATGGATTCTGGTTGATTGGCAAATCCAAAGGTATATAAAGCCTCATATAACCAATCCCCACTCCGGTCTCCAGTAAAAACCCGTCCAGTGCGGTTCCCCCCATGCGCTGCAGGTGCTAACCCTAAGACATACAGCTGAGCTTGTGGATCCCCAAATCCTGAAATTGGACGGCCCCAATAGTCCCAATCAATGTAACGTTTTACTTTTTCTTTGGCCACTGCTTGACGATAGATCGTCAAACGCCGGCAACGTGTACATTCTGTAATTGTCCTTTGTAACAATGCGAGTGCTTTCATGACTGGGAACCTAAGAAATTTTCTTTTGCCCTGGGAATTAGCCCAATTCCATTCTTTATGAACAACATAGTGATCAGATGGCTATTATACAGCACAACTCAATGAGAAAAATATTTGACAATGTGCCTTAAATTCGGCAGGGTATCATTGAGTAAAAGGACTCATAGCCCTTTTCCCCTCCATTAATAGTCGCAAGCGGTTCCTCCAATGGAAGCAGGACAACGCAACACGTCCCATATGTCGGGTTGGCTTTCCAACAACGATTCATCACCTGACGCACCAAGTTCTTGGTCTTCTCTTCCCATCCCTGACGATCAATCATCACAACTTCTCTTTAGTCAACAAGTTCACCAGCTATATTCCCTTGCCCAATATGGTATCTGGGGTTCTCTCGTCAATGGCGGAATTGTGGCTGCACTCTTATGGGTAGTCGTTCCTAGGATTTCTTTAGTCGCGTGGCTTGTCAGCCTTTTCATGATTAACGGACTATGGATCATGCTTCTCTATCGATTCCATAAAGACACTCAAGACAAAGACACATTGGATCAATGGGTAAATTGGTTCTTAGCTGGAAATTTCGCATCAGGCTGCATTTGGGGAATTGGCGGAGTCTTATTGTATCCCTCTACATCCGTTGGCCATGAGGTTTTCTTGACCTTTGCGATAGGAGGCATGGTGGCTGGAGCCACAGCGCTGTATGCCTCTCACTTTCATGCATTTCTGGCTTATAGTCTGCCTGCAGCCACACCGCTTACAGCCTATTTCTTTGTAAGAGGGGACACCTTGCATATCGGCATGGGAGCAATGGGACTCCTCTTTGTCGCAATCATGACCATCACGGCACGGCGCAACAATAAGATGATTTTGGAATCTCTGTCCCTTCATCAAGAAAATTCTACGTTGATCACGAACCTCACGCATGCGCGAGACCGTGCAGAAACTCTCAATAATTCCCTGAGCAAAGAAATCACTCATCGAGCGGCTATTGAAGAAGAATTGCGGCGGCATCAAGAACATCTCGAAACAGTGGTTGAGACACGAACGGCCGCACTACAAGCATCCGAGTCCCGTTATCGATTTGTGGCAGAAAATATTTCTGATGTCATTTGGACGATGAAACTCGATGGCAGTCAAATGACCTATGTCAGCCCCTCCGTACAGCAATTACGAGGCTATTCTGTTGAGGAAGTCATGCCAATGTCATTGGCAGAATGCTTAACTCCTTCATCATTAGAAAAAGCTCAAGCGGCTATCGCCCAAGAGTTAGACCGCCTAGCCAAAAACCCTGGGCAACAGGGGCCTCCCATTCTCCTGGAGCTCGAGCATCTCTGTAAAGGTGGAGGCACAGTTTGGGCTGAAGTACGAGCCAGTCTATTGTTAGACAAAGACGGGAACCCTCAAGGATTTGCCGGAGTCACACGAGATATCACAGATCGACAAAAAATGGATAAAGAAAAACGGCAATTAGAAACCCAGCTCTTACGTTCACAGAAAATGGATGCCATTGGCACATTGGCCGGGGGCATTGCCCACGACTTCAACAATCTCCTCACCAGTATTTTAGGAAACATTACCTTGACCGAACATATCACCTCCTTACCTCCTCTGGGCGAAACCTACCTCTCCCGAGCCGAACAAGCTACCTGGCGAGCCAAAGATCTTACACAACAATTGTTGGCCTTTGCCAAGGGAGGAGATCCTATTAAACACCTGATTTCACTGAAAGACCTCATTAACGAATCCTCTGGCTTTGCCCTTTCAGGGTCTTCAGTCCTATGTGAACCACATCTTCCGACAGATTTGTGGCCAATCGAGGCGGATCCAGGACAAGTCAGTCAAGTCATCCACAACATCGTGATTAACGCTGTACAGGCGATGCCCAACGGAGGGAAGCTCACAATCCAAGCCGACAATATGTGGATCGAAAAATCTCAGACCCCCTCCTCTGTCCCACTCCCTCCAGGACCTTATGTCCGCATCACATTGTCGGATGAAGGAATCGGCATTGCCAAAGAACAAGTAGACAAAATTTTTGACCCCTATTTTTCTACCAAACCAGAAGGACAAGGGTTAGGTCTCGCGTCAACCTATGCCATTATTAAAAAACATGGTGGTCACATTTCTGTCGAATCACAAACCAATATTGGAACCATGTTTTCCCTCTATTTCCCCGCCTGCGTAAGCGGAGACAAACCTTTACAGCTTGCGGCCGTTCCTCTCAAACATGGGCAGGGAACCATTCTTCTCATGGATGATGAGCAACCGATACGCCACGTCGCCAGGGAAATGCTTTCTCATTGTGGCTATCAATGCGTGGTCGCCAAAGACGGGTATGAAACCATATCCCTTTTCAAAAAGGCTCTGGACAAGAATACCCCTTTTTCTGCGGTGATTCTAGATTTGACGATTCCAGGAAGTTTGGGAGGCAAAGAAACCATCCGTCGTCTTCGAGAACTCGATCCACACATAGTAGCATTCGTTTCGAGTGGTTATTCAAATGACCCAATCCTGGCTAATTATCGCACCTACGGATTTCAAGGAATCATCAGTAAACCCTACTCACTGATTGGACTCAGCACCATTCTCCACCAAGGCCTCAGCTCAAGTGCTCAACAGTCTCCTGAAATTCACCCTCTCAACCTTGAAACCACAGAATATTCTGATTCAGACGCACACTAATCCCACCTGCTATTACGCTAAACCTTTGTTCCAGCTCAATAACTGATCATTGATGGTCATTCACACTCCGCATAGTCGGTCTACACGAATTTTAAATATGCTCATTAAGAGTGCTTTACATGCGGCAAGCCCCCACAAGGCACTAAAGCAGATGGTGACCAGAAACGGGCACCAATTACAGGTGAACAACGCTCGTTATGATCTTTCACAATACCAGCGTATCCTCTGCGTGGGTGCAGGCAAAGGCTCAGCCTCCATGGCCAGAGCGCTGGAGCAGATCTTGGGGCCTTTCTTAAAAGGTGGAATAGTCATCGTGAAAGATGGATATAGGATTGCCACTAGAAAAATCGACATTATCGAAGCCAGCCATCCTCTCCCCGATATTCGCAGCGTCCGCGCCACGAAACACGTTCTGGATTTCGCCCAAGCTCTAAACAAACGAGATCTGCTAGTTGTCCTACTCTCCGGAGGTGCATCCAGCTTATTGTGTGCTCCAGCTCAAGGCCTGAGGTTAACAGAGAAACGTCGCACGACCGACCTTCTTTTGAAATCCGGCGCATGCATTCAGGAAATCAACACTGTGCGAAAACACCTCTCTGCCATCAAAGGTGGACAACTTGCCCAAGCCACTTCTGCAAAAATCTTGACACTTACCCTTTCTGACGTCATAGGCGATGACAGAAGCGCTATCGGCTCAGGCCCGACCGTTCCAGACCCAACCACGTTTCTGGAAGCCAAACACATTCTTGATTGTTATGATGTTTGGGGGAAAGTGCCTGAAACAATTCGAACTCATATCGAGCAAGGCATTCAGGGGAATGTCCCAGAAACCTGGAAAAGCAGAAAACAGAATTCTCCACGTCGCCATTCAGTCATTCTGGCCAACAATCAAACTGCCCTCAACGGAATGGCTAAAGAGGTAACCCGATTAGGACTCCGCTCGTATCTTCTTGATTCCCCATGGCAAGGTGAAGCTAAAGACCTGGGGGCTATCCTTGGCGAGATGGCCAAAGATATTCGGAAATTTGGCAATCCCGTCTGCCCACCGGCCTGTCTAATTGCTGGCGGAGAACCCACCGTCACAGTTACCGGGAAAGGGCATGGTGGAAGGGCACAGGAATGTGTCTTAGCGGCTACTCAAATACTCGATGGACTCTCCAACATTATTGTGGCAGGGTTTGGAACCGATGGCTCTGATGGTCCCACGAACGTGGCCGGGGCAATGGTTAATGGAAATACGGTTAAACGTGCTCAAAAAATTGGGATTGATCCTTTCAAGATGTTAGAGACGAACAATAGTTATGGCTTTTTTAAAAAAGTTGGCGGGCATATCATCACTGGTCCAACCCACACCAATGTCAACGATATTTATTTAGCACTAGTATTGTAATTATTATTTTTCCCTCCTTTCTTTATAAGGGGGGTTAGGGGAGGTAGAAGACATTGAACGCAGCACAAAAGATGGTCCAAGAATTTCATAAACAATTTGATATTCATATTGCACCGACTCCATCAGTTCCAAATGAAGCCACACAAATCCTCAGGAGTCGTCTCATTCAGGAGGAATTTGAGGAACTTCAAGAAGCCATGCAAAGCCAAGAGTTGCCTGCCATGGCCAAGGAGTTAGCTGACTTATTGTATGTCGTCTATGGCACCGCCGTTTCCCTGGGAATCGACATGGAGCCGGTTTTCGAGGAAGTCCATCGCTCCAACATGAGCAAAGTTGGCGGCTACAAACGGGAAGATGGGAAATGGGTCAAGCCCCCAACCTATTCCCCCGCATCCCTTGATGAAATCATCCGCAGGCAAATGGAATCATGCTAAACGGTTCCATCCTCAATATTCTAGACCGCTAGAAAGGCCTAATGGCCATTTTCGCGCTATTTTTTGGCGCCTTAAACCAATCCAACATTCGTTCAGCGTCTGTTGAATTTTTTTCACAAAATGCACTCATAGATCTTTCAATTTTTGCTCATTTGCTCTTTTGATCTAGCAATGTAACAATATCCCAACCCCCCCCGGTGTTTTTCAAAGCGATCATGACAAGGGTTCCCTTTGCTGCCATTTGAGATTCAAATTACGTGGTTTCTCAGAACGATTCATCTATATCCAGTGATGAGTTTTCTTACAAGGAGGATTTGACGATGAGAAGAATTTCCTGGAAGGCGTTCTTAACTGTACCCTTGCTTATCATTATGGTTTCTGGATGTGGGTATAACGACCTACAAGGTCTGGATGAAGAAACCAACGCTGCATGGAGTGAAGTACTCAATCAATATCAGCGCCGGGCCGACCTCATTCCCAATCTAGTCGCCACGGTCAAAGGCTATGTGGAACATGAACAGGAAACTTTGGAAGGGGTGACTCAGGCCCGCTCTCAAGTGGCAGGCCTCAAACTCACACCGGAGGCGTTAAAAGACCCCAGCTTATTTGAAAAATTCCAGCAAGCTCAGCAGGGCCTGACTTCCGCGCTCTCTCGACTCATGGTCGTGGTAGAAAAATATCCAGATTTGAAAGCGAACGAGAATTTTCGCGATTTACAAAGTCAGCTGGAAGGCACAGAAAATCGCATTACCGTGGCTCGCAAACGCTATATTGAAACCGTGGCCGAATATAATAAGGGGGTTCGATTCTTCCCAACAAATTTGACAGCTAAATATCTTCTTGGGCTTGAAGTCAAACCAAATTTTACGGTCGCGGACGAAAAAGCTATCTCCACCCCTCCTGAGGTGAAGTTCTAATCTACGTTGAAGAGAACTCTCACTATGCAACCCATGTGGTCGCAAGATAGATGGATTCACCGGCTTGTGTCGTGGGGAGTCCTGAGTCTCTTACTCCTGGCACCATCAACATGGGCCTTGGATATCCCACCTCTCACCGGACGCGTTGTGGATCGCGCGCATATCCTTTCGCCTTCAACGATCTCCAAACTCACTTCAGTCCTTGAAGCACATGAGACCAAAACATCTAATCAAGTGGCTGTTCTCACCCTACCCTCCTTAGAGGGTCATCCCTTAGAAGAATTTTCCCATCAAGTTGCCACAGCTTGGGCGCTTGGCCAAAAGGGGACGGACAATGGTGTGCTGTTTCTCATTGCGATGAAAGAAAAGAAACTTCGTATAGAAGTCGGGTATGGCCTAGAGGGAACACTCACCGATGCCAAAAGTTCACGAATTATCCGACATGAAGTTGTCCCCCGTTTACGTACAGGAGATTTTTCTGGAGGCATTGTTGCCGGCACGCAAGCAATTCTTGGAACCATTGAAGGCACCTATTCCAATCCAAACCCCTCACCAACCACCACCACACCCCAAATGGGATTGTGGGGAACTTTTGCGTTGGCCGTAGCTCTTGGCACAATATTCGGACTTTTCCTAGGAGCTGGACGACGACTAAACGGCAGTGTGGTAGGTGGAATTATCGCATTTATAATTGGGGCACCTGCCGCGTTCTGGATCGGAGTCTTTGCGGGTGTGATAGCACTCCTCCTTATCACTATGTTTTCAAATACAACCGGTGGGCCCTCCTCACGAGATCCATTTGCCCGTGAATCAGGATTAGGTTGGCCTGGTCCCGGGGGAGGTCATATTGGTGGATCAGGAGGTTTTGGTGGAGGATTCGGTGGAGGCTTTGGTGGGGGGGGAGGTGGATTCGGCGGCGGCGGAGCATCGGGAGGATGGTAAATGACTTTCTCTGATCAGGACCAAGCGCGTATTCGCCAAGCGGTGGCGAAAGCGGAATGCCATACACGCGGGGAAATCGTGCCAATGGTTATTGAACGGTCGGCTCGTTATAGAGAGGCTCGATATCGGGCGGGAACCGCTTGTGCCTTTCTGGTACTTAGTACCCTTTTGACCATCGAATGGGAATGGATGTCTTGGGGATGGCATGCCACAAATGCCGGGTGGCTCCTTCTCACAGTCGTGGGAGCCTATGGCCTGGGATATTGGCTAGGAACCTTTGTGCCAATAGTGCGATTACTCACCTCACACGAACGCATGGCCTATAAAGTCAACGTGCGAGCTCATCAAGCCTTTCTAGAACATGGGCTTCATCGAACAGAACTGGGGACGGGAGTGCTTATTTTAGTCTCGCTACTAGAACACCGCATTGAAGTGCTAACCGATGACCCCATACTCAATCATGTGCCACAGCAAATTTGGGAGGATATGGTTGAGGTCATTCAAGGAGGATTTCAAAAAGGCAATCCTGTTGAATCCCTTTGTCAGGCTATTGCGACATGTGGATCTGTTTTAACTGACACATTCCCCATAAAAAAAGGCGGGGAAAATCCAAACGAACTTCCCAACGAGTTAATTCAAGACCCTTAATCCCTTTACCCCTTTCTATCTCTCATGGCTTCACTGGCGCTTTGACCAGCATATTGTCGATCAGACGAACGGCGCCTACCCGAACAGCCCCCAATAACACCATGTGTCCCTTTGCCGAAATACACGGCTCTAGAGTTTGTGCATCACAAACGGTGAGGTACTCAACTTCAATTCCCTTTATTTTTGCAAGTGGTTTGACCATTTCCTTTTCAATGATCCGAACTTGCCTTATCCCCGATTGAATCGCCTGCACTCCAAAACGTAAGGCCGCTGAAAGATTCGCTGCCTGCCTTCGTTGACGTTCAGAAAGGTACTGATTTCGAGAACTCAAAGCCAGACCATCCGATTCTCGAATCGTGGGACAGCGTACAATCTTCGTATCCATATTCAAATCCTGCACCAACTGCTGAATCACTAAGAGTTGTTGATAATCTTTTTGACCAAAATAAGCGCGGGCAGGCCGCACCAAACTCAAGAGTTTGGTGACAACAGTTGCGACACCTTCAAAATGCGTCGGCCGTGCTTCACCTTCCCAACGTTGACTAAGAAGACCAACCTTGACGGAAGTCTGAAAATTTTTGGCATAGAACTCTCCACTTGAGGGCCAAAAAATGATGCCGACACCAGCTTCCCGACACAATTGTTGATCGCTTGTGATTGGTCGAGGATAGAGACTCAAATCTTCTGCTGGGCCAAATTGCAAGGGATTCACAAAGATGCTGACGACAACCATCGAGCAATGTTTGTGTGCTTGGCGAATGAGAGACAGGTGTCCTTCATGCAACGCGCCCATTGTGGGCACAAATCCAATTGCTGACTGATCCTGTTTACGCCGCCAGGCCTGAAGCCCGCGTACCGACCGAATGATACGCATATGATTTACAAAGAGGGAGGATTTGAGCAAGCCGGAGGAGAAGAATCCTTTGCTCCCGGCTTGATTGAGAGTTTATTCACACGGCTCGAATCTTGTAGACCATCCAGAAGCTCCTGCATGGAGCAATGCAAGATCGGATGCATGAAAACGGGATCTAATTCCACCAATGGTTCCAAGACAAACCGTCGCTGGTGCAGACGTGGGTGAGGGACTCTCAATCCAGTCTGATCGATGCATTTCTGTCCAAACAAGAGGATATCGAAATCCATCGTGCGCGGCCCCTGCCGATTTTCCTCGTCACGGCCTAGGCTTCGTTCAGTTTCTTGTAGAATGTCCAAAAGACGGATGGGACTCAACGAGGTGTCCAATCGTATTACTCCATTAAAAAACCAATGTTCCTTCTGCTTTCCTTCCGGATCAACCGGTTCCGTTTCATAGTACGACGAAACTCCAGTTACTTGTGAAAGGGGGAGTAAGTTCATCAACGCAATGGCACGATCACAAAACTCCTGTCGATCTCCTACATTCGACCCAAACCCAATAAATACCGTTTCTGGTGGCATATGATAATCGAATCTTGGAAATCTAGATATTCAAAATTACTAGGGATCGGTGAAATACAGTTCTTTTGTTTAACTTGGAGAAGGTACCCAGTTGCGAAAAGATGCTATGAATTGTAATCAAGGGCGGTGAAACTGTCGAGTGATTGAGAAAGGAAACAGTGGAGACATCTGCCTGTCAGATGTCCCCACAAAAGGAATTACCACAAGGTAGATTTGGCTCGTGTGCGTTCTTTGATTTCTGGCACCGCTCGCCGAGTGAAGGAGGCTGGTTTCGACGGCCTAATTTCCTCAAAGGCTTCATTTCGTTTGTTGGCGATGGCAGTGGAAAGCCCTAAATAGACTTTTCTGGCAGCGTCCGACCACTTCGGATCAAATGGAGCCCCTCTGAACGCTGCTTCTGCAGCCTTTCTTTCATCATGCGTTAATGGTCGATTGTGTTGCGGCATCACGGCGGTCCTCCATTTACTCTTCTATGAATACAAATAATATTAGTGGACGAGGGGTCGTGGCTCTTTTTCAGCTTGAATACGTTTTCCACAATTCAAACATGCAAAGTACAATATACTCAACCCAACCTCTAAGTCCACGGCTCGCTCCATGACCATCGAACCTTGGCATTTTTCACAAGTTTTCATGACATCCCCTTGGTGAGAAATGGTTCACCCATTCGTTTGAGCAAATGATGTGCCTAACTACAGGCTTCGAACAAGGGGCACAGTCTGACACCAATTCCAGTTAACAAAACAAAAATATGCAGATGGCAGATAGGTGATGGCCAGAAGCCTGGGGTTCACAACATTTGAGAGTTAAGGGCACCGACAGGAAAAAACTTTGATACCTGGTCATCTGTGAAAGATGATGATTTTTACTGGGAAATACGTTGGAGTTGGGCCGGAAAAAGTCGTTAAAAGTCTCGACAATGCAGCAGAAAAATGAGAAATAGAAGACTAGTGGACCACCAGTCTTTTACAACGGTGAGATTATTTAAACAGCTGTGGAATCGTTGATAAAAACCACGAGGTCAAAACACCAAAAAGATAACACATTCAGCACTAACAGAAAGCAATTTGATAAACCGAGGGTGGCAACTCTGCCTTATTGAAAAACTCACACTTTCTCCCTCGAGTTTTTCTCATAAAAATCCTCTATACATCTTTAAAAATTCCATTTCAGTATGTGACGGAAATGGTCAAAAAAATTAGCCGGTAAGGCAGCAACCAGTTTGACGGGCGGAAGGTACTCTCTGTACGTAAGTACGACAAATTGACGAGGACGCCGCAGGTGGGGTTTAACAACATTCCCCCAGGTTAATTTGGAGATGTTCCCATACTCACTCGACCATTAAAGCCCCCCCCCGTTTCCACGGAAAGCCGAGGAGCCGTCATTGTCCCATCAATCAATCCAGGGGACAACAGCTTGATGGATTCTTTAGCCACAACTTCTCCTTGAATATTTCCTTTACAGATGACATTCCCAGCTTCTATCTTGGCCTTCACCACAGCTTGATCTCCAACAACTAAAGTCCCTTTGGTATGAATCATCCCTTCTAGTCTCCCATCAATTTGTACATTCCCTTCGTACCAAATTTCACCAATACATTCGACTCCAACACCAAAAAACGCCACAACTTCCTTTTTAGCTTGCAAAACCGGAACTGGAACATGAAACGATTTTCGTGATCCGAGGGAAGTGGAAATGTCTTGTGTAGACGGCACAATTTCAAGTTCGCTAGCCAGGCTCATAACGTATTCCTCCTCCTGAGTATCGAATAGACCAACAATAAAAATTTCCTCATTTTGTTGAAAGAGTCAGCTCCATCGACTCGTCGTAGCTTACCTGATTTTTTACCAAAATCAACTTTATCTTTGGTCATTGCTTATTTGTGGAGGAGAATTATGGAGCCGGCGAGTGGGATTGAACCACCGACCTACGGTTTACGAAACCGTTGCTCTACCACTGAGCTACGCCGGCACATGGTTTGGCGAGAAATCAGAAGGACCCGCTCGTTTATACCTTTCGTCACTTGATATCGTCAACTTAAAAGCACTCTGATCCCAAACCTAGCCGCTCCTAATTTCCTCCAGATTCATTCCTTTCCCTTGCATTGACAAGGAGGAAAAGATCACCTAATTTCCTTGTAGAGTATTTCTAGGAATGATAAGGAGCAAAGTAACCAAAGTGGCTAGGTTGTTTGTTAGAAGTGTATTGGTAAGCCTCGGACTATTGTTATGGTGTACGTTTGTGTATGCTGAACCAGCCTTTCATGTTCAAAAGGTTGTCATTGCCAAGGCCGTAACCAATCGAAACCCTCAAGGGGTTTTCACGCCTTCTGCCTATTGCGAAAAAGATAAAAACGGGCAGGCAGCCATTCCTATTGTGAAGGCCTCAGGAACCCCGAAAGTCTATTTTTGGACCCAAGTGGCCTCAAAGAAAAGAGGGACATTGCGCCATAGCTGGCATCATCAAATTGAAGGAACCTGGACAAAGGTTGCAGAAGTAACTCTTTCCATTCGACCATCACCAGGGTATCGAATGTGGAGCTTAAAATCCCTGAAGCCAGAAATACATAAAGGTGAATGGATGATTGTCGTGGCACCTACCCATTCACCTGAGAAAATTATTTGCATCACTCGATTTACAGTACAATAGCCTACCTCTCAACATTTACCGCATCAATAAACTTCAACCTCACGATGACTTGTTCTTCCCTTTTTCTTTAAAGGCCTCCGGGTCCATTGATGCTAGCTTCCCCACCTATAAATCCTTCTGAGCCCCTTTCTCCACCAAGAATTCAAGCCTTTGCCAATCTTATACGACTATGGAATCAAACGGGTACACTGCTTTTACTCTTCCCCACTTTATGGTCCCTGGTTTTGGCTTCACATGGGTGGCCATCAACGAAGCTACTTCTCATTTTTGTTGCTGGTTCATTTCTCATGCGTAGTGCGGGAGTCATTATGAATGATTTGGCTGACCGTCATTTTGATCGTCAGGTGGAACGTACTCGCCATCGCCCACTAGCTTCGGGGCAATTACGCCCAAAACATGCCTTAGGGTTTTTAGCTCTATTGCTTGCCTGTGCAGCAGGACTCCTCTGGCTTCTCAACCCTCTTGCCTGGTTCCTCAGCCCAGTCGCATTGCTATTGGCCGCACTATATCCTTTCTGTAAGCGGTTCCTTCACATTCCACAATTTATTTTGGGCGTGGCGTTTGGGTGGGGTGGGGTCATGGCTTGGGCTGCCGTTCGAAATACTCTTGAAGCAGAAACCTGGTGGCTCTTTGCCGCAACTATTTGTTGGGCCATTGTCTACGATACGATTTATGCCATTCAGGATAAAAAAGATGATTTGAACATTGGGGTCAAGTCTTCAGCGATTTTATTCGGATCGCATACATGGCTTGGTGTGGGAGGCGCGGCTTTTTTCATGTTGTTGTGTTTATCACTTGCCGGGGAGGTGAGTGGGTTGGGATTACCCTATTCGATAGGGTTATTGTGTATCGCCGGTCTTATGGCATATCAGGTATTCCTCCTTCGCTCTGGGGTAACACCAGCACAAGCCTTCAAGCTCTTTAAACAGCACTCCTGGACAGGAGCTATAGTGCTAGCAGGAATATTTTTGGGAAGCCTTTAGCGGAAGGAAACTGCTCTACTAGACGAAAGGAAGAGAGCCCACAAAACAAGAGAGAAAGAGGAAGCACCCCTACTTCAAAAACGTTACTCTGGCTCAGGAACTGGTCCTTCAGGAATCGGGGCACGCAAGGTTCCCAAATAATAGGTGAGGGCTCTGGCATCTGCATCAGACGCGCCTAAATTTGGCATTCGTGTATGCTTCTTTATCGCCTGCGGATTCCGAATCCAGCGATAGACCCATGTTGGATTCAGGCGAAAACCGGCACGATCTAACGTCGGACCAACCAAGCCACCCACGTCATTGAGACTATGACAACCATTGCACCCATAGGTATCGGTATACAGTTTCTTCCCCAGTTCAACTTGTTGGGCAAGGTCTTCTTCTGAAATAGTCAAATCAGGTCGCTCAATCCTCGTCTTTTTCGGACGCTTGGAAAAATTATCCACTGCAGCTTTGGCTTTTTCATATTTTTCATTGGCAATGAGAAACGCTTCCTCTTCAGGTAAGGTGATTTCTTCTGGTTCGTAATCCTCAAGCTGTTCGTCAGTTAAAGTGTCCTCATACGCTGCTTGTGCCGCTTCAGCTTTTTCCACAGCCGCCTCATAAGTAGCTTTTATGGATTCCATTTCTTGCTGCGCAGACGCTAAAACCCCTTCCAATTCTTTTTTGCGGCCAACCATATCAAAAGTTAAAGACATGCCATGGAGAGTCCGGACATAACCGACAATATTCCAAATTTCTTCTTCGGAGAGGGTGTATTTAAAGGTTGGCATGGTCGCTACTGCAAAATAATTATCATCGTCTAACACTGTTGGATCTTCAGTATCCCGCATATCACGATAGACCGTGTCGAATATTTCTTTGTCACTAAAAGTAGACATTTCTGCATTTGAAGCTAAGTTTTTTGGTCTTGGGTCCGGCATCCTCTCCCAATTAAACCCTTCCCCCTGTTGACCGGATTCTCCATGACAATGACTGCAATAATGATGATAGAGTTTTTTACCTTTAGCCGATCGTTCATCACCCGCACAACCAAAAAATAATAGAGTGGCAGCGAAACTCAATACCGCAACATTCAATAATGCTCTTGTCATATTTCCCCTGGCCACCCGTTTCATGCTGATTGGCCCTTTCTCAGTTTCCGTATCACAACAAATTCAAAACCGGCCGCGAGAGCAAGACCAAAAATAACCCACCCAAAAATAGAATTGTCCGCACTGGGTTCGGCCCGGATAGACCACCAGGAAGATACAGCTTTCTGACTACCTTTTTCCTTTACGAGACCATCAACAACCGCTCCATCCCAAAAAGCAAAAGCCACACTTCTCCATTCACCTGGCTCTATTTGTACATCTTGTTCGTCTTCGGTCTTCAGAGCTCGAGTAAAGACAACTTTCCACGTGCCACCTGCCCAAGAACCTGTCGCATTGACATCCTGTTTAGCTTGTGTTGCCAATGTTTTAAAACCCTTGGCACTCATATCCAAGGCTTTTCCATTTTCCTTTTTCCAAAACCAAATATTCACTGGCCCGCCTTCTACCTGAAGCATAGGCTGACCATGAGCGAAGTGAGCCTTCTTGTCTCCCACCATAAATTCAACTGCTGCAGCGTCTCCCGCGTCCTCAGTTGGATCTTCGTACTCCACTAATAAAGCAAGGTTTTGACCATCATGTAGACCCTTAACCTTAACCGATTTAACAGTCACTTCCTGAATACGTTCCGGCCAATGCACTTGTGGAGCTAATTTAAACTCTGACTCAGGAACAGAATTCCATTGAGCTGCATTTGGATCATTAGCAGGAAGACTCCCCTCAGCCTGGTATAACCTGACCGACACACTTCCAACTGGTTCACCTGCCGGGGGCGGATCACTAGCTAGTACGCTTGCAGAACCGAGCATTCCAGATAATCCTACAAAAATAACTGTTGAAAGGAATCTCAGTCTATTGAGCATGTCGCATTCTCCACAAATACACCGTTCTCAAATAATGGGCGAGGCCTGGTTATTCTTCCTCTTCCCAGGTTCTGGGAGACTGATGAGCTCCATCATATTCACCCATGATAATTTTCCATATAAATTCATCCGGCAATTCTACTTCCCACCGTGGCATGGCTGACTTCCATGGCATACCTTCTACGGGCAATCCAACTCCACCCTTTTTTATCCGCCAGAACAAATACGATTCCTGCAATTGAGCAATG
Organism: Nitrospirales bacterium; assembly: GCA_965223685.1. Lineage (GTDB taxonomy): Bacteria > Nitrospirota > Nitrospiria > Nitrospirales > UBA8639 > Nitrospira_E. The sequence continues at coordinate 1,267,087 of CBDCXG010000002.1, forward strand.
GTCCCAGGATCAGCAAAATTAGCTGGCGGTGGGTTAAAGCCTGGCGCAGCTGGGCCCTTCCCATCATAATTTGCTCCATGACAGGGGGAACAGTATGCCGCGTACAAGCCTTTTCCCATATTAATATTCGCCTCATTATTTTGATAGGGATTAGCCAATCCTACAAATTCGCCAGGGGGCGCCGGGTGAATAGTCCTATTTTCTGCTGGAGGAAGATCACTGGGGGCTAAACGGGTATAGGTTTGCCAACCAACCAATAACGGGAACAGCACCAACACGGCTAATCTGGCCATTTGCCCAATTCCCGACTGTCCTTCACCTGCTAAAAATCTGAAAACAGGCCCCATAAGAGATTCCAAGGACGAGGCACTCATCGTTCCATAAATCATAATTCCGCTTAACGTGAGAGCTAAATAGAGATAAATCAAACTGGCAGGCAAAGGGGCCGTCACTAACGGGAGAAGAAACTTCAGGAAGATAAACATCCCAACCATCAGAATTGCCCCGCTTGCAATTGGACCTCTCATCTCATTCCTCCTGGATTTGGATTCCCCATCTTTTATGGAGCGGCTACGGTCGCTTCTTCACTTACAAAGTCTACTGAGTTGGAATCAACGACTGAGGCTACTTCTACTCCTTCAGCCTTTTCCTCAGGAGTCTCCATGATATCTTCTACTTTTATACTGATGGGTTCACCACTCATTTTTTGTAGAAAAGCAATGACAGAATAAATCTCTGGCTTGGTTAGCCCAATGGGATCTTTATCTATATGAGGCATCCGCGCAGGATATTCTTCAGGTTCCGTGGCATGACGATAATCCAGATAAATATAGGCTTGTGGCTTCGTAAGACTTTCATAGATAAATTCCGGGGCTAACTTTGCCCCAATTCCATTTAGGTCAGGACAGCGAGCTGACTCACTCGGTCCAATAGAATGGCAGAGCGCACATTGGCCTTTACTAAAAAATATTTTTTGACCAATTGAGGCTAAATCGCTTGGACTTTTCACTTCAGCCAAATCAAAGGTTTCAATAGCCGGTGGGAGGGAGGCCATTTGCGGAACTCCTAAGGCGATTAAACTAAACAACCCCAGTACCATGGCCACAAATCCTAGAACGCGGATAAACATCCCCTTGATAAACAAGAGAATAAGAATCCCGATACCAACGACGCATAGACCAATTATTTGGAGTAACGCTACTTCACTCATGACGCCTCACTTATGGTTTTCACGGATTCCAGCTTCAATTTCTTCACTTGCACTTGGCGCCCCTCCAGCCATAGCTGGAGCACCAGTTGCTAAGGCAGCCTTGGCCTGTTGCGCTTTCGCCTTATCTCCCAATGTGGCCACCCAAAAGATAAAAGCCACCAGCAAGCAATATACAAACGTATTCAAAGACATAAAGGCTGCGGCATAACCCAATGCTGGTGAATATGCGTAATCTGATGTGTCGCGCATAACCCCATAAATATGCCAATGCACACGCGAAGAAGAGCGTGCATATCCCATTAGGGACATCAGCAGAATAACCATGACCGCATTCAGGACTAAACTATATCCAGCACGTATGGGCATTTGCCCCCAGACCATTTCCGTTGTTGTTTTGGCGCTTTTCATTAACAATGCCGTCAAAGGCGTAAACGTGACCATAATAAACAATACGATTAACACTTGTGCCACGGAGAAGTAATTGATTCGGATAATGGCGGGCACAAAGTAGCCCCACACCCCAAGGACGATCACCGCAACACCTCCGATGACAAGAAGGGCTCCCATAATAGCCTTCGCAGCTTTCGCCCACCCAGCCGTTTCTTGCTTCCCTGCACGCCAGTACATAATAAAACTCATAAAGGTTACGAGAATCATGAGATTTGACACAGTCATCTTGGCTGACATCACACCGAATACCCCGAGCAATGGATGATGGGTACCTCCCATTTTTTGCGCTTCCGCCAAACTTGCGACAAGGGAATGCGGAGTCATCCATACCCCGAGACAGAGTAAGAGCACGACTAGCATGGCCATAATAGGCTTCTTGTAAGCATTTTCAGAACCAGGGATACGATAGGTAATACCCATCCAGAAATAGTAATTGGCCCCCAAAAAGAGGACACCAATCAACATAGCCTGAAGGATAAACAACCAGGCTAGAAACCCACCCATGAGAGTGATGCCCATCTGTTGGTTATATTGATACACCTCACGCATCAACCAGTAGCCCGCAAAAGGCAACGGCAACATTCCAAACACACCAATAAAATTCCCCACGTATCCCATCCAGTCGTAATGCTCTCTCTCCTCACGAGATACCGCCAAAAGGTAACGGATTCCAGCATAGGCACCGACAATAAACCCACCAAGCACCACGTTGGCAATCAATCGATGAATGTTCACCGGCATCCAAGTAGGATTCTGCATCGCAGCCCAGGCTCTTGCCCAGGCATCTCCATCGGCAACAACCACGGGACTGGCCTGGAATGTTGCCCATGAATTGGGCACCATCATGATTCCTAGGGCAAAAAGATTGAGCAGAAAGCCTAAAAATAAATGGAACGCCTTTTTATTGCCCTGCATGTAATCCCAACCATACCAATACATATAGAGAGTTGCGGTTTCTGCTAAAAAGAGGAGGCAATAGACGATGAAAGAAGGGAAAAACATATCGGTCAAATATGCCATCAACTTGGGATAGAGACCGATAAGTAAAAATAATAGAATGCCACCAAATAAAGCCGTTGTGGCATAAGCGGAGGTTAAAAGCTTAGTGAATTCTTTAGCCAATTTGTCGTATCGGGCTTCTTTAGTTTTCCATCCAACCAGCTCACAGATCCATGCAAAAATGGGCACCCCTAAAACAAAACCCGCCAACAAGAGATGTTGTTGCGCAACCACCCACACTAAGTTCCGTGCCCCAATGCCGGGAACATCCCTATACTCCACAGACATGGCCTTGGTATCTGCACCAGCAGCTAAGGCAATAACTGGGAGCAATAACACCGAGAAAAAACTCACCCACTTAAAAATTGAGGGCATCTTTTCCAGAAGATTTGTCAGACGGGATGATTCTATGTGGTTGGCCGATTTCATCACTTGGCCCCCTTCAGTCGTACATTTTTGAGCATTAGAACCTGTTTCGCATACTTATAACCCATGCCCTATTCCTCTTACTAGCTAAAATGTCTCAGCTTCAATATTATTTTTTCGTTTCTGGTGGAGGGTCTTTCGCCGATTGCCCTGCCCCACTCTCCTCATTTTCATCCTTACTAGGTTCTTCTCCCTTTTCTTCTTCGAGTTTTTTGACTACCAATTCAGCTTTAGCTAGCACTTTCTCGGCTTCTTTTAACACTTTTTTAGGCTCGACCTTTACTTCCTTCGCTCCACTGGAAATAAATTCATACTCCTCATGCGGATGAGGAGTTGAGGGAGGCAACAGAGCCCAGAAAACAAACGCCAGAACAACTCCAGCCCCGGTAAACGCTGTCAATAATAACGGCTGGTCTGCTGGAATACGAAGGCTATCCCAAAAATTGGCTCTCTCCTCTTCTGTGCCATCCAGAGCTTTCCCATTTCTCACAAATGGTTGAACCAGCCACCCTAGACCATAGAGCCATCCTAAAATGCACAAAATGAGGACAGCAGAAGCCACACTGCCCCACATCACCAATTCAATACTTATTTGTTCAGCTACTGGCAAGGTAGGCCAGATATTCTCTTTAACAGTATGGACAATACTAGAGGTGATCGATTTAGCTACACCAGTGACGCTCGAGACAATGATTTTTATAACCGGTAGGGTAACGGCGGTAAAAACCGCCCATCGAAGCCAAAGACCAGGAGCAAAGCCAGGTTGAGGATCTACCTTGAGGCGATCAATGAAAACCGTTCTCGCACAAAGCCCTAAAGCCCAGATATCAATTGGGATAGAAATAAGCATGAGGAGAAATAGACCACTTCCCTCCCAAGGATGCATATGGGCTGCCAACAGTAAAAGACAAAATACCAACTTAATAGGGAAACCCGTCCAGAATGCGGGCCAAAATATGAGAAGCCCCAATTTGATATTCGACATTGTCATGTGCGCTTAATGTAAGAATTCTCTGTTGATAATGGCTGAGACCGTAAACACTAGAATCACCACCATAATCAAAGTCCAGCCAATAAGAGCTGCTGGCCGCTTAAAGAGGTTTCGCTCAGGATTTGTATCGATGAAAGGCAGAGCGGCCAGAAAGGCCATAAAAGCCCCAGGAATGGCAATAGCCCCAAGGAATTGACCAAACTCTCCACCAAACATTTTCAAACGAAGCAACTGAAAGAGAAAGAGAAAGTACCATTCCGGTTCGGGATGATAATCACCCGGATCAGGGGTGGCTTGTTCAAGCAAAACGACCGGCTCAATAAATGCTAAAGAGCAAATAATGAGAAACACGGTGGCCATCGCTACAATGTCTTTCCAGATTTGACGAGGAAAGAAATAATCAGTCTTAGCCTTAAGCTCCTCTGGGCTCCCCCGAAATGGCCCAGCAGGACCAGCTTTTCTAAACAGAAAAATATGCAGACCAGCTAATCCAGCTAACGCCGCAGGCAAAACCATGACATGAATCACAAAGAAACGGCTCAATGTCATCTGGCCTGGTGTAGGGCCGCCCTTAAGGAATCTAGCCATAAAATCTCCCACAATCGGCGTCTTATCCATAATTTCTACACCGACGACCGTGGCCCAATAGGCTCGCTGATCCCAGGGCAAAAGATATCCAGTAAACCCAAATCCCATCACTATTCCAAAAAGAGCTAGACCCACAAGCCATATTAACTCTCTAGGTTTTTTGTACGCACCCCATAAGAACACTTGAGACATATGGGCAAAGACCATTACCACCATCGCAGACGAGCCCCAAAAATGGTAGCTCAACAAAAACCAACCATAGTCCACTTCATGAATAATGTACTGAGTACTGTCGTAGGCATGGTCAGTACTAGGGACGTAATAGAACATCAACAGAATGCCCGTGACTACTTGAAGAATAAAAATAAAGAGGAGAACAGACCCAAAGGCATAAGCCCATCGAGACCCACCTGGAATTGGCTCATTCAGCATTTTCGCCTGAATGGTTTTCAGGCCAACCCGCTCATCTACGAATTCAACAACTTTTTCAAACGGATTAGGTTGGTTGACTGGCTGGGAATCCTGCTGCATGAAGGACTATTCCTTGAATGAATTGAAGGCGTATCAAAGAAGACGGATTTGCTTATTCACGCCGGCTTTATATTCGATATCAATAATTTTTATTTCACCGGCGGCATTAACATCCATTGGAAGAACATCCAAGCCACGAGGCGCTGGACCATCAATGACTTTGCCTGCAGCGTCATAGAGGCTCAAATGACAAGGACAGAGGAACACACCATCTGGATTACTTTTTGTCCTCCTCCATTTATACCCACACCCTAAATGGGGACACTTACCAGAGAATCCTATATAAGGTGAATTGGCCTTGTTCACATGAAGCACATCACCTTTATTATCGAAAAACCTTACATCCTTGCCACCATACACAGCCTTTTGGACTTCAGGAGTGGCTTTGACAACCCAAATATTCTTTTCAATTTGCTGCTCCGGCATAAAAGCTTCTTTAAATCCACGGGAAAATTTAAACTGAAATCCAATATTTTCTTTTTTAATCTTCTTTACATTCCCCACAGAAAACCAGGCATTATCAAAGGGCTTATACATTGGTTTCATCAGGTATTTCAACACAGGAAAGGCTAGAGGAAGGGCAATGAGCGTCCCGATCGCATGCGTCATATTATTAAAAAATGTTCTTCGAGGAACTCCCTGTTCTAAACGGGGAAGCGGAACGAGGACTTCGCCAGGCTCCACATGCAGATTGTCTTCCAGATGAGCAATTTCCACATCATGAATCGTGACATACCGATCACGATCAATGGCAGGAAACTGCGCAAACTCCTCAGGTGAGCAGCGAAGGATAATTTCCTCCTCGCTCACGATCTGCTGAACTTGGTCGATCGGGATTTGTCGATCAACACTTGAACTTGAAGGCCCTAGCTCCTTAACCACCACATGACTAATTTCATGCGACAAAGGGTCAACAATCACCTTGGAAATCTTTCCGACTTCTTGATCTTCACACAAGACCTTAGCTGTGAGCTTTGGTTGCATACTTGAGTAAATCCTACAATATCACTAATTCATCTTAATCGGTTTTGGAGTTTCCACTGAAGTATCCTTCAAAGATGCCAGGAATGCCACAAGCGCATCAATCTCTTCTTCAAACATCAGATCACGATATTTATCTGGCATTTTCCCTTTCTTATACTGCTTATCAAAACCTTCAGCCATCCAGCTTTTGGGATTTAATATTTTTTCTCTGAGCGCCTCAGGAGTCATGAGATTCCCTATATTATCAAGCACCGGACCTCGTTTTTTCCCTCCTGACCCAAATAATTTATGGCAGTTATAGCATTCTTGGAGCTCCCATTGTTCCTTCCCGAGTGCAACAAGATCACCAGAAGCGGCACCACCGCCACTAGCTTCTTCTACTACTTCAACTTGTTGAGCAGCACCTCCCAGGGATGCCAGTTGCTTCGATATCGCCTTTGCTCGCTCATCCAGTTCTTTTGCTCTGGCAATTAGTTCATCAGCCTTACCTTGCTCTGTCCTCTTCTTGCGAGCTTTTAAGAGTTTTTCAATTTTTCCTCCCTCAACACTAGGATCGAATTGGGGAAGAATAGAGGCTCCCGCGATATACATTCCGGAAAGGAGAAGATAAAACACCAGCAGAGCCACGAGAGCCTTCACGCCTTCTAACCGTTTCATTGGAGGTGCATCTAAAAGGATGAACACGAGCGTTCCGAGCATGGCATAGATAAAGAACATGACCTGAAAGACATGCGGGAAATGGGTCATTTGAGCTACCACAACCAAGATAACTCCAATGATAATTCCGATGGTTGTTTTTTTCAGGACACTTTTCGTGAAGCTTTGATTAGCCATAGGGCTCCTTTTCTTGCTAATGCATGCTGCCTATTTCAGCAGGATAAGTCCCTCACTGAGAAGTTGCCGTTTTGGGGACGGCTGGTTTTAACGTGACCAAGATCGCAAAACTCACGACTGCATAAAAGACAATGGTGACGCCAGTAATCCACCAAGCAGAATATGCCAATGTTGGCGTAAAAGCTTCTGCGGAAAAATCTGGGACAAGATTATACACATGGAAATATTTCCGCGTGAGTGACCGCACGGTTCCCATCAATCCCATTGTCCAAATCGCACTGAATGCCAAGAAAATCAACACAAACTGTGAGGCAAAATCAATTTTCCCCCAAATAATCGTCCCTTGCTTAATGGCTCTGTTATACATGATGTAATTCACAATGGTGAGGAACACCAGTGTAAAGGCCGCCGCATTTTTTGCTGGCATCAACGCTAACTCCTCAGCCCATTCTGGCAACTCGAGATCATGAGTTGCCAGACCTTGAGTAGCCACGAACCCATGAGGCGTCATCCAAATGGCATCAGCCACTACAATCATTAAGAACCCGACTTTGATCATAGTGAAGGCAGAAACAGTAAAGTTTTTGAGCCCAGGCACCCTCCCCAGAACCATTGGAGCGATAACAATGGCTGCCAAGTATATAAGCGACTGCCACTCAGGCGGGGGAAACATTTTCCAGGCCATCCCCATGACAGCCGGCATGATCAACACAGCCAAGGCCACAAACCCTGATATCCGAATCTGCTCCACACCTTCGATGCGCTTGAGGCTAAGCCAAATATAATAATTACTGGCCAAAAATATCAGCCCAATCATAGCCCCTTGCATTTCAAAAAACATCGACAATTGGTCAGCCATCATATATGGGCAGATTGAGGCATCATAATCACAAAGTTCGTAGGCCAGGAGGTAGCCCATGAATGGAAGCAAGAGCAATGCTCCTACTCCAATCATATTACCCACAAACCCCATCCAATCATAATAGGATCGCTCTTCATCGGTCTTGGAGCGCATGAACATATAAGCAGCAATTAGCCCCGCAATGAAGCCTCCAAACGTAACATTTCCAACTAGTCTGTGGAGATTCAGTGGCATCCAACTATAGTTGGCCATTTTATCCCACAAACCAGCATTCGATACGAACTCGACGAGGGAAACACCTTCAGCCGCCTTCGCCGGCGTATTCATAAAAGCAGTCGGCCCGTCAATCACAAAAAGTGTGACGGTCCCAACTACATTCAAAAGAATTCCCAACGCAATATGGCGCCCTTTTAAGGACCCCTTCATCGCATCCCATGAATAGAAATAAGTGTAGAGAATTATCGTCTCTAAGATAAACAAGAGTGGATAAAAGACCGCAAACACCAGGAAGAAATGTTGGATGAGCCAAGTAGAAAAGTCTGGATAGGTACCAAGGAGAACAAAGATAAACAGTCCCCCAGTTAAGGCGGTCATACTATAGAGAATAACCGTAACCTTAATGACTTCTTTGGCAAGGCGGTCGTACTTAGGGTCGTTATTTTTGTACCCAAGCCATTCAGCAACAACAGCAAAGATAGGTGCCCCCAAAATAAAGGCTGCAAACAAGATATGCAGGTTGGCTACGACCCAGACCGCTGTTCGATTTCCAGCATACGGGAAATCTATCTCAGGGGCAGGCACCTGTTGGCCATACGCAATGGCTGCCCCACCAACGAGCAAGCCTAAGACCATCCATAGACTACGATGTAAGGTTTTCAAGGGTCGTACCCCTCCTTTATCTTTCTTCTCGTTCCTGGCATTACGTTTTGGCCTGATTAATGGGCTGCATCCCCTGCAGGCGCTTCTGCTGCTGGAGCGGACCCTGCCGTCCCGGCTGCTACCCATTTTTTAGCCGCAACATCATATTCCTTGCCTTTGAGACCAAATGTGGATTCATAGGCAATCACTTTCCAAATTTCGTCTTCAGAAAGTTTACTCTTCCAAGCCTTCATTTTCGTACCTTTCACCCCTTCATTCACGCGCCAAAACCAGACGGCATCAGAATAGAGCTCCATTTGCTCCGTTCGTCGGAAGTCTCTGGCACCAGCCTTTACAGGCTTACCATTTTTTCCATGGCAACTGGCGCAATTCACATCAATATTGTGCTGACCCGTATAAATGGCCTTACCCTCGGCAAGGACATCTGGATTGTTCCAATAGCCATCTGGCATATGCTTGTCCGCATATTCAGGAGGGGCTGGAGGTGGCGGTTTTGGTGGACCTTCTCCCCCTCCACCACAAGCCGATAATGATATGCCCATAATCGCTAACCCCATAAACAAGCTTCGAAGATTTCGGTATTCGTTCATTGTTCCCCCTTGCGTGCGTGATTCCTAATCCAAACCTGCCTGATTTTCCTATACTTTTATCAGTCTTTATTGCCTAGCGACAACCTACTTGAAAGGCAATTATTCTTACCTGTGTTTTATAGTCTGTATATTATGATGACCTGAAAAGTTTCTCTGGAAGGGCATTGAACTTAACCGACGGGAATGCAAAAAAGAAAATAGAAAAGAAGACGATCGGGTCGTCCGAGAAGATCTAGGCCCTACCCTTTATATATATGTTGGGATTTTTTCAGAAGTTCAAAATTGGACCTCATCCGTTCATATTACCCCTGAAAACTTTCACATGCATAGGGGTCTTTAAAACCCGAAAAAAGACCTGGCTTTCTATCACAGACTAACGGCGAGCGTCAATAAAATCTTCTGGCTACCAAAAGATCGGGCGACTCTATGCCGTAGGCATATTATTATCTCCCGCAACAAGATAGATCTAAAAGTTAAAGTCAAAATAAAGATAGAAAAGAGAGGCAGAGAAAAGGTAGTACTAGAGATAAGGCTAACGCCTATCTGGCTTTTGCCATTTTCGGGCCCAGTCTTCCCAGGAACGACCAAATGCGGTGTCTTCGCCACTGAATTCTACTTCCACAATATCCTGGCATTTCACAATGGAGGGATCTATTTGATTGGCCACAAACATTTTGATCTGCAGGTGAGGATTTCCCTCTTGACGATCAAAGACATAGCCACACACCTGTTCTCCTGAGTTGAGATGAAGAGTCACATCCCCTCGATAATCACAAGCACGCGACATGGCTTCTCGTAAACTAACCTGAGTTGTGATCTTTATTCGATGACCTTCCCACGATGGTGGGTGAGTATCTGATGTTTCACGATTACTCATGACTCCTAGTTATACACAAGTTTTTTAGTGAAGAGTTGGTTAAGAAAGGAATTTTTGCAAGAAATCAAACGACCCTACACCGTATTAGGGAATAGGGTAGCCCTGACTGTTCCAAAAAATCCGCCCCATGAGCCGAAGGTATCTTTGACTGCTGAAGCCTCATAGCCACAATGCACCATACAATCTCGGCATTGCTCGTGTCGGCCCGTCCCATAATGATCCCATTCCGTTTCTTCCATCAGTTCTCGAAACGTAGAAACATAACCTTCTTGCAGTAAATAACACGGACGCTGCCAGCCAAAAATATTATAGGTAGGATTTCCCCATGGGGTACATTCATAATCCCGTTTGCCCATAAGAAATTCTAGAAACAGGGGAGACTGATTAAACTGCCAATTCCGCTTACGCCGTGTAAGCAATTGAGAAAATAATGACCTGGTTCGATCTCGCTTGAGAAAACTTTGCTGGTCCGGTGCTTTATCATAACTATAGCCAGGAGAAATCATCATTCCTTCAACACCAAGCTCCATCATTTCATCAAAGAACCGACGGACTCGGGCCGGTTCGGCATCATCAAACAGCGTCGTATTGGTCGTCACTCGAAAGCCATTGGCTAATGCGACACGAATCGCTTTGACCGCCACATCATAGACTCCATCACGACAGACCGCATGGTCATGCTCCTCTTTAAGACCATCCATGTGAATACTGAATGTTAGATATTTAGATGGTGCATAGTCCTGAATTTTTCGTTCTAGGAGAATAGCATTAGTACACAAATAGACGTATTTTTTTTGCTTCACAAGTCCCTCAATAATAGTCGGCATTTCCGGATGAATGAGGGGCTCCCCTCCTGGAATACTCACGATTGGCGCTCCACATTCATCAGCCGCCATCCAGCATTGCTCGGGCGTAAGACGTCTGTTCAGAATATGATCGGGATACTGGATTTTTCCACATCCCGCACATTCCAAATTACAACGGAACAATGGTTCGAGCATAAGCACTAAAGGATACCGTTCCACCCCACGAACGTGGTTCGAAAGAGCATACTTAGACACCGTAAACATTTGTGAAACAGGTACAGCCATTACGGATACAGACTCAGAGATTTCTCCCAATGGCACAGGACTGACTGCGACTAGAATCGAATTGACTCATAGCTAGAACCTCTTAAACGGCAGGTTTTCATGGAGGCGCCGAGCGGGTTCGAACCGCTGAATCGCAGTTTTGCAGACTGCTCCCTTAGCCACTTGGGTACGGCGCCTCATTGCTCATTATACGGAGTTGCTTTTCTCCTACACAACTAGCGATTAACCTTATTATTTTGATTGGGAGAAGCGAGGCAACCCTGACTTACTGTGGGAACATTGGGATTTCCCGAGAGGAAGAACCTGTAGAAGCCAATGATAATTCTTCAAGTGAGGGAATCGAAGTAGACGGTTGAGAAGGTGGAGTTACTAAATTTTCAGCTTTTTGTTCTTTGGCCATGACTTCCACTTCTTCAATCAACGTATCCATTAATTCTTCAGAAGGAACGCGTTTATAGAGTTTGCCTTTTTTAAAGACAATGCCGACACCTTCGCCACCAGCAATACCGATATCAGCTTCTTTCCCTTCGCCAATACCATTCACCACACACCCTAAGACCGAAACAGTAATGGGATTCTTGATATGCCCCAAACGATGCTCCAACTCATTGGCCATTTTCACCACGTCAATTTCAACTCGTCCGCAAGTTGGACAGGCAATGACGTTGACCCCACGATGACGGAGTTCCAGAGACTTTAAAATCTCAAAGCCGACTTTCACTTCTTCAACTGGGTCTGCAGCCAACGAAACTCGCAATGTGTCACCAATACCTTGGGACAACAACCACCCCAACCCTAACGCAGACTTTACGGCTCCTGTCATTGCCGTACCTGCCTCTGTAATGCCTATATGTAAAGGATAATTTGACTGTTGGGAAAACAGCCAATAGGCATCAATAGCCATATGCACATCTGAAGCCTTCAATGACACTTTCATATTTGTAAAGCCCACGTCTTCTAAGGCATGAACTGCATTTAGGGCTGACTCAGCCAGGGCTTCCGCTGTGGGATAGCCATATTTCTCTAACAATGGCTTTTCGAGAGAACCGCCATTCACCCCCACCCTCAAAGGAATACCATGATCATTGACTGCTTTGATCACCTCCTCGGTTTTCCACCAAGGCCCGATATTCCCTGGATTGATACGAACACAATCTACAACCTCTGCTGCCTTCAAGGCTAAACGATGATCAAAATGAATATCTGCAATAAGCGGCACCTTCATCTTGGGCTTAATTTTGGAAAGAGCATTAGCCGCCTCCATATCTGGAACAGCCACTCGAATGAGTTCACAGCCTGCCTCTTCCAATCGATGAATCTGCTCTAAGGTTCCTGCGACATCGCTGGGATGCGGGATAGTCATGGACTGGACTGAAATAGGCGCACCACCCCCAATTTTGACTGGCCCCACCTGAATTTGGCGAGTGTTTCGTCGAGTGATGTGCATGGAGGGATACTAGCGCAGAATCGTCTGAAGTGAAACCCGATCATAGAGAGCTTTAGCTTGATCGTAAATCCCATCAGCCGTTAGCCCGTATTTTTCGCGAAGTAAATCTTGAGGGCCTTGCTCAATGTACCAATCAGGCAATCCAAGGATTTTTGTAGGCAGGTCCCAACGTTCTTCCTCGGAAAGAAACTCTAACACGGCCGAACCAAAGCCACCCATTCGACATCCTTCCTCCACGGTAATCAGACATTTCACCTTATTGGCAACTTCTCTGATAAGATCTTTATCAAGAGGCTTTACAAAACGTGCATTCACCACCGTTACAGAAACTCCATCTTCTTTCAACTGTTCAGCGGCTTTCATGGCCTCCGAAACAGTAACGCCTATTGCCAGAATTGCCACATCGGTCCCTTCAGACAACAATTCCCCTTGTCCTATTTCTAGAGGAATCGGATCCGGATCTAATGGCACACCTAAACTACTTCCTCGCGGATAGCGAACGGCCGTAGGGCCATCATGAACCAATCCAGCCTGCACCATATGTTGACATTCATTTTCATCCTTTGGAGCCATAATCACCATATTGGGCACATGACGGAGATAAGCAAAGTCAAACGCCCCATGATGCGTGGTCCCATCTTCTGCCACTAAACCACCACGATCAATACAGAACATGACCGGAAGATTTTGTGTTGCCACATCATGAACGACCTGATCGTAAGCCCGTTGCAGAAACGTGGAATACATACAAATCACGGGCCGCATGTTTTCGGCCGCAAGACCCGCCGCATAGGTCACAGCATGCTGCTCAGCAATACCAACATCAATGAGTCGATCGGGAAATTCTTTTTGAAATTCCGTTAACCCTGTCCCTTCGCACATGGCTGCAGTAATAGCCACCACGCGCGCATCTTTCCGCGCTTGACGACTTAAGGTGTTTGCCGCAATGGAACTATATGAGGGAGGGCCTGACTTCTTCACCGGTTCTCCTGTTTTTCGGTCAAAAGGGGAACAGGCGTGAAACCATACAGGGTTGCTCATCGCCGGCTCGAATCCCAACCCCTTCTTGGTAATGACATGCAGGAGCGTGGGACCCTTGAGCTTTAAGACATTGTCTAGAGTCGGCAACAAATGCTCGAAGTTATGTCCATCAATTGGTCCAACATACCGAAAACCCAATTCCTCAAATAATAAGCCTGGAAGAAGGAATCCTTTGGCCAATTCCTCTGCTCGAACAGCCATCCGCTTCACATTCTCTCCAATTTGCGGAATGGTATCTAACAGCTGAGAAGTTTCCTCACGAAATCGGGTATAAAACTCGCCTGTGAACGTGCGATTCAAATATGCCGAAATAGCTCCGACGTTTCGGGAAATCGACATCTGGTTATCATTTAAAATAACCACGAGGTCTCTACCCATATCTCCCGCATGCTGTAAACCTTCTAAAGTCATACCAGAGGTCAAAGCTCCGTCCCCAAGAACACAGACCACCTTTTTCGAATCTTTTCGTTGTTCTCGAGCCTCAACAAACCCGACTGCGGCAGAGACACCAGTGCCTGCATGTCCGGCATTAAAAGCGTCGTAGACACTTTCTTCTCGTTTGCAAAATCCGCTCATTCCGCCGAATTGCCTGACAGTGTGAAATTGTTCACGTCGCCCAGTGAGTAATTTGTGAGTATAAGCCTGATTACTCGTATCCCAAATAATTTTATCGTGAGGCGCATCCAGCATGTAATGCAAGGCAACCGTCAGTTCTACGACACCAAGATTTGAGGCCAAATGCCCACCGACCCCAGAAATCACGTCAATGATGAGTTCACGAATTTCCTGGCAGAGCTCGGGGAACTGCTCCTGAGAAAGTTTCTTTAAATCGGTAGGACTATCAATCCTTTTCAACAAGGACATATGGCACCCTTTCTATAAATATTGAATTTTTCGTCAGGGAAAAATGGAGGGGTCTTATACGATTACATACTTAAGCAAAATCTTCCCATAGCCACTACTTGCTGTCAAGCATCGCACACGGCTCTCTCAAAGAAGAAAGTAACGAGAAAATCCTACCAATCCATTAGTTGATAAAATTTTTGGGAAAATACGGTAAGAACTACCGATAGCACTAGGGAAGGACGATGATACCGTAGGACAGGCTCAGATCCCGCCCACGGGCTGAATAGGCTGAAGCCTGTACATCGCGGGTAAGACATTCCCGCCCAAAGGTTATCAGATGGTGAGCCACCATCGCGATTTGAAACACAGACTCGACATTGCCTTCCCTTAATTCTCGTCTCGTCATGGTCCAGAATTCTTTTCGATAATCACTGCAAATTCCGACCCGCCAAGCCGTACGCGCAAAGATCTCGATTGCACGTCGAAGATTTGGCCATGTGAGCTGATCCAACGGGCGCGTGGGGCGTTTACGATGCACATATGTGGTCTTCGCTTGCGCCGCATAGCGCGCGTAAATATTTCGTGGCTCGTACGCCTCACGAATGACACGTTTCCAATTCGCCACCACCTCATCATACGGTTGCAAATACTCGACGTTTGAATCACGCCCTTCTCCAGAATTCAGGCGATTGGCTTTTTGTAGCCGTTCGTAGAGTGGGGTGTGCGGCAAGGCAACCAGCAAGTTCGGAGTCACAATGGGAATCTGGGATACTTTAATAAATTCGATAATCGCATCAGTGGTCTCAGGGGTATCAGTATCCAACCCGATGATGATGCCCGCAGCAATTTCGATTCCATAGCTATTCACCGTGTCCACGGCTTCAAGCATCGGCGTACGAACATTTTGTCTTTTACTCATAGCTCGTAATGCATCGGGGTCCACAGTCTCTATGCCAATAAAAATATTGGTCATAAAGGCCTCACGCATCAGCTCTAAAATATCGGGGTACTCCACCACATTGAACGTGAGTTCACAGGAGAGGCGAACGGTATAGTCCCGGCGCTTCTGCCATTCCACGAGATATGGCAACAGTTCACGCGCCGCTCGGGGGTTGGCAATAAAATTGTCATCCACAAAATAGATGGAGGGGGTTCCACCATCTGCGAGTTCATCCAGTTCTGCTAAAATTTGTTTTGGCGTCTTAAGTCTTGGATTTCTCCCATAGAGCGCAGGGATATCACAAAATTCACATGTAAAAGGACAGCCACTTGAATACTGCACACAGCCTAGCAAGTACTGACGAACGTCAATCAGGCAATAGGCCGGTGTCGGGAAATCTGTCATCGGAAGCCGATCAACGGTCCGAAAAACTATTTGTCGCTCAGGACGCGCAGGGGTCTCGTCAATCCGACGGAAAAGATCCAACGTGGCATCACCCACTTCTCCACAATGCAAGAAGTCGATATCACCATACTGTTCGGGGGCAGCCGACACGGACGGGCCACCCAGGGCAGTTACCTTGCCTGCCTCATGGGCACGTCGAGCAATATCATGGATTTGATTACGTTGAATATGCATGCCCGATATCAGGACAGCATCTGCCCAAGCAAATTCACCGTCCTGAACTGGACGAATGTTTTCATCAATGAACTGCACTTCCCACTCTTGGGGCACAAGCGCAGCAATGAGGAGAATGCCTTGTGGGGGCATGAACGCTTTAACCGGCCCCATGAGAGGAAAGGCATGGTCAAAAGTCCCGAATGCTTTGGTATAAGCTGGGAACACACAGAGTATGCGCCGAACATTTACAGGCTGGAATGTTCTGGCAGTAACCGATGAGGCTAGGCACGTACTCGATGGGGACAAATGAAGCGCTTTCTCTTTAGAGGGGAAACTATCATAGCACATGTCTTAGGAGGACTAAAGTAGCACGTAAACCTTGGCCAGGCTTTAATCCTCTATCGTCTTCTCCATATTTGAACAACTAAGGATTTGCATCAGACACTTCCCTGTTTTCGCGATAAAGAAATGTGGGCAAGACGATCAAGCACCCGATTAATGTTAACAAAATACCTAAGCTTAACAATTGTCCCATACTTGCAATACCAACATGAGACGTATAGGCCAGATTACTGAAACTCAACATGGTCGTCACGCTGCTGAAAAACACCCCGCGAATCGTCCCAGATCGCAGAAACGCTTCCCAGGCTTCTGGCCTTCTTCGCATTCGCTCAACCATATGAATGCCACTATCTGCCCCAAGACCAAAAATTAAGGGCAGCGCAATCACATTGGCATAATTGAAAGGCAAGTCAAAAATGACCGTATACCCTACCAGACATAGCGCAGCCAGACTTAATGGAAGAATCACTAGTAGAATATCCCAAATATTTCGAAGGACAAGAGCCAAAATAATGATAATCACCAAAAGCGCGGAGACAAATGCTTGCTTGAAGGCTCCGGCCACTTCATTGCCGCCATCCAAATAGATGACTGGGAGACCCGTAACTTGTGGTGCAATGCTTCGAACGTTATTTACAAACTCTTCTAAGGCCGGGACATTTCTCAAATCCTTTTTAGGATAGACTTCCAGACGGTAAGTTTTATTGGGACCTATCCAACGTTCAACCAATTCCTGAGGCAAGTCTTTCTGCGCAATCAACCCCATCGGCATCGCAGCAGCTTCTCCATACATTTGGTCTGTCGGAAAAGATCCCAACAAACTGTGATCCAGCCGATCCAGAAGTTCCCTCTTTAATTCCTGATCTCCATTGCTCAACTCAGTAACAAGACTCCTCAGTACATCTCTCAATTCAACCGCAGGACTACTCTCAGAACTCAACTCGGCTTTCTGAATATAGCTTTCTAGAATCGTTAAAAAAGATCGCATCGCTGCCAGGGCGGAATCCAAATCTGGAGAGGGGAGTACTTCCGAATCAGAACCTCGAGGGAGCATGTCATCAGCCAACCCGGCGAGTAACACCATTTTTTCAAATTGCTCAGTAGGAATGAAATTATCGACCGTGACAACTTTATCGACTGATTCCAATGCTCCAAGTCTAGAGACAAAATCAGCAACCTCAGCCTCAGAAGGCAAAAGAGTCAGCGACCAAGTGGCTCCCTTTTTGTCATCCAGAAGATCGTCCATCGTTTGGACAGATTCCACAGAGGGATCCCGTATATTGTGGGGATTCCAATCAAATGAGGCCTGAGGCAATAAAAGTACAGAGCCAAAAAAAACCACGACAGTTACCCACCGAATGGCCTGCCTATGACGAATAGGAAATTGATAGAACGAATTCAAACCCTGATCTGAAGAAGGTGAACGACCATCATTTTTGGATAAGGGGAACACCAATAATATTGCTGGCAATACTGTGAGTGAAACGGCTAACCCGATGAACATACTCGTACCTGAAATCAACCCTAACTCTGACATGCCGGTATAATTTGTTGGGACAAAGGTGTAGAACCCAAGTCCCGTGGTCACTGCGCACAACAGTAAGGCAGGACCAATTTCCTGTAGACTCCTTCTTATGGCTGGGAACGGCTTGTTCCCCAAGCCCAGCAGTTCCTGATATCGGAGACACAGGTGAATCGCATAGTCGACCGCCAATCCAATAAAGAGCACAGCAAATGCTAAAGACAGGATATTCAGTTGACCAACTACCGCTGTCGCAAACCCTGCGCTTATCGCGAGTCCCACCAGTAGCGTCAGCAATGTGATTATCATAAACCGCCATGAGCGAAAGGCCAGCGTCAACGTTAGGCAAACCATGATAAGCGAGAGAATAGCAGCAATCCCTGCCCGCTGACTGACAACCTGAAGCTCTTCATGTGCCAATGCCACTTCTCCTGTGATACGCACCCGGACTCCGGGGATATCTAATACGCCTGACTCATGGATAACATCGCGAATGACCTGAAGTGCTGTTTCAGCAGGAAGCATTTTTTGGTAATCCAGATGAGGTTGTAGGAGAATGAACCTCCGTGTCTGAGACATAGCCAAATCCGGCTTCAATAAGATGGAATGCCAGGCAAGCACATACTCCAGGCCCTCGAGACTAGCCCGTATACCTTCTGCCATTCTTCGAAAAAGAGCATTAATAAGAGGTTCTTGCTCCCAATGTATTTGATCATAGTGATCAGTCAACAGAGTAAACAGACCATGGACATTCCGGTGCTGCACCAATTCTTCAATGAAGGGCTTTAACTTCGACACTGATTTTGTCAGCTGCTCAAGTTCAGGAATTTCAAGATAGAACAGCGCATTTTTTTCAAAAAATTTCCCACCGAATGGGGTATAAACCGCCTTAATATGTTCTTGTTTATTTCTTAATGAGCCATCAAGCTCCTTGACTACAGCATGCGCCATCTCTGGGGTACGAGCGTCAACAACAAGAAGAATAGAATCCGTGTTCTGAGGAAACATTTTTTTATAACGCTCTCGTGACTCTTGTATCGGGACATCAGCGGCAAGCATTTCGGTCGTATTCGTATTGATGCCCAAATACATGAACGCATAGGACAGGGAAATTATTGTTGCAAAAATGGCCACCCCCAGGATCCACCAGGTCCCATACTTCACAACATCAGCCACCCAACCAAGTGCACTTGACAGATAATCAGATGAAGAGGATATAGCCATTAGACGGATTGCATGTAATATTCAAACTTCTATTCGCTTTTCAGCATCAATACGTTCGTGCACAATGTCAAAAAGAATGCATTGCTGGAAAACCGTGCCAAACTTGCTAAGGTGCGTAAGAGTAAAATTCTCATGGCAAGACAATATGAATATCTTCATCATTGTCACGAAATGTACGATAGAAAAAAAGTAAATGGAAAAGTTGGAGAAGGAATCCCATACTCTTTCCACAAACTGTCACATTTCGTGGAATGAGTGATACTCGGATAATGGCTTGGCTGTTATTGCTTTTCATGGAGCAGGAGCTTCAGAAACACCGATTTGTTGCAATAGCCCTTCTGCTTCTGGTCGATGAATACGCTCCCAAATCCATTGTTTTTTACGAGGAGGGGTGTGTAAGACTGTCATGAATTCTTTTGCGGCTTCTTGAGTTTTCCCTTGTTTTAAATACCATTTACCAAGATCCAATCGAGCCGGAGCATAACGAGCATCAAGAGAGATCGTTTTTTTAAGATACTGGCCTGCCTTCTTTGAGTCCCCTCCTAAAAACCAGGGCAACTCCTCATACATGACTCCTAACATATAATTTGCCAACACATGATTTTCGTCAATTTCCAATACTCGATTCACATGATATTGTAAGGTTCCTAGGGCACGGGCCGCGGCAACCCAACCTTGTAATTGGGCAGCTTTACCCAGATTCGCCGCAAAAAGAAAATGCCCCGTAGCTGAAGACTCATCCAACTCCAAAGCTTTTTTGGCCAATCGAGCTCCCTCTCGAAAAGAGGCAATTTTTTTTTCCTTATCAACATACAACCCATAGCCTAAATCCAAATACAAGTTGGCCAAATGCCGTAATACAGCTGGATCGTCAGATTCCGCTTTACCTTCAGATAGGAAATGTTGCAGCTCCTGTATCACACCCTCCGGGGTATCTGAAGCTTTAAGACTTTCCCCAAAGCCCAAAAGAGGGTAATAGAATAGGGCAAACACAAAGTCAAATAATAAAATCAAACCCACTTTCTTCATTGAACTCAAAGGTCCCCAGAAAAGGATTACTCTTCAAAAAGGATAATCTAATCCTGCAAATACGGCCCCACCTTCTCGACTATACCCCCAATCAACCCGGCTGACTAAATTAGGCCGAATAATGCTCCGAAACCCCACACCAGGCGTCACTTCCCATTCATTAAATTGTCGATATGAAAAGTCTTGATAGGTCCGCCCCATATCGACAAAAGGGGTAAACTCAAATTCTACATGGACATTCAATATCTTCACCTGAAACAAATGAATACGCTCTTCTAAATTCAGCACAACCATATGCTTATCAATAAACCGATCTTGTCCATACCCACGAAGAGTATTTTCTCCTCCCAGCGAACTTTGCTCAAAAAAAGGAATGCCATCACCAAAACTTAATTGCAATCGTCCTCGAACGAGAAAAATATACCGTTTCGATGGACTCGGGAAAAATCGTCGAACATCCAAGCCGTACCGAAAGTACAGTTGATCATCAATCTCTCGTCGGTCGAAATTTTGAGCTAGTTCCCCAAAGGCCTCAACCCGAGTTCCAGCTGTAGGCGCCGTAAGATTATCCCGCGAATCATATTGAAATACCAAACGATGGGCCAAAATTGTCGCACCATCAATGCCCGGCGCACCGGGGAACAAGTCACTCGAAAAAGGTTCATCATCAACACCCCCAGGCTGAATTTGAACATCACGGAATCGTTGATTCACCGACAGGCGTGTCACATCGTTCAAATGAATGCCGAAATCCCAATGGATCAAAATTTCGCGGCCTGTATAATTTGACTCATTGGACTCTGGGGTAACTTGGCCTAACCCAAAAAATCGTCTGGTGGCATTTTTGAAAAATTGCGCTCCCAGATCGACAAAAAACAACCCCTCGACAAACCCTGGGTCTTGATATCGTAACTTAAATTTCCGTTCAATCTCTTCCGTATACGAGCCAACAGCCTTGAATCGCTTTCCCCCAGACCAATAATGGAAATAATTTAATGTGCCTCTGAGACCTAAAAATGAATTATGAATAAGCATTGGCGCCAAGACAGAGCGCAAATTGCCCTCCTCATCTGAATCCAACACAGGAACAAGAATCCCAAAATCTCTTCCGTCGTTTTTTGAGGTCGAAATGGCGGGGACAACAAAGATCGATTGTTCAGCCCAGACCAAAGTTTGAGCGAAACCTCCCGCGACAACTAGGCAGAACATCGCCACCCAGTACCACACGCGGAAAGGCACCATCAAACTGGCTTCCTACGACGAAGCAGCAAGGTCAGACTTTGAACGAAGTTTCTCGAGTAACCCTTCGAATGAAGAGGATTTGATTATTCTGGAGAATTGGCCACGATAATTTTTCGTCAAACTCACTCCATCAATAATCACATCATAGACACCCCATCTCTCATTTTTTTTAAGAAGACGATAATCCAAAGGAATTTGCACTTTCGAGGAGACAACCTTTGTCTGAACTTCAGCAAAATCGCCTTTCAGCCGCTCCTTCAGATATTCCACTTGCTCCCCTGAATATCCATCAATATTCCCAGCGTAGGATTGACTTAAAAACTGCTGAAATAAACTGACAAATTCCTCCTGTTTTTCAGCACTCAGTTTTTTCCATGTCGCCGCGAGCGTTCGCTTAGCCATCTCTTCATAATCAAATCGTTTCCCAATGATCACCTCTAATTTTTTTCGACGCTCAGCCTCGCGACCTGGGGCTTTCAAATCTTGATCTCCCAACATAGACAACACTTGATCGATGGTCTCTTTCACAGCTTCCGTTGGGCTACTAGCCGCCCACACCACAGGCAACCACATAAGTGAAATCACCAGCAAACTAGAAACCATCGTATAAGAGCCGTAATGAGATAACCGCAGCATTTGCCCGAATCGGCAACTAACCATTTGAATTATTGCAGAAATCAAAAACCTTACTCTTGCCATAACTCCTCCACATCCAACATATGAGGCTGTTGTTTCTTTTTCACAAAAAGCCCTCTTATTCTACCTAGAAAACCCTATATTACGTACTCAACGGGAATGATCAAAAAAGTCATTCAGCAAGGCCGCAGGCATCTAGACACGCGGAGCGTACTTCCAGTACGTGAGCACGGCTAGATGGCGAGAACACTGCTGGTGGCTTTTTTGATCATTCCCATTATTCAACATTCCCATGGATAAACTGGCTAATAACTTGTTCCAAGTCTATCCCAGATTCGGTATCCATGATGGTTCCCCCTTTTGATAGGGGTTCCCCAGCGCCTCCTGGCGAAAGGCCCATAAATTTTTCCCCAATAATACCACGTGTTTTAATGGAGGCAATCGCATCATTATACACCGTAATCCCATCTTCAATCGCCAATACCACCTGCGCTTGATCCTCTTTTAAAACAATCGACTTCACCCGACCAACTTCCACTCCGGCAATTTCTACAGACGCACCTTTTTTTAATCCTGAACTAGAAGAAAAATCAGCCGTGATTTCATAATAATCTCCTCCGACCAGTTCCAATTTTCCCAACTTGATCGCTAGATACCCAAGACAAAGAATACCAACAAGCACAAATAGTCCGACTACAAATTCTAATTTTCCGCGCTCCATTATTGTCACCTCTGGAAAGAGAATGGATTTGCCATTAACCACTCCTGAGATATATATGCCATCAAATGCTTCTCATTATACAAAAAATTCAACCTATGCTGTTGTGGGTACTGTGTCAGGAACAGAAATAAATTCCCGGACCAATGGATCTGACAATCGTTGAAATTCAGCTGAACGCTCCATAGCAAGAATTTTACCATTCTTCAGCATGGCCACCCAATCAGAAATAGGGAAAATCTTTGGAATTTCATGGCTGACCATAACCCCTGTGAATCCAAAAGTTTTATGCATAGTGACAATAAGCTCATGGATAGCATGAGCCATTAAGGGATCTAAACCCGTCGTCGGTTCATCAAACAAAATAATTTCTGGTCCCATCACCAACGCCCTGGCTAAACCTGCCCGCTTTTTCATTCCGCCACTCAGCTCGGCAGGAAATTTATGGCCCATTTTCCCCAACCCTACTCGCTCTAATATATCGAGGACATTTCGCTGGACCTCCGATTCCAAAACCAGCCGTTTTTCTCTCAACGGAAACGCCACATTATCAAAGACATTCATCGAATCAAACAACGCAGCAGACTGAAATAGCATAGCGAATTTTTTTCGAATTTCATTCAATTCTTGATCTTGAATGTGGACTAGATCGACCCCATCAACCAATACTTGTCCCTGATCTGGCCTCATCAACCCAATCATGTGTTTTAACAACACGCTTTTTCCTTCACCACTCGGACCAATAATGGTAGTAATCTCCCCCTTAGGAATACCTAAATCTACACCCCGTAGAACAGGTTGCCCACCAAGTGTTTTTTCAACCCCATGCAATTCAATAACGAAGGATGACTTCATATCAATACTATTGTTTACAAGAGAACTGACGTTAAGAAATAATCCCAGACTAAGATGAGTACCGAGGCTAGAACAACAGACTCTGTAGTCGCTTTCCCCAGCCCTTCGGCACTCCTTTTCGTATAATATCCTTTATAACAACACACCCAACTAATGATGAGTCCAAAACTAATGGATTTCAAGATTCCACCATAGACGTCTTTCCATTCTACAGCTGATTCAATAGAACTCCAGTAGGCCCCCCCGTTGACTCCTAATAATTTCACGCCAACGACATACCCTCCTCCAATACCGATCACATCAAACATGGCGACCAAAAGCGGAACTGAGATGAGGGATGCCACCATCTTTGGGGTAACTAAATATTGGAGTGAATTGATAGCCATGGTTTCCAAGGCATCGATTTGCTCAGTAATACGCATGATACCAATTTCGGCGGTCATTGCAGATCCTGCCCGAGCTGTCACCATTAATGCAGCAAGGACAGGACCAAGTTCGCGTATCATGCTAAGAGCTACCGCGGACCCCAAAAGCCCTTCTGAACCAAACTTTCTGAGAGAATAATACCCCTGAAGGGCTAACACCATCCCCGTAAAAAGCGCTGTCAGAATGACAACAAACGTTGACTTATACCCAACAAAATGCATTTGCTTGATGATTTGAAAAACTCGTAATGGAGGACGAAACAACCATCCGAATGACCGAAGGAGGAACAGTAACATGGCCCCCATTTCTTCAATCTGAGTAAGTACTCGAGCCCCAATGCCTTGAATCACATTCATGCGCTACGCTTCACTACCAAATGAACTTTGATATATAGGCCACCGCGAAACAGCAGAGAAAAACCCTTCAAAATATCGAGTGAGTTGTCGTGAAGCATGATTGGATTGCTGATACAAACGTATCAACTTCTTCCAAGATTTTGGCCTTGACATGATAGATAGAATTCCAGAGGCCCACCCTGATGGGATGAGAAAGAGGTTAAAATCAATAGGCAAATCCTCATCTGCCCCATCCGAAATAGTACGTACAATCAAAAATGGGACACCGTGTTCCTGTGCAATTTCACCTATGGCTGCGCTCTCCATATCCACCCCCACCGCTCCCGTCAGACGATGCAATTGCTGCTTGTCTTCTGAATACGTCAACACTCGGTCAACACTCACAAATGTTCCACTTCGAAACGGTTCTGGACCTACCCAAGGTGTACCTAGGGCCATTTTCACACATTCCGCATGACATGTGATTCCTTGTGTGGAGAAGAAGCCCGGCGATTTCATCCCATAGACACAAAAAACTTCACGCCCAATAAGGACCGACCCTACCGCATTGGTTGTGAGATCTCCGGCAAACCCACTTGAGATAATACCATCCCACGATGCATCGCCAAGGATTTTTCTCGAAATTTTTCTGGCGTTTTCAGGTCCAATACCTGACTGAATAAGCAGAACATGGACTCCGTGCTCAGTACTCTCTAAGGCACGGTTCCCATAATGTGACACTGAGTAGGACTGAGGAAGGGAACGGGCAACGGCATGAAACTCTATTCTCGTAGCCGTCATGATCACGATTCTGGTCAGAATCGGCTCCTGACATCATGCCTTACAGAAAATGAGGAGAAATAGAGGCAAGCTTTATCCCAGTTTCCGTTGTCGCCGAGATATTTGAGCCTTTTTACGCAATTGATCAGCTCTAGCTTCACCTGACATTTTGACGTTCCGGTACATGGCCAATGCCCAAATAGGGAAATACTTAGAATAGCCATGATACCGTAGATAAAACACACGAGGGAAACCGGTTCCAGTATAAACCTGCTCATCCCACATGCCATCTTCACGCTGATGGTGAATGAGCCAATTCACTCCACGAACAACGCTAAGGGAATCTTTTTCACCTGCCTGAAGCAGGGCCATCAGGGCCCAGGCGGTTTGCGAAGCAGAACTCACTCCTAGGCCAGCAGTCTCAGGGTCCGCATAGGACTCACAGGATTCTCCCCAACCTCCATCAGAGTTTTGTACAGACTCAAGCCAAGTTACGGATCTAAGAATCCATGGTCCAGTCATATCCACTCCAATCGCCCGTAACCCAGAAAGGACACACCAGGTCCCATAAATATAATTGACTCCCCATCGCCCATACCAGCTCCCATTGTCTTCTTGTTCTTTGCGTAAAAACTCCAACGCCGGTTCAACTGCTGGATGCGACTGGTCATACCCTAATGTTCCCAATAATTCCAAACAACGGCCGGTTAAATCGGCGGTACTTGGATCTAAGAGAGCTTGATGATCTGCAAAGGGGATTTTATTGAAAATGAGTTTGTTATTATCTTTGTCGTATGCAGCCCATCCCCCATCAGATCCCTGCATAGCCAATACCCAACGAAACGCCCGTTGAAGCTCGACATCAAAGTCTGGCGTCTCTCCTTGATAAATTTTCACCATCGCCATGACGACCGCCGCCGTATCATCGACATCTGGATACCAATCATTTTCATACTGGAAACTCCACCCTCCAGGCTTGCCTCCAGGAGAGGACACAACCCAATCTCCCACTTTTCTTGTTTGTCGAGATCGCAACCAGGCATCGGCCTTGTGTAATGACGAATGATCAAGAGGTAGACCGCTTTCAACCAGCGCATTCATCGTTAACGCCGTATCCCAAACTGGTGAATGACACGGTTGCATATACAACATACTGGGCGCTGAGCTGTTTTTAGAAACGGGGTAGGCCTCAAGTTCCTCAATTTCACCAAAGGCTTTTTGAATGAGCGGATGATCCGTCGCATACCCCAAAGCCTTCAAAGCAAAAATCGAATAGGCCATAGCCGGGAAAATAGCTCCAAGCCCCCCTTCCCCATCCATATGCCTAATCATCCAATGTTCTGCTTCTTTCAAAGCTTTCTTTCTTAAGTACGTGATTGGATAGCACTCATAAAGCCGGAGAAGGCTATCCACCCAGACAAAGAAATTCCGCCAACTCAGGAAAGCAGCATCACGATGGAAAGGCGGCACTTCTGAAAAATCTATAGAATGCAAGGGTTTGACAAAGAGTTCTTCGATTCCTTGCTCTCGAGAGATCGTGCATAGGGGGCGATGCGCGAAAATAATCAACAGAGGAATAATGCATGCACGAGACCAATAGGACAACGCATAGAGATTAAAGTAAAACCAGTGTGGGGCTAGGAATATTTCAGGTGGCATACAGGGGATACCACGCCACTCATACTGGCCAAACATTGCCAAGGCTATTTTTGTAAAGACATTGGCTTGGGCTACGCCCCCTTTTTGTAATACCAGATCTCTGGCCCGCTGCATCGCAGGTTCATCAGAGGCCATACCGGCCAATTTTAAGGCAAAATAGGCTCTGACCGTCGCACTAATGTCAGATGAACTTCCTGAAAATATCGGCCATCCACCATCTTCAAGTTGGGTATGGAGAAGATAACTGACCATTTTTCGTTCGCGCTCATGATCTACCACATCCAGAAATCGACGAAGCATGATATAGTCCGAAGTCAACGTTGTATCCGGTTCTAATTCTTCAACCCAAAAGCCTTGTTTGAGATTCTGCCTCTTCAACAGCCATTCTTTACCTTTGTGAATGGCTGATTCCAATCCTTCCAAATGACCGAGAGATACATTACGCTGTGGGGAAAAATCCGAAGATGTGACTGGATGAGGATTATGGGAAACCAACTTCAGAGAAGGTTTGTCCTTCTGGGAATGCTTTTGTAACTTGGGCATCACAATTCCCAAAAAGTTTCCTGTGACGCGCCCGAAAAACTTCTTCAGCAATCTCATATCAGCATACCGCTAACCTATAAACTAGTAATAGATGGAAAATGTTAGGGGAATTATATCAAAAAAGCCCAGCCTAAGCTGGGCCTTATACCTAATGGGAAGAACGCTGTCAAGGAATGGGGCTTTCCTCACTCCTGTTATTCCACAGGATGGGCTTACGTTGAAAGCAGCACAATTTTGTCACGATTCTGCTTGACCTTGCCTGTTCCGTTCCGCGTATCAAATACTATGGGAGCGTGATCGACGATCATCTGGTAATCGAAAGATGAATGCGCGGTCAAGATCAAGGCACAAGCATTTTGCTCTAAGAGCTCCGGGGTAATAGGATGCGACTTATATTGTTGATCCCCAATTATCAAGGAAGGCGTGTAGGGATCAACATATGTCAATTTGGCCCCTTCTTTTTGTAAGAGCTCCATCACCTTCGTGGCAGGAGATTCTCGTGGATCTTCAATATCAGCTTTATACGTTACGCCAAGAACAACAATGGTCGAACCTCGTAAACACTTCCCTATTTTATTCAAGACTCGTTGCAGCTTACTGACTACAAAATAGGGCATGTTTTCATTAATCTCACCCGCCAACTCAATAAACCGGGTATGAACATCATATTCCTTTGATTTCCATGCCAAATAATAGGGATCCAATGGAATACAATGCCCACCAACTCCCGGACCAGGATAAAACGGCATAAAGCCAAAATTCTTAGTCGCTGCGGCATCAATGACTTCATACACATTAATGTCCATTCGCTCACATAACATTGTGAGTTCATTGACCAACGCAATGTTGACAGACCGAAAAACATTTTCAAAGACTTTGGCCATTTCAGCCACCCGCGGGGAACTCAGGGGAAAAACTTTCACAATAGATTGTTCATAGAATAATTTGGAGACTTCCTGACATCCCTCTGTCACACCCCCAACCAGCTTGAACGTATTATGTGTTTTAAAATCTGCATTTCCAGGATCAACCCGTTCCGGCGAAAAAGCAACGAACAGATCTTTGCCAACGGTGAGACCTTTTGCCGTCAACGCAGGTAAGATGACTTCTTCCGTTGTTCCCGGGTATGTAGTACTTTCTAAAACCACTAGCATCCCAGGATGCGCATAATTTGCAAGATGCCCAAGCACTTTCACAATAGCTGAAATATCTGGTTCTTTATTCCGAGTTAATGGGGTTGGCACACAAATCAGAATAATATCGCATTGCTGCAACACTGAAAAATCGGTTGTCGCCTCAAGACATTTTTCATCTACAACCTGCCGCAATTCTACATCATCAACATCCAAGATATAATTATTCGCTTGGTTTACCATGTCAACTTTTGCAGCAACTTCATCAACACCATAAACATGAAATCCGGTCTTTGCTTGAAGCACGGCCAATGGCAGACCCACATAGCCCAACCCAACTACGCCAATTTTGGCGGAACGATTTTTAATTTTTTCTCGAATATCCACGCAATTCCTCATCTTGAGGCCTAGTCCCCGATTATGATTATGGGGATTTTTGTCAGAAACTTCTCAAATCTTCTTGAATGCTGGGTACGTTGAAAAAAATTGTCAGCGGCGTTCTCGCCATTTTCGCATGCTCACCTAGTACCTATACGTTCCGAGCTCAAAAATAGCTGAGTCCTTGCTGAACGGACATTTTTACTGATCCGAAGCTACGGTCTCCAACGACTTCCTGGCGAAAGATGGCCCTCGGGATCCTCATTATTCAACGCTTCCATGCTGTTCGCCAATCACTACAAAATTAGTAATTGACTTATGAGGACACATCATTTGTGACGTTTGTTAAGACCTTTTGATCGTTAATGGTCCATACATCACATGTTGCATCTCCATCAATGTTGCCAATCGCCACTGCCGTAAATCCCGTTGGGCTAACCACATCTAACGTCGAAGCCGTACACCCCGGGGGTAACGTTCCTAAACTCGCCGCACCTAACTCATAATAGTAACGTTGTGAAGCGCCACTGACACCAAAACCCACAGCATTAAAATCGTCGATAAATCCATTGTGCTCTGCAAAATAGGCAACTTCTGAGGTATGCAGGGCAACCAAGTTACTTTTTGCCTCCGTCTGTTTGGCCTTAGCCTGATATTGCAAAAAGTTGGGAATCGCAATTGTGGCCAAAATACCGATAATAGCCACTACGATCATCAACTCTGTCAAACTGAATCCTTGTTGATTGTGTAGAATGTGTCGACACTTCATAACTCACCTCCAAGAAAGAGTTCTTCCCTAAAAAATTTTCTTAGGTCCGGTCACTGGAAAGCATACATATGAGATTCTCAGTATACCAGGGGAACCAACAACATAAGTTCTTCATCTCAGCACCAATCTCAAGTAACCTAACAGAATCTACAACAACCTCAACTCACTATTTTACCAAGACCATCTTTAATTTAAAGATATCATTTTTTATGTCTTCTTAATCGCCAGAACAGATAAAAACTTTAAGGAATAGAACATGTAAAACTCATTGATTAGTGGTCTACTGATCAAAAAGGGGAAAGCTCAAAGAAAGACTTCTGCCATCCCAGCAATATAACTAAGAAGGAATTTACGGAGTGTAGGTAGATTGCTGAGAAAGAGTTGGGATAGGCTCTCCAAATCCCGAGTCACGAAATCGCTGTTTCAGTGCGTTGTTGGTAGAATCCAATTGCAAGGAATGGATCCATGCTTGTCTAGCTTTTTCACGTTCCGCTTTGAGTAGAAAGATTTCGCCAAGGTGCTCGTATATCACAGGATCATCAGAAACTAGGGCTGCAGCTCGCTGTATCGTTTCCAACGCTTCGTCCGTTCGGCCAACCTTAAATAAGGCCCAGGCCAAACTATCCACGTAATATCCGTTATGCGGCTTAATGGCCACAGCCCGTTGAGTCAGTGCTACGGCTTCTTCACCATTAATCCCACGATCAGCATAACTATAACCTAAATAATTCAATGCATCGGCATGTTCAGGATTTAGCTCTAAGGCCCGCTCCATTTCTTTGATTACTTCATCAAATCGATCCAGCTTGTCATATGCCGTTCCTAAATTAAAATGCAATTCAGCATTAGAAGGGTCCTGACGAATACCTTCCTCTAATTTCGCACTCGCTAGTTGGTAGTCCTCCATCTGAAAATAAGTCAAGCCCAACAACAAATAGGGCTCAGGACGTTTTGGACTCAATTTCACAGCTCGGTCCAAATACGAGACCGCCTCATCATTGCGCTTCAAACGGTAGGACACAAACCCCAGATGTAAAATACTGTCAAAGAATGTGGGATCAATCGCTACATTTGCTTCATAGGTTTCAATCGCACGCTCATAATCTTTCATTTCTTCATATAACAATCCCAAAAAGTCTCGGACTCGTAATTCGTTGGGACGATCGCGCAACACAACCTTTAATTCCTCAATTGCTGCAGTAAAATTCCCCTGTTCACCATAAACTTGGGCCTTTCGCACCTGCGCATGGAGATCGCTAGGATTTTGCTTAAGCAAGTAATCGAGGTGTTCAAGGGCTTGGTCTGCGCCTTGTTCCGCAACATACAGACGAATCAGACGTAAACGAAACTCCCGATGATGGGGATTCACTTCCTTCAAAAACGTTTCTATGGTTTCAATGGCTCGTTGAGACTGGCCTGACTTTTCCAAAAGTTCCACCAATTGGACATATGCTCGCTCAAAAGACTTATTTAGAGTAATGGCCTTTCCAAAATGCTCTTCCGCTTCTTGTTTCTTAGCCGTTTCTATTCCAATCAAGCCCAAATAATAATGGGCTTCCGCCGACTCTGGCGCCTGTTCTAAGAGCGCACGAAACACATCCTTCGCTTGACGATAGTCTTTCTGAGTTAGCAACACATTCCCATGCGAAAGATAGAGCCGTTGCTCTAATGGGAACTTTTTCTCCCCAGCAGCAAAGACCCGCAGGGCTTCATCAGATTTCCCAGCTCCAGAAAACATTTTGGCAAGATCCAAATACATACCCACATTGGTAATTTGTTCGATGGGAATTTGGTTGGCCATTTCTACCGCATCAGACATATGCCCCAAGGTATACCGAAGCTTCGCAATTCGGAATTTTAGGAAAATCGATTCTGGATCAAATGCTAATCCTGCCTGATAAGCCTCTAGCGCCGTAGCACCATCATTATTCAGTTCAGCAAGAGATCCTCGAAGAAACTGATAATAGGCCTGAGGATGTTCAATTTTTTGAATCGGATGAGTCGTATTCTGCTGATGCAAGGCCGGTTGGGGAGCGGTTCCGCAGGAAACAATTAAAAGAGGGATACTGAACACCCAGGTGCGAAGAGGACTCAACCATTGTAGATATTCTTGACTAGTAGAAGTCGAACAGATTTGTTTCATCTAAGAATTTGCCAGATTAAGTTCGGTTGAGTGACCACCATCCTTATACTATACCAGATTGTCTTTTATCTAAATCGTGAAATTTGGCATATCGATCATGAAACTGTAGATCCACTTCCCCAATTGGCCCGTTTCGATGTTTACGAACCAAGATATTCGCTATACCTTTATCATCAGTATCTGGACTATAGACTTCATCGCGATAAATGAACATCACAACATCTGCATCTTGCTCAATGGCCCCGGACTCCCGAAGATCTGCCAGCATGGGCCTTTTGTCCGTCCGATTTTCTACCGCACGGCTTAACTGAGAGAGAGCAACCACTGGAATATCCAGTTCTTTTGCCAAGGCTTTGAGGGCACGTGAAATATCTGATATTTCCTGTTGCCGCGACTCAGAAGAACCCTTTCCATCCATTAATTGCAAATAATCAATAATGAGAAGATTCAAACCATGTTCTGATTTGAGACGGCGGGCCTTTCCACGCATTTGCTGAACACTTAAGTTCCCCGAATCATCGATAAATATTTTAGCCTGCTCTAGTCTACCGGCCGCTTCCGTCAAAGCAACCCAATCAGGCCCCTTTAATTGGCCAGTCCTTACGGCATGAGAATCCAGATGAGCTTGAGAACTAAGCATACGCAAGACTAATTGAGCACGCGACATTTCCAAGCTGAAAATTCCAACAACCGCATTCCCTTTCAGCGCAGCCTGCTCTGCCATCCCTAAGGCCAAACTTGTCTTCCCCATACTCGGTCTGCCAGCTACGATTATTAAATCTGAGGCCTGAAGTCCAGCCAGTAAATTATCTAAATCAGTATAACCCGTAGGCACGCCAGTGATTTTTTCTTGCCGACTATACAGGCGATCAACAATTTCAACACTATCTTGGATGATACTGCTGACTGGAGTAAAAGTGCCGCCTAAATGTCCTTGTGCCAAGCGAAAAATTTCACGCTCGGCGAATTCTAACAATTCGTCAGTTTGAGTCGTCCCTTCATAGCCCTTCATCACGACATCGGTGGCCGTCCGGACTAAGCCTCGCAACAACGATTTATCCCGAACAATTTGGCAGTGATACCGAATATTCGCCGCACTAGGAACGACTTGCACTAATTCGGCAATATAGGAAGCCCCTCCAATTTGTTCTAACTCACCAGTCCCTCGCAAATAATCGGTCAGAGTAATCTGGTCGACAGCCTGGTTGCGTTCAGACAAGATCACCATGCTGCGATACACAATTTGATGAGCAGTTCGATAAAAATCCTCTTCCACCACAATTTCCATTGAACGACTCAGAGCCGCATTATCCAACAAAATAGCACCAAGCACAGATTGCTCTGCCTCTAAGTTTTGTGGGGGCACTCGGACCCCGGTCATTTCAGAAATCGACATGAATCTCTTGTTGCAATAGGTTCGACAAATCGTTGGTAGCCACTCGGGATTTTTGCGGCTTCAATGAATCATTCGTATATTTCATTAATAACACGTATTCTCGTGCATCCTTCTTCCCTTCATACACGATAACGCGTGGGATGCCTCTAGCCTGTGCTTCTGACACAGCCCATGTGATCAAGGCTTTCTGCGTACGTTGCATCGTTTCCTCAATCACTTGAATACCAGCAGTACGTAATTTTTGAGCCAAAGCATAGGTTTCCTTAGCTTGACCTGCGGAAGCCACTAATAACACTGGTGAAAAACCATTGCTTTTTAAGTTTCCACCACGCTCCAAAGCTGAAAATAACCGATCTAAATCCAACCCAAACCCAATGGCTGGCAAATTTCGCCCAAACCGACCTACCAAATGGTTATATCGTCCTCCTCCTCCTAGTTCACTTCCGACCGCAGAAGTGAAAACATCGAACACCACTCCATCGTAATAATCAAATCCGCGAAATTCGCCCAAATCCAACAACACATGTTTTTGAATCCCCGTATGTTCTAGCTGCTGAAACACTTGCTCCAGCCGATGAAGAGGTTTCAATAATTGTGTGTCATTTCCGGCAATACGCTTTCCCCAATTCAAGACCTCTTGTTGTCCGCAACGTTCAGGAACTTGAAGGATCTTTTTTATAACCGATCGAGAAACACGTTCATCCACTAAAATTTGTTCTAACCGAGGCAAATCTTTATGAGATGCGGCCACCTCAGCCTGCTTTTTCGCAGAAGGAGACAACCCTGAACGAGCAAGTAAGGCCTTAAAAAATCCCACATGCCCCAATGAAATTTTCCATTCTGGCAACCCCACCTGCTCCAACAACCCCGCCAACATAGTCACCATTTCAGCATCACCCTGGAAGGTGTCATTCCCTAACAGTTCACTTCCAACCTGAAACACCTCACGGTCCCGCCCTCGATGCTCTAACTCATAGCGAAATACCGTCGTGCGATAAGAAAAACGGAGCGGAATCGACTCACCACCCAAACCCATAGCCGCCATTCTGGCAATTTGCGCCGTCGCATCTGGGCGTAAAACAAGCATACGCCCTGATGTTCTATCAGCAAACTTATAACATTTATCTAATACTTCTTGAGCCAAACCAACTGACAGAATATCGAAGTATTCAAACGTTGGTAGAATAATCTCCTGATAGCCCCAATTCGCTAAATAAGCGAGCAATTGGTCTTCAAGTTTTCGAACACGTTGAGCCGTATTTGGCAAAAGAGTGGCGGTACCAATAGGAATGAGGGAACGAGGCGGTTTCATAAGAACGGTGTCAGAGAGTCTACCAATTGAAGCCATCCGGCCAAGGGTAGTGACTGGCGAAGAGCGCTTACACTAGCTGAGATCGACCATACGAACAGAAAGGATATCTTTTTCTTCCTTGAGAAGACCTAATACAGAAGAAGCAAGCGGGCTATCCAATCCTATAATCAAGAGTGCCGATTCGCCACGCTCCATACGTGAACATTGCATACGGGCAATATTCACTTCATGCTGACCAAGGATTTGCCCAACCAGACCAATGACTCCAGGACGATCAACATTATCAATTAAAATCATTTGGCCTTCACATACGACTTCAACCTGGAATTGATTAATTTCTACAATTCGAGGTTCTTGACGATGAAAGAGTGTGCCTGCCAATGAATAGGTTTTCGACCCAACATCGACCTTGAGTCGAATTAAACTCGTAAAATCACCGGCGTCACTGCTTTTCACCTCTTTCACTTCAATACCACGCTCTTTTGCCACAATCGGAGCATTTACGAAATTAATCACATCTTCCAAAATTGGAGAGAGTAACCCTTTTAAAATTGCCACACTAATGGGAGCTACCGCCAATTGGGCCACTTCTCCCACATATTCTACTGTGACAGATTTGAGTCCTCCATCCAATATTTGGGCCTGAAAACGTCCCATTCGTTCAGCTAATGTTAAATAAGGCTGTAACTGTGGCAAAACTTCTGGGGCAACAGAGGGAACATTCACAGCACCACGAGCGACACCTCGTTTAAAATAGTCAACGAATTGTTCGGCAATCCCAATCGCCACATTTTCTTGAGCTTCTTCCGTAGACGCCCCAATATGTGGAGTACAGGTAAAATTATCTAAACTCAAAAGCGGGTGCTGTGGATCAACCGGCTCTTTTTCAAAGACATCAAAGGCCGCCGCCGCAACTTTCCCAGATTGCAAAGCTTCACATAAATCTTGTTCATTGATGATGCCACCCCTGGCACAATTCACAATCATGACACCATCCTTCATCTTCTCAATCGTCTCGGAATTGATGATCCCCCGAGTCTCATTCGTCAAGGGAGTATGAACAGATATCACATCCGCACGATGAAATAATTCGCTCAGCTCCACCACATCAATGCCCATTTGTTTCGCCCGGTCGACAGCCAAGTAGGGGTCATATCCAATGACATTCATCGACCACCCCTGAGCTAACTTGGTAACATACGAGCCGATTTGGCCCAAGCCCACTAACCCTAAGGTTTTGTTATAAAGTTCACTCCCCATAAATTTACCTTTTTCCCACTTGCCATCCTTCATGGACCTAGTGGCTTGCGGGATTTTTCGACTCATGGCAGCGATCATCGACATGGCGTGTTCAGCTGTAGTAATGGTATTCCCACCAGGAGTATTCATGACGACTATGCCACGACGAGTCGCCGCTTCAGTATCAACATTGTCCAGCCCTGTCCCAGCTCGTCCCACAATTCGGAGGCGACCTCCTGCCTCAATCACCTCTTTGGTCACCTTAGTGGCCGAGCGGACGATTAACGCCTCATAGTTAGGAATTTCCTGTAGCAATTCTTCCTTGGATAATTTCGTCTTCACCGCAACGGAAAAACCTGCACGCTCTAAGACTTCCACTCCTTTAGGAGACAGGCTGTCACTGACTAAAATATTCATAGGGTTACTCCGTTACAATAAGAATCAAGAGGCTTTAAAATTCGTGGATAATGATTAGGCATGACGTTTTTCAAAGTCAGCCATATAGGCAATTAAGGCATCCACACCCGCTTCTGGCATCGCATTGTATATGCTGGCACGCATGCCCCCAACCGAACGGTGCCCCGCGAGGGTCGTTAACCCGGCAGACGTAGCACCAGATAAAAACTCCTTATCAAGCTCAGGCTTAGCCAGAATAAAGGGAACGTTCATCCATGAGCGCGATGCTTTTTCAACCGGATTTCGGTAGAAATCGGATTCATCAATCGCCTTATAAAGTTTATTAGCCTTCCGTTCATTCACAGTAGCCATGGCTGCTAGCCCACCTTGCTTGTTGACCCATTTAAACACTAAGCCAGCCAAATATATGGCATAAGTCGGGGGCGTATTCAGCATAGAGTCAGCTTCGGCCTGCTTGGCGTAATCATAGACGCTAGGAGTCGAAGGCGAAGTCTCACCAATAAGATCATCCCGTACAATCACTAACGTCACCCCAGCAGGACCAATATTTTTTTGTGCACCGGCATAGATCAGGCCAAATCGACTCACATCAATAGGACGGGATAAGATAGTGGATGAAAAATCCCCGACTAATGGCACATCACCCGTATCAGGAACCCAGTGAAATTCCACGCCACCAATTGTCTCATTGGGCGTGTAATGTACATAAGCTGCATCTTTATGCAGAGTCCAGGTATCAAAAGCAGGAATACTGGAAAAATTATCACTTTCAGAAGAAGCTGCTAAGTTTACGGTGCAATATTTTTTGGCATCACTAATAGCCTTTTTCCCCCATGCTCCAGTCAAAACGTAATCAGCTGTTGTTTTTCCCCGCAACAAATTCATGGGAATCGTCGCAAATTGCGTAGACGCACCACCCTGGAGAAACAAGACTTTATAATTTTTTGGCACCCCCAGGAGATCCCGAGCATCTTGCTCTGCTTCCGCTGACACGGAAACAAACTCTTTCCCCCTATGGCTCATCTCCATGATCGACGCACCAGCCCCTCGCCAGTCCAATAATTCTTCTTGCGCTTGCTTCAAAACGGCTTCCGGCAACATAGCCGGTCCTGCACTAAAGTTATAGACACGTGACATAATTGATTGGCTTCTCCCTTATCAAAAATAAAGGCGCAGGAGGCAGGAAAGACATAAGACCACGCGCCGAAAAGGCCGTTACG
This sequence comes from Nitrospirales bacterium, assembly GCA_965223685.1. Lineage (GTDB taxonomy): Bacteria > Nitrospirota > Nitrospiria > Nitrospirales > UBA8639 > Nitrospira_E. The sequence goes on from CBDCXG010000002.1 coordinate 1,304,612, forward strand.
CTAGCATAGGGTTTCCAACCAGTCAAGAAACGCACTGGTCCTTGTCATTCCAATTCCTGATGCCCTACAATTGATAGTCGGCATGGAAAACTCTACTGAAAATTCAACAAGTTCGCCAATTTCTGAAGTCTCAGCGGACAAAACGGTAAAACCGAAAATTGGTCTGCGGCTAGAACTCCGTGGTGAAGAAAACTACTACAAAGGGATCCTGCATATTGGGGATACACTCATCCCCATCAGTGATGAAATCCTCGAAGAACTTCGAGCCAAAACGGCCCTGCCACCCAATGACTTCTTCCGCCTCTTTGTGGAAAAAGTCGGCTACTCATCCTACCTTCAAGAACAAATTCAACAAGAAGTCACAAATGCTGGTGGCCTTAACACACAAATGTCCACTATCCAACAAGCCCTGCGCACCGACTAACTAAATAAAGAACTGCTCTAAAATTCCCTAAGAGAACTCACTATATTTCATGGCTTCTGCCAAAAGCCAGCGAAAAATTTTTCCTCAAGTTTCCTAAACTCTCCCACACTCAATTCTTACACCAGCATCCCCTTCAATAAAACCCCAACATTTTCTCCTGCCAATACCTTTTCCCTTGCTCACCAAAAGAGCTGGACTTTATTCAATTTATAAAATTCGTGGGCGAGTGCTTAGGTTTTAAACCAAAAAAACCGATGCAGAAAATGTCGTGGCCCTAAGGTTTTGAAAAGGTCTTCACTATTTTAAGAATTCTTCTTTTCTTAAATATCCAATGAAAATTACTCAATTGTTACTACTTTAATTGGAGGATGATAGAAAATAATGATTCAAAACCGCTGGATGTTAGTAGCTGTCATACTAGGACTATTTGTAGGAGGATGTATGCCCTCCCAAATCACATGGGTCAATCCCGCAGACCCAACAGATGATGGCAAAATTGCGAAAAATCTTTGTGACTTGGAATTAGGGATTGTCGGATCTCCAAAAGAAGGAGCGACAAAGGATGACCGTGATTGGAGTTATCGAGCATTTGGATATCCTGAAGACCTAAAACGGTGCATGGAAACTAAAGGCTATAAGATGAGTTCAGCTCAATAACCGTATAGCCAGAAACTAACTACCTTATTTTTCTACGACGTAGACATCATGAAAGGATGCAAGCTATGAAACGTTACCTACAACTACCCGTTATCGTGCTGGGAGCCTCACTCATTTTTTCAGGTTGCGCAGAAAACGATCCATATCGAAATACAAAAATTGGATCGGCCATTGGTGGAGTTGTCGGAGCTGGAGCTGGCGCGGCCATCGATAAGAAAAAACGTGCCCGTGGAGCGGCAATTGGAGCCGCAGTCGGAATTTTGGCTGGAGGAGGCGTCGGCCTCTATATGGACAAGCAAGCCAAAGATATTGAGGCAGCTTTATCCGAAGAATTGGCTCAGCATGATGTGGAACTGCGAAAGCTGCCTGATAATTCGATAGAGGTCGACCTCAAAGGAGAATCCACCTTTGCCACGGACAGCACCACCGTCAAGCCTGGGTTTCAGACGGCATTAACTAAATTGGGCACCGTCATGACTCAATACGATAGCACCATCGTCCATGTGATCGGCCACACTGATGCACAAGGAAGCGATAGCTATAACCAGCAATTATCTGAAAATCGTGCCACATCGGTTGCCAGTCTCCTCAATTCATCAGGTGTTCACCCGACTCGTTTGTATACTGAAGGCAGGGGCGAAACACAGCCCCGTGGTAATAATGGAACCGCTGAAGGCCGCAGCCTTAATCGTCGAGTCGAAATTTATTTGAAGCCTGTCGTGGAAGGTCAAGAAGCTGCTGCATTGGAAGCACCCAAATAAGCTTAACACAATGGATTGAAAACAAGGGTAGGTAGCTTGAAAAATACTACGGATGGCAAGGAGGTTAATCTACCTACCCAAAGAGTTTGTCCATGAAATTAATGATACGCATCTTACGGTCAGGGTCTTTTTCCAAGGACAGAGCCTTCTGGTAATGCTCCACCGCTAATTCTGGCTTCCGTTTTTCTTCGTAAATGCGCCCCACCCCAAAAGTCGCATGCGCATCTTCAGGGTTCGCCACTAGAGCTTTACTAAAATAATCCATCGCAAAATCATTTTGGCCTTTGTCATAGAGAAACCATCCGATTGCTGTTGCAGCCGGGGAAAAATTAGGGTCTAACCGAAGGGCTTCCTCATATTGGCGTTTTGCCAGATCTACCCGACCTTTATTTTCATAAAGGCCGCCTAACGCAAAGTGGACTTCTGCATCATCCGGATTCAGGGCTAAGGCCTTTTTATATTCTTGAATTGCAGGCTCTAATTTTCCTTGTTCGGCTAATGCACAAGCTAAATTCGTATGTCCAACAGCCTCATCAGGACGCAATTTCAAAACCTCTCGATATTGAGGAATAGCCATCTCCAACTGACCTTGCTCCTGATACACCACACCAAGCTTGAGACGAGCCGCCACATATGAGGGATCTCGTTTAATGGCCTCCCGAAAGGCTTTAATCGTTTGATCCATCCGTTCTTGCCGTTGGTATATTTGAGCAAGAAAAAAATGAGGGTATGGAGACTGAGGCGCCAGAGCCACCACTCGTTCAAAGCATGTAAAGGCATCATCAAGGAGACCAGCTTGAGTATGGAAAATGCCTTCAAATAACGCAAAGTCCGGTGAGTCAGGATACTGTTCTCTCAGACTTTCTACATACTCGCGAACACATTGGACCACCGTATCATCACCCAAGGCTTGGGGATAGACTCTCCAAGCCTGTGCGAAGTCTCCCCGCAATAAACACACAACATTGAGGGCAAAAAACGGGATTGGCCCACAATCAGTTTGTTTAGACCAACGAAAAGCCTCATCATAGACCGTATCCCATTGCCCATTACCAATGGCCAATTCCATTATTGATTGATCATGAGAGTTCACAAAAGCATTCCAGTCTTCATGTAGAAATATTATCGGGTCAGAGTATCTTCAATATCAGGGGAAGTTGCTTCAATCAAACTCCCAAGATATGGATGGCGCTTAAGCATCTGTTGTTTCATTTCCCAGGCCACTGTACGATATGACCAATGTCCTTTCACGCCTGAACGCAATTTGGAAATATACTCCACTTCGGCAAAATCCATTTTGAAAAGGCAGCGCACCCGAAAACCAAAAGGTATAGCATACAGGGCCGCTTCTTGGTTTATAGGCCTTAACTGCTCAATATCCTGCTGCACAGCATCCATGGCCAACCGATATTCTTTCTCCACACCGGCCTCAGCTAATAGAGGAGGAACATCATAGCCATGAATGGTTGTGAAGTTTTGCTGGACCTGCTGGCACCGACGATGCCGATGCATATCCCGCCAGCCACCAATATCCATCAACACATCAAAAATAAAGGCATAACCTGAACGAAATTCCTTGGACAAATCATCATACGGCCCTCGGCTTTTGATGGCCGCATCCACCACCGCCTGTTTGTCGTTCTCTGACCAATCTTTTACCCATTTCAAAAGTAACCGATAGGGTGCCTGACTCACACGATACACAAAGGTGGTCACCAATTCATCCAATGGCGCATGGGGTTCAAGCAGATCTACAGACTGTGTATAGTCTTTCCAAGATTGAGGATCATCTAGCTCAGACTTTTTCAACATCCCTTTCACATGCCGCAAAACGTCTCGATATACCGCACTTTGATACTCATTGGGGGCGGCATAACGCGCCAATGTCGGTGCCATCGACTCCAGATTTGTAGACGATTCTTCTTGCAAATCGGCCCACACACTTGATGGCTTTCGAGCGCAGGCATCCTTGAGGTCTTCCCCAATACCCAATAATTCAGGAAGTTGTGACGAAAGCAATCGTGTCATTTGCTTTTCCAACGTCCGAATACTCACCACTTGCCCCACATTAGTCTTGGCCGCAAGCGGCAACAAATAACGAATCACATCATAGACACGGGCGGCGATCGTTCGGTCATAATCCCCTTGCTTCATGCTTTCTGGGCGAGGATAACGCCCCGTTAAATGCTGGTGAAGCGGGTCTTTCAATAAGCGGTAAATATTATAGAGGCTCCCTAAAATCCCTCGATACACTGCTTCCGTTTCACTATTCATAATTTCACTGGGGACATAACAACCTGCTGCAGCAAAATTTTGATAGCGACTGGATTTGGCCTGGCCATCCCACAGGGGTTCATCTTCCAAACGAATAGCGGCCAATTCGGAAATATTCTCAAAACAAATAGTCACATGCCCCAGGTCGGCAATCGACCCATGGCCATAGGCAAAATAAAACTGCTCCCAAAATTTTTCCGAGGAATGCGCATGCACCCATTTTAAGCTTTCTTCAATCGAATCAGGCGACCGACTATACCGCGCCAAAGCATAGGCCGATTTCTCAGGTGGCATCGGTGCCAGCGCAATCACCTGTCGATCTCGTCGTTCATCGCTCATACGTTACGTCTTCCTCAAATGTACGCAGTGAAAAGAAGGCCTGCACTATAGACAGAGCAAGGCATATACCTCAAGTTCAATTTTGCCTCAACCGATGGCTTGCTTAAAAAACCTTGAAACATTGGTGGCTCCTTGATTACACTCTGCTAACCCTTACGGATTTTTCTCCACCTTCATGAACATTCCTGACCGTCAATCCATGCATGGCCAATGGTCCTCCCGCTGGACCTTTATCCTGGCCGCTACCGGCGCAGCAGTGGGCTTGGGCAATATTTGGAAATTCCCCTATCTCACTGGGCAAAATGGCGGCAGCGCATTTGTTTTGATTTACATCATCTGTGTCGCCGCATTGGGCATTCCACTCATGATGGCTGAAATTCTCCTGGGTCGCCGCGGCCGCTCCACGCCCATTCGCTCAATGCAGATTTTGGCCACAGAAAACGGCGCCGGGCAATGGTGGCAGATTATCGGATGGGCCGGCACAATCGCAGGGGTCATGATCCTTTCGTATTACAGCGTGATCGGAGGCTGGACCCTGGCATATATCTTTAAATCCATCGCCGGAACATTTAGCGGAGCGACCGGTGAATTTGCCGCCACTACCTTTGACACATTTGTGGAAAGCGCGGGCAGTTTGTTTTTATGGCACACGGTCTTCATGCTCATCACCATGAGCATCGTGGCAGGTGGCGTACAAGGTGGATTGGAAAAAGCCGTGCAGTTCCTCATGCCCATGTTATTTTTCTTGCTACTGCTGATGGTAGGTTACAGCATGACAACAGGTTATTTCGGGAAAGGCCTGGCGTTCCTCTTTACCCCAGACTTTAGCAAACTCACTGGTGCCAGCATGCTTTCTGCCATGGGGCAGGCCTTTTTCAGCCTGAGCCTGGGCATGGGCACGATTATGATCTATGGTTCCTATGTCCCAAAAGACACATCCATTGCTAGTACTTCCGTCATGATTGCGATCGCGGATACCGGTGTAGCCCTCCTCGCGGGCATGGCCATCTTCCCTATCGTCTTTGCGAACAATTTGGAACCTGCATCTGGACCAGGATTGATCTTTCAAACCTTGCCGGTGGCCTTTGGCAATATGACCGGCGGGACGATTTTTGGATCGCTCTTCTTTATTCTCTTGCTGGTAGCTGCCTGGACCTCATCGATTTCTCTCATTGAACCGTTAGTTACTTGGCTCATTGAAACCTTTGGCCTCTCTCGTGTGACCGCGTCGATCTATTCAGGCATAGCCACATGGATGTTAGGACTCGGTACGGTTTGGTCGTTTAATCTCTGGGCTAATTTGAAATTCTTCGGATTGACGTTTTTTGATCTCCTGGATTTCATCACGTCAAATCTCATGCTCCCCTTAGGCGGCATCCTCATTGCCATCTTTGCCGGCTGGCTCATGACCGCAGAAAGCACAAAAGCCGAACTGCAAATCTCCAACGCCTCCCTTTATGCCACCTGGCAAGCATTGGTCCGCTACATTGCGCCCGTGGCCGTCTTTATCGTGCTCCTCAACGCCATCGGTATTTTGTAATCAAATTACCCGTTCTCTTGGGAATCAGTCATTTTTTAGCCTGTTCTTTCATATCTTGCCACATTACTTGATATTCTCTGTTAAGGAATAGGTAGAATGGTCAAGATGTTCCACGCTTTGCCGATACTTCTTTAATCGCAAACAGGTGATTATCCAAAAACCGTAACACCATAAGGAATAGTCCTATGTCACAAATTGGTGTCTTAAATGCCGCAAATGCTTTGGCTCAACTCTCGCTGCCTCTCATTGATGCCTCCACGCTTTCCACAAAAGGAAAGACTCCAGCACCATCAATAGACGCCGTGCAAAACCTGAAGGATACTGTTTCTATTTCCTTAAGTGCCCAAGCAAAGAGCGCACGACAAAACGCTCCTCTTGCCTAATACCCATTAACCCTATTCATAGGCTATCAATTTCAGTGAAACGCCATAGCCATGTAGCCATGTCGTCTCATCTGACATTGCACCTGCTAGCTACAATAAAAAAACTTAAAACTCCCTCCGAAGATTAGACGAGGACTCAGAGCTTCCTTCTTAGATTTTTCGGCATTATTCTTTTAGTATAGATATCGTACACTCAGCCTTCTTTCTACACAAAGGAGGCTTACCGATGATCACTTGTCCGAAATGTGAAGCCAGTGGGTGCGTCAAAGACGGAATTGTGAAAGGGAGACAGCGCTACCTCTGCCATGGCTGTCAGTATCGGCATACGGTGCCGCATCGCGGCAAAGGTCCCGCCCTCAAGCGGCAAGCTTTGGAGCTGTACTTAGAAGGGCTCGGCTTCCGAGCCATTGGCCGCTTACTCCATTGTAGCCATGTAGCCGTCTATACGTGGATCAAAGCGTACGGGGAATCAATTGATACGCTCCGCTCCGCTGCGGGCGTCACCGTGATGGAAATGGACGAATTGCACACCTATATTGGGGAGAAAAAAACGCCTGCTGGCTCTGGGTGGCTGTGGATCGCCATGCACGAGAGTTCCTCCACTGCGTATTGGGTGCCCGCGATACCGCCACGGGCCACCAATTATGGGAGCGCGTCAAAGGTGCGAGCCTCCAAGCAGTGATGAGTGATTATTGGAAACCCTATGAACAGATGATTCCTCCGGCACTCCATACGCAATCCAAGGCGGAAACCTATACGGTAGAAGGTTACAATAGTCTCTTGCGGCACTTCCTGGCTCGCCTGCGCCGGAAGTCCAAGTGTTACAGCAAAAGCCCCCACATGTTGCTTATTTCCGTCATGCTCTTCATGTTAAAATGGAACGGAACGCTAGAGACTATACTATATTAACAATGCCGATTTTTCTTTCAAGATAAATCTACCGAAGATCAGCTGAAACAAAACGATTGTCATGAACCTCATGCATCAGGGTGAAAAAAAGGACACACCTAGGTTAAACAGCCAGGCGTTCAATCCAATATTGCGATTGCCGATTCCAGAATTTGAAATGTGGTGAAATCGAAACCCTGCCGTAATAGCCCAGTTTTCCGAGACAAAAAAGGAGACCCCCGTCCCGGTTTGCAAAATAAAATTAAACTGCGTGCTTTGCTCTGGAATACGCGGCGCTAAATCAGTCCACAACATGCCAGCGCCCCCATCCCAAAAGGGCATCCATCGGCCAAAGGATAGAAAATTGTATTTCACCACTAGTGACCCACCAAACGCCGAGGCACTAAAAGGTTCATAGTAATGAGCAGCCATTGGCTCAATCAGCAGCTCCAGATTTCCCGCCACAATACCGCTGCCAAGTTCATCAGTTAACACCTGACCTAATTGCGGCAGGAGATAAATAGCACGCCGATTTGATGAAGGTGCATTGTCAAAGATATCGCTCCCCTTCCAAAAACCTCCTAACAAGCCATATTCCAATGTGCCCTTGGTTACTCGTATCCGTGCATCACGGTCTTCTCCCCAGGCCATACCGCTCACGAGGAATGATAACACCAGACTGATTAACCAGGTGAAAAAGCGTTCCTTTTTTAATACCATTTATAAGAATATCTTTCTCTTGAATATAAAGGGTTCAAGCAACAGTCTTCCTTGGCAATTAAAGCCAAAAAGGAACAAGTCATCTGACTTGAAAGCATGTGGTCAGATAGTATGAAAAACGAGCAGCTATTTCACATAAAGGGCAAGAACAGTTCAATGATCTTTTCTCTAACCTTGTATACAATAGTAATACGCTTTTACAAAAGGTAAATAATGAAAATCCCACTCCCACCTTCATTGCCCGCTCCTGAAAAAACGCCTCAAAAAGATCCCTTCCATCGGCTTTCCCTTGCCGTCCAAAAGTTAGACCAGCTCATCAACCGCGCCCACCAACTAGGAACGTTTTCAGGGCAACTCCTTCGAGACGATAAAACAGGAGCAAGACTTCCCTCATTAGAGCCCAATCTCTCTCAACCATCTCTTCCTCGCGCAACAGAGGACGTTCCTACACCAGGAAATATTCAAAATAACATTGAGGATTCTTAACTAGAGGCCCGAGAAATGGGGTGAGTGACGGGTTTCGAACCCGCGACCTCCGGAACCACAATCCGGCGCTCTAACCAGCTGAGCTACACCCACCACCTAGACCTGAAATCTACTTGGAAAGGGAGGAAATCTTATCAGAGGGCTTGAAGGCCTGCAAGCATGTTAGGAAACTGAGTTTCTGCTATACAACTCCGATGGTTTATTTTGAATGTCCATGGAGAAAGATAGAGATGCGGGCCACCTTGATGGTCTCCTATCCATGAACATAAGTTGACCAAAATTGAAAACCTGTGGTACATAATAGACTCATTCTTTTTGGAGGGTTTTCATGGCCAATCGACATAAGTCTGCAATTAAAGCTGCTCGGCAATCCTTAAAACGACAAGAACGTAATCGCTCTATTTTACGCAGAGTCAAAACTTTTATGAAGAAAGTCGATGGTGCCATTCAAGAGAATAATGGCGATGCCGCAAAGAGTTCCTTACGCGAAGCCACCTCAGAGTTACATAAGGCTGTAACAAAGGGAACGCTTCACCGGAATACTGCTTCACGATGGATTTCCAGGCTTGCTACTCGCGTGAACGCCGCTTAAACACCGGTGCTCGCATTTCTCCACCTCAGCTCATTCCTATTTCCTCATAGTTTCCCACTGCAATCATCCAGCAGCTTGTTGCCGCTTTCCTCTACATAGCTGAAGCACCAGATCATCCAAAATCAATTTTGGCTGTGACGCCCGTCTCCCTTTTAGGGCAGAGTCCGCCTGAGCAAATATGGTCCAGGCTTGACGAAAATGGGGCTCCTGCCATTGTTGTACTTGTTGCATAAATTCGCGCGCGCGAAATGGCGGAATTCCAGCTTGTCGAGCCGCTTGCCCATGATCATTCCCTTCCAAAAGCAACCGACTGGCTTTCCAAATCCGGCGCATTTGCCATAGAAATGCCCCTAACATTCTCAAGGGAGCTTCACCTGTCTCCAAATTTTTCGCTACAATGTCCAAGGCTCGCCCATGGTCTCCAAGCGAAACAGCTTCGGACCAATCAAAAACTGAAATACCTGGAGGTTTTCCTCGAACAAGCGCCACATCTTGGGCCTGTACACATTCCCCTGCTGGCAAATATGTCGCTAATTTCTCTAATTCACGCATGACGGCATATAATCCTTCGTTCGCCTGATCTTTCAACATTTCCAATCCCTGTGGGTCTATTTGCAATCCCATCATCCGTGCTTGCTGCGTGACCCAACTTGCTCGCTTATTTTCGGACAAGACAGCGCAATCTATGGCAATGGCCTGTTTTTTAAGGGTCTGAACCCATTTGGTTCGCCCATCTAGTTTGGCTGCTACGAAAATCAGCGTGGTCGCCTCATTCGGTTGTTGAAAGTAGGGAATCAGTAATTCGCCATCTTTAGCGGACAATTTATCGGCCCATTTGACAAATAGCCGACGCCTGGAAGCAAAAAAGGAAACTTCTTCCGCAAGCCCCAGAATCTCAGATGCGTTCGTTTCATCCCCATAGATCACCTCCGACTGAAACTTGTCGAATCCCTGATCAGATGTTGGCTTGTCAGCCCGCCCCTCAAGGTCTAGCTCTTGGGGAGGATATCGCAACAACTTCACGGCCTGATCACGAAAATAGGATTCTTCTCCATGGATCAAATACAGGGGTGCTGAGCCTTCCTGCTTCATGTGTCGCTGTAAATCCCGAATATTCATGGAATGAATAGAAGCCACCTGTCCGAGGGTCAAAAAATGAAATTATTCAACAGAGGGCACGGGAGACAAGATTGGTTTTTCAACGTGATCGAGGGGAAAAGAGGTCTCAGATTCTGAATCAAAAGCAGGAAGTTGCTTGACTAATTCAACTTCAAATTTGCCTTGATCATGGGCTGTCAAAAACTGGCCAGCCAGATCTTCAGCCACACCTTGCCCCGCCTGCTCCAACGCTCGATCTTGTAACACTCGGTTAAATTGCAAACCACTGGACGCAGCTCCAGTACTCGGCGAAGCGCCTACAAAAAACTCCGCTGAATTAGTGGTGGATTCGGTCCAACGAACCTTTCCTGTTTTTCGATGTCTGACGCTCACCGCAACCCTTACCATTACCCGACTTTCTTGTGTTTGAGTTTGGGAAAACGCCACGGAAGGAAGAGTCACAGAAACAATCGCACCATCCAAAATAAAATCTGCTGAGAGATCATCGTCCACGATGGTGGCGCTGCCCGTCGATTGCAGAGATTGCCGTAGATAGCTAGTATATTTGAATTCCAGATTGGGCTCAAAGGAATTGTTCTTGAGGGTGTGTAAGGCCAAACGCACCGGGGGGCCTGCAGACACTGGTCCTCCACCAATGACCGGGCCCGCCCCATCCACAGTGAATTGATACCCGCACCCGCCACTCAACAGGATAGCGCCAAGGAGAATCACCCATCTTTCCCAGGAAGCCCAATCGGGACAAAACAGCTTAAAAGAATGCTCGCTACAGTACAAAGTTCACCAACTTTTGTTCGACATAAATCACTTTGCGGGGGGTCTTATCCTGCAACCATTCCACAAGTTTGGCATCATGCTGAGCAGATGAAATAACCTGCTCCTCCGTGGAACCAGCCGGAACCGATATCTTACTCCGCAACTTGCCATTGATTTGTATTGGAATGGTCCATTCGTCACTCACCACCAACGCAGGGTTAAATGTTGGCCAAGATTGCCCAGCAATACTGGTGGAATGTCCGACCGTTTCCCACAATTCTTCAGCCAAATGGGGAGCAAAAGGTGCTAATAGCAGTAGTAAGGTTTCCACTGTTGTCTGCCAGCCTGCACGTTCATCATCAGACAAAGCATTTGCAGGATAATCTTTCATCAATTTATAAAGCTGATTGACAAGTTCCATCAAAGCAGCAATTGCCGTATTAAATTGAAAATCTCGATCCAGATCTCCCGTAACTTTTTGAATGGTCTGGTGGGTTGCCCGCTGTAACTCTTTTAAAAGCGTTGATTGCGTGGAACTCGGAGCGTTAGAACCTCCCTTCATCACAGGAAGTTGCTCATGGACCAATCGCCAAACACGATTGAGAAAGCGGTAACAGCCTTCAACGCCCGTATCGCTCCATTCCAAATCTTTTTCTGGTGGAGCAGCAAAAAGCGAAAAAAGGCGCGCCGTATCAGCACCATACCGATCACACAATTCTTCCGGCGAGGCAATATTCTTTTTGGACTTGGACATCTTTTCAGTGCGACCAGTGACAATGACCTTGCCACATTGCCCACAAAGACGTTGCCCTTTTTCTCTTATCGTGTCGGACGGCAAGACCCACCGATGGTCCTCACACCAATAGGTCTCCATCGTGACCATCCCTTGCGTCAGCAAATGCACAAACGGCTCATCGACAGTGGTCAATCCCAGATCTCGTAAGACTTTTGTAAAAAATCTGGCATACAGCAAATGCAAGACAGCATGTTCAATACCACCCACGTATTGGTCCACAGCCATCCAATGTTTGGCCGCATCAGGATTCACCGGTTGCTGAATATCCTGAGGGGAGCAATAGCGGAGGAAATACCAGGAGGAATCTACAAATGTATCCATCGTATCGGATTCACGTCGAGCCGCGCCGCCACATGTTGGACAAGTGACTTTCGCAAACGAAGGGGAGTCTTTGAGGGGAGACCCTCCTTTTCCAGTAAACGGGACATCTTCAGGTAACAGAACCGGCAATTGATTTTCCGGAACAGGAACAAGCCCACAAGGCTTACAATACAACATGGGAATGGGCGTTCCCCAATAGCGTTGGCGAGATATGCCCCAATCACGTAATCGAAAATTGATCGTACACTTGCCCCAACTCTTGGCTTCAACATGTTCCCCAATGGCCTGTTTCGCATTCGGAACTGATAAGCCGCTAAAAGCACCAGAATTTACTAATGCACCAGCCTGATCCTGTTCTTCATAGGCAGCCTCTAAGGCATCAGGCACAAGTGTGTCATCCGGGTTTTGGATGACCAAACGAATCGGAATGTCATAGCGTTTGGCAAATTCAAAATCTCGTTGGTCATGCGCAGGAACTGCCATAATAGCCCCCGTGCCATATTCATACAGCACAAAATTGGCAACCCAAATGGGAATCTGTTCCTGAGTGAAAGGATTGATGGCATAGGCTCCTGTAAAGACCCCTTCTTTTTCTTTGTCTGCTGCCGTACGCGTGGCTTTATCCAGCCGGGACACACGTTCCACGAATTTCCGCACCGCGTCCGCTTCGGACCGTCCCAGAATGAGTTGTTCAACCAACGGCGATTCGGGAGCCAGGCTCATAAATGTCGCGCCATGAATCGTATCCGGCCGTGTTGTAAAAATACGAATAGCTGAAAGGTTAGCTCGCGGCCCAGCAACAGGGAAATCAATTTCCACTCCTTGGCTTCGGCCAATCCAATGCCGCTGCATGGCTAACACCCGAGCAGGCCAACTGGTCAACTGGTCACAGCCATCTAACAACTCCTGTGCATACTGGGTAATCCGAAAGAACCATTGCTCCAACTCTTTTTGAATGACCACTGACTCACATCGCCAACATACACCGCCATCTTTGCCTTCTTGTGCCAACACTTGCTCATTGGCCAGCACGGTCTCACATGACGGGCACCAGTTCACCGCCGAACGTTTGCGATAGGCCAAATCCCGCTCCACCATTTTGAGAAAAATCCACTGATTCCAACGGTAATAATCAGGTTGCGACGTATTGACCTCACGATCCCAATCGTAGGACAAGCCCATCCGCCGCAATTGTTTCTTCATATACGCGACATTTTCTTGCGTCCATGCATTGGGATGGACACCTTTTTCAATCGCCGCGTTCTCGGCAGGCAGACCAAACGCATCCCATCCCATCGGATGCAGCACATGAAAACCCCGCATCGTCTTATATCGAGCTACCACATCACCAATGGCATAGACTCGGACATGTCCCATATGAATACGCCCGGAAGGATACGGAAACATTTCCAAACAATAATATTTGGGGGTGCTAGGGTCTTCTTTGACTTGAAAAAGACCTGCTTGCTCCCAATGAGCCTGCCATTTCGCTTCAATAGTCTGATGATTGTATACCTGCGCCATGATGATGCCTTATGGAATTGTTAGGGGAAGAACGATCTGCCGATTCTCATATTTAGGGGAGAGGATGAGACGCACCGACTCAGCGCATTTCTTCCTCTATGCACACGAGAAAGAATCTAGCATAGAGGGACCGACCCGACAAGCAAATGGCTTGTCCACTTGGTCTTAGAATCATTCATGGATGGTTGGTCCAACTGGAGAGAAAAGAAAAACGGAAGGGAATCGCTTGATTAGTTTTTTTGAGACTTGCCGGTCACAGAAACTGGAGGACGAGTGGTGGACCCGGAAACCGCACTCACGACTTCTTGCTGATATTGCTGCTGTTGGCGATGACTTTCAATGATCGGATCAATAATTTCCCCACACATCAGACATCGCCAACCTGGCATCCAGATTTCGCCACTCGTGGCCATATCCACAAAATGATCAATCACCATTGTTCCCTGACAGCGCGGACATTGCATAGAAAACTTACTTCCTTATCTAGATATTTCTGTAGACACCATCGGTCTAAATCCCTGAGACCTTGAGAACCGTTGGACTCGGAAAGACACAGCCCACGTTTTTTTCTTTACAGAAACCAAAATTAATGCCTTTAGAAATTTAGGCATGCGAATGTTGAGGAGCCGAACCTTTGGAACCACTCCCAAAACTTGCAGTCAACCCGTAGTGCCGTTGGAAAATCATAGAGCCTGAAATGCGAGAGAATAATTTTCGAAATTCCCGATTATCCCAGTCCAGCACAATATAAAAAATTTCTCCAGAAAACGTAATCTCATCTGCTAAGCAACGAGTAAGTTTTTTGCTCGAATTCTCACCATATAACCAGAACCACGGACGTTGTATCCCTAATACATAGAGAGGTTCATTTGATAAGGTTGTCTGTTTTCGAACGAGGTACGCACGACCAATCTGTTTATAGTTCTTCAGTTGTTGAATTAACGAGTCGACAACAGTTGAATCGGCATCATGAGACACATAGGTATCCCCAATTAGCAGCGATTCTCGCTCTGCCTCAACCCGCTCTTCGAAATCCACACGTAACTCGAATCGCTGCTTGTAAGACTCTGCTTCTTCCAAGCGATCTTGTTCCTTAAAAAAGTGGTATACTTCGCGGCACCCATCCAACGTGGCTTGAGGATCCAAAGTCATGGCCCTCTCAATATGACTGACTCCTTCCTCATGGCCTTGATCAAGCAAGAGTCGTCCCAAAGCATAATGGGCACTCACATGATCTTCCTGCAAATTCACAACGACTCGATATGGGTCAACTGCATCTATCTCTGGGCAAAACTCTTCAGAAAGTTTGGCATATTCATAGGCTTCCTCAACCGTAACATCTGATTCCAGGCACCGACCCTTTAAAGACTCTAGTCGTGCCAATGAGGTCGTAACATACTGATGCCGTTCATTCCATCCTTCTTGGACCCGGTCAGACCATTCCTGTGACAATTGCTGTACCAAACTATCTGTTTTTTCTTTCAACAACACATCTGCTGCCGTTTCTGTCACAGGTCCAGGATGTTGAGCCTCTTGGCCAAGAGCAGCTAAACGATCCCGCAAGCAGGGATGAGTATCATCACTTCCGGTTTCCTCCTCCATCAACTGAACAAGGAGTTCTGACTTCTGAAGACCAGGTCCTACTCCCTGAAGGTGCTTCCCCATCTCAACATACATCGATGCTATGGGAGATGAGATGTGTTCCGCTCGCCGATAAAGCGCTGGCCAAAAATCTTTCTCAAGTGATTCTCCCTTCAAATAGACCGCTGTTAACGCATCTGCTGCTAATCGAGGACTCGTGAGATCAGCACTACATCGGTCAGCTTCATACTCATTGGCCCGTGCCAAGACAAATGAATAGGCCCCAAAATACGGGGCATACCAATCAAAAAATTTCTGGAAGATGCCTTGTCCCCAACGCTCTTCCTGATCAAATTTTTCCATCAACTGGTACCAAGTCTGACGAATGCGATAGATCCAAGCGCTAAACTTTCCATGTGCGCCAGAAAGATGGCCATATTCATGAGCCAATACTGCCTTTAATTGGTGAGGGGTAAGCCCCTGCATCAGCGGAAGACCGAGAATGAGATAATTTTTCGGCCACCCCAAAATGCCCAATCGTGGTACCTGAGAGATGGCCGCATTGAATTCGTCCGTTAAAAGCACGGTGTGTATTTTGGGGCCTTTGAGACGAGCCCGCATATTATCCAAGACCCGAAATAACAAAGGGAAATCTTTGCGATTGAGCGGAATGCCCTCAGGAGGAGCTATCCGAACCCACATCGCACGAATCACCACAAAGGCCAAGACCACAAGAGGAATCAGCAATTTCTTTGCAACGACATAGCCAGTGCCATGGCCCAAGGTTAAGAGCCAAATGCCTACTATGCCCAGCCCCAAGATTCCAACTAGAACAGCTAGTAAATATCCATATCCAAGAACGGCCAGGCCAAACACCCGCGCCTTATAGGCTTCTGGCTGCTTCTCAGCCAGTTCCTCAAGTTTTTTTACCAACACCTCAAACTGTTCACGTTCCATAGGAAATACTCCATTGATGCCATTCCATTTTTCTTCCAAAACTTCCTGGTACCCTTTCGGACAAGAACCAAATTTGATTAATCAAAAATTTCGGGCTGAGAAAAACAACATCAAAGAAATGTCACTTTTTGATGAAATAGGGCATGAAATTCACATGAGGTTGCTTTCCAGCTTTTCTTCATCCGAAAAGCCCTAAAAACATAGGAGATGAGAAAAGAATTATGAATTCCTGACAGAAGAGGTGACTGAAATGAGGGCTTCGCTGCGAAGTTTGCGATGGTACGTAATCGCGAAGCGATGCGCTTCGTCTCGAATGGTTTGAATGAGGCGACTGGCAGGAGATTTCAATGGCAAGACAATGGGAGATTTGTGACCTGGGAGATAAATACGTTCGTCTTTTTCGCCTTTGGCTTTAGCTAATCCACAGACCTGGACGTTCGCCAATCCAAGACTGGTGATAGCTTCCATGGCCGCACCTAATTGACCGATTCCACCGTCAATGACAATAAGGTCCGGAGAGGGTAAGATTTTCCCAGATTTCGTGGCCAATGACCCGCCGTATCGCCGCGCCACCACTTCATTCATACTCGCAAAATCATTGGCGCCTTCTACGGTTTTAATGCGAAAACGACGGTAGTCAGATTTTTTCATTCGGCCATTTTCCCACACCACCATCGACGCCACTGATTGCGCCCCCATGGTATTGGAAATATCAAAACATTCCACACGATGAGGGAAAACCGGCAATCCCAACAACTGTCGCAATTCCTCCGCAGCCTCTCGTGATTCGGCATGGACGCGCAGATGTTCATTCAAGGCGGCTACCGCGTTTTCTTGGGCCAATTGCTGCAGCTCACGCTTCGACCCACGCTCTGGTACAACCACACGCACAGCTTCATCTTTCTTTTCCGACAACCACTGTTGCAACAACACGCGATCCTCAATCTTGACCGGGAGCAACAGTTCTTTGGGCGGTAGAACAGCTTTGTTGTAAAACTGCTCAAGCGTGGTCCGAACAAGCTCCTCATCGGAAGCGCCCCCGGCATCAGGCCAGAAAAAGTCTCGGCGTCCAATCAGCAAACCCCCTCGAACAAAGAGCAATTGCACATCAACAGCAGCCCCAGCCCGAGCCAGGCCTAACACATCCTGATCGACCGGACCAATTTGTGTGATGCGTTGCTTTTCTAAGGTCCGTTCAATTTTCCAGATACGATCACGCAAACGCGCAGCATCTTCAAACGCTTCTCGCTCAGCCATCGCCAACATATCACTGCGAAGTGAAGCCAACAATTCTTGGTCTCGCCCTTCTAGAAACCACCGAACTTGTTTCACGATTCGGTGATAATCTTCTTGGGTTTGGTTTCCCGTGCAGGGCGCCATGCAGCGTTTGATTTCAAATTCTAAACAGGCTCGGTCGGCCGTACCATCAATCTCAATTTTACAGGTGGCCAGGGGAAATACTTTGCGAATGACTTTCAGCGTTTCCCGCATGGCTCCCGTTGGCACATAAGGTCCAAAGTAGAGAGCTTTATCGTTTTTCACCCGCCGTACTATAGAAAGGCGAGGAAAGGCATCTTGAATCGGCAGACGAAGATAAGGATACTGCTTGTCGTCACGCAGTACCACGTTGAAGCGAGGACGGTGGCGCTTAATCAGATTGCTTTCCAGGATTAAGGCTTCTAGTTCGGATTTGGCTAGAATGATTTCTAAATTGGTGACATGAGCTACTAAGGCACGAATCTTTGGACTCAGATCGGCTCCCTTTTGAAAGTAGGATCGCACCCGGTCAGCCAGTACTGCAGCTTTGCCAATATAGATAATGTCATCAGTACAATCCTTAAAGAGATACACCCCAGGCTGCTTCGGGAGATTCTGAAGCTTGCCATCTAGATGGCTTGTGGACTCGGAAAGTCTTTTAGAGATGGTTGTAGAGTCTTTCATTTCACATCACGCTTTATTCGTATTGGTCATGGATTAAACAATTGCGACCCCATCTGGCCGTTCAATTAATTCAATTTCATAACCATCCGGCGCATCGATAAAAATAAATTGGCTTCCGGAAGAAGACTGTGTCGGCCCATCAGTGATCGGCACACCTTTAGCTTGTAACTCTTGAATCGTATGTTCTAAATTATCCACTTCAAATGCCAAGTGGACCAGATCTTCTTGTACCATTACAGCACCACTTGCTGGAAAACTGCAGAGCTCAATCAATTCTTCGCTATTGGGAACCGCTAAAAAGGCAAGATGAGACCCTCTGGGCGACACTTTTTGCTCCACGACTTCCAAACCTAACACTTCACGATAGAACTCCAATGTTTGATCTATATCGCTCACGCGCATTCGAGTATGTAAGAGTTTTTTCACCTTCATCAACATGTCTCCATTTCTTCAATCTCATGCCTTATGAATGAAACAACATCTCCTCCGAATACCATTCCTTCAAAACAACATGTCTACTGGATGGACTTAGCTAGACAACATTGCTAATTTTAGCCACATTCCGTACACTTTCCCAGTTTTTTGCCGTGCAAACCATTTCCCATCTCAAGGAGGAGATGTGACTAGCTACATTATTCGTTCGCCTTTCTTTGCCATTCTAATTGTATCAGTAACTTTCACTCTTCCTCCTTCTTCATTATTTGCGGAAGGCTTTCGGGTTCTGGATCACGGAGCCGCGGCAACAGCCCAGGGGGCGGCTTTTTCTGCACAAGCCGACACTCCATCAGCGGTCCATTATAATCCAGCAGGGATGACCCAACTTGAGGGCATTCAATTTTCTACCGGAACCTTACTCCTGGGCAGTTCTCTCCGCTTTAAAAGCGACTTAGGACCAAAGGTAGAGGGGGATTTGGGTGGGACTATTTCAAACCCGCCTCCCAGCACTTTTTTCCTTACTGCGCATTTGCCGGCTCTTGGACTCACAAATTTACCGAACTGGACCATCGGCTTTGGTCTCACTTCACCTTTCGCTTTACAAGTGGAATGGCCGGACAACAGCCTGATTTCACCCATCAGTACGATGGCAGCTCTCCCGCTCCTCGATATTAAGCCAACAGTCGGCTATAAATTCAACGACTATATTGCCCTTGGCGCTGGCCTGGATATCTATACGTTTGCTGACTTCCTTGGCGAAGGCCAGGCGGAAATTCAACAGAAGGCGGCACCAGGAAATCCCTTTGGCATTCCTGCTGGAACAAATCTCGAAGGGAACGGGAGTGACACGGCTTTGGCTTTTAATGCAAGCCTTTTGTGGACACCTTGGCGAAATGGGCAAGGTCTCCCTCTACTTAATTTCGGCTTTGTCTATCGGCATGGTGCAGACTTGAATTTAGATGGCCAATTTCTGGCTGGTGGGACTCTTGTGTCGGATGCTCAAACCACAATCGAACTACCAGATGTCTATACCTGGGCCATTGCCGGATGGCCAATCAGAAATACCAAGCGAGAATGGAAAGTGGAAATTGATGTAGAATATGCAGATTGGACCGACTTCGAAGATCTCAACTTTGAATTATCCAATGGGGCAACCATTCCTAATCGGCGCAACTATGGCGATGCGTGGATCGTGATGGTTGGCACAGAATATTCTCTCTTGTCACCAACTTTCTTGCAAAATTGGGATGTCTCTTTTCGAGGAGGATATGTCCGATCTGAAACACCCGTCCGCAGCCGATATCTTGATCCTTCTAATCCAGACTCCAAATACCACGCGTTATCAGCCGGCTTAGGATTCATGTGTCAGAATAGTGGAAAATTTTTTGGCCTTCTCCCCTGCAATGGCTTTGGAGGAAAAGCCATTGGACTAGATCTGGCCTATCAAGTGTTGCTATACGATGCGCGAGACGTAAACAACAATCAACAACCGCTCTTAAATGGCACATGGGATACCACGATTCATGTCGGAGCGGTCTCGCTGCGAACGGAGTTCTGAGACTTTCCTCTTCGATTTCTTCCCTTCCCCCCCTTCACCAATTCCACCATTTCCTTTACAGTCTCTCCTCGCATACCTGTCTGATGAAAAGCTTTATGGCTCAGTTGCCTAAAACACATCGCATTCTCGAACGCCCCTTCATGGAGTTTCGCCCGTTTGGTCAAGACCTCCAGGGTAAGACCATCCAGGATGTGAGCGGCATCACCGTCCGCGCCAACGTGGAATATTTAAAAACCTTAGTGACACGGAAAGAGGGCGATACAGCCGCTCACATCGCCTTAGAAAAACTCGTAGAACTGTTGAATGATCGCATTCCGGATCGCACGTACCATGTGACTCTTGACTTCTTAAAAAATCCCTGGAACAGCTATTCGTATGAATTTGTTATGTACTTGGCCGAATTTTCCATACAACTGTCCGAACAACCGGATTATCATTTCCGCATGGGACGTGAACAGTTTTTATCACCGATTATCCAGATTCTCGGCCGCCCATTTTCGATTGTCCAAATTTATCGCCTGTTTCCGTATTTCGTCGAAAAATTTACTAAAGGCTCACTCAAGCCTGAGGTCATCTCAGTAACTAACGGTCATGCGGTTATGCGCATGCAATTTTCAGATTCAGCCCTCGCACAATTCGGCCCGTATGCTCAAGGATGCGCCGAACGCGTGTGCCATACGACTAAGGCCACAATTTCCCAGGTCCCAGCAGGCATGTTTGGTCAACAACCCGCCACGATCCAGGATCGTAGTTGTATTGCTGATGGAGCTCCCTATTGTGAATGGGCATTTACCTGGAAGCCCCAGTCGTCGCCCCTTTGGGCCTGGATTTTCACTGGAATCGTACTTAGCCTTCTCACACTAGGCCTGTCATTAACCATTGCGCCACAGTATTCCTGGTGGGGTCATGCGGGACTCGCACTCGTGTCATTACTCATCATGCCACTCACCGGTCGTGTTTGGAACGACCGGAAGGAACTCGAGGAACGGGGCTCTATTATTCAGGAACAATTAGCTTCAGCCGAGCAACAACATGAAGAACTCAGAAACGTCTATCTTCAACAGGAACAGAATCTGGTCCAAGTCCGACGCCATGTGAATGAATTGACCATGCTTCATGAATTAACCTTACAAATAAGCTCAACCCTTGATCAGAAACATATTATTCAGGCCGGCCTCCACGCCATCATACATTTTCTTCATTATGACCAGGCATGGATCACATTATGGAATGACAAGACTCAACAGTTTGTTGCCATCCACACATATAGCAAACTCCAGGGAAAGACACCTAACATTAGATACGTGACGATTCCCGCTACGCCAGATGATTTTCTATATACCACGCTTACCAGCCCTCAACCACGTATCTTCGAACAGATCCACCCCTTCTTAGAATCCGCGCACCCTCTAACTTCCGGCCTTCTGGTTGAAAGCAACCTTCAATCTGGAATTGCCCTGGCATTAGTCAGCCAAAATCAGCCACTGGGTGTGCTCATCGCAGGCAACACCCAAATCAAGGCTCTTTCAGTTTCAGAACAAGATTTACTGTCGACAGTCGCCCAACAATTGGCCATTGCTTTGGATACGGCCTTGGCCTATGACGAAATTGAAGCTTTGAATATCGGGCTAGAAACCAAAGTGCAAGAGCGCACAATGGAATTGCAGCAAGCCAATCAAGATCTAGAAACCGCCAATATCCGGCTCAAGGAACTTGACCGGATGAAATCCCAATTTCTTTCTCATTGCTCTCACGAATTACGCACACCGCTCACCTCCATCAAGGGTTTCACGGAAAATATGTTGCATGGCATGGTAGGTCCAATAGCGGAGCGGCAACATCTATACCTCAACAGAATCAGCGCGAATGCCAACCGATTGACTCGTATG
The DNA here is from genome assembly GCA_965223685.1 of Nitrospirales bacterium. GTDB lineage: Bacteria > Nitrospirota > Nitrospiria > Nitrospirales > UBA8639 > Nitrospira_E. The sequence continues at coordinate 1,326,550 of CBDCXG010000002.1, forward strand.
ATTGGGGATCTTTTAGATCTTTCCCGTATTGAAGCCGGAACCGTTCGCCTCGTCCATCAATCCGTGGGGCTTGCCACGCTCCTTGAGGACATCTCTCAAGAATTCAGCCCTTTGACCCAAACAAAAAGCCAAGATTTAGTCGTGGAAACCACCGGCAATGATTTAACGATTTGGGGCGATCCCGACCGCCTCCACCAAATCATCACCAATCTCATTCATAACGCCCATAAATTTACACCAGACAAGGGACGTATTCTGGTAACCGCCTGCCAGGATCCACCTAATCATCTACAGTTATCTATCGCGGATAATGGCCCCGGCATCTCCCAAGAAGCGCAGGCTCACCTATTCCAAGCCTTCTATCAGGCACACCGAAAGCCTGAAATCGGTACAGAAGGCTTAGGATTAGGACTCTCAATCGTCAAACAATTGGTAGAACTTCATGAGGGCACTATCACCGTTGAAAGTGCGGTGGGCGTGGGAACAACATTCACTCTTCGGTTTCCTCAAACCCCTTCATCTATTGAACAATCTTCGTCCTGAAAGGGGCGTCTCCATCCTCTACTTCAACGTCGTTGCGCTCTAAAAGGCACGGCAATCTGCGCCGCATCCCAACATTTTTGCCTAGCTCTTTTGACCGACTCGGCAAAATTTTCCAGAAAATCCTCATGATTTTTACATGCCTGCCGATAAACTGCTTAGAATTGCTTACACATTTTTTTTTAAGGAGGTGATCTCATGGCCGCTAAAGTTGCCAAAAAGAAACCAGCAAAGAAAGCTACCAGTCGCGCCAAGAAAGCTACGACGAAGAAAAAAACTTCACGATAGCTATTCAGGACGTTACAACGTGTATATCCGGGGAGTAGGTTTCTGCTCTCCGGAATACACCTTCCCGCCTGCAATTCCCCTCATATTCCGCAGCAAAGAAACAGCAGACATCATTGAGCCCTAAAGGTCATTGAAATCCTTTCTTCTTGTTCCTAACTCCTCACTTTTCACTCGATTAATAGCCTACAGCCGAACCAGTTGAGTTTCAGTACTCAGTTATGTGATAACGTTGGCACAACCTTCATCGACCGAATAAGAACAGTATGACGATCACCGCACAAACCCAACTTTGTGGTCTACTAGGAAATCCTGTCGAGCATTCCCTCTCTCCGGCGATTCATAATGCCGCATTCCAGGAATTAGGGCTAGCATTCGCCTATCTGGCTTTTCCCGTTGCAGGCAAAGATCTGGAAAATGCCCTACGCGGTATTCGAGCTTTAGGACACATTCGCGGATTCAGCGTGACTATTCCTCATAAGGTGTCCATCATGCCGCTGTTGGATTCAGTCGAAACCACCGCGAAACATATTGGTTCGGTCAACACCATCCTCAAAGAAGATGGAAAACTCATTGGTTCGAATACTGACGCGACTGGCGCACTTCAAGCATTACGGCTTGGCGGCGTTCGCCTAGAAGGGCAAAAGGTAGTCATGTTGGGTTCAGGAGGTGCGGCACGAGCTATTGCATTTGGACTTTGTGTGGAAGAAAACATTGGAGGCCTCACCCTACTAGGGATCGACGACAAAGAACGAATGAACCTCGCCACAGATCTTCGAACCAAAACAAGCACCTCAATTAGCGACAATCCCCTAAATAACTCGTCGCTACGTGCTGTATTAACTAATGCTCACCTGTTAATCCACTGCACCCCCATTGGCATGCATCCTAATGCTGAGCAGAGTTGCGTTTCCAAAGATTTACTCCATCCAGAATTAACAGTCATGGACATTGTCTACAATCCACTCAAAACGCAATTACTCCAAGATGCAGACGCGGCTGGCTGTCGAACCATTCAAGGGATTGAAATGTTTTTGCACCAAGCGGTCGGGCAATTTGAACTTTGGACCGGCCAACCTGCGCCCGTGGACCGTATGCGAAATATCCTCACATCGCATTTCTCATGAACATCGTTTTAATCGGATACCGAGGCACGGGAAAAAGTACGGTGGCCAAAATTTTGGGCCAACGACTGGGCCATACTGTGATGTCTATCGACGAGGAAATTGTGAACAAGGCGGGACAATCAATTCCCCAAATCGTTGAGCAATTTGGCTGGGATCACTTTCGGGCATTAGAAACACAGATGTGTCGAACACTAGAAAGCCAAAACAACTTGGTCATTGATACTGGCGGAGGGCTCATCCTAAAAGAAGAAAATGTTGAGATTCTGAAAGCCAATGGCACCTTCTTTTGGTTGACAGCTGAAGTGCCAACCATCGTGAAACGCATTTCTGGGGACACACAGCGCCCCTCCCTCTCAGGCACCAAAACATTCGTGGAAGAAATCGAGGATATTCTCAAAGAACGCACCCCAAAATACCAAGCCACCGCCGATCACACTCTCCCAACTGATCAAAGTTCTCCCCACCAAATTGCCGAGATTATCTTTAGCCTCCTAACAAAATAGTGCCCGTAACTGGAAAGACTTAGGGGTCAGACTCGATTAAATGCAACAAGCAATGGTAGTCTCTATTGACTAACACCCAATTTAATCGAGTCTGACCCCTAAAGAACAAATGGAAGACCTTTGGAGAAGTCCCTGGGTTGTTGAATGGACACAATTTCTACTGGATAGCCATCTCCGTTTAGTAGGGAAAGAGCTCATTCTTAGAGAAGGAGACTCTGATGAGCAAGCCGAACGACTCATTACAAGTCCGTTTGTCGTGGCGTCACATGGCCTGCAGGACAATCCTATTTTAAATTATGGCAATCAGACGGCTTTAGATTTATGGGAGATGGATTGGGAACAGTTTACGCAAACTCCCTCACGTTTAACGGCTGAACCCATGAACCAAGAAGAGCGGGCACACATGCTGGAACAAGCTAAGACTCATGGATACATCAGCAACTATCGAGGTATCAGAATCTCACGTACCGGAAAACGGTTTTTAGTGGAACAGGCCACTGTGTGGAATATCCAAAAACCCGATGGAACGCCTTTGGGCCAAGCTGCCACATTTTCGAGTTGGACCTTTTTATAAATGTCTCATCTGTCTCTTTTTCGTTAGGCATAAATTCCCTGTAGAGCCCTCAGAAGGAGTTTCCCAATGCTTATCTCTATGTTCTCTATCAGTTCTCTTGCCTCGACGATTTTATCTAGGCTATGGTGACAACCGGATTACACAGAACATTCCATTAAAATTGAATTGAGAAATCTATGATTTTGGTAGGGGATATTGGGGCAACGAAAATCAATTTAGCTCTCTATGATTGGGACAAAGGCCGGGTTGACCCCATTCGTGAAGATACGGTTTGGACCGCTGATTATGAATCTTTTGATGAAGTCTTGACGGAATTTCTGGAAGAACCAACAGCCACAAGCCAGGATTTGGATGGACAGTCAGATGATGACGATGCTTCAAAAATGCCCTCTAGCCCTTCAGGCCCTTTAACAGCCGCATGTTTTGGTGTCCCTGGCCCAGTACACAACAATACCTGCCGCACCACTAATATTCCCTGGACCATTGAAGGCGACAAACTTACCGAACTTTTGGACGTGCCTCAAGTCAAGCTATTGAACGATTTAGAGGCCACCGCCTATGGGCTTCCTTTTCTGGAACCCGATGAAATAGCAGACTTAAATCCAAATGCCCCATCACCTCCACCTGATGGCACCCGAGCCCTTCTGGCAGCGGGAACGGGTTTAGGCGAATCCCTTATTCTGTGGACAGGCAAGGAATACCATATTTGTCCGTCCGAGGGCGGACATGCTGACTTCGCCCCGAACAATGATTTAGAAATCGAATTGCTACGATATTTACGTACCAGTTATTTACATGTGAGTTACGAACGGGTGTTGTCTGGTCCTGGTTTGTATTTGATTTACCAATTCCTCCGGGATACACAAAAAAATGAGCCTACCTGGTTTGCCGAAAAACTCCCGACAGGTGATCCTGCCAGCTTGATTGCCGAAGCCGGCTTGGACGGTAAACCCGATATCTGCAAAAATGCCCTGCAATTGTTTGTCTCTATTTATGGGGCCGAGGCCGGAAACTTGGCCCTCAAAACCTTGGCTCTGGGAGGCGTGTACATCGGTGGAGGCATTGCGCCCAAAATTCTCTCCATACTGCAGGACGGGACCTTCATGAAAGCCTTTTTAGCAAAGGGGCGCTATAAACGCTTGTTGAGTAAAATACCTCTTCGCATCGTCTTAAATCCTCATACCGCCATTCTGGGTGCCGCTTCAGTGGCGGCTAAAATGAGCACTTCAACCAATTGACCTATGGCCGCTCCGCCCGCTTCTCTCACTCCCGATCAACAGAAAGCCCAAGCCGCTCAGAAAGCTGTTGAATATGTACAGGACGGGCACATTCTTGGCTTAGGCACTGGCTCTACCGTGCATCATTTCCTCACGGCTTTAGGGATTCGTATCCAAGATGGCCTTCACGTTCAAGGAGTGCCAACTTCTCAGGCCACCGCAACCTATGCTACCAAGTTGGGCATTCCGTTGTTGAGCAATGATGTCCCCTGGCAGATTGATATAGCAATTGATGGAGCCGACCAAGTTGACCCGCACTTAAATCTTATCAAAGGCGGGGGTGGAGCCTTACTTAGGGAGAAAATTGTGGCTCGAGCCACTGGACAGTTTATTGTGATTGTTGATGAGGCTAAGCACGTCTCTCGATTAGGCTTACCATTTCCCTTGCCCATTGAAATTCTTCCCTTCGGCTGGCGCACCACTCAAGGACATGTTGAAAAAATGGGATGGTCTGCTCCTCGTCGTGAACAAGGAGGACAGCCTGTTATCAGTGACAATGGTAATTTTATCATTGATGCCCATATCCCCTACATTGATGATCCAACAGCCCTCGAATCAACTCTTCTCCATCTTCCAGGCGTCGTGGAATGCGGCTTGTTTGTTCACATGGCATCACTCATTATCACGGGCACCAATCAAGGAGCTCGCCTTACGAAATCGACTGATGCAGTCTCGCCCTAAGAATTCACAGATGTTTCTTTCAGTCCGTACATTCCGCTCTAGCGGAAGAGAATGATAAGATACATCCAGTATTTCATTTTTTCGGACAACACCGAGGCTTACAAGCTTGGGATTTGAGTTATGAAAACCGACAAAAGTATTTGTAAGGAGTAGTATATGAAGAAGTTGATACACGTGGAACAGCCTACAAAGAAACACAGTAAGAAGGTATTGATTGTATTGGCTATTGTGGGACTACTTGGATTCACACAAATTCGATGTTCCGAAGCACCGACTCAACCCCAATCAACCACCTTTTCATCTTCTCCCTCGGAGTTATCCGAAGCCAGACCCCAACCAGCCATTGCTCTGGCATCTGATAGACCTCCTGTTGTCAAAGTCTCTACTCCGCTTCTAGCCTCCAATGAAACCTTTATTCAAGTTTCCAAAGACGCTATGGCCTCAGTAGTCAATATTTCTTCGACTAAACGTACAGCCCAGACCCCACAAACGCCCTTTTCAGATGACCCATTTTTTCGCCGATTTTTCGGGGAAGAATTTGAACGCCGGTTTAAACAACCACAAGAACGGCAGGAACAAGGACTCGGCTCCGGCGTGATTGTATCTGACGACGGCTATATCGTGACCAATAATCATGTGGTGGAACAAGCTGATGAACTGATGGTGCTCTTAGGCGATAAACGGAAATTACCGGCCAAACTGATCGGCACCGATCCCAAAACAGACTTAGCGGTCATCAAAATTAATGCCTCCGATTTACCCGTCCTACCCTGGGGAAACTCCACGACCTTGCAAGTAGGTGAACTGGTCCTCGCGGTGGGCAACCCCTTTGGATTAAACCAAACTGTCACCATGGGCATTATCAGCGCGGTGGGGCGTGCGAATGTTGGGATTGTCGACTATGAAAACTTTATTCAAACCGATGCGGCCATTAACCCTGGAAATTCAGGTGGCGCATTAGTGAATTTACAAGGGCAACTCATTGGCATTAATACAGCGATCTTTTCTCGGACGGGTGGATATATGGGCATTGGCTTTGCCATTCCCAGCCAGATGGTCAAGCACGTCATGAAAAGCCTTATCGGCCATGGCAAGGTCATTCGAGGGTGGTTAGGTGTTTCTATCCAGGAATTATCCGAAGATCTGGCCAAACAATTTGGCGCTTCGGATACACAAGGAGCATTGGTGGGTGACGTGTTCAGTACAAGTCCTGCGGGCTTGGCCGGAATCCAACGCGGAGATGTTATCTTGACCTACAATGATACCACAGTCAAAAATCCGACCCACCTTAGAACATTAGTGGCTGAGACTACTCCTAACACCTCTGTACCAATGACGGTTTTACGTGATGGGAAGCAGGTGACTATCTCGGTTTCCATAGGGGAAATGCCGAAGGACGTCGCATTATTACCCAAAGATACCCCTGATTCCATCCAGGGCGATCATGCCTTAGCTGGTCTGTCCATAGAGCCCGTGAAGCCTGGGCAAACCGCCGAAGGAAATGGGGTCGTGGTCACTCAAGTCAAACCCAACTCTCCCGCCCAACGTGCAGGCATTCGGCAAGGGGATATTCTGGTAGAGATTAATCGCCAAACGATTCGTTCTGTGAAAGATTTCGAGCAACTGGCTGGAGATCTTGATGCAAAAGCTCCTGTCCTTGCTCTGATTCAACGAGGGAAAGGGACTATTTTCTTAGCCATCAAACCCTGATGAAGAACATCCTATTAAATTACCGATGTTCCTTAGATCCAAAGAAACGGATCTTCCTATGGGGCTTGGTAGGCATCCTTTTCTCAGTACCAGTTGGTTTATCTGTTCCCAGCGCATCGCCATCGCATACGATACAAATTGACACACAACCACCATTTTTTTCTCCAAACCAACTTACCATTTCTTTAGGAGCCCCACTCACCTGGAAAAACCGGACGCATGAACCCCACACCATCGTCTCAGATGATTGTCGTGGAAGAAACAAATGTTCCTTTGATTCCGGATTTCTTAGCCCCAACGCCCACTTTACCCTTCCCCCTCTCAAGCCAGGACACTACCCCTATCACTGCGGCATCCACCCGTTTATGCGAGGACTCCTGACTATTCATCCTCCCCAATCATTCTCCTCATCAGATATTTAAACACCCTCCTTTCATTCCTCAGTGAAGCTTGCATTTACTCCTGAGCTTTTTGAATTTTTGTCACAATAAGCCTATATTTACCGGAAAAATCCATATCAATAACCAACGGGAATGCTTATCCAGCAAAACCACAGTCATTTTGAAGCACAGAGCGTAATGGCATTAGGTGAACACCGAAAATTGGCGAGAACGCTGCTTTCAACCTTTCCTTTATAGATTGCACGGATTAGCGGCAAATGGTACATTCTGAGGATTAGTCATTTGATCATTCATGCCACTTTTTCAGAAACAAACAACTGGTCCCATCGTCTAGGCTGGTCTAGGACGGCACCCTCTCAAGGTGCAGACACGGGTTCAAATCCCGTTGGGATCACCAATTTTGCCATTGTTGTAAAACAATTCCTCTACTCGCCTTTGCCAGCCTTCCGCCTGACCTGTCTAATCGCCTGATTATTCATGAAGAATTTCATAGAGGATTGAAAACAGACTAATGACCGCACGAACATTTCATGATGGTGAAAGCGATGGACTGGAAGCTCTTGAGGCACTAGACCCTGAGACTATCCATTCTTTCGCTGACCTCTTAGAAGCAATGAAAAAAACGGCTTTCGGAGGACGTCGACTTGGCGAAGCTTTTGAAATTCTCTCCAAAATGATTCAGGACCCCGATTGCACAGTGATCCTGACCCTTTCGGGCGCCATGACGATAGCCAAGATGGGCAAGGTTATTTGCAGCATGTTGGACCGAGGAATGGTGCAGGCTGTCGTATCAACCGGCGCGCTGATTGCTCATGGTCTCACCGAAGCGGTAGGGAAAACACATTATAAGTACCATCCATCCATGACCGATGTCGAACTTTTCGAAAAAGGCTATAACCGAGTTTACGATACATTGGAAATGGAATTGAACCTTAACCATGTTGAACAAGTAGTTGGCGAAACACTCAAGCGCCTGACTCCTGAAACGCCTTTGTCTTCCGAAATACTCACCCGCGAGCTGGGCAAAACATTACATGATCAGTATCCCGGCGCAGGTATCTTGAAGAGTGCCTACGAACAGGGCGTGCCGGTCTATATACCCGCCTTCACGGATTCTGAGTTAGGTTTGGATGTCTCCATTTGGGGAATGAATAACAAGAAACCTGAACAGGCAGGCAAAACCGACCAGGAAATTTGGAATCAGCTACGGCAATCCTGTCCCACGTTCAATCCCTTTTTGGATTTAAATAGTTACACCGAAACGCTTCTCTCCGCTAAACGACTTGGTATATTTACGATTGGCGGTGGTGTTCCCCGGAACTGGTCGCAACAAACACCCCCCTATATTGAAATACTGAATCTTCGTATGGGCACACAGCTCACGCCCCCACGTTTTCATTATGGAGTGAGAATTTGTCCCGAGCCGGATTATTGGGGCGGTTTGAGCGGCTGTACCTATGAAGAAGGCGTCTCCTGGGGAAAATTTGTTCCCAAAAAAGAAGGCGGCCAATTTGCGGAAGTCCTGAGCGACGCAACAGTTGTCTGGCCTCTCTTAATGATGGGGCTATTAGAGCGAGCTAAGAAGAAAGACCAATAACATTTTCCCGTTTGACACAGCAGCCAGCCCTTCCTCGACAAGTTTCAACTCACATGCGACAATGAATAAGGAAACAGGAGACATATGCCTAAACTAATACATCCATTTAAAAATGCCTTTTTCGGAATAATTTGCATGGGCCTGATGTTGTTGGTCATCCCCGCTCATTCCAAAGCACCAGAATTTTTGATTCAGGCAGACGATGTAGTTCGGGGCGATCCCAATGCGCCCATTACTCTTTTGGAATATTCTGACTTTACCTGTCATTTTTGCAAAAAATTTTTCCACGACACCTTCCCAAAGTTATTAACCGAATATATTGAAACCGGGAAAGTCCGTTTTGTGTATCGAGATTTTCCGCGAGGCTTTGGAGGGCCGCTTCGTGCCGCTGACGCAGCGCGATGCGCTGGAGAGCAAAATGCCTATTGGCCTATGCATGACCGTCTCTTTAACAGTGATGGCCAATTTAGCCCTGAAAATCTGACTAAATTTGCGACGGAACTGAAATTAAACAAAGACCAATTTTCACAATGCTTGAATGATCATAAATATTTCTCTGACATTGAAAAGGATCTGAAAGATGCTGGTTCTTTAGGTATCAGAGGCACACCAGGTTTTGTCCTTTTCCCTACAAAGGTTCCGGACAATCCCAATCTCATTGTTATCCCTGGTGCCTTCCCTTATGAGACCTTCAAGGAAGAAATTGACAAGCTCTTGAATCTACAGTCCACCTCTAGCTGAAACGATCCTACCCTTCCTAACCCAGTCACTTAGACAATCTTGACTGACTCATCCTACCAGTAAAGCCCTGATTGATCTTGTTACGTAAATCAGGGTACATTGGTGTTATCTCACAGGGTTTTCGATGTTTTTTCACTTAACGCTGTAGGGGTTTTTCATGAATCAATCCTTATCATTTTGGCCCGTTGAATGTCCGGAGGGTGAACCGGATTTGTATGTGTGCTTAACCTGCCTGGATGAAGTCTTTCGGGCAAAAGTTCCGGTGGAAGGTTGTCCAGGATGTGGTGCGATAGGTACTTTTGAACCTTTCGATTTAGCAGCCATAAAAGATTGGGGTACCGAAGGGCTCATTCAAAAAGCCGAACAGGAGCCCTCTTCTTCCAATCCAATTCAAGATGCCAGCTCCAATTAACTCGTCAGGTATTTCGCAATTACTACATTGCCAACACTTCCTTTTCTATGACTGCCAAGCCGATTTTAGTCAACGGCCAATGGGTCCAGACATCTTCTTTCGAGCCCGTTCGTTGCCCCTATTCTGGGAGCCTTCTCGCGACAGTCTGTCAAGCTGATTCTCAGCACATCGATCAAGTCATTCAATCTATGGAACAAGCCGCTCGAGAATTTGCGGCCACTCCTGCTTACGTGAGGGCTGGAGCGTTGAGGAAGATCGCCGATGGGATCACTGCGCGCCATGAGGAGTTTTCAAAAACTTTGAGCGAGGAAGCCGGCAAACCCTTAATGGATGCACGACGTGAAATAGACCGTGGCATTCAAACCTTTCGCCTGGCCGCTGAAGAGAGCACCCGCATTCCTGGGGAGACCATACCCATGGATCTTACTCCAGGCGGCGAAGCCTACACGGCCAGTGTAAAACGATTTCCTCTCGGCCCCGTGCTAGGCATTACGCCCTTTAATTTCCCATTGAATTTAGTAGCCCACAAAGTGGCACCCTGCTTAGCTGTGGGGAACCCCATCGTTCTAAAACCTGCCCCGCAAACACCATTGACCTCTTTACTGTTAGGGGAAGTCTTTTTAAGCACAGACCTTCCTTCAAATGCCCTTACCATTGTCCCATGTTCCAACGACCTGGCCGAACAGATGGTCGTGCACCCCATCTTTCAAGCCCTCAGTTTTACCGGGTCTGTGAATGTAGGATGGATGTTAAAAGGTAAGGCCGGCCCCAAACGTGTGTTGTTGGAATTAGGAGGCAATGCTGGCGTCATTGTTGAACCCAATGCAGATCTTGAAACAGCCGTAACTCGTTGCGTCGCCGGAGGCTATGGTTATAGCGGACAAACCTGTATTTCGGTCCAACGAGTATATGTCCACCAATCCCAATATGATCGGTTTCTTCAATCCTTTGTGGAGAAAGTGCAAACATTACCCACGGGTGATCCAGCCCTGGAGACGACCATAGTCGGCCCACTCATTAACGAGCAAGCGGCCGTTCGAGTCGAGGCATGGATTCAAGAGGCTGTCTCACATGGAGCAACGATCCAAACGGGAGGAAGTCGAAACGGCTCGGTCATGGAACCAACCGTCCTTACCAACGTGGCCCCCACTATGAAAGTATGTTGCGAAGAAATTTTTGGGCCTGTGGTCACAATCAGCCCATATGACAAGTTAGAGGAAGCCCTCGAGCTAATCAATGACTCCCCCTTTGGCTTACAAGCGGGGATTTTTACCAACAACATCGATGTGATGTACCGCGCTTATACTAAACTTGAAGTCGGCGCTGTCCTCATCAATGAAATTCCTACATTCCGGGCCGATCACATGCCATATGGAGGCATTAAACATTCAGGACTTGGTCGGGAAGGGGTCCGCTATACCATCCAAGAACTCACCGAACCCAAGCTGCTTATCGTCAAAACACTATCCTAAATTGCTTTTTCTTCCCTAATAGCTCTTTGGCCTTGCACCTTTCGCCTCACTCTTGTTAAAAATGGGCCTTTGAAGCACGGGAAGCTATACGTTAACTCGATCCAGAGCATCTGGTCAGCGTTTCCTCACATCCCATTCCATCACTAACTACGCAAACAAAGGAGTCACGATGGTCCCAACTCACATGTTTCTTACCAAGGGTGTGGGTATTCACAAAGAAAAACTCACGTCTTTTGAGGAAGCCTTACGGAGTGCAGGGATTGCGTACTGCAATTTGGTAAGTGTGTCGTCTATCCTCCCGCCTGATTGCAAAATTATTCCACGCAAACGAGGCGAAAAATTATTGAATCCTGGAGAGATTACGTTTTGTGTCATGGCGAGATCTGACACTAATGAACGTAACCGTTTAATTTCCGCTTCCGTTGGCGTCGCAGTGCCTTCAGGCCGAAAATATAACTATGGCTATCTGTCCGAACATCATGCATACGGAGAAACCGACGAAGAAGCCGGGGAATATACAGAAGATTTAGCGGCTCAAATGTTGGCCACCACTTTAGGGATCAAATTCGATCCGAACGTGGCTTGGAAAGAACGAGAGCAAGTCTTCAAAATGGGAGGCGATATCGTTCGCACCCAAAACATCACCCAATCAGCCATTGGTAAACCTAATTTGTGGACTACCGTTGTCGCCTGTGCAGTGTTTATTCCCTTAGAAAACTTGCCCCCTGAACGAAAATCACGAACTGGCAACAAGAAATAAAACAGCTTCCACTGAGTTAAAATCATGTTTTCTGTAGCAGCCCAATCCCTTTTATAATCTAGCCATCTACACAGAAAATTCTGCCCAGAGTATCGTATGGTCTGATGGCTGTTCTGCTTTGCGTGCTTTCACATCTACCTTGATAGAGAGTGTGTGCGGCAGGAGAGATGGCGTCACCATCATATGATCAATACGCCACCCACGGTTAGCTTCCAAGGCATCTGGGCGTCGATAATCCCAAAAAGTAAATTGCTGCCGGCGCGGATAATGGTGGCGAAAAACATCCACAAATCCCCATGACACCGTCTCTTGGTAAGCTTTTCGAGCATCTTCATGAAAACACACATGCTTGAGATGCTTTTCAGGATGATGGACATCAATAGGTTCAGGGGCTACATTCATATCGCCACACCAAATCGCTGGGTTTTTGGTTGAAAGATTTCGAGAAAAATATCGTTTCAAGCGCCGGAACCATTCAAGCTTATAGGCATATTTTGGTGAATCCAGTGCAAAACCTTGCGGAATGTAGGTATTGATAATGGGAATCCCTTGAATAACCACTCGCGCAAGACGTGTAGCATCTTCCTCGGCTTTACCATCTTGGAACCCAAAGGACACCTCGTCAGGCTCGATTCGGCTGAAAATAGCGACCCCGTTATACGACTTTTGCCCACAATAATTGATGACATAGGGCAAATCTGCAAAGGCCTCCAGAGGGAAATCCTGGTTTTGAACTTTGGTTTCTTGAAGACACATGACATCCGGCTTGTGCCGACGGAGCCATGGGTGCAAAATGCCAATTCGTTTTCGGAGTGAATTCACATTATACGTAGCAATTTTCATGACCACTTAATCTCTTATTTCACTCATGAACCAACATACGTCCTTAACAGCAGATGAATGGCGCGTTTTTGCCGATCACGATTTTTTTCGTAAAAAGGCTGCCATCTCCGTCAAACTCAAGCGGACGTTGGAGAACCTCCACCAATCATTACAACCCGAGTTGGCCAATCACCCACTCCTGGCCCCAGAAGGGTTTGATCCGGAAGCGGTCCAATTCGTCAAAGGCGAACACCTGGAAGATTGCCCTTACCAGTATTTAGATTTCCCACGATATTACACACGACAGGACAAACTCGCATTTCGTTCGCTCTGTTGGTGGGGCCATCATCTTATGTTTGCCTTGATTGTTGAAGGTCCACTCGTCAAAGACTATCGCAAAAATCTATTTAATCGCTTCTCGGAAATTGCTGATCGTCGCCTCAGCTTGTGTTTGAGTTCATCATTATGGGAATGGAAAGCCGGAGTCGGATTGACCATGGACATCACAACAACTCGACGGTCTGAAATTGCTGCTGTCTTAGACCGCCGCACTTTTTTTAAAATTGCTAGGATTCTACCTCTCAGGAACCTCCAAGACGGAAACAACCAGATTATTGAAACAGGCGTCTCAACGTTCCAATCGATCCTCCCTATCATCACTCCCTGAATGGACCGCAAAAAGCGGTAATGTGCTCTATTCCTCTTCTTCCAGCCCTAACAATGCCATTACCTGCTCAACCGAATAGCTCTGATTGAGTTGAAGGCCGACCACCTTGATGCCTGTCGCCTTCAAAACCGTGTCTACAACCTGATCGCGTTTCTCAAGCGGTCGCGCATCTTCATCTTTGTAAAAATGCACCACGGTCACAGCCTGAAGCGTGCCAGGATGAACCAACACCACATCCAACCGTACCGGTTGAATCGTTCGCATGAGAGCCTTTCGGGCAACTTCATCCTTATCTGCAACAGAGACAACCTGTAAGACCGGCAATTTGACCAACACCAAAAAATAATCTTGGGCAGCTAATCGAATCAAATTGAACAAAGTAGCTTCCTCAGTGGTCATTATCGGACGAGTGGTCACTTCACTTTCTGCGGAATCAATGGGCTTCTTTTGTGGAGCTTCCGTAGGCAAGGGACGACGCCAGACCCAGTGAAGGAGGAATACGACACTTAAAAGTAAAGCAACTAATAGAAGAACTGATAATCCACTATTAGACATTTGGTTATCCATTAACATAGGAGCGGCAATAGTGCCGAGGTCACAGACTAAATTTTTTCGAGGAACGAACAGAGCCAGGCGTCACAGATCCTAAAATGACCGGATGCCTGGCACCAGTCACGCGAGGCACATTGGCACATACCCCGTGAATGGTTTGATAGGCCAACACTGCAAAAGCCTGCGCTTCAAACGCCTGACTTGAAGATCCACATTCGTCCATCGTCCATACAGGAATGGGAGCAAATATGCGTTTAAGTTCTTTCCAAAGACGGGCATTGCGAACACCTCCACCGCCGCAGACAATGTCTCCCGGCATCTGCGTAGTCCATTTCCGGGCATCACTAATCGTACGGGCAATAAAGTGGCAACTGGTGGCTAACAAATCTTGAAGAGACAGATGCCGTCGTCGGGACTGAGCCAAGACCTTTTCGACATAGGCTTCTCCAAAGAGTTCACGCCCTGTGGACTTTGGTGGCTGTCGCTGTAAATACGGGTGAGCCAGCAACCAGTGTAATAGCCCCGCATGCACCTGGCCTCGTTGAGCCAAGCGCCCGCCGCGATCAACCGTCCTTCGGCTCTGAGTTTCCATCGTAATCAGGGCATCTAACAACATATTACATGGACCGGTATCAAACGCCTGTACAGAAGCCAATCGCTCACTACGAGGAAGCGCTGTCACATTCGCGATTCCTCCGAGATTGACGACCCAACGGATCGCGTTCTTCTGCCGAAACACCAGAAAATGCGTGTAGGGAACTAACGGCGCCCCTTCTCCACCAGCAGCCATATCACGCGAACGAAAGTCTGAAACTGTCGTGATCCCTGTGCGTTCGGCAATGACAGCAGGATTGGCAATCTGAAGAGTCGAACGAATAGGACCCAGACCTCGTTCAACTGTTGGTGTGGGAAGATGATGAATCGTTTGGCCATGGGAGCCAATCAATTCTACCTGTGTTGGCCGAACACCACATTCAGATATCGCTTTGAGAACAGTTTTCGCAAAGACTTCGCCCAACAAGGTATTAAGATGACAAATCTCAGCCACCTTTCCACGCTCTGCCACCTGCAAGATTCGTTGTTGCAATTGGGGAGGATAGGAACGGCCATGATGTCCAAGCAGCTTGATAGCTAAGCTTTGGCCATGCTTTCGAATATCCACGACAGCCGCATCAACTCCATCAGCAGACGTCCCAGACATGAGCCCAATCACAATCATGGATGACCTTCTGTCCACATAAACACGAAATGTTGATTACCCTGATACCAACCTAAATCCACATTACGGACTGGGCAGAGATGGTTGTTTCCGACGGTCCCAAACCATACCGGTCTGCTCCTTATCCGAAAACCCTAATGAGGCGTAAAAACCTTGATACCGTCTGGTACAAAGCCAAAACAACTCGACCCTGGCCAACGAGGCATGAGCCAGAATGTGCTTGACGAGGCATTTTCCAATATCTTGATCTTGATACTTCACATCCACAATGACATCCCAAATGGAAGCCCGATAGACATAATCCGTGAGGACACGGCCACAGCCCACTAATTTGGGACCATGCCACGCAGAAATGATCACATCGGTCTCGCTCAACATTCGCTGGGCGTCGGGTAGGCTACGGCCCTTCGCCCAATCAGCCTGTTCAAATAGAGCTAGAAGTTGTTGAGGATCGAAATTGTGGGAATCGGAATAACTGATCATGCGTTGGCAGATTGTGACAAGATATATTACACTAAGTCCACTCTAAATTGTGTGTCATTCATAGGGAGCGGTTTCCATGTCGATGTTGGTTCGCAAATGCCCCAAATGTAGCAAGTTGTTTTGGAAAAAAGAAGAAGAAGTGGAATATGCCGATGAGAATACCTGGAAAGTGATCTGCAATCATTGTCACCAGGTCTTACGCATTCCGCTCATTACTCAAGGGGCGAACGCTGGCGCTCCCAAAATGGGGCATTAGGCTTTTCTATAGTTATAGGCTCCCAGGTCAGACTCAATATTGATTCCCCTGCCTACTTACATACCCGCACGATAGTTCATTTCTTGATCACAAGACATTCCCTATTCATATGAGACACGAACATTGGGCTGGCTTAGATGTATGCATTACAGGTGGTCTCGACCGTCAAGGAAGCGGTGAGGGTCCACTTGTTGTGCTCTTACATGGATTCGGAGCGCCGGGTGATGATCTTGTCGCTTTATGGCGTTATCTCAAAGTTCCGAGTGACGTCCGTTTTCTGTTTCCTGCTGCCTCCATCAAGCTGGATACAGGCTTCGGAGATGCGAGAGCGTGGTGGATGTTAGACATGGAACGTATCACGCAAGCCCGAGCTCAAGGGAAATGGGAAGAATTGTCACAAGAGGTTCCCCGCGGCCTAGCCCCAGCACGTTCTCAAATGCAAGAGGTGCTAGCCCTTGCCACACAATCCTTATCCGTGCCATCCACGTCACTCGTCTTGGGTGGGTTTTCCCAAGGGGCCATGTTATCGACAGACCTCATGCTCCACTCAGATATTTCTTTGGCAGGGCTAGTTCTTCTTTCAGGCACGCTCATCGCGAAGCAAGAATGGCTCACCCGCTTACCAAATCACCAAGGCCTCCCTGTATTTCAGAGCCACGGCATCAATGACCCTATCTTGGCTTTTTCGATGGCCCAGCAACTCCGAGATCACATCCAAACAGCAGGATTGCCCATAAGATGGGTGGAGTTCCCGGGCGGGCATGAAATCCCTATCCCAGTCCTAGAGGGTCTCAGCACTTTTCTCCAAAGAGTGCTGTCTCCAGAGGCAACCAGTGAGGAGTAAAGTGAGAAAAATCTACACCAAGAAAAACCTCTCCCTTTTACTTTTCCCTACTTATCTTTAACTCCTCCCTCTTTACCCCTCACTTCTTAATTTATATTGCGCAGAAATTTCCGGCTCGGGTATAGTGACGCTTGGACAACAAATCATTTTTATGGAGATACCGATACCAAAATGATGACATTTGAAGCTCTTAGCAGTCAGATTCAAGAAGCACTTGGCGACGCCGATGTCTCGGTCCTTGATCGAACGGGCACAATGGATCATTTTACAGTCAAAGTAATTTCAGATGCCTTTGAAGGAAAGAATTTGCTGGACCGCCATCGTATGATCTATCAAGCCCTTGACGAACCCATGAAAGATGGACGCATTCATGCACTAGAAATTCAGGCCAAAACTAAAAATGAAGCCCAAGGAGGATAACCGGTATGAGTACACCGATTGAAGATGAAATCAACAAAGAAATTGCCGAACACAAAATTTTAATTTATGGCAAAGGCACGAAGACCGCGCCACAATGTGGCTTTACCGTGGAAACCATGGAGTTTTTCAACAAATTCGGTCATCCCTATGAATTGATCAATGTGCTCCCCAATCCTGAGAAACGCGAGACGTTATCCAAAATGACCAACTGGCCCACGTTACCTAAAGTCTTTATTAACGGCCAATTTTATGGTGACACCGATGTTTTAGGCCCTATGGACGAAAAAGGTGAATTACAACCCTTGTTAAAAGCTGCCTTTCCTGATCAGGCCTAGAACCTATCAAGTGCGAGGAGTAAGGAGTGAAAAGTAAGTAAAGAAGCCTTGTTTCTTCTTTTTTACTCCTTACCTCCACTACCTTTCTATTTCCTTTTCCCATACAACACCATTTATTTTTGCCCCATCTAGGGCATTTTCTGTCCATTAACCGTTTTCTCCCGTTTTTCTTCAATCAATTCCATTGTTAAGAGCGCCAAGCTCCGGTGTGTAAAGCCTTTCGTAGGACTACCGATACCTATACACCATGCGAGGGAAATGGATTCATACACTTTGCTCAGCCACGATCCTTCTTGGAATTGTAGGACCTTCCACTGCATTAAGCAGCCATTTAGATTCCCCTTCCATCTCCCCTGCTTCTCATCAAGATCAAGACTCTCAAAATACCACAACGCAAATACACACGAAGCCAGAGAAGATCCCATTATCCACGATACCCACCCAAAACCACGCTCAAAGCGAAAACCCTCCCACTGCCCAGACACTTGAACAACGGACACAAAAATCAAAGCCTCATACGAAATTTGCTTGGCGCCTCCTTTTAAAAGGGAGATACAAAGCCGCCGTAAGCGCCTACCGCAATGCTATTAAAAAGAATCCCCACGCAGCCACCTCTTATGTTGGTTTGGGGATTGCTCTAACTAATTTAGGCAATGTGGATACAGCCAAAAAAGCCTTCTTGAAAGCCATAGACTTGGATCCTCGCTTATCTTCAGCTCTTGTCCACCTTGGCTATTTGTATACCCAGGGACATTTCGGGCTGGAAGAGACCAAGACTGGGCTTCAATTATTCCGCCAAGCCTCAAAACTGGGGGACCCTTTTGCTGATATCGCACTTCTGGATATGAAGTCTCATTCAAAACTTTAAGCCTTTGTCATTCAAAAAGAAGCTATTCTCTCAAGAAATTATTCTGCTGAACCGATAGTCACTAAACAAACCAAAACAAACCACTACGGATAAGAACTCACATGGCCAACAGAGCAACTCTCAGAGAATTACCTTAAAGGAGCAGATTTGTATGTTTAGATCACCATTCTCCGATACAGCTCAAGAACGCGGATTCACTTTGGTCGAGATGATTGGTGTATTGGCCATCATTGCTATTTTGATTGCCTTGTTATTACCAAGAATTTTTCAACTAGTGGCGTCTTCAAATGCACGTTCCCTGGCAGCAGCCGTAAGAACATACGAAACAGCTATTACAAACTATTATGCGGATATTGGGTCACTGTATCCCCTCAATGCTGGTGGAACACCGGCAGCACAAGGCAGCGGGCTGAGTACCGTCGCAACGTCTTTGGCCGCACGTCTTACCTTGAATGCGGCAGATCCATTAAATACCGGGACAAATTCATGGCCACGTTTTCGAGGACCTTATCTTGAAAAATTCAATTCAGCCAATCCCCCAGGACTGGGAATCACCATGGCTATTCCTACTACGGCTGCCAACAATTTCGGTGCCGCCCCAGCTTTCGGTCATAATAATTTCGATCTGGATGGCAATAATACTAATGACCTCGCTGATGCTTCCCAAGTGGCCTATCTCTTCGTTGACGATATCACCCAAGCTCAATTCGATGAAATTGACGGAATTTTAGACCCAGGAGTAGGGGCGACACTGGCCGAACGCCAAGTACGTGGTCGAGTCAAATGGCAAGCCAGTGGAGGTGGTCAAGCACGAATCTATCTGGCCAGCCAATAATAGTCGCCTACCATTTTTGAGCTCTGTCCGTGGTATCGACACACCTCTACATAACACATCTTCTTGAGGTTCCTGAGATTCCAAGGTCTGCATCTCAAGGATCTTAGCCTCTTCGTACGGACCGGACCGTCCCATGGCACACACATCATCACCTACACGCCCTCAATTGGGAGCCACCCTTGTTCAGGACGGATGGATCACTGAAGAACAACTCGACCTCGGGTTACGCGAATCCAAGCGCAACAAAGTCATGCTTGGGCAAACGTTGGTGCACCTCGGCTTTATCTCCGAAAAGCTGTTGGCCCACTATCTGGCAGAAGGAACCCAGACTGGCTTAGTTGATCTCACCACCACGTTTATCCCTCCTGAAATTTTGGATCTTGTCCCCTATGAATTAGCCACTCAACTGCAGATACTTCCGGTTAGCAAGCGGGGAAAAGTTTTAAACTTAGCCATGTCAGACCCATTGAACATCATCGCTATTGATGCCATTGAAAGGCAAACAGGCCTGAATGTGTCCAGTCAAACGGCCCCTTCCCAGGAGCTGATGGAAGCGATTGAACGGCATTACGCCCATACCGAATCGATTAAACATTTACTTGATGAGCTGGCCGCCCAAGGATTATCAAATATAGAGGAAGATTCCAGCCGTGATGGCCCCATGATTCGGCTTTGTAATCAATTGATTACGGCTGCGATTCAAGCCAGAGTCACAGATATTCACATTGAACCAGAAGAGCAATATCTACGGATTCGGTACCGCATTGATGGCGTACTGTCCAAAGAACTCTTGATTCCTAAACCTCTCCAGGCACCAATTACAGCTCGCATGAAACTCATGGCCAATTTAAATCTGACCGAAAAACGCACACCGCAAGATGGTCGAATTGCCTTCGCTCTTGGCTCCCGCCGAATAGACCTACGCGTCTCAACCCTTCCAACCAATTTCGGTGAAAGCCTTGTGATGCGGATCCTGGACCAAGGATCTCTCAAGTTAGAATTTCGAGCCTTGGGCTTTACGTATAAGGATCAATCACGATTCAAATCGATCATCCAAAAACCGCATGGGATTATTTTAGTCACGGGTCCTACTGGGAGCGGTAAAACCACAACTTTATACACAGCGCTTCGCAATATTAACGCTAAAGAAAAAAGCGTGTTCACCCTTGAAGATCCAATAGAATATCAAATGCCAATGATCCGCCAAACACAAATCAATCCTGATATTGGCATGACCTTCGCCTCTGGCCTCCGCGCCCTCTTACGACAAGATCCTGATGTTATCTTGGTTGGTGAAATTCGTGATCACGAAACCGCAGAACTCGCAATTCGTGCTGCTCTAACAGGGCATTTGGTTTTTTCCACGTTACATACCAATGATGCGCTTGGCGCCATTCCACGGCTCATTGATATGGGGATCGAACCCTTTCTCCTAACCTCAGCCTTAGCAGCGGTGGTCGGCCAACGACTCGTCCGCTGTATTTGTCCGGATTGCAAGGTCGAACAGACGGATTCAGAAAAAGTTCTGGAGAAGCACAAGATCACCCTTCCAGACAACACTCCGGTTAAACTTTGGAAAGGAAGCGGATGCGTCTCTTGTGGAAAAATTGGCTATACAGGTCGTGCAGGAATCTATGAAATCATCCAAATTTCAGACGAAATCCACGGACCGATTGTGAATGGGATGGACATGGGGAGCCTTCGGGCGCTTATTCAAAAACAAGGAATGCCTACGATGTTCGAAGACGGCATACAGAAAGCCCTCAAAGGAATCACAACCGTTGAAGAAGTGGTAAGGGTCGCTGGTGCTTAATTTCCATTACCGAGCGATCAATGATCAAGGTCGTCCTGAAGAGGGTGATATGATCGTTTTTGATCGCTCGCAATTAGAAGGTCGACTACAAGACATGGGCCTTTATTTAGTTGAGGCCATGGAATCCAAACAAAAGAAGAGTTCCTCGCTTGGGAAACGAGGAAAGGTCAGCTCTCGTGATCTCATGGAATTCTCCACGCATATGTTTACCTTGTTAGACGCTGGGATCTCGCTTTCTCAAGCGTTGAAAAACTTATCGGAAGAAACTCCGAATCTTCAATTGCGGTCTACTCTACACACGATTTATCAACAAGTAAAAGCAGGAAATCCTTTACATGTGGCCATGAGCTATCATTCCCACATTTTCCCTCCTCAGGTCACCAATCTCGTTCAAGCAGGAGAAGAAAGCGACACCTTGCCTGCAACCTTCAAAGAACTGGAACGCTATTTAGATTGGGCCGATCAAATTCGCGGCGACATTCGTCAGGCCACAATATATCCAAGCATAGTGATCGTTGCCGTAGTCGGATTATTGATTCTGTTGTTCACTTTTGTGGTTCCTCAATTTATCCCAGTCTTAGAAAGTTTGAATGTTCCTCTTCCATTTATCACCGTTATCGTATTTAACACGAGTCTTTTCCTGGTAGATAACTGGTACCTCTGGTTGCCTCTGACTCTTGGATTTCCCATAGCCTGGTGGATGGCCAAGAAGTTTGTCCCAGGGTTTTTACGCTGGCGCGATCACACCCTGTTGCAACTACCTATTCTGGGTGACCTTTTTAAAATGTTGGCATTGTCAAAGTTTGTACAAAATTTTGCCGTACTTTATAAGGCTGGCATTCCGGTCCTCCAGTGCCTGAAATTATGCCATGGGTTGGTTGGCAATCACGTTGTGGCCAATGCCATAGAAGAGATGCAACACAACATTTCAGAAGGCACATCGATTCATGAGTCTCTGCGTCGGCATCCCATCTTTCCACCTATGATGATCCAAATGATTGCGGTCGGAGAAGCCACGGGAAATCTGCCAAAAACACTCGCTAATGTTGCCAATTATTATAATAAAGAAATTCCACGACGGGTCAAAAAAATCTTTGCTATCCTCGAACCCGTAATCACCTTAGGGCTCATTAGCATCGTAGGCGTAGTGGCCTTAGCCCTCTTTATGCCCATGATGAGTTTAATGAGCGGGTTTTAGTGAGTAGTCAATGGAACACAAACTTCATTTTAATTCGTCTAGGCCATGCTCCATTCGTCTGCAACACGGCTTCTCTCTCATCGCACTAATTGGCACTCTGGCTGTCATCTCCATTGGCGTAGCAGTAGCTGCACCGGCTCTTCTCCAAACCTTCAATCAACAGGACCAGGACATCGAAGAACAACAGCTCCGCCGCATTGCGGAGGGCATTGAACTCTATCTTAAGGAACAAAAGGCCTATCCTCCATCCTTAGCCAACCTTGTCCCAGATTATGTCCCTTTTGCCTTGCCACAGGTCACAGCCAACTCCCATGGGTTTCCACGGTATTATGCCGTCCATCCAGCTATGAATGGCTTTAATAATAGTATTGGTCTCTCTGACGCAGAATTGGTCAATGCACGTTTTCTCCTTCTTTCTGACCTTTCACAGGATCTCGCCCCTACCATCGCCACCCCTGCTCAATTTGATACATGGTGGACAACCAATGAAACCCTGAACCCGGACTTGCATATTCATCGAGGCAATATCGGGCATTTATTTTTTTCATTCGCTATCACTCCTGAAGGAAATGGAGCCAGTTATTTTGTCAGTAGCAACCCTCCTACCGACTCTGGCGGCGGCCTTTTACCTGCCCACAATGCATTCCACCTAGTTGGAACCCTTATTGGGCTGGATGAAAACACATTTTATGCGGTACCGGAAGTTCAATTCGCCCTCACCACTAACACCGCGTATTGGTTTGATCCCCAATGTACTGTCACACAACAATGGAACCCTCTCGACCCAACCTGCGCAAGCGCGCTTGGCATGGTCAGAGATGAGTTTACGGCTATCGCCTTTAATGGAAATAACGGCCCGCAAAATTGGGCAAACGACTGGCAAGAAGCTGGGGAAGCCGATGGACCGACGGCGGGGAAAATGCAGGTTGTGACCAATACCCAATGCGCAGTAGGAAATTGTTTCCAATTTGGAGGTGGCGGTGGTGGACCTTCGACAACTCTCAGCCGCGAAGTAGATGTGACAGGAGCCACTTCTGTAACACTCACGTTTAGCTATCGCCGTGGGGAAGGGAAGAATGGAGGGTCAATCAGGCTTGAGGTGTTCGATGTTGGAGCAGGGGCTTGGACCAACCTTCAAAGTTACAATATGAATAGCAGCGATGCTACCCAGATTCCTCAAACTTTTGATTTGACAGCCTACATCACCCCCAATCTACAAATTCGCTTCGCACGCAATGGCAATGTGAAGCGCTTCTTTTATGCAGATAATATTGAGATTACCTGGAACTGACACGAGCGAAGAGTGAAATGTTCGGAGTAAGCAGCCAGACTCTATTGTGCTTTTTCTAGAAAACTAAACTCTTCACGACCTCTCCCCTTACGTTTCTCCCCATATCCCTCACCCATTACTTTTGCCTGCATTCAATTAAGATTCGCTCTCTATTATCCGACAGAGGAATGAGAGGTATACCCGGCAGAATTTGCCAGGACCATCAATGTGTGTGTGTTTGCTAAAGGGCCACAGAATGGTTAGGAAAACGTTACGCAGACCTCAATATAGAAGTATGAAGCGTGTAGGACTCATACTAACTGTATTGGCACAGCCAGCTTCCATGCCCTCAACGCCTCGTAACCCACACCGCATGCCTTCCTCTGGCTTTACCCTTGTGGAATTAATTGGAGTCCTAGCCATTTTGGCCATTTTGGCCAGTTTTGTAACCCCAAGCGTAATTCATCAATTGCGGAACGCCAGGCGCGATGCAGAGACTAAACAGCTAGAAAATATTGCCAAGGGCATTGAACTTTTTGTTCGGCAAACCCGTTCTTTCCCAGCCAACCTTGCGGCATTAAGTCCAGATTATGTCCAGATGGCTTCTAATCAACTGGTGAATAATGCCGATGGGTTTTCACGATATTTTTTTCTGCAGCCCAACCTTGCCGGCTTTACCAATGCAACTGGATTACCCCCAACTCAATTAGCCAATGCACGATATTTACTTATTTCTAGTCTTTTACAAAATCTCAACCCCTCTATGAATACCGATGCCGATTTCGAAAATTGGTGGAATACAGATGAAACTGGCTTGCATGATGTGAAAATACACCGCGGACATTTAGGACATCTTTTTCATCTCGTCAGCTTATCTGCTGATGGGGCAGGAGGCAGTTATTCCATCGACGGAACACCAACCCATTCAGGTGGTGGGACCCTTGCTCCAGCTATTCGCTATCACATTATCGGAACACCTGTTGGTTTAGACGAAGCCAATATATATGGAACCGCAGAAGTGCAATTTATCATGACCGCAGAAGCCGGCTATCAATTCGATCCCGATTGTCCTAATGGTTCGAGATGGCGAGTCATAAGCAGCGGATGTTATGTCCCATAGGAATCTTTCGAACGATGCCACTATCATTTTCTACATATTTTTCCAAGCAAGGGTTTCAGGAAATTACCAAGAAATTTTCTGAGAACTCTGGAAAAAGTATTTTTCACAAACAGAACACTATTCTGAGTATCCTCCTCATCAATGGTCGCCTTCAAGCCTTATCTATTATCGATGACTCGATTCACCAATATTGGGATCGACCGGGAGTTATTCGGAAACCCAAAGTGCTTCGCCAAGCCATTACCGAAGCCATCCACCGTACGGAATTTCCGGGAGATCGCATCTCCATCTTAGTTGAAGATCCCCGATTTTTGACCCTCATGCTTCAACTCCCCCCCATGCCACAAACCGATCTATCCCCAATTCTAGAACGCAAAGCCCAACAAGTTAAGACTTGGGAAGGCCCGGCTGTCTGGCGCCATTACCTTGGCATGAAAGCCCGAGGAAAACAGAGTATTCACCTTGAGGTTTGGCCACAAAGTTTTATCGATGAAACCGTACAGATATGCCAAGATTTAGGCTTACACCTTCAACAGTTCGCCCCCATTTCTACCTTGACAGAAAGCCTACTAAACTCATTGAACGTTGAAACCGGTGAAGCCACTATTCTTATCAGCATATTGGCTGGAAAAGTGACATTTGTTGCTGGAGGAGAAGATGGCATTCCACTCTTAACTCGGCATCTAGCTCCAGTTCAAGATTGGGTTCCCTTGGGAGAACGGATTGGCACAGAGGTCAACCGGACCATCATGTATATTAATCAACAAACCAATTTAACTATTTCACAAATTTGGTTTTTAGGGGAAGATGAACTCTTAACTATCGAAGAAGTGCAGCCTCACGTCGCAATCCCCCTGCTTCCATGTCCAATGCATCCCAATTGGCAATACTGGCTATGGTTAGGCTCAACCCTCTCTAGCACTATTCCAACAAACTTCACGCCATTGCACGTCCTTCGTGCTCCAATGAAAAAGATGCTTGCCAATACGGCCGCAGCGATCATTGCCGTGTTTATTGCCATCAGCATCGGAGCAACGGGAGCCATCCAAGGGAATTTGGCCAAAAATAGAGACCGCCATCAAAGCCTTGCTGCTCAAGAACAAGTCCTTAATCAGGAGCACCGTCATTG
This sequence comes from Nitrospirales bacterium, assembly GCA_965223685.1. GTDB lineage: Bacteria > Nitrospirota > Nitrospiria > Nitrospirales > UBA8639 > Nitrospira_E. Next base: position 1,352,461 of record CBDCXG010000002.1, read on the forward strand.
GCAACGCCGACTTGTGTCAATACGGACCAAACGACAATGGGCTCAGACCCTCACCAACAACAGCACAGCAATGCTGGAAGGACCATTATTGAGTTATTTGGGGAAAATTGTTCCTCATCAAATCATTCTCCATAAAGCATCCATCAAAAAAAGTGCAAATTACTGGAATGTGGAATTGGCAGGGCACGCCTCCACCAATCTTTCGGCAACTCTGATTCTGGTCGAAAAACTCGCTCAGGAATTAGGGGATGGGCCCTACCATGTCGCGATAGATGGGAATTGGCGAGACCAGCTTCTGACTCAATCTAATTCGCCAAATACAGGAGAAAACGGTCAACCACTCTATCGTTGGGCGTTACAAGGGCGCTTCTCATGAAGAACTGGTTAGCAAAAAACAAGCTGCTACCCGACCTAAAAATTATCGGGATGGCTCTCCTCCTTATGGGCAGCCTTGTTGTTATTGGCTGGGTCAGCGTCAATCATTTCTTGGCCATTCAACAGAGCAAGAATGCGTACCAGTCTGTCCGGGATTTGGAGAGGCAAGTCTCTCAGCTTCGCCGGCAATATCAGGATGCTCATCCCGAGTCCCTTCAGGTGGATCTAACTCAAGCCGACCAGCGGTTGATTCAAGATTTCACTCAATTGGCAGATTGGGCTCAGAAGGTTCAAACTCATGGGAACCAATTGGCCCTTCGCACAGACTACAAGATCTTGAAAGAGAAACAATCCGCTTCCTCACTCCAAGGCATTAACCTTGTTCCGATTGAACTCACTGTCAGTCCCCGAAATGAGACAAGTGGATACGGGTCCTATTTGAAATTTTTAAAGGGCTTAGAAGAATCAGGAATTCGCATGGATCTTCAAGAAATTACAATGATGGGTGACGGGGAAAAAGCCACGCAACTCACAGTTGGATTATCGGTATGGATGAAAACTCAAAGTTCAGTCGAGCTTTAAAGAACCCAGTCGTCGTCTTAGGGTTGTGCGTCATTGCCGGATTGGCAGTCTATCAGAACCTCGTAGACACGACTCCAGATTTTATACCGCACTCCTTGAAGGAGGCCGCAGCACCTTTCCTAGGAGAAACTCTAACCGCTTCTACACCTTCCCTTCAGGGACATGATGCTGAAGCCAACCAATGGATCAACAATCCACCGCGTGACCCGTTTGCTCCAGTACCTACTTGGACAAAGGCCGCCTCATCAGGCCAACCCCGGTCATCTTCCTCAGCAATAGAGGGGCGCCAACTTGGGGCTCTTCCGCAATTCGAACTGAAAGCCATTGCATTGGAAAACCAGGAACGCAGTGCAGTAATTAACCGAAGTATTGTGTATGAGGGAGAAATGATCGATGGCTATCAGGTAGTTGCCATCGAACTACAAGGCGTATGGCTAAAACGACGAGGAAAGAAACACCTACTGACGTTTAAAGCACAGACAACATCCTAAGTACCAAATGAATAAAGCACAACCGACACAATATATCCTCTCTAATCCTTCTTCGCCGTCCTGGAAGCCGTGGGCATATTCTTCTTTGAAACAAGCCATTCTTATGACGCTGATAAGTTCCATGATTCTTACAGGATGCAGTACGGCGAATCGAGAAACTGAGGTTCGGCCCAGGCTACCGCAGCCGTCATCAATAGGAAGCCCATCGAATAACTTGAAGCCTATCCAGACAGCAGTCACAGAAAACCCTGGCCATTTTTCTCTAGAAGATCGCATGCTGCTTAGTGGAACGCTACCGGAATCAACTCCAGACCCTGCTCCGTCACTTGGTCCACTCTATTCTTTTCGAGCCCAAGATCTTCCCCTAATTGATGCCTTAGCGCTCTTCGCCAGAAGCAATCAACTGAATATCGTCGCTGGTCCAGAAATTATTGGTACGGTCACCCTCGATTTTCACAATCTTCCCCTGGAAAGAGCCATGTCTGCGTTGTTGGAAGCTCATGGATATTATTGGGAAGAAGAAGATAGTCTGATTAGAGTCAAACAATTCAAAACTGCCTTATTCAATGTTGATTATATCCGACTCGTCCGAGGGGGAACCGGCCAAAATCAGGCAAAAATGAGTTCAGGGTCTTCCACCGGTGGGGGATCACAGGAAACAGGACAAATCACAGTCAATCAACAAGACGAAATCAAGTTCTGGGAAGAACTCGAAAAGCAAATTCAAACTTTAATGTCTGCAGACGGCCGGATGGTTGCCAATCGTCTTTCCGGGACGATCCACGTAACAGATTGGTACCAACGTGTCCACGAGATCGAAGAATTCCTGGACAAAGTCCACAAGGCGTTGTATCGCCAAGTAGAAATCGAAGCTCGAATTTACGAAGTCAACTTAAACGATAATTACAGCCTGGGCATCAATTGGAATGAGATCAAATTTGATGGGGATGCAGGTACATTTTCTCTCTCAAATATCATTGGAGTAGACTCTCCTACTCAAATCATTGGAGCACCCTTTGGAGGTTTTATTCCCAAAGTTGCTACAACCGCAATTTCATTTGCTTCTGGCGACTTCGCAGGTATCTTAGAGGCTCTTCGTGAACAAGGCGAACTCAAAGTCATCTCACAGCCTCGTGTCGTGACATTGAATAACCAACCCGCTTTGATCAAAGTGGCCACAGACCAACCCTTTTTTACACAAACTGTCACTCAAGGAACTTCTGGAACGGGAAATATTGTCACGGAGGAAGCTCAGTCCGTGACAATTGGTTTAGTTCTTTCAGTCACCCCGCAAATTTCCGAAGATGGATGGGTCATGTTAGATGTGACGCCTATAATTTCACGGTTGCGAGACGTGGTGATTTCTCCTCAAGGAACTTCTAATGCCCCGCTTATGGATGTCAAGCAATCTTCGGGACTCGTCCGGCTCAAAGATGGCGAAATGGTGATTATCGGTGGACTCATTCAGGAAGAAACGTCTGAAACTGAGCGTAAAGTCCCGTTACTAGGAGATATTCCTTGGCTTGGTCGTTTATTTAAAGGAACCTATACAGTGAAAACCAAAAGTGAACTTGTAATTTTTCTTTCACCCAAGATTGTGAAACCCTGATGATGACAACTCTAGACCTCAGCCTCTGTTACGAAGAAATGGGATTTGTAGAACCTCCCTTTCGATTGACTCCGGATACCGATTTCTTTTTCCCCGGCAGTCATCACATGGAAGCCTTGAACCATCTCCGATTTGGAATTGCCAGCGGGGGTTTCACCATGCTGACGGGAGAAGTGGGACTCGGAAAAACGCTCCTATGCCGACACCTCTTGCGAAATCCTCCAGAAGGTGTCCGCTTTGCCTATCTCATTAACCCGGATCAATCCTATGGGGATTTGCTCACCTCTATTTATGAGGACTTAACAGGGACCATTCCGGAGGACTCCTCCCTCGGCGCACTCCAGCGAGAATTACCCAAACTTCTTCTCCGTCTCGCTGAAGATGGGGAACGGGTCGTGGTCCTGGTAGATGAAGCTCATCGACTCAGTGGCAAAGTATTAGAAGGCCTTCGGCTTTTGTCTAACCTAGATACCGAAAAAGACAAGCTCATGTGCTTACTGCTTGTGGGACAACCGGAACTCGAGCAAAAATTAGCCACTCGAGCCTTTCGTCCATTACGCCAACGTATAAGCGTGCGATACTGTCTGAAGCCATTTGGGTACCAAGAAACCCGTGCCTACATCGCTCATCGCCTACAAAAGGCTGAGCGAACGCATAGACTCGGACTCCAAGCCGGAGTCGCAGGCCTCATTTTCTTGTTGTCCCATGGCGTACCAAGACGAATCAATCAACTCTGTGATCGGGCAATATTGGGAGCCTACGCGAAAAAAAGCACAGTTATTAGTCATTTTCTCGTTTGGAAAGCCGCCAAGGAATTTTTAAAGTAAAAAAGAAAAAAGTGAGGAGCAAGAAGTTAGTCGTAAAAAGCATATGGGTTTTTACTCTTTACTATTCCCTTCTCACTTTTTACTATTCATGGTTTTAACATGAGCATCATTGCCGACACACTCAAACGCCTTCAGGCACAATCAACGAATCAGCCTGCAGAATTACAGGATGACCCGCCGCCGCGGCCAACCTTTAATAAAGGGGAAGGATCAGGACAACACCAAAAAGCATCTACGTCCACATTTTGGATGATGAGTGCGGGAATCGCTCTCGCCCTCGTCGGGCTTGTCTTTGGAGCCTTTTGGGTTGGATGGCATATGGATTTTGGTCTGACCACTCACACTCAGGCCACCATTAACAACCACCCTTCTGCTCCCAACGCATTACAGCCCAAAGATCCTCCTACCGAGGATTCATCCGCTAAAAGTGCAATTGCCAAAATTCCTGAGAACACTAGGCCTCTAAAAAATCAGGAACCTGAAGACCTACTGCCATCAGCACATCCTCCATCAACACTCAAGGTGACCACTCCAACACAGTCACAAAAAACAGATCCACATCCAATTTCCGAAGAAGAAATAGACAAGGGAATTTCAGGCAACCCTGTCGCGTCACTCGACTCCCAAAATCCGCAAAACTATCCCTCAACAAACACGAAGAGGCACACAGCGCAAGAGGAACACCCTATTCCTCTTGAAAAAAGTCCAGCGGAACTTTCCTCTGAGGAGGCCACAACCATCCCAAAAATGCCTACAACAACAGTTCCCTCTTTGCCCTCGACAGCCTCGGCAAACATGGAGGAACCAGCCAAGACTGCCGTACTTGCTGTAGCCTTGGATGAAGAAGAAATCATTCAACCGGATGATTTTGTCTTGACAAGCATCCTTCCAAACGATTCACGCGAAACAACAGACCTTGAGTCTTTACCGACCAACATAAAGAACAAAAAACCCAAGACAGTATCGCCCCCCAAAAAAAAGGATACCCCGGCCCAACAATTACAGCAGGCTAGGCAATTGATACAAGAAGGACAGTATGAGGAGGCCTCAACTCTACTCACCCCTCTTTTTCATAATCCTCCAGTTGATTGGCAACCGTGGTTTTGGATGGGAACCGCTCTGCTTGGCAAAGGGGAAATGGAGCAAGCCGACCAATTTTTCCTAAGCGGATTAGCTAGAAATGACAAGGTTCCACAATTGTGGATCCAACGAGCACTGGTGGCTCAACAACGTGAGAATTACCAGCTCGCCATCCATGAATTGCGGCAAGCCGAGTTATTGGACGGGAACCTCCCTCACATTCCTCTCAATATGGGATATGCCTATGAACAGCTAGGGAATGTCCGCCTGGCCAATCAATATTATGGGAAATTCCTCAAATTATCGGAAGGAAATCCAGAATTCTTCCCCATTAGAAAAAAAATATTCGCCCACCTCACCCATTCAATGTCTAAAAAAAATTCGACCCCCATATCAGACACGACCTCGCCTGAATCCTAATCAGAAGATCAAGACTGTTTTTTACAGCAATCTCTTCTCCGTTTCTCATACACATTTTTTCTCTCGCCACCTGAATATTTCTTTTAGATTTTTTTCTGAAAAACCGAAAAAGTACTCAAAGCCCTGTTTTTGTGGGGAAGAAATCGACATTTTACCTAGTAGAGTAAGAATACCCATACCGATGGTTTTCTTAAGACTCTGAAGGAGGATTCATGAACGTTCAAACATTTTGTCTTGATAATTCCAACCCATCAATCACTCGCCCGGATTTTGTTCAAGACCCTCAAAAGTCCCTGGTCATTTTATTTGGATCCTCAAGTTTTCTGGAATCCCCCAACTGCGTCCAGGATGTCTGTCAAACATTTTCCGGCATTCCTGTCATTGGCTGTTCAACGTCCGGAGAGGTGTTTGGCAGTGAAATTAAAGATGGCACGCTAGTGGGAGGTGTTCTTCAGTTCGAGCAGACTACGGTCCAGACTACAACAGTAGACATTTCTGACCCTTCACAATCTTTTCACGTGGGGCAACAACTAGCCAACAATCTTTTGCGACCGGATCTTAGAGGAGTCTTGGTACTTTCCGATGGGCTCCAAGTTAATGGCAGCGAACTCATTCATGGTCTAAATACCGTTCTGCCGGAATCAGTCGTCATCACCGGTGGGCTGGCCGGAGATGGAGATCGATTTAAACAAACCTGGGTGATTCAGAACAATACACCAACTGGAGGCGTGGTGACAGCCGTCGGGTTTTATGGTGATCACATTCGTTTAGGACATGGATCAAAAGGTGGATGGGATTATTTAGGGCCCGAACGACGAGTGACTCGATCAGAAGGCAATGTACTGTATGAGCTGGATGGCAAACCTGCTCTGGAACTGTACAAACAATATCTAGGCGAACGAGCCAGTGGACTCCCAGCTACAGCTCTGCTCTTTCCCTTAGCCTTGAAGCAGGAGAGCAACAATGATGAGTATCTCGTGCGAACCATCTTGGCTGTGAATGAATCAGACCAATCCATGACCTTCGCAGGAAATATCCCTCTTAATGCTGTGGTCCAACTGATGCGCGGAAATTTTGATCGGCTGATTACCGGAGCCTCGGAGGCTGCCCTCCTGACCAAATCTCTGGAGGCAGAGAACATTCTTGCGATTGCTATTACCTGTGTTGGCCGCCGCTTAGTGCTTGGAGAACGAGCTGAAGAAGAGATTGAGGCCACACTTGAGGTGTTTCCTGAAGGAACCAAACAAATTGGGTTTTATTCGTACGGCGAATTGTCTCCTTACACAGACGGGCGTTGCGATCTTCACAACCAAACCATGACGTTAACTACGATTTCGGAGCAGTAAGCACCTATGCATCCTCTGTTGAAACGCCAACTCAAACGCTTAGGGGCGAGTGATCCCGCCACTCCTCCTCCCCTTGAAAATTGGGGGAAACTGTTGGAACGAATCAGCAATGCCTATACCGAAGCCGATCAGGGGCGAGAATTGCTAGAGCGATCACTGGCTCTTTCATCCAGAGAGATGCAGCAACTCTATGAAGACCTCAGGCACACAAGTGAAACTCGGCTCAAGAATGAGCAGGAACGTACGAAGATGATCGTGGACCATGCCCTGGATGCGATTATTTTGGTGAATGAAGACGGCATCATCATAGACTGGAACCCACAAGCCGAAATATTGTTTGGATGGACAAAAGAAGAAATCGTCGGTCAACTAGTGTCTGACAAGATCATTCCTCCTGCTTTTCGTGAAGCCCATAACCAAGGCTTTCAACGTTACCTCAGAACCCGGAAAGGCACCATGTTAAATCAGCGCATTGAGGTTTCTGCGCTGAATCGCCAAGGAGAAATCTTCCCGATAGAAATCTGCGTGAATCCTTTCACAGTCGAAGGTGCCACAATCTTTAGCGCGTTTATCCGAGATATCACACAGCGAAAAAAAGCAGAACAGGCACTTCAACATGCCAAGGATGTGGCAGAACAGGCGGCTAAGGCCAAAAGCGAATTTTTGGCGACTATGAGCCACGAGATCCGTACACCCATGAATGGCATTATCGGCATGACCGGTCTGCTATTGGAAACAGAGATGACTGCAGAACAACAGCAGTTTGCCGAAACAGTCCGAAGCTCAGGAGAATCTTTGCTCACAATTATCAATGATATTTTAGACTTCTCAAAAATCGAAGCAGGGAAATTAGATTTTGAAACGATTGACTTCGATCTCCGTGTTGCTATGGAGGACACCCTTGACCTTTTAGCAGAAAAAGCTGCCGGAAAAAACTTGGAACTGGTCGGGTGTGTGGATGCGCGAGTTCCCACTGCCCTAAGAGGTGATCCCGGTCGACTTCGACAAGTCCTCCTCAACCTTGTCGGCAATGCCATAAAGTTTACCTCAGCAGGCGAGGTAACTGTACGAATAACGTTGCAAGAGGAGACTGCGGAGAAGGCCACTATCAAGATAATGGTAAAAGACTCAGGTATTGGAATTGACTCTGCAGTTCAACAAAAACTCTTCCAACCTTTTCAACAAGCTGACGGTTCTACGACCCGTCAATTCGGCGGAACCGGATTAGGACTAGCAATATCGAAACAATTAGTTGAGCTGATGGGAGGAACGATTGGCGTTAAGAGTCAGAAAAGCCAGGGCAGCACATTTTGGTTTACCTCACAATTTCTGAAACAGCCCATCCAGAGCCAGGAAGGGCTTCCTACCAAGGCGCTCAACGGTTTACGAATGTGTTGCATCGATAATCATCCTGTAAATCGCCAACTTCTTGAAGAATATGCCAAAGGTTGGGGGATACGTTGTACGTCTGCTTCGACCCCTACCGAAGGGCTTCAACTCATACAACAGGCCCATGAACAAAATGATCCATTCGATATAGCCATTATCGATAGGGTCATGCCAGTAATGGACGGGCTTACTTTAGCTCAAACGCTCAAAGCCAACCCGCATCTCTCAGACATTCGATTAGTCTTACTTTCATCTCTGAGCCAACGAGGCGATGCGGGAGAAGCCAAAGCCGCTGGGTTTTCTGGGTATCTGACCAAACCGATTCGCCAGAGCGTTCTCCAACATACCTTAGAAACCGTAATGGGCCTCCAACAAGAAATACTCAACCATCCAGAGACCCCGGTTGTCACTCGTTTTGCCGGACTGGAATCCTCTGAGAAAAAGCGAAGGAGAATTTTGATCGTTGACGATCATCAAGTAAACCAGCAATTGGCAGTCATGATGATTGAACGTCTGGGGCATAAGGCTGATCTGGCTTCCAACGGCCAAGAAGCTGTCGATGCTTGTCTTACAATTCCCTACGATGTGGTATTTATGGACTGTCAGATGCCAGTCATGGACGGCTATGAAGCCACCCGGGCCATTAGGAAGGTTGAGCGTGAAAAGGCAGAACGTCTCACTTCTCACCTTTCACGCCTTCCAATCATTGCTATGACGGCCAATGCCATGCCAGAAGACAGAGAAAAATGCCTGGAAGCGGGCATGGATGACTATCTGACCAAACCCATCAGAGCGAATGATTTAGCACAAGTCCTAAAAAAATGGCTTCCTATGCCGATCACGGCTTAGTCCTGCCACTACGACCCAACTCATCCCGTATCTCACTCCTCCAGCTTTCTTCCAATACTTCGCGCATCATTCCATCTTAAGAATCAATGTCTAAAAACCGAATACCAAGAGGAGGTGTAGACTGTTAAGACAGGGAAATCCTCCTGCCATGACAAAGAATGCCACCTGGTTGATGCCCTCAATTCATAAAGGCCTATCTGACCATCAATAATACAAAGAAAATTATCATGTTATGAATCTGGGGAAAATTTGTGGAATGGCAATATATGATGCAGCCTAGGAGCAAAATCATGCTTCAATCTCTTACATTCAAGAAAATCAATTTTGCTGCCAGACAACAGGGTATTTCTTAAGAAGATGCTATGCCACTAGATTCCTCCTTTCAACCATTAACGTGGATGCTAACCTGTACAGCCCTGGTACTCCTCATGCAAGCAGGATTTGCCTGTTTAGAAACAGGTATGGTCCGCGCAAAAAACAGCATCAATGTCGCTATCAAAAATGTCGTAGATTTTTGCATTGCCTCCATCATTTTCTGGATATTTGGTTTTGGCCTGATGTTCGGTGACACCGCATGGGGATTGATAGGTTCATCATATTTTCTGTTTAACGGCCTCTCTAATAATCAACTATGGACGTTTTTCCTGTTTCAGCTTACGTTTTGTGGAACGGCGACCACTATTATCTCTGGTGCCGTTGCGGAACGAACATGCTTCAGCAGTTACATTTTGATCTCTATTCTTATTAGTGCCGCCATTTATCCCATCATTGGACATTGGATCTGGGGTGGTCATGCTCAAGGCCTTCAGACCGGCTGGTTGAACCAGTTAGGGTTTTTAGATTTTGCGGGAGGTACCGTCGTACATTCTACAGCTGGGTGGGTCGCCTTGGCAGCGATCTTGGTCATCGGCCCACGGATTGGACGATTCGCATCACCTGCGATTGCTATTCAAGGGCACAACCTCCCACTTTCAGCCCTTGGCCTGTTTTTACTCTGGGTAGGATGGATGGGGTTTAACGGTGGGAGTGTTCTTCAAGCCTCGCACAGCCTACCAATCGTATTAGTCAATACCACCCTAGCCAGCACAGCCGGAGGCCTAGCGGCCTTATTGTATTCTTGGAGGGTCATGGGTCGGCCAATTGTCGGTTCCGTCATGAATGGCATTATTTCCGGCCTAGTGGCCATTACTGCCTCTGCCCCTTATATGACTTCTTCCGCATCCCTCTTGGTAGGTAGCGTCGGTGGGATTCTTTTAATTGTCTGCACACAATGGCTTGAACGTTGGAAAATTGATGATGCCATCGGCGCCATTCCGGCCCATGCTTGCGCAGGTGTGTGGGGCACATTAGCTCTAGCCCTATTAGGAGACACAACCTTATGGGACACAGGGCATGATCGCCTCACTCAATTGGGCATACAGGTGATAGGTGTTTTCAGCTGTTTTGGATGGGCATTTGGCATTAGCTATGTATTCCTGACCTACCTGAACCGTTTCGTTCCTCTCCGAGTGACACCTGAAGAAGAACTCATGGGGTTGAATATGGCTGAGCATGGGGCAAGCACCGCTCTTTTTGATCTCATAGGAGAAATGAGTAGCCAACGAATCAAAGGTGATTTCTCCCAACCCGTAACGATCGAACCCCACACCGAAGTCGGACAGATCGCAACCGAATACAACAGGGTATTAGATCAGGTCAATACCGAAGCTCAAAAGCGTGAATGCGCTATCAGGGCCTTTCGCGAAAACCGTGATGAGATGCGGCTGATTATCGATCATGCCCTGGACGGCATCATTGGGATCGACGCTGAAGGAATAGTCACAACCTGGAATCCCCAAGCTGCAGCTATCTTTGGTTGGTCACGAGAACAAATCGTAGGCCAGTCTCTCACAAATGCCATTATTCCTTTAGAACATCGACAGGCTCACATAGATGGGCTGAAACGATTTGCCACAACCAAAAAGGGAACCATCGTTAATCAGCGTCTCAAATTAACGGCTTTGCATCGAGAGGGGCGAGAATTCCCAATTGAGCTGACGATCATTCCGATTTTCCAAGGGGAATCCTATTCATTTTACGCATTCGTGCGAGATCTTACCGAACAAAAATACACTGAATCCGCTCTTCGTAGAGAAACGGACTGCATGCATTTAATCCAACAGGTCGCGATAGCCGCCAACGAAGCAGAATCCGTCATGGGAGCCTTTCAAGCCAGTTTGGACCGTATCTGTACCTTAACAAAATGGCCGGTGGGCCACGTCTATTTTCGTAGCGATGAACAAACTGACTTGCTTACCTCTTCAGGGCTTTGGCACCTGGACAATTCTCAGGAGTTTCACACTTTTAAAACCCTCACCGAACAAACCACGTTTTCGAAGGGTATTGGACTTCCCGGTCGAGTGTTAGGACAAGGACGCGCTTCTTGGATTCCAGACATTACTCAAGACCCCAATTTCCCACGCGCTCGTATGGCAAAGGATCTTGGAATCCGTGGAGGTTTTGCGTTTCCCGTCATGGTGGGGAGTCATGTTATGGGTGTCCTGGAATTTTTTTCACGTTCGGTGGAATCACCCGATGCCCGGTTATTAGAGGTCATGGAAACCATTGGGACTCAACTGGGACGGGTCTTGGAACGAAAACGAGGAGAATTGGCTCGAGAAGAGAGTGATGCCCGTATTCGGGGAATTGTCGAAACCGCAGCAGATGCCATTATTTCTATTAATGAAAAGGGAAACATACAATCCTTCAACAGCGCTGCAGAACGAATGTTTGGATATTCGGTCCAAGAAATTATGGGCAAGAATGTCTCCCTGTTGATGCCTTCCCCTTATCAGGAGGAACATGATGGGTACCTCCAACGATATCTGGACGGCGCACCATCGACTATTTTCGGGAGAGCCAGAGAGCTAGCTGGGAAACGAAAAGACGGCCAAGTCTTTCCCATGGAATTATCGGTCAGTGAGATAATAGTCGGCTCCCGCCGCACATTTACGGGTATTGTTCGGGACATTAGTGATCGCAAACAGCACGAACAAGAACTCCAGGAAGCCAAAGAACGCGCAGAAATGGCGGCTACTGCGAAAGCTCAATTCCTAGCCACCATGAGTCACGAAATTCGAACTCCCATGAACGGGGTCATTGGCATGACGGGCTTGCTTTTGGATACAACCCTGACCTCTCAGCAACGTCAATTCGCGGAAACCGTCAGATCTTCAGGAGAAACTCTGCTAAAAATTATTAATGACATTCTTGACTTTTCAAAAATTGAGGCAGGAAAACTTGAATTTGAACTCATCTCATTCGATCTTCGCACCACTCTGGAAGAATCTTTGGACTTATTGGCAGAGGCAGCTGGAAGTAAGAAGCTGGAATTAGTCGGCTTAGTGAATGCCAATGTCCCTACCGCCCTCCTTGGTGATCCCGGGCGATTACGCCAGATCTTCATGAATCTCACCGGAAATGCCATTAAATTTACGGCAGAAGGAGAAATTATCGTCAAGATTGCCTGCGTTGAAGAAACGCCCGACCACGCCATGGTGCGCGTAGAAATCCAAGATACTGGAGAAGGGATTCCCGCTGATGTGCTACCAAAGCTCTTTCAACCATTCTCACAAGCTGATAGTTCTACGACTCGCCGCCATGGTGGGACTGGCCTAGGGTTAGCTATTTGCAAGCAACTTGTCCAACAATTGGAGGGAGAAATAGGGGTAGAAAATCGCCCCGAAGGCGGCACTATCTTTTGGTTTACAGCACAATTCAAGAAACAAGCGGAATCAGCACTTTCGTTCCCTCAAAAACCTGTCGTCCTCGAACATCTTCGGGTCTGTGCTGTGGATGATCATCCTACGAATCGACAACTTTTGGAACAATATTTTCAAGACTGGGCTATTCAGGCGACCATCGTGGAGCGCCCCAGTGATTGTCTAGCTTTTCTTCAGAAACAGGCGCAACTAGGGACTCCCTATGACTTAGCCATCTTAGATATGGAAATGCCTGGCATGGATGGATTTGAACTGGCAAAAAGGATTAAGTCGAATCCCAATCTTCAAACCACTCATCTGATTCTTTTGACCTCGTTAGGGAGACGAGGAGATGCGACCGCAGCCCAACAAAGCGGGTTTTCTGCATATTTGACTAAACCTATTCGAAAAGCCCAACTTCAAGCCTGCTTGGAAACAGTAATGGGATTCGCCCCTGCTGAGTCCAAATCGGCTTCGCTCCCTTTAGTCACTTCTCATTTTCTAAAAGACCGCCAACGCCAACAAGCCATGCGTATCTTGGTAGTAGACGACCATCAGGTCAATCAACAGCTAGGTGTCATGATGGTGGAACGATTGGGATTCCGGGCCGATGTGGCTGGTAATGGTTATGAAGCCCTCGAAGCCTATATTCGCGTTCCCTATGACCTGATTTTAATGGATTGCCAAATGCCGGAAAAGGATGGATATGAAGCCACCCGCACCATCCGAAAAGTCGAACGAGAAAAGTTAGAAGCACAGAGGCAGGAGGGGGAAAGACGAGATGATAAGCAAGAAACTAACATTTCAAAAACTTCTCACTCCCTATGTTTTACTCCTCACTGCTCCCATGTGCCGATCATTGCTCTCACCGCCAATGCTATGCCGGAGGACCGGGACAAATGTCTGCAGGCAGGCATGGATGATTACCTTACAAAGCCTATACGTCCTGAAGAACTGGCCCACATATTGGCGACCTGGCTCCCTCAGGAAACCTCCAGTAGGGTGTTGCCTGAAGACTCACCTCCCGCCTCCCCAATGTCTTCACCAGATGAACCCATCGTGAATCCTGAGACGTTATGCAAATTAAAAGAATTGGGGGGAAAAGAATTTCTAGAACACATGGTGCGAAAATTCATTGAGGAGGCCCTATCATGCGTCACACTCATTGAGCAAGCCATTGACGACCAAGACCTCAATAAGATCCAAGAAAGTGCTCATGGGCTCAAAGGCATAGCTCGAAACATGGGCGCCCATGTTTTAGCCAAAGTGGCGGTCGACCTCGAAGCCGTGTGTAAAACGGGAGAAGCCACAACATTTTCTTCCTGGCGCAGGACTATTCAGGACCGTTTCCAACAAACACGCCGAGATCTGGAAATTCTATCCAAGGATACCTAATCAACAACACCGTCTTTTACTCATCCTCTTTGTCTCCTCACAATCCTCTTAAATTTCACCATTCATTTGATAATCTTTCTGAAAAAATCTTTGCCAGCCTGTGCCCCCAGCATCCCTTAATCTGTAACCTCGGGGCCATTTGAAGAGTGCCGAAAGTAAATTGTTACTGAACTATCGCAAAATATTAAGTCTCAATCTTCAACAACCGACAAAAAGATGAGGAAAACCTAGGCCTATGGTCCTTTCGAGTTCCCCTCATTCGAAAGCTCTTCATAGGCAATGGCCGTGGACACTGTTGCAATTGAGACGTGGAGGATTTTGGGATGAATGTTTTGGGAAAACAACCTTTCTTACACTATGTTGAAGGCATATTTTTGAAGTTGGGAGTCATGGGATTATGCCTTTTCTGTATCGGGGGAACGGTTGCAGGAGCATCGTCTGAATCCCAATCAAGCATCGATCTGACTCAACTAAGCCTTGAAGAACTGATGTCCGTGGAAGTCACGTCGGTCTCCAAGAAAAAACAAAAACTCTCTAAGTCAGCAGCTGCAATCTTTGTGATTACCCAAGAAGACCTCCGCCGCTCAGGTGTCACAAGCATTCCAGAAGCGCTTCGGATGGTTCCCGGCATTCAAGTCTCGCGAGGCAGTAAAAATGAATGGAATGTTAGTGCCAGAGGGTTCAATGAACGCTTTACCAATAAACTCCTCGTCCTCATTGATGGCCGAACGATTTACAACCCACTATTTGCTGGAGTGACGTGGGAGACACAAGACACCATGTTAGAAGATATAGAACGTATTGAAGTCATACGTGGCCCAGGTGGAGCACTCTGGGGCGTCAATGCGGTCAACGGCGTCATCAATATTATTACAAAACGATCACAAGAGACTCACGGGCTTTTGGTGAGTGGAGTAGCCGGAACGGAAGAAGGCATTGTGTCACTTCGACAAGGTGGGAGCCATGGTTCTGATTTCCATTATCGTATATTTGGTAAATACCTGAATCGAGATACCAGCTTTAATGCTCTGGGAGCGCATGATGACACTCGCATGTTTCGCAGCGGGTTTCGAACTGACTGGGAACCCTCAGTGCAAAATCAAGTGATGGTGCAAGGGGAGCTCTATACCATGGACGGCGGGCAACGCAGTACGGTCGCGACGACACCCACCTTCCCTTATGGCTTTACCACCGGCAACGAAGATCTCACGATGTCGGGTGGACATTTTCTAACACGCTGGGAACATACATTCAGCTCCGATTCCGACATGGCGTTCCAATTTTTCTATGACCGAGTTGAACGAAACGAAAACACCGTGAAAGCCACCATTGATACTTTCGATGTAGACTTTCAGCATCGGTTCGGGCTGTTCAGCAATCAAGAACTTCTATGGGGCTTGGAATATCGATATTGGATGGATAATTTACAAAACACCCCAGGAACAGCGGTGTTTCCTGATTCTCGTTCATTTAACTTGATTAGTGGATTTCTACAGGACGAAATCACACTCATCCCTGAGACATTGACGATCACTATCGGCACCAAGCTGTCCCACAACGATTTTACGGGTTTTGAATATCAACCCAATGGACGTTTCCACTGGATACCCACTGAAGGACACAATCTGTGGGGAGCGGTGTCTCGGGCTGTGCGTGTTCCATCGCGGCTAGAAGATAACAGCCGCCTGACATTCGCTCCGAATGCTACGACGCCATTTCCTATTCGCTTGCGAGGAAATCAAGAATTTAAATCTGAAGAACTTTTGGCCTTTGAGGTTGGCTATCGGTTGAATGCGTTTGAACATTTTTCCTTCGACCTCACGGGTTTCTACAATCAATACGATAATATCCGTGGCACCCGCACAGTCAGCCTCCTGCCCCCGACAGGAACCCTGGCCAATAACTTAACGGTCGATACCATTGGTCTCGAAATCGCTAGTGACGTCCAATTACAAGAATGGTGGCGCATACGTGGAGCCTATACTTATATCAACACGGACGTCGACGGTCCCATCAACAAAGGTCTCAGCACAGTCGGTAGCAGCACCCCCCATCACCAAGGTTCCTTTCGCTCATTTATCACGCTTCCTCATCAAGTAGAATTCGATTCTTGGATCCGGGTGGTTGATCACGTCAATGCTCAGAACATCCCAGGGTACCTGGAACTCGACCTCAGGCTGGGTTGGAAACCCTGGCCAAACCTTGACATCTCACTCGTTGGGCAAAATCTCTTAGACAACCATCATCCAGAAACCGGCTCCTCTCCTTTATTAGCCACCCAGCCCACGGAAGTCCAACGGAGCTTCTACGGAAAAGTAACTTGGAATTATTAATGACTCAAAGTCTAGGCGCATAAAATCATTTAGAATTATGACCTCATTTTTGCGATTCGTGTTCTTGATCTCGGCCATGCTGCTTAGCTTGCATGGAAATTCAGGCAATAGCCAGGCTGGAACCACAGTGGAATATCAGGTCAAAGCGGCCTTCCTGTATCACTTTGCCAATTTTGTGGATTGGCCCTCCTCGACTTTCAAAGCTACTGAAGGTCACGTCCGTATATGTCTTCTTGGGAAAAGTCCATTTGGGGAAATACTAGCAGCCTCCTTAGCAAAAAAAACGGTCGGAGACCATGCATTTAACATTCAAGAAAACCCTCCCAAAGCTCAGCTCCAACAATGCCATATCCTTTATCTTCCTGACACTGAAACTGCAAAAATACAGCGATTTCGTAAAGAGATTTCGCAAGGAGAAGTGCTGACCGTTGGAGAAACCTTCGAATTTATTGAGAAAGGTGGCATGGTTCAATTTTTTCTCCAAGATAAGAAAGTGAAGTTTGCGGTAAATCCCGATGCCATTAACCAAACCAATTTGAAGGTCAGTTCGAAATTACTCCGTTTGGCAAAAATAGTTTCACCTTAACCATCATGTCCTTTTCTATCATTCCTAAAAGATTTCAGAGAATCTCCCTCAAGAAAAAGTTTTTCTTGATCCTTATTCTCACGTCTAGCTTAAGTCTGTTATTTGCCTGTTCGGCTCTGGTGATCAATGATATCCTACAAATTCGAGACTCTCTCGTTCAGAAACTCACGGATCAAGCCGGGTTGGTCGGTGAAAACAGTTCTGCAGCATTGGTGTTTGACGACCCGAAAAGTGCGAAAGAAATTTTAGAAGCCTTCAAGCACCAACCCTCTATACTCCAGGCTATTCTGTATACCCCAACCGGAAAAGTGCTGGCGCAATTTCGCCCCGGCAAACCCTTGAAATATGATATTCCTCACAAACAACTGGTCAGGCATGTTTCGTGGGAATCAATAGAAATCTTTCGTCCTATTTTCTTTAATCATGATTTTGTTGGCACACTTTATCTTCAATCTAACCTTCATATTGTCAGAGAACGGCTTATAGATTTGCTTATTGTCAGCACCATTGCCATGTTCCTTTCGAGTCTTTTAGCCATCATTATTTCTTCCCAACTTCAAAAAAGCCTCTTAAGCCCATTAGTGAGATTGACCGAAGTAGCCGACCGAATTTCACGGAATAAAGACTACTCCCTGCGCGCGCCTACCCATGCACCCGATGAAATTGGCATCCTCATTGATGGGTTCAATACGATGCTTCAGGAAATTCAAGAGCAAACCAAAGAATTAGATCAGCATCGCTCTCATTTATCTGAGCTGGTGACGGAACGGACCGCTGAAGTATCCGACACCAATATTCGATTGCAAGATGAGATCATCAAACGAGAGCGTATTGCTCAACAAGTTCTGGAAATGGCTGACAATCTCAAAATTAAAAATGAAGAATTGGCGCTTTCCCGTGACGCCGCCCTTCAAGCCGCACGAGCTAAATCAGAATTCCTGGCCATGATGAGTCATGAAATTCGCACTCCAATGAATGGTATTATCGGAATGACAGATCTCTTATTGGGGAGCGAACTGTCCCCCAGCCAATCTTCTTTAGCTCACACAGTGCAAACATCGGCCGAATCCCTTCTCACGCTGTTAAATGACATTCTGGATTTTTCCAAAATCGAAGCCGGAAAGCTGGATCTAGAATCGATTGACTTTGATTTAGGTGCGACTATTGAAGCCAGCCTAGATCTATTAGCCGAACGGGCAGCAAATAAAAATCTTGAACTGACCGGACTTATTTTCCCTGATGTCCCAACAAACCTACGGGGCGACCCTGGACGAATGCGTCAAATCCTTCTAAATTTACTGGGCAACTCCATTAAATTTACAGAAAATGGTGAAGTTTCGGCACACGTCTTATTAGCAGAAGACAGTCCAACAGAGGTTGAATTGCGATTTCATATATGGGATACCGGCATAGGCATCTCTCCTGAAGCAAAGCAGAAGCTATTCCAAGCCTTTACACAAGCGGACAGTTCTACCACACGGAAGTTCGGAGGAACCGGACTGGGCTTGGCCATTAGCCAGCAACTTGTGCAGATGATGGGGGGCGAAATTGGAATCGAAAGTCAACAGAATGAATGGACACTCTTTTGGTTCTCAATCCGCTTGCAGAAACCTCATACCCAGCCTCAACATGAATGGATACCTCGTACAGATTTACAAGGCTTGAGAATATGTTGCATTGATGACAACCCCACGAACCTGTTCATCATCCAAAACTATGCCCACATGTGGGGCATGCAAACCTTCACTGCTACTGATCCCGAAATTGGGTTTTCCACCATGTGTGAAGCAACGACTAAAGGCCAACCATTTGACCTCGCTCTCATTGATCGAAATTTCCCTCAACACGATGGGATACAATTCGGTCGACGGTGCAAACAAGACCCTTCTCTTGTCAACCTCAAATTAGTCTTACTCACCTCTGTTGCACAACGCGGTGAGGCCGTTGATGCAGAACAAGCAGGCTTTGATGCCTACTTAACCAAACCCATTCATAAATTTGACCTACACAACAGTTTGGCCACCGTCATGGGATTTTCCTCGTCGGCCAATCCACCAACTCCCAGACCTCTAGTTACCCGTCACACCATCAAAGAAGCCCAACGTCAATCACGCATGCGAATTTTGATTGTGGATGATCATGCCGTCAATCAACAACTGATGGCATTAATGCTAGAGCGAATTGGGCTAGTTTCTGATATCGCCTGTAATGGTAGAGAGGCAGTTGCTGCTGTAGAAACGGGTTCCTATGCGCTGATATTAATGGACTGTCAAATGCCTGAAATGGATGGGTATGAGGCCACGCAAAAAATTCGTGAAGACGAAAACACAAAGCGCCAGGTGCGAGGAGTGAAGAGTCAAGAGCAAGGAGCAGATAGATCAGAAGCTCATGACTTTTCCCGGATTCCTATTATCGCTTTAACAGCCAATGCCATGCGAGGCGATCGAGAGAAATGTATTGCAGCGGGCATGGATGATTACCTTACGAAGCCTATTCGTCCGGAAGAATTAGCTGCGATGCTTGACCGTTGGCTTCCCTCTCATTCTCAAGAACAACAGATCCCCCAAACGAATGTCACTCAGGAAGAAACCATTTTTCCTTCACCTGTCGAAGAACATTCAGAAAGTGAATTTTCCGCTCCCGTAGATACCACCAGGCTTCAAGAATGGGGAGAGCTGGGAGGACAAGAGTTTGTGACTCAAATGGTTGAGCAATTTGTGAAAGACGTAGCCAACTGTGTGAGTGCTATCGAAAAGGCCCTTGATTTAAGAAATGACATAGCACTGGCCGAAGCTGCCCATGGCCTCAAGGGGATCAGTGCCAATATTGGTGCCACTCAACTTCACCGCTTTGCAGTGGATCTTGAACAAAACATTCGCCAAGATCAACCTGTGGATGGCCCTCAAGTAATGGAACAACTCCAGGCTGCAGTCTCAGAGACAACCACCTTTCTTGCCATCTTCCCTTCTTCTCATTCTTAACTCCAGACTGTTTTAATTCCATATTTGAACATTTTTCATCTCACATTTAAATTTTTCTCTTCCATTAACTCTCCCCATTCTTCAACGTTTTCATACAACTGATATGTGCCGCTATTGGACACACAGAATGTTCGCTATCTGTCGTCAAGTTTCGAACATCCCATCCGAAAATGAATCAGGATAGTAAGATCTTCTTGTCTTTGCGGGGTTCACATTGATCCTGCAGGATCGGATAACAGAAGTACGCAAGTTCGCATGGAACCCAGAAGAAGAGATCGCATCAGCAACACAACTACTTTATTTCAGTACCAATAAATCACATGATCTCACAACAACAATGTCAAAATGCGACGATCCTCATCGTAGACGATCAAATGACCAACATATTGCTCCTGGAAAGTATTTTACAAAACGCCGGGTATATCAAAGTCCATTCAACTCAAGATCCCACGCAGGTCGTCTCTCTCGTCAAAGAGTTAGATCCTGATCTTATCTGTCTGGACATCCGCATGCCACAGATTAATGGCTTTCAAGTGATGGGGCAACTCAAAATTATTCAGAAGGAAGCCCTCTTGCCTATTCTGGTCCTGACTTCGGAAGAAGATCGAGAAACACGCTTGCGGGCACTGGAATCCGGAGCCAAGGATTTCTTGCATAAACCCTTCGACAAAGTCGAAGTGCTCATGCGTATTCGCAACCTTTTAGAAACCAGCCTCTTGAATCGCACAATTCTACAACAAAAAGATAGCTTAGAAGAAACCGTCCGGGAGCGCACACTACAGCTCAAGGAAACACAATTAGAAATTGTTCATCGATTGGCCCAAGCGGCAGAGCATCGCGACAATGAAACAGGCAGCCATATCGTGCGAATGAGCCATTATGCCACGGTTCTAGGAAGAGCCTGCGGAATGAACGAAGACGAATGCGATATTGTATTTCATGCTACACCTATGCATGACGTAGGCAAACTCGGCATCCCTGACAAAATTTTGCTCAAACCCGGCAAGCTAGATGCAGATGAGTGGGAAATCATGAAACAACATACCGTGATTGGGGCACAATTATTGGCGAATAGCCAATCTCCCGTCTTGCAAATGGGAGAAATTATCGCCCTGACTCATCACGAACGTTGGGATGGCTCCGGATACCCCAACAGGTTATCAGGGGAAGATATTCCGCTCGTCGGGAGAATTTGCGCTGTTGCCGATGTCTTTGATGCCCTCTCCTCAAAACGATGCTACAAAGATCCATGGCCTCTGGAAAAAGTCCTTGAAGAACTCCGCTGTCTATCAGGTATTCAGTTTGATCCCCATTTAATTGAGCTGTTTGACGAACTTCTCCCAGTTATTTTGGATATTCAACGAACACATGCGGACGTAGCCATCCCTCAATTTAATCTCGTCGAAGCCAGCTACTTGGCTTAACCCCTTTTTCACACAGCCCTACTGCTCTTCACAATTGAGTTCGCACTCAGAGCCATAGTCGAACCCTTTGTCAGTTGTTGCATAATCCGCTACACTTTATACTTTCCCCCCTTTGTCTTTCTCATGAGGAATGAGAAACACTTCCACATCTCAAATAAACGGGGATACGCCATGAATCCTCTCCAAAAAGTATTACACCACGATTCGTCTCCATCCAATATTTGGCTCCTCGTGTTAACAGCGGGCATCATCTTTGTCCTCGATCTGATGTCTCCATGGGGTGTTGCTAACGGAGTCTCTTATATCCTGGTTATCCTCCTCAGCCTTCGACACCGGCAGACTCAAGTACTCATTGGGACCGCAATAGGATGCTCCACACTGACGATTTTGGGAAGCGTTTTCTCTCCCGCAGGAGAAGAGTTTTGGAGCATCGTGATCAACCGGACATTGACGTTATTCGCCATCTGGACCACAACCTTGTTGGGCCAGCATCAACTGGAACAAGCAGAGGGCAACATCATTAACTCCGTCGGCATTCCTCAGGATATGCCCGCCTTCAAAAGCACACAAGAAGACCTTCTCTTAACTGATCGAGTCTTCATGGAATCACCGGACCACATTTCCATACTTGGTCGAGATTATCGATACCATCGAGTTAATTTGGCCTACGAAACCGCCCATAAGAAAAATAGCCAGGAAATTTTGGGCAAGTCAGTGGCAGACTTATTCGGAAAAGAGATTTTTACTCAACTACTGAAACCTCGATTAGACCGTTGTTTTCAAGGTGAAGAGGTCCATTATGAGTCATGGATTACCTTCCCAAATGATCAGCGCCGCTATATGAATGTCTCATATTTCCCCAGAAAAACAGACAATGAACACATTCAAGAAATTGTGGTAATTGGGAAGGATTTGACCAAGAGGAAACAAATTGAAGAAGCCCTTCATGCAAGTGAACAGCAATTACGCACACTAATCGATAGCATACCATGCTTTGTTGGCATTTGGTCTCCCGATGGAAGGTTTACAGATTGCAATGAATTTTCATTACGTACATCAGGACTTAGACGAGATGACGTCATCGGTAAACACATCACAGAAACGTTCTGGATCAATCATTCTCCCGAGAGCCAACAGCACATCCATGACATATTTCGTCGAGTGGCACAGGGGGAAATCGTTCGAGATGACGTCAAAGTCCGCGCGAACAACCAAACATACTTAACCATCGATGCCTGTTATGTCCCCATATTTAATGAATCTGGAAACGTTTTACAAATTATCGGATCAGGTATCGACGTCACAGATCGCCGAAGCGCCGAAGCTAAAAGACAACACAGTGAAGACCAATTTCGTGATCTCTATGAATCGGCCCCATTAGCCTATTTTTCAGCTACATTGGATGGGCATATCACCAGAGTCAATCAGCGGGCATGTGAATTGCTCGGATATTCCCGGGAAGAACTCGTCGGAAAACCAGTGTTGGAATTACATGCACCCACAAAAGAGGGCTATGCAAAAGCCGCAACCCTACAACAGGAAGCTCAAGCAGGCATCTCAATCCATGATGAAGAGTTAGAGATGGCCAGAAAAGACGGAGCCATTATTTGGGTCAGCCTAAATGTTCGCCTCGTTTTCGATAAATCTGGGCACATTATCGAGTGCCGCGGAATAGTCCAAGACATCTCAGCTCGAAAAAAAGTCGAGTACGAACTACAAGCCAGTGAATACCGCTTTCGATCCTTAGTCGAGGCAGCTGGCAGTCTCATTATCGGGCTGACACCGGGAGGTTGGATTGTGGAATGGAATCGAGAAGCCGAACGGTTCTACGGAAAAACACGAGAAGAGGTTTTGGATACAAATTATTTTGAATTATTTATCCAAGAATCTGATCGATCGTCGGTCATGACAGATTTCAAGAAAGTCTTAGCAGGCGAACCCATGCGCGATTTTCAACATGTGGTCGTCAACAAGGAGAAGGAGAAGCGAATCATTTCATGGAACCTTGACCGTTTACTCGATGACAAACAACATCCTAATGGTGTCATTTGTATAGGGCGAGATGTCACGGAATGGAACAAGGCTCAAGCACAACTCGAGAAATGGGCAACAATCTTTCAGCATACCCAATGGGGAGTGGCTGTAGGAAACGTGAATAGTCAAACATTGGATATGGTGAATGAAGCGTACGCACGCATGCACGGATATACCGTGGAGGAATTACAAGGGAAGCCGATTATCCAGGTTTTTGCACCAGAATCTCGAGAGCAATTCCCCCAGAATATTCGTATCATTCATAGACAAGGCTTTCACTCGTTTGAAGCCCTTCATATCCGAAAAGATGGCAGCACGTTTCCAGCTTTACTCACGGTTTCCGCGATTAAAGACCCTCAGGACGAAATACTCTATCGGGTGGCCAACGTTATTGATATTTCTAACATCAAACAGGCAGAGGAGGCCTTGCAGCAGAGTGAAGAGAGATTTCGGACAATCTTTGAAATGGCAGCCGTGGGTATGGCACAGGTAGACTCAACAACTGGACAGTTCATCAAGGTCAATCAACGCTATAGCGATATCGTTGGGTATTCCAAAGAAGACATGCAAGGAACGACTTTCCTGAAGATCACCCATCCCGACGACCTTGAGGCCGATTTCGAGAATATGAGGAAACTGATTAGTGGGGACATTTCAACTTTCTCACGTGAGAAACGCTACATACGGGCCGATGGAACACCAGTTTGGGTTCACGTCACCGTCTCATTGATGGCTCAAACTGGAAACGATCCGTTACATTGCATCGTTGCCGTGCAGGACATATCGGAGCGAAAAGCCCTGGAAGCCGCTCTTCACCAACAGCACGAAGAATTAGAAGCGAAAGTCGAACGGCGAGCCTTACGGATTCAAGAATTAGAGCAGCGTCGCATGCAGGTTGAAAAATTAGCGGCGTTGAGCCAAATAGCTGCTGGAGTGGCACATGAAATCAATAATCCACTCGCTAGCATTTCGCAATCAGTGATTCTCCTCAAGCGAGCGCTTCCTCGACAACACCCGCGCTTTCGATATATGTCCAAAGTGGAAGATTGCATCGAACGCATTTCACAGATTACCTCACACCTCTATCAACTTTACCGTCCAAGCAATCCGACACCGTCGAAACTCGATGTTCGAATACCAATTCACAATGCTGTTGAAATCATGCAGGGCCCCTCCTCAAAACACCAAGTAGAGCTTGCGGTTGCCAAACTTCAGGTTTCTCTGTGGTCCGTAGTTCCCAAAAATGAAATGATTCAGGTACTCTGTAACTTGATCCAAAATGCTATCGACACATCACAACCCTATGATACGGTTGAGGTGACCGCTAACACAGAATCTGATAGGGTAAAAGTCCATGTCATTGACCATGGGCATGGCATTTCACCAGACGTCGCATCACGAATCTTTGAACCATTTTTTTCGACCAAGCAGGGGAAAGCTGATGGCGGTATGGGTTTAGGCTTGTCCATTAGCCATAGCCTGATCAAAGCCATGGGGGGAACACTGGACTTTTCCACCAGAATCGGACAGGGTTCACAGTTCACCATCACCCTACCCTGCGCAAGGTAAAATGGAGGACAACCGACATGACCGCTCAAGGATCGATTTTGATCGCAGACGATGAAGACACGTTCTTAGAAGCCACGAAAGAACTCTTAGAAGAAGAAGGCTACGACTGTCATGGCGTCCATGATGCCCATGAATTGTCTCACGCTTTAGCAAAGTCCGAGTTTGACCTACTTCTCACTGATTTGAATATGCCTGGGGACCACGTCATGGAGAAAGTTCAGGAATTACGAGTGCAAACTAGAGCCATGCCCGTCATCGTGATTACAGGCTATCCATCTCTACCCACAGCCATCAAATCTGTACACCTGAATGTCCTAGAATATATGGTTAAACCCGTCAATTTCCCAGAATTGCTTGAGGCCGTCACGCGAGGAATACATTATCGCAAAGTGCTTACCTCTCTTAGTCAGTTCCGACGGGAATCAGAGCAGCGCACCCAAAACTTGGCCCATTTAGAAGAAACTCTTAGCACCTTTCTCCTGGCCTTGAATACTGATTCCAACAATCCTTCACCTACTGATCCTCCCCTTCGAGAACTGGACATGCACAAGGTAAATCCAAGACCAACCATTTCAACTGACTCTCATCCACCAATGGGCGATTATTTCCGCCTTCGGGAATCCATATTTCATACGATTCAAATTCTACAGAAAACTAAGAGCGCTTTTCGGTCAAAGGACTTGGCTGGACTTCGCAAGCATCTTGAGCATGTCTTACACACCACGGCTGACACACTCAAGAATCTAGGACCATCAGCCGAAAAGCCACCGAGAGAATAGAATTTTCCCGCTGGGTAACCCCTCTTTACTCAGTAACGAGGAATGACGGTTCTTTTCTCATTCC
The DNA here is from genome assembly GCA_965223685.1 of Nitrospirales bacterium. Classification (GTDB taxonomy): domain Bacteria; phylum Nitrospirota; class Nitrospiria; order Nitrospirales; family UBA8639; genus Nitrospira_E. The sequence continues at coordinate 1,378,334 of CBDCXG010000002.1, forward strand.
TCGTCTAACGAGTCAGATTTTTTCTCTGATCGATAAGTTGAGACGCCTTACACCTACCTAAATTTTGGTACAAACAGGTATGGAGAAAAAATTGCGCCCATCAAATTTCCTTGTCTTTTCTTTTGATCAGACTCAGCCTGACTATCTATATAACCGTATAAACATGGAGAGCAACCTATGGTCATAACCACCACACATCCCGATCAGCAGACTTGGGAATTGGAGTTTTCGGGAAAATTAAACTTTCAAGCTCGCCAAGCCTACCAACAGGCGATCAATCAGGCCCAAGCCGCGTCACCTCGCCACGTCATTTTTAATTTGACAGGTGTGACCTATATTGATAGCGCAGGTTTAGGACTGTTAACTCTGACTCATAAAAAATTTACAGAATCCGGCATCCTAGTCAGCATCACTTCTCCGCAAGGCTCAGTAAAAGACGTCCTTGAATTAACAAATATGGGCAAGAAGTTTCCCATTTATGACTCAAGCGCTGAAGCATCTCAAGGATTTAAGACCCGGCCACATTGAAGGAACACATGCCGTAATCAGCTCAAGCGGTCATCCCATACCCCCTCCTCCCAGTAAGGTGAGATATTCCCTTATTTTCCTCAATGTTCTCTTGTCATGTTCCGAAAAGATAGAGAGACGTATGTTCATGAGAACCAGATTAATTGAATTTGTTCTTTCTTGATTACTCTTTTTTTTCGTCCATCTCCATGTCTTTTGTTCCCTTAGAACCCAACTCACTTCGGCTGGGGTTATACATTAAGATTGAAGGATCCTGGTTTAGTCATCCTTTCCCGACAAGCTCGTTTAAAATAAAACGAGCCAAAGACTTAACCACCCTTCGCGCTTTAGCAAATGTCAACCTACTGGTTGATTACGAACGCTCAGACCCTAAACCCATCGTTCAATCAGATACCGCGGAATCTCCAGAGCCAGAAATAGCAGAAGCCCCAACCTCCGATGGCTTAGAAGAAGAAATGGACTCTTCCCCTCCTCCAGAAGCGAAAGTTGGAAACGACGATCCCATGCGGCGGAAGGCTGCACAGCATGAAGCTTTTCAGGTTTACCAAGCGCATCTCAAGCAAGTTAAAGAGCAATTCCAAGAGGTAATCCAGGAATCCAAACAAACCGTTCAAGATGTCGTGGCAGGACGTCCTCGGGGTCTTCGGACCGCAAAAAAAATTGTTGATGATCTGTTTAATCTCTTGGATGGATCAGATAGTTCCAGAGCACTCCTTAATTTAATGGGATCGAATGAACCTAACGAAGAGTTTTTCCTTCATGCCACCAATGTTTGTTCCTTGTCTCTTATGATTGGGATAGACCTTGGATTCAGCCGGGAAGACAATGAAAAATTGGCATTAGGAGCCTTTTTTCATGACGTGGGGGAACTCAAATACCCGGTTGAAACGCTCATGCGAAAAGGGGTCATGGGGCAGGGGGAACTCAAAACATTTGTCAGTGCACATCCGCAACATGGCGTAGAAATGGTTGGGAGAATTCCCACATTTCCTCATGAAGCCTTAGAAGTGATCAAGCAACATCACGAACGGCTCAATGGCTCTGGCCTACCCTCTGGCGAAAAGGGAGCGAGCCTTAGCACCTTCGCTAAAGTTGTGATGGTTGTGGATTTGTATGATGAACTCTGCCATCACCAGGATCCAGCCCGCTCTCTCATTCCTTCTGAAGCCCTCTCCTATTTATATGCGAAATGCCGCAAAACTCTTTGGCAGGATGCCGTTGTCTCATTAATTAAACAATTAGGGGTGTACCCGCCCGGTTCTTTAGTAAACTTAAGCAACCAAAAAACGGGACTTGTCACAAGCGTGAATTTTGACAATCGACTCCGACCTATTGTTCTTGTTTATGATGAACACGTCTCAACTCAAGAACCTATTGTGCTCAACTTAGCAGAGGAAGACCATTCTTTAACAATTGTGGATGCAATTCGTCCGGGTGACCTTGCCCCACCTATCCGAGAATGCCTGAATCCTCGTCGTATCATTAGCTACTTCCCCTCAAAGACACCCGTGCTTGAAAATTGCGCCGCACAATAGGCAATAAAAGTAAGGAGTGAGGGGCAAAGCTTTCAAAGACCAATGTTGATTTTGCTCCTAACCTCTGAGTCTTCCCTTCTTACTTTTGCTAATCCTCAAGATCTGTCCAAGTCACACAATCTAAGAAATTGACTTCGTTCTTGATAGTGTACGATCCAGATAGTCTACCCACAATTCCTGATTTCTCACATACTGCTCACCTCGAAAAATTTATAGAATGCCGCACTCAAGGTAGTCTGACCACACCAGCTTCGCAGTTGTTAGGAGTATTTCTTCATTTCTCTCAATTTTTTAATGTAGTGTTCCGAAAAGACTACAAGGTGTAGGATTATGTAAACCTGGTCTCGTGCAGTCGATCCCTATTGTCTGTTTTTTCTTATTAATTTAGTCAACCGTTATGGCATTTCTTCCATTAGAAACCTCTGCCCTTCGCCTTGGATTATTTATTAAGATTAAAGGGTCCTGGTTCAGTCATCCCTTTTCGACCAACTCCTTTAAAATCAAAACCACCAAGGAACTCGAAACCCTCAAAGGACTTGGGAATGTTAAATTGTTCGTTGACATGGAACGCTCAGACCCTGAACACAGCGTTCCACTAGAGACCCAGGACTTAGCCTCCCTAGAACCATCTGAGACCATAGTGAATGGAAACTCCTGCCTTGAAAAAGAAGTTGATACTTCATCATCTTCGGAAACAGATGAGCTAAGCAAAGATCCCCTGCAACGGAAAGTAGCTCAGCAGGAGGCGTTTCAAGTCTATCAAGAGCAGCTCCAAAAAGTTGAAACCCAATTCCAAGAGGTTTTACAGGAATCAAAGCAGGCCGTTCAGGACGTAATGGCAGGACGACCTCGCGGACTTCGAACCGCAAAAAAAATCATTGACAATCTTCTTGATTTATTAGATGGGTCGGAAAATTCAAGAGCTCTACTTAATCTTATGAACGCTAATGAACCAAACGAGGAATTTTTTCTTCATGCCTCGAATGTCTCTTCCTTGTCCCTTATGGTGGGGATAGACCTTGGGTTCAGCCGTGAGGATAACGAAAAATTAGCCTTAGGGGCATTTTTTCATGATGTGGGAGAACTCAAATACCCAGTTGAAACTCTTTTGCGAAAAGGAACTATGGGAGCAGGTGAACACAAAACATTTTTAAGTACACATGTGCAATACGGCGTCGAAATCGCAGAGAAAATCCCTAATTTCCCGCATCAAGCTATTGAGGTAATTGAGCAACACCATGAACGCTTAAATGGGACAGGGCAACCTTCGGGGAAGAAAGATCAGCAAATTTCCCCCTTCGCCAAGATTGTCATGGTTGTAGATATGTATGATGAACTCTGTCATCACCAGGATCCAGCCCGCTCCCTCATTCCTTCTGAAGCCCTTTCATTTTTATATGCGAAATGTCGCCAGACTCTATGGCAGGATGCCGTTGTCTCATTGATTAAACAATTAGGGGTGTATCCACCTGGCTCATTGATTAACCTGAGTAACCAAAAGGTAGGAATTGTCACCAGTGTAAATCTTGACAATCGACTCCGGCCTATTGTTCTTGTTTATGATGAACACGTCTCAACTCAAGAACCTATTGTGCTCAACTTAGCAGAGGAAGACCATTCTTTAACAATTGTGGATGCAATTCGTCCGGGTGACCTTGCCCCACCTATCCGAGAATGCCTGAATCCTCGTCGTATCATTAGCTACTTCCCCTCAAAGACACCCGTGCTTGAAACCTGTGGCACATAATTGGTCACAATACATAGCGCAAAAATCAACAGGGAAGAGAACAATGCTTCCTTTGCTTCTAATACCTGAACTCCTCATTCATTACTTTTCTTTATCCTCAGGACCTGTCGCAGTCGTCTAAACCAGGAATCTGTCTCCATATCAGGTAGTTCATGGTCTGAGTAATCCACCCACCGCTCCTGATTCCCTAAATACTGATCACCTTGAAAAATTTGCTGGGAGCGTAATTGAGTATAGCCACGCGCTTGTAAGCGTTGAATAAGGTTTTGAAGTGCTTCTCCTTCTGTTTCAACCGGCTCCCCCTCAAGCTGCAAGGCTTCATATCTCAACCGAGCCAGATACACGGATTTCTTCATTATCACCTGAGCCTGACGATTAAAACCGCGTTCCCGCTCATCAACACCTGTAATTTGGTAGACATTGATCATTGTCTACGGGGCCTCATTGTGTCTACCTCAATGGAGGACATATTTTCCCATTTTCACATTTTTATGCTTTGATTAGAGGCGAATAGCTTCTTATAATATCAGCACCTCGATAAAAGACATTTCGTCCAAATTCCTCTATGACGTATGTCTTAGGAACATCCTTGCATAGCTTTCTATCTTATGAACTTTCATTCCCCCCTGACTGGAAAGGGCCTATACACTTATGCGTCGTAGTATTGCTCAGGAACTCGCCCAGAATTTTCTGAATCATACCCCTACCTGGTACAAGTTGACCATCCTGAGCTTTCTGCTGCTCAACCCGGTGCTGGTACTCACCATCGGCCCCTTCCTAACCGGCTGGGTCCTCATACTGGAGTTTATCTTTACCCTTGCCATGGCCCTCAAAAGCTACCCTCTCCAACCGGGAGGGTTGTTAGCCATCGAAGCCGTCGTGCTGGGGCTGACCACACCCGCCATGGTCTATCATGAAACCGTTAATAATTTCCAGGTCATCCTGCTGTTGATGTTCATGGTCGCTGGCATCTATTTCATGAAAGATTTACTGTTGTTTCTCTTTACCAAGATCCTGTTAGGGGTGCGGTCCAAACAGTGGCTAGCCCTACTCTTCTCACTCATGGGCGCCTTCCTGTCGGCCTTTCTAGATGCACTCACCGTTACGGCCGTCATCATTGCCGTAGCTACGGGCTTCTATAGCATCTATCACCGAGTAGCTTCCGGCAAGTCTTACACAAGCTCCCATGATCATACCAGTGACCAGGACGTACAAGAATTGAATCGGGAGAACTTAGAGAACTTTCGAGGCTTTCTCCGAAATCTCATGATGCATGGAGCCGTGGGCACCGCCTTAGGCGGAGTCTGTACGTTAGTGGGGGAGCCTCAGAATCTGTTAATTGCCGATCGAGCTAGCTGGCAATTTATGGAGTTCGTTTTTCGAATGGCTCCCATTACCCTGCCGGTCTTTCTCATGGGCTTAGCCACGTGTCTGCTGGTTGAGAAACTACAGTGGTTTGACTATGGCTATCAACTCCCCGAGCCCGTGCGGCACATTTTAGTGGAGTATGAAACAGAACAAGACAAACGGCGGGATAACGATGATAAGGCCAAGCTGATTGTCCAAGCGGTGGCCGGTCTCTGGCTCATCATCGCCTTGGCCTTTCATCTGGCCGAAGTGGGCATCATTGGCCTGACCGTCATTATTCTCATTACGGCCTTCAATGGGATTATTGAGGAGCATCAATTAGGTGAAGCTTTTAAAGAGGCCCTCCCGTTTACCGCCCTCTTAGTGGTGTTTTTTGCGATTGTGGCGGTGATTCAAGACCAGAATTTATTTGCAGGCATTATCGGCTATGGGTTGAGCTTGGAGGGCACGCATCAAATTGGGATGTTTTATTTAGCCAATGGCATTCTGTCGTCCATTAGCGACAATGTGTTTGTGGCGACGGTATATATCAATGAAGTCTTTCGGGCCCTGCAAGCCGGCACAATTACGCGGGATCAATTTGACCTGTTGGCAGTGGCCATCAACACAGGGACCAATATCCCTAGTGTGGCCACACCCAATGGGCAAGCAGCCTTCTTGTTCCTACTCACCTCGTCCTTAGCCCCCATCATTCGTTTGTCGTATGGAAAAATGGTGTGGATGGCGCTGCCCTATACCATCACGATGACGCTGGTGGGGTTACTGGCAGCGTATGCGATTCTGGAACCGGCGACCAGCACCCTGTATGACCTAGACCTCTTGCAACATCATGCTATTCCAACCAGTGACGTTGAAGGGATAATGCATCATTAACATGTATTGTAAGGGTCTGAGGAAGAATTCTGGTGCAGAGACTCTTCTTCGCTATTGAGTAAGAGTTGCCACTTTCTTGTCATCCAGAACTACTCGTTCAGGATACAGTACAATTTCTACACGACGATTTTCTGCACGCCCCTCATCCGAATCATTGGGGACAGCAGGTCTCGTATCAGCATAACCTGTCGCGGCAAAATCTTTTGGGTCCATGCCGGTTTGTTCGATCAAATACCGTAGAACCGTCGTCGCTCGAGCAGTTGAGAGCTCCCAATTCGTCGGGAACTTGTCTTTGAGACGTCCATAAATAGGATTGTCATCTGTATGGCCTTCCACCTGAATATTTTTATTGGGCAATGTGGCCAGAACTTCCCCAACTTGTTTCATAATGTCCAGCCCTAGGGGTGTAAGTTGGGCTTCTCCTGACGCAAATAAAATTTGCCCCAACATTGTTAAGACCAATCGATTCTCATGCTGAGTAACCACTAAGCTTTTCCCAAATTTTTCCTCTAATGCTTGCGTAATTCGATCAATTTCCTGACTGACAGTACTGACTTCTTGCTTAACTTTCGCCAATTGTGACTCTTGGGCTTCGCGGGCAGCACGCACTTCCTCTAACTCTTTTTTGAGCCGTTCAACATTTTGAAGACGCGCTTCTAATTGAACAAGATTCTGCTCCAATTCTCTCTTACTCTGTTGTAATTGGGCAAAATGGTCAATTTGAGACTGTAAGGTATCTCGAACATGCTTAAAGGCTTTGGCAATATCGCTTAAATCTTCCAGATTGCTCCCCTTCAATCCTGCTCCTCCCAAGGAACCCGCTCCTGTTATGGCATGCAATCCCTCAATCTCGGAATAAAGATTCTCGAGCTCAGCTTTCACAGCCTGAAGTTGCTGTTCTTTTTCTTGTTCCTGAACTTTTACCGCTTCGACTAAATCAACTTTTTCTTCCTGAAGTTGATCAACAACTTTTTCTTTCGTATCAATCGACTGCTCTAGCTCTTGTTTTGTCTCTTCTAACTCTTGTTTTGTCTCCTCTAACTTACGGACTTGCGCCTTCTGCTCCTCAACAATACGTTGCAGTCGCTCAACTTCTTGAGCAGAATTTTGGCTGGCCATCTCTAATTCTTCCATGGCCCGTTCATGAGCTTGCTGACTCGCACATCCCACAAATATTATTCCGATAAGCATGGCAAACACGATTTTTATCGTACCCATAAATTATGACTCCTTCACTTCATCTTTAGACAATCTAACCAGCGCCAGAGAATTAATACTTTAATTTATTTTTTCCTCATGAGAGGAAGAGGACATCGGAGCCTCTTATTCCTGTCGGACTTTCGACCATCCTTGAGCTTCCAAACATTTTTCTATTCGACTTTCATCCAATCCGACTGCTCGTTGAAGAGACTGACATGTATCTTTATCTCGTTGCAATTCGGCGTTACCAGCACCGGGTTTTGACCAATAGACCGTCACAAATTGATTGCATCCAAGTCCTACAAGACTCCAAAATGCTAGAATCCAACACACACTTGGGAGTCCACCCCAAACATTCATTAACATGCTTCCACTATCATCTTACTCTTCGACAGATAGAAAGGAACAGCTCTTCCTGACAAATCTATCCCACAACGTGATTAGTTCTGCTATACCCTTATCGGTCGTTCAAGAGCTACTCTTGAGACAATTTCAACGAACACACAACGTTTTCCTAGAATATAAGCCATTTTACAATAAAGTATGTTAGCGTCTATCAATCTAAGTCTCTGAAGAAGAATCCAGAGTTCCCCTCCCCTAGAGGGTTGACTCGTTTAGGCTATTCATTCCACCATTATGCCCATGATTGCCATTTCCCCATCTGCGTTTTCACCAGGTTTGTCTCTCCGGAATGTATGGTTAGGCCTTGTTATTTTTTCTACCATTTTGGTGGGTTGTTCCCATAAGGTTGATTCTTGGGAATTGGCCATTGATGACGGGACGAAAGCCTATGACCGAGGCCAGTTTAAACAAGCACTTAAATATTTCAATGCCGCAAAAGAATCCGCAAAGGAACTGAAAGTTGACGACCTTCGCATTGCCAACAGTCATTACCATTTGGCGAGAACACAATATGCTCTTGGACTTTTACCGCTAGCTGAAGCGAACTATCAGCTTACTATTAATCTTTTGGAAAATATGGAAGGGCCACCTCAACAAGAATTGGCTACAAGTTTCAATAATCTGGCCATTATTTATCGAACACAAGGAAAGCTTGAGCAAGCAGAAGCCTTGCTCCATCGAGCATTGGGAATTCTAAAACAACAGAAATCTCCCGATACGTTGCTTTTGGCATCAACATTAACCAACATCGCCGAGCTCTACCGGAAACAAGAACAGTTTTCAAAGTCGGAAACCTACATCCGTCAAGCTTTGACTCTTTTAGAGCAACGCCACCAACTGCCCTACAGTACTCTGGGTATTACTTTAAATACTTTGGGTGAAATCCTCCAAGCCCAGGGGCAATATGCTGAAGCTCACCAACAATACAGACAAGCCATCGGCTATCTCAAAAAAGCTTCAGGTGTAGAGCCTCAATTAGTCAGAGTCCTCAATAATATTGCTAGACTCCACCATACACAAAAAGAATATAGCCAGGCTGAGTCGTTTTACAAACAATCGTTGGGCATGATAGCTCAGCTTCCATTTTCCGACGTTTCCTCTAAGATTACACTGCAACAAAATTTAGGCAGTTTGTACCAGGAACAACAGCAATATGCCTTAGCTCATGATCATTTCAAAGAAGCTCTTGTCCTACTCCACCGATCTCCAGAACTTCATCAGTATCAACATGTGACTCTTTTAAATAATGTAGCGGAGCTCCATCAAAGTCAGAAGAACTTTCGAAAAGCTCAATCTCTTTATCTCGAAGCCTTATCACGCGCTCGAGAAAACTTTGGGCAAGATCACCTCCTTGTCGCGACAATTTTGACCAACTATGCCGGCTTACAACAGGCCCAAGGACAACTCATCCAAGCACGGCTCCTCTACGAACAGGCCTTAGAAATACGAGAAAAATCATTGGGCCTTCATCATCCCAAAGTTGCTTCTACGTTAAATAATTTAGCGACGGTTTTAGAAATGCAAGGACATACCCAAAATGCTATCACATTATATGAACGCGCTATTCCCATCATTACCCAAGCATTTGGTCTTGACCATCCCACTGCCCTGCTTTACCAAAAAAATTATGAGATGCTTCTTCGCAATCAGGCCAAGAAATCCCAAGCAGAATCTCTCCACTCCTCACCCTCTAACCTACTCACCAATTAACCGTGCCTGCATAAAGATGTCGTAGAAATTCTCTTGAAGTCATGTTTTGTAAAGAACAGTCGTACCTTAGCGAGCAGCAAGAATGTCTTGAAGGAAAAGTTGGGAAGCCACCATATCCTGAACAATATGCGACACGCTGGCGTCCATCATTTTCATCATAGGTCCGGGATACAAACCAATTCCCAGAACTAAGATGGCGAGAGGAATGACCGTGACTAATTCACGAGTGGAAAGATCCGGAAGAATGGCTGCGGCTTTGGTCGCCGGCTCCCCTAACGCCACACGTTGCAACATCCACAACATATAGGCTGCAGCCAACACAATTCCGCCCATAGACAATAGCACCATGACGAAACTGGTGTCTGATGTTCCCACCAACACAAGAAATTCTCCAATGAAATTACAGGTACCTGGCAACCCAAAGGAAGCAACCGAAAAGAGAAAGAATAACGCCACAAACCTTGGCATGGATTTATGTAACCCGCCATAATCCTCAATTGCGCGGCTGTGTGTACGGTCATACAGTTGCCCGACCGACAAAAACAACGCCCCTGTCGTAAGGCCATGATTGAACATTTGCAAAATAGCGCCTTGAATCCCCTGACTATTAAATGCAAATATGCCAAGCGTGACAAAACCCATATGGGAAACCGAAGAATAGGCGATCAACTTTTTTAGATCTGATTGAGCTAAAGCTAAATATCCTCCATATACAATCGCAAACACAGACAGCCACAAAATATATGGCGCAAATAGGGCGGAGGCCTCAGGAAACATGGGCAAGCAAAAACGGATAAAACCGTAGCCGCCCATTTTTAATAATACTCCAGCCAGGATGACGCTCCCCGCAGTTGGCGCCTCCGAATGCGCATCGGGCAACCACGTATGAAATGGAACCATCGGCATCTTGATGGCAAATGCCAAAAAGAGCGCCAGAAACAACCAAAATTGTGTAGCGGAGGAATACGTCTGTTCGCTCAGAACTAATAAGTCATAGGTATGTCCGCCTTCGAGATAGAGTCCGAGTATGCCAACTAATAACAGTAAACTTCCCGTAAGACTGTATAAAACAAATTTGATTCCTGCGGCGATACGGTTCGGACCACCCCAAAGGATAATCATGAAATACATAGGAATCATCGTGAGTTCCCACAACATGAAAAAGAGAAAAAGGTCCAAGGCGGTGAACACGACGATCATGGCCCCCTCAACTAAGAGGATAAGAGATAAGAACGCGCGCACTCGCGTCGTGATGGATTTCCAAGAAGACAAAATGCACAATGGGCACAGAAGGGCTGTCAACATCACCAAGAGAATACTGATCCCATCAACTCCTACCGCATACTGAATATTGAACGTCGGCATCCATTCCATCCGCTCGACAAATTGCATTCCCTGCTTACCAAGCTCGAAGCGTTGCCAAAGAATGAGTGAAACTCCAAACTCCACCATCGTGCAGCCAAAGGCAATACGACGCATCCATTCTTGTTCCCTAGCAAACGCAAGCAGAACAATACCCAAGAAGGGAATGATGACCATCCAACTGATCAGATGCTCGGCAAATATCGTCATATACACCTCACGAAGGTTGATCGATTCTTTTCCCAACCTTCAACATATTATGTTTACTGAACAGGCATAACCTGTATTCAGTTACAACAAGAAATACAATAGGCAAATAGCCGACACAAGCCAAAAAATCATGACCAACAGATGATGTTGAATCGTACGAGGTTCGGCCTCTTGCAGAACCTGCCCAGCGGTATCTGCACGTTGAAAAACTTGCCCAATATTGTAGCCTAACCAACGAATATCAACCACTCGCCACAACCAGCGGCCCAGCCCTACACTCGATTCCCCTACCCCGAGAACGACTCGATCGATCCCTTTCACATCAATCACGCGCCATAACCAGTTGGCAAAAACAATTGAAGAAGACGCCACCGAGTGCACCGCTCGATCAAACCCACGGACATCCACAACACGCCACAACCAATTGGCCAGACGTAATGTCGGCTGCACAACATACACGTCATAACATTCGTCAAAATACCCTTTATGGAGACATAAGACATACAGAGCTTTCTTCCAGATAGCCGTTTCCCTCATCATTTCAGAACACGCCCCCTGTTGTGAGACTGCATAAACCCAACCACAAACAGCTACACCAACTGGCAATATCGTCCACCACACACTCCCACTGTGTCCTCCTCCTTCTAACCTAAAAGATGAAACGACGGGTAGAACAGGGTAGAGAAATTCCACAAACCACGTCCATACAACTATAAGCAGCCAGCCCATTCCTCCTGCAATCATAAGAAGTGGAATGTAATAGGCTGGAGAAAGCAATCGAGGATGTACGGTTGCAGAACCCTCTGCCCCAAGATTATGGATCTTGGGACCATGTTGAAAGAGCAACATGATCCCGCGAAAAAGATACACAGCGGTAAAGAAGACCGTCGCAAGGCCCACCGACCAAAACACGATCCTCGCAGCTACAAACCCAGGAACGACCCACAGTCTTTCGTAGGGCCCAGAGAAAAGAAGAAAAGGTGGCAAGCAGGCCAGCACCAAAGCCCCCGCATACAGCGCGATTTTCTGATTTGAATGGCTCGGGTGAGAACTATCAACGTGATGGTTGTCATGCACAGCCTGCAACGCATTACCAGTAGACAAAAATAAGTAAGCTTTCAGAAACCCATGCGCCAAGAGGTGAAAGATAGCGGCCACAAAAGCCCCAATGCCGCAAGACATGATCATGAACCCAATTTGGCTAATCGTAGAATAGGCAAGATTCTTTTTAATATCGGACTGAACCATCGAAACCATTGCGGCAAATAAGGCCGTCATCCCTCCAATAATCGCGATAAAGGTCATTGCCTCCGGCGAAAGTATAAGTAAGGGACTCAAACGAACCAACAAAAACGGGCCCGCATTGACCATAGTCGCAGCATGAATGAGCGCTGATACGGGAGTCGGGGCTTCCATCGCAAATGGGAGCCAGACGTGGAAAGGCAATTGAGCTGACTTTCCCATGGCACCGATAAACAAAAAGAACGGGATAATCGTGATCGGGTAGATCTGATATTCCATGCCTATCCATCCCAAGATATTCATGGTGTGATCCTTCAAGCCTTCGGCCTGAGACAAAATCATTTGAATATCGAGGGTGCCAAATGTCGCCACAGTCAAAATAATCCCAAATCCCAATCCGACATCAGCAATCGCATTGACGATAAACGCTTTAGTCGCCGCTTGAATCGCTGGTCTGCGTTGAGCCCAATGAGAAATCAGGAGGTAAGAACACAGCCCCATAACCTCCCAAAAAACATAGAGCATGAGTAGATTCCCACTCATCACCAACATCAACATCGAAAACGTAAACAACGCAATGACCGCAAAAAACCGATTGTACCGAGGATCACTAATCATATATCGCGAGGAAAACACATGAACGACACTACTCACTCCGGTCACCAACAGCAGGAGAAGAACCGTGAGTTGATCAATATATAAATTCAGATCAATCACAAGGGAATCCACCTGAAACAACCGATAGAGAGAGACGGAGATCGGTCCGCTGACCACCACTTCATAAAACGCGAAGATAGAGAGGCCGAATGACAGAGAAATAGCTGGTATTCCGATCCGGTGCCCCTGATCTCCCCATTGTTTACCACCTAGCGCCAAGACAAGCGCGGCAACGAGAGGGCAAAGAGGAATCAGAATGAAAATGGACATCATGGCATTCAAAGACCTGGCGGCAAGGCTTTTTCAAGCAACTTTCCTACGATGAAATCGCTCCATAATCCTAAGACCATCACCGCCGCCGATGTGAAACCTAAGCTCCATTTTATTTGGATTGGGATATCAATGGGTCGAGCCTCCGACAATATTGGAACCTGACGAAACACTCGTTCAAACACTTTCACAAAATACACCAGCGTTAACAGAGTGGAAAGCAACACCGCGCACACCGCTATATAATTATTGGATTCAAGTGCACCCAGAATGATGTACCATTTCCCAAAAAATCCACCCGTAGGAGGGAGTCCAATCATTCCCATCGCTGACACAACAAGTGCCGACGTCAGCAAGGGAGATTGCTTCCCAATACGCCCAACATCTTCAAGCGTGTACACACCGTATAAACTGATGGCAACTCCCGTGATAAAAAATAAGGCCGCCTGCATCACGGCATCATTTAATAAGTAAAATATCCCCCCGACAAACCCAGTCTGGTTCCCTTGACTGATCCCAATAAGAATAATGCCAATATGTGAGATTCCTCCGTAGGCGAACATCCTTTTAAGATCTTGTTGCGTCAGCGCGAGCACTGCGCCAATGACCGCGGCCAATGCCCCCAACACGCCTACGAACAACAGAACGGGTGTGTCTTCTATGATAATTTTTGCTCCGAGTACCCAAAAGATGATTCGGACCCATCCCAAAAGGGCCACCTTCGTAACCAACCCCGCTAAAATGGGAGACACCGAATCGGGAGCATGGGTATAGGCATCGGGGAGCCAAGCATGAAACGGCACCAAGGCCATCTTAATTCCCAATCCCATAAACATGAACAACAAACCTCCCAGGACAGCTTTGGAAGTCAACAAGTGTGGAAGTTTCTCAGCCATGTCTGCCATATTCAATGTGCCAGTGGCCGCATAAAAGTAACTTACCCCTAATAAATACAAGGACGCGCCTAATGTTCCCAAGATCAGATAACGAAATGCGGCCATAAGCGCTTTGCCACCAGCCATACCAATGAGCGCATAACTCGCTAAAGCCGCGACCTCCAAAAAAACAAACAGATTAAACAAGTCGCCAGCAAACACAATCCCTGTCAGCGAGGAAATAAGCAGTAAGATGAGCGTGTAAAAATGCACAATGCGCCCCCCCAGATCCTTGGGAGATGTTGGGCCAGCAAAGAGTAAGGTCACCAGACCCAGAAGGCTCAAAGCCACTAGCATGACGCTCGCCAACCCATCTGCAACCCATTCAATCCCTAGCGGTGCAGGCCACCCGCTAAAGGCATACCGCACCTCGCCATATTGAAAAATCGTGATGAGATTCACGAGAGAAAGCACAACCATAATCGCTAGCACAGTGACGGCGATGAACCGACTCCATGCCCGATGCCTCAAGCACACAATAGGCATTGAAATCGCCGCAAATAGGGGAGCAAGAAAGAGAAGTGCGGGGAGGTGTCGGCTCATTCCAACTTCTTCAATATCTCTGCTTCATCCAGACTGCCATAGGTTCGATAAATCGCAGAACACAAGGCAAGAGCAACACCCAAGGTAGCCACGCCAACAACAATTGCGGTTAACGTTAAGACATGTGGAAATGGATTCGCATAGTCTATCGCCTGAACAGTTTCTGTAGGCGAAAGCAAGATTGGAACAGTCGCCCCTTTTTTGGCACTGATCGACACCAGAAAAAAAATGACGCTGGTTTGCACAAGATACATCCCTACTAATTTTTTGACCAGGTTGTATCTGGTCACCATGATATAAAATCCCCAAAGAAAAATAATGACAAAGGTTAGGAAATTGGGACGTTGGAAAATAGCACTAAACAGATCACCCATTAAGTGAATCCTCGATAATTTCTTGCGCAGACAAACTAAAGACAATAGAAATGGCCGTGACCGCCACATCCACCGCTACGCCAATCTGGGTCAGGACGATGCCTAATGATCGCCGGGCAGAGACTTCCAGCCCAGGAATCTCTAAATGGGCATAATTGAGAAATTCTCCGCCTCCAATTAAACATAAGCCTCCCACGCCCGCGTAGATTAGCATGCCCACTCCATCGCCATGTAACACATGCTTGGCCAACTGACTGCGCGAGGCCTCATGGCCAAAAATGAGAATGGCCAACACCATGCTGGTCCCCAGAATCACACCGCCCACAAAGCCGCCACCAGGGCCATATTGACCAAAAAACAAGACGTATAAACCAAAAATTTGAATCACAGGAATGAGAAACCGACCCAAGGATTGGACGATAATACTGTCATGAGGTCGAATCATGATGTCTTCCTCCTCATAATTAAGGCACAGGCAATCCCTGCTGTAAAAATCACAACCGTTTCCACCATCGTATCGAGTGACCGGTAATCCATGAGGACAGAGGTGACCACATTTGGCGTCTGCGTATCTTGGTAACTCTGCTCAAGATAGACAGGCGAAATATGTGCATTCGCCGGTGAAGCAGGATCTCCAAAGGCTGGAAGATCCTTTGCAGCATAGAGCAACAAGACACCCAACAGGGGAAGAGCAATCAATGCCGCCATCGGAGGTGGGGGACGCCGCAACCTTCCATCTTTTGGTTGCGTCCCAAACAGCGTGAGCAAAAAGAGAACAGTCGCTAATCCTGCTCCAACGACTGCCTCAACAAACGCAACATCAACTGCCCCAAGCCAAGCCCAAACCAGGGAAAGAAAAAAGCTATAACAGCCAAGCAGCAAAATGGCACTCATCAAGTCTTTGACCAAAATTGCCCCGGCGGCTGTCACCAACAACAGAAGTAAGAGAGGAATCTCATACGCAAAATTCATGGGGGCTTTTCCTCCCAAGGCTTCAAGCCAGCTCGAATCGCTGCACGCAAAGTGGCATGCGCAATTACTGGATTTTGGAGATACAATAAGGCCAGGACTGCCAGAATTTTCATGACATTGAAATTCCAACCCTCATAGATGGCAAGCCCAGTTAACATAAGAAACGCGCCCAACGAATCCGTTAAGGATACAGCATGAGAACGGGTAAATACGTCAGGAAGCCGAATAATACCAATGGCTGCCACCACTAGAAAAAACAATCCAGCAAGGATAAATATCATGGCCAGAACATCCATGTTATGGCAGCCCTTTTTGCTCAAGATATTTGGCCACAGCGAGTGCCCCGACAAGGTTTAACAGGGCATAGCCCGTAGAGATATCCACAAACATCTCTACACGTTCATACACAACTCCCATCACCACGAGTAAAATAATGGCCTTGGTTGATATGCCATTAAGGCCCAACACACGATCAAAAATCGTCGGCCCTTGAAGCACACGATACAAATACGCTCCAATCAAACCAGCAAGCACCAACAAAACAAAAAGAAAAAATGTTGTCATGTCGTTGACTCTGCACCTTCAAAGACCTTCGCGATTTTCGATTCAATATTTCCACTGGTCACATCTGCCGCAGAAACCTTGTCCATGGCATGAACAAGCAGCTCACGGCTATTCACCTCTGCCGTAATCGTTCCAGGCGTGAGAGTAATAGAATTGCCCAAGAGGACAACCGCCGAGGGTTCTTGCAACCTGGATTGATAACGAATTAATTGAGGATGGATCGGAAGAGACGGATTCAGAATAAGCTTTGTCACATGCAAACTACTTTGAACAATCTTCACAAACAGCCAAGGTAGATACAGCAAGATTCTCCCCCATAACTGAAAACGTGGCACAAAAGGCGAATGTCCTGAATTGATCCATGCCACCAAAAAAGAAAGGGAAAGTCCTAACCCGAGATGAATCAGATCATATTGCCCAGACAACATAACCCACAGCACAAATAAGGCAGCTGCCTTCAGGATAAGAAATTGAGAAGAGACAGGTCTCATGGCAACTAGGCGCTAAAGACTCGTTGGATCATACAGGATGGTCGAGACCCACTCTTTTGGATTTTAAATAGCACCACCAAGCAATCAAAAAGGCTTTGTTTGTTGGAAAAACATTACACAAGTGAAACCCTCTAGCCTACGCTTGCTGGTTCCCATGTTGCATTTGGATCATACCGATGACATTCACACGTTGTAGGATCTAGGGCAATTAAATTAAGCCATCCATTATGAAATAATTGTTGAAGAATTTCATGCTTTTGAATAATTGAGGAGATCACCAACATCTTCGCCTCGATGATGGCCAACAGTCGCATAGGTTCGTGATAATGAACCTCCCCGTTATTCACGGTCTGCAAGGGAAACCCCATCTGTAAATCACTTTGGCTTCCCAGCATCACCCCCACACCTCCTACCACATTGTGGATCACTTTACTTCCGCTTCCATAATGCCAAGGATCAGCCCCGGAAAAATAATAACCTGTGTTAATCCATTCGCCCACTATCAAGGGTGCCGTCATAATTTTTTCGAGAATGTCACCCTCTGGATCAGCAATGGGGTCGTATGAGTGCAAAAATACGCGCCCACCTAAATCAAGACCTTTAGTGAGACTGCGTCGCCCAATTAAAAAGGCTGCGTTCCCAGCCAATCCCCATTCCGGACGAGAACTAGCCCAATCCATACTCCGCTCCTCAACGTGTGCAAACGCCTTCTCTGGCGAGATAGCGGTGGGAGTTCTGGGAATACGCTGGCATCGTTCCAGCGCTTGCTGGGCACCAGCCTTTTCCAGATCTGCCATTAATTGCTGTACATCTTCTCTATAACTACTGGGAAGATCTTCCAGGTCGTAAAAGGTAACCCGATCAGTCGTCGTATTATGTTTTGCTGGAAGAAACCATGTATCATCCCGAATGTTCAATCCATTTTCTTTTAAAAGACCACGCACTTGAGGTTGATTGGCCATCGCCGCAAACACCCGAGCATTCACATCTCCAGGATTCCCTCCACAGGCACCACAATCTAACGCACCGTAATAGGGATTGTTGTCGGTTTCACTCCCATGGCCGCAAAGAACGACCAGACGGCCAAAATTTTTGGTAAGTCCCATTGCCCGCAAGCCGTTTTCAATGAATGTCGCTTTTTCGGAAACTGAAAACCCTGGAGCCATCCCCTGTGGAATCCCTTCTGTTGAAACCGCATCACCTGGTTCACTCAGAGGATCTGTTGGGGTAGCCACAGCGATCTTCGTTGGAACCGCGTGGGCAAACCATTGTGTAATCCACGAAGTCACTACATGGTAAGGCTTAAGCATTAATGTTTTGCCTAGAAGTCCAAGACTAAAGAATAGGCCAAGCACATCAATCACCATAAGAGACCCAACAGGATTGCGCTTCAGATCATGGAACAGATGATGCCCAAGCTGATTCCAACGTGTTCCCGCAGAATATTTTTCCAGTACCTGATGCTCTCCCAGACGAGGAACTTCAGTAACGGCATGTTTGGGGGAAAGGAGCACTGGACATAAATCAGCTCGCTCCTCGCTATCAAATGCCTGATGATTAATCGGAATTCCGAAAAACCCTGCAAACCCAAATGTTTCATAGGGACCTTGCGCCTCAATATGCCGACGAAAAGATTCCGAACGGACATCGATACAAAAGACTAATTGTGCTGGTGGACGACCTGTTGCCTCCTGCGCAATTCCACGATGGGCCAGAAGTTTTTCAAGAATTTTTCTTCGAAAGCTCTCTTCATACGCCTCTAGCCACACTGGCCCATGACGGTCAAATGGAAAAACATCAAGCCACTCCAACAATGTTTGGGCATCCGTGGCTGAGAGATCGCGCACCTCTATTGGCGACAACTCTAAGCATTGGGCAAGATGAAACACACGCCACGCATCTCGACATACGGCATGCGTTTTAGGATCACCAACATGTCTACCGAGGCCCATCCGATCTTCATATTCCCCGGGTCGTTTCTCCCAGTAGGATTTCACTGATGAAATGGTTCCATCACAATTCCATTCTCGTTGACTGATCACCTGAGCTAGCTCCACTTCATAAAACAGTCGAACCGCCAAATATTGTCGTGTATCAATCGGGTGTTTTCGTTGTGCATGATAGAGAGGATGCTCCCCCAACCACCGAATGTATCGAGTCCATCCTGGCAGTTGAGAGAGCTCACGGGAAAGATACGATTGCCATTGCGCTTCAGAAATACCAAGACGGCGAAGGCACAAAGCAATGACTTCTTCAGAATCAGGAGGTAAGCCCTGAACTTTCTGGCAAAAATCAGCAATACCTAAGAAGTACCCAGAGTGGTCCCATTGGGCCAAATCCTGCCACGCAAGAAAAAACCCCTTCTCCCTAAGTGGCATTTGCCAGCCTGCTTGCCCCTCGTCAACAAAAGCGGCAATCCATTTGATCATCTGATTATTGATTGGCTGGACCAAAGGGACACCACTCAAGCGTTCGATCCAATCACTGATCGTTCGCCGAACGGACAAATCAATAGTTCGTTCTGATTCCCTAAAACTGGAAAATATTTTTTGAGCAGAGGCGTGAGAAAAATGCTCTTCCGAGGCAGAATCATGCAGACCTAATGTAAATAAGGTGGCATTCCAGAGATTTGTCAAATAGGCCCTTTCGGGAAAATCTCGACAATGTTCACATTCCTTAATCGTTCGTTGGATAATTCGATGTTTAACTTCACCGGGAAAGTCTGAACGAAATTCTTCTATGGCTCCTCCTCCGCTGAGCTCCCATTGCAAGAGAACAGGCTCCAACTCGTCGAAGCCACGAACCAGGTGGCATTTCCAAATATCTTGAGGAGAAAACTGACGCGTTCCAATTGTGATAGATTTTTGTGATGGAGGCTGAGGGCCTACGCGAGTCAGTGCTCGTTGAATACTTTCGTGGGTGATTCGTCCTTCTCGGTACAACTGTCGATATTCTTCATTCGGCAGATAACCATTACCTCCAAGAAGATCTTTGCCCTGTCGAACCGCTTCATCAAAAGAAAGATATTCCAACCCATGAATGGGGTTTTGAGCCACCATCGTCCGCATGGGCCAAAACGGAGCAATGGGCTCACTGGCCGATTCGATGGCAGCACCAAGCATTTTCCGTTCTTCTTGGGTCAAAGGAGAAACCTCTTGTCTCACTGATTCAGCCGCCATGGAATCTTTCATGACTTATGTTCGAACTTTTTTCCTTGCTGCGGCAGGATGATTCGACAGTCGCTGATGCTGCTCTAATCCCACCAGAACTAAGGTCGATCCATGTTCCTGAAAGGTCTTTTGCATATCTTGAAGTTTGGACATAACTGTGTGATCCACCAGAAACGTCTCTGATAAATCTAGAACCACGCGTGATTCTGTCATTAAGGGTTCTAATGTTTTCTTCAGACCAATCCATGTACTAAAAATAGCCGAATCTTTAACCCGAACAACAACGCCTTCCTTATCTTGCGGTCCCACAGTAACTTGAGTCTTCAATAGGGATTTTGGGGGCGCTCCATTCTTCAGATGCACCAAGAAATTTACACCAATGCCGATTGCGATCCCCATCAGCAAATCAGTCGACAAAACGCCAATGACCGTTGAGACAAAGATAATAAATTGCTCACGGCCAACTTGCCACATGTGGACGAATTCCTGAGGAGAGGCTAGTCGAAATCCCGTAAAGACAAGCATGGCTCCAAGGGCCGCAAGGGGAATTTGATTAATGAGTCCTGGAAGCAACGCGACAAATCCTAGTAAAAACAGGCCATGAAACATATTTGCAAATCGAGTGCGTGCACCGTTATCAATATTGGCTTTACTTCGAACGATTTCCGAAATCATGGGAAGACCGCCCACAAATGACGCAAGCGTATTTCCAACTCCCACGGCTAGCATGTCTCGATCATGATCCGTTTTTCTTTTCCACGGATCAATTTCATCGATCGCCTTCGCGCTAAGAAGAGATTCGATACTCCCTATCAGGGCAAACATGATCACATATTTTATACCGATGGCCGTACCAAGCCCGGAAAAATCAGGAAAGGTGAGGGCATGGAACATATTTTCTGGAACAGCCACGAGAAAATTCTTCCCTAATGGGTATTCTTGTCCTTGGAAGGAATACGTCTGCTCTTGCCCAATATTGAAATACATAGCCAAAGGCACAGTGATAAATAACACCAGCATCGGCGCTGGTATAACCGTCAGCCGAGGATTCTTGATAAACGGATACCCAAACATAATGAGGAGACTCACTACGCCTATCAGACCAACTAGGGGATTCATGTTCAGAATAAAATGTGGAATATTGGCCAGAAGCTCTAAGGGTGTTCCTGCAGGACTTAAGCCCATGGCCACTGGAAATTGTTTAGCCATGATGATGACGCCAATAGCGGTGAGCAGACCATGTACCGCCGAAGTCGGGAAAAACTCCCCGAGAATTCCCGCACGAACGACTCCAAATAGAATTTGAATCAGGCCGGCTGCGACACCCACACCAAGAGCCAAGCGATAGGCCTGGAGATCAGCGGCCGGGTCATCCCCACCCGTAAAACCAAACTCCGTGACACATCCCAAAGCAATGACAATCAGCCCAGCCGCAGGCCCTTTAATCGTGAGCTCAGAGTTACTAAAAAATGTGGCCAGCAGTCCCCCGATAATAGCCGTAAAGATCCCAGAAATCGCGGGATAGCCACAGGCCAAAGAAATCCCTAAGCACAGTGGTAGGGCGATCAAAAAAACCAAAAATCCCGAAACCATATCCGCTTGCCAATGTTTCGGGAATTCTGAAATCTGTCCTCTAGGAATGTCCTTTTCGCTGGAGGTCATGATGGGATTTGTGGAATAGATGAAGAAAGATTATCCTATACTATCTTGATATCAGCCAATTGATGCGGGAAGTCTGTCGCACGAATTTCAAAAGCATTTTGGCCGCTGATAAGTTGATACAACAAAGCCGGTCCCAGTTACTGGAGCACGCTCCAGAAACATAAACCGGCTTGCATTGACACCGACCCCTTTTTTCTTGGTTAGAGTCAGTCACTCGGTAATTTCGATAGAACCCGTATGGTGAAGGGAATTGGACTTTCCGAAAAACCCACAACGTTAAGCTATAGGCTTCACGTAACTCCTTGAGATGTAGGGGAGATATACCAGGACAGAACAGGGCATCTCAAGAAATTTTGAAAAAATTTCCTTAAAAAACTTAATCTTATGAAATTTTAATTACGTAGAAATACTTTGATTTGAAGAAAGAACCTGAAGAATGGAAAAAACTACTGCGGAGGAGATACCGGACAATCACCAACTCGATTCTCTTCCTACTCAAAGAGAAATGAAGAAAGCTAGTTACCCGTAAATATTAAAACCAACCATGACGGCAACTACGACAATCATGGCTAAATCAAAAAGTGGGTCCATTGTTTGGTCCTTAAAATAAATTAACGTGATAGAACCATTAACAAGCAAATTATATTCCTAAATTGAATTATGTCGCAAAATATTATGTAAACGTTTGAAATAATTATAAAATTTCACAAATTTAGAGTGAATATTTCTGACAAATCTATGAGGAAAGTCATGACAAAGAGCGATTTCGCTCTGTGATTAAAGTGCGATTTCGCTCACAAAAAAGTAAGCTATCTACTTACTTTTTTTACTTTATTGATAATTCATTGAGAATACTTGACTTTCTAGTAAATTAACTTACCTTGTAAGTATGACATCACCACGCCCTTTAACGCATGACGAAAAGAAAGCCTCGGAAGCCGCTTTTCGTGGATTGCCTCAAGATGAAAGTTGGACCGATTCTGCCAAATCCGTCTATGAAGGCATAATTCAAGCCCTTGGTAAGGATCCCTCTGCACTTCCTGTCTCAAAGGATCCTTCCCTACCTGAATTGCCCGCTTTGATTGACAATAGGGAAGACTCTTCCTCAGGTGGCATATTGGAACTTACAACTTCTGATTCAGTGGGTACCCAAGAAATTCCGTCAGACCTAAAACAGCTCACCATTCGCATACGACGAGAGGCCATCGAATCCGGGATTCTTAAAGATGTGACTCCATCGGCGCAAAGTATCGGCCTAGACTTTTGCGTAGGTATGACGAATCCGCTGTGGGAACAATACATTACTTCCTCTCCGGATCTTACTGAAAAACACATTCACGCCCGCCTCCGCGATACCTTAATTGCCGTGCGGCTTCGCTTGGCCAGCCTGAAGGAGCCCACACCCCTAATTGATGTTCCAGTACTTTTAGATTTTCCCCCGGAACCGACGCCACAGCTCTGCCTTGCCTTCGCGCTGTTTCACAAAGATCCCGTAGATGGAGACTGCCTGTTGTTGATCCATCCAGGGGAAGTTTTTGCCACTCGCCAAGCCTTCGAAAATAACTAACTCACCAGCCTCGTCTTCCTTGTAACTTAGAGTTTCGTTTGCGTGGGATGAATAACAATCGTTCCCTCCTAATAAGCCACTCAACAACTCTCTGCCTCTCGGGAATCACGCAGGATTTCTTGATTCCTCATTGGGAGGCTACCTTTTTATATTCCCGTTACTGGAAAAAGGTCCAATAATTGACAACTCCAGAGCTTCCTCCTTCACCAAACAACAATCCCAACCGAAAGGAAATAAAGACGGTTCACTCACTCCCTGGATTTAATCATGGTACGTCACGCTTATCACTCTTTTCTCGTCCCTGCGATTCCCCAAACTCTGCCAGCAATCCGAGCACTAGGCTTATGGTTTGGCCTAATAGTCTTTTTCTTTTCTCCAGAAATAGTCCATGCCGAGTTTTTGGATCGGCTTGAACTTCTCAACCATCTACGCCAAGGGCATTACCAAAAGTTAGAACAGATTCTCACTCGACAGGAACGTCTGTACCAGACCAAGAACATTCCAGAAGAACACGTGGAAGCCGCGTATTTTACTTTTGCGAATTCTGCAACAGATTTGAAAGAACCACTGGATACATGGGTCAGTCACAGCGACAAAAGCGAAACGGCTCAGTTGGCACGCGGTATCTACTACTGGAAATTAGGATGGACATCCCGTGGGGGAGCATATATGTCTAAGACACCCCCTGAACGAGTGAAGGCAATGAAGGAGTACTTTTCTATTTCCTGGAAAAATCTTAAGCTTGCCGCAGTTAAGAAGAAATCAGGGATACCGTATAAATTTCTTATCGACATTGCCAAGAGCTTGGGAGATGCTGAAGGAGTTAACCAATATACAGAAAAAGGGCTTCAGACTGACCCTAGGTCTTTTGCAGTTCGCTGGGCTTATATCTCTAGCCTCGTTCCCTGGTGGAGTGGATTGTCAGAAACAGATAGCATTGAAGCCATCGAAGCATTCAACAAGAAGAGGGTCGTCCCTCAACTCGGCAATAATCCAACGCTTCGCTCCCTTTTGGGATTTCCGGATCATCTCCGAGCAGAGATGTTTGATCGGAACGATGACGAGGAAACCGCTATCCCATACCATAAGGCGGCACTTGAGTATGGACATCATTTTTATTATTTATACAGCTATGGACAATCCCTCTTTTACCTTGATCGGGACGAAGAAGCCCTGAACGTATTCACTGCGGCCCTCCAAGCCCGCCCACAAGTAGCGGATGTCCATGATTATCGGGCGCGGGCCCTTCAAGCTCTTGACCATCCTGAAGAAGCATTGGAAGAGCAAGCTAAAGCCATTGCGCTTGATGAACTGGATCCTGGAAACCTTCGTCGCTATGCTTGGAGACTCACACGCCAGCACAAGTTGCAAGAAGCGGAAACCGCATTAACTCAAGCCTTGACCTATGGTTCCTACGACCACAGAGTCGTAGGCAAACTGGGAAGATTGTATCTAGCTGATCTACACAGCCCTAACCAAGCGCTACCCTATCTCAAGAAAGCTGTGCAGCTGAAACCAGAAAAGCCTTGGTATTGGCTTAATTATGGATGGGCACTGAACCAATTGGAAGATTGCCAAGCAGTTGAAATACTGCAGGAGTACAAAATTCGATGTCTGGCATCAGGTAATTGTCCAGCCAGCGATATCGATTGGGCTAAGAAAACATCTCAACGAATGATTTGGAAACAAGGGTGCTGGCGCGAACATCCCACATTGAAACTTCTCAAACGTGTCGCCAAATGGATCCCAGTGCTTTAGTCTCTTGCTCCAGCCAATTTTCCCTCCAAAATTAGCCTCATTCGGTGCATACTTTCCGCCTCTTGCTTATTCAACTATAATTCATCGTATGCTCATTCTATTTGTTTTTCGCACCTACCGACGGAGTTTCCATATTCTTTTGTTTACGATAGCCACTATGAGTTTGCTTCTTGTCCAGGGGGCATGGGGAGACTTCCGTCTTGACTCGAAAGCTACCCTCTGGTCTTTCAAGACCGCAATGAATACCTCACCCTTTTCCGCGGTTCAACCTCGGCCAAAACTGCCTGTAGAACCTGATGAATTCGATTCCCGCGAGATCAAGGCCTATTATGATTGGCGTAATGATTTGTTTTTTAGAGAATTTGATTTGACCGGCT
Source organism: Nitrospirales bacterium (assembly GCA_965223685.1). Lineage (GTDB taxonomy): Bacteria > Nitrospirota > Nitrospiria > Nitrospirales > UBA8639 > Nitrospira_E. The sequence continues at coordinate 1,403,851 of CBDCXG010000002.1, forward strand.
CAGGATCAACCAACTTCATGACTGCCCGTCGAACCTACGAAGTCTGGCTGGATGAATTTGGCACACCCATCGTGATGACCATTGGTGATCCAATATTCTATTGGATTGATCTGAATGGGAATGGAAAATTCGAACAGGAACTCGGCGAGATGTTTAAAGATTCCTATGAAGATGGCGTCACCGGAAACGAAGAACCGTATGATAATAGCTATCTGCAAGAACCAGCCGGGCCCGGCCCCCTCTGGACTCCTCCCCAACATTGAAACTTCGAGCAACTACATTGAAATGGCTCAGCAATCCCCTCAAACCATTCCCGAACGGACTTCCCAAATAAACAAGAAGCCGCCTCCCTATCAAAACAAGCTTGAAAAATGGGCTTTTCAAAAATCCGTTTCATAGGGACACTACTTGAGATGTCTGGAAAGTGGAAAGAAAAAACCTGTGGAACTTGATGATTAGAAGTTCAAACTTGACTCTATTTGAGAGTAATGAAAGAGAAATATTTACACACCTTTGCTAGATTGAAAAATAATACAATACATCGTAGATAAGGTTCGGAATCTTGTAAGAGAGTCTCGTTGCGGAACATAGGCATTAACTTTTATGAAAAGCCTCAACGAATTGGAGCTTTAAAACAGAGCACAAGGAAATGTTAAAAAGGGTGGTCGGTAGGGAATGATTCGAAAAACTTTACAGAAAACCAAGCAAGCCACATTTTCGATTCTTCTTCCAAACGCTAACGCGAAAGGCATGCATCCCACAGGAACGGGATTTTTTGTGTCACCAGACGGCTGGTTTGTTACTGCAGCCCATGTGGTACACGAAGAAGGCGACCTAAATAAACCTGTCAGGACCGACATAGTGAAGGCCTGGCTTATGCAAGCAGCCAAAGATACATCTTTACCAATGTTACAACACGTATCTCTCCAACATGAAGATCCGATTACCGATTTTGCCCTTTTAAAGGTTGATTTTGAAGCTAATAGTAATAAAGAAAGTGTCAAAGGGAAAAAAGGATTTTCATTTATTGAGGTCTCCTCGCGAGAACTTGAAGAAGGTGAGCCTATCTATGCCTTTGGTTATCCGCTTTCAATGGGTTCCTTTTGGGATATCGGAGGTCCAATTATTGGGGAATTTAATTTATCTCCACGAGCGACCTCAGCGATTGTTTCATCAACATACGAACAGACAAAAATGGTTGAGATATCAGATGATCCCAAGATTTACGTTTTAGACAAAGCCCTAAATTACGGGAACAGTGGAGGCCCAATTATGGCAACCGAAACTGGGAAGGTACATGCGCTTTGCTCTCGGTTCCAACCTGTACCCGTTCAACAGAAACATATTATGAAAGATGGAAAGCCGTTGGTCATTTTTATTCCAAGCCTTTATGGAGTGGGGTCCAGCCTTGGAACACCCACCATTTTAAAAGCGCTCAAAGAGTATGGTGTATCAATTTCCAATACGTAGTTAAAACAGAGTGCCGGATAGTGTTTCATGAAGGATGTGGAAGGTGCGTTACCTTATTTCAGTATATAAGGGAAAACGGGCTATAAGACAAAAACTGGTCTATACCCCCTACCCGAGCCAGATAAACTCCTAAAAAAAGAAAAAGCCGCCTCCTCTGGACGAGAAGACGGCTTCCATGATCTCGTCTTTTATCCTTGCTTAGGAAAAGTGAAATCAGCCACGAAATCCTGGTTTGGCATCACATGCACTTCCTGTTCTTGAAGACCAAGCACAGGATGCCAGGCTCGTAGGGTATAGTGCCCAGGGGGAATATTGTCGATTGAAAAATTCCCGTTCTCATCTGAAATGGCGAAATAGGGATTCTTTACGACATAGAACCAATTCTGCATAAAATCGTGCCGATTACACGTCATCCGCACCACGCGACTTTCCTTCAACTTGTCGGAGTCAAACGTGCGTTCAAATTCGTCATCGGGATGAATATCCCGATTATGCAGCGTACGTAAGACACTTCCCTTTGTATCCAACGACACAAAGGTATGCAGAACATGCTTGACGGAATCCTGGTTACCAAATTGTACAGCCTCATCAGGCGTTAAGACTCCCGTGAAGGGGCCGAAATTACAGTTTTTGGTTTTCACCCGTAACCCCAACGTTTCTCCGCCCACATATTGAAACGCTCCTTTTCCTGGAGAACTCCCCAGAAATTCTTGTTTCGCGAAAGGCTTTCCAGATTCTATGCCTTCCAAGATCACAACAGCTCCTTTGAGGAAACCGTTCTGGGCTTCAACTTTCACCAGGCTTCGCTGGTCACCACACACCTCGGGATTTTTTTCAACTTCAAAACGCTGTGGCTCAGGGAGTATTCCAAAGAAGGTGACATTTCCTTGAATCGTGCCTCCATCTCTCACATCAGCCACTTCATAGGCATGGGCCATACTTGGTCCCGTGATAATGGCCAGACTTATCACGACCCACACCATTCGGATTTTATTTTTCATGACCCTTCTCCTTGTTTCCCCTACCTTGTTAGCATCAGGCCGCCTGCGCTCTTTACATAATGATTTGCCATCCCGCCCAGATGGAATAGCTTTGCCTCAATTGCGGGCCATCAAGATCTTGATAAATAGGGGCACCCGCTTCAACATTTAAATGATTTTCGAGGCCCATGAACTCTGGGAATAGAATGTTGACCCCTCCCAGAAGATCCAACCGTTTGCCCCCTCGGAGGTCGGTTTCGGCCGTTGGGATAAGCGGAAGGTTCATAGGGCCGATTGTCGTTGGAAGTTGGCCATCTCTTCTTTTGATATTAAACCATTGTTTCCAATTGAAACGGGCTGAAGTACTGATCCAATCCGCCCAACGATACGCCCCCCACCCGTTCAAGTCATACCGGTTTCCATCTTTGTATCCTTGGCTGTTATAGCCGATTCGTACCACACCCATCCCTTGAAATCCCCATGAAACATTATTTTTGACCCCTGTATAGGTCAAGCCGGGTAACAGATCCACCGTTCCAGATCCCAACCGCATAGGATAGGGTAACAACGAATTGTTTCCCAACGGAGTATTATCCCGAGGTTTAATATCTCCTGAGGGTAAGGACACTCCCGTATTCAAATGGAATCGATGGGCACCGATACTCGGAGCTTCAAAGGCATAGAGACGCCAAAGAGCAGCTAACTTGATATCCCCAATGCCACTGGAATGGGTCCTAAACTTCACACCCATGCGGTTCACATGATCCATATCCTTCATAATGTATGGAAACATGGCCATCAATGTCACAGTATCATTCAAGCCATACATGGCACCGAACATGTGCATTTGTGTGGTCATCTTTGTCGGGGTGACAACAAAATCTTCCAGAACTTTACTGGCAGAAACATTATTTGTCCCATCACGATTCTGGTCCATAAACATATGCATGAACCGATAGGAAACCATAAACTCCCCTTTGTTATGGGTGTGGTCCCCCATTACTCCAATGGGAGCGTGAGAATCCGGCCTTTCTGCCTGGTAGAAATTCCCAATAATCAGTTGTTCCCCTTTAGTTTCCGCTCGTTTCCCCATACTTTCTTCAAAGCCACCCATGACTCCATCAAGTAAGGCTGCATCAACGACTGCTCCACTGCCTCCCATGATCATTGTACCGATTAAGAACCCAACACCGACTGCTCGAAAATCGCGAAATAATTTAGAAATTCTGCAATCCATCCTACAACTTCTCCTTACACATGAAAAAAGCTAATAAATTACTCAGTGATATAAAAACAAAATCATGACAGATTCAGTTCTGCTTATGTCTTGAGCCCTTTTGGGAGTCAAGAAACCATTAGGAACATTCCTTCGACACCACACCATTATGTGGCAAGAAGATTGTGAATCCTGTTAGAGAAAAAGGGAATGCCTTGGACTAAACAGATGGGGGCGCACGAGAAGAAGACAGGACAATAATCGAGGATAGATAGGTAACAGGCCTTTCAATTTGTATCGCAAGAAAGGAGGCAATTGGGGCGGCCACAACCACCAGATCAGCACCATGAACCTGACCGGCTGCACAATACCAGCTACACAATGTCGTGGCATGTGTCGCAGAGGTATGATGATGCGTATGTTGAGAGACATGTCCAATGGCTTGAGCGGACAGAATGCCCCCAACGACGAGAAGCAGGACAACTAAACCAAGGACAAGAGTTGGAGATCGTAAGTTTCGCATCACGGGTAGAAAATCTAGGGCTGTAATTCTAGTGGCTAACTGTGGACATTTCAAGCTTTACGCTTATTCTACCATTCTGCACAGAGCTTATGAAACAATTTCCCCTTCTAAGTATCCCCACTATCAAAAGTGAAGGAAATAGCTCTAGAATAAGTACACAAGATCTAAAACAAACGTATTAATCATGACGCAAGCTGACCTACCCCAAAAACCCGATGAAACACCAAGGCCGGTTAAGCCGCGAATACAGACCCAGATTCACCGCCGGCAAAAGGCTAAAGCGGTTCCACCCATGGAAGACGAATGGGACGACCAATCGGAAACCCCTCCCAAACTTCGCACTCCTCCCTCTAAAATGAAAAAATTCTGAAAGATCCTCCAATTACCCGTGAAGGGCTTGCCCTTCACGGGTTTAGACACATACTACGAGACCCCGCTAGATTAGAAAGACCCTCTGAATCGGTTATCGGCGACCTCCACCTCGCTGGCTACCACCACGACCCATTCTTCCACGGAAATTTCCTCGTGGTCTATCGTTTTTCCATCCATGGCCTCGATTAAAGCGTCGTGGGGGAGCGTAATGGCGACGATGCCCATAATGTCTTGGGGGTTTCCTAAAATGCCGAGGACCAAGCCGACCATAATATCTAGGCGAATATCCGTAGATTGGGCCATAGCTGTAATAAGGAAGCCCAAGACCTAACTGGAATCCTCCTGGACCAATTTGTATCGACAGACCGGTTAACTGAATGGCCCCTGAAGACGTTTTAGTACGAGAAACCTCTCCAGCCCAAGCTGGAGAAAATGCCAAGCAACAAACAACGAGAATGCCAGCGGCCAGAACCATCTTTTTTCCATTCAAAAAAGGATATTTCGTCGAATCACGATGCTTCTGGTTCAGAGAGTTCAATTTAAAAATGTTCATGGGGCACCTCCTAAAAATAAAAAATATATTCCCCAGATAACTGCTCACTTTCATCCTTCTATCATCAATGCTATAAAGTATAACATTATCCATTATGATTGTCAATATGACTATTAAATTGAACTCTTATTATTATACAAAAAGACAATTATTTTAATAAAAACAATACATTGCATTAAAATTCACTAAGTAGTAAGCTTTATGCTAATTAGAATAGAACCAGGCCAGAGCATACAACCGGAGAACAGGGCATGAAACGCTTTTCAGATAAGGAAGTCGGAAGGTATATCGAAGCCATTAATAAAGAAGCCGCTCAGGTATGGATCAATGCCTTTGCTCGGGAACCCAAACTTCAACAAAGCTACTATTGGACCTTGTTTTCAGAATTGTTCCTCAAACAACTCAACAACATTCCTGTCAGTATGAGCGATGCTGAAAAAATGATTCCGCAACTGTCCGCCTCCCAAGCCAGACGTGCGATTCACAATGCCAAAGCTGCGAAATACCTCGAAATTTCAGCCCCCGGTGAGCGGACCAAATACGTGCGACTCGCCTCAAAAACAGAAGAACTCATCCGAATAACTAGCTCCAAAGCTCTCCAAAGTTTAAAAGGGATTTTCGGTTAAAATATTTTCAATGACTGTCTTCTTGAGACATTAAGGGTCAAAAAGCAGTGTCTCTCGCCCCTACCTCCTCTTAAAATAAAGATGTAAAGGCTGTCAAAACATTTCGTTGCCCAAAAACAAAACCCCAACAATTCCCCATAAATTCTTCTGGCAAACCACTGGTTTTTCAACCTTTTTTGCCTGAATAGACCCAGAGGCGCTTAGGTCTTTTGTTGCATTGATTCGCAAAAAATTTGGGTGCTACCATGCGCAGTTCTAGAATATCTCCCAGACATGGGGTGGGCTATTTTTTCACTTATTACTAGGAGAGTCACCAGATGTCCGGGTCGGACCTTCTCCTTGAGTACTTAACGAAGTTTTTTCCCATTCTGGTCTTTACAGTCCTGGCATTAGGATTTGGACTGGTGACCCTCCTGCTCTCCTACCTGGTTCAACCTAAGTACCCCGAAGAAGAAAAACTCTCAACCTACGAGTGCGGCTCAGAACCCTTCTCGGATTCTCGTATGCCCTTTCCGGTGCGGTACTACGTGATCGCCATGCTGTTTGTGATTTTTGATATTGAGGTCATCTTCCTCTATCCCTGGGCAATTACCTTTAAGGATTTGGGTGTGATTGGATTCATTGAAATGATGATTTTTATTGGACTGTTTGTCGTGGCTTATATCTATGCTTGGCGAAAAGGGGCACTGGAATGGGATTAGTCCAAATTGGTCCTCCAGCCAAGGATGGGGATCTGGGGGTCATGACGCTCTCTTTAGAAAAAGCAGTCAACTGGGCCCGCAAAGGTTCGTTGTGGCCCATGACCTTTGGCTTGGCTTGTTGCGCCATTGAAATGATTGCGGCAGTGTCTTCCCGCTATGATATCGATCGGTATGGTGCTGGTGTCTTTCGAGCATCCCCTCGCCAATCGGATCTCATGATTGTGGCAGGAACCGTCTGTCGTCGAATGGCTCCTGTTATTCGGAAAATTTACGACCAAATGCCTGAACCCAAATATGTGATTTCTATGGGGTCTTGCGCGACTTCTGGCAATATTTATGACAGCTACAGTGTCGTTCAAGGTGTCGACCGGTTTGTGCCAGTAGACATTTACGTCCCCGGCTGTCCCCCAACGCCGGAAGCGCTATTTGATGGAATCTTCAAACTCCAAGATCGGATCATGCAGAAGCGCGTCTTCACGAAACAACCCGACCAAGTGAAGGTGTAAAGCATGAAAAGAGTCACACCACCAATAAGCAGGAGGTTCACCATGAATTCCTTTCTGACATTGGTTTTATTGTGCCTTGTTTTCATATTCCCTGCGGTTACTTTTGCAGAAAAAGCCCAGGAAATGCCGCCGCCCTATGAAGGGAGCGATGCTCTCAAAGCCATAAAATCGTTAGCAGGAACCTGGGAAGGCACGCACGTGATGGATGGAAAAGAGGTCCCTGGAAAAATTGAATATAAAGTGTCATCAAATGGGAGTACTGTTGTGGAAACCATGTTTCCCGGCAGCCCACATGAGATGGTAAACGTCTACCACGATAAAAGCGGATCACTGACGATGACGCATTATTGTTCCGTTGGCAATCAACCTCACTTGGATCTTACAGCAATGAAAGAAAACCGTCTTTTGTTTTCACTCTCATCGAAGGACAACGAGGATCTTGGGCATGAGGGGCATATGCATGACCTCACAATCACAATGGTTGATGCCAATCATATCAAGCAGGAATGGTCGTATTTCGAGAAAGGTGGAAATGCTGGAGGCACCACCTTTACGTTGGCCCGTACAAATTAGACGGTGGCAGCATGAAGAATGCTGGTAGCTTCCATGGATTCAACAGATATGCATCCAATTGCTGAAAAAATTCAAAGCCGATTTCCTGAAGGGTTTCTTAGCTCCCAAGAATGGCGTGGAGACTTAGCAGTTTCTGTCAAGCGGGAAGCTTTGCATGATGTTTGTTCTTATATTCGAAAAGATCCTGATTTGGATTGTGATTATATGGTGCATGTCAGTTCCGTGGACTGGCCTGACGAAACCGAGCGATTTGAAGTGGTCTACGAAGTCTATTCAATTCGAAAGCGGCATCGTATCCGCATCAAGACCCGTGTCCCTGAACATGATTGCCAGGTGGATTCGATGGTGGATCTGTGGATGGGCGCCGAATATATGGAGCGTGAAGTGTTCGACATGATGGGGATTCGATTCAATCATCATCCCGACCTCCGCCGCATTCTCATGCCTGATGATTACAACGAAGGCTATCCGCTGCGAAAAGATTTTCCTGTGCAGGGTAAAGGCTGGCGAGATACCTTTGATTTTCTCAATGACCCGAATTAATTTTGTAAGTTGAAATATTATCATGAAACTCGACGATCAACGCACGACAATCTATAAAGTCGACCCCAATCATCCGGAGACCGCTGACCTCCCAACGCTTCGGACGGAAGAATTGCTCCTGAACATGGGTCCACAACACCCTGCGACACACGGGGTGTTAAAGGTCATCATGGAACTGGAAGGCGAACGATTGGTTAAGTCTACCCCGGTTTTAGGCTATCTACATCGCGGTGTCGAAAAACTGGCTGAAGGCGGCACTTACCATCAGTTCATCCCACATACTGATCGGCTGGATTACGTGTGCGCCATGTATAACAATTTCGCCTATTGCCGGGCTGTTGAAAAGCTCATGAATATCGAGATCCCTGAACGAGCCGAATATCTCCGCACCATTGTTGCTGAGGTCCAGCGGATTATTGGGCATCTGTTTTGGCTAGGCACTCAGGCGTTAGATATTGGTGCCATGACCGTGTTTTTTTATACCTTTAGAGACCGGGAAATTTTGCTGGATTGGTTTGATGAGCTTTGTGGCGCTCGCCTCACCACCAGTTGGTATCGCATAGGGGGTGTGGAACGGGATTTCGATGACTCTCTCATAGACAAAGTCAAAAGGTTTTTAGACTACTTTCCTCCTAAAATTGACGAATATGTCGTGTTTCTGGAAAAAAATCGTGTCTGGCTTGCGCGAACGTGCGGCGTGGCCGTGATTTCAGCCGAAGATGCCTTGAGCTTTGGATTAAGCGGGCCCACATTGCGCGGTTCGGGTGTCGATTATGATCTGCGTAAATACGAACCGTATAGCGCATATCCTTGGTGTGAATTCAGTGTTCCCGTTGGGAAAAATGGCGACACCTATGATCGATATTGGATTCGTATTGAAGAATTTCGGGAAAGCATCAAAATCATTAAGCAATGTCTAGAGCAAATACAGCCTGGACCTATCATGGCAGATGTGCCCAGCGTCACGTTGCCGCCAAAAGATCGCGTCTTCACCAATTTGGAATCAATGATTCAACAATTCAAGTTATTTTCCCAAGGCTTTGATGCTCCTGCTGGAGAAATCTATTGCGGAACCGAAGCACATAAAGGCGAGCTGGGGTTCTATATTGTGAGTACGGGAGGCGGGAATCCGTATCGTTTGAAAATTCGCTCTCCATCCTTTATTCACATGGGTGCCTTCGATCATATGTCGAAAGGCTATATGATCGCCGACGCGGTCACCATTTTTGGGTCGTATGATATCGTGATGGGAGAATGCGATCGCTAGCTTCTTTCCTCCCCTTTGTAAGGGGAGGATAAAGATAGGGTAGAAATACCAACAACCAAATCCTCTGCAATAGGAGTAAACATTCAGTACAGCATTGCACGGTAGGAATAGATATGGGATTAAAGCCAGTCACATCACCAGAAGTTGAAGCAGAGACCATTGAACTGACCATGGACGGAGCAACTGTCCAGGCTAAAGCCGGTGTCTCGCTCTATGATGTTGTGGCGAGTACGGGAAAGATTGTTCCGGCTATGTGCTACCACTATACCTTTGACCCGTTCGGGTCTTGCGGTATGTGTCTGGTTGCGCAAGAAGGGAAAAAAGCTCCGGTTCGTTCCTGCACAGCCAAAGCCGCAGCCGGTATGGTCATCCGAACCGACGGTGAAGATTTATTTTTGGCCCGCAAAAAAGCGGTGACGAAACATTTATCGGTCCACCCCTTAGACTGCCCAGTCTGCGATGCCGATGGTCATTGCGAGTTGCAAGATATGGCCTTTTTGCATGGCGTGACCAATCTAGACAACGCCAAGCAAAAAAATATCCCCGAAGACACGCGTAGCCTCGTACTGGACTTCAATATGAACCGCTGCATTGCCTGTGGCGAATGCATCAATATCTGTAAAGATGTCCAGCGTGTTGACGCCTTGCAATTCATGAAAAAAGGTGGCTTCACACAGGTGGTGGCGAAAGGCGACCAAAAACTTGATTGTGAATTCTGCGGCGATTGCTTAGCCGTCTGCCCAGTGGGTGCCATTACTAATAAGTTTTCCAAATATGCCTATAAGCCCTGGCAGCTCAAAAAAACGACCACAACCTGTAATTACTGTGGAGACGGTTGCCAAATCTATGTGGAAACCAAAGATACAGAAGTGGTCCGCGTGACATCGCCTCTCTCTTGGAAAAATAAATGGGGTGACCGAAGCGATACGGTCAATGGTCATGATGGGATCTGTGTACGAGGGCGATTTGGCTTTCAATATATCGATAACCCTTCCAGGCTGAAAGTCCCATTGGTTCGAACTGATGCGGGACTTCAACCCACGCCATGGATTGATGCCTTGGAAGCAGCTGCCAGCCGATTGGGTGCCATTAAATCCCAACACGGCCCTCAAGCCATTGCCGGACTGATTACCGCACGATGCACGAACGAAGATCTGTATGTCTTCCAAAAATTCATGCGCACTGTGATCGGAACCAACCAACTTGATAGCAGCGCCCGATACGGGCATCTCAATTTTGTTCATGCCATGAAACGAGCCCTCGGTGTTCATCGTATGATGAACACCTCTGAAGAAATCAATAAAGCCAAAGCTTTCTTAATCATCGGGGCGAATATCACGGACACCAACCCTGTTATTAGCCTACGCGTAAAATCCGCCATCAGTTTGTATAAAGCCCAAACCATTGTTGTGGATTCCTCACAAACCAATATGGCCAAACTCAGCTCTCACCCCATCATGCTGAATCCTGGAACAGAAGGGCTCTACATCCAAGGATTAGTGAAATCTGCCCTCCATCAAGATTTGATTGATGAAGAAACCACTACAGACCATCCTGAATCCCTTGCGGCATTAAGACAGGCCACTGAGTCCTTTTCTTTTGAAGACGTATCTCAACAAACCGGTGTGGATATTGAGCACATTCATGAGGCTGCTAGAATTTTTGCCGAGGCTCCTCGTTCTATCATCATTTGCGGAGAGGGAATACTCAGGCAACCCAACGGGTATCAGCATATGCTGCAATTGATTGACCTGGCTTGGGTCACTGGAAAATTAGGGACCCCTGGCTGCGGAATTAATACCTTCATAGAAGAAGCCAACGAGCAGGGTGCCGTGGATATGGGCGTAGCACCTGAATTTCTGCCTGGAGTTGTTTCCTTTACAGATGTCCAAGCGCGTGACACCTTCAACCAAGCCTGGAGCACCAATCTTCCTGATGCCCAACAAGGTGGTCACTTGATTGATATTTTAGAACGCTGTCGAAGTGGAGAAATTAAAGCCCTCTATGTCGTCGGGGAAAATCCACTCGAAACCTTGCCAGCTTCATTTAGCGTGAAAGAGGCTTTGGAAAAATTGGACGTGCTTATTTGTCAGGATCCGTTCCTCACAGAAACCGCGAAGCTAGCGCATGTCATCTTCCCTGCTTCGACCTTTGCGGAAAAAGACGGCACCATGACGAATCAAGAAGGTAAAGTACAATATCTTCGTCCAGCCCTAGATGCATTAGGAGAAAGCACGTTGGATTGGCATATTATGGTGGGAATGGCCAATATCCTGGGATCACCCATGGAATATGAATCGACCCAAGACATCCAACAAGAAATCCGAAAAGTCCTGCCGGGGTACTACAATCTGGGGCAAACCCAAAAAATACAAGTCGATTCCTCCAACTACTTTTCAAACGATTATGCCCAAGAAGTGAAAGCCCGGTATGCCCTCAATGGCAAGGGGAAAACCCACAGACCTTTTGGCCTACGCATGACCCAACTGATTTATCATTCTGGAAAACTGTCGACTCAAGCCTCAGGCTTAGTCCAGATTTCGTCAAATAAAAAAAGCCTCTTTATGGGGCCTGAAGACTTGAAAAATCTTGGTCTCACCTCTGGCGACCGCATTCGCTTAACCTCAGACCAAGGTGTCTTGGAAATGACCGTGGCTGAAGACACGGCCTTAATGCCAGGAACTTGTACTGTCCCTGAACATTTCAATGACCCACCAGTCAAGGACCTGATGCCACTTCAGATTGACCCCACTACAGGAGTACCCTATTTCAAATTAACCTACGTGACGGTCGAGAAAGCCTAGCAAAAGGATAGCCTACGCCATTATGAGTAACGAAATTACCACAAAAAAGTTTTTTGACGCCGTCCTATTCCGGGAAATTTGGAATGCCGCAAAGGTCACTCTCAAACACATGTTTCATAAACCCATCACCTTCCAATACCCTCGAGAGAAACGGACCATCCCTGATGCCCATCGTGGAGCCTTAAGCCTCCTTCGCTACGATGATGGGAAAGAACGATGCGTCGGGTGTGATCTCTGTGAAGCCGCCTGCCCTTCTCGGTGTATTAAAGTGATCAGTGAAGAAGATCAATCTCTCCCCTTAAAACGGTATGCAAAAGAATTTTATATCGATATTACAAAATGTGTGTTTTGCGGCTACTGCGTGGAAGCCTGCCCAGTCAACGCTTTAGCCATGACAAAGGTGTATGAATTTTCCACCCATGATAAACGCACCCTCATGTTTGATAAGAACCGCTTGTATGAAATTGGCGAGCGGCATTTAGGTGATGCCAAGAAATATTTATATGCGCATAACCAAGAGAAGGAAGGTGAGGAAAGCCAGGCATATCGCTACCATTTTCCTGTCTCCATTCAAAATGCTCCAGATCCTTAAGACCAATCCATGATGTGGCTTCTCTTCATATACTTTGCCGGGGTCAGCGTCGCGGCAGGAGTGCTCGCCGTGTCTCTGCGGAATGCCGTACATTGCGCCTTGTGCTTACTAACCCTCCTGCTTCATATGGCTGGCCTGTTTGTCATGCTCAATGCTGAGTTCTTGGCTATGGTACAAATCATCGTCTACGCGGGAGCGATCTTAATTTTGTACCTGTTTGTTTTGATGTTGATGAATTTAAAAACAGAAGACCAGCACCTCCATAAGAAACATACCTATGTGTTGTTTGCTTCCCTTGGACTCCTGGGTGAATTACTCATATTGCTTATGCTCTCACCTTATGGTGGCACCATTGGAATCGCTACGCCCGAGCTGATTTTGGAAACTGGCCCGAGTCATGCGGTTGGCATTACTATGTTCAGCGATTATCTGCTCCTTTTTGAAATCGTGGGAATCTTCTTGCTAGGTGCCGTGATCGGAGCCATTGTGCTGGCTAAGACCCCCACCAAGCCAGACAATCAAGAACCCGCTCATTCGCCGACATCCTAACTATCACCACAATGATTCCCCTCTCTGCCTATGTTGCCGTCAGCGCCATCCTCTTTATGACAGGATTAGTAGGCGTCCTCATACGACGAAACTTTATTATTGTTCTGATGAGCGTTGAGATCATGCTCAATGCCGCCAATATTAATCTGGTGGCATTTTCGCATTATTTGAATTCTATGGCCGGACAAATGTCTGCTCTCTTTATCATTGCCGTTGCTGCAGCCGAAGCTGCCGTGGGGCTCGCTATTATTATTGTGATCTTCCGTGGGAAGATGGCCACAAACGTGGACGAAATCAACATTTTAAAGTGGTAACGTGTTTGATTTACTGGTTCTGCTGATCCCCCTCTTCCCGCTCCTGGCTGTCTTAGCCAACGGCTTCTACGGCTCACGCTATTCGCATGAGTGGGCCGGGCGACTGGCATTTGGTTCAGTCGGACTATCTTTTCTCTGCACCCTCGGCGTCTTTGCATCTGTCCTGTCCAACCCCGAACCCCGTGAAGTGATTGCTTGGTCCTGGATTTTTGGAGGCAATCTTACTATCAATTTGGCATTCCTAATTGACCCCCTGACCACCATTATGTTGTTGGTGGTCACCGGCGTCGGCTTTCTCATCCATGTCTATTCTGTGGGCTATATGCATGGAGAAGAAGGATTCACGCGGTTCTTTACCTACATGAACCTCTTCATGGTTTCCATGCTCTTGCTGGTCATGGGTGGGAATTACGTGGTGTTATTCATTGGTTGGGAAGGCGTAGGGCTCTGTTCCTATTTGTTAATTGGCTACTACTACGAAAAAGTCTCTGCGGGAAAAGCAGCTACCAAAGCTTTTGTGGTGAACAGAATCGGTGATGCTGGATTTTTATTAGCGGTCTTTCTCATCTTCGCCCATTTCGGATCACTCGATTACACCACCGTCTTATCTCAAGCCTCTTCACTATCCACTGAAATGGCTACAGCTATCACAATCTGCCTGCTCATTGGCGCCTTTGGAAAATCGGCGCAACTGCCTTTGTATACCTGGTTGCCAGACGCCATGGAGGGTCCAACTCCAGTGAGTGCCCTCATTCATGCTGCCACGATGGTGACCGCTGGGGTGTATATGGTGGTTCGCAATCATGTGTTGTTCGATATGGCTCCGATCGCGTTAACCACCGTCGGCATTATTGGCGGAGTCACAGCCTTATTCGCCGCCACGATAGGTTTGGTGCAAAACGATATCAAACGCGTGTTGGCCTACTCAACGGTTAGCCAATTAGGTTATATGTTCCTCGCCTGTGGGGTCGGTGCCTATACAGCGGCCATCTTTCATTTGGTCACCCATGCATTTTTTAAAGCTCTCTTGTTTTTATCGGCAGGTGCGGTGATTCACTCTCTCCATCACGAACAAGATATTCGAAAGATGGGTGGGCTGTACAAAAAAATCCCGATTACCCACGCAGTCTTTTTAATTGGCACCCTCGCGATTGCGGGAATTCCACCCTTGGCTGGATTTTGGAGCAAAGATGAAATCATGGCCCATGCCTTCGTGCATGGCTATTACCATTTATATATCCTAGCGGCTATTGGCGCATTCTTGACGAGTTTTTATATGTTCCGCCTGACATATCTGACGTTCTACGGACAATCTCGCGTGGAGCCCCAAGTGGCCAAACATATTCATGAATCCCCACCTATCATGACGGTCCCACTCATGATCCTCGCAGGGCTTGCTGTTGTGGGAGGCTTCATAGGCGTTCCCCCAGAACATGGTTGGTTTCATGGGTTTTTACATGATGTCGCAACACCACTCGGAGCCGAAGCCCATGAAGTGAACTGGGGATTATTAGGAATCCTTATGGTTGTCGCTATCGGTATTGCCTTAGGAGGCTGGGGACTGGCGCATTATATGTATGCCATTCGACCCCAGATGGCCAACGAATGGGCTCAGTCTTACTCGCAAGCCTACACGACCTTGCTCAACAAATATTATGTTGATGAGTTCTACGACCGGATCATTGTCGAACCCTTCAAGAAGCTAGGAATGATCTGGGATTGGTTTGATCAACATATACTCGACCGCTTTGTAAATGGCATCGGAAAAGGGACAGATATCAGCGCGGCCGCGATTACTTGGACAGAAAAGCATGTCATCTATGCTGGGTTGAATATCGTTGGTTATGCCAATCATGTGTTGGCCTGGTCATGGCGGAAACTGCAAAGCGGTATGGTCCATCATTATGCCGCCATTCTCTTTATTGGGTTGGCCATTCTCATTCATCTCGTGGTCCTGTGGTATGCGGGGGCAACCTCCGCTAGTTCCAGTGGTTACTGATTGATATGCAAGAAGAACTCACATTCGGCTTTCCCTTTTTGACCTTTCTGACCTTCTTCCCATTACTGGGTGCCCTGATGGTATGGGGACTGAAAGATCATGCCCAAGTTCGCTTGGCTACGCTTGGCATTGCCAGCCTTGAAATGCTTGTCGCCGCAATCATGCTGATGCTCTTTGTGCCTGACACGCCTGCCATGCAGTTTGCGGAGCGAGCGGAATGGATTCCTTTTTTAGGCATTAGTTATCACCTTGCGGTGGATGGCATCAGCGTCCTCTTTTTAGGATTAACCGCGTTTTTGACCATATTGCTCATACTGTATTCGTGGGATTCGGTTACTCTCAAGCCCAAAGCCTTTTATATGGCTATTTTGGCTTTGGAAACGACGTTCATGGGCATTTTTGCTTCCATTGACTTGATTGTCTTTTTTGTCTTCTGGGAGCTCATGCTCATCCCCAGTTACTTCCTGATTAAATTATGGGGACCTGGTAAAGACTGCCACTATGCTGCGTTGAAATATGTGCTCTACACCCTGTTAGGCAGCGTCTTCATGTTGGTGGGTTTTTGTCTCCTGAGCTTAAATTATTTTGAAGCCAAGCAGGTCTACAGCTTCGACTTCATTGATCTGCTTTTCGTACAAATCCCACTCAGTCAACAGCTTTTAATTTTTTGGTTAATCTTCCTCGGCCTGGCCTTTAAAGCGCCGGTGTTTCCTTTCCATTCTTGGTTTCCCGATGCTCTCGTTCAAGGACCCATTCCTATGTCTGTCATGTTTGCCGGAATCAAGATGGGCACCTATGGCTTCCTTCGTTTTTCCATGCCTTTGCTTCCTGATGCCTCACGGAATGAGACCGTGGTAGTCATTCTCATGACACTTGGACTTGCTGCTGTTGTCTATGGGGCCATCGTAGCGATTATTCAACCGGACTTTCGACGCTTACTGGTCTTCAGCAGCATCAGCCATTTAGGTTTTGTCGTGATTGGATTATTTGCATTGAACTTCCAAGGCATTCAGGGCAGCTTGCTGACGATGATTAATTTAGGGTTTAGCACGGCTGGATTGTTCTTCTTAGCAGGCTTTATATATGACCGGCTAGGCCATACTGATGTTCGACAATGTACCGGCCTGGCAAAGAAAATGCCGTTACTGGCCATCTTCATGCTCATTATTGGCATGGCCTCAATTGGATTGCCGGGAACGAATGGGTTTGTGGGTGAATTTCTTATATTACTAGGCGTCTTTCAAGCCTGGTGGTTCTATGGAGCCATTGCCGTCACAGGAGTCATCTTTGCGGCGGCCTATTTCCTTTGGTTTTACGAGCGGGCCATCTTTGGCCCTTTAAAGGAAAGTTTGCCGACCGTGATTCCAGACCTAAATACACGGGAATGGGCAATTGGCGTCTCCCTGTCGGTGATGATTTTTTGGATTGGGCTGTACCCTTCTCCATTTTTGCGAATGATTAACGGGTCTGTGCAAGCGGTCGTTGAACGACTAGAGCCGGGAATGGCTACTGCACAGTACAAGGCCCCGTCTCTTTCTTCTGAAGCGTTGAGAAACTAATTAGTATGGGTGAATATTCTCTATTAATTATTCTCTTTGCACCCTTTCTAGGGTCGATCGCCCTCATCTTCATTCCTCGACAAGAGGAATTGATGGTGCGGATGACAGCAGCTATTTCTGCCGGAATTAGCCTCTTAGCATCATTTTATATTTTCTTTGCTTATGACCCTGCAAAAGGTGGATTCCAATTTGTTCAGCGATTTGCCTGGTCAGAGGAACTTGGTATTGCCTTCTATGTTGGCGTCGATGGTATTGGCGGACCACTCGTATTTGCCTCGGCCATTTTGTTGTTTGCTGGAGTCTTCGTTTCCTGGCATATCAAAGATCGAACCAAGGAATTTTATATCTTTCTCTTGATCCTGGCGGCCGCCACGATCGGCGTCTTTATGTCCCTAGATCTGTTCTTCCTGTATTTCTTTTATGAAATGTCTGTGTTGCCCATGTACTTATTGCTTGGCGTGTGGGGAAGCCATACCAAAGGGTACCTCTCGATGACTGACCCTGAGGGTCTCAAACTTCGAGATTCAGTTAATTACATTTTCAATTTCGGCTCGAATAGCAAAGAATATGCAGCCATGAAGCTGACTCTCTTTTTGTCAGCCGGTGCGGTCATGGCACTCATGGGGATCTTGCTCATTTACCACATGTCTGGGTTGCATACCTTTGACATCTTGGTTCTCCGCGAACAAGCCAAATTTTCCGATACGATGTCAGCGCTTATCTGGATTCTGATCTTTTTTGGGTTTGCCTCGATTGCTCCCATTTGGCCTCTGCATTCATGGTCGCCCGTCGGCCATGCAGCTGCACCAGCAGCGACCAGTATGTTGCATGCCGGCGTCCTCATGAAACTGGGCCATTTTTCAATTATTCGTGTGGGTTTTGAAATTCTGCCAGAAGCCACTCGTGACTTAATGTGGATTGCAGCTGTTCTTTGTGTCGGCTCAATCATCTACGGAGGTCTGGTGTCGTATTTTGCTAAGGACACCAAATATGTCATCGGCTACTCAAGTTCCAGTCACATGGGCTACATCTTCCTGGGGATGGCGGCTTTGAGCTACATCAGTCTCTCTGGCGCCGTCATCTATATGTTTGCTCATGCACTCGCCACCAGTATGTTATTTGCCATGGCAGGGTGGGTGTATGATCAGACCCACACCCGAGATATCCCCTCTCTGGGTGGACTCGTAGAAAAAATGCCCTTTATTGCGGGAGCCTTTATCGTGGCCTGTATGGCCTCAATTGGGATGCCCGGCACGATTAATTTCATTGCCGAAGTCATGATTATTGTAGGCAGCTGGGACCGATATCCTTTTCAGGTGATGGTGGCCATCCTCGGAATCGTCCTCACAATGGCCTATATGTTTAAAATGATGCGGGGTCTCTTTTATGGAAAGATGGATTCAGAATATGCCCATACTGCCGATGCCAGGCATTGGGTGGATCGAATGCCGCTTCTCTTGCTCATCGCCTGTAGCATCATTTTAGGTTTGTTCCCAGGGCATTTTTACGATGTGGTGCAATCGACAGTCGAACCCATGGTTGACCGAATCACCCAAGGCGCTCCGTTAGTCACACACAACACACAAGGTTCGTTGCCTTAATGAATTTTCCTCCCCTTTGTATGGGGAGGACCAAGGTGGAGTAGAAACTCTAAAACTGATTAAACAAGTTCCATGGCCTTTAATCTCACATTATCCGGTGCTGATCTTCTCTTATTACTTCCAGAGATTTTTCTCACGCTCTGGCTCTGCGTCATCCTTGCGCTGGATTTTTCTCTGAAACGTATCACACATCAACAACTCGCTCACTTAAGTATAGGTGGCTTAGCCGTCACCGGACTCATGCTCTTTGTCTTTGACCAAAACGGCACCACTGGAGCGCTCTTTAAGAATATGTATGTACTGGATCATATGGCGCTTTTTTTCAAAATTATGATTGTTGGCGCCTCTGCTCTAGTCCTATTTATCTCTATTGATTATGTGCGTGCCTTCCGATTTTTCAGGGGGGAATATTATTTCATGGTCCTCATGTCAGCAATCGGCATGATGTTCATGGCGTCCTCAAACGATTTGTTATCCGTCTTTGTCACCCTAGAATTTTCGACATTTGGCTTTTATGTCTTGGTTGCCTATCTCCGAGACGATCAACGGTCCTCAGAAGCAGGATTAAAATTTTTCATCCTTGGGGTCTTTGCTGCAGGCCTCTTAGCCTACGGGATTAGCTTGGTCTATGGAGAAACAGGAACTTTGGTCTTTTCCGATATGGCGGGAACGCCAGGGAGCTATGGCCTCGCGATCGGATTTATTCTGATTTTTGCAGCACTTGGGTTCAAAATTGGTGCAGTACCTTTTCATGCCTGGATTCCAGACACCTATCAAGGCGCTCCCACTCCCATCACCGCCTTTTTATCCATTGCACCTAAAGCTGCTGCCCTTGCCATTTTACTTCGTATGTTTTTAGTGGCTTTAGCCTCCTTTAAGCCTATGTGGGTTCTCCTCTTTGTCGTGGCCTCCATTGTTTCCATGACTTACGGCAATATCGTGGCCATTGCTCAGAAGAACATCAAACGTCTGTTAGCCTATTCAGGAATTGCACAAATTGGAAACATTATGATCGGACTAGCAGCTGGAACCAAGCAAGGCAGCGATGCGATCATGTTTTACTTGTTGACCTATCTGTTCGCAAACCTTGGGGCTTTTGCCGTCATCATCGCTGTGAGCCAAGTCATTAAGAGCGATGAAATAGAAGACTACAATGGCTTAAACAGACGGTCTCCGTTCCTGGCTGCCGCCATGCTCCTCTTCTTGTTGTCGCTGGCAGGAGTTCCCCCTCTTGCTGGCTTCATTGGAAAAATTTATCTATTTATCGCCGCCATGAACCAGGAACTTTATACTCTCCTGATTGTTGGACTTATCAATATTGTCATCTCAATGTATTACTATCTGATCGTCGTCAAAAAAATGTATATCAACGAGCCTACCGACCCATCACCCATCAATACACCCTTGCCTATCAAGGTTGCCGTCTACACGGGTATTGCAGGAACCGTCCTGTTAGGGATCTACCCTGGTCCCTTTATTGATTGGGCAGTTGATGCCACACTG
Organism: Nitrospirales bacterium; assembly: GCA_965223685.1. Taxonomy (GTDB): domain Bacteria; phylum Nitrospirota; class Nitrospiria; order Nitrospirales; family UBA8639; genus Nitrospira_E. The sequence goes on from CBDCXG010000002.1 coordinate 1,424,102, forward strand.
ATGTTTTCCAATATGACTAGTCCGGTAACTGCCTTACCGGTCCTACCAGGCGGGTAACTTTTCTTCCGTATCTATTCCAAGTCGTCATCAGGTCCGAACAAGGCTGCCTGCCTGTTCCCGAAACTTGAGCCCTAGGCCAAACTGTTATTCCCAAACAACTCGACTGTCATAGATTCCTTGGTAGTCGCCTTCCTGAATGTGAAGGAGAACATTCTGTCCTTTCAAATGAAGTAAAGAACCCTTCAGCAAGCTGGGATGCATTCAAGATTTAGAAATTCAATTCGAGCTGCTTGGGATCATGTTGATGCTTGAAATATCGACGAATCACCTCAACCGTTATCTTGTCTCCTACACTGCAGACAAAATAGCCATCGATAGTGGTCCATTGACTGCGTTCAAAAAGAAGAAAATTAGAATTGCAGATGAGACAAAAGATCCATTGGAGTCAAACCTTTTAATTGCCAAAGTGCGAAAAGAATACCGGCAATAACTCCAAATACCAACCCAAAAGTCACCAGAACAATTAACACTTTCTTTTTTTTGGGATAGTGAGGGGTTAAAGATTCAACCTCTTCCTTACCAGTAGCCGGCTCTTCCCAAAGCGGAGAGCGACTTCGAAGAGGGAGAAGGCCTCCCATTTCCGATGGCTCTTTTTCTTGTTCAAACTCCATTGCCAGATTTTTGAATTCATCTTCTTCTGGCAATACTGATGAAGTCTCTTTTGGAGGTAAGACCTCCTGTGGTGGGGCTTCTTGGGGAAGGGATACTGTAGCCAATTTTTGTTTTTTCACTTTTCGGGTGTATGGAATGCCGCAATGAGGACAGAGCCACGTTTCCTCTGTGAGGTTCCCATTTGTTTTCAGAGGCATTTGTTCGTTCTGCGGAGGAATTTGTTCTTCAGATTTGTTGACTCCACAATGGGGACACACCTGTGCCTCTCTTGGAATATGAAGACCACATTCTTGACAAGTATGCAAGCTAGGAACTTGCTTCGTGCTACCCAAAGGTACTGGCTTCCCTGGAAAAGGAAAGGCACATTGAGGACAGGCTACAGCTTTGGTTGAAACTTCTTTTTGACATTCAGGGCAAGGAACAAGGGCCATCTTAAGAGATCCTATTTGGTAGATGCGTGAGGGAATGTGAATGCAAATCCCAAATCAACTACTACTATTTATTGATAATCATATATCTATGTTGATGCTACGACTAACCCTAACATTGTTTGTATTGATAAATTGTCTACAATTACCACGTCAAAACTTTCTACCTAACAATGTTTTCTTTCGGCATATTTTCCCTAAAATGTTTAGCTAATCTCAAGCCCATTTTCTTTTCCTTTAATGTCTTCAATTTAAAGATAATACACTAGGTTTCTTGACGATTCACAATTTACTGTAACATTTCTTGATATTGTATGACTGAACAGGAGAATTATTTGACCTTTTTGGCATAATGTGTTTATAGATTGCAGGTTTAGATGGCAACGATCGAGCTTAACATCTTAATGAGGGTGCAATGATAGATGACCAACATAATTCCATTACTGAATCCGTAAGCCAACGTTATGCCAAAGCCGTAACTAATGGCGAGGCCATGTGCTGCCCAACTGGTTACAACCATGAGGATTTAAGACGATTTATTCCCGAAGCGGTCTTGAAGGTGTCCTATGGCTGTGGTACTCCCGTTGGCCTTTCGACGGTTCGGCCAGGAGAAGTAGTATTAGATATTGGTTCTGGTGGAGGCATTGACTGCTTTGAAGCCTCACGTAAAGTTGGCGCAAAGGGAGAGGTGATCGGAATCGACATGACCGATGAAATGCTGTCCCTCGCACGTAACCACGCCCCAACGGTTGCCAAAAACCTGGGGTATCCTGCCTCTAATGTGGATTTTCGAAAAGGATTTGCCGACGCCATGCCTGTCGAAGACAATCGGGTTGACCTCATTATTTCTAATTGCGTCATCAATCTTGCACCAGACAAACAAAAGGTGTTTCAGGAAATGTTTCGTGTGCTGCAACCAGGGGGCCGCTTTACCATCTCAGATATTGTGGCAGACCAAGCGATTCCTCAATATTTGATTCATGATAGCGCGAAATGGGGAGACTGTTTATCTGGGGCTTTGACAATTCAAGACTATTGGGGTGGATTGAGAAAAGCTGGATTTCTAGGCTTGCATCAAGTAACCGTCATTCCCTGGAGAGTGATCGATGGGATTCATTTTGTTTCCGTAACCCTTACAGGGTATAAGTTGAACGATATGGTCCCTTCCTCGCCTTCAACTTTTGCCACACTTACTGGTCCGGTTTCCCAAGCCGAGGATGAGTTCGGTACCACCTTTCACCGTGGCGCTCCTCAACAAATAGATACACGAACCACCAGCCTCTTAACCTTGCCACCGTATAAAGACCATTTTGTATTGGCTGATCACCCCATTGCGCTGGCTGATCAAGATCCACAGTTACATGCTATTTATCCTGAAGATACCCCATGTATTTGGGAAGGCCAGTTTGCCATTCTCACAGGGCCATTTTTAAGCGTGCAAGATGATGATGGGCATACCTATCGATGTGGAGAACCATTAGAGATTTGCTCGAAAACACTCAAAGTTCTGGAACACCCTCAATATCAACCATTGTTTGGCACAATCAATAGAGCTAGAGAAGGGATCACTGCCGAACCTGTGATTTGTGGAACCTCTACAGATTGCTGCTGATCTAACAATGATAGTATATGTATAACCTAGCTCCATAGCGCTCTTCAGCTAAATTCCCCCTATGCCACATTCCGCTATCCCTGTTCTCTCACAGTCCTCTTCTTTCAGAGCACCCTCCTTTGAAGACACCTTAGCCCTGCATGGAAGGAAACCGATTACAGCCAATTCGGTCTCCACCCTCCAGGTTAATATGGGGAAAGTCTGCAACCAAACATGCCACCATTGTCATGTGGATGCTGGACCTCAACGAATAGAAAGTATGACTAGAGACACCGTCGACCAGATTATTGATGTGATAGAACGTACACCACAAATTTCAACCATCGATATCACCGGTGGCGCACCAGAGATGAATCCTCATTTCGAACACCTTGTACGAGAATGCCGCACGCGAAATCGAAACGTCATTGACCGCTGCAATTTGACCATTTTTTATGTCAAGGGAAAATCGCACCTCCCAACATTTTTGGCTGAACATCAGGTCGAAATTATTGCATCACTCCCCTGTTACCAAGAAGTTAATGTTGACCAGCAACGGGGCAAAGGCGTGTTTGATCGCAGCATCAGTGCGTTACAAACATTGAATGGCCTTGGGTATGGGAAGGAAGGGACTGGCTTGAGACTCCACCTTGTCTACAACCCTCTTGGGCCTACGCTCCCCCCTCCTCAACAGGAACTCGAACAGGACTACAAAGAAGAGTTAAAGAGACAGCATGGAATAGAATTCAATCGATTACTGACCATCACAAACATGCCGATTAGTCGATTTTATGAAGACTTAGAGAAATCTTGGCAGGTAGATTCGTACTACACTCTTTTACAGAAGAGTTTTAACGCCGCCACCGTTAATGATGTGATGTGCCGATCATTAATCAATGTAGGATGGGATGGGCGCTTGTCTGACTGTGATTTTAATCAGATGTTGGACTTGTCGGTCGAGAGCAATTCACCACAATGGATCAAAGACTTTAATCTGTCCGACTTAGAACATCGCCTCATCGTCACAAAACCACATTGTTTAGGTTGCACAGCAGGTTCTGGGTCATCATGTAGTGGATCTCTTCTCTAACTTGGGTTTCTACTGAAAAATTCCATCGTCTTTCATCGCAATCCCCAAAGCTCCAATCCATTTTTCTAAGCCGTCCCCTCGCGCTGGAAGTGGTTCGCACAATCGCGACTACAAAAATAATAGCGTTGGCCGCCAATCTCTGAAGTTATGGCGGTTCCGGCAGTGACATACGTCTTGCACACGGGATCTTGAATCATCACATCCTTCCCAGGAGTCGCTTCCTCAGGCTTCTGTTCAATCCAGGCACGGGCGGCTCGCCGAGCCATATAAAACAAGATAATCAAGAGGATTAAGATGATGATGATTTTATACATGCCACAGCCTCACAAGAGATTCATGTTGAACTAATCTGCATTTTTGTACCACCTTCCTGCAGTGGATGCCAACGAAAGGCTCAATTTTGCTCGAAAATTCCTGATGAACCTTCCATTGCTGAGAGATTTCGCATCTTGTTAGGCTCTCCCCTTTAGAACTATCGGATGGGGCACAAGAGATTCTGCTCTCCACCCCTATTATGCAACACAGACTGGTATGAGAAAGAGGCAAATACTATGGTCACGATCAACTTAATGGGGGATTTGCAAACGACAGATGGCGAACGTGAATTAGGATGCGAGGTGGAAGAGTCGATCACGGTCAAACAACTCATCCGCAAACAAGGCAAACCCTTGCGGGAAATTTTTCAACTCTTAAAACAAAAGAAAGTCATGGTAACCGTCAACAAGCGTATCGCCAGTGAGTCCACTCAAATATACGATGGTGATGCCGTCCAAATCGTAGCGCATGACGGCCTCGGACGTAGTGGACTAACCCCGGCAATATACTAAAAAGAGTGTTGCAAAACCCAGAAAGATACGACAAAAAAGGGAATAGAAAATTTCGCTCTGAACAAGCATTAGTTTCATAACAAGAATAATCCACTAAGCAGAACAATAAGATAACAGCCGGGTTATTTTGGAGTTAATTGCCGAATACGGTTGTTATCCGTATCAACAACATACAAATTCCCCTTAGGATCGACAGCCAAGCCATGTGGGTAGGCAAACTCTGCATTTATGGCAGGGCCTTCATCACCCGAAAACCCAGGTTTTCCTTTTCCACCAATGAGCGTCAGAGCACCAGTGGTGTTATCAATACTCAGTATTCGGTTAGAGTCAGTAAAATAAATGGAGCCTTCAGAATCATCTATCGCTAGACCAACGGGAAGCCCTAATTGAATGGTGGTGGCTAGAGATCCTCCAGGATCTTTAACTGCACCTTTTGGTAAACTCAAATTTGTCCGACTGTTGCCAATACGTGCGGTCCCCCGTTTTTCAAAGTAACCAAATCCTGCCACTGTGGAAATGATCCCTGTTATTGCATCCACTCTCCGAATTCGAAAGTTACTCCCATCGGCAAAATATAAATGCCCATTCCTATCCACAGCCATCCCTACATGCCCAAAAACTAGTAGATTCAATTCAGCTTCTGTGGCTAGACCTCCATCACCAGAAAATCCTCTTCGACCATTACCAGCGATAGTTTCAAGTATTTTCGTTCTCGCATCAATCCGGTAAATTCGAGTACCCCAGGATACTGAACTATCCGCTATAAATAAATTTCCCATTGAATCTACGGTAACCCCCGAAGGTCCATGAATCTCTCTTTTACTCCCCTTCCCTGCAATCGTCGCAATAATGCCAGTCGTTGCATCAACACGTCGCACGCGTCGGTTATTCCAATCAACAAAAAATAAATTTCCCATACCATCCACGGCTACACTCCCTGGAGCATCGAGCTCTGCCATAATAGCTAATCCTCCATCACCCGAAAAGCCCTGTTTCCCCATTCCCGCGACAGTTGTGATAATACGAGTTTTTCCGTCCATTCGCCGAATACAGTGATTCCATGTGTCGGCAATAAACAAATTCTCTTCAGAATCTACAGCAACTGCTCGTGGAAAGTGTAGCTGCGCTATCGAGGCACCTCCATTATCTCCAGAAAATCCTTTCCTGCCATTGCCAGCAAAAGTTTCACTCAAACCTGTTGTTATATCCACCAGCAGAATTCTGAAATTATCCTGGTCGGCAATAAACAAATTCCCATCAGAATCGACCACTACTCCAACAGGATTATTGAGAGAGGCAAAAGTGGGAAACCACCAATCCTTAGAATAGGTTTGTATACCGGGACCTACTCCTGCAATAGTCATGAGTCTGAGCCTTGTGGTGAGTCCACTCAAACGCTGAACACGGTGATGTCGTGCATTTGCTATCAGGAGGCGCCCAACACGATCAACAGTCAAATCTGTAGAATCTTCGAGAGCTGTATCGATAGAAGATCTCCAGCGATTTCCTCCAGCAACTTTGGTAAGGATTCCATATTTTTTACTTATGCGAAAAATTTTACTGCCATCAATAAAAAACAGATTCCCCCATTGATCCAATGCTAGCCCTTCGGGTTTATCCAACTGGGCTTGAATTGCTGGCCCCTCCTTTCCTCGTGTCCCACGCTTTCCGGTTCCAGCAATAGTTGAAATGAGACCCGTCTGGAGATCTACTTGGCGAAGACGATGACTAGATTCGTCAGCAACATATAAATATTGAGAACGATACACAGCAATATCAGTGAGTGCCGCCAATTGGGCAAGAATGGCAGGCCCCGCATCACCCGAATACCCTGATTTCCCCGTCCCCACTAGGGTGCTTATTACACCTGTTTTCCCATCTACCTTTCGAATACGAAAGTTCCCGCGATCAGCAATATAGACATTCCCCTCAAGGTCTACAGCTACTCCACCTGGATTGCTCAGTTGTCCTGAGATCGCCAATCCTCCATCACCAGAAAATCCCTCAGTCCCATTCCCTGCGATATGTGTCAGAATTTTAGTTCGAAGATTGACCTTCACAACAACATGATGGCTCGATGTGATGAAGAGAAAATTCCCAGTATTGTCCATGGCCAAGGCATTGGGTTTTCCGAGTGCCACGGCAGTTGCGGAAACATTAGAGGGTATTCCTCCAGCAACGGTATCGATTAGGATAGCAGCGTCTGAAGCACTAGCACTCGCGAAGAGAGTACCCCAAACTAATACTTGTAAATGTAATATTAAGGAGAGGCATCGCATTGGTGAGTAGGAGAAGCTTGTGTCTTTAAAAAAATATGAAACATGCTCCTTCCTAATTAGTCGACTTTTCTATGACGTGCTCTGTTTTCTGACTAGACCGTTTCAGACTTGTATAATATTCATTGGGGTAGGAGACAATCAGAAACCTACCCCGTTTCAATTTTTTCAAGGGATGTCAAATTCTAAAATCAGTCTTGGGACAAGAGAAGCATTCCCTTGAATTGTAGCTCCCTCCTTGGTGTAATAAGATACCGTTCCCGCTTTTGTTTCTCGCTGTTTTTTCAGCATCCAGCCCAAGGTGGCTCCCACCTGGACATCCTGAGTCACATCCCAATTCACTGGCCCACTAAGAGTATTCGCATGAATCACACCTGCTGCCGTGGCTCCTGCAAAGGTGCCTCCGCTCCATTGTTGCGGACAATCGGATTGTGAATTCTGGAGGTTTGCATCGGTCGCACAATTCCAGGTAACACCCGGAACGGTACTTTCTCTCGAGGCCGTATTCACATGCGCCCCATTGCCTTCCACCCAAGGCACAAGAACACGATGCGCATTGACCACTTCTCCATTTCTCCAACCCGTGCTTGTCTCTATCGTTAACACTAACGTGGCCTTCGTCAAACCCTGAAGGTCCAGAGTAGACAATTGGTCGAAGGCGACTAAGGCTCGATTGCTCCATTTCTTGTCCAGCTGCATGAACGTATTTCCCCCTTCATTGGCATTCTTCGGGTTTGAATAGATGAAACTATCTTGACTTGCCTCGAGCACCACTGGCCCGGCCACTGTCACGGTGGCCGTGGCCTCACCAGTATTTCCGGCGATATCCGTAGCCTGAAAGGTCACGGTCGTGATACCGAGAGGAAATTGAGCAGGTGCATCGTGGGTCGGGATAATCGACCCATCTACCGCATCCACGGCCGTCGCTCCTGCAAAAAACGCCTGAATGTCTGCATTGGTGTCAGGTGTCCCTGCCCCATCAACCGGAGTCACAACAATATTGGAGGGAGGGGTGACCACGGGGGGCGTTGCATCGGTTACTGTGACCGTTAACGTATCCACGCCTTGTTCGCCTCCATCATCAAAAATGGTGACGATCACTGTGAAGATACCTGTATTAAGATAGGCATGATTCAACATAAACGTCATATCAATAAGCGAAAGGGATTCAACTGATGAGCCATCCCCCCAATCCACCGTTGCCACCCATGAAAGACTGTCAGAATCTGAAAACGAGCCGGCTTGCGTAAAGACACTGCCGGCAGGAATGTTCCCATTCGTTCCTACATTCACTGCAGGAGCGACATTGGGTTCGGCTATTTCACGAATTCGATCGTTTCCACTATCAGCAAAATACAGGTGCCCCGTACTGTTCAGGGTCACCCCTTCAGGAAAAGCTAATCTAGAGTTTACGGCTAACCCGCCATCTCCAGAAAACCCCATCGAATATCCTCCGGCCGCAGTAGTAATGATCCCCGTAACCGCATCAACTCGCCGAATGCGGTTGTTATATCTATCAGCAATATACAGGTGCCCTAAACCATCTACGGCTACTCCAGCCGGACTATTCAAACGCGCAGCGACGGCCAAACCCCCATCACCGGAAAAACCTGAAGTTCCATTTCCTGCCACCGTCGTGATGATTCCGGTTGCCATATCCACTCGCCGAATGCGGTCATTAAGACTGTCGGCAATAAATAAATTCCCCATACTATCGAGGACCACAGCAATTGGGCCTCCCAGTTGTGCCTCAGTGGCTAGTCCACCATCACCCAATGTTCCAGAGGTGCCAATTCCTGCAATGGTTGAAATAATCCCCGTCGTCCCATCCACCCGTCGAACGCGATGATCCCATAGGTCAGCAATAAAAACATTCCTTGCAGAATCCACCGCCACACCAGAAGGCAAGGCCAGTTGCGCTTGGGTTGCCAGACCGTCATCACCAGAATAGCCAGAAACCCCCGTTCCAGCTACCGTCGTGATTACTCCACTGTCCTTGTCAATTCGCCTTACACAATGATTAGCCCTATCAGCAATCAACACATTTCCCATAACATCCACTGCCACACCAGTTGGAAAATCTAGCGCAGCATTGACGGCCAACCCATTATCACCGGCATATCCTGAATCCCCAGTCCCGGCAACGGTGGTAATAATGCCTGAGAGGTTATCAACTCGCCGAATCCGATGATTCCTGCTATCTGCCACAAAAAGATTTCCGATGGGATCTACAGCAACTGCACGAGGCTCATATAGTTGCGCCGTCGTTGCCGGGCCACTATCCCCAGAGAAACTCACATTGCCATTCCCCGCCACAGTTGTAATAACATCAGTGACACCTGAAACCTGACGAATTCGATTGTTGCCTCCATCGGCAATAAATAAGTCACCAACACTGTTAAATGCCACACCACGAGGTCCAGACAACTGGGCAGAAATCGCAGGTGCTCCATCACCAGAAAATCCTTGAACCCCCGTTCCTACTATCGTAGAAACAAGACCGGTGTGAACATCAACCCTTTGGATTCTATGATCGTTTTTGTGTGCAACAATCACATGACCAGCTGAGTCTACTTCAATACCTACAAAGTCTTGAGGTAAAAACGGGCTTCCAAGAGTAGTAATAACCCCCGACGATTGGTCTACTCGACGAATTCGCTGATTTCCAGCATCAGCGATAAAAATGTTTCCTTGGCTATCTACCGTCACATCACTAGGATAAAATAATTCTGCGGCAATGGCCTGACCTCCATCCCCTGAAAAATTCGCATTACCAGTCCCCACACTCGTAGTAATAATACCCGTTGTTAAATCAACCTGACGAATTCGGTGATTCAAAAAGTCCGCAATCAACAAATGGCCCTCATGGTCGAAGGTTATGCCTTGGGGACTGTTCAGTTGAGCAGCCGTGGCCAATCCACTATCCCCTGAAAAACCCGGTGGTCCTATTCCAGCTACAATGGTAATTATCCCAGTTGTCTTGTCAATGCGACGAATCGCGTTATTACCTTCCTCAGCAACATACAGATGTCCGAAAGAATCGATGCTCAATGCAACAGGATTATTCAATTGGGCGGCCGTAGCCTGTCCTTCATTCCCCATAGACCCTGGGGAACCAGTTCCAGCCACATGCGTTAGGAGCCCTGTACCAGCATCAACCTTGTAAATAATGTGACTATTCGAGATGGCAAAATAGAGATTCCCATCATTGTCCGCAGCAACAGCGCTCGGGGTTTCGAGAGCCGCCGAAGACGCAGGAATATTATTTGGCCATCCCCCAGCCACTGTATTAATGAGAGGCGCGGCCTGGGTAGTAGAAAGGCCTAAAAAAAAGCAAGCAGTAAAGAGAATGACGTAAAATTGTTTCATGACTAGTCTTCCCTTTCTACGAAGTGTGTGAGCAATTCCACTTGTGTTCTTTTTAGATTCCCCTGCTCAGTCAAATCTTCAATATAAACATGTGGGACGGCTCCGTTAAGCCACTGTTCATATTCCACACGAGGAAGAATCACAATAGGCTTCTTGAGCTTGACGCCTTGGCGATAAGGAATGGAGACATACCGAAAGGTGGAATAGGGCTTATTCTGGGGAAAGGACTTGTCGAGGACCACATTAACGTCTGAGACATCGGCTCCGCTGTAATTCATGATTTCCACCTCAAAGGCGATTTGGACCTCCTCACCAAGATTCATGACTTCGGTCACACTATAGAATCCAGCAAAATCCCTTCCATTTTCTGCCCAAGCCATCATGCTTGGGGCCAGCGTCATAAAGGCAATGAGAAGAATATGTCTCCACGTGATCATGTTGTAGTGTGCTGTACGCATGTTGGTCTCCTTGGAGGGGCCTCTAGGTTATAATATAGCAATGAAGATTAGGAAAAAGATTTTTATGAGCTGCAAGAGTCAATAAGGACATTAATACTATTTTCGATACCTAGGGTGTCGGAAAAGGAGAACTAATCTTTAGTTTTGCGTAGGGGAATTTTTCTGAACACCCTGGATAACCTAAAAGGTTAATGGGTGGTTGCTCTTGGTTTTCGAACACTTCTCGATATTTCATTTCAATAGGCCAGGTTTGGTTAGTGTTAGCGGAAAATCAGAATGTGAGTTGGAAATGGACGAGGTAGGACCTTGTACGAACATGTGATCCAATCCCCAAATCACAGTGGACTTGAGCGAGGGGAAAAGAAACCTCCGAAACAAAATATAATGAGATTGTGCCTATGAATATTGAGAGAGCAGGATAAACCTGAAGATGGAGGAAAACAAACTAAACAGTTAGCATAACCACCAAGGCCAAGATAACGTCGATGCCGTCCATATCGTCGCACACGACAGGCTGCGACACAGTGGCATGGCTCCAGTAGTATTAGGGAAAGAGGAAATTCACGTAAAAAAAGCAGGGCCAGAATATCTGGCCCTGCTTTCTCAATAACTAATTCGGTGGGGGGTAATGAGAAATGATATCGGGCTGGCACTCATCACAAAAGGAAGTAACTGCCGACCCTCTTATTTTTTCACTCCAAGGATAGCGTCCTTCGCAGCTTTGGCAACCCGAAACTTGACAACCTTTTTGGCAGGAATTTTTATCGCGGCACCGGTTTGTGGGTTGCGACCCATGCGTGCTTTTCGATGTGCCAGGACAAGCTTTCCAATTCCTGGAACTACAAAGGCATTCTTTGCTTCTTTGTAGGCCAAGGCCGAAAAATCATCAAGAATTTGCGTCGCGGTCTTCTTAGTGATATCCGCCTTTTTGGCCAAGTGATCGGCAATCTGCGACTTCGTCATAGCTTTTCCCATGCGGACCTCCTCCTCACATTAAAAATGATTAGTAACACAACCCATTTGATGTTTCAGAATTTCAAGGAAGGGATGCCTTGTTTCAGACCTTCACTTAAGGTACGACGGAACATGCGTTCCTCTATTAACAACGGCGGCAGAGTCTACCGAATGACGCAAATACTGTCAACAAAAAAACAAGCCCAGCGCGAGGAATCTTCGTTTAAGAGCAAATTCAATTGGGTTCTTGCCTTGCTGCCCTGGCTTTTCCCAGGGTAAAGTAGCCTAGATTAAATATTCAATAAATGCAATCGTCATCACCATACGTTCATTCAATACATGAGGCATGAAATATTATGGGCAAAGAACTACCCGTTTTCCCCTCCCCGCAGCAAGCAGAAACTGAAGAACAAGAAGCCCTTATTTATTCTCGGGTGTTTTGCGCCAGGGAGGACAGTCCTCCCTTACGACTCCTACTAGATTTTCTCAAGTCCAAAAATCAAATTCCCCTCATTCCAAAAATGGATCAAGAAGCATTAGAGGATTGGGATTGGATTCACATATCATTGGGTTATAGCAGAGAGCGGAAACCAATACGACTTTTTTGTATCCGTGATCGCGGCACCTATAAAGATGTCTTTGAAACCGAACAGACTGGATTTACAAACCGGCTCTCTGCCTTTGAAGATGTTGAAGCCCAAATCGCACGAGAATGCATCGCTAAATCACGGTTTATTGCTACCACCCAAATGGTCAAAGACGACATCACTGACGAGGGCTATGATTTTAACGGCTGGATACTGGAATTTTTCCAAGAAAATTGCAATGGAATTGTCCAAATTGATGGACAAGGATTTTATTCACCTAAAGGCGAACTGGTCGTCGATATGGAAGACGGGATGGAATCGGATGAAGATATTGGTCCAACGCCAAAAAGCTGAGGTGGGACCATAGAAAAAATCAGTTTTCCATGTTTACCGAGTCACACTAACTGTCACTGAGGGCAGCATCCATGGCTTTACCATAGGTTTGTTGAGGCACAAGCGGAAGTCCATTCCGATACCCCTGACCATCTTTCAATACCTCTACCAACGCCCCATTATCCAGATGAGATGGATCGTCAATCACATCCGCTTGACACACTAAAAGATCGGCCCGGCGACCCTCCGCAATCATTCCTGTATCCATTAAGCCCAATTGATCCGCCGCCAAACCCGTGGCCCCAAACCAGGCAGCCAATGGAGTCACACCTTCTTGAATAAGAGCCACCATTTCCATGTAATTACGACCATGCATATCCCCTAAAACTGGATCGCTTCCCGCCAAGATTTTCAACCCGCTGGCGTGAGCTATTTTGACAGCTCGAGCATGACTTTCCGACACCATTTGAATTTTGGAGGTAATAAATTCATTAAATTCTCCGGATTGCAAAAGTCGTTGACCAACCCAGGCTGTTGGAGTCACTCGACAACTTTTGGCATAAGCCAACTCAGCAAGTTCCTCATCCATAAACGAAATATGTTGAATATCCTTGACTCCAGACTCTATAGCTAATCGAATACCATTATGGCTATGTGCATGAGCGGCCACATACATTCCTCGCCCCGCTGCTTCATCACAAATCGCGTTCATTTCTTCCAGAGTAAAATCACGATGCTCCAAGTGATCGGTTGGGGACACCACACCGGGACTTGCACAAATTTTTATGAGATCTCCCCCGCAGGCCGCAATTTCCCTTACCCGTTTCCTGCATTCCCAGGGCCCATCTACAATACTGGATGGACGGCCTGGTCCCTCAGGCCAAAGGCGAGATAGTTCCCCGCAACAGCGATCAGGCCCTCGAAAATCAGCATGTCCCCCAGTAGTTGATAACATGCAAATGGCCAGCTTCAATCGAGGCCCAAGAAGAACGCCTTGCTCCACTAAGCGTTTTAAGACCTGAGTCGCGCCTCCAACATCTCTGAGCGTGGTCACACCACCATGGACTAATGTTTTATAAAGAATCCGCTCCGCCCAAAATGGCGATTCTGGCGAATTCATGCGATCAAGATTTTCATTGCCAACACCCCACAAAGTTACATGGCCATGACAATCTATCAACCCCGGAGTAACGATATAGGCCGAACAATCAACCCGCTGTACCTCGGAACCATCGGGGGAAGTGGATTTGTGAGGGTGAACAGCCTTAATTACTCCCTCATCAATCCAGATATCCATATGTTCGTGTAGAGCTTCCACCGTATCTGACGTCCCATCATACAACTTACGAATATTTGACAAAATAATCATGACAATCCTTTACCGCATAAATTCTCTTGTTCAGTTTCCTGTGAGAAACTTATCAGGACTTGCGAAAAAAATCATTAAAATACCTGATGCTCATTAAAAACCTGTGGGCCTTCAAAAGCCTTGCAACACAAGCGAAATAGGTTTTGCAGAACTACCGCAATCATGTTAGGGTGAAGCGAATTAGCGTATATACTTGGTCGTAATCGATGAGCATCGTAAATCGATTTCGGCGTTGCCCCTCAGATTCTACAACAAACTCCAATGTTCTCTGTATTTTCTGGGTGTTCGGTGCCTTTTGATCCTATAAATTCGTTCAAATGCCGTTCTTTGGGAACCCTTTTCCTCTTATTTCTACAATAAGAAGATAGCTATCCATGACTGACTTCGTTGATCGTCATATTGGCTCATCAGATGGCCAAATTCAAGAAATGTTAGGCGTATTAGGTGTATCATCGCTCGATGCCCTCGTGCAGGCCACTGTGCCAAAAGGCATTCGTACCTCACATTCGTTAAATCTACCCTCTGCTCAATCAGAAGAAGTGATGTTGGCCGAACTCCGGCGTATTGGGTCACATAATCAACAGTTCCGATCCTTTATTGGGATGGGATATTACGATTGTCTCACCCCACCTATCATTGTCAGAAACATTCTGGAAAACCCTGCCTGGTATACGCAATACACGCCGTACCAAGCTGAAATCGCACAAGGACGCCTAGAAGCACTCCTCAACTTCCAAACTATGGTGGCTGATCTGACAGGTCTTCCACTGGCCAATGCTTCGCTGTTGGACGAAGCCACGGCTGCTGCAGAAGCAATGAGCATGTGTCGTGCCGTTAGCAAAGTCCAGGGACAAACATTTTTCGTGGCCGAGGACTGCCATCCACAAACGCTGGCTGTGTTACACACGCGAGCCCAACCACTGAATATTGCCATCAAGGTTGGCAACCCGAATTCGCTCGCTGTCATGCCTGACAATATGTTTGGACTGTTCCTTTCTTATCCCTCAACTGATGGCTCACTAGCATCCTATAAGAAGTTAGTAGATAAAGCCCATGAAGCCGGAGTCCAGGTTGTCGTCGGTACTGACCTTCTGGCCCTCACGTTATTGGTGCCTCCAGGTGAATGGGGAGCCGATATTGCCATTGGATCCTCTCAGCGATTTGGAGTCCCCATGGGATATGGTGGGCCCCATGCCGCATTTATGGCCACAAAAGAGACATTTAAAAGACAAATTCCTGGGAGGGTGGTCGGCGTTTCTAAGGATACGGAAGGCCAAAAAGCCTATCGGCTGGCCTTGCAAACTCGCGAGCAACATATTCGACGAGACCGAGCCACCAGCAATATTTGTACGGCTCAAGTCCTTCTGGCCAATATGGCAGGGATGTATGCCGTCTATCATGGGCCGGAAGGCTTGAAAGCAATTGCCAATCGAATTCACCATCTCACACAAATGACAGCCGAAGGCTTGCAGCGTCTAGGGTGCAAACTGTATTCCTCAGCATACTTCGATACGATCCGCGTCAAAAGTTCTTTGCTTACTGCACAAGCAATCCAACAGAACATGCAACAGGCCAGAATCAATCTTCGCCAATATGAGGATGACTCGTATGGTATCGCGTTGGATGAAACAACCACCATCAAAGAAATATGCGAAATTTGTACGGTCTTTTCCAGCAGTCAGTCATTATCATTTTCTGTGAATGAATTAAGCGAGACCGTCGATAGCCTTATTCCAAGCGACCTCCGACGACAATCCCCCTATCTGACTCATTCTGTGTTTCATACGTATCATTCCGAACATGAACTTCTCCGCTATATGCATCGATTACAATCTAAAGACCTCTCTCTCGTTCATTCAATGATTCCCCTGGGGTCTTGCACGATGAAACTCAATGCCACGGCAGAGATGATTCCGGTCACCTGGCCTGAATTCAGCCAGCTGCATCCGTTTGTTCCAGCTGAGCAAGCCAAAGGGTACCACCTGTTGATCCAACAATTAGAAACTTGGTTGTCAGAAATATCTGGATTTTCGGCCGTGTCGTTGCAACCCAATGCCGGATCACAAGGCGAGTACGCAGGATTAATGGTGATTCGGGCGTATCACGAACACCAAGGACACACACATCGAGACATATGCCTCATTCCAGTTTCCGCCCATGGCACCAACCCAGCCAGTGCAGTCATCGCCGGCATGCAGGTCGTGCCAATAACCTGCGATCAGGATGGCAATATCGACATGGATGATTTACGCCACAAGTGTGAGAAATATCAGGAAAGTCTGGGGGCCTTAATGGTGACCTATCCATCCACTCATGGCGTGTTCGAAGAAACGATTCGGGAAGTCTGCAACACGGTGCATGCGCATGGCGGGCAAGTCTATATGGATGGCGCGAATATGAATGCCATGGTGGGCCTGGTCCAGCCGGGTCGAATTGGTGCTGATGTGTGCCATCTTAATCTCCATAAAACATTTTGTATCCCCCACGGTGGTGGAGGCCCAGGGATGGGACCCATTGCCGTCGCTTCACATCTTGCACCATTTTTGCCCAGACACCCATTAGTCTCCACCGGCGGATCTCAGGGCATTGGGCCGATTGCTGCCGCGCCTTTTGGCAGCCCAAATATTCTCCCGATTTCATGGGCCTTTATTCAATTAATGGGTGGCGAAGGACTAACCAAGGCCACACAAGTGGCCATCTTGAATGCCAACTATATGGCCAAACGGTTACAAAAATACTTCTCCGTGTTGTTTACAGGGAAGAATGGCATGGCAGCACACGAGTTTATTCTCGATTTACGTCCATTTAAAAAATCTGCCGGAATTGAAGTCGAAGATGTAGCCAAACGCCTGATGGACTATGGCTTCCACGCCCCGACCGTTTCATGGCCCGTTCCTGGCACTATGATGGTCGAACCAACTGAAAGCGAATCGAAAGCTGAATTAGACCGCTATTGCAACGCGCTCATGCATATTCGGCAGGAAATTGCTGATATTGAAGAAGGTCGATCGTCACGCGAAGATAATCCTCTAAAACATGCACCACACACAATCAACGCCGTTGCCCAATCGAAATGGACCCATTCCTATACACGAGAACAAGCCGCCTTCCCCACACCCTGGTTACGGGAACACAAGTTTTGGCCAACTGTCTCCCGTATTGACAGTGCCTATGGAGATCGAAATTTAGTCTGCACCTGCCCCCCGATGGATACCTATTCTTCTTAAGTTGTTCATAGCCCAGAGAAAAATTCTTGTGGCCTCTACTCATTTCTCATGTAGAATAAAAACGCTATCATGAAAGCGTCTAGCCCCCATCATCTGCTGATTGGCATGCTCCTCGGTATCGTCGGAGGTATTCTCCTCGGCGGATTTGCTCCTGCAATCGGGCGGAATGTTGAATTTATTGGCGACTTGTTCTTGCAAGCCCTCTTTGCGCTGGTCGTCCCGTTGGTCATGAGTTCCATGATCGTAGGCATTGCCAGTCTTGGCGATGTGCGACAACTCGGCTCCATTGGTTTTCGCACAGTCCTCTTTTTTATGACCACCACAGGGCTAGCGGTCCTCATCGGCCTTATCCTGGTCGTAGCCATTCATCCTGGAACACCCATGGATCAATCCAAAGTAAACACCTCCGATTCCCACATTTCAGAAATTTCTGAACGCATGGAAGATAGACCCACCACCCTTGGTGATTTGTTTAAATCTATTCTCACCAGCCTCGTCCCTAAAAATTTGTTCGCGGCAATGGCAGAAACACAAATCTTGCCGTTGATTGTGTTTGCCTTGGTGTTTGGCGGCGTCCTCACTACCATTGGTGAAAAAGGCGCCTTAGTCATCAAAGTCTTTGAAGGCATCAACGAGGCCATGATGGCCATCGTGCACCTGCTCATGTGGATTGCACCAGTGGGTATTGGGGCGTTGCTGGCCGGAAGGTTAGGCGAAGCGGGAGGATTTTCAGGGTTTTGGCCGCAATTGGCGAGTCTCGGAAGTTACGTAGGCACAGTGCTTCTGGCCTTGGCTATTCATGGCTTCATCCTCCTCCCCTTAATACTCCGTTTTCTGGGAAAACGTTCAATTCCTGCCTATGCCAAAGCCATGACCACACCACTCATGACCGCATTCTCGACTAGCTCCAGTTCGGCCACCTTACCACTCACGATGGAAAGTCTGATTGAAGAAGCCAAGATTTCACGCCGAGTCACAAGTTTTGTGATCCCCTTAGGCGCCACCATCAACATGAATGGCACCGCCCTCTATGAAGCTGTGGCTGCCATGTTCATTGCCCAAACCTACGGCATTGAAATGGGACTAGGGGAAACCATCATCGTGCTGCTCACTGCCACTCTTTCGGCCATAGGCGCCGCCGGCATCCCTGAAGCTGGATTGGTCACCATGGTCATTGTGTTAAAAGCTGTGGACCTGCCAATTGAAGGGATTTCCCTGATCTTAGTCGTAGATTGGTTCTTGGACCGCTGCCGAACGACCATCAACGTCTGGAGCGACGCCGTCGGCGCTGCCGTGATCGATCGGTTTGAATCTGGGACTAAGACAAAATCTCAGTGAACACCTTTTCCTTTCATAATTAACTCCTTTTTCCTTATTGACGTACGCCGGGTATCGGCCCGGCAGCCGAGATCCTTTTGTTTCGGCAAAAGGACCCAAAACCATTGACACCCAGTCAGGCCGCATCGTATAGGACAGACGCCAGAGGAGAGCGGACCAACTCGCTTTGCTCAAACAAGGCCCGCAAGATAAAAGAGAGTCCGTCCTTAGAGCCTGACTGCAGGCATCGGAAAATCATTTTGCGGCAAGACGATTCCGGCCTATGCGTAGGAAAGGGCATAGGCTTTTTGCTACTGCCACCTGTCAGCAACGTAGCTGCCACTAATGAGATAGAGCGGGGCTTGGCTAGCCAAGAATCCGTCATGCGGTCTGGGGAGGCTGTACTCGGAAGGGGGTAATCTTTTGAAATTGTAACACTAAGCCGTAGTCGGTTACATTTTTGGGCTTCAAAATGGCATCCGATTCCATCTTGTATCGAATATTGGTACGTCGCTTTGATAAGCGACCATCCTTCATGTTCTAATAAAAATGTCGGTAATTTATCAATAGTGCCATTTCCGAAAATCTTTTAATCAAGGAGGTAGAAGGAATGCACCATGTCGGCTTTCTTAAAAAAACAACAATTGTGTTGGTCGCTTTTGGCTTCATGGCTATCTTTGCAACACCAGCCTTCTCGGATGCGGTTGGGCAAGGGACAACTGCCCAAGTGACTAGGGTTTTCCCTCGTGATGGAACATTCATATTTTTTACACTCACTGACATGAGCCATGCGGCTAGTCATGGGTGTACAACAGAATATTACGCACTGCATTTTCAAGGCCAGAGCAGAAATTATCCCAAGAGATGGTTTCGGCAGACATTTGATGGCTTAATGCAAGCTCTGCATTCAGGGAAGCAAGTAAGAGCGTCTTTTTATGATGCTAACGGTTGTACGGAAGAGGGTGCAGTAGGAGTACAATACATAGAGTTTTTGGACCAGTGATTAGGGTGATAGAAAGCCTGGCCTTCTGAGAGTATTTAAAAGGGCCTATTAAACTTGTACCGCAGGTTTTGATAGGCCCTTTCCTCCGCCATAAATTCCTTTCTTTTATTCCCATGTAATACTATGGGCCATACTGTTACATTTTCATAATCACCAGCCAGGATCAAGAAATTCGATCCCTTATTTATCAATCACTTATATAGTGGTTTAACTTTCAACTAAGACATTTCAGAACTCCTTCGCCCTTGATGGAGAGGGCTGGAGTGAGGTCGAACGCCATATTTGAATATTAAATCACTATACAAGCACAAAATCTTCGGGTAAGGCCTAAAATGTAACCGTTCTCCTAAGCAAAGTATTACATATTTGGGTATTTTTATTTTCCTGCGCCCTGCAACCCCTTCGCCCAGTCTAGCGTTTCGCGGTCCTGATGCTGTTTCTCGGCAGCTTGTAGCTCGCGCTGTCGGCTTATCCCATATCTCTATCAACCCTTCCTCTTCAGTATGTCAGACGCCTGCTGTCCGGCCCTAGTGTCGGACGCTCTTAAATCTTGCGGGCCTTGTTTGAGATTCTATGGTTCATGTCGAGCCTCGTGTGAGGCAGTCCGGGTTAAACGTGGTCTGATAGCGGTGAATGGACCACGCCGCCCGGGCAATTTTCCGCGCGATAATCACGAAGGTAGCCGTGGAACTCCACCCTTGGCTGCGATACGAGTCGTAGATGGGTTTCCAGACTTTGCTTTTGACGGCGACCATGGCAGCATTAAAGAGTAAGCGGCGTAATTCGGCCGGCCCGCGCTTGGACAAGCGCCGGCGCCCGCTCTTCTGGCCCGAGTCCTTGGCTCGAGGATCTAACCCCGTAAAGGCGACAAAGGCATCGGCCGTGTGGAAGGGCACCCGCTCTAAGGTGTTGGTGAGACTCATCCCCACCAACGGGCCGACGCCCACAATGGTCTCCACTCGTTGTTGGGCGTGCTGCTGAGGTGGGGACTGGGCCACCACCGCAGCCATCGTGGCATCCACCTTGGCCAGTAAGGCCTCCAACTTCTGGACCACAGCTTGGACCTCACGGGTCATCCCCTGAATATTGGCCATCGTCAACTTCAGGGCACTCTTCAGGCGAACCAGTTTGGCCCGCCGGCGAATCAATCGATCGACCTGCCGCTGTTGGACCGTTGGGGGTGTGTAAGCTCTCAACCTTGCATGTTCGTGGGCGATCATCCGAGCCAGCACCATGGCATCGACTCGGTCGGTTTTCGCCCGAGCCCCTAGGGCTTGGGCATAATGCCGCGTCTCCCGCGGGTTCAAGAGATACACGATATGGCCATGGGCATGCGCCAGATCGGCCAGCAGCTCATGATACGAGCTGGTCGATTCGAGGCCAAGACGACTCCCGGCCGGTAAGGTCTTCAACCAGGCGCGCAAAGCGTGGCGCTGATTCCGAACCTGCTGAACCGGCCATCGTTGATCCGCACTGGCTACGACAACGGTGTCTTTGGCTACATCGACTCCCACATTCAAAACTGTTTGCATACACGGCGCCTCCAAAAGTAAAGTGTCTCCAATGGGGTGGGCCACACCAACGTAAGCTTGTGTCCAAATCGGCGGTCACGAGTCATGCCGCAAGATTCTTCATCGACGTTGAGGGTGTGGATGGGAGAAGTCTCAAACGGTCTGTCCAGGAGCTGGCAGATGCAAAGCGATGTCCCTCCACCCTCGATCCTTCGGAGTTTCTCAAGAATGAACAGAAAAGACCATCCAAGATCATACAAGCATAGCGAGTTGGGCCGCTCTTGATCGCCTGCGTCCGACCCATTTATTAAAGCCGGATTGGGCGTCAATGGTTTTGCCTACTTTTCCCGAAAGAAAAGTAGGTCGGCTGCCGGGACGAAACCCGGCAATGCAAAAACAACTAATTACTACGAAGGAAAAAAGAAGATGGATTCTCAGTAATTACTGTTAGAAATGACCCCTCTAAAAAATTTCCTTAGGGATATCATTGCTTGATTTTCTTTAGGCAGTTGGCTTGGACTAAAAACATAATAAATTTTAAAGACCCTTCCGGTCTTCCCGAGGAATAACCAGCTTAGCATCAAGAAAATCTTGGTGGGTGAGATCCATGCCTTTGGTGATACTCCGAATTTCTTCAATTTCTTCAAAAGATGTTTGATCAGCCGCATTGGCCACTTCAAACAAACAATGGAGAAACTCTTCCCGTTCTGTCCGGGTCGTTAATTCCTTAAAACGCTTTACCAAGCGTACACTATCGAGGCCTCGGAAAATTCGGTGATGGCTAATTTCCGCCACAAGTTGCGCCTGCTCCTCCGTCAACATCCAATGGCGTTGGAGCACTTCACCCATGACTTTGGTTTCTTCTGAAGATATGACATGATCGACACTGGCCACTCGCGCCATCAGCCCTGCGGCCAGACACAACTTGCGGATTTCGCCATCAGGAAGATCAAACGTAATACCACGGTCTCGTAATTCCATGGTCACCTGAAAATAGATCGTATTTTTAATAAAATCTTCCAATCGACTTTCACGATCATGTTCCTCAGAATACTGTTGTCCCCGGAGATTGAGTATCCGACGAAAGGGACGCCGAAGATGGTCCATGAATCCGCCACTGCCCTGTTCAAGGTCTTCCCGAAGCTGCTTGACAACTTCCATTTGCTGATCGTTTTCTGATGCACCTGGGGGCATTAGTTTGGCTATCGTTTCTAGCGCCAGCTCTTTATCCTTTGCCGAACCCATCTGTCCAAGCACACGATCCAGGAGACGCTGGCGTTCGTCTTCACCCACAGGGGAAGCCATATAGAGTTCCAACTCCATCCATTCCTCTCCTGATATATCAGGCAGTTGAAACAACAGTTCTTTGAGGCCATTAATTTCAGTGATCGACAAGGTCCCATCTGCCCAAGCTGCGGCGATTAATAATTTCCCCAATTCCAAGACAAATCGTTTATCTGCCATCGTGCCCCTATCCTTTCCTCAACAGAGTGAACATTCCAACTGGTCTGTGTTTTTATGTAAATCTCGTCATATTTTGCTGGTGAATTCTAACAAGACGAATTCGTTTCGTCTAAAGAAAGAGCGAGACCCCAAGCAGGTAGTAATCGAAATTTTTATGACACGGTATCTGGCAATGGTACAGACGGGAAAAAATTAGAGGAGAAACCAGACCTTCAAGAATCAGGTCCTGAAGGAAGAAAGGCTTTAAACAGATCTTTCCATGTCAGAACCCCTTCAACCATACCATCATTATTGGTGACGGGAAGACAAGAGACGCCGCGTTCCAACATCATCCTGGCTGCTTTTTCAATTGGACAGGACTTGAGCACGGTGATGGGAAAATGGGACATAATTTGGTGAGCCCGCTTTTCCAGAGTCGCACGATCTCGATTGGTTTCAGATATGGTACCCACAAACGGACTGATGGCCTTAAAGAAATCACGATCTGAAATAATACCCACCGCTTTTCCTTCATCGACCACAATCAGATGATGAAACTTTACTTTACGAAACACCTCTTGTATCACTTGAAGCGAATCATCCATTTCAATAGTGACGACTCGCGAGACCATAATGGCCCCAACAGTCTTTTCGCGTACAGCAAGGTTGGTGCTCATGGATTTAACTAGCCTTCATAATATACAAAATTCTTCACTCCGACCATAAGGAATGGAACAGGCTCCTTCCTTATCTCTTTTCGGATTTCTCGCACAAGAAATTAAGCTTTTCAAGGAATTTTTAAGCCCTTTCATGCTCCAGAGCAGAAAAGATAAAAGAGGGTGCCTGAGGTCTAGAGTTGTCGCTAACAGGTGAGTTTTCAACCTTATCTTCGCCTTCTACCTATAGGGAGGGAATTTTCTGAAACGCCAGTTGAACTGTGTAAACACTCAATCAACGAAAAACACTATGATTATTGAGAAGGGGGAGGAAAAGAATGCAGTAGGTCACGGACCATCTCCACAAGGGCCTCAGGATGAAATGGTTTGGAAATCGTTTGAGAGGCACCAAATTCTTTGGCTTCTACCAGAAAGTCTAAATCCCGTTTCCCACCACCAGACATCGCAATGATAGGGATGGCGGGACTGCGCCGGCGAAGAGTGCGAACGACTTCAAGACCATCCATTTCTGGCATCAGAATATCCGTGATCACCAGATTAATCGCATGGTCATGAAAGAGCTGTAATCCCTTTCGACCATCAAGAGCCGTCCAAACCTGATACCCCTCCATCATCAAACGTTCTTCTAACGATGAGGAAATATTCACCTCATCCTCAATCACCAATATGTTTGCCCTCATAGGCTCATTTCCAAATCGTTCGATGACCTTACACCCATGATCTTACTTTCATGATACAGGGAATTCGTTGAATTTGTATAATAAGTCACTACTCGCATTACAAAATAGGCCGGGTACAAGCTCGAGCGATGACGTCTAACAATATTTGCGGATCATACGGTTTTTCAATGACCGCAAACGCTCCGGCTTCTTTGGCCATCCGTTCCTTTTTCTTTGTCATATTACCACTTAACAAAATAACAGGCACCCGCTGACCGCTCACCCGATAGGTCAACCCCTTTAGAAAATGTAACCCATCCATCACAGGCATATGATAGTCTGTAAGAATTACGTCCACCGAAAGACCGCCATCCAATAAAGCCAACCCTTCCGACCCATCATCGGCTTCCTTGCACGCAAAATCATGGTTCTCAAGGAGTAGTCGTAAGGCTCGTCTCACAGGACGGTCATCGTCGATAATGAGAATAGATTTGTTCATTACGGACACACCGTCTTGAGCGACCCCACACTTCTCGAAGAGAATTTCCGATTCAAAAATCTGATGCAATTCCATCGGGAACGTACCTCTTTGCATCCAACGAACCCATTAAGGCAACCTTCACCCGATATCTGCCTTTCAAAGCAAGACTAAACAAATGCAAAATCATTGCCAAGGCGCTCCTTCCCATCATGGCCAAAAATATTTCGAAGCAACCAATTGATCTAGAAAGATTTTTTCTTTAATCGCTTCATTCCTGACTTTTGTGTCTTTACCCAATCGATCATTGAAAATATCCAAAAAGATACGTCAGATATCTTATTTGTTTGAACGAACCCTCTGCCAAATTGAGGGGGAATAACCTTTTTTACCCTCACAACCCTTGTTGGAAATTTTAGCCTACATTGCGACACTCAGAGGAAATTGTTACAAAGATTGCATGAAGACACATTTTTCTAGTTTTGATTCTAGCCAATTTTCGTTTGCCAATGATCCTGTCTTAATCCTGGAAAGTTTCTGGTCTGCTGAAGAACGGGAGATATTTCGCGAGGCCATGAATCGGGCTACATGGACAGCCCTATCTGACATGCCACCCGTTGCACAGGCGTTTCATGATTGTGGAAATTGGTTAAAGGCGGAAATTGCTCCACCCGAAGGAACCCGTTTTATCGAACGGGTAGGATTGCCCTGCATTGCCGAATACATAGAATCGTTTCCCAACATCATCGGCCGACATATCAATTTCAATTATTATTCCTATGGCGCAGGCGACTGCCTTTCGACCCATGACGATACAGACAATGCCTATTCCTATGCCGAGGGGAAAATCCCACCTACCCGCCGCCTCGCTCTTGCAACGTATTTTCATGAGGAATGGCAAGCAGATTGGGGTGGTGAACTTATCATGTACCATGAAACGCGCGATAAGCACGGGCAGATACATTTAGAAGTCGACCAGTGCATTTCTCCAGCACCCGGCTCGTTGGCAGTCTTTGCCGTGCCCCGATCACATCGAGTTTGCCGCGTAGATCCTTTAGCAGGCGACCGGAAACGCCTCTCCATCGCCGGTTGGTTCATGACCGAGCATTAGTAAGTCTTCCCTAGCAAGCGTTGCTCTCGTTTCATGATACATCCTATGTTACTTTTTGGGGCCTCTTCTATTCTGGGATTTAATGTCGTCAAAATTTATCCAGAATGGATTGTGCCTTTTACATCACCAGGAAATACTGCATCTGCTGTTCAGGGCTGGACAACTCTCAATTTAGAAGATCCTGGGTGGATCAAATCAATTTTTGAACAATACCAACCCGGTATTCTTCTTTACTGCCATGCGATCTGCGATGTGCCAAAGTGCGAGGCTGCTCCAGAATGGGCCTTTGAAGTGAACGTGGGACATCTGAAAAGAGTGTTGAAAACTATGCCAAACCAGACCCGATTAGCTTATGTCTCTTCGGATCATGTCTTTGGCGGAAATGGAACGTACGATGAACATTCCCCACCATGTCCCATTAGTGTCTATGGCAAGACTCGGGTAAAAGCAGAGCAATTAGTTTTGGAGAGACCGGAATCTTTGGTGATTCGAACAGGGTTGGTTATTGGTCCATCTCCCAAGGGTCGAACTGGCCATCTTGATTGGCTTCGGTACCGCACTCAGCGCAAGCTGCCAATAACCATTGTCCAAGACGAGTATCGTTCTGTGGTGTGGGTCAAAGATTTAGCTCAGAGGGTCATGGCACTTGCTAGAAGCGGAGAAACAGGTCTTCGGCATATTCCCGCAACTCGCGCCATTTCCAGAATAGAATTGGCTCAGTATCTTTTGAAACAATTAGGACTTTGTAAGGACTTTCGTTCTGAACGTCGTCATCAACAGCCCACTCCTCATTTAGGACATGTGGAGCTTAGAAGTACCTATCAAGATGCATGGTCTATTCCGCTACCAAGTGTCGTTGATAGTGAAGACACTTCACTTTTAGGAGAGGTTGCTTGAGTTGTTGAGGTGATCTTTCCTTTTACGAATGAGTAGGCCTTTACCCCTAGTCCTCTCCCTGAAAGGGAAAGGAGATTCTAAGGTTATTCGTGGAAAGTTGAATTCTGGAAGTCTGCTTCTATTTCTTTCGACCATAAGCCATTTGCAGACCGATGATGGTTTTGGCGTCTCGAATTGTGCCGTCTTGAATTTTCTGGATTGCTTTTTCGAGCGGCCACTCCACGATTTCCAAGACTTCGTCGTGATCTAAACGTTGCTGTCCTTTTTGAAGTGAAGTTCCGAGATAAATGTGAATCACTTCATCTGTAAATCCCGGCGCCGTCCAAATGCTGGTCAATAACTCCATGTGACCTGCTCGATACCCAACCTCTTCTTCTAATTCCCGTGCGGCACAAGCTTTTGGATCTTCCGCTGGGTCTAATTTTCCCGCAGGTATTTCATAGATAAATCCTCCTGTGGCATGCCGAAGTTGGCGAATTAATATCACAGTACCATCTTCTTTGAGTGGCACCACCGCTGAGGCTCCAGGATGCCGAAGAATTTCTAATGTCGTGGTTCTCCCGTTTGGTAGAGCAACGGTATCTACGTTGAGTTTTAAAAATTTCCCAGCATACACTTGCTCAGACGACAGGAGGATTCCTTCAGGATTGGACATTGTTGTCGTTACTGTTAGCCTTTACGATTTTTGACGTTTATAGAAAGGCGGTTTGACCACTTTGGCCGGGACATGTTTCCCGCGAATGTTAATGCCTAACTCAGTTCCTTCGTCAGCAAGATTTGGAGGAAGCGACGCTAAGCCAATGCCTTTTTGTAAGATAGGAGAAAAGTTCCCGCTCGTGACGGTTCCAACTCTGACACTGTCTTTTAGAACTTCCATATCATGTCGAGGCACTCCTCGTTCGGTCATCTCAAATCCCATAAGCGTTCGCTCAACTCCTTGCTCTTGTTGCTTAACCAGGGCAGGTTGGCCTAGGAACTGTCCTTTTGTCCAAGACACCACCCACTCAGCTCCAGCTTCTAACGGCGTCGTCTCTTCATTCATATCATTGCCATAGAGTAAATACCCAACATCAAGGCGAAGCAAATCCCGCGCCCCCAGCCCTGCCGGTTTGACCTTCACGGGCTCCCCAGCAGTGAGCAATCGTTCCCATGCCGACGGCGCTTCTCCAGCTGGAAGATACCATTCATAACCAATTTCTCCTGTGTAGCCAGTGCGGCTTAATATCCCAGAGAATCCATTTTTTTCTACGGCAAGACATTGCCGGATTTTCAATGTATCTACGGATGATCCTAATACGTTCCTTACTAGATCCTGGGACTGCGGGCCTTGAATGGCCAGTTGAGCAAACTCTTCTGATAGATCATGAATGGTTGTTTGGGGGAAATTCTCTTGCTGCTGCTGAAACCATTGAAGAATCTTGATCCTATTTGAAGCATTCACACAGACAAGAAATTCGGCTTCTCCAGTTTTATAAATAAAGATGTCATCCAAAATCCCTCCCGATTCCTGGCACACCATGTTGTACTGTGCCTGGCCTATGGCCAGCCGTCCGACATCGTTAGTAGTCACCCATTGCAAAAAAGATACGGCTTGTGTGCCCGTGACGTGAAGCCGCCCCATATGGCTCACATCGAACAAACCCACATTCTGACGAACAGCATGGTATTCATCCAGAACCCCTGTGTATTGCATGGGCATGAGCCAACCAGCAAAGTCGACCAACTTTGCCTGATGCTCACGATGCACGTGTATGAGAGGTGTTTCGTTCATCGACCTAGGTCAAGGAGTTCAACCTCAAAAATCAACGTGGCATTAGGGGGAATTCTTCCTCCGGCACCTCTGCTGCCATATCCCAATTGTGGCGGAATCACAAGTTTCCGGGTACCCCCGATTCGCATACCTTGAACACCCTCATCCCATCCTTTGATCACACGACCGGCTCCAAGCTGAAATGAAAACGGTTGGTTACGATCTTTGGAACTGTCAAATTTTGTTCCATCAACCAATGTCCCCGTATAATGCACCGTCGCCCTTTCTCCGGCATGTGCTTCACGCCCCTTGCCCACAACCAGGTCAACATATTGTAAGCCGGAAGGAGTTTTCACCATGTTTTCTTCGGCCCCATGCCCGGCAAGAGGCAGTAGAAACACCCCGACCACGCCCCAAAAGAAACAGCGACGAAGGTTCAAAGGAAAAATTATTCGTGATAACGTCATCATCCTCTTCTTCATAATGAATGCTCCAATGGTTACAGTCGGCAATAAAGGGTTATAGTAATTTGAAATTACTGATTTTGCAGAGAAAGGTCATCATAAAACAGAGCTAGGCTAGCCGTATACCCATGTAAAATTACTCTTCCTTCCAACAAAACCAACTCTCCACCCGCAAAAAACCCGGCGATCGGCAATATGCCCAACGCTTGATGCACTTCGGCAATATCATAGTGAGGAGCCTGAAAAAACTGTTCGCCCCGTCCATGACAACTAAAGAGTCATGCCCCATTAGGGGACTCATGCCGAGCGCCCTGCTGTTCCTTGGCGAGTAAGTCCGTTAAATCAGCGCTACTAACCTGGGCATTGCGTCATACGTTATCTCATTGGTGATGAATTGATGGATACGACGCCAAAATTGAACGGAGTTGTTTAATAGAAATTGCCTCAAATCGTCGATTATCTCTCCCAGTTACAGTTGTAGCTTGTAAAAGTGCATGTAAGATAGCTTCCTCTGTAGCCTCAACTGTTGCCTGGAAGAGTGGATTAAGGTGGGAATCAGCCAGATGTGTCATGACAAACGTTTGAGCTTTTGGATAATGCGGAATGATATTTCCCGTAGAAAATGCCAACACAAAATCTCCACTGCCATGATGCGAGATGGATCCAGTCCGAGCCAAACCAATGGTTGCCCGTCTTGACAGGCGCGAAAGCTGTCGAGCATCCAAAGGCGCATCAGTTGCGATAATAATGATAATGGAACCGCTGTCTTGCCGTTTTTGTGGATGGATAGCTTTTTCTGAGAAGGAAGAATGTCTTGTAGCTTCCTGCCTTGCCATGGTCTTTTCTTCGTTCTTATACAACCGGCCAACAGGCACTCCCGACAGCATAAATTCCTTACGACGCCCATGATTGGCATTCACCAATACGCCAACTCGATAGCCTCCTTTTTCCGCTGGAAGAATTCGGGAAGCGGTGCCAATACCCCCTTTGAATTGATACGAAACCATTCCCATGCCAGCACCAACGGATCCCTCCTGTACAGGACCGCTCGCTGCCATTTCCAGCATTTTCACCACTTCTTCTGGGGAGACATGGCGGCCTTGACTATCATTGAGGCGACTATCATCACATTCAGCGACCACCGGTGTAAGCGTATCATCACGGATGCCAATATCTGGATATTCTTGGATCATCCAACTCATCACGCCATCAGCAACTCGAGGTACATTGAGCGTATTGGTCAGGGCAATAGGATATTCTAAAAATCCGGATTCCTCGATCCAGGCTAAACCGGTCATTTCACCCGTGCCATTTAAGACAAAAGCTCCAGCTGGAACTTTATGATGCCACACATCGTCTCGTGGAATAATAACAGTTGCTCCTGTCCGAACAGGTCCATGCCCTGGGACTAATGCTCCCTGCCCTTCTTTAATGGTGAGATGTCCCACCTTTACGCCAGGAACATCTGTAATGGCGTTCCATTCACCCGATTCATACTGCCCAATTTTTATCCCAAGATCTTGAACATGCGGACGCACTTCTTCAACAGACGAACGGACCAATGCCTCTGCCAAATCCGTGAAACAGGCAAGCCATAGAAAACTCACACCCCTCATTAAGCCAACTAGGAGCCTCGTGATATGAGCGATCACGTTCTTGTGGTGATTTCTCGATCTTGAAAAATCTATTGGCAACATATTTTCAGTCATTCAGGGTAGATGGTGAAAGAGACATGCAATTTTTCAATAACTCCAATTCATACATCTGATAAGGGGTTTTGTGAAATCCTATGTGGACATAGGTTTGTTGAGCCAGGTGATTTTCCTGTTCCACATATAAACGGAACCCACAGACCTTTTCAGGGCTAGCCTGAGCTTGGGCATAGACATAGTCGTACAGCCGACGAAAGACTCCCTGTTGTCGATATGGTTGATCAACATAGAGACTTTGCAGCCACCAAAAATTCCCATTTCGCCAATCGCTCCACTCAAAGGTAATAAGAAGTTGCCCAATAATTTTTGACGGTTCAGATCCTGGTGTTACTACGGCATACCAACCCTTTTGAGGATCCCGCAATAATGATTCTATCCCCGCCTGCAACAAGGGAAGATCAAGGGACCGTCCTTCAGTTTCTTCGGCTAGCGCAACATTGAATGTACTAATCACTTCAACATCCGCTATCGACGCGCGCCTAACCTGTAGATGAGATTGATTGCCCATACTGGGGGGATTTTATGGTGTCAGAGGTAACCTAGCTGGAGTGAGCCACCCGGAAGGAGGACGATACAGGCCGGCTGAAAACTCCATCTTCATGGCTTCTTCAGGACGCAATTGAATCCGGTTTACTCGATCTTCAGGGACAAAGGCCAAATATCCTGTAAAGGGGTGAATGGCGGTTGGGACAAAGACCATGATTAGCCGGCCATATTGAGAAATTTGGAGTCTTCGTGGGGGTAATCCCATATCAAACCCCAATGCCCACAAACCATCTCGGGGAAATGGAAAGGCCACGACTTTACTCTGTCCAAATCGCTCGCGGAACTTAAGAACATCGGCCATACTCTTCAACGTATGATAAATACTTCTCACAAAGGGAATCTGTTCTAGAGAAGATTCAAATTTTTGATGAATGCGTTGACCAATGAGATAATTCGCCCCCATCCCCACCCAAAGAACAAGTAGACAAAAAAAGGTAATTCCAGAACCTGGAATTGTAGTTCGAAATAATGCCCAGACTAGGTCCGCCGTCATATGTTCTAGAGCCTCAAAAAGCGTATAGAGGATTAACAAAGTTCCCCAGGCTGGTACAATGATAAAAAGGCCAGTCAGAAAATAGCGCCGAAGATTATGGAGAGAAAATGAACTCATAGGGCAAGGTCGAGAACTAAATGTGTGTTAGCGTTCAAAGCAGATATTTCAGAACTCTCTCGCACGTGAGATAGATGGAGAAGGGGAGGCAAGCGACATATTTTCTTCTACAGCAATATTAACGTTTTAGTCTACCAAAGCCGCATTTACTTCGCATCATCGATATCTGCAATCCTAAGAATTCATCCCCTCTTTAATTTTCACCTTCTTGTTGTATATTGCTCAATACCAGAGGTGATGATACATTGATCGAAAAGGATCCTTATTTTCTTCAAGTTTTGAAAGGAGGCATATATTCATGGCAACTGAGACTAGCCCCCAAGACAAAGGAATGATTGCAAAGGATTTGCTTGCCATTCTTTGCTGCCCAGAAACTAAACAAAATATCCGATTGCTAGAACCAACGATTGTGGAAAAACTCAATCATCGAATTGCAAAAGGAGAACTCAAAACAAAGGGCGGGCAGGCTGTCGCTGAAAAAATCGATGGCGCGTTACTTCGAAATGATGAAACCGTGGTGTACCCCATCCGAGATCAAATTCCTATTATGCTTATTGAAGAGGGCATTCTGGTAGAAAAATCTGATATTTCCTAAATCGTTCGCCCTTGGAATATCATTCAAATAAAACAAGATAGGGTCCTTCAATGCCATACAAACCAAATGACTATGGCTTCGATTTTCCTTTCCATACCCACCATAGTGATCGAATCATCTGCACCACGAGATAGATACCTATCCCAAAAGCCATACCATAAAAACCATAGGCCTCAGTAGGCCAACCTAGACCTCCATGAAGGAGAAAGCCAAGGGCCACATGGGCTCCTAATCCGAGACACAACGCCAACACAATCCATTCACGGATCATGGTCTTTTTTGTCACACTCATACTGGGAAATTTCTATCAGAAGTCATCTGGACCATGAGCGATGATCCAGATTCATGTTGATGGGATTAGACAGGACTTTTGGCTGATTCGATCTCGGTGGCAGTCATCAGGCTAGCTAGATAGTCGCTGACAAATAATAATGCTTCTTCCCTTCCATCCGCCCTTCGACCCTTTTCTCGTCGTTGAATAGAGAGCTCATGCTCGAGGTCTGATTTCACGTCTCCCAAGAGTTTTTGCAAAGAAGCCGTCGTAAGGTTCATATCCACATCTTCTAATTCTTGACATCTATCAAGAACCCAGTTGAGCCCTTCTACCCGTCCTAAGTACCGCTCTTGTTCCGTTTGGTCAATTCGTCCCATCGTAGAGGCAAACGCTTGCCCCTCATAAATAAGATTATAAAAACTGGCAACAGCTCTATGTAATGTTGAATTCATTCGGTACTCCTCACAAAATTGTGTAGCTAACCTGTCCTAATTATATACCTAATCCCAGAAACCTTCTAGGCCAAAAAACTGATTTTTCTATCTTTTGATGAGTATTAAATTTAAGTAAAAAGGAGAGAATCAAATTCTGCCATAAACCCATAATATAAGGGAGCAAACTGTTTTAAACTATTAGGACTATTCTCCTTTAACCGTTTAAAGAAAAGGACTTGATGGGTGGGATCCATAATTTCTAACAACTTCCCTAATTCAGGCATGGAAAAAGCTCCTTGCGGAACACTTAAAATGTAATGCACCAATCGTTCAACGAATTGATGCATAATATAGTCGCTCTCCAAGTATTTTGGAGGAATTTCACCCGTTTTTATAATGTCAGAAAATAAAACGGCTTGTGAAGCAAATGGATCATCATCCGTAAAAGAAGGTAATGGAGTCACGTGAATATTTTTTTGAACGTAGGGAAAAAACGAAAATCTCTGATTAAGAATGATTGTATCAGGCAATTGAAGCAATTCAAAACAAATAATGAAAATATTTTAATATGACCAATTCAATCATATCTCTTTAAATTCAACCATTAAGTGATGTGAATATTTTGAACATTTAAGACACATCACAATGAGATCAGCACGCACAAAAAAAAAGCAGGGGGCGACATTGTCGCCCCCTGCTTCC
Organism: Nitrospirales bacterium; assembly: GCA_965223685.1. Lineage (GTDB taxonomy): Bacteria > Nitrospirota > Nitrospiria > Nitrospirales > UBA8639 > Nitrospira_E. Next base: position 1,457,466 of record CBDCXG010000002.1, read on the forward strand.
ACCGTAACGGTGCCGAGAGGCGCCGTTTACAGCCAGTTCACCCGTTCCGCAGGACGGATGTAAATCGGCTCTTCCACTTGCTGCCGGACGGCTTCCTTGCCCGACTTGTTGAAGCCCAACACGGTGTCGTTGTACATCTCAAACTTCCGACCGTGAATTTGGGTTTCGAACACTTTCGGACCAGGAATGACGTCATACCGGAAGATGATTTGTTGGCTGGCCCTCCACAGTTGGAGCACCGCTAACAATTCCCGGCTTGGCACCAAATATTTCTCAATCGCATTATCCACACCAGGCCCAAACATCTGCCGGATGTAGCCGCGAGGAGCTTGCCGTGGCGGAATGTAATACCCATTGGGCTCCGTGCCCCATTGTGGGTAGAGCGGCAACGCCACTTGTTCCACACGAATGGCATAATACAACGGATTCCAACGATCTTCCGCCCACAACCCGTCATCACCCACTTTGACCAGCCCTTGGAGTCGGATTTTCCCGACGCACGCGGCCATACACCGTGTTTCCATTGGCTCACCACCCGTTAAAGGATCTTTTCCTTCAACACGTGGATAGCAGGCAATACATTTTTCTGAGACCCGCGTCGTGCCACGGTACATCGGCTTTTTAAACGGGCATTGCTCCACACACTTTTTGTACCCACGGCACCGGTTTTGGTCAATCAAGACAATGCCGTCCTCTGGCCGTTTGTAGATGGCCTTTCTTGGACAGGCTGCCAAGCAACCAGGATACGTACAATGGTTACAAATGCGTTGCAGATAGAAGAAATAGGTTTCATGTTCCGGCAAACTGCTACCGGTCATTTTCCATGGTTCTTCCTTCGTGAACCCGGTTTTGTCAATGCCTTCCACAATGGCCCGCATTGAGGTCGCCGTATCTTCATAGATGTTCACGAAACGCCATTCTTGGTCAGTTGGGATGTACCCAATGGCCGCTTGGCCAATTTTGGCCCCAGCATCAAAGATGGTCATCCCTTCAAACACACCGTACGGCGCATGGTGTTTACGGCCAACACGCACGTTCCACACCTGTCCTCCAGGATTGACTTGCTCGATGAGCTGCGTGATTTTCACATCGTAGAATTGTGGATAGCCACCATAGGGCTTCGTCTCCACATTGTTCCACCACATGTATTCCTGTCCTTTGGAGAACAGCCACGTGGACTTATCCGCCATAGAACAGGTTTGACACGCCAAACACCGGTTAATGTTGAACACAAATGCAAACTGCCATTTTGGATGCCGTTCCTCGTAGGGATACAGCATCTTGCGGCCTAAGTGCCAATTATAAACTTCTGGCATGGTTTCCTCCGTTTTTTTAAATTTTGGTTTACCAAATGAACTGTCTCTTACACTTTGATCTTAATGTGGTCACCTTTGAGCCATTTAATCATGAACTCATTTTCCTGACCTGGCGTAAACCCAGTCCGAACTGGTTCCCACGGACCACGGCCACCGATACCACCGTCTTCCGCCTTCGTGATACGGATGAGACATTCTTTCGGCACCGTATTGACCGCATGGTTGTCCACTTGGTACCCAAATTTAAACTTCCATGCTACCGCATGCTTACCGGGTAGCGAGTCTAACTGCTGAACCGGCATCAACCAGTCACGCGTAAAGGACTGTTGGGCCCCATACCGGAAGTTTGATTGATACCCCGTATCCATAGCAATCGCGCGTCCGTCTGGTCGCGTTTCATGCCCTTTCACTGATTTTGCCGTACCGACATATGGCGCATGCTTGGCCATCGTCACATGGTATGGGAAGGCCGGGTTATATTTGGCCCGGATCATCAACCGTGCAACCTTATAATACGGGTCGCTTGGCTTCCAACCACGATACGGCCGGTCAACCGGGTTACCATCAACGTAGACATAGTCACCGTCGTTGATACCACGGTCTTTGGCTGCTTGTGGGTTGATATGGATTTGATGTTCCCCGACACCCGGAGTACGTTTATCCATTCGATACGCGTCACCGAAGTTTGACTCATACATTTGGACCCAGTCATTGACTGACCATTGACTGTGCACCCTATGTCTGGTCTTTGGCGTCACGCAATAGAATTGATACCCTTTTTCCCACAATGGGTTGGAGTACCGTTTGATTTCCTGCCACGGCAACTTGATGTTCCGAATGGTTTTATCATCATGATGTTGCGCAGTGATAGGAATACCATAGTCATCTGGCCGCACATACGGATTAGACGACATGATCGCATTCGGCAGGTATGGCGTGGCTTCCGTACCTTCTCTATGCGAAATGAGGTTTTCCCCGTATTCAATACATTCCGCTTCCACCCGATAATTTTCATACCGGCCGGTACGCGTCCATTGCGGCTTGGATTCGTTGGTTTCTTCCCAGAATGGATGACGTGGATACGTTCGGCACATCACCATCCAGCCTTTTTCTGACTTCAACATGGTGTCTACATTGTAGCCATACCCTGTGGAACTGGCATCCAACAACCGTTGCACATAGACGTCAACGCGGTTGTCATAGACAAACTTGAAGTAATCACGGAAACGCCCGTCACCCGTCATTTCGGTGAGCTTGGCCGCCACACCAGCGACAGTATCTAGATCGTTTCGTGTGTCATACAATGGGCGAATACCACCTTTCCACACTTGGAACCATGGGTTTGACACGGTTGCCGTATGTTCTGGATAGGTGAACTCCATCCAGGTATTCACACCAAACGCTACGTCATTATGGTTGACGTCCGAGGTCATTTCCACATCTTGCGTGACCAATGTTTCAATATGCGGATCAACGTTTTTCACCATGTCATAGTGGTGTTTGGCGTTGTTCAACACGTTCACATTGGCTACCCACCGGAATTTACTTGGGGTCGGCATATGCGTTTTCCCTGTAAACACCCGGCGTCCATACTTTGGTGTATTCACAATCAACGCCGTATCACCATGGTTCCAATAGGCCACTTCCTCACCATAGTAATAGCCCTTGACATGAACTTCCTTACCATGAACATTGGGATCCGTGGTAATTTTGAAGGGATTTTCTGCAGTATGCGTCCCAAGTCCGCCACCACCCCACGGGGTTGAATTCCAAATCCCCGCTTTGTAGTTGCCGGCCCAGGTATGCTGCCCAGTTCCGAATTTCCCGACGTTACCGGTAATAATCAACACCATGGCTGCACCACGCGCGATAATGGTTTGGTGGAAGTAGTGGTTCGTTCCTTCACCGTTGTGAATCGCCGCGGGCTTAATGGTCCCGGAATCACGCGCCCACCGCACAATCAGGTCCTTGGGAGCCCGGTTGATTTGGTGCACGGTATCCAAGTCATAATCCTGTAAATGCACTTGGTACATTTGCATAACAGGCATTACGTCGACTTCACGTCCATTCAGCAACTTCACACGATAGGTTCCGGTCAAGGCTGAATCGATGCCGCTCTTGCGGTAATGCCACCCCACCAATTCCCGATGAATCGGCACGGCTTGGTTTTTGTTGAGATCCCACACCATGAAGCCACCCAGACGGGCAATTTTGGCTGGATCTAAGGTTTGCACCTTCCCTGAATAACTCTTGGAGAAATCTGGGAATTGATAGTCTTTAATGACTTCGCGAGGATCCAAGTATTGCAGCGTATCGGTTCGTACCAACAACGGCATATCCGTGTACGCTTGACAGAAGTCATGGTCATACATGTTTTCATCAAAGATGATTTTACAGGCGCCACAGAACAAGGCCCCATCTGTTTCCGGACGAACCGGAATCCAGTAATCGGCCCGATAGGCCGTCGGGTTATATTCTGGGGTGATCACGACGACCCGAGCACCACGCTCAATGCTTTCGAGTTTCCAATGCGCTTCGGGCATTTTGTTTTCCACGAAGTTCTTCCCCCAACTGGTGTTCAGTTTGGAGAAACGCATGTCGTTCATATCGATATCTGAAGTCTGAACACCTGACCAGAACGGATGCGCAGGATTTTGGTCACCATGCCAGGTGTAGTTTGACCAATACCGTCCGCCCTGAGCTTGGTTTGGCTTCACTTTACGAATGTAGGTATCTAACAAAGCGCCACAACCACCATTCATTCGGGTGATGCCCATTTTCCCAATGACACCAAGGATGGGCATACCAGCTCGGAACTTAAAGCAACGAGTGGCTGACCCTTTGGTCATTTCAATCATTTCCGGCGGATAGCCTTGCTCACGCATGCGACGGGCACCGGCTTCCCCAGAGTACCGCTCGGCAATGATAATCATCGCTTTGGCCAAGTATGTAAATGCTGTATCCCATGAAACGCGTAACATATCATCTAAATAACGCGCATTAAACTTATATTTCGTCATTGTCGCGGGCGTGAACTCTGGGCTACCATCGTCCATCCAGGCCTTCCAGCCGCGTCGCATGAGAGGACCTTTGAGTCGATAGGGTCCATATACCCGACGATGCATCGTGTACCCCTTCAAACACATCCGTGGGTTATGCGCGAACGTTCCACGATTGCCGTAGAGATCTTCGTAGGTTTGGTGGTCATAGTTTTGTTCCACCCGCATCACCACCCCGTTTCGGACAAAGGCACGAATTCGGCAGGCATGCGTATCATTCGGGGAACAACACCAGGTAAAGGAGCTGTCATACCGATATTGATCGTGGTAGACACGTTCCCAGGAACGGTCGGGGTACTCCCCGAGCGGATTCCCCACTTCGATGACGGGTTGCAACGCAGTCAACGCTAACGCCTTGTCTGCTAAGGCCACGGCCGCCACGGTCCCCGCTGAGACCTTTAAAAATTGACGTCTAGAAAGAAACATTGCTTACACCTCCTAAGTAAGTGCAGGACATAGTGTCCATGAATTCATTCATAAAACCGGACGACAAATTAATAATCACCCCCCTTTCCTTATAAATTTTTTGATGAAATTGACTTATTTGCAGCATGAAATACCAAAAGTATATTTTTGACCATGTTTATGTACAGCAAAAATCGATCCTTATTTCATCTAAATCAAATATTTATAAATTATTGAAAAATATAGATAAATTATATTTTTTATTCATGATAATATTGGGCTTTGATTCCAAAAGGTAACACATTAAATAAATAGATGGTTATCTTGTTAGGTATTGAGTACTAGGATTCGATTTCTTCGCATTAATATTGGTTAATTGTCATTTTCTCCTAAAAGATCCCATATATGGTACCTTTTGGTAGCATCTAAGAACAAAGGTAACGTCTCGAAAGGACTCATATTAGGGTTTATTGACTTAACGCTCTCCTTTGCCTTCTTCTTAAACAGGGAAGAAATTTAGAGAGAAACCTGTTGGAAGTTTACGTATTAATTTGGAGATGACTGGGTTAACGAAAACTTCTGACGTCCGTTTGTTTACAAAATGTGCGAATAGAGCAAGCACTACACTTTGGTGAGGCTGGTGTACATTGATTTTGCCCAAATGGCACTAATAATCCATTGAACGTCATCCAATGTTTTTTGGGAAGTTTTTTTCGTAAAACTGCTTCTGTATCATCCGGATGCTTGGTTGTCACATATCCTAAGCGATTAGAAATACGATGAACGTGGACATCCACACAGATTCCTGGCTTTTGATAACCCAGCGTTCTCACCAAATTAGCAGTTTTACGCCCCACTCCAGGCAATTTCACCAATTCCTCAATCTCATCAGGAACCTTGCCCTCAAATACATCGCAAATTTTTTTGGACATTTTCTGTATTTGCCGAGCCTTTGTTCGATAAAACCCGACTGGATAAATGGCTTTTTCTATTTTTTTAACTGGGAGACGAGCCATAGAAAACGGGGAATCAGCAAGCGGGAACAATCGATCATAAGCCCCTGCTGTGGTAGAATCGCGAGTCCGCAAACTCAACACGCAGGCAACAAGAAGGGCAAAGGGATTAGGTTTACCAACTACAAGCCTTTCCATTAAAGGAATAGGCCATTGTTGAATGGATTTCTTTATTGAACGGAGGACGAAATCAACATCGCCGTCATCCATTGGTCAACTACAATTTTCTAGAAATGGCAAGGGCGGGAAAGACTATCCGAAAAAAAAGGCAGGATTAAAATGTTCGATGTTTAGATAGCCACTTTTGTCGACGACGGGCGGCTTCACGTTCTTTTGCTTTTTTCTTAACACTGGGCTTTTCGTAAAACCGTCTACGTTTGAGCTCACGAAATAACCCATCTGCTGCGAGCTTTTTTTTGGCAACCTTTAAAGCTTTTTCAACATTATTATTGATGACTCGTACTTCCACAGTTCCCTCAATGAGTTTTACATAAGTTAGGAAATATTTCGGCTATTTTTTCTACTTCCAAGCTCCATACTTTATCATGTGTTTCAAGCCTATGCAAGAAAGAAATGAGACCATGAAACATAAAAATATGTTTCAAATCATATAGTTACATAATCCTTACGACATAACACTTATAGAAATTTTTCTCTACGAATCTTTAAGAGCGGCAATCATGTCTAAGACTGCTTTTTTGCCATCGCCAAAAAGCATTAAGGAGTTATCTAATGAAAACAACGGGTTAGGTATTCCAGCAAACCCAGGACTCAAGCTTCGCTTAATAACAACCACTGTTTTGGCTTTATCAACGTCAATAATAGGCATCCCTGCTATCGCGCTATTAGGATCTGTCCTCGCAACAGGATTCACGACATCATTCGCACCAATGACCAATGCAACATCAACTTGATCGATATCTTCGTTTGTTTCGTCCATGTCTCGTAATGCTTCATACGGGACATCTGCTTCGGCCAACAAGACATTCATATGGCCAGGCATTCTCCCAGCTACGGGATGCACCCCATACTCGACTGTCGTTCCCCGGCTCTCCAGGAGGGCAGCCAAGCTGGCAACGGGATGCTGCGCTTGGGAAACCGCCATCCCATATCCAGGTATAATTGACACGCGCCGTGCCGTCTCAAACAACATCGCAACTTCCTCTGGTGATGTGGACTTGACCTTCCCTGCATACACTTCATCTGCCGAGGGTCCACCTCCTACTGGTGCCAGTACGCCAAATAGAACATTTGTCAGCGACCGATTCATCGCCTTACACATGATCTGAGTCAAAATAAGTCCTGATGCACCTACCAATGAGCCGGTAATGATCAACACATTATTTGACAACACGAACCCTGTTGCCGCGGCGGCCAATCCTGAATACGAATTCAGAAGAGCCACGACGACCGGCATATCGGCTCCACCAACAGGTATCACGAGAAGAACGCCGAGGACCGAAGCCACGCCAACGAGAAGCCAATAGGCCACGCCACTTGCCGGATCAATCACAACCCAACAACTTAAAGCCAACATGACAGCAGCTAAGACCGCATTGATGACTTGTTGCCCAGAGAATAGGACGGCATTATCGCCGATCAGCCCTTTTAACTTTCCAAAGGCCACAAGGCTTCCCCAAAAGGTTACCGCCCCAATCAGACCTGATGCTGCAATAGCTACGGTTAATTGCATCACCGGAATTTGACCATTCAATGTATTTTCTAGTAGTGCTGCACCTGCCACCAACACAGAAGCAATACCACCAAACCCATTAAAAACCGCCACCAATTCTGGCATGGAAGTCATTTCAATTTTTATGGCTAAGACTGCCCCAATGGCGCCACCAATCACCAAACCCAAAATAATCATTTCGTAACTAATAATGTTCTGATTGGTCAGCGTCAGCACAACGGCTAACAACATCCCAACAGCCCCCATCAAGTTGCCTTGGACTGCTGTACGAGGATGCGTTAGGCCCTTGAGGCCAAGGATAAACAGCACTGAGGCAAGTAAATATCCGATATTGATAATTGCAGACATTCTGTTCAATATTCCTCTTAGGATTTCTTTTTAAACATGGCTAACATTCGGTTCGTCACCATAAAACCGCCAACACAATTAATAGTGGCAAAAATCACAGCCACCACCCCTAAAGTCGTCGTCACCATAGTATGTTGGGATCCAGCTGATAAGACAGCACCTACCACCGTAATACCGGAAATAGCATTAGACCCTGACATCAACGGTGTATGAAGTGTTGGCGGAATTTTCGTAATAATTTCAAACCCGACAAAAATGGCCAGGACAAAAATCGTTAAACCCACAATGAACATATCTTCCATAACTGTCTCTAGTCCTTATGTTGATAAGGCCGGAAGCCCTAATATCTCTCGAATACGTGGCTGAACGACTTCCCCATTTTGCGTCATCATCGTTTCTTTAGTGATTTCGTCTTCCATATCTAGAATCAGCTCACCTTTTTTCACGAGGTGCAACAAAAAGGTCGCCACATTTTTCGCATACATCTGACTGGCATGATAGGGAACCGTGGATGACAAATTTTCAGGGCCCTGAATCGTCACCCCATGAGCCACAATCGTTTCGCCAGGCTTGGTGAGTTCACAATTCCCTCCCCGCTCAGCCGCCAAGTCGACAATGACCGAACCAGGTTCCATACCGGCAACCATCTCTTTTGTAATAAGAATCGGGGCCTTTTTACCTGGTACCGCTGCAGTAGAAACAACCACGTCACTACTGGCAATCACTTTCCCCAGCAATTCTCGCTGCTTCTGATAAAAAGCTTCATCCTGCGCTTTGGCATACCCGCCTTTATCTTCAGCATCACCAGTTTCCAGGGGCAACTCAACAAATTTGGCTCCCAAGCTCAAGATCTGTTCTTTCACGGCAGGACGAATATCATAGGCTTCCACCGACGCGCCAAGTCTACGAGCCATCGAAATGGCCTGTAAGCCCGCAACCCCAGCACCAATAATTAATACCTTGGCGGGTGTCACCGTTCCAGCAGCTGTCATCAGCATCGGAAACATTTTTGGCAACGTATTGGCTGCCATCAGCACAGCCTTATAACCAGCGACAGTCCCCATAGAAGAAAGAATGTCCATACTTTGGGCACGCGTAATTCGAGGCATCAGTTCTAAAGCAAAAGCTGTGATTCCTTGAGTCGCTAATTCTTGAACGGACTGAGGATTACTCAGGGCTTCCGCCGTACCCACGAGCATTTGACCTTTTCGAAACTTTTTAACATCTGCCTTGCCTTCGTCAGGGTTGGCCCCTAACAGGCGAACTTGAAGAATGAAATCCGAAATTTCAAAGACCTGGTTACGCGAGTCAGCTATAGTCCCACCTTTTTCAGTATAGGTTGCATCCGGGTATCCTGCGGCCTCGCCGGCCTTTGACTCAATAACAACCTCCATACCTCCCTTGATGAGAGACGGGAGTACAGACGGTACCATAGCCACACGTTGTTCACCGGGATACGTTTCTTTGATCACGCCAATTTTCATAGAGTCAGATCTCGAATATTTTTATTGAAAAGTGGTTTTTCACCTTCAGCACTTTTAGGCAAAGTTGTGATAGATATCATAGGCCCTAAAAAATAATCAATGTGTCTTTATATCCATAAAGGTAAGGGCGAAAGGCCCAGTGCTGCTGAAAGTCCTGGATTTCATTGCAGTTTAATACCAATCAAGAATAAAGGGACTGGGCAATTTGCTTTGCCAAAAACTCCATCGCACGACTTTGCGTATAGCATCCATGACCATATAAATGCTGTCTCGGCACCTCTTCTGGATCTTGGACACTATATTCCACCAACACGCAATATCCATCGTTGGAACAGCGTGTGGTCCTCCGAGTACATTCGAGCCATCGCTCAAACCCATCATAAGGTTCCAAAATCTCTCTAAGATCCACATTAGCCTGCTCCATTTCTGGAGAATCTGGTAACGCATCAGTACCCGCAACCGCTAATTGCTGCACGTAATCACCCCCGGTTTGGTACGGCAGTTCCCATGCCGTCTGGGGCAATTCCATCTTCGATAACCAACGTTTCCCATCATGCCGAATCGCTCGATGATTAACCACATGCAACAACCGACCAAATCCATCGGTATCCCAACCATAACGAATTGGTGTACCTAAGGTCACCATATCAACTGACGCGCCACCTAAAAACTGTTGTTCGGTCAATACCTGATAGAGCGATTCCAATTGTTCCATAGATTGGTCCTCATTTGGTCTGAGTTCCCAAAATTTGGCTAAAGTTTCAAAAACTCTGGGGCGACCTTCGGATTCACTGGTGGTAATGAGGTTAGATATAAGAGCCAGAACCTGCCCAGCATGCCCATGCGCCACCAACAACACTCGATTTTGCTTGGACAATGAGAGATTGTCTCTCAACCCCTGCAGGAACTGCAGGAAGGCAATTGCCGCCTCCATCCTTCCAACATGGTGATGCACCGAAGACCAAACATACCGCTGACAAGGAATGGACACCTGCCCTCCAAGACAAAGCCCTTCCTGGAATTTTTTCACATAAGCTGTTGTAAAATTTCCAACTTCTTGAGCCAGCTTATCAAGAGTTTCATGTGTATTATGGTTATTAGAAAGGGGAGGTATAGGATCGTCCAATCCTCCGATGCCATTTGTAGTAGGCCGCAGAAGGGCTAACAGCGACTCCAAGCCAGAAATACCTCGAGAGTAGCCACGTTTTAAGCCTCCCACTTCATCTAAACGGGCAGAGCCAAAGAGATCGGAATAGGGATGGCCATTCACAAATACAACACCTCTGACATTGGATCGGGCTAATTGAGTTCCCACACTAGCCATAACTTCCTTCCAAGCGGGGGAATCAATAGGATTCGTAGGAGCAAACGTAGGATAGGAAACCCGCTCTCCGGGATTAGAACGGGAATACTGACTATGTTGAAAATTATTACTGTGTGGCATGCGTTCTAATCTCACGTGTCATAAGAGGATTCTTTCATAGTCCATACAACCTCCCTAGGGCAAGAGGCACTTTGTTTTTTCAATCCGCTTCTGCTCTAACCATGCACATTTGGTTGACCGCCTGAAAATCTGCATGATAAGTTCAATTGCTCGATGGCGTGCAATTGGGCTGGCTTTCATGAGGAGAGATAACACAAGGCCGTGGCCCGCTATTCCATCATCGTTCATTTTATTTTCTTATGTCGATTTATCACTTGGAGCATGGCAGAAATCATGGATATTTTTCGGCTTCAGTCTCAGCGGCAAGCAACAAACAACATTCGAAGGAATTTATTGATTTTCTTGAGCCTCTTGTGGCTCGGCCTGGGCGGAATCATTCCCATCTCTCAGGCAACAGCAGCCCAAGCTGAACATATTGTCCTTATTGTTCTAGAAGGCATTAAATCTTCCACGATTCAAAGCGGCGCCACGCCTCACTTGGCAATATTAGCTAATGAGGGTGCCATGACGTGGTCCGCACAATCCATTACACCTCCCCTCACCGTCTCCGCTATGGCTTCGTTGCTCACCGGATTATCGGTTGAAAAGCATCGGGTTACTGCTGATTGGGAACATTATGATTTTGGGCGCTCCTTTATGCGTTCCCCAACAGTTTTTGATTACATGGATTTGGCAGGCGGAGCGGACTCTGGCGTATTCCTCATGGATGAACGCTTGTATCAGTTAGTTCGTCCTGAAATTTATGTCGACTCACAAGTCTGTGGCTATACCAAGCCACAATGTACACCTGAAACCGTGTCAGTCTATATTCAAGACTTTCTGAAAAAAGTCACCAGTGATGGCGGGCATGGGTTCCGGCTATTTGGGGTACCAAATCTCCTGCTAACTCATTTCCCAACGGCAGCGCGCATTGGACAAAAGTATGGATGGGACTCACCAAAATACACCGCAGCAGTGACATCCATTGATAACGCGATTAACCAAATTATCAAGGATTATAAAGAGATCGGCGTCCTAGATCGCACGATGTTCATTGTAACCGGATTGAATAGTGGCCCCCTTAATCCCCTCACTAAAAAAGTGAAGAAGGGGGAAACTGTGGAATTGGATCCGACTGTCCCTATGATAGCGTGGGGAACAAATGTGAAACCGCACCATACGATTTCCCAATCTGCGACACTCTTGAATGTTGGAGCTACCATCATGTATGCCTTAGGATTAGAAACCCACACGGAATGGGAAAGCCAAGCCATGACAGAAATTTTCCAAACCAAGCCGGAACGACGGACTACTGAAAATGAACTGGAAAAAATTTATCAATAATACCACCATGAACCGAACGAACATGCTTCATATCATTTTGCAATCTAGCCTGTATGCTCTGCTAACCTCTTTTTTCTTCATAGGCTCGCCCATCTCGGCAGCTGAACCGACGAATCCTTTGTTACGTGAATTTTCCATTACCGTTGATCCCAGCGCACTCAATCCTCCCACATGGTGGCATGTTCCAGGTGTCACACCCCTTATTTGGACCAAAGATCCCATTAACATGGATGCCTATAAAACGACTGAGATCAAAGAAATAAAATTGAAACCCGGAGAATATCGTTTTGGCACCTTCACCTTTGACTTTTTATTTAAGGTGTCTCTTTCCGGAGCACTCGAATATGCCAAGACGCTAGACCAATGCGTCGATGGACGAGGTTCGGCGACTTTGACCATCCGTTGCAGCCACACACAACCCTATCCTCAAGACCCAGACTATCCATAGGAAAAACTCATTTAGAATAAATGTAAAGGCCCAACTAATGTCGAATTCCTTACAAGATTGGCTCGAAGCCCTTGAAGATGCAGATGATGCAACACGCGAGGAAGCGGCCAAAGCCCTTGCTGAAAAGGGTAACCCCAAAGCCTTGGAAGCTTTGTTAACGGCATTGGATGATGATTATTGGTCTGTGCGAAGTCATGTGGGATGGGCTCTTGCCAAAATTGGTGGCGAGAAAAGTGTAGAGGGCCTGATCACGCTTTTCAATGACAATATGATGGAAGTCCAAGCCGAGGCAGTCCAAGCCATGGCCTCCATGGGAAAAGGGGTAGTTCCAAAATTACTCACTAGCCTTAAAGACAAACGATGGCGCGTTCGTGAACAAACGGCGAAGACCTTAGGCGAACTTCGTGATTCTGAAGCCGTCAAAGGATTAGTTGTGGCATGCCGAGATCGGGATGGGGCCGTAAAAAGTGCCGCAGCTGAAGCATTGGGGAAAATCGGAGACCCTCAAGCTATTCCTACTCTCATTAAACTATTTAAAGATACATCAAAAATTGTTCGCGAAACCGCCGGTACGGCCTTAATGTATATCGGAGCCCGTTCCGTTGATGCTCTACTCGAAACCTTGAAGGACCCCCATTTTGTGGTGCGCTGCCATGGAGTTCGTGCGTTAGGCGGAATGACAACCGACTATCAGATGGGCAAAGTATGGGTAAAAGAACCACGAGTCGTGGAAGCCTTGATCACTATGCTCAAAGATCCTGATCGGGCAGTCAGAGAAGATGCAACAATCGCCTTAGGGAATATTGGCGATGCACAAGCCGTTGACGCTCTTATAGAAGCTATGAAGGATGGAACCGTGAAACGCCATGCCATCGCGTCATTAGGCATGATTGGAGATCCAAAAGCCTTTCCTCCAGTGTTGGCTGCCTTGAAAGGAAAAGGATTTCAGCAGCAAGGGAAGCCGACTCCGGGTTGCATTATCAGCGAAGATCTCTTAATCAAAGAAGCCGCAGCAACGGCACTTGGACATTTTCGTCATCCCAAAGTCATTCCGGATTTGATCCTGTTGTTGAAAGACTTGGTGCTTCGAGAATACGCAGCTAATTCATTAGTGTTAATTGGGGATGCCGCGATAGAACCTCTCGTGTCCTTCTTGCATGACCCAGATCTTTCCAAAATGGAGAAAGAAAGCGAACGGGTACTGGCATTCGCCACTACGCGCATGACCGCATCTGGAGCTCTTAAAAAAGTTATATTGGACACCCTCGATCAACTAGGATGGCAGCCCCAAGACAGTCTGAGCAAAGAAATCAAAGAAATTGAATATACTGATACCTCAAACGTGCTTGGAGAAGGCGGAGAAGGCCGTTTTGGGAAAAGCGGTGATATTGCTCAACCTGCAAAAGCTCTCAAAATCGAACGGTAACTCTCAAAAGAAGTGGGAAGTTAAAAGTAAGGAGTAAGAAGCAAAAGACACAAAATGTATAAGTCAAGACTGCATCTGACAGACAGCGAGTCCAGGTAACTATTACACAGCCAGCACTTTTTCCTTCTACCTTCTAACTGTTCACTTCTAGCTTTTCTGGAAGTGTAAAATTCCCCAGGTCAAATGCCCTGCCATTCCCGCATCCACCCAGTGCTGTAATCCGACTTTCATATTAGCCAGGTATTCTTCCGAACACACCCGAATGAGATTGTTGTGTTGAGCCACAAGTTCTTGAAGCACACGTGCATAGTGTGTCGGTAAATTTTTTGATAAGTCGATAACTCCGATTTCTTGTAACCCAAGTTTTTTGGCGACTTTCTGATAATATTCGATCGATCCCAAGGAATCTAAATGGATGCGATCCAAAATGGGCTGCAAGACATCTTTCGGGCATTTTTCACTTTGCATCGGATCAGTAAAAATGAACTGACCACCCTTTGCCAAAACACGAGACACTTCTTCAAACACTTTCTTGCGGTCGCCGCTATGCAAAATGGCATCTTGCGACCACACCAGGTCAACGCTGCCATCGGGTAACGGAATCTCTTCGAAACTGCCATCGATAACATTAATGGCGAGACTAATGCCTTCTTTTTGATTGAGTTCTCGATTTCGCTTATTTTGAGTTTCACTTAAATTTAGACAACCCACCTGACAACCAAATTTTTTCACCAAATAACGAGCCGAACCGCCGTATCCGGAGCCGATATCCAATACTCGAGTTTTCGAATCAAGATTCTGGACGGTCGAGGCCATCTTTTCCACGGTCCTTCGGCTGGCTTCAAGAATTGAATCATTCTCAGATTCATAGAGCCCAATGTGTATATCTTCGCCACCCCAAATCGTGGCATAAAACCGGTCGGCATCCGTACTGTTGTAATATTCTCGAGCCGTGTCGACGGTTGAGGAATAGGCCTGCCCTCCGAAATTGCCTAAGGATGTCGTGGGACGTTCCTCATTCTTATAGAGTTTTTCAGCCACATGCACATAAAAATCCGGATCCTCCACTTTGTGAGTTTCTTGAAAATCCGCATAGGTTTTGACCTGTTGAAAACCCACTTCATTCATAAGCCGCCGCGTATATTCTTTCCTCAAGGGATACATATTCAAATGAAAGATTTCTTTATCAGGAAAGGTATAGCGAAATCTGGCCAACCCTTCATCAACATATTCGGGTTCTGCACTCACGTTATCCCCGCAATAATAATAGACATGCTTGGAGGTAAATCCATCATCTAATATGCCATCGTAATTCCGTTGATCCAGAATGAGTACACCATCATGTTTCAACGCCGTGTAAAATTCCGCCAGAGCTTTTCGCCGATCTTGTTCGGCAAACAAATGGGTCAGAGAATTTCCTAAACAAATGACTGCATCATATTTATTATGAATATCACGACTCAGCCACCGCCAATCAGCATGAATGGTCCGCATAATGAAGCCCGCTCGTCGGGCATTCTCAAAGGCTCTGGCTAACATTTCCGGACTGCCATCGGCACTAGTGACATCGAATCCTGCCCGTAGAAGCCTGATGGAATGAAATCCTGTCCCAGTCGCCACGTCCAAAATACGTTGAACGCCCCGCTCCTTTAATAGTCTGATAAAAAAATCGCCTTCACTGGAGGCTCGAGCATCCCAATCAATCAGATCATCCCATTTCTGGACAAAACTATGGACATACTCTTCTTTATACAAGTCCGTTTTTCGTTTGGCGATTGGATTATCACCATACGCTTGCTTCTTACCCATGGGGCCAACCTCCTAAAAGCACCGCCGCCCTTACCCCCTCTGGTAAGTCAGAGAGTCAATAAAAGACCACAGCATGTTGACTGGGAATCGCAAAAATGTTTCACACACTTGTGCGTCATTCCTGCACTTCTCCAATAAATATAGGAAATAAAAAAGGCCTCCGAACTTCTCTTGCGAGCGTTTGGAAGGCCCGATTGTTTGCAGAAGAGGTGTAGAATTTAACCCTTTGTGCCCATAAGAGCAACCCTTTGGGGTCTTAAATCATTGAATTCGCCAGGCCAATAAAAGCCTCACCCTCTAATTACGTAGATATTTATTCTTATTACTCTCAATGACCTTACATCTAAAGGATGGTTAATAAAAGATCCCACAGCAAGCAAATGGTCGATCGCAGGGGAGGGGGGAACCCGCATGGCCAGCTTAGGAAAAGTAAGTAAGCGGGATAGGCGTTGCTGGGTGACTGACGTGACTGCTCGATGGCCCTCTCAGACCTACTAACACCGTTGTCATGCGATTTCTTGCCCTGTTTTCAGCAGGTGAAGACCGTCTGCAAAATGCACAAGGTAGTCTCCTTGACCTCAATTCTTAAATCGTTCAGGTTGGTAGAGCCGATGCTGAGACATCAGACAACCTGGCTGGAGTTACGTAATAATAGGCCCTTGAAAACCAAGACCATTGGACTCTTGTCATCGAGGGACATGATAATTATTGTCGGTACACTACTTGCCTAGGCTACATAGATCAACCATCAGCTTTGGCCATGGTACTAGGAAACTTTCCCTGGGATTCTTTGGCAACATAGCTTTTTAGGTCTCGTAGTGCGTGGCTCATTGCCGTTGAAGTTTCTTGCAGGCCTTCTTCTTTCTCGAATTCTGTAAGATATGTCCGCATCGATTCTAAGGGATGATACACCCGCTCAATCCTCTGCCGAGTGATATCTTGGAATTGCATAGAGACAATCACTTCGATAATTTCGTCCGCCAAGGCAGTAGCACTGGACTTGTTTTCTATCATGGTTTCCTCCAAAAGTAAGTTTTTCTTACCGATGGCTTCAGACAAGTTGTCCACTTGTTTTTGCACAGTCAGTGTTGATGCAAGGTCCACAGACAACAACGATTCAATCTGTGTGCGAACCGTGCCAATACTTGTGTTGACGTTGTGAGCCAATGATCGAATTTTCGTCACAGCCTGTCCCGAACGATTTGCTAATTTTGTCACTCCTGAAGCCACCACGGAGAATCCTCGGCCTGACTCACCAGCCCGTGCAGCTTCGATTGCCGCATTGAGGGCTAACAATCGTGTTTGATCTGCTAGGAACTCGATTTCTTCAACCATGTGTTCAATCGCTGCACTTGCCTCCACGGCATCATCCATAACGTCTGTCGTAGCCAACATGGCCTGTGACGTCGCGATGACCTCCCCTGCGAAATCCGAAATCGTTTGTCGGATAATTTTTAACATGTCACTGACTGGCAACTGTTCGGATGTCGCACTTGTGTTGACGACACCAACAAGTTCACTGGCTTTCATTGCCTGCCCACGCGCCCGCTCCGAAAGCGTCTGAAAGCGTTCCATTAATTCTTCCACTGCGGACTGAGTGCTGTGAACAACGGCGTTGAGATGATCCACCCACAAGGGAACACCTTGTCGAACGGAGCTCCCGAATTCGTCCCAATTCCGAACGCGAGCATCAGCGAGAGCCAAATATGTTTGATGCTGGTGAACGACGCACCTCATATGGCGTCGCCAGTGCCAACGGGTGATCAGATATGACAGCACCGCACCACTTGCGAATATTCCAGTGATTACACAAAAATACATCATCGTCATGGAATTACCTCCATCCTTTCAGACGAGGTCTTTCTTATCAATCTCAATAAAACATCTCGCCAAGTTTCCACACTTGTAAGGATCAATTTTTTCAAAATTTCGCCCTCAAAAAGAGATATATCGACTCTACAGTGCCTACTGAGTCGATACTTTCTTCGCAAATGACAGTTCACGGCTAAACCGAGGAGATGGTCATCAACAGGTGATTTCCGAGAAAGTCTCATTTTGTAGATGGCAAACCTCTGCTTCCCGAGTCAGAGAGCTTATATAAATCATGGACCGAGGAGACCAGTTGCTGTTGAAAGTCTAGTGCCTCCAAAAGCTCCTCTAACGTAGAATGGAGATCATGTAATGGCTGAACCAATTGCGAGACAGGAAAGATTCCCTCTGATGCCCTTGAGACCTGTGACTGACGACAACATATTATTTTCAGTTTCCTCATTTCCTATTTCCTCCCGATTAGAAATTTGAATGAGCACTTATCTTGATAGGATTTTTTCCTACAAGGTCAGGAGTATTTCTCTGGCTTCACTGTAAGAATTTCTCGGTGTCAGTCAATACGGGCTGAATAGGAGCCAGGTATGCATTATGTCCCGCCAACAGACAAAGCCCTCACTATTTATCTCCTAGTCATAAATGAAAGTATCTAAGGTGGGACATGCATAGAGTACCTCCTGAGAAACGGCATGAATCAATTCTCCATCCTGGAGGTGAAACAATGTCGCCTTCTTGCATCGACATTGGGAAGAGGTTCTGAGCGCAACAATACAGCCCATTTAGAACAAGAAAATCAGCTAAAAAGTTCCACCTGAGAAGGCCGAGAATGAATACCAGCCTGGAACGCTCGGGAAACGGTTGGAAATGGGGAAGCTTCGTCCTAGGTCCGGAATATTAGACTTTTTCCTGATCGCCCTCAGGGCATCGGGACATAATACACATCAATATCCTTAGTCTATATTCCGAATTTTATTAGAGAAACAGTAGGCATTCCTACAAAGCATTATCAACTACGAAGGCATACCTCAACGTGAGAACACCTAGGTCATCAGCAACCCTAGCCCCTGAACTTGAGCAACAACTGAAGGTTTGTTCAAACTTTATGAGCCCTCCACGAGTGGTTTTGGAACTGATTCAGGCAGCGAACGACCCCGATGCAAATATCACCAGCGTCGGAACCATTCTCATGCAAGATCCGGCTTTATGCACCAAAATTTTACGAATGGCGAATTCTCCTTTTTATGCTAACAAGAAAGAGGTTGCAACGATTGAACACGCCACGCTCATCATCGGACTCAATGGGATCCTATCGCTAGCTCTTTCCTTCACCTTCGTGAAATCTCTGCATGGAACACCCTCTCAATCACTTGATTATTCACTATTTTGGAACCGCGCCTTCCTCACTGCCTCAATCAGTCGAGCCATAGGGGAAATATGCCAGCAAAAGGACCCCGAAGAACTTTTTATGGCTTCATTGATTCAGGATATCGGAATGTTGGCTCTAGACCACGTGTTCCCAGACTTGTACGCCGACAGCCATCTGGACCAAACTATCCATTCCCACGTTATTGCTCATGAACAGGAGAAATTAGGAACGAATCACGCTGTCGTTGGAGGATGGTTACTTGCGACCTGGCAACTTCCGGCTCGACTCCACATGGCGGTGACGGCGAGCGACGATCCAGATCCTTTCCATTCAACACCCTGTGAACAAGATCAATTTTCAAGTTGCGTCTCATTGTCAGGCTTGCTTGCCAGTTTATATCTACACAATGCCAATCAAGACGATTTCCTTGGAATTTCAGACAAGGCCAATATCTGGCTAGGGATCAAGGAGGAACGTTTTACTGAAATTCTAGGAAAAGTGGAACAGGTAATTTCTGACACTCGCCATTTATTTGAAATCGACATGCAACCACCGATTGCTCCCGAGATCATCATGGAAAAAGCCAGCGAGATCTTGTTGATTCGCAATATACAAGCTTACCACCGATTGGAGGCACTGCAACAAGACACCTCGATGTTAAAATCTCGATGTGAAAAATTAGAAGACATCACCCGTCGAGACACATTGACAGGCGTATTGAGTCGTACATATTTCGAGGAAATTTTGGGAACCGTTTTTCAGACTGCTTTCAACAACAATACTCCCTTGAGTCTCATTTTTGCGGATATTGACCATTTCAAGTCTATCAATGATACGTATGGTCACCAAATTGGAGACCTCGTACTCAAAGCTGCCGCTAACATTCTGAGCGCGCAGCTCCGGATGTCTGACGTGATCGGGAGATATGGAGGAGAAGAGTTTATTATAGTCATTCCTGGAGGGAACAATGCTGTCGCTCAAACCATTTGCAATCGGATCGTTGCCGCTTTCAACAATACATCTCATGAAGTTGGGGTAGATCATCCTCTTCAGATCACGACGTCGCTCGGCGTGGCAACACTTGAAGACAGGCAGACATTTGTGACCGCACAAGAATTAGTAAACGCAGCTGATCGCGCCTTGTATATGGCAAAGTCACACGGCCGTGCATGCTGGAGAGCCTATGTGAAACCATCAGCCACCCTTTGAACTACCCTGATTCACAAAAGGTCCGCACCCCATAGTGGAGGGCCGTCTTCAGATGAAGACTAATGCGGCATCACAGTACCAAACGTTGACTCTCAGCTCTAGCACCCACGGATTATTACATACATCAGCGCATATAAAATCAGCAGCAGTTGTCAGAAGGATGTGTACTGGGCTAAATCTTCAAAAATTGCTCAACTGCTCATCTGTTCCCTGGTTGACACGATTTCAATTCCTTTTATGTACCTCGAGAAGCGGCACTTCAAAATTTATTTGAGATTACATTCTTCAAAGGTAGAGCCAACCGAATAAACACGGCTACAGCTTCCGCACGACGTGAAACGCCAAGCGCTCGGAAAACGACAGTAAGATTGTTTCGTATAGTTTTTTCGTTGAGATCCAGAATCTCAGCGATTTCCTTGTTGGTTTTTCCCTGTGAAACTAGTGTAAGGACCGCACGCTGGCTTACTGATAAGGCCAAGATCCTTTGTTGCATGCTATTTTCGTCTAGGAGTGCTTTCGCGCTGGATTTTTCCTTTTTGGCACTCATGGACTTGGGCATCGACAAAAGGCCTTGAATAAAAAGCTGTTCCATTTTCTTGCGGTTATCATCTAGATGACCAGCTATCACAACGACAAACTCGACCTCCCCTCCAACCGCGTAGATAGGGAGGTAGGTCATTTCCATTGCTCGAGACTCTATTCCTTTAAATGCAATCTTTTCGTAATACCTCAGGGTTTCACCTTTAAAACTCAGATTCAAGTAGGATCCCATCGAATCGTGAAAAACATCTTTCCCTATGAGATCTATGACAGTCTTTCCAACCATGTCCTGTCTGGAAACATTCTGTGCTAGTTCGAATGCTCGATTTACATATTGGACAGAATAATTTTTTCCGACAACAAAAATAAGTTCGGAAGCATTCTCAAGGACTTCTTCTATAAGTTGTGAAAATAGTGTTTGACTTCCCTGCGGCATAATTGGAATCACCCATGTGGTTGTCCCATATTCTGGGTTGCAAGATACAGGGGAGAAACCAATATCTAAAAGTGTTTCCGTTTCATCTCGACACAACCCTAGAAACGCCTTGCCCGTTCCCAGAAATCTCGTAAAGGGGGCCTTGAGGTAACCTTTCTGCCCTTTGGCCTGCTTTTTTCGAAATCTTGGAGGAACGAGGTCTTCCACAGACATACCAACCATTTCTTTTTTTCCATAGCCAAAGCATCGTTCAAACTTGGAATTCATCCATCGAAGCTCTTGTTCCTTAGAAACGAACGCAATGCCACATGGCGCAGTTTCTAATATCTGCTTGAGCATCGTAGCTTGTTGTCTCGGTGTCTCTCCCATTAGCGGCAAAATAGATGTCGTTTCCGGTTCGCCACTCAAATTGTTTTCAGCCATGAAGCAGATCCTTCCTTTCTTAAAGTGCCTGGTGTTTGAATCACAGAAAACTTGCTAACCAGATGCGTACGACCTCCGTCCGGTCAAATATGAATTTAGAGCTAAAGATTCAAGCACTCCTCAACAAGAGGGCAACAGAAGTATCCCCCTTACCTCGAATAAAATCAAATATGGTAAATATTCTCGAAGGTCAATTCGGAAGTATGAGTGCAATGGCTTACAGTTAGACTGTGCAACAATGTCTGACTACTCTCCATAGATGACCTCGAATTGGGGTCAGGACAACAGACCCCGACAAAACGGCTTCAGGCCATCAAGCCTGTCTCGATGAGACGGGAACCCCCAGGAAATGGGGAACGTAAGGGTGGCCGGGTATTGATGAACGGGACCTTGTTGGCGGGTATGGACAAGTTGCTCACAGTGGTCAAAAGATATTTTTCTTGTTCACAAGAGCCAATTATGGTAGGGCTAAATTCCATGCATTTATGTTCTCTCGCTCAATGAACCCGTTCAAATCCAACACTATCGTTTTCAATATCTCCGCTACCATGGCATTTCTATTCCTGTTATGGGGAGGAATCGCACCAGATCATTTAGCCGCCATCACTGGAGCCCTTCAGACGGCCATGTTGGATTCATTTGGTTGGCTCTACGTCCTGGCTGCCTCCAGCTTTCTTTTGTGCGCCCTCTGTCTGATTTTTTCCCGATGGGGGGATATTCCACTTGGTCAAAATGATGCCAAACCAGAATTTAACCTTCTAACCTGGTTTGCCATGCTGTTTTGCGCAGGCATGGGCATTGGACTGGTGTTTTGGGGAGTCGCCGAACCAACATCGCATTTTCATGATCCGCCATATGGAGAAGGGGGAATATCTCAGGCAGCACGTTTGGCCCTCCAGTATTCCTTTTTTCATTGGGGACTTCACCCTTGGGGAATCTACACCATGGTTGCCTTGGCCCTGGCCTATTTTCAGTTTCGAAAAGGCATGCCGGGACTGTTTAGCCTAGGGTGCCAGCCAGTCTTGGGCAAGCATGCCACTGGACCTCTGGGGTACGGTGTGGATGTGGTTGCAGTCTTTGCTACTGTCTTTGGAGTCGCCACATCGTTGGGCTTTGGAGCGGTCCAGATCAGCGGAGGATTGTCGTATGTCTTTGGGATTCCCAACTCACTAACGACGCAACTGACCTTAATTGCCATTGTCACCGTCCTCTTCATGCTCTCAGCCCAAACAGGCCTTCAACGTGGGATCAAATACCTTAGTAATTTGAACATGATCCTGGCCCTTTCGTTACTCTGCTTTTTATTATTTCTAGGGCCCACCCACTTCATTATGACGGTCTTCCCGTCAACCTTTGGGCACTACCTTCAGAACCTCCCAACGATGAGTCTGAATCTGGCTCCATTTGGCGATTCCAAGTGGATTCATGATTGGACCCTCTTTTACTGGGCCTGGTGGATCGCCTGGGCACCCTTTGTTGGCACGTTCATCGCTCGAATTTCCAAAGGCCGAACCGTGCGGCAATTTGTCCTAGGTGTGCTGCTGGTTCCTTCGCTCTTCTGTGCCTTTTGGTTTACGGTCTTTGGTGGTACGGGGATTTCCCTAGAACTTTTTCATGACGTGCCTTTAAAAGAAGTCATGGATACACAAGGCATGGAAGTCTTGCTCTTCACCGTATTGGAGCAATATCCCCTAGGTACGATCATGTCGCTCATCGCCATCTTTCTTATTGGCACATTTTTTATCACCTCAGCTGATTCGGCCACTTTTGTATTAGGAACCTTGACCACCAACGGCAGCCTCAACCCACCCAATCACATCAAATTTACGTGGGGCGTTATTCAGTCCCTTTCCGCTGCCATCCTGCTCTGGTCCGGTGGCCTGAAAGGCCTCCAAACCGGTGCCATTCTGGCCGCCTTCCCCTTTGTCTTCGTCATTATTATCCTCATCATTTCTCTCTTCAAATCCTTCAAGGAAGAAGTCCGAAAAATGTGAGATGCCGGGGTTCGTCCCGGCAACCGATCTACTTTTCTTTCGGGAATAGTAGACAAAACCATTGACGCCCAATCAGGCCATATTCAATGGACAGACGCCAGAGGAGAGCGGACCAACTCGCTGTGCTCAAACAAGGCCCGCAAGATGAACAGGAGCGTCCGTCCTTCGGGCCTGACTGCAGGCGTCGGAAAATTATTAGAGTTTAGGAGCGGTGATTTGTGATGAATTCAAGGCTTCCCACTGTAAGGCCTCGTGAGGCCAGGGGGAGCTGCACTCGGAAGGGTGGTAATCTGTCGAAAATGTAACAGTTCACTGTAGTCGGTTACATTTTCTTGGTCCGTTGGTGATAAGCCCTAAGTTGGCCGGATGAAATTCAGCCTTAGTGATCGCGTAGTCCTGCGGTTATTGAGAGCGTCGCCTTGCCAAGGCTGTGCTGGAAAATGTAGAACCCCGTTAACGCCGCCGTTGCCCCATCGGGGACGCCAAGGGTGTTGATGTCGAGCGCATGCACGGTATAGACGTATTTGTGTTTACGCCCAATAGGTGGACAAGGTCCTAGATAGCCGGGTTGCCCAACATCGGTATTACCTTCGATAGAACCTACAGGATCAGCGTCAGCAGCAATGCCGTTCGCGGTGGCGGGAATATCGGTAAGTACCCAATGCCAAAATCCACTGCCAGTCGGTGCATCCTGGTCATAGAACGTTACTGCATAGCTTTTCGTGCCTTCGGGTGCCCCCGACCATTCCAGCGTTGGCCGAGCATTGGCCCCGTTGCAGCCAAACACGTTAGAGTATTGCGCTGCCATGATCGGTTGCCCTTCGGCTATATCGGAGCTTGTGAGACTGAAGTCTCCGGCTTGGGCAGATGCTATCGCTGTTACGGCAGCAACCATCGTTATCACTAAAACGCGTTGTGAATATTGTTTCATTGTAACGTTGGTCTCCTTCTTGGTTGATGATTATTTGTGATTCATGACATCTTATATGTCAAGCAGAGAAATGAAGGAACAATTTGTCATTACTAACACCGATGTAACAGAATGGGCCATAGTGTTACATTTTAAAGAAATTTCAGGTTTTTTCCAAAGGGACATTCCTTTAAATTCAATATCTTACAAAAGACCAAGTTTTGTGAAAACGGCAAAAAATGTAACCGTTCTCCTTAGCGAAGTGTTACATGTTAGGGTATTTTCACTCTTCTGACTCCTCCAATTCTTTCGCTCAGCCCAGCGTTTCACGATCCTGGTGATGCTTCTCGGCGACTCATAGGCTGTACAGCCTACTTTGGAGAAAATGGACGCTGTAGACTTATCCCACATTCCTAGCAACCCTTGCTCTTCGGTATGCCCAACGCCTGCTGTCCGGCTCTCGGAATGAACGCTCATATTTTCTTGCGGACCTTGTCTGAGTGTAGCAAGTTGGCCCTCCATTATAATTAAGAGCCTCATTGCTTCAGCCGTCCTCGCTGGCCTTGTGGTGTGGCCGAGCAGTGTAGCCAACACCGGAGAAAAGGTGCGCACTGTCTGAGCGCAGCGAGTTTGCGCGCCGCCGGTGTTGGCAAACCGCGTAGGGAACCCGAAGGGCCACAGCACGGCCAACATGGTTTTGGCCACTTTTGCCGAAACAAAAGTGGCTCGGCTACCGGGCCGAGAACCGGCATCTATCATAAGTTCAAATCATTACAATTCGTGGGACAGCGCACCCAAACATCACGAAAATTATTTGGGAGGACTATATCTATGCCAGCGTTATTGCAGGTTCAAAAATTCATCCGGCCATTTGCGGGAGGTGTGCATCACAGCAAGGATACGAACCTCTTGACGCTTGATGTAATAGGGAATGATATAGGGAAGACCAGAAACGACCAATTCTCGCGTTTTAGGAACTCGACCGAGATGGCCTAATTGTGGATGGTGTTGAAGAGAATTCGTTGAGGCTTCGATTTTGGTGAGCACCCGATAAGCGGCGGCCGGATCATCTTCAGCGATATACCGACCGATTTCTTTGAGATCTTGGAAGGCTTCTTCAAGCCATACCACTTCCATCATGGCTTAAAGGAATCAATCACATCACTCACTTGTCTGCTCGAATAGAATTTCCCCCCTTTTTCGGCCTTTTTCAGACGTTCACGGATGCGTTTTTCCTGCCAGTCATACACCTCCAAATAATTTTCAATGGCTTGGTTGATCAACCAGTTTCTTGACCGATCAACTCCCGCAGCAATTTGCTCAAGTTTTTTTTGAGTTTTGACGGGCATGCGCACCGTCACATTTCCAGTGTCTTGATTCATAGATAATCACCTCGATTGTAAAAGATTATCTTAAAATCATACTAGAGATATCCAAAAGTTTCCAGCTTTTTTTCTTCTTTCCCCCCTATAGATTTTCATGACTTTCCTCCCAACCCTTGCTCAAGATCTCTGTCTGCTCTATTCTCTGCTGATATACAGGCGTTTCTTTCAACGTTTATGTAAGGAGTTCTGATGCCTGAACAAGATCTCAATCCACCCCACGTTACGACGACCGAAACGATGCTCAGGTTTTATGTGTTCTTAGGCCAATACATCGATCGGTGTTTAGATGCAGAGCATCGACGCTCACTCCCCGAACAAGAGTTTCAACAACATTTAGGCACGACTCATGATCAAGTCGTTGAATTACTCGCCACCAACCGTGTGGTGAAAGACAAAGCCGAGATGGAATTTCAGCGGATCACGGCGATGTGTCAGGATTATCTCAAAAACCCAGGCAGTGGAGACCAGACCAGAATTCTCCATACAGAACGGGAAGTCTTGCGAGTGAAAATGTTAACGTTAAGTGACCTCTTGGCTGTTTTTCGATCAGTGTAATTCTCCAATTTTCCCTGCTTTTCCCCACTCACCTTCCTCAGATTGACCGCAAAAAAAATCGTGTGGTAACGTCGGCATTCGGGTTTTCCCTAGGTACTAGTTGGCCTTTTCCGATTATGCCCAGTAAGGCCTTGAACATTTTATTTGGTCCCCACACAAATGCCTGATTCGGTCGCTGAACATATTGCAGCCTTGGATGATGAAGATTGGGGCGTCCGAGAAGATGCTGCGGTCGCTCTCGGGCAATTTGATGACCCGCGAAGCATTCAACCCTTGATTCGCTTGCTTCGGGATTCAGACCGTGCCGTTAGGGAAGCAGCAGCAGCCTCCCTAACTACCTTGGGCCAACCGGCTGTCCTCTCATTAGGCTTTTGCCTAAATGATCCGAACCTGCAAGTCCAAGAAACCGCGGCATCTATTCTTGCGACCATTGCGGATGAACAAGTTGTTGAACCCTTGCTCTCGGCTCTTTTGAATCCCAATTGGATTGTGCGCATGTCTGCCGCAAAAGGCCTCACGCGCATAAAAGATCCGCGGTCCATTGATACACTCATCTTACTTCTTCAAGATAAAGTTCCAGCCGTTCGCGACGAAGCTTGCCGCACGATTCAAGCGTTGGGTGAAGTCAGTATTCCTCCGCTTCTGAAAGGGCTGGAAGATCCCAATTGGCGAGTTCGATTGCGTGCCATAGAAGCCCTCGCACTGTTAAAACCGCAAGTTGCGGTAGCCCCATTAATGAATCTCGTGGCAAACGATGCTGATTCAGCCGTCAGACAGGATGCCGTCCGAACCTTGGGCCTTATCGGCGATGCTCATGCCATTCCTCTGTTATTGGATACGCTCACCACTCCTTCATTACAAATGAAAGCCATTGAGGCTCTAGGGAACTTGCAAGCTGTTGAAGCTCTGCCTTCATTGATGGCCCTTGTTCAATCGCTTCCATCCGATGCATACGAAGAACGCATGGAGGGCTGTACCGACCCGAAATATAAAGAAGAACTTCCACCTTTGGAGGCTGCAGTGAAAGCCCTCGCTAAGATTGGTGACCCACAAGCCATTCCCGTTCTTATCGACGCCTTACAAAGTACATTGCTTCGCCAAGAGGCCGCGGAAGCACTCACGCATTTTGGAGCAGCTGCCAAAACCCCATTATTGCAACTGTTGAAAACCACAAAGAATGACAATCTTCGTCGTCATGTGTTGGAATCTCTTTCACAGCTTGGCTGGCGCCCCGGACAAATTCGCCTCTAATTGATTGATGCAAAATGCCAAAAGAAACGTTTGAAACGATTATTTCTGAGTTGGATCATGAAGAAGATTGGCGACGAATGCGTGCCACATCCACCTGTATGAAGGGTGGGCCAAAGGCAGTCGAAGCCATTATTGAGGCCATTGAAAGAGGAACTTCGAAGTACAAAATTGAAGCCATTAAAATGTTAGCTCGACTGGGAGATCCTCGAGCCGGGCTCACGTTGGCGGGACTCATGAAAGATGAGGACGAAGAAGTTCGACAGGCCACAATAGATGCGCTGGAACACCTGGCTGGCGTGTTGGATGAGCCAACGGCCTCAGCACTGCTAGAACATTTAGAGGTTGACGGTATTCAAGAACGCGTGACCACGCTACTCGGAGTCATTCCTACGTCTATTGGGCCGCTATCAGCACGCCTGAAAGATCCTGATGAATCCATTCGTCAACGAGCAGCTGAAATTCTATCTCAGTTGCTGGATCCTCGATCAGCTGATGCATTTGTGGATGCAATGGCTGATCCCAACCTTCGAGACCTCGCCACCGATACTCTGCGTAAGCTTGGGGCTATCCGCGATCGTATTGACCAGCTCCTGGACGATTTACGTGATGTGGAAGAATCCGAACTGAAAGAAGGAGCCCGGCAAGAAACGGTGATCCAATTGCACCATATCGGTCGACCTGCCGTTGAAATTCTTTTGGAATATTTGGAGGATGACGACTGGATTGTACGAGAGGCCGCAGCTGACACCTTAGGTAAAATTGGGGATGTCAGAGCGGTTGAACCTCTCATGGAACGGTTACGGTCAGATAAGGACACGGGCGTGAAGGAACATGCCTTGAAATCCTTGGGATTGATCGGTGATTCCCGTCCAGTTGAACTCTATATTGAAGTTATTCCCATTCGTCCCCTTCGCATTTTGGCGGTAGAAGCCTTGGAAAAAGTTAAAGATGTGGAAATGTTGCGGCCCCATGCCGAACTATTTTCCCGATTAAAGCAAGACCGTGACGGATTAATTTCCTATAATTCCGGGGTCATCCTTGACAAACTGGAGGCCGCCGCTGCACAAATGGATGAAGAAGCTTGGGCTGGAAAGGAGTAAGATCCAATGACTGAACAGAATCAAGTTGACCCCTTATTATCAGCTCTTCGTGACGACAACGAAGCCTTACGGGACCATGCGGCCTCTCGTTTAGGTGAAGTGGGCGCTGAGGCAATCCCGAAGCTGATTGATATGTTTTTAGAAGATGACTGTGTGATTCGGGAAGCGGCCACCAGTGCGTTGGTCCAAGTGGGCGAACCCGCGATTGATCCCCTCATTGAAGCGCTCAAAGAGGACGATGAATGGTCGGTACGCGAACAGGCGGCCACTGCGCTGGGGAAATTGCGGGCCCACAAGTCTGTGGAACCATTGATTGATGCCCTTCGGAATGATAAAGATGGCGGAGTCAAAACGGCAGCCATTTGGGCGTTGGAGCGTATCGGTCATCCAGACGCCGTCCCTGGTTTAGTAGATGCGTTAATGGATGCCACCCTACGAGAGGATGCTGCCCGTGTTCTGAAAAAGCTTGGCGATTCACGTGCCACTGAGGCGTTAGTCGAAGGCCTCCATGCCTCAAATTGGATAGTCCGTCGACATGCGGCAGAAGCGCTAGGAAAAATTGGTGACCCAGAGTCCATAGACCCACTCATTGAAGCCTTGGCAGATGAAGACTGGCTCGTACGCCGCAATGCCGCCGAATCCTTGGCTCGATTAAAAAGTAGTCGAGCGATCGACTCTCTGGTTCCCTTACTGGAAGATGAAAATGAAATGGTTCGGGATACCGCTGAGGGCGCGCTATCGAGCTTAGGTTGGACACCGAGTTCTTCTAAATAGCAATCGTTGATTAAAATTTTGGCTTTGTTCACTTTCTATCTGAGGACACATCACTATCATGGCAAATGAAGCACCGACACAACTCATCTCTATCGGCCCCAAATCGGGCACCAAAAAAGATGGCTTTAATCTTGTGACTGAAAACGTTTCAGGGATCAATTTAGAAACCAACCAAATCGAAGTCGAGTTATTGGCCTATGACGGGAAGACCGTCTTGTTGGATGTCGGCGAAGAGGCCCTTGAAGATTTGCAGAAAATCAAACTGGGCGATGGCGCCACTCTCCGTGTCGTTGAAGAAGATGGCAAACGCATCGTCAAAAGTTTCCGTATTCGCTCCAAAGACCCCAATGTGGCAGCAGCCGATGCGGCGCTCTTAGACCTCCAGGATACTCATTGGCTCAATCGCAAACATGCCATTGAAGTATTGGGCGAATTGAAGGTCGAAGCCGCCGTGAAGCCCCTGGTAGAGATGTTGAATGATGAAGTAGGTGATGTCCGTCAACGGGCCTATGACGCGCTCATTAAAATCGGAGCACCATGCGTGCTTGAGGTCGTACCGCTCCTAACCAACGAGGAAGATGAACTCCGGCAATCTGCAACTGAAATTTTGCGGAAAATTGGGAAGCCTGCAGTTGAGCCCCTCGCACAAGCCTTAGGTGACGCGGATGAGAAACTTCAAAAACGGATTATGAAAGTCTTAGATCGAATGGGGTACAAGCGAAAATAACACGCAGCAACCTTTTCTCTGTCAACTCTGCATCAAGGGGTTTGTTCCAACCGATTTTCGACCGACAGACACATAATAAAACCCCTGTTCGGCCATGCGCTCAGGTTCATACACGTTTCGAAGGTCGATAAAGATTGGAGATTTGACCTTGGATTTAATCTGTTCAAAATCCAGATTGCGGAATTGATTCCATTCCGTGACGAGTACAACCGCATCAGCACCTTCCACGGTCTGATAGGCATCTTGACAAGCCACCATATCTGGTAACACCTTCATAGATTCTTCTAACGCTTCTGGATCATAGGTGCGTACTGTCGCACCTGCTTTGATCATTCCCTCCGCGATGGCCAATGCCGGGGAATCTCGAATATCGTCAGTATTGGGTTTAAACGCCAGCCCTAATAGTCCAATTGTTTTTCCCTTAAAATCTCCAACTGCTTCCCCAATCTTTTCCAGCATTCGTGACCTTTGCTGTTCATTCACCTGTTTGGTTGCCTTGGCTATGGTCATTTCATACCCAGCCTCAGATCCGATATTGATCAAGGCCGCGGTGTCTTTTCCAAAACATGACCCTCCATAACCCGGCCCGGCATGCAAAAATTTAGATCCGATTCGCTTGTCCAGACCCATTCCCTTCGAAACCATTTGCACATCTGCCCCAACCTTTTCACACAGATTGGCCATGTCATTGATAAATGATATTTTAGTGGCCAAAAATACATTTGAGGCATATTTAATGACTTCCGCTGTGGGAATATCCGTAATAACTATTGGCGCATCAAGCAGATACAGAGGACGGTACAGATCCTTCATGATTGCTACTGAAGCTTGACTATCCGCACCAATCACGACTCGATTGGGACGCATGAAATCTTCAATGGCAGAACCCTCTCGAAGAAATTCCGGATTGGACACAACTCCAAAATTACACTGTTCTGTTTGATTATCTTCAATGAGTTTTTTGATCCGAACCGCCGTTCCAACTGGTACGGTCGACTTCGTGATGACGACTTTATACCCCGTCATACGAGATCCAACACTTCGAGCGACTTCATCTACAAAAGACAAATCGGCCGATCCATCCGGTCGCGAGGGTGTCCCAACGGCAATAAAAATAGCAAGGGCTTCATCTACCGCCTTATTTAAATCCGTCGTGAACCGTAAGCGACCAGCCTGAATGTTTTTTTCCACCAATTCAGCAAGGCCTGGTTCAAAAAATGGAACCTTCCCTTTTTCCAGAGAGGCGATCCGTTTCTCATCCAAATCCATGCAAAGCACATTCAATCCAAATTCTGCGAAACAGGCTCCTGTGACGAGCCCCACATATCCAGTCCCGATAACGCTAATGAACATTTTTTCCTTCTCCTTAGATTAAGGATGTTATCTGTAGTCGATTTCTGTACATTACTCTCTATTTTTTCTTAACACAAAATGAGTCCCCTTTATAAAAAACCATTGCTTGACAGGCTTTAAGGTGCCCACTAGAATCACTGAAGGATTCTTGCTCGAGCGGGAATAGCTCAGTGGTAGAGCATCGCCTTGCCAAGGCGAGGGTCGGGGGTTCAAATCCCCTTTCCCGCTCCAATTTCTTCTCTATCGTCCTACCCAAATATCACAAACTTATCTGAGTTTTTATTCTAACCCATTTTTTTTATTTGTCTAAGTATCTGAGAGAAAGATAATCCACCAGGGGAGGGATTCTTCTTTCATATGAGCAAATTGTCGGGCCGTAAAGCTGCTGGGAATTCCTTCCCATAACGCCCCTCGCCGAATTTCTACATATTGAAACTTTGGAAACCCTGTTCTCTCGCAAGATATACGGTCTCGAAGTTTTGCAATTTTGGAGAGGTCGACTCGTCCACCAACAGCCAGTGAAGTCAATTCTTTATAAACAAGGCCAAAGATCTCCGGAATATTATCTTTGGTGAAAATAATATTCGGCGGGCGAAATTGATCGTCCGCTAATATCTGACTCAGGATTTCCCAAAACACTTCATCATCAATTGCAGAAAGCACTCCTACCCGACTTCGGTGCGCCATACATTGCAACAGGGCTAAAGGGCCTACAATATCAAATTTCCAAGCTGGAAAGGTCAGCCCTTTTCCATTATGAAGAACCTCCAATACCTGTTCTCCTTCATAGCGATTCAAACGAAAATCTCCCCGTGTAGAGCGAAGAGCATCATCTATTACCTTTTGATTAACCCGACTCGGTTCGAAGGCAAATGTGGGATTAGCTGGGGCATGACAGGTACAAATAGTGTATTGCGGTAAAGCACCTTTTGCATGGACAAATTGTTTAATATCCATCCCGCTCCAAAACTGGTATTTCAATTCTTCTGTAGAAAAACTCTTTAAATACTGTTCCCGATCTCGATTCTTATGATAGACCCCACCCACCCGAGAGCCTGGAACAAGGCGATCAAAGGCATGCAAACGAAGCATCGCTTTGCAATTGCGCAACTGAGGAATATACAGGTCAACCAATTCCTGTTCGAAAGTTAAATCACCAGCACCAATATCCAACAACGAGGGAGCTGTCGACTGGAGAAGAATATCATAGGGGTTTGGTCCTTCTCGTAAGGAACACTCCAGTTCCTCAGTTGAACAATCCTTGATCATTCCTCTCTCTTTTTTACTGCCCGCCAATACTCCCCAGACCATCAGGGCCCGAACAGCTTTAGTAGGTGGCAAACCCGTCAGTTCCCTTAAAACTTGATGCACTTCTCTCGTTTTTTGGTATCGCCCAAACTGCTGAACCACTTCAACTAATCGTTGTCGAAGGTTAGGTGGCAATTCAGCCTGTTGAATAGAATCGATAAGATCAGGAAGTATAGTAGCTAAGGACTCTGGAGCCATGAACTTTCGACTGGCTTCCCAATGCTGAGGGAATGTCTCTCGAGTCATTTTTAATCGCGTACGAAACTCTTGGATATTCAATATCTGATGATCCTAAAAAAATACATTTAAGGGAAAAATGTTAAATCATCAAAAGTCCAATCAAAAATAGACCCTAACATGCCAACAGAGAAATTTTTCCTCTTGCTTATATTGCCCCGTTGGAGGGACTATGGTACATCATGCTTCCTATGAGTCTCATAAAAAAAATTCCGTTGCATTCTTTTATTTTACCATTCATCCTCAACGTATTTTTCTTCCATGGTCTGTTGGGCTGTACAACTCTTCAAGCGAAATCAACTTTTCAGGTGGGTCAAATATATCATGTTGCCGAACGTACGATCCTAACAATTGATGAGCTCACCCCACATCTCTTAGGAGCCGATATCATATTTCTTGGCGAGGAACATTATACCCCGTCCCATCTTGAAGCAGCTCAAACAATTCTAGTCACACTTCTGAAACACCAACGTCAGCCGACTCTAGCCATGGAAATGTTTAGTTGGGATGGGCAACCAGGATTGGATCGGTTTATTCATCAATCGGGAACACCGATCACCCAATTATTGACGGAATCTCAATGGAAAAATAATTGGGGAGGCGAATTTGCAGACTATCAATCGTTAGTGACCTTTGCACAATCACATGAACTCAATCTATTGGCCTTGAATCCTCCACGCGATCTCGTGCGAATGGTGGCGACTCAGGGATTGTCCACGGCCATGGAATCCCCTGAAATGGAGAAATGGCCTATCGGAGAACTAGTAACGGACGATCCTGAATACAAGGACCTCATTTTTGAACAAATTACAGCATGTCACGCTGGCTTACCTGATCATGTTTACCAACGAATTTTTGAAGCGTCCATTTTTCGAGATGAGGGCATGGCACAGGTCATCAGAAACTACTTGGGTCACAAATCTCTCTCAGATGGCCCCCTGGTTAGTTATACTGGCGGAGGGCACATTCAATACCGTATTCCCATACCCAAACGTGTGAAACGTACGAATCCGAAGGTCAAAACAGTCACCATCTATTTAGTCGCATGGGACCCGTCAAAAGAAGAAGAAGTCCAAGCTGAACTTCAACAAGGTATTGCTGATTTTCTATGGCTCACAGCTATAGGACCTCGGGGGATTCAAGCCCGATGTGGATAGTTTTCTAAGATGCCCCATTTTTGAACGATAAGGAGGAAAACATGGCTGACCCAATCGTCATCCCCCAACGAACCCCCTATGTAATGGATATGGAACCTGGGACCTATTATTGGTGTCAATGTGGCCGATCCAAAACCCAACCCTTCTGTGACGGCTCACATACAGGGACCGATTTGTCACCTATGGAAGTGGAAATCACCGAAAAGAAGAAAGTGGCCTGGTGTGGCTGCAAGCATACAAAAAAACCACCATTTTGTGACGGATCTCATTCTCGCCTTGAACCATAGTTCCTGAAATTCAACTATGGAATTAGGTATTAATTATTAGCTTAATTTAACTAATTCAAATATTATAATTCTGGCTTGCATGACAGAAATAAAATTGTCTACAATCCAGCTTTCTGAAGGTTGGCGAATTTTGGAGTCTTTCAACCCAGCCAAGATTTTTCTAGTAAGAAAGTGAGGGATGTCGTTATGAGTCGAATCATTTCATTGAGTAGTATGTTTATGTTGGTAGCCGCTCCAGCCATGGCTAATGCGCCAGGTGGAGGGTATGAAGGTATCACAGCTATGTTTTATGGGACTATTGCTGTCATTCTTGGATATGGAGCCTACGACATTTTCTTTAAAACCTAAGTCTCTTCTTCAGCGGCTACAGCTTTCATAGCCACGATTGTCAATACCCCTCTTTCTTGTGGGAGAAGGAGGGGTATTTTTCTTGAGCTAATTCTGTAAGGACTGGCTCAAGGGTTTTCCATACATTGTGCACTACAATCGAATAACCTTCTGCATTAGGATGAAGCCCATCTCCCTGATTTAAAGACCTATGAGTCGCTACATTTTCTAAAAAAAATGGAACATACGGAAGATCATATTCTTTTGCCAATCGAACAAAGAGATCCGAAAATTTTCGAGTATAGTCTTCCCCATAATTCAGTGGAAGACGCATACCGGCCAATATCACAATAACCCCTTTTTCTTTGAGAACCTTAATAATAGTGTGAAGATTTTTATACGTTTCACTCAGAGGATGTCCGCGAAGGCCATCGTTTGCTCCCAATTCCAAAATAACGACCTTCGGTTGGCTTTTTAAAATCCACTCCACCCGCCTAAGACCTCCAGCTGTCGTATCGCCTGATACTCCCGCATTGATTACATCATAGGCAAACCCATGTTCGGTTAACCATAGTGCTAATTGTCCGGGATATGAATCCTCTGGAGCAACCCCAAGTCCAGCAGTCAAACTATCGCCAAACGCTACAATACGTGGAAGATGGACAGCCTCTGCATTCTCTGCCCGAGGGATTCCATGCTTGGACTCTGGCTTTGCACCAATAGAAGAATTCTGACTCTGTGAATCAGGAAGTCCCAAAGAGTTCTCTTTTTGTTCATCACATCCCAGAAGGGTCAGGCAGAAGAGAAGAGAGGCTGGTAAGATAAAAAAAGTCTTACGGACGTGATAGAGACAGAGGCGTTTTTTTCGACCATTCAAGTGACTTAATCCAACCGATAACCATCTTGGCCATGTCTCCATCAAATTCTCACGAGTCTCTTTCTCCATCTCCGTCTTCTCCACCCCTTATTTCGGTCCAACAGCTAGGCATGGCTCTTTCCGCCGGGAACCAATCTGTCCAAATTTTACAAGGTATTTCATTTGAGGTCCCAGCCAAACAAGTATTGGCTATTGTTGGCCCCTCGGGTAGCGGAAAATCGACACTCTTAGGACTGATGGCTGGACTCGATCAACCCACCCACGGCTCTATTCGCATCCATGGCACCAACATCACCACACTTGCTGAAAGTGCCATGGCACAGTTTCGTCGTCAATACATTGGGTATGTGTTTCAAGCCTTTCACCTTATTCCAACATTAACGGCCCTGGAAAATGTCGCTCTCCCGTTAGAACTTCAAGGGGTTTCCACAGGCGACGAACGCGCAAAAGCACTCCTACAAGCTGTTGGATTGGAACAGCGATTTCATCATTACCCTATTCAACTCTCTGGCGGAGAACAACAACGCGTAGCCATTGCACGCGCATTTATCAGCCATCCTCCTCTTCTCTTGGCCGATGAACCCACGGGTAATCTTGACAGCGACACAGGCAACCTGGTGATTGAACTCCTCTGGAAACTACATGAACAACATGACAGTACATTAATTTTAGTGACCCACGACACGACACTTGCGACACGCGCTCAACGTATCCTGTCGTTGAAAGATGGAAGAGTTTCAAACGACACAGCCCTCTCCTCCTGATACATAGACCATAAGGAATATGATGCTCCTCTCCCTCAAATTAGCCTGGCGCGAAACAGCCAAATCCTGGGCGCGTTTTGTCTTTTTATTTCTTTCTATTGCCTTAGGAATTGGAGCCATTGTCGCCGTTGACCTCTTTGCAACCAATGTCGAACAAGCCATCTTAGGGGATGCCCGCGGACTGCTCGGCGGTGATATTGAATTATCCTGGCGACAAACAATAACTCAACAGGGACAAAATGTCCTAGATTCACTTGCTGAACGAAAGATTGTCGTCTCGCATATCACCGAGCTGGCTGCCATGGCAGCCGTTCCATCAACGACTGACTCTCAACAGGAAACGAAAGCTGCTTCACAATTGGTTGAACTGAAAGCTCTGGATTCACTCTATCCATTGTACGGCAATCTACTTGTTGAACCTGTTCAGCCAATTGAACAGCTCTTAGTACCCAGTCCATCGGGCTGCCGTGAACTTCCTTGCTTTGGGGCTATCGCTCAAAAATCGCTCCTCATTCGCTTAGGTTTGAGTCTTGGCAGCGAACTTCGTATTGGACAAGCCAATTTCACGATCACAGGCATTCTGGTTAAAGAACCCGATAAAATTGCTACGGGTTTTAGCCTGGGTCCCCGGTTGATGATTTCCCAAGAAGCACTGAAAACCACTGAACTTGTCAAAATTGGGAGCCGCATTCATGAGCGATACCGATTACAACTTCCGCCTTCTACTAACCTCGAGCGATGGTTAGGAGAACTTCGGGGACGTTTGAGTCGGGACGGTGTTCAGGTCAGTTCTTATCGTGATGCCCAACCACGGCTTCGGCGTTTTTTAGACCAATTAACTCTCTATCTCGGATTGATTGGACTTACAATTTTGTGGGTCGGAGGCATTGGAGTCGCCTGCACGATACAAGGATTCATCGCACAAAAAACCCCGATCATCGCAACACTGAAAACCCTTGGGGCAGATTCTTCCCAGGTTATACATATCTACCTTACACAAAGTTTGCTCCTGGGGATCATTGGAAGTCTAACTGGGGGCATACTCGGAATAGGACTCCATCAGGGGTTACCATTGCTCATCCAAGGACTTATTCCTGAAACTCTCTCGATGAATCCAACGGTTATCCCAATTTTGCGCGGAATGGCTGTTGGCACATTGGCGACACTCGCTTTTTCCCTTTGGCCACTGCTTGCCATCCGTTCTGTCTCACCATCCTTAATTTTTCGGCAAGACCTTGACAATACAGCAGTGAAATTCGAGCGGCGCTCATGGAGAATAACCATAACATCAGCATTGAAGTCCTGGTGGAACGACCGCGTCCAACGGATGACTAGCCTTTTCATCGCTGGGAGTTTGTTAGGACTGGCCATATGGCAAGCCCATTCTCTCTCTCTTGGTCTGTTCTTTTCTAGCGCCTTCCTCGTTAGCATTATCGCCCTTTTGGGCGGAACGAGTCTGTTATTTTGGATGCTGCGCCGCATAACCGTTCCTCAAACATTGCTGTTACGGCATGCCATCAACAACCTTCAACGACCAGGAAACTTTACCAAAGCCATGACCTTGGCAATTGGCGTCGGCGTCATGTTGATGACAACCTTGGTCACCGTACAACAGACATTACTTAAGCTGATAGAAGATCAAATACCAGCCAACGCGCCTTCATTTTTTTTTATTGATATCCAACCCGATCAATACACCCCATTCAAAGATGTCCTACAACAGCAGGTTCCCGATGCGCCCTATGATCTGGTCCCAGTTGTGCGAACGCGGATCACCGCCATTAATGACCGCCCAATTAATCCTGAAGAACATAAAGGAAAACGAAACGGCTGGTATTTTACGCGAGAATATGTAGTTACCTCTTTTTCTTCACTCCCTCAAGACAATACCCTAACTCAGGGAAATTGGTGGGACGAGACCCCACTCCGCACGTATCTTGAATACAATTCTACACAGGATAATCTGCCTCTCGTTTCGGTGGAAGGAGAGGCAGCCAAACATCTCGGATTGGCGATAGGGTCAACTCTCACACTCAATATTCAAGGAGTGCCTTTTGAGGCAAAGGTGAGTAGTCTTCGCAAAGTCGATTGGGGTTCATTTTCCATGAATTTTTTCATGATTGTGGAGCCAGGATCACTTGATGGAGCGCCTATTACCTATATTGCCACCGCCCGAATTCCTAAGACCAAGGAAATTCCCCTTCAACAAGCGATTGTCTCGACCATGCCAAATGTAACAGCCATTCACGTGGGAGACGTCTTGGACAACATTGCAAAGATCTTTCGACAACTGGCAATGGGCATACAAGCCCTCGCACTCCTTTGCCTCATCACCGGAGCGGTCGTCATGATTGCTGCTATTTCGATTAACCGGTATCGACGCGTACACGAATTGGCTATTTTGAAAGCTCTGGGAGGGCAACGTGGACTCTTATTGTTTTCCCTCGGTACGGAGTTTGGCATCATTGGTGGATTTGCTGGGCTTGTCGGAATAGTCCTTGGATGCCTACTCTCTTGGTCCATTTTGTATTTCTTTTTTGAGTTGACCTGGGTAATCCATATTCCATTTCTCTTAATCGGACTCCTCATAACCATCTTGCTCAGTCTTCTCACAGGCTTTCTTGGCACATACCGATTGTTGGGATTCCCCCCACTCTCTGTTCTCCGTCAACAATAAACACCCACGCCAAAATCGACTACGCCACTGCTTTCCTTCCAAAAAAACCATTGTTTCCTTGAGTTATAATCCTTACCAATAGGATACAAGTTGTACCGAATTTTATATTAATTTTGGAAAGTCAGAGTTATCCTCTCTCTATTGTGTAATCAAAAAACTTGAAAAGCTTTTTCAATAATTCAAGAATATCTCTCATAATTCCAATTAGTTAGAAGTCCCAAACCTCGAATATCAACGGCATCTCATAAAATCATCGCTTGGTATAGACTTTGCTTTCTAGTGCCTTACAGAGAGAAAAAACTTATGGAACTCCTCATTGCAGTTTGCATCACAGGATTTGGGTTGTTTGGGGGAATTTTTTTCATTTGGAAAGATTCTCCTCAACACACTACGGTCGAAGACACACATTCTAAGGTCAAATAATAACGTCACCTTAAGGCGTGTCGAGTTCGATAAAGACAATGGTAAATCTCAAAATTATTCGGACTCTGGACAGCGACAATTCACAGTAAGAGTCCAAAATGAGGAGTGAAAGCTGATGTTTAAAAATATGCTCATCATTGAAGACGACGTGGTAAGTCGTAACCTATTACGGATGGTGTTTGAATACGAAGGATTTCACTGTGTGGAAGCAGACAATGGAGCGATTGGATTGGCGAAGCTGGAAACTCAGAATTTTGACATCATTATTCTGGACAATACTATGCCAGTCATGACGGGCTTAGAGTTCCTACAACGCCTGAAACATCAAACTCATCAGACTGGTGCCCCAATCATCATGGTTACTGGCTTGGTTAATGCACATATTTGCGAACAAGTCACAAAATTAGGGGTCTATGCTATTGTTGGTAAACCTTTTGATTTGGGAAAACTCCGCGCATTGGTGAGCCAACTCACTGAAGGAGTTCCCTTGTCCCCCAAGGAGCCATCCTTCTTGCCAAAATAATGCTGAAATTCCTAGGTCCGTTTTGAACTCTGTGCCGCCAAAACTCTTGCTCAAATGGTTTTATTTCCGAAAAAATTGTTGTAATAATCCTTTTCCTTCATCCATCAGCTTCTGTAATTCTTGATCATCACCCTGTAAAACTTTTTCAAGACGTTTTTCAACTTCCCTTTGAACCTGCGTTCCAATTGATTGCGTATCGAGGCGGAAGACAAGATCCTGCGTCGTTCCTCCTACGACAAACGGGAGTAATAACTGCCCTTTCTGCCTGACCATTTTTGCCAGAGGAAATCGACGAATAATTTTATCAGCAATGGCCGCTGGGACACCAAGTGTTCCCCGGAAATTCACTGATTGATCCATCCCTAATTTTCCAACACTTCGTAATGAAAAATTCGGTGCATTGGCAATGAGTTCTTGAATAGCTAACCCATCCGCTTCTAAGGCGGTCTTTGCATCAATTAAAGAAAACTGGGTGGCGCCAGTAGGTTTTCCGAGCACACCAGATATTTGCAAAGCATCCTCGACGGTCTTTACAAGATCAAAACCAATGACTTCACCTTTCTGAAGAGTAAGACGAGTCGGGCCATCAATTTTTAGGGGTTGTGAAGGAGAAAAGACGCCGGTCACATTCCAGTCCAACTCCCCCGCTCCCGTCATACTCAACGAGGAAGGTCGGATAACTTTGGCCAATGAATGAATAGAAAAGTCCTTAAATGTCCCCTTTGTAGAAAAGTGAAAAGGAGGACCTGTTTGATCTAAAACACCCTGAGCCAGCACAACTCCTTCAAATACCTTGGCCTTCAAGGATTGGAGATACAGTTTTGTTCCATGCGACTTAGCCTCAAATTCCACCTGCTCTAATAAAAACGGCTCTTGAACAGGAAGAGACAGAGGGAGATCCTGTGATGCTAATGATGGAGAATCACCCACTAACGAAAAGTGCGAAGGTGTGCCTTTGCCAGACACGTGAACCGTGGAACCTCCAAGATGAAGATTGGCACGAAGAGGATTGATGGTCACCTCAGTTGGACCGGCTTGTGGAGTTGTGGAGAAAAGCCCCGCAACAAGATGTGCCTCTAGTTGGGACAATCTCACTGGCTTTTCCAGACCAAACTCAATTGGCACATCACCCGTCGAAGCTTGCGGAACCCGCACATCCATGGTCAACTGCCCATTCGTCATGGCTCCCTGGGTAGTGACTTCCACCTCACCAAGTTTCCCATTGATGTCCAGTTCGGGAATATCCAAATTGGCTTGAATTGGCCCTACTCGTCCTTTCACCTCTACAGGCAGCTGATACGGCATCACCATGCCATTCACATTAATCAAAGCCGTTTTCCCAATCGCCACCGATTCTGTATTCATAGTTAAGCTTTGAATCTGATAAGTCTGTGGGGGCTTTTGTGTTCGATCTTCATAATCCAGAGTTCCGCCAGTCATCGCAAACTGCTCGACAGCAAACATGCCCAACAGTGGAGAGACAGAGTCTTGAGGTTTATCTTTATTACTTGAAGGCAAACCAGGAGGAGGAACTTTCCCAAGCGTTGAGGTATTCAGTTCACCCGTTTCCGATCGAATGATCTTCACCACAGGATCTTCTATCAACACACTTTCTACCTGAACCCGTTTTTCTAATAAGGGTCTCCATTGAACAGCAACCTGAACGGATGGAACAGTCATAAATGGCTGTGAACTGAAGGCTGGATTATCCGCAATCACAACATTTTGTAACTGGACACCCAATGTCGGGAACAATGTCAGGCGTATATCTTCAACAGCAACCTTGCGATCAAGGGCTTCCTCAAGCACGGGCAGATATTGATCGCGATACCGGTTGAGATCAAGCAAAAATGGCAACAACAGAATAATTAAGATAAAAAGCCCAAGTAAGATGCCAACACCAATCATAAATTTCCTCATTGCCGTTCATTCCTCCGAATCAAAACGAGGGGACATACTATTTTAGCATGTTGCCCTCGAATTGTATGAATGGTTCGTAGGACATATCGACACGGCTTCTCCTATCAGGTATCTTTTCCCTCTTTATTGTATTCTGAAACATTCCGCCATGACAGAACCTCTTGACCTTCCCTCCCACCTGCCGATTCATCATGTGGTGTTAGTCGACGCATCTGGTTTCATCTTTCGCGCGTTCCATGGCATTCAAATTCTTACCCGCTCAGATGGCACACCCGTCAATGCCGTGTATGGCTTTGTTACCATGCTCATGAAGTTACTGGATGATATGCAGCCGGATCACATCGCCATCATTTTTGATACCGCCCGAAAAACGTTTCGTAACGACATTGCCCCATCCTATAAGGCAAACCGCACGGAACCTCCAGACGAACTTGTCCCTCAATTTGCTCTAGTACGAGAAGCCACGCAAGCCTTTAATTTGGATTGTATTGAATTGCAAGGGTTTGAAGCTGACGACCTCATCGCAACCTATACCAGACAGGCAATCAATGAGGGAGCCGAAGTCACCATTGTCTCCTCAGATAAGGATCTAATGCAGCTCGTCTCAGATCGAGTCACGATGTTCGATTCCTTTAAGAATAGGCGTATTGGACCGGAACAAGTTCATGAAAAGTTTGGCGTCTATCCAGAAAAAGTCGTAGATGTACAATCTTTAGCAGGCGATTCAACTGACAATGTGCCAGGGGTGCCAGGCATCGGCATTAAAACTGCCGCACAATTGATTCAAGAATTTGGAGACTTAGACACACTTCTCGCTCGGACTTCTGAAATTAAACAAAACAAGCGGCGTGAAAATCTCATCGAACATGCCGATAAAGCACGCCTTTCACGCGAATTGGTCCGATTGCGAGATGATGTACCTTTAACTATTCCACTGAACCAGTTGGGGCGTCGCCAATCTGACATGGTTCATTTAGAACGCTTCCTGACTGAACAGGGATTCAAATCGATCTTGGCTCGCCTTCACAGCCGGGTCTCTAAAGATCCATCATCTGTCTCACCCAAATCCCAAACGCCAGCTCACTTGCCCTTAACAAATTCGGAAAAGACAACCGCCTCCTATACTCAATCAATCGCTGAACCCTCATATGAATTGATTCAAACTGAGAAAGCCTTGCAAGCATGGATTGATAAGGCCCTTTACCAAGGATTCATGGCAATTGATACAGAAACAACCTCGTTGGATCAAATGCAAGCTGAATTGGTCGGCCTTTCACTTTGCCTTCAACCAGGCCATGCCTGTTATATACCCGTAGGTCATGTGGCTCCTGGAACTTCAACTTCTATGGACTTAGTAGACCAAGTCCAATTGGAATCTGAAAAACCCTTGCAAATTCCGCTTCAAACTGCTCTGGAAATACTCCGTCCAGTTCTCACAGACCCAAGCGTTCTAAAGATTGGGCACAATATTAAATATGACATGATCATCTTAG
Source organism: Nitrospirales bacterium (assembly GCA_965223685.1). Classification (GTDB taxonomy): domain Bacteria; phylum Nitrospirota; class Nitrospiria; order Nitrospirales; family UBA8639; genus Nitrospira_E. The sequence goes on from CBDCXG010000002.1 coordinate 1,501,077, forward strand.
CTCGCTACGGACTCCTGATTTCGCCGGTCGATGACACTATGCTCCTTTCCTACATATTAGAGGGTGGGAAGCACGGCCACAGCATGGACGACCTAGCTGAACTCTATCTGGGGCACACCACTATCAAATATAAAGAAGTGACCGGTACGGGAAAATCCCAAATGACGTTTGATCAGGTGCCGTTAGAACAAGCCTTGGATTACGCAGCGGAAGACGCAGACGTTACCTTGCGCCTGTACCAGTCACTGAAACCACGTCTCCTTGAGGAACATTTAGTCACGGCATATGAAACACTCGAACGCCCTCTTATTCCTGTGTTAGTCACCATGGAAAAAAGCGGGATCAAGGTTAATCTGGCTCAGCTTAAACAGGTGTCTCAGGAATTTTCACAACGGCTCCTGACCTTGGAGCAAGAAATACATCGATTAGCCGGAAAAACATTCAATGTGGGTTCGCCAAAACAACTCGGGGAAGTGCTGTTTGACGACCTTCAATTGGAAGGTGGCAAAAAAGGCAAAGCTGGAAGTTATGCAACCGGAGCCGATATCTTAGAATCGTTAGCGGCACAGGGACATGAATTACCTGAGAAGGTCTTGGAATGGCGGCATTTAGAGAAACTCCGCAGCACCTATGCTGAGGCGTTGATTCAGCAAATCAATCCTGAGACGAATCGCATCCACACATCGTATGCTATGGCCTCGGCGGCAACTGGCAGACTGTCATCGACTGATCCCAATCTCCAAAACATCCCCATCCGTACAGAAGAAGGCCGGAAGATTCGTCGGGCCTTTGTGGCAGAAGAAGGCTGTCAACTCATGTCTTTGGATTACTCTCAGATCGAATTGCGGCTCTTGGCTCACGTGGCAGATATTACGGTCTTAAAACAAGCCTTTCGGGAAGGACAAGATATTCACGCTCTCACCGCCAGTCAAGTCTTCGACATTCCTCTAGAAAAGATCGATTCAGGAACCCGGCGAATGGCCAAAGCCATTAACTTTGGCATCATCTACGGCATCAGCCCATTCGGCTTGGCCCGGCAATTGAGTATCGAACAGTCTGAAGCGGCTTCATACATCAACTCCTATTTTGAGCGATATCCTGGCATACAAGACTACATGGAACGCACCAAACAATTTTGTCGTGAACATGGGTATGTTCAAACACTGTTCGGCCGTCGCTGCCACGTCCCCGCCATCCACGACAAGAATCCGGCTCGGCGTAATTTTTCCGAGCGGGCCGCCATTAATGCTCCACTCCAAGGCACCGCTGCTGACATCTTAAAACGCGCCATGATCCGTGTGCCCGCAGCCTTGAAGCAACATGGCCTAGCCGACAAAGCATGTATGCTATTGACAGTTCATGACGAACTGATCTTTGAAGTACAAGAATCCGCTCTGGAACAGACCGCCAAGGTGGTGAAACAGGTGATGGAATCAGCCACACTCCCAGCTCTTCGGCTCTCCATTCCTCTCACCGTCGATGTCGGCCACGGACAATCATGGGATGAGGCACACTAAAGAATTTGGAGAAAGAAAGGGAAATAAAGAATCATGGAGACACCTACATATGGGGAACTATTAAAACTTATGTGGTTTTTGGTCTGGCGGCATGTGGTGATTCTGATGTTTGTCAGTATGACCATTGGGTGGAGTTTGCCCGTGATTTTTAATACAACGGTCTCAGAAGAATCCCAACATCTCTTAGAAATATGCATCTATGGCGTACTGTTTTTAGGCATTACTCCCTTTATTCTGAAAACCTTGTTTCAAAAACAATTTCAAGGATTCCAAGTCATCTTCCAACGAGAACCCAAGGCACAATGACCTCTGACCTTGTCATAATGGTGATAGATCCCAAAGCACACGCGCTGGTGAATGTGCGTCTACACCAACGAGGGCAATCACCCCTCCGATTTGACCTATACAAGACCCTTTGCCTAAGAAAAAGGGTGTAAGATTAACTGTGTAACGGGTGATCATGATGGTTTCATTGCATAAGGAGGAATAATGACCACGTTCAACACCATAACCTCGCCTCCCCGGAGTGGCAACTTGACCATGCCAATCGTTTCACCTCCATACATGTTTCGGAGCATCTCAGGCAGATGAGCATAAGCAGACAAGACCTCTCAGATTATGAATCATACGAATCTTGACGCCATAAACCGGGGGAAGCAGGGGGCGGCATGCCCCCTGCACCCCCAAAGGCTAAATGATCAAATGACTCCAATTACCCTAGCATCCACATCGCTAGTCACCGCGCACACACCACGCGAAGAGGGCGCCGAGGACCTTATCGAGGTCGAGCACGTTGCCATTGCCGAAGTTCACGCCCCACGCGAAGGTGGGATCGCTCGCATGCGTCGACGCCGACCAATAGAAGGCCGACTGCACATTGTCGAATGGATGGTCCGTTGGCAGGGCGGGATCACTATTGTTGGTATCCACCAAGGATTCTAGAATGTCTAACTCCGGCAGCTCCCAGCCTGCGCCTAAGCTTTGGCAATAGGCGATACTGTCTTCCCAGTTGCGGGTTAAACTCGTCGGGTGCTGCTCCCAGGTTTTGTTCGTGTTCTTGTCGCAGACGGTGCGGCCCGAGTCCGACACCACCCAGCGGTCGCCCACTGGCGTGCCCGTCGCACAGGGGAATTCACTGCCGCCCCCGCCGCCGTTTTCCACTAACTCTTTAATCACGGCCAGGTCTTGTTTGATCATGTCATGTTGGGCGGTCAAATTGGTTTCCACGTCCGCCACGTCCTGTTTGATCATGTCATGTTGCGCACTCATCTCCGCGGTCGTGGCCACTTCGCCCAATTGCGTATCAATATTGCCGATCTGCGTGGCCAGCGCCTCATGCTCGGCCTTTAATTGCTCCAGCGAAGCCTGTATATCCTCCAGCGGCCCCGCCGGCGGCGGCGCTTGCGCCAGGACGGGCCCTGCCAGACCCAGTACCAGTACGCTCACACCCAACCCTCTCAGAATGCCTGCTACTGTAGTCGTCATACAACTCATCACCCTACCTCCTTTTGTTGTTCTGTAAAAACGTCCACCTCTCTTCCGAGCTCATCCCACTGCCTGAATGGTTCATAAACCCACTGCTATCGCGTCGTCTGCTCTGCCTTTTTGCCTGAATGTTGCTCCCCCGGGACCAGCTGCCCCTCGCAAAACCGCTCCAGCTCGGCCCACGAGTGAAATTGCGCCGCCTCGCCCGAACTGATCTGTTCAATGCGCCCGTCGACCACACCGCATCGAACATCAGTCCGCTGCCGAAATTGCACAACGAAGGCCCGCGTGGGCGGCAGCGCCTGAGGGTCGGGCCGCTCGCGCGGCATCACACTCTCCATCTAGCTGGGCTTCTCTGGAGCACCTCTGTGGTCTCCTTTGCTCGCTTGCCGCCGACTCCCTAGCCTTGCGCTTTACGGCGACTTCGCTACAATAGGGGTCGGTTTTCCCGCGGGCGCTCCCCCTCCCCGCGTTCTCCCATGTCCCACTGGGGCAGAATGCTATCGCAGCCGCCCCCCGAAGTCGTCAGCGATTGGTAAGTTTTTGGTAAGTTTTGCTCTCTGGGGTAACAGTCATGACCTCGTCTTCTGTTCTCACCTTTGGGCCCTTTCGACTGGATTTCGCCACTCAAACACTCTGGCACGGTCAAAACCGACTCACCTTGAAACCCAAGTCCTTCGCCGTGTTGCAGTCATTGGTCAAATGCCCTCAGCACCTCGTCACCAAAGACGAACTGCTCAATACCCATTGGGGCGATGTGGCCGTTGGCGATGCCGTGCTCAAAACCTGTATCGCCGAAATTCGCCAGGCCTTGGGCGACTCGGCCCAGACGCCGCGCTTTATTGAGACCGTCCATCGTCGCGGCTATCGGTTCGTGGCGACTCCCACGCCTATCATGCGAACAATTGGACCGACCTCGGCCAACCCACTAGTTGGCCGAGAGCAGGAACTCAGACAACTTCAGAATTGGTGGGAGCGAGCCAATAACGGTGACCGCCAGATCGTTTTTGTGACCGGGGAGCCGGGAATAGGAAAAACCCGTCTGGTCGAGACTTTTCTCGATCAGATCACTGTACCCGGAGACGCTTGGATTGGCCGAGGACAATGCATCGAACAGTATGGAGCTGGGGAAGCGTATCTCCCTATTTTGGAAGCCCTTCAACGTATGTGCCACCAACCGGGAGGGGAGACATTAGTCGGCATCTTGAAAGAACATGCCCCAACATGGCTCGTACAACTGCCTACGCTTGTGAATCCCGAGGAAATGCAAACCCTGCTCCCATCAATCCTCGGTGCGACGCCGGTCCGAGTCATGCGCGAGTTGGCTGAGGCCATTGAAGTATTGACTGCCAAACATCCGCTCGTTCTCTGTTTCGAAGATCTCCATTGGCTGGATACCTCGAGTTTAGACTGGCTTACCTATGTCGCACGGCGGTCTGACCCTACTCGCCTCCTGATTGTGGGCACCTATCGCCCCACGGACCTCATCTTGAACAACCATCCGTTGAAAGGGATCAAACAAGAACTCCAGATTCATGAGCAATGTCGAGAATTGGAAGTGGAATGCCTGACCGAAGAAGCGGTGAGAGAGTTCTTAGAAAAACGAGTCGCAGACAAGAACGACCGAGCCCTCTCTTTTCAGACTGTCGCACACGTTGTATTCCAGCGAACGGAGGGCAACCCCCTATTCATGGTCAATGTCGTCGACTACTTCCTGCATCACAAGCTATTGGTACCGGGAAATCAGGAGTGGCACCTGCGTGACAATCCGGTCGCCACAAGGATACCCACGGGGTTGAGACAGTTCATCGATCTCCGCGTGGAGCAACTGAAAACTGAAGACCAAGAACTGTTAGTGATGGGGAGTATCACCGGCATGGAGTTTACAACCGCCACGATAGCGGCAGTCCTAGAGAGTGCGATGACTGACATAGACCAACGCCTGCACCAATTAGTCAGACAGGAACAATTCATTCAAACGATGGAGAGCGAGCAGTGGCCAGATGGCACACAGACAACCAAGTATGCCTTTCACCATGCGCTGTACCAAGAAGCCTTGTACGAGCATCTGTCAGAGACCCAACGCGTGAAGCTCCACAGAAAAATAGGAGAGAGGCTGGAAGAAGGGTATGGGGAACACACTCGAGACATTGCCGCCGAACTCGCGCTCCATTTCGAGCGCGGGCACGACCCAGATCGCGCCAGTCGTTATCATCAGCAGGCGGGCCAGGCGGCCTTTCAGCGCAGTGCGCATCGGGAGGCGGTGGAGCATCTGCGCACCGCACTGGAGCAGCTCATGAAATTACCGCTAGGACTGGAACGGGATCAGCGTGAACTCCTTCTACAAAGCCTCCTGGGTATCAATTATCTCCAAGCCAAATATGTTGGGGCAACAGAAGTTGGGACTGCATTTGAGCGTGCCTGGGAGCTGAGCCAAGCCTTACCCGCCAATCCGCAAGCCTTTGCCATTCTGTTTGGACTATTTCGGTTTAACTTTGTTCAACACAACATCCAGAGAGCCAAAACCATCGGAACACAAATGTTGAAACTCGCCCACATGACCAATGATCCGTCGATGCTATTGACCGCCAACGCTGTTCAGGGTGGACCCGCGATGTATCAGGGCCATGTCACTACTGCCAATGATCACTTTGCCCGAGCTCTATCCACCAATCTACCAGAAGATGCCATGACATTCATCATGAAGTATGGGGAGGATACCCCCACACTGGTCCAAGGATTTCTTGCTTTTACGAAATGGACTACAGGATTTCCTGACCAAGCACTTGTCCATGGCGAACGGTGTGTTGCCAGAAGCAGAACCATGGGGCATCCTTTTACGATCACCACTGGGCAATTGGTCTTAGCAAATATACGCTTCATACGAGGAGAAGAAACCGCGGCATTATCCCTGACAGAGGAAAGTCTGACACTCACCAAAAAGCATGACTTAGAACAATGGTGGAATGAGGCCAATTTTCTTCATGGATGTCTTCAGACTACACTCGAAGTTTCGCAAGAGGTTTGGGATAGGCATGAACAACGCTATCGCGCCTTGGCTCCAGAGCACCAGTTTGTTCTGCCGTTCTACCATGTCATGTATGCCGAAACCGCTCTAACTGTCCAGCAGGACCACGCAGGACTCACGGCTATCCAGAGCGCATTATCGTTAATCCAGCAGACTGACCTTCGCTGGTTTGAAGCGGAATTGACGCGTCTCAAAGGTGAGTTCTTGTTACGGTTATGCAGGCCAAATAAGGCGCAGGCGGCGCAAGACGCTGAAAGATGTTTTCAGGACGCCATCAAAATTGCACGCAAGCAAGAAACAAAGATGTTTGAGCTGCGCGCCACCATGGGTCTCAGTCGTCTCTGGCAACAACAGGGTAAGGCCAAGCAAGCTCGGTCGAAACTCAAGAAGATCTACGACTGGTTCACCGAAGGCTTTGACACCAAAGACTTGCAAGAGGCAAGAGCATTATTGGGTACGTTGAGGTAAGACAGCAAGAAGGATGGATGAAAACTCTCGACATGGTTTTCTACTATCACTTTTTTCACTCCGTCATGTTGTTCTTATTCCAAATTCAGAATTCGTTCGAACAGAATATCTTCAACATTCCGTCGTGAATCCAGCACACCAACCACTAAGATCCTTTTCCCTTCTATTCGATACATAACTCGCCAGGGAGAAATAATCAGTTCTCGATATTGTAGGACGCCCTGCTCTCGCAACTCTGGGATCACACGTCCCCGAGTTGGGGAATGATAGAGGCTGGAGGTTTTGCGTTGGATTTTGTTGAGAATCGCTGCAGCACGTGAGAGGTGATCTCTGGCAATGTATTGGATGATTCCGTACAGGTCCTTTTCCGCACTTTCAGCCCAAACCATATCATAGGATTTTTTCATTTCCTCAGCAAGGTTTTTCTCAGCTTCTCAAATACCTTCTCTTGTGATGTTGCCCTTCCTCTTTTAATGTCTTCCTCTCCTTGCGAAATGAGCTTTAACATGCCAAGAGCCTTACGCATGGCGTCATAGCTGTGTGGATCTTGGAGCACGGCCTTGGGTTCTCCATTTTGCGTGATGATCACGGGACGATGGCTTTCATTAATTTGCTCCAGTAAGTCTGCAGCATTGGCTTTGAGATAAGTAATGGGCTTGATGTCGGACGATATATTCATAGGCCTCTCACAAGTCTTTTTATGATATCAAATTCGGTTCGAAAGTCAAGGGTCCAAGTGAATTACGAAGGAGGAGACTGAGACGAAGTATGGAAAAATTGAGCAAGGAAAACCACTTAAAATAGATCGTGTTGAGCACAAAACGCACCACCTTTCAGGATCGTATTTCGCTCCTCCGTGTCTCCTGCCCACAAATGGGGCAAGAGGCTGAAAAGGCACTCCATAGAGAACACTCTGATCACCGATGCCCCTACATTAGACCAGAGACGTCTGATCTTCTATGGCCTCACTTGCTCTAACGTGAGATCAACCTCACTGATAATTGACTCTTCGCCTTGAATTTCCGCATGGCCTTCTTTCACAAGCCGAAGACCTAAGCGCTGCATTTGTTCAGGAGACACACGGATAACATACGCCCCCGGCAGAACTTTCGAAAAAAGATAGAAGCCATCATAGGCGCTCTTCACTTCTTGGACCACTGTTCACTGACTAGTGACGAGTTGGAGCTGAACATTCGATACGGCTTTCCTTGTGGGGACTGTTGAATATTGCCGATGTCGGAGGCCTTATTTGATCAGGAAGGCGTTGAGCACCAGAAGCCTCGGGTCCGTTCAAAAAAGTCCGTCCAGCAAGGCCACAGCCATTTTTGCGCGCGGAGCGTACTGGTACTACGTGAGCACGGAAAAATGGTGAGAACGCCGCTGGCGGCTTTTTTCAACGGACCCTTGTGTTGCCCTGGAGCAAATCGACTGTCCCATCAATTTGCCAGTCATCTGTTCTCCTTTTAAGAACAGTCGTGGGGCGGGCTCGCTATCGCTTGCTTAAAAAAGGTAGTTTCTAGCGTATGGAGCGGAAATGAGAAAGCAAAAGATGATCCGAGCTGGATTTCGAGTCACGAGAAACGTTTACTCTCCTTACCAGGTCTCGTTATCCCTTTCTGGGGCGGCATGGGTAATAGCGGTCAGTTGACCATTGGTATCAAATTGCGCCACCAGTTGTTCTTGTTTGTCTTCAAGATAGCGCGTGAGGACAGCTTCGCCGGCCGTGGGGTCGGCAAATGCCCATAAGTTTTTCTGCACGCCATCGAGAATCATGCCATACACGGCCATTTCAATGGCTTCCCGCACGGCCATTTGTGGTGGTTCATTACTGGAGAGACCGGCCTCTGCTTCTAGAATCCGCAAGGGATCTACAAACCGGAATAAGCCGCCTTCCAGTTTCGCAGAAAAGATGGTTTTGCGAGTTTGCAAGGTATTTAAAATGTTCCCACGTTTGACAGAGACAGCCCGTAGATCCACCGTGACGGTATCCCGCCGAAATTCCGTGAACCCCCCGGCTCCGAAGTACCGTGCCCCCATGCCCCCACTCAGGAGATTCGATTCATAGGCCACGATACCGCCATCCAGCATAATGGGGGCATATAACAGCGGAGGTAAGGGTGATAAGTCCATGCCTCCATTCGTATACTGTTTACGAGTTTGACGGATGATCTTTCGTTCATTCAAGAGATTGGACAGGCTTTCGCGTTCCAGCACCGTAAACCACTGGCCCTGACCAGCGTCCATCAACGCTTTAATTAACAAGGAAGTGGCCCCTTGCGTAACAGCCGTAGAGTATTGCAACACGGTGTCACTCGTTTTATATTGCCCCGTCTGATCGCGGAACTTATACACCGACACCACGATTGGCTCAGGTGGAGGCGGCAAAGCCGCTAACTGTTGAAACACACTCGATTCATACCCCACCACTGGCTTGCTACTGGTCAGAGGCTGAATCATAGAGGAACACCCACCAAGTATTCCGAGCAGACAACCCAACCCAACTACTATGATCTGAGACTTCCTCCACAGATCCATATCACCCCCATTTCTGCTGAATCGTATGAATCAATGAATAACGGCCTATGATTAAAAGAATGGCACCTGGACCGTGGTCGTATCACCGGTAAGTTTATCCACGATCCCAATCGTCACCCCTTCCGCATCTTCGGAAATCTCAATTTGAAAATTTCCACTATCAAAGGTGCCTTCTGATAGATCACTCTCCTCCCCAAAGACTTCAGCGACGATCTCCCGCGACAGCCGACTAAAAATGGCCCGATCCAGTCGAGTCTGAAAGTCCTCCAAAACGCCAGGACGCCCCTCTGCCTCATCCTCGAAGTCATTCTGGAGCGTGGCAGAGTTGAGAAGAGGTTGAGCATTAAAGGAAGGGCCGCCAAAATTGGGATTTGTGAATTGATGACGAAGCTCGGAAGCGGTTCCATGCGGTGGGAACACTTCGCCACTGATCAGAACTGTTGATGAAAGAATCAGAAGACCAAGTAAAAACCGTTGTCTCATGGTTATTTTCCTTCGTTCTATGCCCCAGAAGCGTGGGGATAAAAACACCGTAGACGACCCATCGTATTCAGGATACGTGGTCATCTTGACAGCCCTATCAGGCTAAAACATCTCTAATTCTTGCTGCACACGACGCTGCTCCGACCAGACTTTTTGAATCCTAGACAGAGCCACTTGCACCAAATCGTCAATCTCGCCCAATCGTGGAGAGAGAAATCGACGAAAGACAAGTCTCTCGCCAACTCGAATAGAGAGGCGACTCCCAAACCGAGGATCGGCCAGTTCCTGCACCACGACATTCGAGGTCTGGTCCTGGAGATCCGTGAGATGGGCGGACAGGGCATCGAAAAATCGTCGACCCACCACCGTGCGCGTGTTATCGACCACAAGGCCGGCAATGCCTAGGAATGGGTCGCCGACTGCCTGATCACCAACGGGCGGCTGAGCCAGAAGGGGTACTGAAGAACACAGCCCGAACAGGACAGCCACGCTCAAAGTTTCGAGGCCCACCCTCGACCATAATCGAGCCAACAACGAACGACTCATCAATTGCCGCGTTTCGACTTAGGCGACGATGGCCCCTGCTGAATCCTTGCGCGGTTGGAGGAGCCTTGTTGCCGGATCACTGCCCGATTGCCCGATCCCTGTTGCCGGATGCGGCTACGATTTCGGTCGCCGTCTTGAATCGACGCGGCATGATTACGACGTCCTCGCTGTGTGAGCGTGGCCTCATTCTCAGCCCCGTGCTGCTCCAGCCGCAGGTCAAGATGCTCCCCATCTTGTGTAATCGATTTACGATTCTGATGTCCCTCTTGGATAATCACGCGTTGATTGGTTTGGCCATTTCCCTTGTCCTGAATAAGTTCTGAAGCGAGACCCGGTACGACCCCGGCCTCGCTCAACAACACACTACACACCAAGCTCAGAAACCACCGGATCGATTCCCCAAAATAGTGGCACGTCTCCCGGGTGGTAGATCGCCAACGATGGCTCTGAGATATCGTACTCATGGATTATACTCAAAGGTATTCCCATGACCCGATTGGACACTGGAGACCACGTCGTAGATATGCCCATCCATGTTCACCAGCGCCAGGTTATCATCACCGGATTGGTCCACCGTGGCCATGTTATCCATGCTGTCGAAAGTTTGAGAGATTGTGGCGTCATTCCGATCGCCGCTTTGATCCACGCTCGCAAGATTCCCTTCACTGTTCATAGATTGAAAGACTCTCGCGAAGTTATCATCACCAGATTGATCGACCGTCCCTTCATTCTCGGTGGAGCCGACATCTTGTCCAACAGCCGCATCATTCCCATCGCCGCTTTGATGAATCGTGCCTACATTCTCCGAAGAGCTACGGATTTGCGAGATCGCCGCCGAATTCCCATTCCCGCTTTGGTCAATGGTCGCCACATTGAATGACGAGTCAGACTGTTGGTGAATTATGGCCACATTGTCGTCCCCAGCTTGGGTGATGTATGCTTCCACCCGTTCAGCATCCGGCGCTGGCGCTTGCTCAATCGTGGCCACGTTGTTGTTGCCCTCCTGCGTATTTTCGGCAATATTGTTTGGCGTACTGCCCCAGACCTGACCGGTGAGTACGACGAGCGTCACCAGAACACTGAGGCCCACTTTGCTGATGTAAGTCATACATGTCATCATCACAATCCTCCTCTTGTATAAATTGACCAATGATTGAACGAATAGGGGCCTGTTGAAAAAAGCCGCCAGCGGCGTTCTCGCCATTTTTCCGTGCTCACGTCATGCCAGGACGCTCCGCGCGCAAAAATGGCTGTGGCCTTGCTGGACAACTTTTTTGAACAGCCCCGATGCAACTGATAGCCAACAGCTTCCTAACGAAATATGGCCCTTGCTATCTTCATTATTCAACACTCCCAATAGCGTTATGAGAGTATCCCTCTCGTGGCACCTTTCCTGGTTGTACTACGGACTTCCCACCACCGTTCCCAGCATATCTTGGGTGACCGTGATGGCTAACCCTTGCCCGTCCTGTAGAATGGAATAGGCGAGTCCATCGCCAACTTGTGTATGGGTAATCACATTGTCTTGGCCAAATTGTTCGGCTTCGGCGAAATTGTGGTTGCCAACTTGTGCCTGCATGATGCGGTTACCATTGCCCACTTGACGGGCCACAGCCTGGTTGCCACGCCCGTCTTGTATTTGACTGATCTGATTGTCGTCTCCAGATTGCCTAGCTTCAAGCTGATTGTTTTGGCCCTGCTGGTATTGTGCGATCAGGTTGAACGCGCCGTCTTGCACAGCTCTGGCGATGTGGGCGGTCCCGATTTGGTCTAGGGTCATGGCGTTGCCAATGGTTTCAGCAGGCTGCGTGAGCTCAGCCACATGCCTCTCCCCTTCTTGATAGAGCGTAAGGAGATTGTCCACCCCGTCTTGTGACACCTCGACCCAATGCTCATCACCTACCTGCTCAATCGAGATGTCACTATCATTTCCATCTTGTCGAACCGCCACCTGGTTATCTTGGCCCCGAGACCCAAGCGTGATCTGATTGTGGTTTCCATTCTGCATGATCACCGTCTCGTTGCCTGCAGCGAGACTCAATGCAGGCGACATCACCAGGAACCAGCCACCCCATAGAGCTATGGCCAAGGCCACATATCCCAGAACTACGCATCTCGTAGCAGACATCCCAGGTAACGACCCAGTAGGTACATACAAACCTTTTACGAATCCAGCAGTCGTGGCCAGAACCGTCCAGAGATACGTTTGAGTAAGGTATTCCTTGGCGGACGGCACAAGTCCCGTCCAAGTCTCCAGTACCACGAAACGCTTAGGGCGCATTATAGTTCGCCACATTCCCGTTCCCGCTTTGCACTACTGTGACCTGATCGTAATTATGATTGTCCATAAAAACAGTGGCCTCATTCATATCGCCCGACTGATCCACGCTCACGAAATTGTCGTTGGAGGAATTAAAGAGTAAGATGCTCGCAAAATTGTCATCCCCACTTTGGTCAACGCTGGCCTCATTCTCCACTAGTACCCCCAACCCCTCGATGTCCGCGAAATTGCCATCCCCGCTCTGATCAATACTAGCCACGTTGTTTTCGGATGCGTCCTGCGTGATGAAAGCATCGTTGGCATGACCACTCTGGTCAATCGTGGCGTCATTATTTGCGACAATTCCGTCTTCCTGAAAAATCTGCGCCACATTGTCATCCCCGATCTGGTCAATCGTCGCAAGATTCCGGATGCCCATTGGAGCGGGACTCTGGAAGATATCCGCCTCGTTGTTATCGCCGGCTTGCGTAATCTCGGCAATGTTGTTGGGCGTACTCCCCAAAGCCACACTGGCTATCATCGCTAAACCCAACACTACGTTGCCCGCTACCGTCGTCGTCTTGTAAACACGTGTCATCATAATGATTCCCCTTGTTAAAATGAAAAAATAGTGGCCGCTTCTCCTTGCGAAATGGTCCATCGAGATTTCCACACCTTCTCCCTTATTCCCTTCTGTTCTACTGGTCCTCAATTTGTGCCAGCACCGGGACCGCCATACCTAGCACTAGCACGCTCACACCCAACCCTCTCAGAATGCCTTTCACGTGAGTTGTCGTACGACTCATCAATCCACCTCCTTTGGTTGTTGCGTAAGACCTATAACTTTTCTTCGGACTCATTTCACTGGGTGAATGGTTCATAAACCCACTGCTAACGTGTCGTCTATTCCGCCTTTTTGCCTGAATGTTGCTCCCCCGGGACCAGGTGCCCCTCGCAAAACTTCATCAACTCGGCCCACGAGTGAAATTGCGCCGCCTCGCCCGAACTGATCTGTTCAATGCGCCCGTCGATCACGCCCTGGTGCACATCCGCCCGCTGCCGAAATTGCACCACGAAGGCCCGCGTGGGCGGCAGCGCCTGAGGGTCAGGCGACTGAGGCTGCGTCGGTCTCGCCATTCTGCCTACCTACCATGTGCACCACCCCCACTTGCGATTTATGCCCAAGTCCGTACAATAGGGGCCGGGCTCCGTGCGGCGGCACCCCTCTCCGCCTCATCTCCCATGGCTGAGCTCATGCCACTTTAGGGCGTTGAACCCTCAAAGTCGTCAGCGATTGGTAAGTTTTCGGTAAGTTTTTTCGAGAAGATGCACGCATGCCGTCCTCATCCGCCGTCCTCACCTTTGGGCCCTTTCGGATGGATATCGCCAATGAAACGCTGTGGCGCGGGCAAGAGCGCCTGACGTTAAAGCCCAAAGCCTTTGCTGTGTTGCGAACACTGCTCGAACGGCCTCAACACCTCGTCACCAAAGACGAGTTGCTCAATGGCCATTGGGGTGACGTGGCCGTCGGCGATGCGGTGCTCAAAACCTGCATCGGGGAAATTCGACAGGTACTCGGCGAACCAGCAAACAGCCCCACCTTTATCGAAACGGTGCATCGACGCGGCTATCGATTCTTAGCGACTCCGACCCCAACCTCTTCCACTCTCTCTTCTACAATCACGCGCTGGTTCGTCAGCAGAGAGGTGGAGCTGGATCAACTGCATGCTTGGTGGATTGAGGCACAGAAGGCCAATCGGCAAATCATCTTCGTCACGGGAGAACCTGGGATTGGGAAAACCAGTCTGGTCGAGATGTTTCTCGAACAGGTAGTCTGTTCTGATGCTGCCTGGATTGGACGAGGACACTGTATTGAGCAATATGGTGCAAGCGAAGCCTACTTGCCCATTTTGGAGGCCTTAGGGCGGCTATGTCGTCAGCCGGATGGGGACCGGTTAGTAAAATGCTTCAAAGAATATGCTCCCACCTGGCTCATGCAATTACCGGGGCTCGTCGATCCAGCAGAACTCCAAAGGCTCTTACCGTCGGTCATCGGCGCCACGCCGGTTCGGATGATGCGAGAGCTGGCCGACGCCCTGGAAGTCTTCACCAAGAACACTCCCATCATTCTGAGTTTGGAAGATCTCCATTGGTTAGATACCTCGAGTCTTGAACTCGTAGGCTATCTGGCGCGCCGATCTCATCCGGCTCGGCTACTTGTACTTGGAACGTATCGCCCAGCTGATTTGATTCTACTGAAGCACCCGTTGAAACAGCTCAAACAGGATTTGCTCGTCCACCACCAGTGTCAAGAATTACAGTTGGAATGCCTCTCTGAACCGGCGGTCGAAGAGTTTTTGAGACAGCGCTGCGCCGACGAAGCCAAGACCGAGTATTCTCTTCATGAGCTCGCACACCACATTCATCAGCGCACCGAGGGAAATCCTCTATTCATGGTTAATATAGTCGACCACTACATCAGCCACCATTTTGTAGGACGAGAGGGTCAGTTGTGGAAGGTAAAAGACGAGGCCGTGCAATTGACAATTCCCACTGGACTTAGGCAATTCATTGATCTTCGGGTAGAACAACTGGATGCACAGGACAAACGGCTGCTAACGGTGGCCAGTATCACAGGCAGGCAATTCACGACCGCCACGATTGCGACAGCGCTGGAGGCACCAGTGACAGAAGTGGATCGGCATTGCCATGACCTCGTGGATCGTGAACTGTTTATTCGTCGCGACGGCATGCGGGAGTGGCCGGATGGAACCGTATCAGCCTGTTATGCGTTTCAACATGCGCTCTATCAAGAAACACTCTACGAGCACATTCCTCTGGCACACCGCATAGCATTCCATCGGAAAATTGGTGAGCGATTGGAGAAGGCCTACGGGGAACACACACAAACTGTTGCCCCCGAACTGGCTCTGCATTTCGAGCGCGGGCACGACCCGGATCGGGCTAGTCGCTATCATCAGCAGGCGGGGGAGGCGGCCTTTCAGCGCAGTGCCGCTCACGAAGCCCTCCTTCACTTTAGGCAGGCTCTTGATTTGCTCAAGAACCTTCCTCCCGGTCCCGAGCGGACTCAGCGCGAACTCCTCCTCCAGAGTATGTTGGGCCTGCCCATAATCCACACGCAAGGCTTTGGTTCTCCTGAGGTAGAACGCACGTTTCGTCGAGCCAGGGAACTGTGTACGCAGGTGCCGGGTAGCCCTCAGCTCTTTGATATCCTTTACGGACTTTTTCAATTCTATATGGCGAAAAGTGAGCGGAAACCGGCTAAACAATTGGCGGAGCAACTGCTTGACCTGGCACGTCAATCTCATGACCCCATCCACCATATCATCGCATATACGGCCAAAGGAGCATTATTTTTTCATGGCGGGGACTTCATCCCGGCCAAAGACCTGTTGGAAGAAGGCCTCTCTGTCTTGCATCCATCCCATCACAGGATCATGGTGACTCAATACGGTGAGGACCCAAGTTCGATTGCTCAGTTCTTCTTAGGATGGACACAAGTAATATGCAGCTTATCTCAACATGGCTTGCAGCTCGTCCTGCAAACCGTGGCCAGGAGCCGAGAACTACAGCACTCGTTTATGACGGCAGGCACCTTGCTGTCCGTGGGGCTCGTCTATCAGATCTCGGGAGATGCGACAGCCGCTCTTGCCACCGCCGAAGAATCGATCGCAATCTCCGAGAAGGAAGGCTTTCCTCTCTGGTTGGCAAGTGGGTTGGCCCTACGTGGATGGGCCAAAGGGATGCACAGAGATCTGGAAGATGGGATCGCGGAGCTTACGCAAGGCATCACCATGCTCCGCCAGATATCCTTCGGATCCCTCATTGTTGCGCATTATGCCGCACTGGTCGAAGTGGTCATGAAAGCTAAACAGTATGAACAAGGAGCTGAGGCAATTGAAGAGGCCTTAGCGTTCACCGAAGAAACCGGGGAACGGTGGTACGAAGCTGAGCTCATCCGTCTTAAAGGGGAAATAACATTAGGATCAGCCAAACTGGATAGGGAGCAGGCTGTCCAAGAAGCGGAGGCCTCCTTCAAGGAGGCTATTACCATCGCACAGAAACAAGGCGCCAAATTGTTTGAATTGCGAGCCGTCATAAGCCTGAGTCGCCTCTGGCAACAGCAAGGTAAAGGAAAGCAGGCGCGACCGAGACTTCAAAAAATCTACGACTGGTTCACCGAAGGCTTTGACACGAAAGATTTGCAAGAGGCGAAGGCGTTGATGGACCTGTTGAATTAGCCACTTCTTGTTCGAATGATCCTTTATGGGTCTGTTGAAAAAAGCCGTCAGCAGCGTTCTCGCCATTTTTCCGGACCTTCGGGCTCACAGACTTGGCGCTCTTCGCGCCGTGAGCGCTCACGTAGTACCGGTACGCTCCGCGCGCAAAAATGGCTGCGGCCTTGCTGAACGAACTTTTTTGAACTGACCCGAGGCCTCTCATTGTCAACTGTATCCTGGCGAAATAGGCCCCTCGATATCTTCATTATTCAACACTCTCTTTATATGACCATTTTAGCCCACTATTCAATCATCTGTTTTTCTTCTCTTTTATACTTGAGGATTCTCTATGTGTTTTCCACGTTTGGCCTTAACCGTATCGTCCTGTGTTCTCGGATTCCTGTGCGTATCTTTTTATTCGCCTGTCTGGGCCGATGGTTTTCGGAATCCGTTTCAAAGTGCATCGGCTACCGCTCAAGGTGCGGCCTTTGGTGCGCAAGCCGATGATCCTTCTGCCGTGCATTACAATCCCGCCGGCATGACGCAACTGCCTGGCGTGCAACATTCCTTTGGCGTCGCCTTTGTGAGCCCCAAGACGACGTTTCGGAACTCTGCTGGCGTCACGATCAAGAATCGTGTGAGTGGTGGCGCTGTGGGGTTGCCTCCCCCAGGCCACCTCTTTGTGACGTGGAATTGGCAGGATTATGATATTGGGTTCTTTCGTCGCTTCTGTGTCGGCCTGGGTCTTGAGTCGTTGTTTGGGTTTGCTAATAAGTATCTGACTTCCGGCCCCTTCGCTAGTGTGATCACTAAAGCCCAACTCCCGGTCCTGGACATTAAGCCCACGTTGGCCTTCAAAGTTCATGACATGCTGTCGATCGGTTTTGGGGTCGACATCTTCACTTTTGCGAGTTTTGTTGGGGAGGGCCATGCCGAACGGCAATCCATCGCTGTCGGCAATATTCCTGGCACCACTGCTGGCGATCGATTAGAATTGACGGGATCGGGAACGACGGCTGGGATTAATGCCAGCGTTTTACTCACACCTTTGCGGAATCATGACGGACTCCCACTACTCAATCTTGGATTCGTCTGGCGCAGCCGTGCCGTTTTGCCACTCGATGGACAGCTGCTTGCGAATGGACGGCTTGTGGCCGATACTCGATCGAGCATCACTTTCCCGGAAATATATGAGTGGAGTGTCGCGGGCTGGCCACTCCGCAATCGCCAATATGAATGGAAGCTGGAAGTGGACGTGCATTTGGCTCGATGGCAAACCATTCGAAACTTTGATGTTCGCCTTTCCAATGGCACCACAATCTCTCAACCTCAGCGCTGGGATAATGCCGTGAGCATCTTCGTCGGTACTGAATTTTCTTGGCTTGATCTTCCCCCTCTCCCTGATTGGCATATTGCGACTCGTACTGGTTATATTCGCTCCCACACGCCCGTTCCCGATGAAAACTTTGATCCTGCCTCTCCCGATTCGGATAATCACACGTTTTCTGTTGGGGTTGGCCTGGCTTGTCACGGGCAAGCCAGGTTTCTGGGATTTTTCGAATGCGATCAGGAAGGATCGGGGGTTTTCGTACGGAAGGGATTGGCCATCGATCTGGCCTACCAGTATGTTCGATGGGATACCCGACAGGTCACCGGAAGCCCAATCCCCGTGTTAAATGGCACGTACAAAACCCGCACGCATGCTGGCGTGCTTACCATGCAGGTGAATTTTTAGTTAACGGGTCTGTTGAAAAAAGCCATCAGCGGCGTTCTCGCCATTTTTCCGGACCTTCGGGCTCACAAGCTTGGCCCTCTTCGGGCCGTGAGCGCTCACGTAGTACCAGTACGCTCCGCGTGCAAAAATGGCTGCGGCCTTGCTGAACGAACTTTTTTGAACAGACGATCGCCGAGGGCTTCCTGACGAAATATGGCCCTTGATGTCTTCATTGTTCAACACTCCCTTAACGGTCGATTTTCATTGTATCGCCATGATTAATAGCTCTGTTTTCGTGACCTACTGCAAGTTTTTACACATACAAACTTTGAGATAAACCAATGAAAATTGCTACTTGGAATGTGAATTCTATTAAAGTCAGAATTCCTCACCTGATTGAGTGGGTGGCTCAGGCCGATCCAGATGTCATACTCTTACAGGAACTCAAAACCACGGAAGTACAATTCCCACGCATGGCAGTTGAGGAATTAGGTTACAATATGGCAATCGTCGGACAAAAAACGTATAACGGTGTGGCAATTCTTTCCAGGACACCTATTGAAGTAGAACAGACAACGCTTCCCGGCGATCCTGCTGACGAACAGGCCCGTTATGTGGAAGCGGTCATAGGAAATGTTCGGATCGCTTCCATTTATTTACCCAATGGCAATCCCGTTGGCACTGAAAAATTCTCATACAAAATCAAATGGATGGATCGCTTAATTAATCATGCCCAATCTCTTTTAGCTTTAGAAGAAGCCGTGGTCTTGGCCGGAGATTTTAATGTGTGTCCGACCGACGATGACGTGTACGATCCCAAGGGCTTTGCCGATGATGCGCTCTGTCGACCAGAGTCTCGCAGACGCTTTCGAAAACTCTGCCATCTAGGCTATACGGATGCCCTTCGAGCCTATCATCCTGAATTGGGACTCTACACCTATTGGGATTACCAAGCGGGCAGATGGAACCGAGACGAAGGCCTCCGCATTGACCATCTTTTACTTTCACCACAGGCGGCTGATCGGTTGATCACGGCTGACGTCGATCGAATTCCCCGTGGAATGGAAAAACCCTCAGACCACACTCCTGTTTGCTGCATATTACAATGAGGCATGACCCATACGTTCTCAGAAATTCATTTTAAGAATTTTTATTTTTTTTATTTAATTATTGGCAATAGTTCAGAAATGATCTATTCTTTGATGTACCTCTATTATTTGAAGCTCTTTTTTTAAGCAACTCTTATGGACTCCATTAAATTTGGAACTTCAGGTTGGCGGGCAATTGTGGCAGAGGACTTTACTGTCCAGAATGTCCGAATCGTCTGCCAAGGCATTGCCCAATACTTACGCCAACAAAAAATCGGACAGCAGGGCATAATTATTGGCTATGACGCACGATTTTTAGGGGAACGGTTTGCCAAAGTCGTGGCAGAAGTCATGGCCGCCCATGGCATCCCCTGCCTTCTCTGCGATCGAGATACACCAACCCCGACAATTTCATATCACGTCATCAACCGGAAATTAGCGGGTGGGATTAATATCTCTGCGAGTCATAATCCCCCTGAATGGAATGGCATAAAATATACTCCCGATTGGGGTGGACCAGCCCTACCTGAAACAACCAAAGCCATTGAACTGAGAGTCCTTCCATTGTTGCACGGCGAACATCTCAAATGGTCACCATGGGAACAGGCTCAAAGTGACGGGATGATGCGTTATTTTGATCCTCAACCCGATTACCTCAAAGCGTTAGAACGCCATGTGGATCGAGACCGCATACGCAATGGTCGCATACGCGTCATCTTTGATCCGCTCTTTGGCACAACCCGAAATTATCTCGACAAATTTCTTCGGGAAGCCGGTGCAAAAATGGCCATCCTCCATCATTGGAGAGATCCTTATTTTGGAGGATTCCGTCCAGAGCCAACTGACGAAACATTGCAAGAATTAAAAAATACGGTCTGCCGTGAAAAAGCTCATCTCGGACTCGCCACAGATGGGGACGGGGACCGATTTGGCGTCGTAGATGCCAACGGCACCTTTATTCAAGCCAATTATATTTTGGCCGTCCTTTTAGACTATCTCATCAAAAGCCGCCAATGGACTGGTGCTGTGGCTCGTTCAGTCGCTACCACACATTTAATTGATGCGGTAGCCACGCATCATGGTTTGTCAGTACACGAAACCCCGGTTGGATTCAAATTCATCGGTGAACTCTTAGCCAAAGGGGAAATTGTCTTTGGAGGAGAGGAAAGTGCCGGGCTATCGATTAAAGGCCACGTCCCCGAAAAAGATGGAATTTTAGCAGGAGCCTTGGTGGCCGAAATGGTGGCATTTACTGGAAAGACCATTCAAGACTTATTGGAAGACCTTTTTAAAAGAGTGGGCGTACTGTATTCCTCCAGAGAAGATCTCACGATCAACGAAGCCATGCATGACCAAGTAAAACAGGTCATTGACAATCCTCCAACGACCCTTGCTGAAACTGAAGTTTCGCAGGTCAATAAAATGGATGGCTGTAAATTGGTACTATCCGACGGGAGCTGGTACCTCATTCGTCCATCCGGCACTGAACCTATCGTCCGCTGCTACGCCGAAGCCGCCACCTCCGAACGGCTAGGAGCCATCATGCAAGCCGGCAGAGAGTTACTCCAAAGACCTAAAAAGTAATTATTTAGACGGTTTTACCCTCCCAACAACGATCTGTACAATCTTGGGTTTTGAATTCTTCCCCGTTCTGTTCAATCAAGACACAGATAAGGCCTCTCTTTTGAGCGCTTTTTTCCCAGCAGCTTTTGCGGCACGAGCTACGCGCTTTTCTTCAATTTTATCTAGTTCATGATCGATTGCTTGGAAGGCAGCGCGAATGGCTTCTTCAAAAGTTTTAGATTCTTTTCGAGCCGTCACGGTACGTTTACGCGGCAGAGTAATAACCACGAGGGCTTCGGCGTTATCAGCACCTTTTTTGTGGTGGGCATTTTTCGTAAGGGTGACCCGGGCATGGGTGGGACGAATGATTCCAGTTTCTAGCGCTTTCACACGGCGTTCAATTTCAGTTTTCCAGCGTGGAGTCATGCCAACATTTCGGCTTTCCATTTTAATATCCAGCGGTTGTTTCTCCATCACAACTCCTTCCATCAAACAAGTGGCTAAACCCTGTTGGAACATCGTTTTTTCTTGTTTTTATTCAATTTTTTAGGCCAAATTCCTTCCTCCTTTTCAGATGATTCAGCACACTTATATTGTAAAAATTAATCCGAGTTCCGTCAAAGGATTTCGCCAAATTTCCGTAACAATTATGTCTTTTGGTAGACTATTTCTATAGGTCGAATAACAATTTGTAAAAATGGCTATCCTTCATGATTATAGTGATCGGCAAGACGCTCAAAGGAGGTCGAATATGCCATTAAAGAGGAGGGATCTCATGAAAGTCAGTGCCGCCTTGGGCCTAGGAATTCTTGCGAAGTCGCTAGGCATGTCGTTAGCCGCCAGCAATCCGGTTCCTGAAGAAACAGTCATTAACAAAATTACGAAAACAGATGAAGAATGGAAAGCGCTCCTCACACCGGAACAATATCAAGTATTACGGCACGAAGGGACAGAGCGGCCCTTTACGAATGAATATAACGACAATAAAGCCAAAGGCATTTATGAATGTGCAGGTTGTGCTCTCACCCTCTTTTCATCTGAGACAAAATTTGACAGTGGGACCGGGTGGCCAAGTTTTTGGCAACCGATATCAGAAAACGTCATCGAGACTCGAACAGACTGGAAACTGTTATATCCCCGCACGGAAGTGCATTGCGCTCGATGCAATGGACACCAAGGACACGTTTTTGATGACGGCCCGCAGCCAACCGGATTACGGTATTGCATTAATTCAGCAGCCCTGAAGTTTGTCCCGGCCTAACAAGAAAATTTTATAGCTGTGCGAAACGCTGGTGGAGCAACTGTTCCACCGCTGGAAAATGACGTTCCGGTAAATTGCGAAACCGTTTTCGGCAATCGGTAATTGCCTCTTCCACTGAACGATAGTTCTTAGCTGGAGAAACTAAATTCTTAGAATATTCGCGCAATCGCCTCTCCAATACAGGAACAAACCGTTCGTCGCCGGCCAATGCGACTGCCGCCGCATGAATGTCTCCTTGGCATTTCACCAGAGCTTGAAACCCCAATCCTTTCAACCGTTGAGTGACAGTTCCTCGATCCCAACCTAGCGTTGCTGCCGTAGCTTGCATCTCAAATTTATGCTGACGTAAGCATTTCAAAACCATCGTATCTTCTTGCTGCCCCATGTTTTCGTTCGCCCAATTACCGTCAACAACCGAAGAATTTGGTTTTTCTAAATTCAACTCGGCTTCAGTAATCACAGATCCATTCGTGAGAGCCACAGCTTGAGCCACCGTCTGCCGTAGTTCACGGATGTTGCCTGGCCATTGATAGGCCGCAATCGAATCTAAGGCACCTTGTGTAAATGCCAGATCAGTTCTATGTTGGGATTGCGCGCATTGCTTTAAAAATGACTGTGCCAATAGCACATGATCCGCTTGGCTCCTGGCCCGAAGAGGAGGAAGAGTCAACACAATACTTCGTAATCGATAATACAGGTCTTCTCGATACCGTCCTTCTCGCACTTCATCATGCAGATCGCGATTCGTAGCCGCTACAATACGAGCATCCACATGGGTAACCGTACTCTGTCCAACTCGATGAAATCCTCCATCTTCTAAGAACCGCAGTAGTTTGGCCTGCAGATCGAGAGGAAGATCGCCCACCTCATCTAAAAAAATCGTGCCGCCATGTGCTGATTCTAAAAATCCCTTACGGCCCACCGCTCCCGTAAAGGCCCCTTTCACATGACCGAAGAGCTCGCCTTCAAATAGCTCTGCGCGGATGGCAGCCATATTCACCGAGAGAAATGGACCCTGCCGTCGAGGGCTCATCGCATGAGCGGCTTTCGCAAACACTTCTTTGCCAGTTCCAGTTTCACCCAACAATAAAATGGGAACCTGAGTTGCTGCAGCCTTCTTAAGATTTTGAAATAACTCAAGAACGACCGGGTCACGTGTCACAATCTGGAAGGCTTCGCACTCCTGACTCAACTCGAGGGCATCGTTCGTACAATCTTCTCTAGGACATTCCTCTGAAGTCACAGGCAATTGTTGACGAAGTTCAAATATTTCTTCTTGAAGAAATTCGATCTTACGATGCGTCTCCTGAATCTCCGATTGAGAAGTCTCTAGTTGGGCGAGAGAGGTATTGTGTGCATGCTGTAACCCCTCTATGACCGAACCTGCTTGGCTAGATTGCAGTTGAGTTTCAGACAGTTGTGTTTCTAACAGCCGAACATCCTGTTGCTTCAACAATAAATCATTTTTAAGTTCTGCGAGGACCTGCTCTCTGTTGGCAATATCTTGTTGTACTGTCGACCGGGCTTGGAACAATTTCCAAGCTCCCATCCCACTCAAGGTAAGACCGAGGCTCATTCCCATACTCATCAACGGCCAAATCCAATCCAGTTGGTAGCCAAGAACAAAAACAGCAAGGGATAGCAATGTCATCGCCCCGACGACAAAACCCATGCGGCGTAAAGATAACTCGCACCACATGAGAACCATGCCGAGACAACCCAAGCTGAGGGAAATAAGAAAAGCCGGGATGAATGGTGCAGGTCTTACCCAGGAGTTGGTCATATAGGCGTTGGCCAATGCTACATGGGAAAGGGAAGACTGAGAACGCATGGATGAATCAATAGAGAGAAACACCGCTTTGCCCCGGAACATACGTCGAAGTTCTTCTTGTTTTCCTGATTGCACTAACTTCCAAATATCGTCGAATTGATAACGGCGATAAATCCCCTCTTCACGATCAACCATGGAATGGGGTATATGAAGGAAGGAATCTGCTTTCTGTGGCGTGAGATCATCTTTAAGCAACGACGCGACAGCGATTCCAAACGGTACCGGAGGAGAGAGTAGCGACGCAGCGGAAATAGTGAATCCTCCCTTTGACGATTCAGACAAAGGCCCCAGAAAACCGGTTCGAGCAGCTGCCTGCGTCAAAGCTGGCGGGACCGAATCAGGATACACCACCACTCCCACATGCTTTGTCACTTCAGCCAGCTGTGCCAACCCTTGCAAGCCGCCACATTGGGATGCCACAGGCAGAGAGACATCTAACATTGGTGCCATCACAGCTGCTTCTGTCTGATATAGCGCCAGGATAAGGGAAGCCAGAACATTTAGATTCCATTGCCCTTCCCCACAGTGGGCTGAACTCTGGCTTTTCACCTCCACCATGACAATGGATGAAGAAACAGGTTGAGTAGTCTTCTGAGACAATTGCCAGTCCCTTAGCCATTTGTCCCCTTGAGGAAAGAGATGTGAAAACCCAAAGCTTAAAGCCGCACACAACGTCACGAACATCATGGCCAAATAGATCTGCTTGATTTGGGGATTCATCCATTCCTCATTTTTTCTGAACCTCACGCCAATGTTCTTGACGCATGACCTGACAAGCCTGACGTACATCGGTGAACTTTTTTCTTGATGTTGTCATTTCGAGTACTTCACAACCGTTCCGATCTCCTTCTTTTGCCACACGCAGCCAATATTCTTGAAGAGACGCCTGCTGCAAAGGAAAAGAGTCAACGACTCCATCGACAAACCACTGCCGTAAGGTATCCTGAGCTTCGGCATCCAACGCCAGGGCTCGTTCAATCATCCACTGAAGAAGAATTGTAGGGGAGACCTTCGGATTCCCAACGAATGGGTGTTCTGGCTCCGATGTTTTCCCTATTTGAACTGGTGCTTGGCTGGCCAAATCCTGCCGCACCAAGGCAAATCCGGTCTGCACATCCTGTTGCTCGGTCTGAGAAAATTGTTGCCGGTGGAGTCTCCGGCGCAATTGGCCCAATTGATTTCTAGCTGTTCGAGTAATCACGTCATCAATCGCCCCGCGACTACATCGAGACCACCACAACATCGCCAACGGCACATTGCGATCAATTCCACTGCCATTCGCATACATAGAGGCCAACAGCCCCTGGGCTTCCCGCGACCCTTCCTCGGCGGCCTGACGAAGCGGCTCAACGGCTTCCCTCAACTGATTTTGCGTCCGCAGCACAATTCCTAGGTGAAATAGCCCATCCACAAAATGTGGATCAATCCGGACAGCTTCACGGAATGACTGGATTGCTGGCCCCAACTCTCCCTGCTCCGTCAGCGCTTTTCCCAAAGTGAAATGAAGATGAGCCCAATGGGGCTGCAATTGAGTCGCTGTGTTCAACGCCGACACGGCTTCATCCCACCGCCGCTCCGACATCAACGAGACACCTAATTGAGACCATCCTTCAGCCCATGCCGGACGCTGCCTCACCACCCATTGAAATTCTTTCGTCGCATCTGAGAAATGTCCCATGGCCGTAAGGGCCAAGCCCAAATTGTGATGAAGCCAAAACGCATGTGATCCAAAGGGATCTTGCTGCAAAGCCTTTCGCCATTGATGCGCAGCCTCTGCCCAGTTACCCAAACGGCTCCACGCGACACCCATAAACAATCGCGCAGACGTGGTATCGGCATCTAAATCCAACACATGGTTGAAAACCTCCACGCTAGGTTGCGGGTCACCCTTGGCCAACAAGGCAACACCTAAATTGAGATGCGCAACAACCAGATCCGGTTGAAACACGATCGCACGGCGAACAGCCTCAATGCCTTCTTGATAATTCCCTTCCTCTATCGCCAGATGCCCCAGGTTGGCATAGATTCGCGCATCATTCGGATTGGACGCCAGCGCCTTCAGCCAAGCTGCCCGCGCCTGGCCATATTCATGAGACTCATAATGAGCCTGGCCCAACGCGACCTGAGCCTGACTCCAATCTGGCGCAAAGGAGAGTGCTGTTTGGAAATGTCCCAAGGCCACGGTAGGGTTCTTCACTGCCAAGAAACTTACCCCCAACGCGTAATGGGCTTCGGGAAAATTTGGCTGGATGCGAAGAGCTGTCTGCCATTCTTTCATCGCTTCCCTGGATTTCCCCGACCGAATCAATGATACACCATAGTTGTATGCCACCAAGGCCGAAAGGGAATATCGTGCCGACACGGCCGCTGGGTCCAACCGTTCAGCTTCGGTCCAAGCCTTGATTGCACCGGTCAGATCTCCCGTTTTCGCGAGTACCACTCCCAAATTGTGATACGCATCCGCGTAATCCATTCTGAGACGAGCGGCCTCTCGAAACTCATCAATCGCCACATCCAATTCATCTGTCAGAAAAAAATCCACCCCTAACCGCAAATGTTCCTCCGCCACATCAAATTCCTCTGTGGGCAAAGGAATCGGCTCTTCAAACAGTTCAGTGGCATAAACTACAGAGCCAAAAGACAACCCTACGCTAAAGAGCCAAACACCTATGAGGATCAATCTCATCCTTGATTCTGTCTGTTTGCCAGAATTTCTCACTCCGTTATATTCCTCCTTTTATTAAAAGGCGATAGTTACAATTCTAGAGCCAGGTTAAGGTGGGTTCATCCCAAACCCGTCTGTATCAATGTATTAAGAATTTAGGCGGATTTGAAGAGCGAACAAAAGAATTCTTCTTACTCTGGAGTTAGCTAGAAACGGTAGGAGTATTGGTGCCGAAGGCGGGACTTGAAGTCACAGGAGCGGAAACCTGGCTCCTGCTCCCACTAGGGGGCCACGCCCCCTCGTGCCTTCGCAAAGCTCCGGTCACCCCATGAAGGGGGAATACCCCCTTCAAAACCCCAAGTTCAAGTTCCGCTTTTTATTGTGGTTGTCATTGCTTCTGGAAACAGAACCGATATTGACGCCGGTAGGATTTTTTGGTGCCGAAGGCGGGACTTGAACCCGCATGGGGAAACCCCCACACGCCCCTCAAACGTGCGTGTCTGCCATTCCACCACTTCGGCACTCAATTCTTCGATTATGAAACCTCCTGGAGTCCTTGTCAACGCATAGTATGAAGGGTAGAATCGCCTGCAATTCTTCGTTCTTTCGCTCTCTATCTTTCGGACCCCTTTCCTATGACGACTTCTTCTTCATCTCCTGCCCCATTGACACAATCCCAACATTGGGTCGGAGCCTTCTTTGATATGGACAATACCCTGGTCCCTGGACCGTCTATTGAAATTGGATTTTTTCGATATTTGTGGCAAGACGGCGTGGTCGGTTGGACTGAATTATGGAAAAGTCTTTGTTATGCCCTTCGACACATGCCACCCCTTTCGCTCAGTCCACTCCGACGAAATAAGCGGTACCTCATTGGACAAGAAGTTGCCTACATTGAGCGATTAGCCCACGAATACGTGGAATTATTTGTGTGGCCTCGCGTGGCCGTTCGAGCGTTAGGCCGTCTCTCACATCACAAACAAGCCGGTCATGTGGTAGCCGTCGTGAGTGGATCACCAGAATGCTTAGTGAAGCCTTTGGCTGATAAGTTGGGAGTACACTTGTTTTTTGGTGCTAAATTAGAAGCGCAATCTGGGGTGTATACTGGTCGTATCTTTGCTCCTTTGCCTTATGGAGAAGGAAAGGTTCGACACATCCAACGGTTAGCAACCCAATATAATCTGGATTTGAGCCGAAGCTATGCTTATGGGGATAGTCCTGGAGATTTTCAAGCATTGCAAGTAGTGGGACACCCATTTGTGGTGAATCCTATCCGCGGAATGGCTCGCATTGCAAAACAACAGGGCTGGCCCATCACCCAATGGGCATAGTCTTTTCACCCTCATTTCTTTGTTTCTTTCCCCCAACGCCACACAGATTCGGTACAATATAGAAACCTGATCTTCATCTCATTCTTTCCTATGACCACATCTCAGACTCTCCAGATCACAGAAATTTTTCATAGTATTCAGGGTGAATCCTCTCAGGCAGGTCAACCTTGTGTGTTTGTGCGATTGACTGGATGCCCTCTTCGCTGCACCTGGTGTGATACAACATACGCCTTTCATGGAGGCAAAACCATGGCTTTGAAAACCATTATGGACCAAGTGCAAACCTATGAATGCCCACTTGTGGAAGTGACCGGGGGTGAGCCGTTGCATCAGCCGGGAGCTCTGGTATTGTTAAAGAAGCTATGCGACACCGGGTATCAGGTCATGATTGAAACAAGTGGCACCTTCGATATTTCGGCCATCGATCCACGCGTATCCATTATCATGGATGTGAAATGCCCTGGAAGCGGGATGACTGATCGCATGAGGTGGGAAAACATCGAGCATCTCGCCCAGAAGGATGAAGTAAAATTTGTGCTGAACGATAGGGATGACTACGAATGGGGTAAAGATATTGTCAAACGCTATGGGTTGGAAAATCGGTGCACAGTGTTATTTAGCCCAGTTTTTGGATCACTCGACTTACAGCCCTTAGCTGAATGGATTTTGAATGACCGACTTCCCGTTCGCCTTCAGATGCAATTACATAAACTAATATGGGACCCCGAAACCCAAGGCGTGTAAATAACTATTCAAATCTTGTTCACCCATCAATTCAGGAACCCGCATTGTCTTATATGAAGGAGGCATATGAATATTCTGGTAAAGCGTAGTGAAGCCACCACTGTCACAACAGATTTTTTGGTCTGCTTGCGTTTTGAAAAAGAACAATCTTGGAGCAAATCCATTCGGGCACTCGACAAAAAATTAGGCGGACAGCTCAGTGATGTTCGAAAAAGTGGTGAATTTTCAGGAACACCAAATCAAGCCACTTTGGTCCACACGAATGGAAAGGTTTCGGCCAAACGGGTCTTGTTAGTCGGACTTGGGATACGAGAAACGGTCACGCTAGAACGAGTGCGACAAGCTATGGGCACGGCTATCAAACGAGCTAGAGGCGTGAAAGCCAAAGGCATGGCGTGTGTGATGCCCGATGTTCCTAAAACGACCGGACGCCTTGATGATATTGCCCAAGCCATGGCCGAAGGCGCAGTTCTTGGTGATTATCGATTTACTGAGTACTACACCGATCATGTTGAAGACCGGAAAACATTGCAATCATGCACATTGCTGGCACAGACCTCATCAGACCAAGCCAAAATCGCAGAAGGAGCCAAGCGTGGGCACATACTCGGGGAAGCCACCTGCTTTGTCCGAGATCTGTGCAATCATCCCGCCAATATCATGAAACCCTCGCGCGTGGTGGCCGAAGCCAAAGCTATTGCAAAGGAATCAAAGATTCGGTTGAAAGTATTGGATCAACAACAGATGAAAAAGCTTGGCATGGGCGGCTTGTTAGGCGTCGCTCAAGGCAGTATTGAGCCGCCACATTTTATTATTTTGGAATATTCCGGTGGTCCTAAATCTCAACGCCCAGTGGTCTTGGTTGGGAAAACCGTGACCTTTGATTCTGGCGGCATCTCCCTGAAGCCGTCGGAAAATATGGACCACATGAAAGCCGATATGACCGGAGGAGCTGAAGTCTTAGCCGCAATCCGCTCGGCCTCTCGCTTGAAACTTCCCATGAATGTCATCAGCCTGCTTCCTGTGACCGAAAATATGCCAGGAGGACGAGCCACGAAACCCGGTGATGTCCACACTATGCTTTCAGGGAAAACAGTGGAAATACAAAATACGGATGCAGAAGGACGACTGATTCTGGCAGATGGTTTGGCCTATGCCACACGACTCAAGCCGGCCTGCGTGATTGATATCGCCACATTAACGGGAGCAGCTATTGTGGCCTTGGGCGCTCATGCTATCGGCATGTTAGGCAACGATGATATTTTGAAAAATGCCGTCCGAAAAGCTGGGAATGATTCCGGAGAACGCGTGTGGGAAATGCCCTTATGGGATGAATATTTTGAGCAATTAAAAAGCGACGTGGCGGATATGCGCAATATCGGCGGACGCGGAGGCGGCATGATTACTGCCGCTATGTTTTTGAGCAAATTCGTTGGCGATCATCCATGGGTACACTTAGATATCGCCAGCACTGATTGGAGTGCTGGAGAACGCCCCTGCATTGCAAAAGGTCCAACCGGAACAGGGACTCGATTACTGATTCAATATCTCATCAATCGGTCCAGCAAACCTTAACGATCAACGTTTAGTGAATCTCCCAGATAACATCGGCCAATTGTGCATGATCGGGTTCGAAGAGACGGAGGTGACTCCGGATCTTCGAACCTGGATGCAGCAACACCAGCCCGGTGGAGTGATTCTGTTTGCCCACAATTTGGTGAACGCTGAACAAATTGCCAAGCTGACCAACGATTTACAGACAATCACAGGTGACAATCCGCTTCTTATCGCTATTGATCAGGAAGGGGGACGCGTCTCACGCCTCCCGTCTGATTTTACTATTTTCCCTCCAGCCGCCACTGTTTCCCAATCCGGGTCAACTGAGTTGGCCTACCAGGCCGCTGCCGTTACTGCTAAGGAATTACGTAGCGTGGGCATCAACATGAATATGGCTCCAGTGCTAGACATCCACACGAATCCGGATAATCCCATTATTGGCAATCGCGCTTTTGGAACCAAGCCGGAACACGTTTGTCAGATGGGTGCAGCAACGATCGCCGGGCTACAGGATCATCGTGTTTTGGCCTGCGGGAAGCACTTCCCCGGTCATGGAGACACCAGTACAGACTCGCATCTGGAACTTCCTTTTGTGCATGCTTCACGTCAACGGTTGGAAGAAATAGAACTTCAACCTTTTCGCCATGCCATTCAACGCGGACTGCAAGCGATGATGACTGCACACGTTCACTACCCCGCCCTTGATCCGATTCTTCCGGCCACACTTTCTTCTACTATTTTGTCCGGACTACTTCGCCAGGATTTAGGCTTTTCAGGTATGATTTTGACTGACGATTTAGAAATGCGTGCGATTTTAGATCATGCCAACATTGGTGATGCCGCCATCCGTTCATTGCAAGCTGGCGCAGATATGTTGTTGATCTGTAAAAGTCGTCAGCTTGCCACAAACACCTTCCATGCCTTACGCCACGCTTTTGCATCTCAACAATTAGATAGATCCAAGGTTGAAGCCAGCTTGGCCAGAATTCAGGCAGTAAAACAACAGTTTGTGTATCCGCATCACCCTATTGATCTTGCGACACTCTCAAACAATATAGGCACCCCTTCCCATCAAAACGTCCTCGCTAGCATTATGAATCAACCGGAACCGTTCGCGTAAATCTACGGCTCACCGGAAAGTCCTGTTTAGCTACCTGGACATTTTGTTCAGCAATTTGTTTGACTATCTCTCAATACTTTTTCACCTTCCCCCAACGTGCATTGGTATATTGGGGAAAATTGCATATTCCATGATTTTTTCATTCACATGAAGGAGAAAGACGATGGCCCTGAAAAAAGGTGATATCATTGATGAACATAAGCGGTACCCTGATTCCTGCGGATTAGTCCTTAAAGTGATGCACGGGGGAGAAGGATTTGAAAAAATTATTTGCTGTGGGCATGAATTAACTGAAGAAGATGTGGTGCCTTCCCTTAACCAAGGTCGAGGCCGTAAAAAGGGGCCGTTGGTCGTAGGCATGACCATTGATGAAAAACGGGTCTCCACAGATTCCTGTGGCCTGCGGCTCATGGTGATGGGAGGGGGAGAAGGGTTTCAGGAAGTAGTATGCTGTGGACATTCTATTGGAACTAGGGGAATGCAGGACTTGAAATTTGGCCATATGCGGAATGAAGACAAAGGCCCAGAAGCTACACCGAATACACCACACCAAGGAACGGCTTAAGGAATCCTCTTAATGTTGGGTTGGACACCGGAATCAATCAAGCAATGGGTTAAATGGATGCAGTTTCTGGATCGGTGGGGCTATATTACCGCCTGCTTGAGTTTTCTCCTTGTTGGCATGTTGGTCTTCGGATACAGCTGGTATGCGTATGCACAACACGTGAATCAAGCCTTTTTGCCAGCCACCATTACGTTGCTGAATGATTTGCTCTTTGTCATTATCCTTTTAGAATTATTTCGTACTGTCTTAGGATTTTTGCAGTCCGATCGAATTCGGTTAGAACCCTTTCTTCATGTGGGGGTGATTGCCTCTGTACGACGGATTTTAACCGCTGGAGCTGAATTTTCTCATCAGGAAAACGTCCCGGAAGAGGTCTTTTATCATTACTTGATGGATATGGGATTGCACGTCATGGTAATCCTTGTTCTTATGATTGCACTTTATCTGCTAAAAAAGACTGAGGAACAACCCATTCAACCACTTCTCACGAAATAGATTTCCTGCCTGCTCAACTCTGACAAACCTGTCTGTTTCTAAATTTCTTCTAGTTCTGGGGGTTTTCTCTATGCGTCTACCTTGCACTCCACAAAGGGCTGTGGCACTATTGTGCTCCCTTAGTAAAGTCCAGTAGAAGATGTGAAGGATGGAATCGCTACCTGAGTTAGTTGGAACTGTGCATATTATTTTGGGGCCCTATCGAGGCAACCCCATTGCTCTCTATATGCGTCAGGATGGATCCATCTGCCAAATCTCTCCTCGTATTTATCCCTGGAACCGTACAGTCGGAATTGGAGACTCACCGAATCGAGCTGCTGCTGACTTTCAAAACAAGTGGAAAGAAGCCGGATTATCTGATGACATGTATACTGGGCCACATTGGGAGGCTGGGATCAAACCAGAAAAACCCAAACCTCCTCCAAAGCCTGCGGCCAAACCCACACCAAAACCTGCCTCGGCACCAACGGTCACTGAAAAACCTCAAGCTTCCCCACCGCCTTCATCGCCATCTCTTACCAAAGTCGATGAACCAGCACCTCAAGACACTCCTGCTCCCTAACACATTGACTCTTCTTGCGATTGCTTTAAGGTGACCTAACGCTGGTGGGCACATCAAAGATTTTTTGTATTTAGCTTTTGTCGTACTTGCGAGCAGCCTTGATCAAAGCCGAAAAGAGGCGTTTCTGAAGAAAATCTTTGCGGTAGAGAAATTCTGGATGCCATTGGACCCCTAACCAAAACGGGTGACTTTCTGCTTCAACAGCTTCGATCACTCCATCTGGAGCCACAGCGCTTATTTGAAATGAGCGGGGAATGGTTTTCACCGATTGATGATGCGAACTATTCACAGGAATACAGGGTTTCTTGATAATTTTTCGCAGCAACGTTTCCGGTTCAATATGAATGGGATGTACCGTGTGTACCGCTGAAGTTTTCTGGAGATGCTGAATTTTTGTGGTAATTTGAGCAGGGATATCTTGAATCAACGTCCCTCCCAAAGCCACAGCCATGGATTGCATCCCACCACATATACCTAATGTCGGCATCTGATGTTTAAAAGCCAATTTTGAAAGTCCCAATTCTAAGCGGGCTCGCTCCTCGCTCATCTTCTGAAAGGGGTATTGTTGAGATTCACCGTAGAAGTGAGGAGCTAAATCTGATCCACTTCCCGTCACCAACAAACCGTCTAATCGATGAAGGAGGAAAGCTTGTTGAGTCCGACTAACGACCAGAGGGAGCACTAATGGGACACCCCCCGCTTCTTGGATGGCTTGAATATATCGGGCTCGCAAAAAATAGGTGGGCTCTTTGCCCCCCATATCTTTTCTATTGCCGGCATTAAAATCCGGGGTCACTCCAATAACAGGTTTACCCGCGGTGGTAGAAGAACTCAGGAGATTAGTCCACTCGTTCGGTTAAAAAGGCTTCTTCATCCTCATCATACGGAGAAGGGCCATAAAATCGAACAGGTTCATTACCTTTCAGATGATCAGGTGTAATCACATAAGTGCCATACATACTGGGTTCCCATACTGATTTGGCTGTCTCTAAATCTCCTCCGGTAAGCCCATAAGTAAATCCACCCACAATTCCACCTAAGGTGGCATAGACAACCTTAGCCGGCAGATATAAAAATGTCAGGACCCCACTTCCTAACCCTAACGCCGCCTCACTTGTTTGGCTAGAGCCTTCCTCCTCTGCCCAACTCATACCTGGCAGTCCAAGACAAACCATCAGAACAAATACACAAAGCACGAATCCACTGACTCCTTGTTTCATGAAAACTGTCAAAAAACTGTGTGGCTGTTTCATTTTGTGTAACCCTCCTTTTTGCGATGTCAAAAATCTTACCAGTTATTCACACCTACATATTAATTGTACCTATTCTCTACTTAAAGTATAGACAGGAGTACCGTTTGTTCAGAGACTATTTCTATTCCGCTCCAAACTCCTGTATGTCTAATTCAACCATTATGTGTTCCTTAATATTTTCGGCCTCCCGATAGACAACTTCATCTGTTTCAGCCATAAGGACGTCTGCGGGAACGTTTCTATTCTCTTGCTTAATCCCCTGCTGAATATACGTTTCTAACTTGTAAAAACAGATAAATTGAGTAAATAAATCAAATCCTTGCTTAAGATAATTCTCCCGTTCATCACTAGGAACCACTTGCAAGCATTCCTCAAGCCAATTCTGAAATCCAATTCTTTTCATCAACCGTTGTATTTGGCTTCTCTCAACAACAATGTCAACTTGTACGCCACCTTTCCAGGATCGTTTCTTCACATTAAAAACACAGTGCCGAGCATCAGAAGTGCCGTCGAATACTTCAGGGCCATAAAAGAGGGTAATTCTAAAAAGAGGGATCTTCGGTGGGGATAAGAGTGACATCAGGAACCCTCCAACTTTCCCTTCATTACAAACTCCCAATTGCTTATGAAAACAGAACTAACTTCAATGTTACAATGACTTAGCCTACCGTATTTGGGTTGACACTCGTCAATCTTGAGCGATAGAGTCTTTTCAGTTTATCGTTTATAAACATCGTTTGAGTCTGATTTAGAAGGGGTAAGGGCATGTTCGGGACCATGGGATTCTCAGAATTGATGATCATTTTAGTGATCATTTTGATTATTTTCGGGGCCGGTCGACTACCCCAAATTGGCGAAGGCGTGGGAAAAGCCCTGAAAGGCTTTAAGAAAGAAGTTGCTGATTTACCTTCTGCGATGGACCCTAATGATCCAGCGAATCCATCCACAGGGGAACCAGAGGGCACAACCCCTTTAGCACAGGCATCGGATTCAGGTACACCTCAAGAAGTGGCTCAAACAGCAAATCAACCTTATCAACCTGGACCTGAGCAGACTCCGGGGACAACTGCGGCTCTACTCTATCAAGGTGCTGGACCTAAAGCAGCCCAACAACCCGGTCAAGCCGCAAATATTTCCTCTACACCACCAGAGCAACCTCAAATGACCGTCCCTGGTCCAGTGTCCATGGAAGACCGACTTGCACAACCAGCACCAACCGCCTCAGGCCAATACCCTCCTCTCCCCGCAAGTGCTCAGGCAAAACCTTTGGCAAAACGCCCTTCTGCTATTGTCAACAAAAAAGCCGTTGCCAGGGTTCAGGCTCAACAGGCTGCCCTAAAAGCTCAAACCACCGGGACGGCTCCACAAGATATGCAGTCACTAGGTGAGGGACTGGGAAGTGCGGTACGTACCTTCCGTGATGCGGCTGCAGACATCCAAAATTCCATTGATCCCCAAATGCGAACAATCCAGGCTGAATTGGAATCGGCTGAACAGGAAATGAAAGAATCAATCGAGGCGGCTAAGCAACCATTGGCCCCAAAAGAACCTTCCGGGTCCGTTTAAATTTTTCCCTTCGGAGCGCTGTATTTTCTCAAGCCTCACAATTTTTGGCGTGTGGATTTGGGTTCTCCTGTTTTCCGGGTGCGTGGTTGAGACCACGCCAGAATCCCCAGAATTAGTGTCAGAACAACTTGTTGTCTTGTTACAAGACTCCGAACCTCCTTCCCGACGATCTGCCGCTCTCTCGTTAGGAAAAATCTCTGTGCCCAAAAGCATGTCTGCTTTGGTTTCAGCCTTATCTGATTCAGATGAGCAAGTTCGCCAATGGAGTGCCTGGGCTTTGGGCAGTTTAGGGGATACACTTTCTAAAGAAGCGCTCATGGCTTTAATCCAGCATGTTGCCGACCCTTCTGAATCTGTTCGAGAGGCAGTAGTCTTAGCTTTGAGCCACTCATCGGCTTCAAAAGATACCATGCAAGTCCTGTTAGAGGCCTACACCATTTCAACTCCCGCCACCAAACTTGCTATTATTCAAACACTCGCTCAGTTTGAATTTCCATTTGCATATGATCTCTTTCTTCAAGCTCTGAAGAGTCCAAACCCCTTGATTCGCCAAACAGCCATAGCAGGGCTAGGTGAGCTAGGTGATCCCCGCGGTTTACTGGTGATGCGAACACACCTTCTTCGAGATTCAAATGTAGGCGTTCGGTCAGAAGCTGCTTTTCGTTTGGGGAAATTAGGAGATTCAGCTGACATACTGGCTCTTCGACAGGCTAAAGAAAAAGATCCGTCTCCTAATGTTCATTTTTGGGCAACTTGGAGTCTCACACAAATCGATGACGAGACCTGAAAAAGAGAGGCAGAGGACTCGCTTTAAAAACTCCTAGATTGAATATGTAAAGGAAAAACATTACAATTTCACAGCTATAGGCCCAAGCAAAAATCCCTAGTCCCTGAGAGGGATAGACGCTTTCCAGTTAACCTGCCAGGCTAACTGGATGATTTCAGGAATACGACGAGAAGATAAGAGTTAATTTGGAGTAGAAAATGAAAACAGTGCTGCTAGTTGATGATGATATCAATGCACGAGAGGCTCTTCGCCTTGTCTTAGAGTCTCAACACATACAATGCATTGAAGTAGGTAATGGATCTGAAGCCATCGAATGGTTGGCCTCTAACAAAGCAAACCTCATTATTTCCGACAACCAAATGCCGGTCCTTACCGGATTGGACTTCATCGATCAAATTCAATTGAATCAACAACCTCCCAACCAATCCCCAATTATTCTGTTAAGTGGTCATCTCAATCAACAAGATAAACAACGCGCATATAAAGCTGGAGTGTTCGCCATCCTTGATAAACCCTGTAATTTCAGCGAATTTCTTTCCATGGTTCAACTCGCTCTTCAAGACTAGCTCCTCTGCCGATCAACACGGCTTCGATTTCCCCACTTAGCTCTTATTCTCTTCAGCCTACTTTGCTCCCATTTCACAACTTTGCCTATTGTTAACTGATAGCGATTGAAAATCGTAGACGCTCACCCGTTTGCGGTATTTACGATTCACCCTCTTCCCGGATACCTCTTAATACATGAGGAGCTCATCGCAGCCCCCTCATGAGAGGTATAAATCTAAAGTATTGAAGCTACTAAAAAATTCAAGTTTGACTATTGAATCTGATTTCTCTTGAAAGGAAAAATATCATGTTGAAAATTTTTTGTGGAATGATCATCGGATCAATGATGACCATGATGCTCTTAGGCGGAGCCTCCGCAGCAGATCAGGTTCTTGTCAATGCGCAAAACCTGTACAGTGGCGAAATCAACCGTCCAGATACCACCACCACACTCTTGCTCTTAGTGATAACCGGCATCTTTATGGCAGCCATAACCCTATGGCCGACAAAACCTATTCTGCAAACAAAAACTGTTATTAAAAGGTTACACCGTTATTGTAGATAGAGATTTATTCGAATCTCATTATCAGGAAATAGGTGAGATCTACAACGTGCTAGAGTCAGACAAGAGTTATGAAAACACGAGAGAATGGCTAAAGATCCCTGACAATAGGAAAGAACAGAGAAGGCGTTTGCCCTGGATTTAGGGAATTTTTCGATTTTTTCGTTGCCATATACGTCCTTTTCCAATTTTCTCCTTTTTACCAGATTAATCACTAAGTCAATTTTTCCATCATGGTATCCGAAAGAATTCTTTAGGGATACCCTTGATGAATATTTCCTCTACCCCCACCCGGAGTTTCTTTTCACCTGTCATTTCTCAGCAATTTTCTGCGCATTCAGAATCACCTCTTTCCACCAGGCAAGGAACATCGGAACAGGCTGAGATTTCCAAGCTCCGAAAAAGAGACCAGGAAGTTCGTACCCACGAACAAGCCCATATGTCTGCAGCTGGAGGCTTAGTCAGAGGCAGAGCCACTTTTTCGTATCAACGTGGTCCCGATGGAAAACAATATGCCATAGGCGGTGAAGTCAACATTGATGCTTCATCTGTAATAGGGAATCCTGAAGCCACGATTCAAAAAGCTCAAAAAATTCGAGCCGCCGCCCTCGCCCCAGCCAACCCATCAGCACAAGATCGCGCTGTAGCTGCTTCAGCAGCTACATTGGAAGCACAGGCTCGACAAGAGCTTAAAAAAAATGAAGAAGAAGCTCTTTCCACAGAATCGAGCGTGGCCGCTTCAATTTCTTCTCTCATTGATCTCTTTGTTTAGCACTCACCTTCTTTCAAATTTCTCATTATCCTCATTCATGGCATAAGTGTTACCAGGGATTAGGCAGACTTTTCTTCACCCCTCATGATTTGCCCAGCTGCTTTTTTGTCATACTGAAGTAGAGCACCCCCAGTTCTGGTATCTGACCTTCAAAAGACAGGGGCAGGGCTTTTCACTTCCAAGGATCGTCTTCTTAGAATTTGTGGCAACGGATTTGCTAAAAAGAAATTCTCGTGAGAGTACGAGACCATCCTGACATTTCAAAGATCTTTCATAAGGGTCTCTCCTATTTTTCTTCCATTCATCTTTGCCAGGAAAGAAGGGGTTATTCATGAATATTTCTGAAAAAATGAAACAAGACTGGGAAAACCGGGCACAACATCACACACGATTTTGGATTGCGACCGAGCATTATCAAACCGAAGAAATATTTGCACAATCAGGTGAGGCCACTGCCCAGGTCCTTCTAGAAACATTACGCGATTTGCATCAATCATCCTGGAAAGTCTTAGAGATAGGCTGTGGGATTGGCCGAATTCTCAAACCTCTTGCTCCTTATTTTCATACCCTTGTTGGCATTGATGTTTCCTCCACTATGATAGCCCAAAGTAAAACCTGGCTCTCTGGGTACCCTCATGTCACCACAGTTGAAACATCTGGTGTCGATCTTCGTGAATTCGATGATCAATCCTTTGACCTTGTATATTCCTACGTAACCTTTCAACATATGCCAAGACCAGTTTTTGAACAATATTTGAATGAAATCAATCGGGTACTGACGCCAAATGGATACCTAGCATTGCAAGTGCCCATTGGACCTAGTTGTGACAGCCCCCTTGAAGACACCATAGGTATCCGCTCGTATTCCATACAAGAAATTCAGCGCAAACTGTATGACAATGGATTGGCCTTTCTGGACAACACTATTTTTGATCGCTGCTCCACGAATTTTACCCAAGCCTTTGATCATCGCTTTCACCTCATACAAAAGGTTCATCAGGCAAAACCACTCCTCACAGCTAAATGGATACAGTTAGAACAACCCAATAGGCCATCGCCATTAGACATCCATCTGTACGAAACGTTTGCAGACAATTGTGTGAAATTTGGAAAACCTCAAGAAGGTATTCAGACCTTACAATCCCTTGTGAATCGAAACCCGGAGCATTTACCCGGATGGTTAAGATTAGCTGCGCTCTTACTCGAAACGGGACAGATCCATGAAGCCCTGATCACTCTACAACACTTAACTGCCATCCACCCACACTACCAAGAAGGCCGCACAGCATTGGAACATTTGCGATCAATATGCCAAAACACCACCCCCATAACTTCTCAATCACACATATGATCAATATGGGCCAACGATCTACCTACTTTTTCGTAACACCATTATTTTATCCAAGTACGAAGTAACCTTTTGACAGGAAAGTCAATTCAAAGGTGGAGTTGGGGTAATTGACGTTTTTTGCCTCTGTACTTTTCAAGTCATAGGATTGTGTTATATTGAGCGTTAAAATAGGTTCCACACTTTTTTATTAGGACACTTATTGGCTGGCAAACAACAAATTCTTTCGTTGTTCATATGGTGTGTGCTGATAGGATCCACCGAAGTAGCTACGGCTACACACCCTGATAATGGCCCGGGATGTGGATTAGGGAAACTTGCTTGGGGGGACTACCCTGCGCAACAATCAATTAGTCCCCAAGTGCTCATGGGAACGACGAATCTGACTTTTGGTGCGCAAACATTTGGCATCAGCTTCGGCACCTCAGGTTGTACTAATGATGGAACCATTTTCGCGTCAGAAAAAGTCAATGTGTTTACAGCGGTTAATTTTGACAATCTTGCCCAGGAGATGGCCCAAGGCCATGGCGAGCACTTAACGTCCTTAGCCACGCTCATGGATATTCCGGCAGAACAACACCACGTATTTTTTGCCTTGGTTCAGCAAAAATATACCATGCTTCTTGCTGCTGGAGAACTTCCCGCCCAGGCGCTCGTTAAAGCGCTCTATGCATTACTCAGCTAAGACTACCTTAATAATTATTCTTCCTTTGTTTGTCATGATGCATTTCGTCAATAGATCACAATCTTGTTTACAGAAACCATTAACTATAGGAGGAATTTTCCATGGCAAAACTGACACCTTTCATGTTTGCCTCAGTGTTATTTGTCTTTGGAACAACCAGCGTCGCTCTTGCTGCTCACCCTGACAATGGTCCGGGGTGTGGCTTGGGGAAATTAGCCTGGGGAGCGTACCCTGGACAGCAGTCCATTGGTTCCCAAGTTTTACAGGCAACGACAAACAACATTGTCCCTTCTCAGACATTTGGGATCAGCTTTGGCACTTCAGGATGTACCAATGATGGAACCATTTTCGCGTCAGAAAAAGTCAACGTGTTTGCAGCGGTTAATTTTGACAATCTTGCCCAGGAGATGGCCCAAGGCCATGGCGAGCACTTAACGTCCT
The DNA here is from genome assembly GCA_965223685.1 of Nitrospirales bacterium. Taxonomy (GTDB): domain Bacteria; phylum Nitrospirota; class Nitrospiria; order Nitrospirales; family UBA8639; genus Nitrospira_E. The sequence goes on from CBDCXG010000002.1 coordinate 1,542,096, forward strand.
TAGCCACGCTCATGGATATTCCGGCAGAACAACACCACGTATTTTTTGCCATGGCTCAAGAACAATACACTACCCTCCTTCAAGCAGGAGAAAGTTCTCCCAAAGCTGTGGTGAAAGCGATATATAGTGCAATAGGTGCTCATCCCGTTCTAGCCTATTCTTCCACAAAATAACCTGACATTCCTTTAGGCTCCGGCAAAGTAGCCGGAGCCTGTCTTTTCTCCAGTGAGCATGTGGTCACACGAATAACCTTTCTTTGTATAGGGCTCCTCATTCTCCCTCTTGGAGGAACAGTACAAAGCCAGCCCTCGTCTTACTTAGAAGAACTAATTCAGCTCGCAGACCAAAAATCCCTCTATCAGAAACGTTATTGGCACCTTCTCCTCCATTATCGTCAAAATTTTTTTGGTGGATATACGAGTGAGGTCGATGATCTCGAATTTTTCCAATCGCCGGAAGGAAAAACAAATCCAAAAGCTGAGTTACATGCTACCCTCAAACAATTCTTCTCGGAGAAATTGGTTGGACGCTCAAAACAGGTCGCACAATGTGCTTTTATCGCCAGGTTTACGTGGCTTCGTGAACAATTGCAATTTGATGAAACTCGTTTGCCGTTTCAAAAATGTAACCGATTTGAACATTGGTTGGCGGAACTGAACCCCGCTTCCATTACGCTGATTTTTCCCTCGGCGTTTATGGGCAATCCAGTCTCCATGTTTGGACATTCATTCCTTCGCGTTGACCAGCAAGGCCAAACCGAACACACACGGATCTTAGCCTACACCATTAATTATGCAGCTGATGTGCCGTCAGATGCCGGCGTGGAATTTGCGTTCAAGGGAATGTTCGGTGGCTACCAGGGAGTGTTTTCAACTATCCCGTATTATATTAAAGTTCAAGAATATCGGGATATCGAAAACCGCGATATCTGGGAATACCGATTAAATTTGTCACCTGACCACATTCACCATTTGCTCATGCACACATGGGAAATGGGCAACGCCTACTATGATTATTTCTTTTTTAAAGAAAATTGCGCCTATCATATTCTTTCTCTCTTAGAAGTCGCAGACCCGCGGTTACATTTAACTGATCAATTTCATTTCTGGACCATTCCAGCCGATACCATTCGCCTACTCACTTCCCATGAGGGTTTAGTTGCAGATATCAGTTATCGACCCGCGGGAAGCACGAATCTTAAACGTAAACGTATGGCCTTACAGCCATCTGAACACGTTTGGCTTCAACAAGTAATCCTGAGTCCTTCACACGAACTGTCCCCAGACTTCCTTGCATTACCCCAAACACGCCAAATCTTTCTCCTTGATTTGGCCTCAGACTATTTTCGCTATAAAGCCCGAACAGATAAAGAACGTTCGGCCGAATACCGAACCAAGAATCAATCGGTTTTATTGAAACGAAGTCAAATCCGAGTCCCCTCATCTCCATTTTCTGTCTCACCTTTTTCCTTGTCACCAGAAGAGGGCCACCAGACAGCACGTATAGGAATAGGCATCGGTTGGCGCAACCATGAAATTTTTGAACATATTGACATTCGAGCCGTCTATCACGACTTGCTCGATCCCGACCCCGGTTATACCCCAGACTCTCAAGTTGAGTTAGGTGCATTATCACTAAGGCATTACCATAATCGCCATCAATTTCGAATTGAAAAATTTACCTTAGTAAATGTGCTGTCACTCGCACCTATTGACTCCTGGTTTCATTCGCCCTCCTGGAAAGTTTCGTTAGGGATGAATACAGTCAAAACACGGTCATGTCATCTCTGCTCAAATGGATATTTAAACGTCGCCGGAGGCGGAGCATTAGAAACACACCTATTTCAACGAGAAGTATTTTTCCTTTTTGGAGAATTCGATGCACATGTGAGTGATGCCTATGACGAGAACCATCGGGTAGGAGGGGGCATATCAGGCGGAGTTGTCGTCAATATTCATGACCATTGGAAATGGCTATTATCAGGCGGATATTTAGGATACCTCCTTGGTGATCGTTCAGATGATGTCACAGTTTCTGTTGGACAACGATGGACCTTTGCTAAGGATTATTCCCTTCGTACAACATTTACCCACCATGATCGAGACAATGAATTACTAGCCGTCTTTCATGCCTATTTTTAATCATGCAAATAGCAGTCACTCGTATTTTGTCCAAAACGAGTATCTCAACACCCAAGATACATGCTAGATTAACAATTCAAGATTTCTTTATCGTTGAACTTGGAGCGATCGCCCATGACTTCTGGGTCAAGACATTCTGATTCTTCACTTGCTCCCCACCCTCCCCTCGCAGAGTATTACCAAACCGAAAAGCAACGAGGGGAACTCCTGGCCGCCCAATTCGATGAGGTCGCCCAAGATTATGACTGGATCAGTCAAGCGTTATCCTTTGGGTCAGGGAAACACTATAGACAGCAAGCACTGAAAAGAACCGGCCTCTCAAAGGGCCATGCCATTTTAGATGTGGCATGTGGACCAGGAACCGTTTCGACTTGCGCACAACAGATCGTAGGAGAAACAGGTAGAGTGGTGGCTTTAGACCCAAGTCACGGCATGATTACTCAAGCCAAAAAACAAGGCATTAAATCCGTTTTACAAGGCAAGGCTGAGGACCTTCCTTTTTCTGACTCTATGTTTAATTTTATTAGTATGGGCTATGCCCTTCGACATGTTTCAGACCTCACTCTCACATTCAAAGAATATCTTCGTGTTCTCAAACCAGGCGGGAAAGTCCTCCTTCTAGAAATTTCTCGGCCAGACTCCTCTCCTCACTATCACATAAGCCGATTCTTTTTAAAACGAGTGATTCCATGGTTGTCATATATGAGGACGAAAAATCCTCGTGCCCGAACACTCATGCGGTATTATTGGGATACCATCGAATCTTGCGTCCCACCACAAGCCATTCTTCAAGCTCTGAAAGACTCGGGGTTTACTCAGGGTCAGGAATTTACTTTATTTGGCGGGTTGATCAGAGATTATTCCGGACTCAAACCCTAAAAATTCTAAACTTTTCGCTGGAAACTCTTGCCCACTTTCGAATCCTTGTAGCCTGTATACTGTTCCTCAATTAAAGTCTTTATAGAAAAAAACCGAAAAAATAGAGATGCGTCCCATCTCTGAAATGAGACCTGTATTCCTCAGCTTCCTTTTCTTGTCATTGACCAATTGTGCCGGTGCTCCCGCACAGCCTCAATTGGTCACAGAATGCCGAAATGGACTTAATACCGCCTTTGATGCACTTGATAAAGCCAACATTGAGGGGGTTGGAGGCTCAATCGCTTGGACCAAGGCTGCCACCTTACTGAGTACCGCGAAACTCCAACAACAATTTGATAAGTATCCGAATTGCATTGACAAAGTGCAACGAGCCCGTTTTTATATTAGTGAGAGCCAAAAAATCTAAGATACCTTCTTTCGATTTTTGTTTTTTCTGCATACGTTAAAAGCGTATGCGAATCCCTCCCATTCCAGTGAGACCACTCAAACTTTCAATGCCGATTTTTCTTTTTCCAGATTTCTTATAGTTTGTAATTTGAAAGTCCCCACTCACTCGACCTTCTCCAAACAACGCCACCGGGCCCACTGGAATCTCTACACCAACCAACCCCAAAAGGCCATATCCCACGCCCCAACCTTGTTTGAGTTTGACCGAAGTCCTCCTCTTTTCAATCTCGTCTTCGTCAAAAACATTGATGGCAAAATTAATACCGAGACCAACATAAGGGGTAATACCTTGGGGACGAAAAAAGTATTGTCCAAACAACCGAAATATATAGGATTGTGTGTCAATATTTTTTACTTTGAAAAGCTTCGTTTCATACTGACGATACTCCAGTTCTACCCCCATCCTTTCTTGAGGAGCAATTTGCCCTGAGGCTTGAACCACAGCATTGAATCCTGATTTGCCTTGAAAGGGATAAAAAATCCCCCCACCACCAGAAATAATCACCGAATCGTCAATATCTCCATTTTTTGCGGCAACATTGCCGGAAAGTCCGCCAATAATGGCTAATCCAATCATCACACTACATACATATCTTAAAGCCAAAGATTTCATTCTCCCTCCAAGGTTCCGGTTCTTCCTGTTGTTCTCTACTACTGTACCAAAATTTTCTGGTATTCCCAGCTGTCTATGAATGGGAATGTTGGAAAAAGCTATCTGAGGCGTAGTTATTTGACAAGACTTTTTATGCCAAGAAGAGGACTGTAGGTTTGATGTAAAGCAAGTTGATCGTCAAACTTTTCTTCGGTGGGCGTCAAAGCAGTATCGGTATATTGAAATTTTAGCGGATCTCCTTCCACTTTTTGTCGAAGCTGGTTTAATTTCCATCCCAACTGGCACCATTGCCATCCGGTCGTGAATGCACGAGCGATCTCGTTGGGATAGAAAGTCCAGCGTCCTTCCACTGGCAGACCGGGACGCCGGGATTTCCTGCCACGCCACCGGACCACGCCCCCCTCCAAGGGATGAACACCCTCAAGCATGATACAACCGTAAAAACACAGAATTAAGAACATCAGCTTGACAACTGGCTGTCCTGTTGCCGCGGCCCGACGCATCAGCGTTTCTATATGTTCCCACGTATAGTATTTCCGCCAAGCCATACGGTAGGTCTTCGCTAATTCCCCCTTAGTCATTTTGGGGTGCGCCATGGTGACATGCTCCAAGTCATACGCGTTCATGTCCGGCTCCATGGCCACACCCCGTTCGTAGAGACGTTGATGATCTTCAGAGCCCGGCAGGGGAGTGAGAATAAAAAATTCCACCAGATCCACTGGAAGTTCTTTTTGGATAATCTCTATATCGTGGGCAATGCTGTCGGGAGTATCCACCGGAAACCCCAGAATATAGCCAGCCACCGTTGTACAGCCGTGACGTTTCCAAATTTGCAGCATCTTACGATACTCTCCGATTTTATTTTGCCGTTTTTTGGCTCCCGCCAAGGAGCTGGGATTCAGGTTTTCCAACCCTAGAAACACATTACTGCATCCGGCCCGCACGGCTTTTTCAATAAATCGTGGAATTTTATGACACAAGGTATCAACCTGAATGGTGACTGAGAGACGAAAGCCTTCTTGCTCACGAAGATGGATCATTCTGTCCAAAATGGCTTCCCAACCTTGATTCCTCGCAAAATCATCATCTGTGATAAAAAATCTCCACACCCCTCGCTGGAGATTCGCCCGAATAAGCGCCTCAATATCATCGGGTGACCTCCAACGCGACGATCGGCCCTGAACATTAATAATGGTGCAAAAACTACATTGAAATGGGCATCCACGCCCGGCATCAAAACTAGAGAGCCGCCGAAAAGTTTTTTTCACCAAACTGACAGGAAGAAACGGCGACGGCGTGCCCGCCAATTCTGGTGTTTGATCTAAAAAATTATAGGAGCTTTTTAAGCGCTGTTCGTACGCATCTTTGAGAATCGCATCCAAATGTCCCTCAGCTTCGCCGGCAATCAGCGTAAACCCTTCGGCCAGAGCCTGTTGAATATCGACAGGCAACTCTTTCAACATGGCAAAACATCCACTGACATGAAAACCTCCGACGACCACTGGAATTCCGGCTTGAAGAAACTCCCTTCCTAAATCCACCGAACGAGGAAACTGGTTCGTTTGCACCCCAACAAATCCGACCATGCCGCTCTTACCCCGACGTATTCGCCGAATAATACGCTTCGTGGGAATAACCGTATTGGTTTCATCATAGGTCTCAACATGAATTTCAACATCTTGACCCAACACCTTCCGCTCAACACAATCCATAGCGAGTGCATTCAAGGCAGCAAGGCTATTGGATGGAATCGCCGATCGCCCCCATTGAATGACGTACCCATCGTCATCGTAATGTGAAGGTTTAATAAGTACTACATGAAATATTTGTTTCGTTTTCAAAGCATCATCCCTGGATTTATATTATCATTTGCCATTGTCTTGAGGGGATGAAGAAGAAAGAAACTCAGAGGGCTTGGTGGTCATAACACCTAGACAATGCCACGACAACCAGATGTAACCCTACGGAGTCACTGGACACGTGTCAAGCAATCCTCAATCTCCTCCTCCTGATCTTCTCCATTTCTAGATCGGTCAAGAGCCCACGGCGTAAAGAGCAGACTGCTGAGGCTTGGAAAGAACATGATATTGACATCTCTCGATTCAAACAGGACAATCGGAAGGTAGGCATTAATCTCTACAAGAAACCACTTTGCACGGAGGAACGTTCGTTGTCTGACCAGACTGCTTTTGAAAGCGAAATTGCCCAACTCCTCGTAACGACCCTGAATCTAAAGATCTCTCCAACAGAAATCCCTCCGTTAGATCCGTTATTTGGAGAAGGCCTAGGGTTAGACTCCATAGATGCGTTGGAAATTGCCCTGGTCGTTCATCAGCATTACGGATACAAATTACGCTCGGATGACCCAGACAATACCACTATTTTTTCATCCCTTCGCTCATTGTGCGAAGCAATTGAGAAGAATAGAGTCACAACCTAATGTCTGAAAGTTTTTTCTCGATTCCTCAAGCCACCTCAAACCTATTCCATTTTGAGGCACGCCTCTCGGCCATGAATCTCCTCCTCAATCCTCAAAATTCATCTCTTCGCATGGCATGACCACGTCCCCACTTCTTGGTCCCTATCAACAGCACAACCCCATTGCCTGGCACCATGGAAAAGCCATGTCGACTCAAACGTTGCTATCTCATATTCGATCAGTTGGCAACCAATTGCCTGACAAGAAATACACGATCAATATGTGCCAAGATCGTTATGCTTTCCTGGTTGGCTTTGCGGCAGCTCTCACCCACAACCAAACCACGCTGCTCCCGCCTAATCAATCACCAGAGGTCCTTCAGCAACTCATCAGGGAATATCCAGATTGTTATCTTTTGACAGATGAATCCATTCAGATTGAGGGCATAGAAGACGTGTCTGTCCAGATTGACGCTCTCCCCCATCAAGCACCTATAGAGAACCCCGACATCCTTGATGCGCAAATTGCCGCAATTGCTTTTACGTCTGGCACCACCGGGATGCCTCGGCCCAATTTCAAATCATGGGGATCGATGGTGCAAGTTGCAAAAAAAACTGCCCAGCGGGTGTCGTTCTCAAATCAGGATTCAATGACTGTTGTGGCCACCGTCCCCCATCAACATATGTATGGTTTAGAAACATCCATCATGTTGCCACTGCAACAGGGATGGTCATTTCACTCTGGAAGACCATTTTTCCCCGAGGACATAGCGGCAGCCTTGCACCAACATCCCTCCAACCGAATGTTGGTATCGACCCCTATTCATCTCCGTGCCTGCGTGAAGGCAGAAACTACATTTCCCCACGTACAGTATGTCCTATCTGCAACAGCCCCCCTTCCCAAACCCCTTGCACAAGAGGTGGAAACATTGCTTCAGACGAAGATGGTAGAAATTTACGGCTTTGCAGAAGCGGGCACCATTGCCACTCGACAGCCAGTGCAAGAAAACCATTGGACTTTGCTATCTGAACTCACTTTGGTGAAAGACAATGAGGGCTATGCCCTGCGTGCGCCGTATTTTTCAAGCGCTGTGCCCATACCTGATACCATTCAGGCAACTAACCCACACCAATTCACACTGAAAGGACGCCCAAACCACCTCATTAACATTGGTGGACATCGCGCATCGTTAGATGATTTGAACATCAAACTCTTATCTATTGACGGCATCTTGGATGGGACATTTTATATGCCAGAAGATGAGAAAGAATCCGTGACACGTTTAATCGCATTTGTGGTCGCGCCGGAGAAAAATACTGAATCCATACTCACAGTCCTTCGCACAAAAATCGCGCCGGTTTTCTTGCCACGCCCAATATACCTGGTAGACAGGCTTCCTCGTAACCATACGGGGAAATTACTCAAAGATGATGTTGAAAAGTTAATCCTGGCACATAAGAGTCACACTACATCACCGAACAGGTAACGGACAAATTCCTGTTATGCCCATGACGACCTTTACCATACCGTCCTCACACCCTTCTTTAGCCGGGCATTTTCCCGGGGATCCGATCGTGCCGGGAGTGGTCATTCTTGGAGAAATTCTTACGCGAGTAAGCCAATCAATAGAAACTAACTGGTTCCTCTCGACGGTACCTTCCATCAAGTTTCATTCCCCTCTTCGCCCAAGCGAAACCGTTCAGCTCACGTTCGACATCCTGACAGACCATGAGGTGACCTTTTCGTGTCAGGTTGGCTCACAGCGAATTGCCTCCGGTGTATTCCGTTTTGAAACCAACGAACAAGACCTGCCCTCATGAGCAAACGTTGGCTGAGACAGCGGGAACGAGGACAACCCTGGGCCTACCAGTTCATGCTGTGGGTAGCACTCCGGTTGGGGCGAAAAACAGCTCGTGGGTTACTGTATCCCATTTGTGTGTACTACGTGCTGTTTTCCTGGACGGCCAGCAGAGGGATACGGACCTTTTTAGGTCGCGTATTACAACGTTCTGTCACACTCACTGACCTCTTTAACCAATATCATGCCTTTGCCTCTACATTGTTAGACCGGACTTTTATTTTGGCCGGACGCCACGAGGAATTTGACCTCACGATTCGCGATCTGGACATACTTTTAAGTCGTGTTGACCGCAAACAAGGCTGTCTCCTCCTTGGTTCACATTTAGGAAGTTTCGAAATACTCCGTGCTACAGGACTGGCCCACAGGAACGTCCCTATCAAGCTGCTGATGCATCAAGAGAACGCTCCCATTCTCAATGAAGTGTTGATGAAACTGGACCCCTCTCTTCCCGAGTGCATTATTCCTGTCGGCGAGCCAGAGACCATGTTACGCGCCAAAGAATGTCTTGATGCCGGTGGCCTCGTTGGGCTCCTGGGTGATCGCCCCCTCAAAAATGAAAAGGTGGTACACTGTAAGTTCTTCGGGCACAACGCGCAATTTCCTTCCGGACCGATGTTACTGGCCAGTATCCTCAAAGTACCGGTCGTGTTATTTTTTTGTTTGTATCGTGGCGGCGGTCGGTATGATATTCACTTTGAACTGTTTGCCGAACTCGTATCCATTCCACGAGATAATCGGGACCAAGGGATTCAGGAATGGACTCAACAGTATGCCCATCGCTTGGAACATTATTGCCAAATGGCTCCAAATAATTGGTTTAATTTTTATGACTTTTGGGAAACAGATCAGTAGTCCAATTTTTTGTGGCATCATCTGTTGCGGGCTGTGCCTGCAGATCGCATCCTCGCCGCCTGCCTATGGTTGTGAATCCAGCTCAGACACCCAGCCATCTATAACCTTCTCAGAAGAACATCCAGAACTATCTCAGGTTATTGGAAATCTCAAGCAATCAACAATCAGTGCGCAAGCCTTTCACGAAATGTACTACTCGCACATGCTGACCACTCCAACACTCAAGGAAGGCACGTTGGCCTTTCATCCACCTGCGCATTTAGAAAAACATGTGTACAAACCAATTGAAGAATCGTTTATTATCGACGGAGATAGCCTTCTGTACGAAAACCTTTCTCGAAAGGTCTCCCGCACCTTCTCTCTGCAAGAATATCCATCCCTGGCAACCTTAGTCGAAGGCCTTCGAGCCCTGTTCAACGGAGACGAGCGCACGTTGAGAAAGATTTTTCACGTGTCAATGGCGGGTACCTTCGAAGTCTGGCAATTACAGCTTTCTCCAATCACACACCAGAACGAAGAAGGTGTGGCCTGCATCCGCCTTTCGGGGCAACAGTCACACCTGGGCACCATTGCCATTTTTGAAACGACCGGTGATCGTTCCGAACTCCAACTGGCTCCAAAGGTTCCGTGACGAACGTCCGTGCCATGCCTTGGCTTCTCTGGTTAGTCGGTATGGCCATAGGTTCTGCATTTGCCCTGATTTCTATTCCTATTCAGACAGAACTTCCCCTCCTGCTCCCCACCACAGGATCACTTTCACAACAACTATTTGTCGATCAGCTTCAATCAGGACCTTCATCCAGAATTCTATTGCTAGGAATACAGGGAGCCCCATCACCATTGTTAGCTGAGGCCAGTAAGAAATTGGCCGCGGCTATGCAGGAGAATGCCCAGTTTCTACATGTGTATAACGGAGAAAACAAAAATCTGGACTCCGATCAAGAGCTGCTCTATCAATACCGGTACCTTCTCAGCCCAACCATTGCTCCCGAGCACTTCTCCGTAAACAAGTTACGACAAAGTCTGGAGCATCGGCTCCAAGACCTTTCTAACCCCATACCTGCGTTTTTAAAAAAACGCATCCCTGAAGATCCTACCGGTGAATTTCAACAAGTATTGGGGCGCTGGAAATCCAAAAACACCATGAAGGTTGTTCATGGGGTGTGGTTTTCTGAGGATGAACATATCGCCCTGCTTATCGCAGAAACCGCCGTGTCGGGATTTGATCTGGATGGACAAGAAGCGATTCAAAGGTTTTTAACTACGACGATGCAAGACATTCGTACAGGCCTTTCGGCCAATTCGTCAGAAACAAATCTTGAATTCGTTCGCTCAGGACCCTCGTTTTTTGCTGTCCAAGCTCGCTCAGTGATTCAGCAGGATGCCCGCTGGCTTTCTATGCTTGGGGGAGGACTGGTCATCGCTGTACTATTAGTCACCTATCGATCATTCACAATTCTATTTCTGAGCCTGGTACCTCTTCTCACGGGCCTCCTCGTAGCAGGGATCACCGTGTATCTGGTGTTTGGCTTTATCCACGGCATGACCTTGGCCTTTGGCGCAACATTAATTGGAGTGGCGATCGATTATCCCCTCCATGCTTGTGCACATTTGAGATCTCATGATTCTCCCAAAACAGCCGTTCAACACGTCTGGCCCACGATACGGCTGGGAGCCACCACGACCGCCATTGGCTATGGGGCGATGCTGTTCTCAGGCTTTCCAGGCCTGTCACAATTAGGGCTTTTTGCGATAAGCGGGCTATTAACTGCTTCTGGCGCAACAAGATGGGTCCTGCCGATCTTAGCTCCCAGACAGGTAAAACCGCCAGTTCCTTGGGCCGCCTGGCTTCCTCAGCCTGGCGGCTCTCAATTGATTTTTCTTGTTCCTCTGAGTATGGTCCTATCTCTTGCCTATCTGAGTTGGTCCGACAAGCCATTTTGGGAAACGGATATCGCACATCTCAGCCCTGTTCCTCAGAAACTGCGGGAACGCGACGTCTGGTTACGAAAAGAGCTAGGGGCGCCAGCAGTGCGCGATATGATGGTGGTCGTGGCACCAAATGCCCAGCAAGTTTTGGAACAGAGTGAAGCTCTACAAACAACATTAGACACATTGGTCAGTCAGAATCACCTGTCTGGATATGAAATGGCAGCGGATTACTTACCCAGTCTCAAAACCCAAGTCCTTCGAAAACAAACATTGCCGGATCGGCATTCTTTAGAAAAACATCTCATTGAGGCCCAAGAGGATTTGCCTTTTAAACAAGGACTGTTTCGTCCCTTCATAAAAAGTGTCACGCATGCAAAAAACCTTAGTCCCTTGGATATTCAAACCATTCAGGGCACACCACTGTGGACAAAAATCCAGGCATTGCTCTACCCCTACCAGGAACAGTGGGTTGGCACAATTCTGTTACGTGATGTCAACAATCGCCAGGCACTCCAACAAGCCCTCCAAGCTGGATCTTTCCCGTCTGTGCATTACATAGATTTGAAAACCGAGTCAAACAGCATGGTCACAACCTATCGGGAAGAAGTGACCAGATACTTATTAATTGGTGCCAGCTGTTTGATTCTGATTTTATATGTCGGACTTCGGTCATTGAACAAAGTCGCGCTTATCTTGCTTCCTATCGCAGGCTCGATTATGCTCGACCTAGGCATCCTCCATGCCCTGGGGGAACGCCTTTCCTTATTTCATTTGGCGTCTTTGTTACTAGTCTTCGGGATTGGGTTAGATTACGCCTTGTTTTATCAACGAGCTCATAAGACAATAGCCGAGCGTCAGCAAACCATTTCGGCCATATTTGTGTGCAGTCTCACCACGATCACAGTTTTTGGACTGTTAGCCTGCTCTGAAACGCCCGTGCTCCATGGTATTGGGCTTACGGCGTTTTTTGGGGCGCTCCTCTGCTTTGTTTTTGCAGCCATTTGTTCACCTGCACAGAAGGAATATCCAGCCTAATTTATGTCACATCATTATCTTGATATCGCCATTCTTGGAGGAGGGCTGGCTGGTAATCTGTTAGCCCGACAACTTCGGCAAACCCTTCCACACCTGAAAGTAGGAATATTCGAAAAACATCGCTCCACCTCCTTTAAAGTGGGAGAATCCACTGTTGAAATCACCGGGGATTATCTGATTCGGCGGCTTGGCCTGGAGAACTATCTCACCAAACATCATATCCTGAAAAATGGACTGCGGTTTTTCTTTGATCAAGAAAATCATCAAGCCCCATTAATTAAGATGAGTGAAATTGGCGGAATACGTACGCCATTCTTTAAAAGTTTTCAACTGGATCGATCACGACTAGAGGCCGACCTCCAACGGATGAACCAGGAAGATGGCATTGAACTTCACCTAGGAAGCCGGATGCATGATATTCAGCTCAGTTCTGATTCATCGCCTCACGCCTTTTCTGTGGAAACTGACGACAAACTCTGGAATGCACAGAGCCGATGGCTGATTGATGCCAGTGGTCGTTCTTCCATTCTCGCCAAGCAAGAAGACTTACGAATTGCCTACCCTCATCATACCGTAGGATCCGTATGGGGACGATTTAAAAATGTGGTCGATATGGACAACTTTGGTCCGGAGGCGTTCCGCCAACGAGTCAACGGCACGAGTCGTCGAAAATCGACGGTGCATTTTTGCTACCAAGGGTATTGGATCTGGTTTATCCCCATCACCCAAGATATCGTCAGCGTGGGCGTCGTCATGGACCGTACCTTTGGCTGGCAAGAGATCCTTCGAAAAGAGGAAGGATTCTTAAACTTTCTCAAACAACATCATGCCGCATGGTCATTGCTCCAGGAAGCCGAATTGCTGGATATCGGCAGCTTCCAACATCTGACGTATGCCACCAAACAATTTTTTAGTTCCAACCGTTGGGGATTAACCGGCGAATCTGCCGCATTTTCTGATCCGTTTTATAGCCCAGGATCAGACTTTATTGCACTGGAAAATGACTTCATCACCAATGTTATTCGTCATGAAGAAGAAGGTGCTTCCTCTCAACGCCTGGCAAATCTGGTTAATCTTTCGAACGCCTACATGCACTTTCGCTATGAAGCAAACATGCACCTCTATCAAAATCTCTATTCCGTGTTTGCGAGCTATGAACTGCTCAAGCTGAAGTTTCAATTGGATCTCCCCTTATACTATCACCTCTGGCTTTCAGAGTTTATGCAGGACCTTCATCTCAATGAGCAATTTCTTACTGAGCAAGTGCACGAGCAACAGCAGGTCCTCAATTCCCTCTCAACGTTTTCTCAGCTTTTTCAGAAAGTTGAACGACATCTCCACAACACCAAGGCATTGTACAGAGGGAACCTGGGCAACTTCACAGATGCACTCGAAGGCATTGATTGGCTTGACGAAATCGGACAACCGCTGACAACCAATGAATCCGTGGCGCGTCTTCGTACAATTTTTCGTCGGGGCTATGAACAGGCCAATAAACTTCTGGAACCCCAACCTAGCAAACAGATGGCGTAAATAAGGTCCATGATCCCCCTTTCATTTGCCTTTTCCACATTGGTCACAGCCCTTGGTCGAGGCAGGCGAACCCATCTTACAGCCCTACAACATGAACAATCCGGCCTCACGCCATGTGATTTCGAAGGCACAACGCTTCCCACGTATATGGGCATGGTGGACGGGTTAGACAATTTATCATTAGCCCCAGACCTCCGGCATTTTGATTGCCGCAATAATCGTTTGGCGATGCTCGGTCTGCAGCAAGATGACTTTGAAAACCATATCGCTCATGCCCGTCAACAGTATGGAGCTCATCGAATTGCCGTTCTCATTGGGACCAGCACCTCAGGGATTCTGGAAACGGAACATGCCTATCAAAACCGAGATCACGAAACAGGACGTCTTCCCAGCACGTTTATCCCCCGATGCCGATACACACAGGAAGTGTTTTCTGTTGCCCATTTTATCCGCGACTACCTTCAACTCACCGGACCAGCCGTTGTCATTTCCACAGCCTGCTCCTCAAGCGCAAAAGTTTTTGCTACCGCCTCACGGTATATTCAGACTGGCCTTTGCGATGCTGCGATTGTTGGGGGGGTGGATAGTCTGTGCCAGACCACGTTGTATGGATTTTCCTCATTGCAATTAACGGCTGCCGGCCCCTGCCGACCCTGTGATCAGAACCGTGACGGCTTGACTATTGGTGAAGCGGCAGCCTTTGTCTTCTTGGAAAAACTCTCCATACAAGAAACGCCCTCGTCTTCCATTCTCCTGGGTTACGGTGAAAGTAGCGATGCCTACCACATGTCCCATCCCCATCCAACCGGCCAAGGTGCGATCATGGCTATGGAAGCCTCGCTAAAAAGTAGTCACCTTTCCCCATCTGACATCGATTTTATTCACCTGCATGGGACAGCAACGAAGGCCAATGACCAAACCGAAGACCAAGCTATTGCTGCGCTGTTTCAATCCCAAACACCCTGTAGTTCAACCAAAGGATGGACCGGCCATACTCTAGGCGCCGCTGGAGCCGTCGAGGCTGTCATTGGAGATCTCTGTCTCCAACATAGTTTTCTTCCTGGTTGTCTCAATACGGCTCAGGTTGACTCTACGTTCTCTAGTCATATCTTGCTGAAAAGCCAAGAACAACCAATTCAAAATATTATGAGTAATTTTTTTGGATTTGGCGGCAATAACTGCACACTCATTATAGGGAAAGGCTGATGGAAATCTTTGTCCATGGAATCGGTGTATTAGGTCCTGACATGGCAAATTGGGAAGCATGCAAAAACAAACTGAAGCCAGATGCCCATATCCCTGAAGGCCACACACAGTTACCGGACCCCATGCCCTCAATTCTGCCCATGAATGAACGTCGTCGGAGTAGCGGGGTTGTTAGGTGGTCCCTACAGGTGGCCCAGGAAGCGGTGCAACAGAGCCAGATATCTTCTAAAGACATGGCAACAGTGTTTGCTTCTTCTGGTGGTGAAACGGAAATTTTGCATAAAATTTGCCATTCTCTCACCGCCTCAACTCCTATGGTTTCTCCAACCTTATTCCACCAATCCGTTCACAATGCCGCAGTGGGCTATTGGAGTATTGCGTCTGGCTCTCAACGTCCGTCCACAAGTTTGTCATGTTATGATGCTTCATTCAGTGGTGGCTTACTTGAGTCGGCGACCTTGTTATCTGTAAACCAGGAAAAATTTGTGTTATTCGTCGCCTGTGATATTGCCGCGCCATTTCCCCTAAATGAGGCACGACCGTTGACCGCTCCATTCGCCGTGGCCATGGTTCTAAGCCAACATGCCTTACCCATGAGTCTGTCTAAACTGACTATCACACTCTTGTCAGAACCCTTAGAAACACCGCCCACAATAATGCCTCATGCCTCATTAGAACAATTGCGTTCTGGTAGCCCAGCAGCCAGAAGCCTTCCACTCTTAGTTGCCATAGCTAATCATCTCACCACTTCGGTCTACCTGAATTTCCTAGATAACCTTCAATTACAGATTGATCACCTGCCATGCCAGTCTTGTCGAGAGTAGAACTCAGCGATTTTCTGCCGCATGGCGAAGAGATGTGTCTAATAAACTCCGTCAAACACTGGGATGCCACATCTATTACCTGCCACACGTCCACTCACCGACACCATGACAATCCCTTGTTGCACCAGGGTCGTTTGGAAATCCTTACCGGGTTAGAATATTCCGCTCAGGCCATGGGCATACATGTGGGTCTGACGAGAGGGACGTCCAGCGACCATGGAGCCATCGGGTATCTTGGTGGGGTTCGTGACCTTCAGCTCTATAGCCAAAGTTTCCATCAATTTTCTCAGAACTTGACTATCGAAGCCTCATTGATAATGGATCAACACATGAGCTTCATCTACGCTTTTACGATGAAAATCGACGAACGCCCTCTACTTGAAGGACGTGCCTCAATTTTCATTCAAGGGACAAAAACCATCCCATGAAACGGGCATTGGTAACGGGGGGGAATAGTCCTATCGGCTCCGCTATTTGCCGTGAGCTAGCCTCAATGAATTATCATGTGATCATTCATGGGTATCAACACCCTGAGCTGACACATGAACATGTCGAACACCTTATCGAAAAAGGCGGGTCATCCGAAGCCATCTGTTGTGATCTCGCAGATGGAACCTCCACCGAAATTGCCATAAATGCACTCCTCCAAACAGGACCACTTCAAGTAATCGTCCATAATGCAGGCATTTTTGAGGATGCGCCAATGGCTGGCATGACCCCCCAACAATGGCACAAGGTTATTGACATCTCACTTCATGGGTTTTTTCATGTCACACAACCTCTTTTGCTCCCCATGATCCGTACACGCTGGGGACGCATCATCGCGATTTCCTCTCTCTCTGGAATGATCGGACACCGAGGGCAAACGAATTATTCGGCCGCAAAAGCTGGCCTACATGGCGCAGTTCGATCACTAGCCACCGAAGTCGCCTCACGAGGCATTACGGTCAATGTCGTCGCACCTGGACTCATCCGTTCGCCATCAACTGAACACACATTTACGCAAGACCAAATACAGAGTATGGTACCAATGAAACGTGCTGGAGAACCTGAAGAAGTGGCCTCAGTTGTGGGATTTTTGGCTTCTGAAAAAGCCAGCTACCTTTCGGGACAAATTATAGGCGTGAATGGAGCCATGGCATAATGGATAATCAAACGACGCCAGCCTATGCCCTCGTGATTCCAGCCTATAATGAAGAGGCCACCATATTTGAAGTTGCCCATGCATCCCTTTGCTATCTCGATCCCGTAATCGTCGTGAATGACGGATCTACGGACCGAACGGTACAAACCTTACAAGATTTGCCCGTCACGATCCTCCATAACACAATCAATTGTGGAAAAGCGGCCAGTCTCTGGAAAGGTTTTCAACATGCTCAACAACTGGGCGTCACCGCTGTCGTGACTTTAGACGGAGATGGGCAACATAATCCTGCAGATATTCCTCGACTTCTCAAACAGATCGAATTGACTCCGCACCGTATTATCATTGGCGCACGTCGACGACCTTGGACTCGTCAGACATGGCACAGGATTGTGGCTAACCGGATTGCCGATTTTTGGGTATCCTGGGCCGCTGGACACCCCATTGCTGACAGCCAATCTGGGTTTCGAGTCTATCCTCTGTCATTGCTTGCTCAATTGAATATTCCCACCAACCGGGAACGTAGTTTTGTCTTCGAAAGTGAGATCTTGGTAGAAGGAGCGAAGCTAGGATTTTGGAGCCTTCCCGTGCCCATCGAATCTGAACCCCGGCAAGCCCCACGCCCCAGTTATTTTCGCCCAGTTGTAGATATAGCTCGTATTACTCTGATGATTGCAGGGAAGCTCTTAGCTAAAGGACTTGCTCCACAAAATCTCTATCACGCCGTATTTGGTCAGCCTCTTGCTCGACAAGAGCATCCTCTTTCAGAAGGTGTTTCTTCCCAGATATATCACAAATGAACACAAAAGAAGCCCTATGATTTTTCAACCATAGGGCTTCTTCCTTTTGATATTTCTAATTCGTGCTACAAAAGGGAAAGTTTGACTCGAATGTTATTATCTAATCGTCGAATCCATTTATTGTAACCCGGATGAATCGTTCCTTTTTCCGCATTATATTTTAAGTTTGATGTGTCCTTACGGGTGATACTATATCCCTTAGTGGTGTAATTAATATCGACAGAAGCCATATGCTGTCGATTATGCAATGTAGCCACAATATGACCGGGTTTCACTACTTGCATGTTCCATATCGGCGTGGAACCTGTTGCTGCACTGACAATGGCTCGGGTGACATCTTCTAATGCGGGTTCCTTCCCAGAGACGGTGGTTATCGAAGCATCATTGATATCCAAAACCGGGGCGCCGCCTCCACACCCAATAATCAACATCATGCCTACAGTCAAAAAGATCCACTGTGTCAATAATCGGCTTTTCATCGTCAGTCCTCCAACTTTGTGAAAAATTCCTAAGATGAGCAAATTTTCAGCCTTTTTTCATAGGCTATAAACACACTATCTTAAATAATTTTGAAAATAAGTTCTAGGTTCCTCACTCATTTAATTGGCTAAGATGCGACGCTCCAAATACCTTCAATTTCTACAAGCAATTCCTTTCGGCACATGTGCGCCTGCACATACAGAATAGGACCTTGCCCAAGCTCCTGCCCCTCTAACATTTGTCTGACACTAGTGACATCTTCTTGATTCCGCACAAAGACTTTCAATAACCTCTGTGTCAGTTCCCCATTCTCTAATTCAGGATATTCATCACGAACTCGCTTGAGTATTGTTTCAATATTGCACAATGTTTCCAGAGTTTGTTTGGCAGGCTCGCCATGATGCTGAGTGGCATGCCCCACTATGCTGGCCGTTCCGGCCACAAAAAGACGACTGTCAGATGACGTATGATGCAAAGTCGCCCGAGCGAAAGATGGACTTTTGGGACCATAGATCTGAGGATAGGCATAGGCACTCATTTGTCGAGGATTTTCTACTGGTATTCCGGGTTGCACTCCAGCCAAGAACAACACTTGGAAAGGTCCTCCAGAGGTGCCAACTGCGCTAGCTGCTGGGAGAAACGGACGAAATTCCTTGAACTGTGTCGAGAAGGCTTGGTGCCGTCCTATACAAAACCGTTTATAACGCTCTAACCCATCTTGTTCCCCATTAATGTTAGGGAAGTAGTTCCACATGCGCAGAAGATTGGGAAACCCTGATCGAGTGCAATACTCAAATATTTGTTCGTAGGCTTGCCGGGTCACATCTTCTAATACACTTCTTGACGGCTCCTGAATTTCCAAGCAACCAAACACAAATCCATTGGTCACTGCTAAACGGATAGCTTGAAACTGGTCACAAAGAACCGGGGCGGAACTTTCCCAAATTTCGACGATAGGTGGTTCGGACTGGAGTGGAAGATTAACCTGAATGTTGAGGCTCTTCCCTACTTTCATCTCAGATGTACCGCTGCCATAAGTAATAGAAGCTAAAACATGGGAGGTTTCCACACTGACAACCTGAGAAAAATCCTTAGGCTGAATATAGGTCACATCCAACGTATCAGAGCCTTTAGATGAAGGCTGGACAGTTGACTGTCCCCACTCTGGAACATCGCTCAGAATCGATCGAACGGAATTTTTGTTAGATGAGAACCGGGGATTCATAACTTCGTTTCTACCTATTCTTTCTTATGAGACAACAGGCTGCTCTTGTGGCCGTGATTCTTTTGAATCGCATTCTACATCCATTTGTTTTCTACGATGATGAGCCAGATTGGTTTTTAGGTCAAGTAGAACCATCACGTAATACAGAATTTTAAAGAGAAAAATTCGAGGCTTGACTGAGGTTTTACCAAAGATATCCCCCGCCACCACTGAAGAAATAGCCTCCTGAATCCGAAAATAATTTTTGGGACCCATAAATAGCTTGCGAAAGGCCGGTTGAGTAAACCGGTAGATAAACCAAGAATAGATCTCGAGGCCATCACAAACAGCCTTTTCAAATTTCTTCGCCATTTGAGGAGCCCGTGCATCGGCCTGCAAGTAGGCCGCTACAACATCCGCACCCTGAATTCCACTATGCAGAGCTAAATGGACGCCACTTGAAAAGATGGGATCAACAAACGCAAAGGCATCACCGACCAGCAAGAACTGTGGCCCCGACATCACGCTAGATTGATAGGAAAAATTTCCTGTGGCCTCAATAGGCATAACTAGCTTAGCGTTTTGCATTCGCTCTGCCACAGATGGTGAACTTTTGACAGTTTTCCAAAAAAACTCCTCTAAATCCTCTTTTCGAGACTTTAAATACGAAGGCCAACACACCACCCCTACACTGGTAGCTCCATCTAGGAGAGGAATAATCCAAAACCATCCTTGTTCAAACCAACAAATAGTGATATTGCCTGCATCTTTTCCTGAATGGCGAGTCACACCCTCAAAATGCCCATAAATAGCTGCACAGTTATGATGAGGATTGCGATGTTTTGCCCCAAACTGGTTGGCCAACAATGTGTGTCGCCCAGTGGCATCGACAACATACCGCGCCTGTTGACTGATTGATGAGCCCTGTGAATTTTTCCCATGGATCGTCGCCCATGCCGTATCGGAGAAGTCTGCCGCTACAGCTTCAATCCCCTCATGCACACAAGCTCCTTTTTTCTGACAATTCCGCAAAAGAATGTCGTCAAATTCTGATCGCCGCACTTGAAAGGCCTTTGGATGAGACTTATCTAACGCTCCAGAAAAATACAGAGTGACTGAATTTTCATGATCAGGTGAGACAAGCTCTGCGCCCCATTTTTTCACTCCAATCCGTTCAATTTCCTCCAACACCCCCAGCTGGCTCAAATACGGCAGCGTATGGGGCAATAGGGACTCGCCAATATGAAAGCGTGGATGGGGGGTTTTTTCCCATACATCGACCTTCCAACCTTTTTCTGCTAGGACTGCAGCAATAGAAGAACCCGCAGGCCCACCTCCAAGCACCAACACATCACACGAACTGAATGAAGTCGCCATGGGCATCTTGCTCATTGGAAACCCAAAGAAAAGCTGAGAACTCTTCTGACTCTAATCACTTTAGTGTACTCATTGTTTTTCAGAAAAAGATGGTCACTCCAAGCCTCTCAGAGGTTGGAAGAGTGATTAATTGTACATATTCCTTGGATCATGTCCAGAACAGTTCTTGGGCAGAGATATATACCCCCCTTTCCCTGGACCCCTCAATTTTGGTTAGATGGTGGTTCCATACTAGTTATTCATATTCAATTCTTGAACGTCGGGTAAAAATCCATGAGTATCAAATGAATTTAGAAGATGAATTTTGCGACATCTTGAAGAAGGCCCGCTTTGGACAAGAACAGAGTCTCAAATCCCTAGCGGAACTCACTCAGATTGAACTCTCAGATTTGGAAGGCCTTGAGAAAGGGCAGCGCATGCCCACCAAGGTGGAACTTCAGCATATTTGCCAAGCCTTACATTTACGGCTTCATTCGTTGGTCTCCATTACACTAGAGGGATGGACTCCTCAACCTCAACCGGAATGGACCACTACTGATCATTTGGTAGAAACTATCAGAGGTGATATTGGCGGATATGAGGTCAAGGGCTATCTCCTCACTGATCCAGACACCAAACACACTTTAATGATCGATACAGGGTATAATCCTCAACAAATGTTAGCGACGATCAAGGAACGAGAACTTACACTCATTGGCATAGGGTTGACCCACGGACATGTGGATCATGCTGGAGGATTAGATAAAATTTTGGCGGAATGGTCCGTCCCTGTTTATCTCGGCAATGGAGATTTTGATTTACTTCCCTGGAAACCCGATCCCTCTTCGTTAAAGATTCCAACCAACCATCAGATGATTGCTCTCGGTGAATTAACTGTAGAATGTTTGGCGACTCCTGGACACACCCCAGGTGGGTTTTGTTATCTCACTGCACGAAAAGGGCAAAACCTCTGTTTCGTGGGCGATACGCTATTTTCCGGATCAGTTGGACGATCCAACCCCTTTTCCTTATATCCTCAACACCTTCAATCCGTCAGACAAACGCTGCTGCATCTTTCCAAAGACACCGTCTTATTCCCCGGTCACGGACCTTCCACTACCGTGCAAGAAGAACACACACACAATCCATTTGGATAACCGAAAGAACACGATGCATTAGACTGTAAAACGTTTGTTACCTATGGATAACCAGCCACCTGAAGAGGCCCCTCAATCTTCCGACAAGACATCCTCTGATTCTTCCACCACTTCACCGCAAGCAAATTTCCCGTCTCAAGAACCGTCAAGCCCTATTCCTCCTGACACACCTATTGACCAAGGAAAGGCCATTCTGAAGCGTATGCTAGAAACACAAAAGCGCATTCAGTGGCTTTCAGGATCATCACCTCATGAAACAAAAATTCCACGCCAACCGTTTACTGACCATCCCGCTCTTCAATCCGACTCACCCCTTCCACCAAAAGAAACGGAAGAACTTATTCTGAGACGAATGCTAGAAACTCAACAGCGAATGAAGTCGCTAAAGGACGCCTCTTCTCACACAGATCCACAAGCCTTCATTCAATCAATCCCATCCGGTTCACTCCTTGCTCCACAACCACAGGATGAGATCATTCAAGACCACATACTCCGAACCAAACAAGAAATCACATGGAATCCTGACCCGTCGCATGAGGCCACCGAAATCCCCCGCCAACCATTTTACCATGAGCTTCGCCCCCCACCCACGACGTTTTCGGCCTGGGGCCTACCCATTTTACTTTTTGGCATCACGGTTTTTACCACCTTATGGGCTGGGGCTTTACAAGTGAATACAAAACCTGCGACGGGAGCCTGGGACTTTCTCACAAAATATCCAGATTCTTTATTAAACGGATTACCCTTCGCGGCCACACTTTTGGGGATTTTAGTGACACATGAATTTGGGCACTACATTCTTTCACGTATCCATCGCGTACCTGCGTCATTACCTCTTTTCATTCCTGGGCCTCCACAGTTCATTGGAACCTTTGGTGCCGTTATTCGCATGCGTTCCCCTATCATGCAACGTCGAGCCTTGTTTGATATTGGTGTGGCTGGCCCCATTGCAGGATTTGTTGCAGCGGTCGTTGCCATCATTGTCGGACTCTCATTTTCCTATGTCGTTCCCAAAGAACAGGCATTTGGGTTGCAACTCGGAGAGCCACTCCTCTTGCAGGGATTTGCCTGGCTCATGTTTGGACCCATTCCATCTACACACGACCTCGTTCTGCATCCTATCGCGTTTGCAGCATGGTTTGGGTTTTTTGTGACTGCCATCAATCTACTACCATTAGGACAGCTAGATGGAGGTCATGTGGCCTTCGCCGTTCTCGGACAGCAACAGCGCCAATTGGCCTATGCCACGGTGCCGATTTTGCTCTATCTTGGCTTTACAGGCTGGCCTGGGTGGATTTTGTGGGTCGGGATGTCCGCTATGGTTGGACTCGCGCATCCTCCAGTCAGTAACCCTTATGAAGGGTTAGGAAGAGGCCGGCAATTGGTAGCTTGGGGAGCACTTTTTATTTTTATTGTGACATTTGCCCCTGTGCCTTTTTCAGTTGGATGATGACAGACAATATACAATTTTCAAGAAATTTCTGGATCAAGAATTTGATCGCCAGAATAGAACTTTACACAATATATTTTCCTAATTTCTAGATAAGAGGGCCCCTTCCAATATGGCTTCCCAAAGTTTCCATCTACGCAACTACATCAAAGATCAACGACCAAACTATGAAGACATGTTAGGGCAGATGGTGGAAACACCCTCCGTAAGTTCTGACCCTGCCCATGCATCGGATATGCAAAAGATGGCTGAATTGGCCAAGAACTATCTTGAACAATTTGGGGCGAAGGCAAGAATCCTCAAAACCAAGGGCCATCCTAGTGTTGTAGGAGAATGGTGGGCAGGTCGGAAGTATCCGTCCATCACCATTTATAATCACTTAGATGTTCAGCCCGCGCTTGAACCGGAATGGCGCCAATCGCCATTTGTCTTTCACAAAGACGGCGACAAATATTGTGGACGAGGCGCCACCGACGATAAAGGCCCCGCACTCACAGCGCTCTTTGCGGCACGATTTGCACGAGAGGCCGGCATCCCGCTGAATATTCGCGTGCTCTGGGAATTAGAAGAAGAAATTGGTAGCCCTCATTTTTCCGAAGTCTTACAGAATCGCAAAACCGTCCCGCCCTCTGATTCAGTCTTGATCTCCGATACAATTTGGGTCGCCAAGAATCGACCAGCGTTATCCTGTGGACTCCGTGGCTTGTTAGGAGCACGGCTCGTCCTTCGTACAGGAGAAACTGATATTCATTCTGGCCTTACCGGCGGAGGCGCCCGCAACCCCCTGGCAGAATTATGTGAGGCCGCCTACTCATGCGTAGATGCGAAAACCGGACGAGTCAAAATCCCGGGATTTTATGATGACGTTGTCGCCCCCACTCGTGCAGAATTGAAAGATTTCGTGGCCTCAGGCTTTCAAGTACGGAAGTTTAAAGAGGCCTATCAACTACGTTCATTGCGAACGTCTGACCCCAAGGAATTGCTCAAACGCATTTGGGCCTGGCCCACGTTTGAGGTCCATGGCTTAACAGGTGGACACACTGGACCTGGCGTGAAAACCATTGTGCCTGCATGGGGGGAACTTAAAGTCAGTATGCGTTTAGTGCCGAATCAAAATCCTCAAAAGATTTTTCGTCTCTTAAAAAAACATCTCCGGGAGCGTAATCCAGATATTGAGGTAATCAACGATGGGGCCCTGGAACCCTTTCGCGGGATTTCTGAAGGGCCCTATGCTGAGGCACTCCAAAATGCCGTTGAACAGGGTTTTGGCCGTCGCCCCGTATTCGTCAGAGAAGGTGGGTCAATCGGAGCCGTGGCCACATTACAACGGGCCTGGAAGGTCCCAATTTTATTTATGGGACTGAGCCTACCCGAACATGGCTATCATGCCCCCAATGAATACTTTGATTGGGGGCAAGCCTCAGGTGGCATGCATGCCTTCGTCGAATACTTCCGTTCACTAAGTAAGATGTAATCTGTCGCTCTACTAAATGGAGGAAGGAAAATTACCCACTGCACAATCTTCGATTTGAGACCTTGACTACATTCTTTCTATTTCCTCATGAAAATTCTATTTATTGAGTCATATCTTTTGGCAAAATATCCAAAAGGTGGACCTTCCACCAGGCTTTGGCTTGAGGCTCCGTAAGAATCTTGATGGACTGTCCCTCGAAAATAAAGGTGAGATACCCTAAATGTTCCGAAATTTCTTGAATTCCCTGGAAAAGAGGAATATGTGCTCCACGATTTGGCCAGCTATGCCATTTTTTTTTGTTCATCAATGGATGTGAAGGACCTGGCCTCTTCCTGTTTAGGGTTTTCCGGTAAAATAATCTTCACCTTCGCCTCTTTTTCAAAAGCTTGAATAACGATATGGACAGGTGCCCGATTATAGCCCTGAACTTTAAAGGCATGAAGATAGTCCCATAACGGGGGATTTAGAGGGCGTGTAAGTGAGAACAACCGTCCTGGTGAAAATTTGTAAGAATCCCAATGGTCTCGGATATCAGGGATAAGAGTCTTTACGCCAAGTTTAAGGAGGGCTAACGCAGCTTCTCCGGCAATAAATGATTTCCTAGGATGTACTGAACACAATCCAAAAGTGAAATCTTTGGGGAAATTATCGGGAAAATTAGGAGGAAGGCCATCAGGGTATAATTTTCGTAATTGTGGTCCCATACATGGATCAAACTTCCATCTATCTTCCCAAGTCCAAAATTCCACTTCCGCAATTTTCTTTAGCATAGGAATAGATTCCTTAATGCCCAATTCCCCCAGTGCTTCAATTGCCTTCTCACGGATGACGCCGTATGAACTTTCCATAAGAGTCATCAAGACCGAAGCGGCTTCGGTGGCCTGCATGTCTTTTAAAAAAACAATTATGTTCTGCAGTGTACTCTGACTTTCTATTCCTCTTCCTCCAAGGATTTTATGTTGTTCAAGAATGTTGATTAAAGGTGGCACCAATACCTGGGCATCCAAGTCGCGCAATGATTGATAGAAATCCTGTTGAAATGGAGAATTCCTCATCTGAAGTTTTTCAAAGAACAGAGCCGTGGCTCGTGCATCACCTATTGACAGCAAGGCAACAAAAGCAGGAGACCTTAGATAGTGGTTATGGTCAATCTGATTCTCTAGAATTTTCCAGAACTTAGGATAATATTTGGTAGCCTGCAAACGAATGAGGCCCTTCACCGCTTCTTTCCGAAAATCACTATACCTATCTTCCAAATCAAGACTCTTGACTAAGCTTTCAATGGCTAAAGGTCCTCCTGCGGCGGTCAAACCCCGGATGGCCAGTTTTCGAAGACCGTGATCAGGAATTTCCAATCCCTTCAATAACCCAGGCACTGTTTTCTCTCCACCAATTCGGATTAACCCTCTCAAGGCTTGGTGCGTAGAATAAGCTCCTCGGGTTCCAACATACTTTTCTAGGAAGGGAATGACTTCCTCAGCCTGAAAATCCACCAAAGTATCTAACGCGGCTTCTTCCACATTCGGAGAAATAGATGGCTCCTCTAAAAGAAAAATAATGTCATATCTGGACTCCTTTTCCCCTAATCTTCGTAAGGTTTCCAACAGTCGCAATTGAACCGCCGGGTCTTCTATCTCTAAAAATTTACTTAATGGGATGGAGAGTTCCTTTAACATGAGAGATTGAATCGTAAAACAGATTTTCCCCCAATCAAGGAGATCGATCGGAGCTGAGGCGACCCAATCGTGACGGATTCTAGAATTTAGTATCGCATTTAATATGGAAAGATAGTCAGTATTGGGTAATGTGTATTTAAATCGATATCCAAAAATTTCGTCATCCATGGCAAGGACTAATTCGTCCAATATTTCCATCTGATCTTCAATTTGGCCTGACAGCAAACGTTTTTCGATATTTAAAATGTCGGAATAGAGAATGGATGAGAGATCTAGTTTTTGTTCAACTGACGAACGTTCTTTCTTTTTAGATTGATCTGGACAAGAAAAAATTTCCTCATCAGCTAGGGAAGGCAAATAGGTGATGGTGTCGACCGAGTGATCCTCATGGAGAGTCAAGCCTATTCCAGATTGTTCATCAAAGAGATAGAAACCGGATTTGAGCCCGCCATGAAATCTTTGAGGTATGAGTCGAAATGATTTGAGGTTGATTGATAATTCCCGCAGAGAAATGTAATGAGTGGGCGTGATCTCAATCGAGACAACCGTCATAGCAGGAACATTATAGTACCGGGGGTATTCCTGACATGTTTGTTCCCCTGCTTCATATTGGTATTGAAATGAAACTTTCAGGTCATCAAGAACGTAGTTGTGGACAGAACCAGTTGGCGATATCCCCAAAGTATCAACCACATTTTCTGATGTTGATCGCAATGGGACAATCCCTCTCCAGTCTTTAGCTTCAACCTTTCTGAGAGGAAAACAAAGAAACACGAGCACACAAGCAACTCCCAACCAAGCATTAGAGGGGTGATTGAGTATCATGATGGTTATCCCTTCTGCTTCTCTTTATCAATAAACTAGACCTGTCTCAATAAACAGTATCATGCTCCCCATCATAGAATGAGAATGTCCTCCTCTTATTCAATCAAAAGTTTAAGCAAATTTTTGGCTATTTCAATTAGTCTCTGGAATCTTCTTGATTGAATTTGACACATTTTTCAGGGTCGGCTCCCTGGTGAATGCCCGTAAGAACTCAGTACACGTTACAAAATGATGGAGGAGATTGAAGAGTCACTCCCACATTACCGTTCTCCACACCTGTCGCCTGCTATTCGCTACCAAGGTTAGGCGCTCGTATTAATCGACAGGCCCTATCTGCGCGACGCGAGTTATCCCGCCTTCCCATGCGTTTCGTCCATCCAACCTGTTGAGAGCGTATTGGGCGTCACTGGTTCTGGGTCCTTTTGCCGCAACTAAAGGGCCTCAGCTGCCGGGCCGACCCTCGGGATTATCGAATATTTGCAGAATGGTAAATCGGCAATAGGAGAGTGGAAAAAACCAGAATTTTCCTCAGAAAAAGCGGAACTTTTTGAAACATTTTTTATGGTGGAAAAGCACGCAAGAATACGGTGGAGACTGTGGGTCCGAACTCTCCGTAGTTAGAATGGAAAATCTTAGGGGGAAATTATGAGAGAACGGATGTAGGCGAGCACATTGCGGCGGTCATCCAGAGAGAGCTGGTCTTTCCACCCTTTCATGGATGTGCGAGGGACACCTTTGGTAATAACAACAAAAAGTTCATCATCCGTCTTACTGGAAGTCGCATCGGAAAGCAGGCTGCCAGGTTGAGGTACTAAGATTGTCGCTCGTGGGCCGTCACCACGTCCTTTTACTCCATGACATTCCAGGCAATGTGTTTGATAAATTACTCTCCCTTGATCGATATCCGGTTGGGAGGACACTTCAATCATGTCTTCAGCACCAGCCAGGTTGCTCCACCATAATAAGCTCATGCCTATCAGGAGAAGCCATCTATGTCGATGCAAAACATATGTACTCATCCTACACACTGCTCCTCTTATCTTTCCGATTCCACTTTTTATTTTCCACGTAACAGGATTTTGATTGGGATACCTTGAAAACCATATTCAGCACGGATGGCATTTTCCAGATACCGCAGATACGCAGTCGGAATCTTTTCTGCGCCTTTGACAAAAAGAGCGAACGTGGGGGGCTTCGTAGCCACTTGCGTAATGAACATAGATTTTTTGGGATTGCCCTTGCGTAAAGAAATCGGATTTTTTTCGAGGAGTTGTTGGAGGAAGAGATTGAGCTTCCGTGTCTGAACACGTTTCCCGAAAAACGCGACAACCTGATCAATTTTCGCAAATAAACGTGGAAGCGTTTCAGATTGTACGGCAGCGCCAAACAGCACGGGGACATGCGCAAAAAACGGAAATTTCCTTGCTAGCGCGAGATTGTAAGCGGGATGTGCTTCCGGGTCATCTTCGAGCACATCCCATTTATTCACCAACATGACACATCCGCGGCCTTGTTTATTAATCAATCCAGCAATTTTGGTATCTTGCTCCGTCACCCCTTCAATCCCATCTAATACCAAGACAGCCACATCGGACCGACCCAAGGCCCTCATGGCTCGCACAACGCTGTAACCTTCAATCCCTCGATCAATACGCCCCCGCCGCCGAATTCCAGCTGTATCCGTAAAAATATAGCTTTGGCCACCACGGGTGAGCAGTGAATCAATGGGATCACGAGTTGTCCCAGGGATATCGCTCACAATGAGCCGTTGTTCCCCTAAGATGGCATTCACCAAGGTGGACTTGCCAACATTCGGCCTTCCTACGACGGCAATGCGGGGAGTCTCAGGTTGGACACATTCGTCAGGCACCATTGGTAGATAGGGCAAGAGTGCTTCAAGGAGTTCATCTACGCCCATCCCACCTTCAGCTGAAATTGGGTAAAGATGTTTGACGCCCAACTGGTAAAAATCCGCAAGGAGTGATTCAGACTTAGGCGTATCAATTTTATTGACTGCCAAAAAGACTGGCTTGGTAATGGGACGTAAGAGTTCGGCCAGCTCCATATCCAATGGGGATAGGCCGACCCGACCGTCCATGACGGCAATCACCATGTCGGCTTCGGCTATGGCCGTTTTGGTTTGATCCTTAATTTGCGACACAATGACATCTTCAGCGCTGAGGTCTAAACCCCCAGTATCGACCAACGTAAACATGCGGTTCTGATATTCGCATTCCGTTGTGTTCCGATCCCGTGTGACTCCAGAGACATCATCGACAATGGCCGTGCGATGCCCCACAATCCTGTTGAACAGGGTCGACTTCCCGACATTCGGTCTCCCAATAATGACCACAACGGGCTTATCTGGGAACAAATTCTCGGCATCCTCACCTTCAGGAAATTTCAAAGGAAGAAGTACGGCTTTTGTCGCCGGACTTTTCCTTGACCGCTTAGAACTCGAACGGGATTGAGAGGCTCGAACCATAGACAAAGACTATTCCTTAAGGATCAATGGGCAAATGCAAGAACTCTACACTGTAGCAAATCTCAGTTTCAGGAATCGATGAACCACGCGAAAGGTTTTCTATATGGCAAGGGCACGAGGGTGACAGGAAGAATATGGAGAAAAATTAAAGGCGGCTGTCAATGAGACTAGCCGCCTTAAAAAATATGAGGAAAATTGTAATATCAGGCTTTATTTATTAGAAAGTCTAGAAACCCTTAGGATTTTTCTGATTCAGTGGCCACTTCATCTTCTGATGAAAACCAATTGAGACAGCAAAACCATTCGTTTTTCTTGCTTTCATAGGTCGAGCGATAATTACCTTCTCCATCTTTGGTCATTTCATATTGAGATTTATAGTGATAGGACCCAGGAATATGTTTTTCCACCCGTTGTTGTTCCACCACTTGAATATCTTTGTGTTGAGAATCAGTCAAAGCTTGCGCCCAAACCGTTTGGGTCCCCATAAGTAACACACAACTCAGAATAGCTGCAGTTTTAAGACTTGCTGAAGAAAGGGCCATAATTGTGGAATAACGTAATTCTTTCATTTGCAACCTCCTCCTGTTAGTAAAAATTAACAGCTGAAACCATTTTTTGCAGACACTGACTCCTTGAACGCATCATGCTGCACACGGTAATAGACCTCATCTTGAGAATCCATTCCTCAAACGAATGAGAAATGTTTGCTGAAAATAGGCGGCGTTAAATAGGAGTACGTGTGGTTTTTGAAGGTTTGTACATTTCCGCTACAAGGGTAGGACGAACGAGGTAAATTGGAACTTATACAGGGAGAGAACTTTTTACTGGTATTAGTTGGGGGCAGGGGATAACTGCTAGGTATGAAGATGTTTCATTGCTGCCGCACAAAGAATAATAAATACACCCATCCACAAACCTACACGCTGAAACGGCACAGGCTCGACAGCCATTTCTTCTAGTTCTTCTTCATCTTCATGGCCCGTAGGGTCATTTTGGAAAATTATGGTGTAAAGGAATATCGTCAACACCCCAAGTACCAGAAACAATTTAATAAAAAAAACCGTGAGATATTTGGCATGATGAGCCACACCTTCTCCGGTTGCCATGATCATACCTTGACTCACATAATGAAGGTTCACCCCACCGGTAAAAAGGATCACGACCAAGAGCATTCCCACTACACGCTTGTATTGCTTATAGAAAGTTTCCGATATTGGCTTGATATATTCTTTGGGAACGGTGTTTTTCAAACAAGGAGTTACAGCCATGACCAGGAAGGCCAGACCACCAATCCATACAACAGCAGAAAGAAGGTGCAACCAATGGACGAGTATTGGAATGAGTTGATTGAGGTCGGTGATGACCCCCAGAAGAGATTCCATTAGAACTTAAAGACCGGTTTTTCGTTGCCAAACCGGCGCTTGCGAAGTTCTTCCATTAATTCAATGGTGATGATCGAGATGCCTTGTTCCGCAGCATGACGTTCCACGCCTTTTTTGACCATGGCTCGCAAAAAATAAGGGATCCGACTCAGGCGCTCTTCTGAAGCTTGATCCCACTCTACCGATGACGCTTCCGGCACATTAAAGGCCACCTGAATCTTCTCGCCACCTTTGGGAGTATAAAGACACCATTCATCTTCATCCATCCAATCGCCATGATCTACATAGGGACGGGCTCGACACCCCCCACAAATATCACTGTACTCACAATCGCCACATTTGCCTTTTAATTGCGGGTACCGAAAAGAATCGAAGACTTCAGATTTGTCCCATAAGTCGACAAAACTATTATCTCGAATGTTGCCAGCAGATAATGGCATATAGGGACAGGGCGTTAGATCACCATTAGGAGTGATCCTGGCGTAATTGGTTCCGGCAAGACAGCCACCACCCATATAGCCTTGCGCTTTCGTAATGGGAGAATTTGGATCTTTTTCATAGGCTAAACGCTTGAAGTGTGGCGCACATCTGGCTCGAACCAACATATCTTGGTATTTATCTTGGGATTCAATCAAATAGCCTAAGACTTCCTCGTATTGAGAAGGTGTAATATCCGTAAGTTCTTCACCGCGCCCGGTGCAAACCATGAAAAAGACATTCAACACCTTTGCACCAAGATCGTGGGACCAATCGATGACAGCCGGTAATTCTTGATAATTCATGGGTTGAGCACTGAAATGCACCTGAAATTGCAGGCCATTACGCTTACAGGCTTCGATACCTGCCAACGCGCCCTCCCAAGCATGTGGCAACCCGCGAAACGCGTTATGCTTAGCCGGATCCAGCGAATCGATGCTGATACCCACTCCCATCACACCAATGTCTACCATTTCCTTGGCTATCGCATCATTAATCAACATGCCATTGGTTCCGAACACCACCATAAATTTTTGCTGCACTGCATGACGAGCAATGTCCAAAATGTCCGGGCGTAATAAAGGTTCACCGCCGGTGATAACTAACAGACTTCCCCGATTCACTTCGGCTATTTGATCAATCAAACGGAAACATTCTTCCGTGGAAAGTTCATCCTGCCCGCCACCCATCTTGGTGGTCGCATCCAGGTAGCAATGATCGCATTTAAGATTACATCGACTAGTGAGATTCAGCGCAACAAGGTATGGCTTAAAATCATCAACGGTTCTTCCATCACCTGGGGCATCAACGCTAGGACTTGGCCGCAAGGATTCGAATCGCGAGACGGCATTACCGCCTACTGAGGAAAGACTATTAAAGAATGAGTTAAGAACTGGAAGAGATTTACCCATTATTGCCAGCTCCGGATGGAGCTTCAGAATGAGTCCCGGTTAACTTGGCGACAATGTCCTTTACATTTCCTGTCTTCATGGCGTCTTCCATGGTTTCCTTTGCTTGCTCAATCCCTTGAGTAGCCACGTCGAGCGTAATGGTTGTTGTGCCTATTTTTTCTGCATGCTTAATGATTAATGCCTTCGTACAGTCTCGCATAAAACCTTCAGGAGCCCGTTCAAGTCGTTTGAGGGCGTCAGGCTCCCAGGTGTATTGATCAGAGCCATTGGCCTCATGAAGTTGATCATTCTTGGAATCAGAATCCATGGTTGAGGCCTCCCCTGGAGAGTTATTAGCAAATATTGGAGTATAATCTTCTGCTGCCGCTTCTTGGATCATTGGGTCCGCATATTCCAATGTAATGGTGGTCATTCCTAATTTTCTGGCAGTCTTTTCTATTTTGGCTTTTGCCCGTCTCCGCTGAAAACCGGCGGGAACTGCTCGAATGGCTTCTCGAGCATCTTTGGTCCATTGCATAGGAATATCGTCATAGGCCACGTCAGTTTCTAGACCACCTTCCGCTTGAGCTGCCGCATCAAAAATGGATTTATCCACTTGTTTAAACTGTGCCCCATCCAGACCACAAACTGGGCATAAAACGGGATGGGCTCCTTTTCCAATATAGCCACACCCTCCACAGACATAATAATCCCGTGACATCCGATCCAAATAATTTTGGTTCACCGGACTCAATGGATTGGCCGAGACAGGCTTTTCTTCTACAACCTGAGACATCATGCCACTCATAGTTGATCCCATTAAATCTTGTGCGACCTGATTGTCTGCTTGCATCGCATTCCGATCAACACCAGCCGCATCCAGGTTTCCACCAAGGGTTTTCATGGCGTCCATCGCACCTTTTGGAAGAATATCCCCAACAGCATCATCAATCACAGAATTACTAATAATCGTATGGCCTTTCTCAATCGCATAGCGATGAATCGCTGTTTTCGCGACGCCTCTGGCAAAAATTGGGATTTTCTCCATGCGGCGCAAGGCCTCTTCCGTCCAGGCCATCGTATATTCTGCTTGGGTATCGATAGGTGGAACAAATTTTCTGTTGGAAACTAAGACATTGCATGAAGCAGACCGTACGAGATTTTCGGTATTGCTCCCGATATCCATGTCCTCGTCACTATGCACGCCAATGCGTCCCACAATAAGAAGCCAGGGTTTCTCTTTCCGGACATACTGTATGACTTTTTCAAAAGCTTTGCCATCCAACAACGTGGTTTTAATGTCAGCCCCTTCTTCTTGGGCCACATCACGGGAAACATCTAAATGTGATTGGTAGATTTTAGCTAAGCCACTGTCAATAACTTCTTCATGAAGTTTTTCTTGTTCCTTAAATCTGAAAACTTTTCCTGCCTCCTCGTTCAAAACACCAGAAATACTGTGAAAGGCTGCATAGTGAAAATATGGGTCAAATGCCGATATAGCTTCGACCGGTTTATTGAAGGCCTTTCCAAGAGCCAACGCCGTTTTTAGTCCGCCAAAAGAATAATGACTGCCATCAACCGCCACCACAATCTTTCCACCGTTCATAGGCTTGGGATCTTTAACAATGAACATGTCCGAATTACGAACTCGCCGAATCACACGCTCGGTATTGCTACCAATCGTGGAGTCCTTCACGGCACCGACACCCAGCGCGCCCATGATAGTCAGATCATACCCATTTTTCGTAATATCTTCAGCGAGGGCTTTCCAATTTCGTCCTTCCAAAGACCGCCGTTCAAGAGGGATATTGGCTTCTGTACATTTCTCATCGACATAATCTAGATATGAATCAGTGATAATTTGGAGGCCTCTCGTGATCAGCGAGTCATGGATTTGCCGCTGTCGATCTAATTCCTTTTCATCATGATATTCTTCAGGAAGGCCAGCCTCCATTTGCTTAAACCGCTTATCATGCATTTTTGCCGCATAGACATGGCTTCCAACCATTTTTGATCCAAAGACTTTGGCAAATTGAACCCCCAACTCGACAGCCATATTGGAATGGTCTGAATTATCGACTGGCACATATATGGTTTTATACATTCACTCGCCTCCTTGACGGCCTTTCCCAAGAAAAAAGCGACAGAACGCCACTTACCTTTTTGCCAGGAAATTAGCTGATTTATCTGATATTTTTCCGTAAATTAACAGCGGATCTTACCACCCTGAATTTCCGTTATGCAAGCCAAGACCAACTGTGTATATCCCGAATTCCATTGAGAAAACTAGCATTTTTTCAACCAATTTTTCTTTCTGATTTTCATAATCACGAAAATTTTTTAAGGTAATATATCTTACGTAAATTATTGTATTTTATGTATGCGTTCTGAATTAAGTTTGTCCCCGAGAATATTTCAAAATTTTGGGAAAGGCTATGTGTTTCCCAATACCAAAAAAGTTTTGCTACACCTGGTCATTTCAGTTTCAATGTTGTCAGGCTAGATTTTGAAGGGTTCAAACTTCTCTAAGAATTTTTCGATAAATTTCTAGCTCAAATTGCACACCAATTCATCATTTCCCATTATTTTTGTTGGGTTTTTGCATAAAAGCCTTAGTTAACGTATAGTAAGGGTTTTGGTTTTTGCATTATTCACATAGGGCCTTGGGCCGAGAGGAGCATGAGGCCCGAGCTATAATTAGTAGGGGGATTCAATGAGACAAAGCAATTATTTGTTTACGTCAGAATCAGTCACTGAGGGTCATCCAGACAAGATTGCTGACCAAATTTCTGACGGGATTTTGGATGCCATCATGGCAAAAGACAAGAATTGTCGTGTCGCGTGTGAAACACTGATTACCACGGGAATTGCTTTTGTTGCTGGTGAAATTTCCACCAAAGCTTATGTAGAAATTCCGGATATTATTCGAGAGACTATTAAAGAAGTTGGGTATTCAGATGCCACTTGGGGTTTTGATCATCGCACCTGCTCTGTCTTGACCTCCATTGATAACCAGTCTGGCGATATTGCGATGGGCGTGGACACTGGAGGAGCGGGGGACCAAGGTCTCATGTTTGGCTACGCCTCCAATGAAACAACAGAATTAATGCCCATGACTATTGTCCTCGCTCACAAACTGACTCGACGATTAGCTGAAGTGCGAAAGAAAAATATATTGAAGTGGGTCCGTCCAGATGGGAAAGCCCAGGTCACGATTGAATATAAAAATGGCAAACCCGTTCGGATTGACACCATCGTTGTCTCCACTCAGCATAGTGACGAAGTAACCTCCAAGAGAATCGAAAAAGATATTATGGAAAAAGTCATCATCCCAGTCATGCCCAAGAGACTCTTTAACCCTAAAAACGTCAAATTCCATATTAATCCAACAGGACGATTTGTCGTGGGAGGACCGATGGGTGACGCTGGACTCACAGGCCGTAAAATTATCGTCGATACCTATGGTGGAGTAGGCAGCCATGGTGGAGGGGCATTTTCTGGAAAAGATCCCAGCAAGGTGGATCGATCAGCCTCGTATATGGCTAGATATATTGCCAAAAATATCATTGCCGCTAAGTTAGCGGATAAATGTGAAGTGCAGTTAGCCTATGCTATTGGCGTATCAGAACCAGTTTCGGTCTTAGTGGATACCAAAGGAACAGAAAAAATAAAAGTGGAGCGCATTGAAAAACTGGTACGCAAACATTTCTCGCTAACTCCTAAGGGCATTATTGACCACCTCAAATTACGACGGCCTATCTATAAACAAACCGCAGCCTATGGCCATTTTGGCCGGAACGAACCGGGATTTTCCTGGGAAAAGACCGACAAAGCCAACTTGCTTCGACGGGAATCCGGGATATAATTTTTCAAGAACTTTTTCGTAATGTCAGAGGGGGAAGAGCGTCTGCTTCCCCCTGAGATAGCTTTGTATTTGGCACCTGGCAAGACACACAGACAAGAGGAGAGTTGAAAACATCATGAGCACTGCAAGCACATTAGAAGCCACCACCAAAGATTATAAAGTCGCGGATATTAATTTGGCAGACTGGGGGCGTAAAGAACTCCAAATTGCCGAAACAGAAATGCCCGCATTGATGGCCCTTCGTGAAAAATACCGGCAATCACAACCGTTAAAAGGCGCAAAAATTTTGGGTTGCATTCATATGACAATTCAAACCGGTGTGCTCATTGAAACCCTCATTGAACTGGGTGCAGAAGTCCGCTGGTCATCCTGCAACATTTTTTCAACACAAGACCATGCCGCCGCCGCTATCGCCGCCAAGGGTATCCCTGTATTTGCCTGGAAGGGAGAGACAAACGAGGAATATGATTGGTGTCTGGAGCAAACTATTTTAAAAGACGGTAAACCTTGGGATGCCAATATGGTTCTGGATGATGGAGGCGATCTGACATTAATGCTTCATGAAAAGTATCCCACGGTCCTTGACCACGTACACGGGATCACGGAAGAAACCACTACGGGTGTCCATCGGTTACAAGAAATGTTGAAAAATGGCACATTAAAAGTCCCCGCCATTAATGTAAATGACTCCATCACTAAGTCTAAAAACGACAATAAATATGGGTGTCGACATAGCTTAAATGATGCCATTAAGCGGGGAACTGATCATTTGCTTGCTGGGAAAAAGGCATTAGTCATTGGGTATGGAGATGTCGGAAAAGGATCAGCACAATCACTCCGGCAAGAAGGCATGATTGTCAAAATCTCTGAAATCGATCCCATTTGTGCCATGCAAGCCTGTATGGACGGATTTGAAATTGTTTCCCCATACAACAAGGGAAACAATACTGGGAGAATCGAGGACATTAATGTCAACCTTCTTGGCAATACAGATTTAGTGGTGACAACGACCGGGAACCTCAATGTCTGTGATGCAGCCATGCTACAAACCTTAAAAAATGGCGCCGTCGTCTGTAATATTGGACACTTCGACAATGAAATTGACACCGCTTATATGCGCAAAAACTGGGAGTGGGAAGAAGTGAAGCCTCAAGTTCACAAGGTCCATCGCAACAAAGCCGCCAACGATCATTTAATCCTCCTGTCTGAAGGACGCCTGGTAAACCTTGGGAACGCTACCGGTCATCCTTCCCGAATCATGGATGGCTCATTTTCCAATCAGGTCTTAGCGCAGATTTATCTATACGAACGAAAGTACGCGGACCATGTAGAGCCTGAACCTCCAACAGTTCAAGTCCTTCCAAAAATTTTGGATGAAGAAGTGGCTGCGCATATGGTTCGTGGGTTTGGAGGAATTTTAACAAAACTAACTCAAGCTCAAGCGGATTATATCCATGTCCCGGTTGAAGGCCCATTCAAAGATGATACGTATAAGTATTAATTGAGCTCAGACTAGATATTCTAAGCAAGTCTGTTAAACTATCGTAAAGATGAGGAAAGGTTTCCTCCTCTTTACAAGGAACCTGCCCAGTGTGTATCCTCACCTTGCTCTTTTACACGGGCAGGACTCATCCTGGTGAAGGTAGGTTTTTCTGAACTACTTTCCGGTAAGAGAGTTACCAACTTTAAATGCTTTATCGAATGACTGATCCCTCACCAATGGATCATACCTCTGCTGGAACAAGTTTGCCGCAAGTGTTTGGTGAGAGATGCATGAGGACATTACTGCTATGTCAAGAACGTTAGATCCTTCCAAAGCCGGAATACCTCAACGAGATTACCCCACTATGTTCCTTTTTGGGTTAATCGTTGCAGCTACAGTGGTCGGGCTCCCAGTGTATGCCTACTTTTATGATTTTACCTGGGTCGACTGGACCATGTTTGTTGCCTTATACATGATTACCGGGCTTGGCATTACGGTTGGGTATCATCGCTTGCTCACTCATAGGAGCTTCAAATGCCCGGACTGGGTAAAAATGGCGTTCTTAATTGCTGGGGGCATGGCCTTAGAAAATTCTGCATTGAGATGGTGTGGAGATCATCTTCGGCACCACGCTCGTTGTGACACAAATGAAGATCCCTATAACGCTACGCGAGGCTTTTGGCACAGTCATTGTGGATGGATCTTCTGGAAAGATCCTAATCGAGATCCAAAATATCAGACACGCCTCTTACAAGATCCTTTGATCGTGTGGCAAAATAAATATTATCTCCCAATTGTCTTGACCGGTCTATTTCTACCTTTTGTGGTAGGCTTGCTCTACAATGGGTGGATCGGCGGCCTCGGCTGCTTCCTCTTAGCAGGGTTGGCTCGGACGTTCTTTGTCTTAAACTCCACATTTTTCATTAATTCGATTTGCCATATCTGGGGTGATCAACCTCATGGTAATTCCGATTCCAGCCGGGACAGTTGGTGGATTTCTCTCCTTACGTTTGGTGAGGGTTACCACAACTATCACCACATGTATCAAAGTGATTATCGCAATGGCATTCAATGGTATAATTTTGATCCCTCAAAGTGGTTGATCTGGACACTGAGCAAACTTGGCCTGGCCTACGATCTTCATCGTTCGTCACCAACAAGTCAGCCCCAATTAGAGACCTCCTAAATTCTCCCCAAACCCCAGACTCGCTTCTCCTTCGAAATCGCCTTCCTGTTGGATATCTATTTCAAAGTCTCGGGTATGCAGAATTTTCTTCTCACAGTCTTATAATTGCGAATAGAAGAAGTCGTGTGATAGATTCGCCGGCTCCGGCGGGTTTTGTAAATATGATCACGACCGAAATTCAAGAAAATACGACTCAGTTTGTCATGGATACCTACGCCCGCCTCCCACTAACTATCGAACGAGGCCAGGGGTGTCTTGTCTACGATGCTGAAGGCCGGGAATACCTGGACTGTGTAGCTGGTATTGCAGTGAATATCCTTGGCCATGCCCATCCAGACATTGTCGAAGCCATTACTAGGCAAGCCAGACGATTAATCCATACCTCAAATCTCTATTACACCGAACCACAGGCACAATTGGCTGAACGCCTCGTACAACATTCCTTCGCTGACAAAGTCTTTTTCTGCAACAGCGGGGCAGAGGCTAATGAAGCCGCCATCAAGTTGGCCAGGCGCTATTCAACCCAAACCTTCGGACCAGAACGGACCGAAATTGTGACCATGCGAAAATCTTTTCATGGCAGGACATTGGGAAGCTTGACCGCAACCGGGCAGCCAGCATTGCAGGATGGATTTGGGCCTCTTGTCCCTGGCTTTCGCTATGCACCATTTAATGATCTCAAGGAACTAGAAGCAACTCTTACGCCTCAGACAGCGGCCATTATGCTTGAACCTATTCAGGCAGAGGGAGGCGTGATCGTACCTGACGTTGACTATTTAAAGCAGGTTCGAAAACTATGTCAGGAACGGCGCATTCTTTTAATATTTGACGAAGTCCAGACTGGTATGGGACGTACGGGAACCTTGTTTGCCTATGAACAATTCGGCATTCATCCTGACATCATGACGTTAGCCAAAGGACTTGGCGGAGGTATGCCCATTGGAGCCTGCCTTGCCACACAAACCGTCGCCGCAGCTTTTGGACCCGGTAGCCACGCCTCTACTTTTGGAGGGAATCCATTAGCCTGCGCAGCTGCATTGAAAGTATTTGACCTGCTCTTAGATAGTGGAAAGCTAGAACAAGGCCGTCTAGCTGGTACATACCTAGCCAAAGGGCTTGATACGCTTTCCAAACAGTTTTCTTGTATCCGGGAAACTCGAGGTATGGGTCTGTTGCAAGCACTAGACTTATCAATTGAAGGAAAACCTTTCGTATTAGAAAGCCTAGAAAGGCGAGTACTCATCAATTGCACCGTAGGCCATGTCCTACGATTTGTACCCCCCTTCATCATCAGCAACGCCCAAATTGATCGGTTATTGGTCGTTCTCTCGGAAATTTTTTCCAAGCGGAATAAATTGTGAGTACAACGCGTAGACCTCAACGAAATCCTCTGGCCTCATCTGTCTCAAGCAAACAGAAAAACTTCCTTCCAAAGGACCTCTTAACGCTTTCCGACCTTCCGAGAAAAAAAGTGAGCGAATTGATATTGCTGGCCAAAAAACTGAAAGCAGCTCATCGCAAAGGAAAACCAACATTCCCCCTCAAGGGAAAAACATTAGGACTCATATTTGAAAAACCTTCGACTCGAACTCGTGTTTCCTTTGAAGCGGGAATGAACCAATTGGGAGGCCAGGCCCTATTTTTAGCCTCTGAAAAAATTCAACTCAGCAGAGGAGAAAGTTTGGCTGATACGGCCAAAGTCCTCTCCGGATACCTCGATGGATTAGTGGTCAGGACCTTTCACCAGTCAGCTTTGGAGGAGTGGGCACAGCATACCTCTATTCCGGTCATCAATGGTCTGACCGATCATTGTCATCCTTGCCAGGCACTCGCAGACCTTCTCACAATTGTAGAGAACAAAGGACGAGCAAAAGGTCTAAAGGTCGCCTATATTGGCGATGGCAATAATATTACGCATTCGCTTCTTGAAGTCGGTGCCAAAGTGGGGATGCATGTCTCGGTAGGATGTCCACCCGGCTATGAACCTGACACGATTATCGTGAAGCAAGCCAGGTTGGAAGGGAAGGAGACGGGTTCCATGATTGAAATTACTCATGATCCCATGAAAGCAGTAAGAGGCGCCGATGCGGTGTATACTGATGTTTGGATTAGCATGGGGCAGGAAAAAGAAAGTCGCGCACGAAAGACCGCATTTGCCCCCTATCAAGTAAATACCCGCCTCATGAAACTGGCAAAGCCTAATGCGGTGGTGCTTCACTGCCTACCGGCTCACCGAGGAGAAGAAATTTCTGCTGAAGTCTTGGATGGATCCCAATCTGTGGTTTTCGACCAAGCCGAAAACCGCCTGCATATCCAAAAGGCCATCTTACTCACATGGCTAGGAAAGTAAGACTTATGAAACCACGTTCTGTTCCAAAGCAACAGACCACAAAGAAACACCGAACAGCAGCATCCAGACCTAAAGTGGTGTTGGCATACTCAGGAGGATTAGATACGTCCATCATTCTCCATTGGCTTAAAGAGGAGAAGGGATGTGATGTCATTGCCTTTTGTGCAGATTTGGGGCAAGGTGAAGATTTGCGGTCTATTCGCAAAAAAGCTCTCCAAGTTGGTGCGAGCAAAGTCTACGTGGAAGATCTTAGAGAAGAATTTGTCTCACAGTATGTCTTTCCCATGCTACGGGGGAATGCCGTATATGAAAGCTCATATCTTCTTGGCACGTCCATTGCTCGGCCACTCATTGCTAAACGACAAGTAGAATTAGCAAAAAAGGAAAAAGCCCGCTACCTCAGCCATGGCGCCACCGGAAAAGGGAATGACCAAATCCGCTTTGAGCTCACCTTTGCCTCGCTGGCTCCCAACATTACCGTGATTGCTCCCTGGCGTGAATGGTCTATGGCGTCTCGACAAGACCTTATTGACTATGCTCGCCAGCACCGCATACCTATCACTGTAACGAAAGCCAAGCCCTACAGTATGGATGCCAACTTACTGCATATTAGTTATGAAGGTGGAACGCTAGAAGATCCTTGGGTAGCTCCACCACAAGATATGTTCCAAATGACAGTGGCTCCACAAGATGCTCCATCTAGGCCTCAAGTCTTAACCATTCACTTTCAGAAAGGCGACCCCATTGCCATCAATGACAAACCCTTACGCCCAGCAGCATTACTTCACCGATTGAACCAGTTAGGCGGCAAACATGGAATTGGGCGAGTGGATTTAGTAGAAAATCGTTTCGTGGGACTGAAATCTCGTGGAGTATACGAAACACCTGGAGGAACCATACTTCATACTGCTCGACGGGCGTTGGAATCTTTGACCCTTGATCGAGAAGTTGTCCATCTGCGAGATAGTCTCATGCCTCGCTATGCCGAACTCGTGTATAATGGCTTTTGGTTTGCTCCTGAACGAGTCATGCTACAAGCAGCATTTGATCAGGCCCAGCAAGACGTCACGGGAACCGTTCGTATTCAACTCTACAAGGGTAATTGCACAGTGACAGGTCGAAAATCTGATCGTTCACTCTACCAACAACACCTGGCAACTTTTGAAGAAGGGTCCGGGTACGATCAGCAAGATGCTGGTGGATTTATTCGACTCAATGCCTTACGGTTAGCCACACGAACCTCCGTGCAGAAAACTAGGTGGTAGCTCACCTTCGCCTATTTGTGACATCCCTTTCATGAAAGCTTCTCCCCAAAAATTCCCTAACAAGAAGGCACAACCCCGGACTCGACGTAAGAGCTCCAAGCATTCCGATAAGACGAAGCTCTGGGGAGGCCGATTCCAAGGTCAAACCGACGCCTTAGTCGAATCTTTTACCGCATCCATAGGATTTGACCGTCGTCTCTACGAATATGACATTGCAGGCAGTGTGGCCCATTGCAAGACCTTGCGACAAGCCAAAGTACTCACGACTCGTGAATGTCAGACTATCATCAAAGGACTCCACCATATCAGGGAAGACATCCGAGCCGGTCGTCATTCATGGAAGATCGAAGACGAAGACGTGCATATGAGCATTGAAAGACGTCTCACCAAGCTGATAGGCCCCTTAGGTGGGAAATTGCACACAGGACGAAGCCGAAACGACCAAATTACACTGGATCTTCGACTCTATCTCCGTGATGTCCTTCTCCATCTTTTAGAAGACCTCTGTAGACTTCAACGTGCACTCGTCAGTCTTGCCCATCGATACAAAAGCGTCATGATGCCCGGGTATACCCATCTGCAACGTGCCCAACCAGTGCTATTTAGTCACCACGCGTTAGCCTACGTCGAAATGGTGGAACGAGACAAAGGCCGGCTTAATGATGCCTTAGTCAGAATAAATGTCATGCCATTGGGATCCGGCGCCCTCGCAGGAACCAATTACTCAATTGATCGTCAATATACGGCTGCGTTATTGGAGTTTCCAAAAATTACCCAAAATAGTTTGGATGCTGTATCTGACCGCGACTATGTGATCGAAGTTTTAAGTGGGTGCTCGATTCTCATGATGCACCTTTCTCGCCTGAGTGAAGAACTCATTCTGTGGTCGTCACAAGAATTCCAATTCGTGGATCTGCCTGATGGATTTTGCACCGGTAGCAGCATGATGCCTCAGAAGAAAAATCCGGATATCCCCGAATTGATTCGCGGAAAAACTGGGCGGGTCTATGGACATTTGTTTAGCCTTTTAACAACTATCAAAGGCTTACCACTCAGCTACAATCGAGACATTCAAGAGGATAAAGAACCCCTGTTTGACACAATTGATACGGTCACAACCTCAGTCAAAATCTATGCAGAGTTGCTAGCACAGCTAGCCGTGAAGCCGGAACCTATGAACAAGGCTGTTTCTGAGGGCTTTCTCTTAGCCACGGAGCTTGCAGATTACCTGGTTCAAAAAGGCGTCCCTTTTAGAGAATCGCATC
Organism: Nitrospirales bacterium; assembly: GCA_965223685.1. Taxonomy (GTDB): domain Bacteria; phylum Nitrospirota; class Nitrospiria; order Nitrospirales; family UBA8639; genus Nitrospira_E. Next base: position 1,586,052 of record CBDCXG010000002.1, read on the forward strand.
ATATTGTTGGGAATTTAGTAAGAGAATGCTTGGCGAAAGGTAAAGACCTACTAGATCTAACGCAACAAGATCTCTTCAACGCATCGGCTTCTTTCGACAAAAAAACACTTAACATCCTTACCCCAAACGTAGCTATTAACCAAAAAAACGTGGTTGGGGGAACAGCCACCGAGCAAGTGACCTCACAAGTTAAAGCTTGGAAGAAAGCACTACGGTCCTCATCAAAAACTTCCAGTAAGAAAAAACACACAACATGATTTCCTCACCGCCAAAATATTTCTGGTTGTTCCCGTTGCTCTTCATAGCATCATTGTTCACACTCGTTATGGGATGCGGAGCCGTTGGATCCCCTATTCCCCCCGAAGATGTGGGAATCGCAGCGAAAGTGAGAAAGCAACAGAAGGAAACGAGGCCATCAGAACTATTGCTTGCAGAAGACGAAGCCGTTTCTACAGCAGAAGAAGAAACCGTTGAACTCCCAACGTTCTATCCTATAAGAACCCGCTGAGACAAACATCCACATATAAATTTGTTCAAGATAGGGTCCACGCGGTACAATCAGCATCATTTTTACATGGCCTGATTCGTTTTCGAGGAGCAATAAGAATGGCTACGATAGAATCCCCAAGTGTGACGCGGCCCAAACTCCTATTATTGGATCCGTACCCACGCAATAACCCGTACCATATGACGGCAAGCGAACGCCGATCTATCTGGTTCCCCAAACTCTCCTTACCAGTCATTGCGGCGTATACCCCGCCAACCTGGGACGTTGAACTTGTCGATGAGGCAACGGCCGATATAAATTTTGATACCCCTTGTGACTTAGTTGGCTTGTCAGTCATGACCTGCTACGCGCCTCGTGCGTACGAAATTGCGGCTGAGTTTCGTGCCAGAGGGAAAAAGGTTGTGCTGGGAGGTGTACATCCTACCTATTGCCCTGATGAAGCGCTCCAACATTGCGATGCGATTGTGTGTGGAGAAGCCGAAGACCTTTGGCCGCATGTTGTAGCAGATATCGAAGCAGGCACCCTGAAGCGTATATACCGCATGGATCAATTTCCCGCATTGAATGACTACAAACCTCCACGGATTGAACTGTTGAGTCCAGATTCGTATATGACTCGATTATGCAGCTTCACCACTCGCGGATGTCACTTTGATTGTGAATTTTGCAGCGTATCCCCATTCAATGGAAAAACCACGAGGCGGCGCCCTGTTCCAGAGGTCGTCGAAGAATTGAAACACGCCAAAGAATGGCTTCGATCGGATATCGTTGAACGCATGACCCAAGGATCCTTGTTAAATGCCTTATCCACATCTTTGAAAATTTGGGTCGGATTAGAAGAAGGATCCATCGTCGCGTTTGTGGACGATTTACACAATAGTCATAGAGCCTATTGCCGCGAATTGTGGCATGCCCTGAAAGACCTCAATATTAAATGGGGTTGCCAATCTACGCTGTTTCTCGGAGATGACCCTGAAATGGTGAAATTAGCTGCTGATAGTGGGTGCGTTTCAGTCTTTGTGGGGCTGGAATCGCTATCAGAAGATTCCCTAGGTGAAACAAATAAGGGCTTTAACCAAGTTCGGAAATTTGAAGATCAAATTAAAATGTTTCACGATCACGGCATTATGGTCAACCCTGGCATCGTCTTTGGCTTCGATAATGATGACGAATCCGTGTTCGAGACTGCCATCAATTTTCTCACACGCAATAAAGTAGAGTTAGCCTACTTCAATGTTCTCACTCCACTTCCCGGCACTGCGCTGTTTGAACGTTATAAACGAGAAGGGCGTATTTTTGATCAAGATTGGTCAAAATACGACGGCAAACATGTCGTCTACAAACCCAAACGCATGACACCCGAACAGTTACAAGAAGGATTTTTTTGGGCTAACCATGAATTCTATTCATGGCCTTGTATTTGGAAACGCGTCGCCCATACCAGCCAACGCTTCATCCCGCGTTTGGAAATGAATTGGGAATTTCGGAAACTCATTCGACGCTCTACGCCAAAAGGCCGACTTTCTCCTCTGGCTGATGTGCTCAAAAATCTTCAGGCCAAGCTTCCGACTTTTGAAACGCAACATTTGATTCCCAATGCCCTGTTTCCACAAACGGCTCAACCAGCCAAAAAGCAGGACTTGTGCTTAAATGTCACGGCCCGACGACATGATGCTTTTGCGGCTCTCTTTATTGAGCTCGAAGGAACATTAGATCATTTAAACGCCAAGGAATTGTTGGGGCGCATTAAACAAGCCGCCCTGGATGCCAAAATGGATATTGTCGTCAACTTTGAACATCTCAAACATGCGACGCCAAAAGCCATTCACACGCTATTAGATGGCGAAATCCTCAAAGCCATTACACCCCATATCAACTTGCGCTATCTCAAATTGAAAGAAGCCTTTCAAGTCACTGTTGCGGAATTGGGACTAGACGACTGGGATATTTTTGAGGAGATGCCAATTCATGCATGACTTTCACTACAAAGGGGATGAGCTTTTTTGCGAAGAAGTTTCCCTTAGACATATTGTCAAGCAAGTAGGAACTCCTTGCTATATCTACAGCCATCGAACTTTAATCCGTCATTTCCACGCCTTTAAGGATGCCTTCAAAGATATTCCACATGTCATAGCCTACGCTATGAAGGCCAACTCGAATATTGCGGTCTTAAAACTGTTGGCTAAAGAAGGCAGCGGTGCCGATATTGTATCTGGAGGTGAATTGTTCAGAGCGTTAAAAGCTGGAGTCTCATCAAACAAGATCGTTTTTGCCGGAGTGGGAAAGTCTCCTGAAGAAATCCGTTATGCCCTAGAATCCAACATTCTTATGTTCAATGTGGAATCCCCCGATGAGCTTCAACACATCAACGAAGTAGCAAAAGCCATAGGGCAACGCGCCCCTGTGGCTTTGCGTATAAATCCCGACATCGATCCACAAACACACCCTTATATTTCCACAGGTCTGAAAAAAAGTAAATTTGGAATTGCGGCTGACCAGGCACTCAAAGAATTTGAACTAGCCGGGCAACTCCCTCATATTGACGTAGTGGGGGTACATTGCCATATCGGTTCACAATTAACCCAAGTGACACCTTTTGTTGACGCCATAAAAAAAGTACTAGACCTTATTCAAGCCTTGAAATCTCAAAGACTCGATATTCGCTATATGAACATTGGGGGTGGATTAGGCATTACCTATTCTGATGAAACGCCACCACACCCTAAAGAACTGGCCGAAGCTATCTCGCCACTTCTTCAAACGGTACCTTGTCAAATAATATTAGAGCCAGGGCGGTCGATTGTTGGAAATGCAGGGATCTTGGTCACGAAAGTGCTCTACAACAAAGCCAGTTCCAATAAACACTTCGTCATTGTGGATGCCGCTATGAACGATCTTCTGCGCCCAAGCTTGTACGAAGCACATCATGACATTCTACCCGTACTCAAAAATGAATCGGCTCCCGTCAATACAGTTGATGTGGTTGGCCCCATATGCGAATCAGGTGATTTTTTGGCCAAAGATCGGAAAATGCCTCAGCCGCAATCCGAAGACCTCTTGGCCGTCATGAGTGCGGGAGCCTATGGATTCACCATGGCCTCCAATTACAACTCCAGGCCCAAGACGCCTGAAGTGCTGGTGAAAGACGACAAAATCATGGTGATTCGAGAACGAGAAACCTACGAGGATTTGATTCGAGGAGAATCGATTCCAGAAGTTTTTGCCTGAAGTAAAACTGAACACGATGTTTTCTGGTTCATTCGTCGGCATCATCACGCCTTGCACCAAGGGGAGATTCGAAAAAAGCCATCGCGACCTGAGCATTGTTGTTCCATTACGCACCTCTAGACGTCTTCTCCAGAAACGCTAGCTTCCAATTCCTGATCTGATTCGGATGCAGGTAAATTGCCTCCGCTAACTCCGCAATAGGTCCTGCTCGCCTGGCATCGAAGGGGAAGAGACACATGCAAAACAACGTCGGATGAATTATAGCGTTTTAACTTTCAACTAAGACAATAGCCCCTCGCCCCTTCGGGAAGAGGGTGTGGGTGAGGGGAAAGATTGCCTTAGAAAGTTAAAACGCTATAGGACGTGGCGATTGGCACGAACGTGATCGAGACGTAATGTAATTGGTTACACATGAACGACAAAATACTTTCCCTGATGTCGGCCCCAGAGCTCTAGTTTGACAGGGGAATTGGATCGATTAAACGCAGTGACACCCTGAATAGCTTTCCCAGCCGACAGACCCTCCTGCCCATTGAAATCACAATCCCCTGGGATCATGGCAAAACTTAGTTCAGTCGCCAATATCGTCAGTTGGCGCTGCGCATTCTCGGGCGAGCGAGTTGCCAGAGACTTTCCGAGTTCTTCGAGACGTACGCCCCATGCTTGAAGGTCACACCGAGTCATTGCATTGCAACGGTGGTCTAAAGTCCAGATAGCAATATGTTGTCATAAAGTTAGCATAGATGAACAAAGTAATTTTACTGTATACTATTAAATATATCAATAATAAATGCACTACTTAATCATGGAACAGTTCCATACAATGGGAGGATGTCAAAGAGTAAACCAGCCAGAACATGGTGGGGACAAGCCTTGGAAGTCCTCAGAGAGAGGCGTGACAAAGAGCTACAAAGTATCAATCCAAAAATTCGGTTTAGTCGGTATCGCCTAGCTAAGATGGCGGGGATGGAGAATCAACAGTATAACAATTTTTTACACCGTGGGAAGGTAGGCCCAACTCTAATGGTGGTAAATAAATTATTGCTGACCATGGGATACACCTGGCTTGATTGGGGCAAGGCATGTCAAAACATTTCTGTTCCCGTTCCCGAGACCACCGTCGATTATCAGAATACGATCATTAGAGAAACCATCGCGATCTACCAATCACAAGCAACCAGCGATCAACCGGTTGCTAGGCAGGACACACTGGATCAAACACTACGTGTGAGTAAACGAAAGCCACAAGTTCGACGAAAGAAACGTAAGACTGATTCTTGAGAATCCAATCCTGTGGAATCGTGAATAGGACTTTTACAAGATCTTTTGGGGTAAACAGCAACGTACCTAATACTCCAATTAAGGGGGCAATTTGCAGATGTGGTCGTCTGACAGGTCAACGCTCCTCTTGCAAGTAGGGTTTGGCTCCGACCCAGTAGGTCCTTCTATGGTTGGGAGGTATCACGGCTGAAGCAGGAAACATTGTCGTAAGGCATTAGGAAGAGCTAGCTTGAATAGCTATTAGATCATTGAATGTCTGAGGATAGTGGCTTATACTTGGTTTCTAAGTACAAAATAGGCAATTTCTTAGCCAAAGATCGGAAAATGCCTCAGCCCGCAATCCGAAGACCTCTTGGCCGTCATGAGTGCGGGAGCCTATGGATTTACCTTGGCATCCAATTACAATTCCAGACCAAAAACACCGGAAGTGCTCGTTAAAGATCATCATATGATGGTCATTCGTGAACGCGAAACATATGAAGACTTGATTCGTGGAGAATCAATACCCGAAATTTTTCTCTGAGAGATACACTACACTATGTTTTCTGGATCATTAGTTGCCATAGTCACTCCCTTCTCAAATGGGAAATTCGATGAACAAGCCATGGCTGCCCTCATCGAATTTCACATTGCCAATGGCACCCACGGCATTGTGCCCTGTGGGACAACAGGGGAATCCGCCACCCTTACACCAGAAGAGCATGAACGCGTGGTTGCCGTAACGGTGGAAATCGTCAATAAACGGACTCCTGTTATTGCTGGAACTGGTTCCAATTCCACAGACGAAGCCATTGTCTTTACCAAACATGCTAAAGCCGTCGGAGCCGACGGAGCGCTGCTCATTACTCCCTATTACAACAAACCAACGCAAGAAGGACTTTTTCGGCACTTTGAAGCGGTGGCCAAAGCTGTGGAGTTGCCACAAATTCTCTACAACATTCCCGGTCGCACCAGCATCAATATGTTGTCAGCTACCACAGCGCGACTGTCACACATTCCTAATATTATTGGCATTAAAGAAGGTAGCGGATCGCTTCAACAGGTCTCAGAAATCATTCATCAATCAAAGCCAGGATTTCTCGTGCTCTCTGGCGATGACCCCTTAACCCTTCCGATGATGTCACTAGGAGCCAAAGGCGTCATTACCGTCACCGCCAACGTGGCTCCAAAAGCGATGGCTAACATGGTGTCAGCTGCCCTCAAGGGTGAATATGAACAGGCTCAAACATTTCATTATCAGTTAACGCCCTTGTTCAGTGCGTTGTTCCTAGAAACCAACCCTATTCCGGTCAAAACCGCATTAGGATTTATGGGCAAAATATCGGAAGAAGTTCGCCTTCCCCTCACACCTCTCGCCGATGAACACAGGCCCAAACTTCGAGAAGCTTTGCAACGCGCATCGATTCTGTAAAGTACACGGTATGGTACGAACGATCATTATCGGCGCAGCAGGTCGGATGGGTATGCGCCTTGTGGCCCTCGCATGGGAAACCGAAGGCCTATCATTAGCTGGGGCAATTGAAATAAAGGGGCACCCTTCGTTGGGAAAAGATGCCGGAGAAATTGCACAAATCGGAAAAACGGGAGTTGTTCTCGGTAATAATCTTGATACCTGCCTTGCTCACAGTGACGTCATTATTGATTTCACCGGGCCAGCTTCGTGCTTAGCGAATCTTGAAAAAGCCGTTAAAGCTTCAAAAGCCGCGGTCATTGGCACTACAGGGTTTTCTGATCAAGAACTCAAGCAGCTGAAAACATTAGCCAGCAAGATTCCTTGCGTCTTTTCCCCTAATATGAGTATAGGCATCAATGTTCTTGTGAATACCATTGGGAAGATTGCCAAATCTCTCGGTGAGTCATACAACATCGAAGTCATCGAAGCTCACCACAACAAAAAAAAAGATGCGCCCAGTGGAACTGCTCTCAAATTAGCTGAAGCTTTAGCAGAAGGAATGGCATGGGAACTCAAAGAAGTCGGCGTCTTTGCTCGCCAGGGTATCACTGGTGAACGCAAGACTCGTGAAATTGGGATGCAAACCATTCGTGCTGGTGATATTGTTGGTGATCACACGGTGCTTTTTGGCGGTCCGGGTGAACGCATCGAAATTACGCACCGTGCTCATACTCGCGACACCTTTGCCCGAGGCGCCCTCCGTGCTGCAGAATGGGTTTCCCAACAACCACCGGGCCTTTATTCCATGGCCAACGTCCTTGGTCTTAGCTAATTTCTCCCGATCGTTTTCTTTTCTCTCCCCGTTTGTTCTTGCTCGAAACCCTCACACCCTGCATTGACAAACCAAAAGACTACATGGTGGTATCGAAGTAAAGTTAATTATTCTGATTATTTCATTCCCTTTGGATTATAGGAGATTGTTTTTATGGATATGTTTGGCAAAGTGCCATTGATTGAAATCCCGCTTCATCTTACACCTGATCAAAAACAATGGTTAGATAAAATGGTAGATGAAGGTCGCATTGCTGTTCCGCCAGGTGGCACGCTTGAAAAAGGGTCCGTCATTTCCATGTTCATTCGGATGCTTATTCACAACGCTATGGAAGAACAAATGAGGCAGGCCGCCCTCGAAGCCGAGGATGAAGATGACGACGACGATGATTAATGCTTCGCCTTATTACGTAAGCAAAACCCTCCTGAATGCATAAAAAAAGGCCGGACTCCGTCTCGAATCCGGCCTAACTTTGAGCACTTGCGAGTTATTAATAATTACATCTCAATCAATGATTTCGACTTGTTTGCCTAGCTGTTTGGCTTTTTGGAGACACGAAACATCGGTAACGGTACATCGAATTATATTTAGATCTTCTTCATCTACAATTTCTACTTGTTTCCCAAGCGATTTAGCTTCTTTGAGACAGGCAACATCGGTGACGACACATTTCATGGCATCTGATGAACCCCCACCAGTGCTTACGGCTGGTGCCTGTTGTGCCTTTTTCGCCTCTTCTTTCTGAATACACACTTTATCTGTTAAAGCACAATCCACAGCGTCCTCTGTCTTGTTAAAGGTTTCATCTACCGCATCATCAGCTGCTTCATTGACCCGCTCTTCCGCCTTTTGCTCTGCACGATCTGTGACTCGGTCAACAACCTCGCCCAATCTGTCAAAAAAGTCCGCGTAAGCTTGGGCACTGATACAAAACATAATACTCACTATCAATCCAAAAATTTTAAGATATTTCATTAGACATCTCCTTTTCTACGTTGTATCGGATTTTCCCCAATGCAATCGTCCTTATAAGATAAAGGTACTAGGAAAAGAAGAAAAACTGCAATCCTTGAGGATAAGAATCATTGTAAGAAATTCATAACCTCTAAAATTCTATTCATTCCTCAGGTATTAATTTACAATCTTTTAAATACCTTGCTGACAGCCATGACCGTTTGTCGAATGTGCGAACTGGAATGGACGGTGGACAACAACATGGCTTCGAATTGAGAAGGCGCCACATACACGCCTTTTTCGAGGAGGCTATGGAAAAATTTGGCATAACGAGCTGTATTGGATTTTTTTGCACTGGTAAAATCGGTTACTGGTTCGGCAGTAAAAAATCCCCCTAACATTGCTCCTACTCTTGTTTGATAGTATGGAATTTTGGCTTTTTTGGCGGCTTGTCCCAATCCATCGGCTAATTCCTTGGATTTTTTTTCTAACTCCTTATACACCCCAGGTTTTTTAAGGAGCCGAAGAGTTTCCAAGCCCGCTGCCACAGCCACTGGATTTCCAGAGAGCGTTCCAGCCTGGTATACCGGACCAGCTGGCGCAATCAGTTGCATGATGTCTTTTCGGCCTCCATACGCTCCAATAGGTAATCCCCCACCAATAATTTTTCCTAAACATGTCAAATCTGGAAGCACTTTAAAGCGAGCTTGGGCCCCTCCGTGATGCACCCTGAACCCGGTAATGACTTCATCAAAAATGAGAAGGATTTCATATTTTTTCGTGATCATTCTTAGCCAGGGGAGAAACTCATCGGAAGGTGGCACCACTCCCATATTTCCAGCTACCGGTTCGACAATAATGGCTGCCAATTTTGATCCATGTTTATGAATAAGTTTTTCTGTGGCTTCGATATTATTGTAGGGAGCCGTGAGGGTATGTTGCGCGAATGACGCTGGAACCCCAGGACTATCTGGTATTCCTAACGTGGCAACCCCTGACCCGGCCTTGACGAGTAAATGATCGGCATGGCCATGGTAACAGCCTTCAAACTTAAGAATACTGTCTCGTTTTGTAAAGGCTCTCGCCAGGCGAATGGCACTCATGACCGCTTCAGTACCTGAATTAACCAATCGCACTTGGTCAATGGACGGAACGGCTTGGACAATCATCCTTGCAAGTTCAGTTTCGGCTTGGCAAGGGGCTCCATAACTCGTACCGTCCTTGGCGGCATTATTAATAGCCTTAATGACCGAGGATGGAGTATGCCCCAAGATCATAGGTCCCCACGAGAGCACATAATCGATAAAGGTATTGCCATCCACATCTTCCAAAGTTACGCCTTTGGCCTTTTTGATAAAAAGTGGATCCCCGCCTACAGAACGGAACGCTCTGACTGGACTATTGACCCCTCCAGGAATACTGACTTGGGCCTTTTTAAACAACCCACGAGACTTCGATGTTTTCACTACTTTTGTCCTCCTGTCTAATTCGCTGAAATTTGGCCTGAAAAAATTTCGCTCCTTCTTTGTAATATATAAAAAGCCTTCTTGAGAGAAAATTTCCTATGAATATCTCAAAAATATGGTTTATTTTTTCGCATTTTGGCCGAAAAATATTATAGGGTCATCTTTTTATTCTTCATGATGGGGATGACGTATGTATTGTGAACAACGAGACCGGAATGGGGCAACCATTCTTGAATGTTTTGGAAGATTTGACGAAGAAGATACCAATCATTTTATTCAAACTCTTGAGCAACTTCACGGACAAGGGTGCCGACAAATTATCATTAATTTATCCCCTGTATATTATTTAGATCCAAAAGTAATCAGTCTCCTCTTGTTTGCCCAAGAGTTTTTTCAGGACCATGGCGGTAGTGTCTGTTTGGTGAGCCCCTTAAGTTCTGTCAGGAATGAGCTGATTCGAGGGAAAATTCCTGAGACTCTTCCAACATTCGAGTCCCTTTATAGCGCACTCCATCGCCCTCACGCGGCTTATGCCGAATGTTCTCAATGAAGAACCCCGCAGCAAGCTGACGGGGTATCTAGGATCAATTAGAACGCCTTATTCCTTTACTCGTGGTTTTATGGAACTCTGGCACCCAAAAGAAACCAAAGAAGGATGACCCCGTAGCAAGCTAACGGGGAATTTTCAAGTTAAAATGCCTAATTGTTATTGGATTTGGAAAAGAAAAAGCCCAGAGATGGTTGTATCTCTGGGCTTTTTTAAATAACTCGGCAACGACCTACTTTCCCACACCCTCACGGGTGCAGTATCATCGGCCCTGGAGGGCTTAACTTCCGTGTTCGAAATGGGAACGGGTGGAACCCCTCCGGTATGGTCACCGAGAATTCTTTTAGGTTTGGAGTATAAGTAAGCGGTAAGGTTTCGCCCTCCTACCTTCTCACCCCTTACTTTTCACTTCTTTAAGACCATGTCTATCAAGAACAAATGTTGTTAAGTCGCACGGCCGATTAGTACTGGTTAGCTTCAAGCCTTACAGCCCTTCCACACCCAGCCTATCAAACTCATAGTCTATAAGTGGCCTTTAGGGAGGTTACCCTCCGTGTGATCTAATCTTGAGGCTAGCTTCCCGCTTAGATGCTTTCAGCGGTTATCTAAACCGGACATAGCTACCCGGCACTGCCGCTGGCGCGACAACCGGCACACTAGCGGTCCGTCCATCTCAGTCCTCTCGTACTAGAGACAGGCCCTCTCAAATCACCTACGCCCACAACAGATAGGGACCGAACTGTCTCACGACGTTCTGAACCCAGCTCGCGTACCGCTTTAACGGGCGAACAGCCCGACCCTTGGGACCTGCTTCAGCCCCAGGATGCGATGAGCCGACATCGAGGTGCCAAACTTCCCCGTCGATGTGAACTCTTGGGGGAAATCAGCCTGTTATCCCCGGCGTACCTTTTATCCGTTGAGCGATGGCCCTTCCACGCAGAACCACCGGATCACTAAGCCCGACTTTCGTCCCTGCTTGAGCCGTCGCTCTCGCAGTCAAGCTCCCTTTTGCCTTTACACTCGATGGCTGATTGCCGACCAGCCTGAGGGAACCTTTGGGCGCCTCCGTTACCTTTTGGGAGGCGACCGCCCCAGTCAAACTACCCACCAGACAATGTCCTTACCCTGGATGACAGGGTCAAGTTAGGATATCAGAAAAGCAAGGGTGGTATTTCAAGGTTGGCTCCACGAAAGCTAGCGCTCCCGCTTCACAGCCTCCCACCTATCCTACACATACTCG
>CBDCXG010000002.1:1602500-1928926 GCA_965223685.1 Nitrospirales bacterium
TTCAATGGAATCATGGCTATATCAAAGGAAAGAGCTGAAAATTAGGAAGAGAGAGCCTAGGAAGAAAAAACAGGAAGATCCGCAACTGGGCTCAGAAAACCAGAAGAATCGTCACCAATGGCAATAGAAAATCCTGCCGCATGTGTATGTCCGCCTCCACCATATAGCGCAGCAATTTCCGAAACAGATACTCCGTCAGCCTTCGACCGCAAGGAAAAATATCGCCGCCCATCCTTTTGATGCCAAATGACTCCGAATGCATGCTGGGCAGCAAGTCGTTCGCCTATTTGACTTGCCAGCACAGGAGAATGTACAGCCGGAACTGTATATCCCGCAAGTGAAATCATCACAGCCTCCTGTGTCAGCTTGTCGACTAGATTCGTTTCGTAACGTAATATTCCAGTACCCTCAACTTTTAGGGTTTCAAAATTGAACTGATCCCAAACTGAAAAATCAAACGGGTATGAGGCTAAGGCTGCACTGATTTCCCGGCTATCTGGCAATTCCCAATTCCACAAATCTTTATCTTGCACATATTGCAATAACCAGGGTACGGGTTGGGAGTGGGCCCATTCCCAAGCCAGGACTGCCCCACTTCGTTCCATATCAAAATACGCATATGGCAAATCGGCTAACCCGGATTGTGCTGTAATGTGATGATCTAAAATTTGCAAACTGGCAGTACGTTCTGCCAACGCCAATATAGCCTCACGGTGATAACTAAAATCAACCATCACTACATGCTGTCGGTCCAGCCCTTCAGGTTGTGGCAGACCGTGTTTCACAGGAACATATTTCGCCTTTGGAAAACGCTTCCACAAGGCCCAGGCCGCACCAAAGCCATCCATGCATTCGGCATGATAGAGAACCACATCGGGGACATGTGGCTGAACCAATTCGTCAAACTTTGTCATCGCACCCTACCTTCCGAATTGAGCTTACCATGTTGAAAGGGGAAGGGAAATATTGGCCTGAGAGATGGGAGCTTTCATCCTCAATAGAGATTTGGAAAAGAACAGGCATGCCACCAGTTCAATTCTTCGTCGAAGACGATACAATTCTTTCCAACTGCAATGAAGCGCCATCGAAACGGTGTACAGATGATGAGATTCAAAGCCACGACTCACCTAATCGTTCAAGCGATTGTAATAACGATGGGTTTTCTTATACTCGGCAATCCTTGATAGGACCAACTGAAATATGAGAATTGTTATGAAATCTTTATTTCTCACGTGTTGACTTGTTGACTCTAAGAAAACGAATGCCAAGAATTACCACTTTCTCTATTTTTCCAGAGACTCATGGGCTACACTCAAGATATTATGCATGAGACTTTATCACTGAATTCCTCATTCTGGCAGACATTACCACAACCCATTATTGGACTTGCCCCCATGGACGGCGTCACCGATTCGGCCTTTCGCCATATTGTAGCCACCTACGGCAAACCAGATGTAGTGTTTACAGAATTCACCAACGTCCACGACATTTGCGCTGGACGGCTGAAAGCCTTGGACAGCCTTCGCTATTCTGCAGCGGAAAGACCAGTCATTGCCCAAATTTACGGGAAAGATCCAGCTTTATTTTATCAAGCCGCGCACGTCGTTTGTGAATTGGGATTCGATGGACTGGATATCAATATGGGCTGCCCCTCGAAAAATGTGGCCTCCTCAGGGAGCGGGGCAGGTCTCATTCGCACACCCAATCTTGCCCTGGAACTAGTGAGCCAGACTCGAAAAGGTATTCAAGCCTGGACAGACGGACAGTCACTGTCTGAAATTGGCCTCAAACCTCATGCACTTCAGACGATTGCTCAGCTCAAAGCCGAGCACCCCGAACTGAACGAAGAGAAAAAACGAACAATGATCCCGCTCTCCGTGAAAACCCGTCTAGGCTTTGACTGCAATATCATTGATGAATGGAGCGATTGCCTTATTCAAGGTCAGCCTGAAGCCATTGCCATCCATGGGCGAACGCTGTCCCAAATGTACCGTGGTGAATCAAATTGGGAAGCTATTGCTCAAGCGGCCACCCGCATTCAGAAGCATGGAATCTTGGCCTTAGGAAATGGGGACGTCAAAAGTCTGGCTGACGCACATCAACGTATTCACGTTTCAGGCGTCAATGGTGTGCTGATCGGCCGAGGAGCATTAGGTAAGCCCTGGATCTTTCAAGAAATTCAGCAAGTGCGTCAGGCTCTTACGGCAGGAGCATCTTTGAAACTCAAAAATTCAGAACCGAGCCTAGACGAAAAATTTCAGGCCATGATTACCCACGCCCAATGCTTCGAAAGCATCCATGGATCAGAACGCTTCGTGCGAATGCGTAAACATCTTGGATGGTATTGCTCTAGCTTTCCCCATGCAGCGGCCCTACGCGCCCAAATGGTCCGAACCAATAGTACTCAGGATGTCAAAAACATTCTCGATGCTTATCTAACGGCGAACCTGACGCCTGAAATTCCTATATTCGCGTCCACACCCACTTAATCCCTCACTCGCTGCCCATGCAAATTCTGTTAGCGTCAACTTCACCTCGTCGCCGAGAGTTGCTCGAGTTATTGGGTGTACCGTTTAGAATTATCCCACCAACCTGCGACGAAATCCTCTCTCCAGATCTCTCCCCTAGCGAACAAACACGACAATTTGCACGAGATAAGGCCCTATCTGTGGCCAACCACCACCCAGAAGACCTGGTCATCGGCAGCGACACCGTCATCGAAATTGAAGGAAGGTTATTAGGCAAACCCGAGAATATGCAAGAAGCGGAAATCATGCTTCGCGAGCTTTGTGGGAAAGTTCATCAAGTTCACACAGGAGTGGCCCTGATTCAACAGACCTCTAATTTTTCTATCGATTTCGTCGAAACCGCTCGAGTCTGGATCTCACAGTTTGATGAACAAGCCCTTAAGACTTATTTGGATACAAAGGAGAGTTTTGGGAAAGCTGGGGCTTATTCGATTCAAGGGGAAGGGGCACAGCTCATAGAAAGAATTGCAGGGGACTACCCTGCTATTGTCGGTCTTCCCCTATGGAGAACAGCTAAAGTGCTGGAAGAAGAGGGAGTCGTCTTACCATATCCGATCGAAGAAATTTATCGATCGAAGCCTTATGCGAATTGGAAGGATTTCTCATAGCGGGGTTTCGGCCCTCGCGCCGAGGTCCTTTTGTTTCGGCAAAAGGACCCAAAACCATTTCCACCTGGCCGCGACCCCTTCGGGGAAACTTTTCCACAGAACCAAATTAGGAGGCTGCGCAACTCGCTCCGCTCAGACAGGCACAGCCTGAGAAGTCGAATTTGGTTCTGTGGCAAAGCCGTGCCCAAAGGCGGGGACAGAGGATTGGTATTAAGCTAGTCTCATTCTGACTCATTGGCGAATCAACCTTGCGGATTTTGTGAAATTATGTTTTTTGAGTTCATCCTTAATAATCTGAGTCACAGTACCTAAATCTCGTTTCCGAATATTCCTCACAGTAAAATCCGTCTTAGCATTATCTATCTCCTCAATACTCACCAAACATGTCTCCATCAAAGCCCGATAGACATCTTCTCCAGAGTTTCGAAACCGATGAATTATTGTCGGAGTAGGAGACTCGTCAATCTCTATCTTAATGGCAATACTCATTGTGTTTGAGACGGTGCTAAAGATTAGCTTGGAGGAACGTCCAAGACAGAACCCACAAGGGTCGACTAATTTACAACTCGAAAATTCTTCTTTCGCCTAGGCCACTTGGGCAATATCAAAGTCGGGGAAAAGAATCACGGCTGGATGCACTTTCAAGACTTTCGCCAACGCCAAAGCTCGATCTCGGCCAATTTGGCTCACATTGTTTTCCATCGCAGATATATTGGATTGGGAAATGCCTGTTTGATCAGCTAAATCCTTTTGAGTCAATTCCTGAAGTTCCCTTACTGTTCTGAGCATCTCGCCAGGAGTAATCGTACGATTCACTTTGGCTCGCACAAATTCTTTTTTATTCATAGCCATATTTGTCCTCCAAAATTAATAGGTGTGAGGCATGACTTCAACGACATACACTTCGAGTTGCCCTTTCGCAACGTGGTAAATCACGCGCCATTTCTTCCCTAGTCTAGATGATCGATAGCCTTTCCAATTCCCTTTTAGGGATTCATCGTGGAAACCTTTAATTGACCGAAGGCCTACCGGCCCCTCCAACTCCACGATCCTCTTCCATGCTTCATATTTCAATAGAACATCAGAAGGAAGCCGATAAAGGACTTTTAAAACAGGCTTCTTCTCATAAATCACCCACATTGATATACATTATAGTATATATTTAGATTAATGTATAGCTCAAAATGCGGACTGTGAGTAATCAGTTTACTCTATAGGAGAAACTTACGGTTTGAAGCCGTTTTAGAATTGGAAGGATTTTGGTTGAATCAATTAGTAGGGTTTCGGCCCCGCCGCCGAGATCCTTTTGCTTCGGCAAAATGACCCAAAACCATTCTCGCCCGGTCGCGGCCCTACGGGTTCCTTCGCGACTATCCCGAAACAAGATGGCTCGGGAACTCGCTAGGCTCAAACAGTCTTCGCCAAAGAAGTCAGTTCGGTACTGCGGCTCCGCCGCACCCATGGCAGGTTACAAGAAGTAGCGCATGAATAACGAATAGCTTTAAGGCTTAATTATTTTTTAAGGTTCACACCCTTTATTTCTATAGACTTTAAGGACCTTCCCACTCTCACGATCCCATAACCACGGTGTAAATTCATAACTACCGCTAACAATATATTGTCCATCCTTAGTGAAGGTAAGGGTTCTGACCGGTTGATCAGGGTATACCGGTCGATCAAGAAATTCGGACCTCCTGACTGGAATTTCAGTTCTGAGAGTTTTTACTAATTTGCCTGCAAGAATGTCCCATAGCCGAATGCTGCCATCATACCCTCCAGAGGCAACATGTTTTCCATCGAGACTAATCGCAAGAGCTGTAGGTGAATACTTATGACCTAGAAGCGTGTGAATCGATTGTTTTAAGTTTGCATCCCACACCATGACGGGAAACTCTCCCTCCCATTTCTCGATAGCACTCACGATATATTTCCCATCTGGAGTAAACTTAGCGTCCCTAACGATTCCAGGCGCCGTAGCTTGTTGAATTTGTTTTTGCAACTCTAGATTCCAGAGTCTAAGGGTCTTATCTTCTCCACCAGAAAGCAAAGTTTTGCCGTCTTTGCTGAAAGAAACAGAATACACTGTCTTTTCATGTCCCAATAAAACCACATGTTCTTTAATTTCTTTTCCAAATCGCCAAATGCGAATCGATCCATCATGGCCTGCTGAGGCAAGATATTGTCCATCAGGGCTAAATACCACCGATCTAATTCCACCACTATGGCCAACTAACTTGATCACTGCCTGTCCGTAAAAAGTGATTCGGTTTTCCAAAGATAAATTGCCCAATCCTTCCCGCCTGCTGCTAACCATCGCCCATCCGGACTAAAGTCAACTGAAACGATGTTTGTATGTTGGTGAGTATGTCTTAATTGTAAAATTGCTTTGAGTTGGCAGGTCTCAAAATCCCATATTCTTAATGTACTATCATGACCCCCAGCAGCTAAAAGTTTCTCATCAGGGCTGATATCAACAGATTGGACACTTTGGTTATCCAAATCGATATCCTTTACCCCGGGTTCTACAATAGTGGTGTGATCGGAAGGGAAAAAAATTGCTATTGATCCGAGTAAATTTAAAGGCCATCCCAAAATGCTGAGTCCCACTATAAAAAGACAAAAGTGATAATTGAAGAGTTTTTCTCTCATGGCAAAACAGTTAAGATCTAGGTTCATTTTTTCGGCTAGTAGGAGAATAGAAATCTAAACAGTCTTTTTCGTCACATAGCAAAGTATCAAAGAAGTCGCAGAGTAGATAATAACATGACTATTCAGTCTAGAGAAAAAGGTAAAAAAAAAGGCGACTCGTTTTTAAGGAGTTATACTCGAAAGTAGTGCACGGAGTGAGTTGAAAAGACGCGGCGTCTCGGGTTGAAATGGGTGTTGCAAGACATCCATACACAACCACAAAAGGAGAGACGCCACGATGAGCAAGAGTAGCAAACCAAAGGAAGAAGATCGAGAAGGAACCGATTCACTGACAGACTTGATTCGAAGGGGAGCGCGGCAACTCTTGGCCCAAGCCCTGAAAGCGGAAGTGGCCGAACTCTTGGCCACCTATGCTGATCAGCAGGATGAGCAGGGCCATGCAAGAGTGGTCCTCAGTGGGCATCATCGGCAACGGGACATTCAGACCGGGATCGGGCCCGTGACGGTGCAGGTGCCCAAAGTGCGGAGCCGCCAGGGCAAGCCCGTGACGTTTCGCTCGACGTTAGTCCCTCCCTACGTACGCAAGACCGCGAGTTTGGAAGCCGCCATTCCGTGGCTCTATTTGAAAGGGATTTCGACGGGGGAGATGCAGCCGGCCCTGGAAGCCCTTGTGGGGCCCGAGGCGAAAGGGCTGTCCGCCAGTACGGTGGCCCGGCTGAAACAGACCTGGCGGGAGGAGTATCTGAGCTGGCGCCAACGTCGCCTCGATGCCGATCAGTGGGTCTATATCTGGGTCGACGGCATCTATAGTGGGATCCGGGCGGAGCAGCAGCGCTTGTGTGCGTTGGTGGTGATCGGCATGAACGTCCACGGGGAGAAGCAACTCTTGGCGATGGAAGATGGGATGCGCGAGTCGACTCAAAGTTGGCGGGAAGTGCTGTTGCAGCTCAAAGCGCGTGGCCTGACTGCCCCTGCCTTGGCCATTGGCGATGGGGCCCTGGGCTTCTGGGCAGCCCTAGAAGAACTCTGCCCGGAGACGCGGCATCAACGGTGTTGGTGTCACAAGACACAGAATGGCTTAAATGCTTTGCCGAAAAGTGTGCAACCCAAAGCCAAACAGGCCTTGCACGAGATCTGGCAGTCTGAGACCAAGGGGCTGGCCGAGAAAGCCTTTGATGTGTTTCTCGACACCTATGGGCTGAAATATCCCAAGGCCACGGCGTGTCTGCAAAAAGATCGGGAAGAGCTGTTGATGTTTTATCATTTTCCCGCGGCCCACTGGCCGAGTTTGCGGCCCACGAATCCCATCGAATCGACGTTTGGCACGATTCGGCATCGGACGGTCCGCACCAAGGGCTGTCTCACTCGGAATGGCATCCTGCACATGATGTTTAAGTTGGGGCAGTGTGCGGAGAAAACGTGGCGGCGATTGCGCGGATTCCGGGAGTTGCCAAAAGTGATCGCCGGCATTCAGTTTACGGATGGCATCGAAGAAAGAAGCAAGGCCCCGGTCGCCGCGTGAGCAACCGCTCAGACACTACATTTGACTTTAGCTCGTTTTTAAGAGCCGCCTTCACAAAGATCCTGAAATATCTATCGAGACTTACATGATGAATTTCATGAACTTTTCTTTGGCTTCTTCCATGATTTCGGCGGTGATTTCGGAGCCGCCACGTTCTTTGACAAGCCGCTCAATTTCTCGTCTGGCCATGGGGCGGATGAAATCGGGAATATTGTCTAGTCGTTGTTGCGCTTCTGGGGTCCATTGAATCCCTTCGGTGGAAGAATTCTTGGAATCATCCATAACTTGGAGCGTGACGGTATTAAACCCGTTTTTTCGGGCATAGGTTTCGACGCTGCTTTTCACCATCGGCTGCACAAACGAGGGCAACTTCGCTAATTTTTCTTGTGCATCTGGCGTCCAGAACAATGACTCAGAGGCCATCGCCGCATTAGGGGTCAGACACGTAAATATTTCTCATTCTTACGAATGGCAAAATCTGCATAGAGTTCGAGTCTGTTTCCTAAAGATTCTTGCACGTCAGCTCATTCCTCCGTGGGCGCTAGGCTGTATCCTTAACCCAATCGGATCTGTTACGCCATGATCTTCCTTTTCCACAATTCCCCGAGAAACACACGCCAAGGTTTAATAATAATCGGACCGATGACTCGCTCGGCTGGTTCATTGCACACCACCATGGCCTGACGGGGGTGGTATTCGTCAATGAACGTGAGAAGAGGCCGCAAGTCTCGTGAATCCACCCGATTCGTCCCCTTCACTTCAATTGCGACTTCTCCATCACCTAAGATGAAATCTACTTCTAAGCCTGTTTTTGTGCGCCAGAATTGAATGGGATACTCCAGATCATGATAAGATCGATGGGCAACAAGCTCCATCAAGATGAAATGCTCAAACGCCTTTCCGAAAGCTTCCCCACGTTCTTCGCGTACACGGCGCTTGATAATGATTCCCGCCACCCCGACATCAAACAGATAGAATTTTGACGCTTTCGTAATGACCTGACGATTCTGGCGACGGCGAAAGGGCGGCAGTAGGATACCCAGCAGGGTATCAACCAAAATTTGGTAATATTCCTTGACCGTTTTAGAATCGACTCCACAGTCCCGCGCGATGTTTGAAAAATTCGTGATTTCCCCATGGCTGTATCCCATGGCATCAAAGAAGCGAGAAAAGGCAGGGATATTTCGAGTGAGCCCTTCGGCAAACACCTCTTCCTTTAGGTAGTCCTGAACATACGCCTGCAAGGACTTATTGGCATTGGCTTGGAGGTAGTGATCGGGGATCAGTCCATGATTTAATGCGCGGAGCAAATCGAATTTATCGATTTCTGGCGTAATTAAAGGAAACATCTCGTACCGCCATGCCCGACCACCTAAGAGATTCGCTTGTCCTCGTTTCAACTTTCGTGCACTCGATCCGCACAAGATAAATTTCCAACCCTTGTTCTCAATGAGCCCATGCACTTCATCCAGAATCTGTGGGACCTTTTGAACTTCATCGAGAATGATGGGCTTTTGAAGTATGGGCTTGCTCAAAGCCAGAAGCCGTTCACGAAGAAGCGCCGGTCGCTTGGAAAATTCAACAAACAGATCCGTATTGAGGAAGTCAAAAACGACACTGTCGGGAAACTTGGCTTTGAGATAGGTGGACTTGCCTGTTTTCCTTGGTCCCCATAAAAACGCTGATTGCTTAGAAGGAAGCTCAAGACTGAGCCGCCTGGAGAGGATTTTCATATTTGGAGCTATGTTCTAAATAAGAGGATAATTTAGGAGTATACTCCAATTTAGTTGAAATGACTACGGGACCGCGCCCGTATTCTTGAAATACAAGAAAAGACTGGATTCCCCGCCTTCGCGGGAATGACGAATCCGGAAAGGGAATTGGTACAAAAAAAGGCGACTCTCAAAAAGAGCCGCCTTTTGACAGATCTGAAATATGTATCGAAATTTACATGAATTTCATGAACTTTTCTTTGGCTTCTTCCATGATTTCTGCGGTGATTTCTGAGCCGCCGCGTTCTTTGACTAGGCGTTCAATTTCTCGTCTGGCCATGGGGCGGATAAAATCGGGAATATTGTCTAGTCGTTGTTGCGCTTCTGGTGTCCATTGAATGCCTTCGGTCGTGGAATTCTTGGAATCATCCATGACTTGCAGCGTGACGGACGTGAAGCCATTTTTTCGGGCATAGGTTTCGACACTACTTTTGACCATCGGTTGGACAAAGGACGGCAGCTTCGCAAGCTTCTCTTGGGCATCCGGCGTCCATAACAAAGGTTCGGCCGCCGGAGCCGTCGTTCCAGTTGCGCCCGATGATCCCAGGCCCATTTGTGCGACCATAGCCGAGAATGGACAACCTCCACTTTCACCCGATTCTCCTGACCCAGGTGCCGCAGAAGCGGCCGGCGCTGAGGCAGCGGCTGGTTGGCCTGCTTGGATTTTATCATTTAAATATGCCGCCATTTGTCCCGCACCTGCCGCGACATTGTCTTCTAACCCACCCCGAGTCATTTCTAATGGCTTGGGGGCTTCGGTTCGTCCACCCAATTGCACACCCAAAGAAGACACCATTTGGGTTTCGCCAGGATTCGTGATCATGGAAAACCGCGATTCGCAGGACGGACATTCAAAAAAGACTCCTAAGGCTCCTTCCGCTGGCTTTTCGACTTTTTCAAAGGTCATATAGGTTTCACATTTAAGGCAGACAAACTTCATATCATTTCCCTTCTGAACGTTAGCCCATGCCAACGGTTGCTTTGCTTATGACAATTTCCCCGCTACCACTTGTTGATAGTCCAATAACGTATGAATTTTTTTGGCGATTTCCTGGTATTTTTCCACAGTGGGATTTGCGCCATCTAATATGGGATCTCCCTTATCAAAGGTACGGGCAAAATTGCGATCAAAAGGAATACGCCCTAAGAGGGGGATCCCCAGTACCTCACACATCAAATCAGTATCACCTTCAAACAGAGGATTTTCCTCCCCGCAAGAAGGACAGCGATATTGGCTCATATTTTCCACGACCCCTAAAATCTCAATACCAAGTTCCTGGGCATAGGCGATGGATTTTTGTACAACATTCGAAGCCACCTCGGAAGGGGTAGTGACAACCACAGCACCTGCTAAATCCGGAATGAGACCTGACAACAGCGGTGGCTTATCAGCGGCAGCTCCCGGCGGAAGATCCGCTAACAAATAATCTAACTCGCCCCAGGCCATATCGGATAGAAATTCCCGAATGACATTCATTTCTGTCATGCCCAGCCAGACCGGGCTTAAATCCATAGGACCTTTCCATCGAACCGGGGCATTAGCCTGCAGGAGAAAATCCATTGAAGCCACTTTTACGCCTAATGGACCTGTGGGAGGCACAGCTCCCTGCGGCGTATCGATGAGGCCAATCCCACTCATCCCCAACATTTGGGGAACACAAGGACCATTAATATCAACATCTAGTAGGCCAACGCGATTCTCCATACGAGCAAATGCCAGAGCCAGATTGACGGTGGTCATACTTTTCCCGACCCCACCCTTGCCACTCATCACTACCAATTTTCGGCGAATGCCTTTCATGCGAGACATCACCATTTTGGTTTGAGCCGAAATTTGCTCCACCACTTTGGCATCATCCGAATAATGAAGATTGTTCAAAATCGTCTTGAGATCTTTTTCTTGGTTCATGGGCACAACCTTACTCATCCGACAGGTTTATACATAAAGCAAGCCAACAAATCACGGTACCACAGCATTTTTTCCAGCGTCAAACTAGATGTATTCATGAGAAAGCCAGGTTCAGATCGAACCTCTTCTTCCACAACTCTGGCTCACAACTCCTATCTGTTTTGGCACATAGCGGGGTGCCGACACACCCCGCTATCTTAAGACTTATTCGATTCCGGCCTTTGCTGCTGCCCTTTTTACGGCCTCGATGCCCTTCCGTGCGCCTGCAGGTGAAGCATAGGCTTGACTAGTGCCAATCACTTTTGAGTTGCGGGCAACCAGATTAAAAAAGGTTTTCCCGGCTTTGTTTTTCTTTGTTACATAACAGGCACTATCCGAAGCATGGTCACGCACAGATTGGATGGCCCGTCGAGCCGAGGATCGTAAGGCATACCCCTGACTGGAAAGAATAATTTCTCCACTCTGCACTTTGAGACGAAAATAAAACTTGCCGTTTTTCCCCGCAAACACTTCAAACCGACTTTTCGAACTGGCCATGTGAAACCTCCTTGTTGTGTGGTAAAAACCCCCAAAACCTTCCCATTACTCCTTCAACAATACACGACAAAACACTGATCGCTCCTAAATTAGGTGCCTAGCAGAAGTGAAACGACATTTCTACTTCACTTAATCCTATCATTGCACCAATGTAATCTTGAGAGTTCATGGACAGAGAAAATAGTTTGTATCATCATATGGTATATGGTTTTTAGGAATAGTCTTGAAGGAGGGTTGTTCCAAGAAATTGCAGGCGACGAAAATATCTAGAGGGAGCTTCTGAGACGTCCTCCACGACTCCTTCGAGCTCGGCAAGACAATCACGCAAAATACCTACCCGTTGCTCATCTAAATCATGTTCCTCAAAGAAATAGGTCACACATCCACTAATCACGGAATCCAAAGTCATAAGCTGCCCTTCATCACTTCCAAGCTCACCGGGCCAATCAGCTTGTTGATGCACTTGCCATAGCTCATCAAACTTTGATCGTTCAGCATCAGTCATGAGAAGATTCGAAAAAAGTTACAAAGGAAAAGTCATGAAAATAGAAAAAGTCTTTCCTGAACACTTTTGCTGTTTCCTTTTTCCTAGTTTTGACCCCAATTCATAGCATCTAACAGTAGAACCGAGAGAGTGCATAACGCTAATCCCCAAAGGCGATAGTCGACAGGCTCTCGCTCTAAGCACCATTTTACAATGCGCAACCGCCAGAGGTCTGAACCGGCATACAAAAAGATCCCCTTGGCTATCATGCTTAAACCAACGACGATCCATAATGGCTGATAGGCTATATTTTTCGTGGCAATTATCAAGACTAGCCCTAATAATCCTGCAAGTCCACCCCATTTCAAAAACCCTGGCGCCACAATCAACGACTGACGCAAGGTCGCAATCATACGTTCTGGAGCCACAATCAATGCAATCCCATCAGCCATCCACAAGCCGGCAATAAAAAACAACACGATTATCCCCATAACTGACTTCCAAGTTTACAAATAGCGATGAGCGGTCACAGCACATTGGTCGTCCAGCTCATAAAACAACGGGGCACCAGTAGGAATATTCAGTTCAAGCACCGCATCACGGGATAAGTTTTCTAGGTGCATAACCAAGGACCGCAAGCTATTCCCATGTGCCACAATTAAGACGGTCTTTTTAGCAGACAGTTCCGGACGAATCAGCCTTTCGTAATAGGGGAGGACCCGCGCAGCAGTATCTTTTAGACTTTCGCCGCCAGGTGGGGGCACATCAAAACTCCGGCGCCAGATTTTGACTTGCTCATCTCCAAATTTTTTGGCCGTTTCCGCTTTATTCAACCCCTGAAGTTCACCATACATCCGTTCATTGAGGGCTTTGTCTTCTGTAATGGGAATGGTTGCCTGACCAATCACATCTAACACAATACGTAACGTGTTCTGAGCTCGCATCAGCACCGAGGTAAACGCACAATCAAACTGGAAGGCTTTGAGTTTTTCCCCTGCTGCACGTGCTTCTTGTTCGCCTTTTGGTGTCAATGGCACATCGACCCATCCTGTAAATCGATTTTCTAAATTCCATTGCGATTCACCGTGCCGTATCAAGACTAATTGTGGCATTGCATTTTCTCCTCACACTTGCTTTGACCTGTAACGAATCGTACCATGGCTTCTTTCTAAGTCCTCACATCATGACTTCCGATTCCAACAAATGGCAACAATTCGCTCACTGGTGGACCACTTTGGCCCAGCGCCATCACGTCGCTGATCGTACTGAACGCCTTTTTCAACAGGGCCTTGGTCCAAACCAGGCCTTGGATCTTGCTGCACAGGAAGGCGGCGACTTGGACTATATTCTTTTTACCCTTATTCGCCACTGGATTCCACCCATCCTTCCTCCTCAAGGAAGAGAACGCACAGCCAAGCATGATTCTGATTATTGGGTCGAATCCTCACAAATTTTAAAAGCCGCAGTCACACGGCTCCGGGAGCTCAAACCTGTGATCGACATGCTCACGTCACAAAACCCTCTTGAAGCTACCGCCTCTCCGCCACCTGTCCAAGCACCTCAAGTGGAAGTCGAGTTAGCCAACATGGTAGAAGGCATTGCTGAAGTCGTTGGCAACTATGGTGGGCCAGACTATACCTCCATCGTCAAGAATTTTGACCCTATTCCACTCCGCCAAACCCAACCCTTTAAACATAACAAAAAACATAGCGCCGAATTATGGGTGGTCTTCCTGTTGCGCGAACATTTTAAAAGTTCGGGGTTAGGTAAAGATCGCACATGGAAAGTCATTGCTCAATTGGTGGCAGCCGGGGATATTTTTCAATCTGAAGATTCTCTGTCCACTCCGGAAGCGCTCAAATCTTGGTGGACTAAAAATTGGCCTAGAACTTACACTCTTCTGACCGAAAAGACTAAGCAGGAAGACGCCCGACACACCGCCTATCAATCCGACTATGAATGGTTCCAATCCTGGTTTGCTTGGCAAACAGCCGCAATTCCACAAGATACCTAAACTTTTGGAAAGTCTAAACTCCCCTCCTTTAAAAAAATTTCTGAGTGGGTGGTGTATCTGAACCCTCAGGAAAATCTCCCGCCGGAGGTCCCTCAATAATCGCAGCCACCAAGAGACCAAACATAAAGACATGGAGCGCAGCACCGAGCCATAGAACATAGGGCTGGACTCCGCCTTCCTCACGAACTAGATCCGCTCGAGCAACATCATCCATATTTGGAATAGACATGATTCGTTGCAACTTATCTTTCATATGCCAAAAATACAAGTAATTCGCACTCCCACCCGCCAAGATCCGTGAAACAATCCCAACCGTCATATCACCGGTGATGAAAATCGCCAGGGCAGGAGCCACCGCGTATAGCAACGCAAACATATACATTTTGCGGTAGAGAAACCATAGGAAGGAATCAAAGAATGCTGCCGGCCAATTCCAACTCAGTGCAAACCGTGGACCTTCGGGCGTTTCAAGGTTGGAAAATTTTTCTTTGTAATACAAAAATGCTGGACGCCATGTCCACCATGTTTGTAGTGAAAATTGAAGTGATTTGCTCGGCCCTATAAACGTTTCCCATAGTTGCAACGAAGTCGGAGTTGAGTGGGAGATGGCAGATTCAGAGTCAAGTGCGGGTTCAGGTGAATGTTTGACTAGGGCTTGCCCACATTGAGCACAAAAATTTGCATCAGGTGGATTGTCTTTTAAGCAAGAGGAGCAGGCGGGCATAGATATCGTTTATAGCATCCCTACTATATGCAAACAAGATCGAGTGATCCTTGGGAAAACCAAAGGATGCATTGATTCATCTTTTAATAGATTCGTTCCCCTGCTCGATACTCTTGGTCCAATAGCACATAGACCTGACGCTTAAGATCTATTAAAGACAGAGGGAAGGTAACTGTTCCCTGGCTATCCCAAGAAATCCCACACGAGCGACATTGCGCCGGGACCTCAACGCGTTTGTTGTGACGATCCCGCCCGACTATCCTTTTTAAACACACGGGACAAAACGGGCCTTGGACCATGCTATCAATAACATGATCTTCAATTTCATCTACGCGTTCACTGCCAAGATGATCCCAAAGCAGATCACTTAGGGTCAAACGAACACCCAGTCGAACGATGGAGCGAGGCTGTAGAACTTGCCCAACATGGCCTGCAAACCTGGCTGGAAATTCAGATTGTTCTATTTGAGGTAAGCCAGGTTCCATTTCCTTAGAAGCATATTTCAGTTTATGAGTCAATCTCACATTTGCTTCTAACTTCGTCACGCGTCGTTCCCATTCTTGTTCTTTCTGCAGAAACTGTTCATGAAGAGCACGTATCTCTTCTCTGCTCACGACTCCTATCCCTGACCGGATTCGGCGACAAACTCTGTCATAAAATGGCTTCCATGTTTTCCCATCCTTCCACCAAATCCAAAAAATATAGGCCAACAAAAGGAGAATGACGCCTGTCATCAATTCCATAGTGCCTCACCCCACTGTTAACATCTCAAGCGATTAGAATTAGGGCAAAATTAAGAGAACACATTCACGTCTCTGACGTTTTCCATCTCCATATTCTTGCACTAGCTTGCTACCAATATCTCAGCTAGACCCATTTACACAATTGGGTTATGGTTGCTGAAGTGGCTCAACATGGCGACTTTTACCAATGCATTATGTTGACACATTCTATCATGCCCGTCTCTAAGTTTTCGTGATGTCAGAGCAAAACAACGAACTTCCCCAACGCGCTTCTCAATCTGAGAAGATAGAGAATGACCGTTCATTGCTCCTCAATACCCATCGAACCTGGAAGCAATCACAAAATATCGGTCCGACATTATCATATGACGATACACCACCGACCCAAGAACCATCTCTACATATCTCTCAAAATTTTTCTCAGATGGATCGACGAGAGGCAGATTTCCGCCATCAAGACCTCCGAAATGCCAATTTTCAAGAGGCCTATTTACCAGGAGCTGATTTCGAAGGAGCTGATTTGCGCGGTGCAAATTTTCATGGCGCGAACTTGCGGGGTGCTCGTTTCCACCGAAGCCAACTGGCTTGGGCCAATTTTTCACAGGCCGACCTCATCTGGGCCGATTTTCACCAAGCCGAATTGCGCGGCACCGTTTTTCAACAGGCTACATTGCGTGGTGCGGCGTTTGTCCACGCACAGGCGCAAGCAACAGATTTTTCTTCGACGGATTGCTCCTATGCCGATTTTTCGGATTCTGATTTACATGAGGCTGATTTTCAACAGGCCAATCTTAACGGTGCGACATTTCTCCACACCAACACACGTTCTGCCAACTTTCAAGAGAGTCAGAGCTTACAGGGGAAAACCATCTCTTAAGAAAGGCACTCTTCTACAGACTCTCTCTTCTCCTAAAGTCAGATGGGAAAGATGAAGCATTGTTAGGCGGTACTGGGCAATCCAAAATACGTGCGTAATGTCTTGTTGCGTTCTGGTTCCCGCAACTTTGAAAGCGCCCGTTCCTCAATCTGCCGAATCCGTTCGCGTGTCACCGAGTACTCATGGCCTATTTCTTCAAGCGTAGCATCTTCAAGTTCCCCGATCCCAAACCGCCGTCGAATGATATGGGCCTCGCGAGGAGTGAGAGTCTGAAGCAATACTGTCACTTTTTCCTGCAAATCCATTCGCTCTGCTGAATAGAAAGGAGACACGGCCGAAGGATCTTCTAACACATCCGATAAATGTGCATTCTCATCATCCCCTACCGGCATTTCAAGCGAAATCGCTCCTTTAGTTGCTCCCAGGAGTGAAGATAGTTTTTCGGGATCGATATCCAGAATAGAAGCCAACTCATCCATATTAGGTTCTCGACCTAATTGCACTGCAAGACGGTCCCATGAACGTCGTACCCGTGTCATAGCGTCACACACATGCACAGGAACACGAACGGTTCGTGATTGATCAGCCAAAGCCCGAGTGATACCTTGCCGAATCCACCAAGTTGCATAGGTGCTGAATTTATAGCCCCGCTGATATTCAAACCGGTCAACGGCTCGCATTAAACCAATGTTACCCTCTTGAATGAGATCCAATAAATCCAGTCCACGGTTCATATATCGTTTAGCTACACTGACGACTAATCGCAAATTGGCCTCTAGCATCGCTTGTTTTGCGAAATGAACACGGGTCTTTGCCTGTTCTAATTGTCGAACCCGTATCAGAAATTTAGCAAAAGGCATGTGCAATAAATATTCTTCCATATATCTCAATTGTTCGATAACTTCTTGCCGACTACGGGATTGGGTCGTATCTGGTTGCTCATGTTCACTGACTTTCGCAATGACTAGTTGGCTTTTCAGATTTAATTTGGCAATCCCCATTTGACGAAGGTCTTCTTGAGAAACATTCAACCGTGTTAAGACTTCCCTCAGTTGCTCGTTTACAGATTGGATACGATGTTCTATTTGCTGAAAAAACTTGGGATGCCAATTCAACATCTTCAAGCTTTTAAAAAATTTCGTTTTCTCCGGAGATACTTTCTTCGGCTGAGAAAAGTGCTCGTGAACGATGTCATCGTTCACAGGCAAATCCAATAAGGATTGAATACATTGGCAGAGATCAGTAAGCTGTTGTATTACCCGTTGACGAAATTCCTCATCCTCTTCTTGGGCGTCAAGAAATTCGGGTTGCTCCGCTTCTCCATCTGTATCGATGCCCACATCCTTATCTTTTTGCACAATATGTTTGGCTAAAATTTCTCCTTGGGTGAGACGCCCTTGTTGATCTTTTAAAAATTCCAAGGTCATAGGCAGAACAAACAGAGCTTCCAACATCTGTTCAGTGGTTCCCTCAATCTTTTTACACAGCTCAACTTCGCCATCTCGATCCAACAAAAGAACTTGGCCAATTTCCTTTAAATAGAGAGGAAGTTCTCGGTCTGGCAAATTCACTGTCCGTTCTCCCACTGAAACAGTTTTTGAAGATACAACGGAGGCTGGGCCCTGGGATCGCTTCACTTTTTTTACCGACCCATTCCATGTAGATTTTTGCACTGAAACTGATGGGGTCATTCCTGTCTCCCTCCTGTTCATGGTCGTGAAATCTCTTGCGAAGCCTCATCGACGACACACAGCATGAAAAATTCTTGAAAGTCCTGTGCTTGCGTCCAACTAAGTTGAGCAAGGGAAATGCCATTACAGGATTTTTCGAATCTACAAGCCGTTGATGACCGTTATGCTAAACTCTTGGAGAATAAGGAGGAGAGCAGGCAGCCTAGCTGAAAAAGTAATTTGAATTTCGTCGAATTTATTGACAAGTAGCAATCCTAAATACCAACAAGGAATTGGTACGAGATAAAATGGACAATTTCATTAGCCTTTTGTTTGTAACGATCTGTTGGCCAATCTGACAATGCTCTACAGAGGGTCTGTTGAAAAAAGCCGTCAGCGCGCGTTCTCGCTATTTTTCCGTGCTCACATAGTGCCAGTATGCTCCGCGCACAAAAATAGCTGCGGCCTTGCTGAACAGACTTTTTTGAACAGACCACATGTTACGTCTCAAAGACAAAATGTGGCTGTTGATATCATCATTATTCAACAGTCCCATAAAGAGTTTGTGCAGAGAATCTTCTGAACATGATTGAAGGTTGAACCAGAGTCTTATTGACAATAAAGGGATTTCTTGGATTCCTTCATGTATTTTGGTACAGTCTGTTGCTGTTTTTATGATTATTCCTTCCATTGTTCTCAGAATGTTGGCCTCCTTAGGAAGCGAACATTCCCCCTCTTGTTCTTAAATTATGTATAACTGTTCGCAGTCTCCTCAATTTCCTGAATCTTCAAGCCTTACCAGGAATCTGTTCATTTGGATAACCGGCATTCTATGCCTTACCTTGGGACTCGTTGGTTGTGCGGGAAAGGAACAATCAACGGATACGCTAAATAGTATAGAAACGTCCACAGTGGCTTCTTCTGTGGAAGCTGGCAACGCTTCTGAAACAGAGGACACGGAGTTTGAGGATGAACTTTTTGATCCCTTTGATGATTCTCCTAAAGAAACACAAATCGAGGAATATGACCCATTTGAACCAGTGAATTCTGTCATCTTCGAATTCAATTACCAATTTGACAAATATCTCTTAAAACCTGCAGCACAAGTCTACAATTATTTCGTACCACCCAATGCGCAACTCAGCATCGTCAACCTCTTTCAAAATGCGCGATTTGTCCCTAGATTCTTGAACAACCTGTTTCAAGCCAAATTTCAGGGGGCTGGAATAGAAATGAGTCGGTTTCTTATCAATAGTACTTTGGGTGTTGGAGGGCTATTTGATCCGGCCAAAATCATGTTCAATTTGGACACGCCCCAAGAAGATTTGGGCCAAACCTTAGGAAGTTACGGCGTCCCTCCTGGACCCTATCTTGTCGTTCCGTTCTATGGACCGTTCACCTTACGGGACGGATTTGGGTTTATCGGGGATACTTTTCTTGATCCTTTTAACTGGTTAGTACTGCCCATCATTGAAATTGCCGATGCTCCCAGACTTGTTCAGCATGATCCAACCATTACCTATGCTCGATTGGGCATGACCGTAATAGAAAATGTGAATCTCCGCGCCCTCTCACTAAAAACATTTCAAGGGGTCGAAGATGGTACACTCGACCTGTATGGCGCGATTCGCAATGGGTATCTCCAACAACGGCAAAAGGCAATTGTAGAATAAACCTCATGCGCATTCCTCAACTCTGGCAACTCGTTTCGAAGTAATTCCAACACCCTTCAGTAACTACTTTCTCATTCCTCAGTCTTTTTCTTCCCTTTTCCTTCAAGACACAAACCCAAAAAGCAGGTAACATAAAAAAGGATTGGAGATCAGACCCGTCAGCACCTTTAACAACCTTGATCTCAAAGTGTAGGCCAAGGTCACTTCTACATGTTGTCATCATCGACATCTTCTCAACATTCTCATAAACGACTCCTCGTATCGGCAGCAGCATTTGTCATTGTTGTCGCTGGAATGCGGGCGGCAGAGCCGATTCTGGTTCCCCTGCTAATTGCGGGATTTTTGGCTATTCTGAGCGCCTCTCCTATCTTCTGGTTAAGAGATAAAGGCCTTCCGGCAGCCGTAGCTTTATTTTTGGTCATTCTTGGTGTCCTAGGGTTAGGGTTTGGGTTTATCGTGTTGATCGGTACTTCCCTGGATGATTTTTCCAATGCCATTCCGCGTTATCAAGCACGGCTCACGGAAGAAATGGAGCCTCTCCTCCAATGGGTACAAGGTCTAGGGTTTCAATTTAATGAAGAGTTAATGCTTAAATCCATTGACCCGGGCGCATCTATGCGACTTGTCGGACGCATGCTTTCTGGACTAGGAGGAATCCTCACTAATTCCTTTTTAATTCTCCTAACGGTCATTTTCATTTTATTGGAAGCCTCAAGTTTCCCTAAAAAGGTCCATGCCGCCTTCGGCGATCCCAAAGGCACCTTTTCGCAATTCAGCAAAATTACTGATGCCGTAAATAATTACCTCGCCATCAAAACACTCTTGAGTTTAGCCACAGGCATTATTGTGGCTATTTGGGTGGCGATTTTAGGGATCGACTTTCCCGTTATCTGGGGACTCTTGGCCTTTCTTTTAAATTTCATCCCCAACCTCGGCTCGATCATCGCCGCCGTTCCACCTGTGCTCTTGGGGTATATTCAATTCGGTCTGGGACGCGCCCTTCTGGTCGCGGCAGGATATGGAATTGTGAATGTTATATTCGGGAATGTGGTGGAACCAAAGATGATGGGCCGTAAACTTGGGCTCTCGACATTAGTCGTATTTCTGTCCTTGGTCTTTTGGGGATGGATATGGGGCCCCGTCGGTATGTTGCTCTCGGTTCCCATGACGATGATCGTCAAAATTGCATTGGAAAGCCACCCGTCCACCCACGCTTTCAGCATTCTGTTGGACTCTGAATCATCGGTTGCTAAAACCGCAAAATCAAAAGAGACGGCAGCCAAAGGGTAAGTTCCCACCCAACCCGATGACCTTCTCCTCACCGTTCTCATTACTCAACTCAGAATCCGCCAGCCACATATTTGTTTCCTAGCCATTGCTCCAGTACCATGAAACCCTTTCCATTGGAGAAAACCTTCTTACTGGACCAGTATTGCACCACCGATATGAATAGAACGGAACTTTCTAAAATTCTACTCGTCCAAGCGATGGAGGAATCGGATCAGCATGGGCGGCACCTTCCCCTTTCTACTCGACATCATGCGACACAACAAGCGAGAGACCAACAAGACATTGCACTCGACACATCGAAAGAAACAAGCCTGACTTTTCTCACTCGGCGATCGGACATCATATGGGCTTTTGTCAAAAAGTCGTTTCCTACTTTCATCAAACCCTGGAAACATCTTCAAATAGATATTCCCTGGGCACTAGTGGCTTTCCCTGCTCTTGGTGCAGGATTATTGATGAATGGGTTGGGAGGGTCGCAACGAGTGAATTTACTCAACTTTCCTCTGCTGGCATTGCTTCTCTGGAATGTGGGGATTTTTTTGTCTTCAGCAGTGGTGCCTTGGCTGCCATCCTCGTTAAAAAATGCAGGGCTTGGCGCCACCACGACCTGGCTATCTCAATTCGCCGAATGGTGGGGACGACGATCGTGGTCCTTTGCCACACTTTCAGATCCATCGGCCACTCTTTGGGTCAAAGATTCCACCAAACGATTTATGACCCTTTGGCTTCCACACATACGACCGATATGGACTCAACGCCTTCGTCAACTTCTCCACCTAGGCGCAGCCTGCATGGCCTTGGGAATTATTCTGGGTATGTATGTTCGAGGTTTGGCTTTAGACTACCAGGCGACCTGGGAAAGTACGTTTCTTTCAGCTAATCAAGTTCATGGTATCCTCAACACGCTCTTGTGGCCTGCGGCATGGCTTCTACACTATCCATTTCCTTCCCTTGCAGACATTGTGAATCTCCGTGCCCCTCAACATGGTCCGGCGGCTTCTTGGATTCATATGTGGGCCCTGACAGTCTTTGCTATTATCGTTATCCCTCGCTGCATCCTAGCTTGGCTCTGCCAACGTTCTGTTCAACAGATGCATCCGTCAGGCACCCTTTCATTGGAGGATCCCTATTTCGTGCATCTTCTTGCCCCCGACAAAGGTCAAGGTACGCATGTCGATATTTTACCTTACAGCTATCAACCCTCTGCAAAAGCCAAAAATTTTCTAGACTTAGTTTTTCTGGATATATTTGGAAATCTGGCAAATCTTCATTGGCACCCAACCGTGCCCTTTGGACAAGAATACTCAGCGTTGTTTGAAGCTTCCGCACTGACTCGTACGATAGTAGTCATCTTTAATGCAGGACAAACTCCCGAGGGGGAA
Source organism: Nitrospirales bacterium (assembly GCA_965223685.1). Classification (GTDB taxonomy): domain Bacteria; phylum Nitrospirota; class Nitrospiria; order Nitrospirales; family UBA8639; genus Nitrospira_E. The sequence continues at coordinate 1,624,883 of CBDCXG010000002.1, forward strand.
GTCCATGGGGAATGGCTTCACACAATGCAGACACAATTAAGTACGGCATCAAATACCAGGCTCCTCGTACTCTTGGACGAAGAACCTTATGGCCAAATCGTCGACGATGTACGGATGACCGAACGTCGACAGTCCTGGCAACGCTTGGGCATTCAATACCAGCTTTCGTTCATCTCGTTTCATCCATCAACGACACCTCAAAACCAAATTATTCAACAGGCGCAAACGAGACTTTGGCCTGCTTCTTCATAAATCCATGGACCAGACTACGCGCACCATTACACTCTCCTTAATTTCTCATACCAATATCGGGAAAACCACATTGGCACGCACTCTTCTGCGCAAAGACGTGGGACAAGTACTAGATCAGGCCCATGTTACACTCCAAAACGAACAATTCCTCTTGCTCGAAACATCGGACGGACTGCAATTAAATCTATGGGATACACCAGGGTTTGGAAACAGCCATAAACTCCTTCAGCGCCTACAAGGTCTCTCCAATCCTATCGGCTGGCTAGTGTCTCAAGTCTGGGATCGGCTTACAGATAAACCCTTTTGGTGCAGCCAACAGGCCATACAAAATGTTCAACAAGAAGCCGACGTTGTCCTCTATTTGGTCAACGCCACAGAAAACCCGACCATGGCCGGATACCTAGAGCCTGAGCTTGCCCTTCTTTCCTGGCTCAACAAACCCGTGATCGTGCTCCTCAACCAAACCGGATCTACGGATCTCCAACAACAACGGCAATTACAAACACAATGGAAGCAGCAATGGTCCACTTATGATGTGATTAAAGATGTCATGAGTTTAGACGCTTTTACCCGCTGTTGGGTACAAGAGGGATTGTTATGGAATCGCATCGCTCAAGTACTCCAACAAGAAAAGCATTCCACTATGCTAGGTTTGTCCAATGCCTGGCGTGAACAACAGCGTCTCACCCTCAATGCAAGCATGAATGCGATTGCCCATATGTTAGTTGAAACCGCCCTGGACGGCGAAGTGTTACCAGAACAGAGCGAGGGAGGCTCGAAAAAAGCCATGGTTAAGCGGGCTATGCAGGCTATGGATCAACGCTTAGCCCATCGTACTTCAGCCATGAGTAGAGAATTAATCACCCTCTATGGCCTCACTGGTGAATCAGCCCATGCGATTCAATCACGGTTGGAAGATGTCACAGTCCCCGGGGAACGGAAACCCTGGGAAGAAGAAAGTTTTTGGAATGGACTTGTCAGCGGCGCGGCGGCCGGATTCGCCTCAGATGTCGCAACAGGAGGATTGTCACATGGGATCTTTACCATTGGGGGAGCAATCTTAGGTGCGTTAGGGGGTACCACATACGCAAAAAGTCAGGATGAAGGAGACCCTAATCAAATCTCATGGGTACCTGAATTTCTGAATCGCCAAACGCGGGATGCGCTCCTGCGTTATCTAGCCGTCACCCATTGCGGCCGAGGACGTGGGGATTATAGTGACCCCCGTGAATTTCCCCTTTTCTGGCAAGAAGAAACAGAGCGAGCCCTGAAACAACAGCTAGAAGACCTGCAACAAATTTGGAAACGATGTCTAATTGCTGGTACCACGAAGAATAACCAACAAGCCATGGATCTATTGGTCCAGCTCTTGACCAATCTCACCCTTAACATTCTCAGCAGGTTCTATCCAGAAGCCCAATCTTGGTTACACAGGTCTTCTTTCTAACATTTCTGATATACCCCAGAAATTCACATAGGTCACTCACATTAACCTGGGCAAGAAAAACGTAAGAATTCCAAAGCATGGGGCTCTGACATTAATGTCTCAGGGCAGGTTTAAGCGTTCGGGGTGGACGGGTGTCGAATCCCATAGGCGCGAGTTCCATAGTATGCACGAACATCGCCATTCGGCGGGGGCTAAGATACGCTAATTCTTGCTCAGGAACATGTTTCGGATGAACGGCCTGCTTGATCTCTAATTGGGACTCCTTTGCTAAATTCACCATCAGTCCATCGTTTCGGCAAAGCCACGGAGCATAGAGTAAGACAATTGGTTTCATCGGTTGATGGATATTAATCGATGACACCAAACCTCGAAATCCATCCGTGAGTTCTACTAAGCTCCCGGGTGGATAGACCCCAATTGCTTGAACCAAAGCCTGTACCACTTGTTCGCAAAATTTTGAGGAGGTCCCTTTCATAACTACGTGACGATAGAGACGAGCCAACGCGGCATGAGGGTTGAGACTCGTTTTAGGATCTGGAGCATTACAGAGTTCGTCAAAATGATCGGCCACCATGACAATCCTCGTGAGCAGAGAAAGGTCTTCTCCTCCTAGGCCTTTAGGGAACCCTGAACCATCCATTCGCTCATGGTGGTGTGCAATCACATCAAGCAAAATGGGTCCAGCCTTCAGGAAGGATGCGATAAGTTGCATGCCCATTTCTGGATGGAGAAGACTGAGTTCTGGGTCTGCTTCAACTTTAATCCCTCCCGGATGAAACTTCACATTCATCGGTAGAGCTCGGTAACCAATATCATGAAACAATGCTCCTCGCCCGAGTTCCATTAATACTTCATCTTCTAATGAAAATTGCCGTCCAATAAGAAGAGACAGGGTGCACACGTTGATAGCATGTTCGGAGAGCCCCCATGCCACACCAGAATTCCCAACTTGATCAATCAATGCCATCATCGCATTGGGATTATTCATCTCCTGTAAAATATTCGTAATCACGGCATCACCTGTTTTCAGGCCGGACGGACGACGCCCGGTAAGCTGCCGAAAGAGCTCATGCCCTTGGAACAAGGTTTTCTGATAATTTCCCTCCACTTTACGGAGATGCTCAAAATACTCACGGTAATCTTCACGTCTCTCAAATATTTCCGATAGGGCGGATTTAGGAATTAAAGGAGCTTCTTCCTGAGCTTTCTCCTCACCACCACTGAAAGACATTTCACTATCTTGAAGACCTACAACCTCAAGCTCATCTTCCACCTGGGCATCCACATTATTTGACACATCATCAACAACCAAAGGTTGCAACCGGTTAGGATCATACAAGATCGTAACATCAGTTAGGCCTTTTAAAGTGGCGAGCTCTTCAGCAGTTTTTATCGTAAACGAATTGGTTGGGAAGGGGTGACTGAACCACGAGCCCTCTAACTTGACCGTGACTCCTATCTCAAGCACATGAATATCTTCAACGTGAATAAACGACATGGGAAGTCCTAACTTTCATCCTGTGGATCTCCTGGCATCCACCTATTGACTTTCATGATTATCAAATAATCAAAACCCCTCTGCACAATGTCCCACATATCGTTTCGGTTGATTCCATTACAGGATTAAGGAAGGAAATTACTATGCACTCTCATTGGGCTAGTGGGAAACTTTTCTCATATTTTCAAATAGATTAGAACATATAAATCAACATGGCTTGGTTAGAGCTTTTCTCCAATCCTTACCCTCATTTACAAGAACATCAGGGCGATAGGAGCAATAAAAATGAGTAGGATTTCTAAGTTTCCATCCCGTTCAAAAACTAGATGCTACAACCGAGGGGAACAATGGTGGGTTTTCGTTACGTCAGCCGGAAGAGGCCATTAACCATATCAGCACCGGAAAATGCATTAGTATTTTCGATTCTCTGCAAATAGCTTTTCCCCAAATACCAATCCAGCCCACAATAAGCACCCAAACTATTTTTTGAAAGTCAAAGTACAAGACTTGGAATTCTGAAGGATTTTTTAGTTCCAACGCTTTCTTTATTCTTGTAATTTCCTCATGGTCTCCGGACTCCTTTCATTTTCAATTCATATTGTGTCACGTTCATTGTGGATGATTTCTGCCTCATCTGAGTTAACCCAAGTAGCTTCAAGTTTTCCCTCCAGGTTCCGATACACTTTTGTTTAACAAAACAACTGTTCGGTTTCACGCCGATAACGAACGCTCTTTCCCGAAAAGGCTAACTGTTGAAAGACGGGGCGCAAAGCCACGGATCAGGTCTTAACCACTCCTGACAGCCGGGTTACCGAAGGAAAGATGAAAACGCTCTTGAAGGGGACTGGGGCTAATCTTGGCTCACTCCCTAGCCTGAGGGTTTTCCTCACCATCCTTCTACTCGCCTTCTAACCTTTTCAGGACTCTTTAGTTTTCACGGTGGGAAAACTGTGACTGTTATAGGAACGAACATAGAACGCCTCCCATTTACCCAAAAAGAAAGGAAAAAAGATGAAACAGCATGTTCCCCAAAAGGCAACCGTGTTGGAATGCCCAGCGTCAAAGAAAAATTGTGAGGTGGTTTTTGAAGTGAACGTTTTTCGCAGTGCCAAGCATGGCGGCCTCGAGGCTACAGGCTGTTCTGAATTCTCAACCCACACCAATGCTCCGGCCTGCGAACAAAAATGTATCCATACTCCAGAGGCGCAGCAGATTCACGAGCAAGCCATTCATCAACATCAAGATGAACTCAGTACCATCGGCTCAAATGTGATTGGGTAGGGCCATTGAACGAAAAGAAGCATTTCAGCCACCTACAAACTTTCAACCCTTTTCAACGGAGGTTTCTCAATGATTAAACGGTTTTGCAAAACATTGGCATTCGCCACGGTCCTGACATTCACCACGAGTCTTTTCTCGCTTTCTATGGCATTTGCCTCGTCCTCGACATCTCAAAAGATTGACCTGGAAATGACTGTTCGCGTCAATCAACAGGGATTCTTAGATAAAAAAGGGAAAGTCTATGGGCCAAAACATGTTCTTCAGTTACCTCAAGGCAAAGTCGTCCGCATTAAATTTATCTTTGACGAAAAAATGACCAGCTTAGCCTTTGGCGATACACACCAAGTTGCCATAACCGGAGAAGGGGTCATGCAGGAATCTGAACCCATATCAATGTGGCAACAACAGACAAGTATGACGTTTCAAACAGGCAAAGAAGGCTCTACATATCGAGCATATTGTATTCTCGACTGTATTGGAATGGAACATCTAAACAATTTAGTGATTCAAGTGGTATAATATCGCTTACGCATGTGGTTGTGTTGGGCCTCAGTTTTCCTGCTGAGGCCCTTTTTATTCTTACATAATGTACATAAGGGGGCCGATGGCTACACCGCACAAACCTTTTTCCTTAGAATCATCGAACCAACCTAGGCCCTCCCCTAGGGTTCCTTCACAGTCAGACGAATTATTCGGAGAGTCCGGATTAAATATTCTCCGTGAGACTTCCCCTGTTTTCCAACAACCAAGTCATGGGCAGACAAGACCTCCCACCTTGTTTATCATTTTTGGTGCCCAGGGAGACCTGACCAAGCGCAAATTGATTCCAGCTCTGTATAACTTGGCCGCCAGCGGACATCTTCCAAATGAATTTGCCATTTTGGGGGTAGATGGCATTGAGATGCACACGGAAGATTTTCGAGCCAAAATGAGTCACGATATCCAAGAACTCTCGACACGTTCAATTGACCCGACCATCAAAGAATGGTTGCTTGACCGGTTACATTACCTTTCAGGAGATTTTCGGGATCCCAAAACTTACCAACAACTTCTTTCCGTGCTATCAGAATTAAACGGGCAATATGGCACTTGTGGGAACTATCTTTACTACATGGCTACCGCCCCTGCATTTTTCGGTGAAATTGCTGAACAATTGAACGCGACTGGGTTAGTCCAACATGAGAAAGACTATTCTCGACGTATCGTGATTGAAAAACCCTTTGGGCACGACTTGGCATCCGCTCAATCTTTGAACCAAACGCTACGCGGGGTCTTAGCCGAAAACCAGATTTATCGCATTGATCATTATTTGGGGAAAGAGACGGTTCAGAATATTTTAGTGTTTCGATTTGCGAACGGCATCTTCGAACCCATCTGGAATCGACAATATATTGACCATATACAGATTACGGTCGCCGAAACGCTAGGTGTTGAACATCGTGGAGCCTACTACGATAAATCAGGCGCTTTGCGAGACATGGTGCCTAATCATCTACTACAGCTTTTGGCTTATGTGGCGATGGAACCTCCGAATGAGTTTGATGCTGAAGCAGTACGCAATGAAAAAGCCAAACTTCTTCGCGCGATTCAGCCCATGAATCCTGTGAATGTCTTACACTCCACGGTAGCCGGTCAATACATCGAAGGGATGTGCAATGGACGCCATGTCCCCCCTTATCGATCCGAAGTAAATATTTCCCCAAATTCGCTCAGGGAAACCTATACTGCCATGACATTGTTTATTGAAAGTTGGCGTTGGGAAGGGGTCCCGTTTTATCTCAGGACAGGGAAACGAATGAATAAACGGGTCACCGAGATTGTCATTCAATTCAAGTCGGCCCCACTCATGTTATTTCGTAAAACGCCAGTCGATCGGTTAACGCCGAATGTCCTCGTCATTCGCGTCCAACCTGATGAAGGCATTTCCTTGAGTTTTGGAGCCAAAATTCCAGGCCCTCAGGTGCAAGTGGGAAATGTGGACATGGATTTTCAGTACGCAAAATATTTTGGGGATGCCCCAAGTACTGGTTATGAAACGCTATTGCACGATGTGATGGCAGGAGATGCCACACTTTTTCAACGCAGTGATAATGTCGAACTAGGATGGAGCGTCGTTGACCCTATTCTCAAAGTCTGGGACAGTCTGGGAACACATGCCATCCACAACTATACCGCCGGATCATGGGGACCGCCTGAAGCCGACGCCCTATTGGCCAAAGACGGACGAAAGTGGCACAACCACTGCTAATCATTCTAATGTCTACCAGATAGGGACCTATCACTAGTAAAAGTCCTATAGCTTATGCCGTCTTGTCTGAGGACGGGACCCTTCAAGAAATTGAAGGAAATATTCTGCCACGTGTAAAAGTTGCTATCTATTATTTCTTTCCTATGGTAGGGTCACCGTACTTATCGCGTGGGGCTTGGCGATAGGTCATGAAATTTTCAGAGCCCATAACCGGTGTTGTTTCGCCCGAGAGATTACTCGGAAGTATTTGACCTCAGTCGCCTGAACCTCGCGCCCGCGGACTACTCCTTCCCAATGCTTTACCCTTCTCGAGCCTCAGACAATATCATTTTTTTAAAAGGAGGAGCCACATGGGCTCAAAATTGTATGTTGGTGGATTGCCGTATTCGGCGACGCAAGTAGAATTAACGGATCTGTTTTCATCACATGGAACGGTCCAATCAGCAAACGTCATTAGTGACAAATTCACGGGCCAATCACGTGGATTTGGATTTGTGGAAATGTCGTCTAACGAAGAAGCACAAGCGGCAATTTCTGCTCTCAACTCTACCGAGTTCGGCGGACGAACGTTAACCGTGAATGAAGCCAAACCTCAAGCCCCACGTTCAGGTGGTGGGTACGGTGGTGGTGGAGATAGAGGGGGCCGAGGCAACCGCTTCTAACGAAAAGGCCTAGATTAAAAAAAAGAAGGAGAGGTCTTTTGGACCTCTCCTTTTTTTGTGTGCTGACAACACAAGTAGGGCAAATACTATGACAACAATTCCTAAGTCTGGAGAGAAGGTATTCTGATAGACCTACAACGTGATGTGTTTGTTCAGAGTCTGATATATTTAGCGAGCAGGTCCGAGTCCATGATAAGCCCATCAAGCATGGCCAACATGACGTGATCACGCCACCCCCGCTGAGCCTCTGACAGAGCACCAACACCCGCAGTGGCTGAAAGGATGCCGAGAAGCGGAAACCTCCGTAATTTCTCCACTCTTGCTGTTTGTTGCATACCTTCTAGCACATCTTTTACTTTAAAGGCCAAACGCAAGAAACATCTGGGCGATACCCTAAACAAAAAACCCCTTGCCGGGATTACCGACAAGGGGTTCAGCTTCCATTCATTTTTTTGGTTGCGGGGGAGGGATTTGAACCCTCGACCTTTGGGTTATGAGCCCAACGAGCTACCAGACTGCTCCACCCCGCGGATCGATACTAGTAGAGGCAGTGCGTAGAAGTCAATGAACGCAAAGGTAATTTTAGCGTGTGGTTGCAATGTATCCTGTGATATCTTTTGAGTCCTATGTTGCTCCCTGGCATTTTCGCCATCGTGATGGGTCTGGCTTTAATTATCGGTGATTGGTTTCAATTTACTACTCTGAAACCCTGGGCTTGTCGTTATGGATGCACGTTAGCCCGGAGAAAAGATTCGCTTTCCAAACCAAAGGATTCTTTCCCTCGATTATTCAAAACGAACAGTACAATTCCCCTTCCTCATGGTGTGGCCCGATGGGTAGCTGATCAGCAAGCCATCGTGATTCGGCCGTATTACAAAATGTTTTCTCTTCGGTTTCGTACAGCTTGGCCTTTAAAGGGGACGCTCGACTATCACTTTCAAGATGATAGGCTTGCATTCCACTTGTCGAAACGAATCCCTTGGTCTTCTGCAATTTTAACGTCCATTTGGCTCCTCTTTGTCATCGGGGGCACACTCGGTTTTGTGGCGATGTATGCAATGGATGGCGGGTTTGGGACAGTTGGTGGCATATTCTGGGGGATAGGAATGATTGCCTTAGGCTTATTAGTGCTAGCTGGTGGAGTGATTCTCCTGGCTTTCGCATACCGGCTGGAAGACTCGCGACTGATGCAGGTATATGAGGAACTACAGGCTGCTTTAAAAGCATAGCCCAAGCAGGACGATTAGTTGGGGTACAGTTGTTTATAGCGCCCTACATCCCAATTACGTCTTCACCCTCATCCACACCCTTCAACTCCCTTCGGAACGAATTCCTCAATTCGGTAAGCTCTCCGCTAATCTTCTTTCGAGATGAGATCTTTTTTGAGTTTAGAGAAGTTTTCGACTCGGAAAGAAGGAAGCACATAAGCCCAATCTTTGACGCGTTGATTGATTGATTCGACTTCTTTTTGTACTTCTTCAGGTTTTTTGAGTAGTGATTCTTTCTTGGGAAGAGTGGCCGCTGTTTCGTTGTTATCCTTTTCAGTTTCTGCGCCTTCGGTTTTTTCACTGCTTTCCGATTGGGGATCAGGTTCCGCGGTTACAATGATATTTTCATCAAATTCAGCGGAAACCTTAGCGAAGACTTTTTCATCTTGCTTAGTTGTGTGGACATGCAGACGTAATCCATCAAAGGTTTCAAGAACTGCTGACACGCCTGGATTACCAGAAAAATCTAGCTCAGCCTGTGGCTTCACATCTTCTAATTCCAACTGGACCAAGGTCCCCACCACATTATTCAGATTAAATTGCGAAGAAACCTTAAACCCTGAAGGAATCGCATCCAATTGAAAATCCAAATCCTCTGGCTTTTCTTTGGACAGATGGAGCGTTTCGCCTTTGGGATGCGTCACAGTCACTTGATGAACACGTTTGGTAGTGAGGGCTGTCACTTCCTTATCCAACCATTCCCCCGAAACCGTCTCTAATGGCAGATTGCCTGTTACTAACCAGGTTTGCGGGTCATCTGGTTTCCTCACATAGATCTCACTCATTCGGGGATTACCTTTGGCTGGCTTTTGATTTCCTACCACAAGTTTCGCCGTTTCAGCATTGTCCACCGTCTTTAGCGACACCATTTTAGACGGCGAACCTTCCTGATCTGGATCCTGTAGCCCCAACCGTTCATATAATTCTGGATTCTTGGTTTTCGGCTCATGGATACGCAGATCCGCCATACCCACAATGGCTTGCTTCACCTTTTCCACATCGGCACGATAGCTAGCTTTCTCCTTCACTCCCCAGTTCTGTTCCCCGCGCACTAACGTGACCGTGTGTTCCTTGGTCTCAATAGCGATTTCATTCACATCATTCACAACAGCCATCAGGTTTGGAAACAACAACTGTCCACTGTGTCGAATACTTGTTGAGGGTTCACGGTTGGCAAACACGGCTAATATAATGCCCACAATGGTGATGGCGGCTAATAAGCCTAATGTTTTCGACTTCATAGCGTTCCTTTAACTCACTATTAAATTATCAGTTAGTCTTCTACGTGTTTTGTGAAGTGATACCTTCTATGCCGATTTTTTCCGAAGGCGCGACGAACTGATCCATACACCCACAATGCCAATAAGGAGTGGCACGAGACCTATATTGATGAATTTCACCCAACTTTCAACGCTTTCAATATTTTTGCCTAATTCATGTTGCACACTTCTCAACTCTTTCCGAACTTGAACCAAGTCCTGCCGAAACGTGGCCATGGCTTTTTGTTGCTCCGTACTCATGAGCATGGCGTTGCCTTCTGGCTTTTGGCTTTGCAATTCCTGAAGTTTACCTTCCGTGGCTCTCAACCGTTCTTGCAGGGCTTGTTCCTTTTGACGAAATTGTTGTTCGGCATCCTGCTGGAGCGCGCGCAACAAGGTAAACGGACGGGAGTACCCAGCCCGGCTTCTGACGCTAATCAGATCATTGCTGCCAGTAAGATTATCCAATGCATTGGTGACAAATGTCCCATTTCCCGAAGTCGGAATGCCAATCCGCTGGCCAAAGAAATTTTGCACTTGTGCCCAAAACTTATCCTGCAAAATATCCGTATCAGCCACCACAATCACATTGATAGGATCTTTGGATTCAGACACATGGGGCTTGGACGACGAGGAGTCGTCGGAATCAGAAGAAGGGGCGACGTTCGGCAATTCTTCCTTTTCAGGCTCCTTGGGCTTGCCATCAGGAAAAGCGGTCTTCACCTTTCCCGTTACTCGTGCCGCCACGATCATTTTTTCCCCTTCTGGCTGATAGCTACTGAGGATGCCTCCAAGATCAGGCATGAACGATAAGCGCGAAGCATCAATTTTCATCGCCGCTTCATCTGATTGGATCAAGGGTGTAAGTTCCGTCCCCACATCACCCTTTTTTTGCAGAATGCCTGCAGACGCCATGGTGATAGCTGGCACTTGTGCCGTCACAATATCATCAGTACTGAAATGTTCGGGACGAAAATCCACCCACACAGGGTAATCCACCACTTGCATACGAGCCTGTTGTTGTACTTGCACCTTCTTGGCCAATGGCAAATCACCTAAGACCTTTCCTTTAACCATTTCCAACCCCCAGGCTTCAAACAACTTGGGAAGATCAGAATTCCCTGGACCTCCGCCTCCCATGGGATTCATAGGGTTGCCGCCACTTCTATCCGATTCCGCCAGGGGGTCCACAAAAAACATGGCATGCCCACCATGTAGGACAAACTGATCAATGGCATAGAGGGTGGGATCACTCAATGTTTTAGGATGCACAACCATGAGGACACTCACGTCTTCTGGTATGGCTTTCACCGTCGGTTCAAGTTTTTTTATCTCAAACATCTGTTCAATATGAGTCACAATCAACCAAGGCGGACTGCCGCCACCTTGTTGCATAAAGGGCATGCCTCCGGCAGCTCCATCAATGGGAAGCGAACTTATCAATCCTAGAGTTTTTTTCTTCGGATTCGCCAAAGAATGGATCATCTTTGTAAGGTCATATTCTAGAAACTCTTCCCGCTCCCTCTGAAAAAAAGGAATCACTTCTAACTCATCAGTTGAACTTGTGCCCGCTAAACCAAAATAAAATTGTGCGCTACCGTTGCCTAGCGGCACGCCTTGTAATCCATAGGCCACAGCACGATCTTCATCTTCAGAAAACGGCTCAGGGTCCATGATTTGTAAACGTATTTGGTCGCCTGCAACTTGGGCATATTCCTCTAACATTTCTTGGACCCGCGTAGCATACCCTTTAATCCCAGGAAGCCCAGTCGCCAATTTTTTGGACAAGTAAAAACGTAGGGTAATAGGCTCCGCTAAGTTTCCCAGTACGTTTTTTGTGCCATCTGACAAGGTATAGAGCTGATGGTCCGTTAAATCAAAACGAGCCGAACGTAAGGCGGCGCTACTGATTATATTGAACGCCCCAAACAACACAGCCGCTAAGGCAATTCCAGTTCCTGTTAACAAGCGTTTATTCATAGATCCCTCATTAATTTATCAGTCCTTGAATCATGGTCATCCTTATCCCTTACTCGGCTTTTTTCATATCGATGACGGTTGCCGTAGCAAATAGCCAAAACGCAATAAGTGATAGAAAATAGACGATGTCTCGGAAGTCCAAAACTCCTTTGCTAATAGACTGAAAATGCGTCAAAAAACTAAAAGAGCTGATAGCGCTAAGGAGAAATTGTGGGGCCCATCCACTAAAGAGTTCCAGGACCAGCGGAAACCCACTTAAAATAAATCCCAAACAAATCACCACACTCACGACGAAGGCGATTACCTGATTTTTTGTCAGGGCCGAAATGCAAGAGCCAATGGAAAGAAACCCGCCGGCCATTAGCAGACTACCAAGATAGCCAGCAAAGATGACGCCGTTATCTGGTTCACCCAGCACATTCACAGTAATCCACATCGGAAAGGTCAGTGCCAGCGCAATGCCCGTGAAGCACCAAGCAGCCAAGAATTTACCTACAACTGCCTCCCACATAGTGACCGGCAAGGTGAGCAGTAACTCTATCGTGCCTGATCGCCGCTCCTCTGCCCACAAGCGCATCGCCAAGGCAGGGATAAGCACGAGGTATAGCCATGGGTGAAAATCAAAAAACGGAACCAAATCGGCTTGCCCTCGCACAAAGAAGTTGCCCAAATAAAATGTAAAGGCACCACTAAGCATCAGAAAAATCACAATAAACACTGCCGCGATGGGTGTGGCGAAATATCCTGCTAATTCCCGCTTAAAGATGACCCGAATGCGTTCCACAATGCCTCCTTGCTGGTCTTATCCATACTCTCACGTATTAAGGGGACCTCTAAAAACCAGGATTTTTTGGTGAGGGCAAGGAAACTTCGCGCGCAAAACCGCAGTGTATATGGGACTACATGAGGATTTGAGCACGAAGTTGACGCCGCCATCACGGAAAAGGACGGTTTTTAGACGTTCCCTTAAGAAAGTGCTTGTTTTGTAGTAGTTAAAAGACGAAAGACATCATCTAACTGTCCTCGATCCTGATATAATTCTTGAACGTTCCATCCTTGCTCTCGAGCATATCGCCCAATATCAGGCAGTATCCATTGTCCATCATCAGGATAAATTCTCAACCGCACGAGATTACCATCCTTACCCTGCTCTTCTACTTTTTTGACCCCCTTCACGGTCATGAATCGTTCCTGCGCCAGGTCAGGTTCTACTCCACTGATTGTAATGAGAACCGTATTGTGGGTTGGCGCTTGTCCTTCTAATTCAGCAGGTGTGCCATCCGAGACCACTTTGCCTTTCGCAATAATCATAGCCCGAGAACAGACGGCATGCACTTCTTCCAAAATATGCGTGGAGAGGATAATGGCTTTCTCTTCAGCCATCGCCCGAATCAATGTGCGAACTTCGTGCTTTTGGTTGGGATCTAAGCCATCAGTTGGTTCATCTAAGACTAAGACATCCGGATCATGCAAAATGGCTTGGGCCAAGCCAACACGACGCTTAAAGCCCTTGGAGAGTGTTTCAATTGGTTGATCTAAAACCGATTGCAGATTCACCTTTTCCACAGTCTCATGCACAGCCCGCTTGAGAGTTTCACCGCGATGGCCCCGCATCTCTCCTACAAAGGTCAAAAATGAAGCAGGCGTCATATCTTGATAAGCCGGAGCACCTTCGGGCAGATAGCCAATACGCGTTTTTGCAGCCAGGGCGTCATCCTGCACATCATGGCCGCAGACTCGTACCATGCCGCTGGTCGGCGTCAGAAACCCCGTAATCATTTTCATCGTGGTCGATTTCCCCGCTCCGTTGGGCCCGAGAAATCCAAGGACCTCACCCTTACCGACAGTGAACGAGACCCCATCTACCGCAACAATCGGCCCAAAGGTTTTCCGTAAATTACTAATCTCAACCATGCTTGTCATATAGACCTCTTCATCTCAATCTAGAAATACAACAATAAAATCTCCAAGTGTACCATGGCTTTTCTAAAACGTCATATCATATCTCCACCCCTTTGTAAGGGGCTTGGCTCACAAGAGGAGACAAGTAATTTTGTGGGGTAGAGTGGATCAATAGCCAATTTTGCTCAAGACAGCACTACACGGAGTGTTGAATAGTGAAGATATCAAGGTCCATATTTCACCAGTAAGCTGTTCGCTATCAGCAGCATCGGGGCTGTTCAAAAAAGTCCGTCCAGCAAGGCCGCAGCCCTTTTTGCGCGCGGAGCGTACTGGCACTACGTGAGCACGGAAAAATGGCGAGAACACCGCTGGCGGCTTTTTTCAACAGACCCCTACACGTATCTCAAAGCTAAAAGCATCTTACAGTCTCTACCTCCCCTACCCCCTCCTTACAAAGGAGGGGAATCCTATCAATGTGTTAGTGCAAATATAATTCCGGCAATAATTCGTCCTTGCTCTTCACTTTTTGGGGCTTTGCAGTGATGGCCGGCTGGATGGTTTCCCAGAAACGTTGACCATTCCATGTCTGTTGTTCGGTTGTAGTATACAGGGTTCGATCTAAGTTCCAAATGGCTTCTTCCAAACCTGTATTATGTGGAACAGGCTCAGCTAACATTCGAGCTGCAGTGCCCAGATTTAAACATGGTTTTCCCTGTTGTTTAATCGACGCCCATTTCATAAGAGCTTCCCGTGTTCTTGGCGCTGATTGTTCAAGACACGCCACCTTCACAGCCTGTATCGCTTTGCGTTCGGACTCCAATGTCTTCTGAGCCTTTGCATCAACACCTTCGTTCTTTGAATGTTTTCGCCGATGCCGATCCCACCACCAACCCACGAGGGTGAGAACCCACACGCCCATCAATCCGCTAGCAATCCATGCCCATGGATTTGATCCAGAAATTACAGGCGATTGATTGGACCTATCAAGCGAAATCTCTATTGGATTGTGTTCTACCGACTCAGCCGTATCAGCTAATTGAATGGGTTCAGACGGTCTGATTCTGGATGATTGCGGGGGAATATCTCCGACCACCGTCAAAGTTCTAGATGGTAATTCCGCTGTTTCCCATCGTGAATGTTCGATATTCCACCAGGGAATACTGATGCCGGGAATGGTCACCGAGCCGGGTTGCGTGGGAACCAAAGCATATTTCTCTTCGCGGGTACCCACCACCCAAGAACCATCAAAATCCGTATTGATTTTTGGCTTATCGGGATAGTTTTTGATTGATCCATAATTTGACACGGGCAATTCCGGTAATTGTTCACCCCGCACGCCCTTCGCAAACATGACCACGGTTCTCGTGAGGGGTTCGCTCATCTGGATGTTCGTGGTATCTCCAGACCAACTTTCTTTAATCGTGAATTCCTTGGCAGGCAGCCACACATTGCCCTTGATGTCCGCCGGCATATCTTTCACGATGAGTGAAACTTTCGGACTCCGTATATGAATGGGACGCAGAGTTTGAAAAAAGGACGTGATGGGGCCACCCCGATTCCGACGACGATTGCCAAAGAATTGATCAAGTGTAGAGCCTCCTGATCGCTCATCAGGAATTGACCCAGAAAGCAAAACAGGCGGAATAACGTAAGCCCCAGCCTTCTGAGGAGTAATCACATAGCGACGTTCCGTCACTTGATAGCGTCGCCCTTCCCGAATGGTTTCAAACGACGCATCTTTGCCCACCCGTTCAATCATGCCCCACTCAATTTCGGGATCATCTAATTTCCCCTCTTGCAAAGACACCGCTGAGACCAGACGAAGGGTTAACAACACTTGACCTTGGACATACGGCACATGCGAATCGACTTCGGCTTCCAGAAAAATATCCCGCTGAGCATCAGTGCCCGTCGCCTGACTGGGCTCTTTCACCGTGATAGAAAGGGGAAGGGTTGAACGGTTTCCAACCTGAATGGCAGGAATAGTCAGCATCCCAGTCCGTTTAGGAGCCAACGTGGTTACCCATCTCGTCACCGAGGAGGTTTTCATATTGACGACACTCATCTGTTGACTATGGCTCGTGCCCAACAATGCAAAATTATTTTCCAACATCTGTAAATCTGGCTCATCACCGGAGGAAACCCCCTCGGCTTCAACCACTAACCGAAACGTCTCATCCACCATCACCGGATTCCGATCCACATACGCCTTCACCCCCTGCCCCCACACCAAAGAAGGCACACTCAACAGGCTCAACACAAGAATCACAATTGCCATCTTAAAAAAGTCTCCCAAATCTTTCTACCTGTTCTATTCTGGCTTTTTCCTGGTTGGCCCTCTGTACGTCTACTCCGCATCCATCCACTATTGACCGTCTTCCCTCTCACCCTTCCTTCTCCCCCGGGGATGAGGGTTGAAAGAGAATCTGGCCTTGTGGCGAGGCCGAGCAGTACAGCCGACACCGGAGGAAAGGCGCGCATTGTCTAAGCCCTTCAATAAATCTCAAGACAAGCTCCGCGAGTTTGCGCGCCGCCGGTATCGGCAAACCGGGCAAGGTGCCCGAATGGCTACGCCACGGCCAATATGGTTTTGGCTACTTTTCCCGAAAGAAAAGTAGATCGGCTGCCGGGCCGAAACCCGGCAACATTGAAAAACAAATGGCAATATATATATAGGCCACTAGTTACTCACCAAGATTTTCTCCTCACCTCAGCATTTGTCCTTCTTCGTACCAATCCCCTTAAAGGGCGAAGGAGCTGAATATGAAAAAACAAGATGGATTCCCGATAGAAAATGTCGGGAATGACGGAACCAAAGAAAAAAGCATAATCTTGTTTCTCACCATGCCCTCCCTGTACGATCCACTGTCGTCCCTGCCTCTAGTCGTCGTTGATGCTCCAACAGAAATTTGCGCCGTAACAACCCTCCTGGGTCATCAGGAATACGACGAAGCCATTGTTGAAGAGCCTGTTCAGACTTCTGATCCTTACGGGCCTCTTTCAACTGAGCAGCTGAAGCCTGCTGCTCCTGCAGGTTAGTATCTTCTGTGTTTTCTCCCTGTGCGGTTTGAGTTATATCCGATGAATTTTTCTTGTCCTGTTCATCTTGAGAAGGATTCTGGGATTGAGGTTCATCAGATTGATTGGCTTTGTCTGAAGGATCGAGAGGTGACCCGGATGAACCCTTTTCATTTTGGTTTTCATCATTTTGAGAAGCAGTTTGCCCTGGCTTGTTCTCTTCCTCACCCTTCTCCGATTCCCCTCCTTCGCCATTTTGTTGCTGATCTTCAGAGGAGTCTGATGATTGGGAATCGTTCTCCTGAGAAGATTCTGATCGCTGATCTTCCAACATCTTTTTGAGAATGTCCAAATTATGTTGGGCATCTGCATGGTCAGGCTGTTGCTGTAAGACGGTTTGATAAGAGGCGATGGCTTCCTGGTATTTTCCCAATTTGGCCAAGGCATTGCCGCGATTATAATGGGCATCTGGTGAATCCATACCCGAAAAGGCTTGCTCCGCCTGATCATACTCACCGGCACGATAGTGGGCGATGCCCTTCCAATCTGGCTGTTCAAACAGTGCCGAAGCTTTTTGGGGATCGTGCTGTTCGAGAGCCTTCATAGCCCGTTGATCGGAACGTTCCCAGATATTTTCCCATGAAAATGCCTGACTAACTTGCGGTAGAAGCACAAGGACTAGCAGGGCACCTATCCATCCACGACGAAAAGCGGGAAGGGCGACAAGCAGGAGAACTCCTACCAACCAGGGACCTTCTTCTCGCCAGATGTCGGTTGTTCGTTGATCCGCCATCGTTGAGGTAGAAAGCGTTGAACCATTCATTACGGGCACAACATGATCCAGATCCTGATCATTCAGCGTGACGGTGGCATACCGACCACCAACTGTCCGAGCCACCTCATGCAAGGAATCAGAATCCAATTTTGGTACGACGATAGTTCCGGTCTCATCTTTGACGAATCCGCCTTGGTCGGGAATCGGAGCTCCATCCTCTGTTCCTATGCCCAATATAGAAATGGTTCTGTCTTTCTGGGCAATTTGCTTCATGATGTTGATGGTAGTGGAATTTATTTCCCCATCCGTGATGAGCAAGAGATCCCCGCCCGGAATCCCAGCTTGCACCAACAAGTCATGACCAATGGTGAGTGCTAAGTCGAGCCGACTTCCTTGCACGGGCATCAAATTGGTTTCGAGGGTTTGCACCAATGTTTTCATGGTCCGGGCATCATCGGTCAGCGGGGACACGACAAATGCGTCTCCTGCAAATACAACCAATGCCGTTTGCCCTTCTTTTCGAGTTTGTAGAATATCCAGAATTTTATGTTTGGCACGAGTGAGCCGTGATGGAGCCACATCCTGGGCATCCATGGAACGCGAAACATCTAAGACCATGACTAAGGCCGATTGAGCGCGAAACACCGGCTGTGGCAACTGAGTCCACACCGGCCCGGCAAGGGCCAACAGAGCCAAAGTCCACCCCAGCCCGAGAAGGATGATCGGGCTGATGGACTTTTTTCCCAGTGTGCCGACCAACACGTGTGGTAATAAATGCGCATCACAGACTGACTCCCATAACTGAGCCGTAGCTTTTTGTTTGGTAAGCAACACAAACACGCCTATTAACGGCAGAAAACCCCACAACCATTCCGGTCGAAGAAAATGGAACGAGCCCATCTTATGACCCCAGCACCGTTTCTGTTTTCAAGGGCTTTGCTGGCCACTTCATCCCCATCAACACACCATGCCTGACCAAATGGAATATCGCCATGAGAAGAGAAAGGCCCAGAGCCAGCCCCAACGGCCAGATGAAGAGTTCCGTCCTGGGACGAAAGAGTTCAACATCCGTTGAAGCTGGCTCCAGGCGATCCAGTTCGCGATACACGTTGGCCAACGCCTCCGTATTTTTGGCCCGGAGGTACAAACCACCCGTCGCTTGAGCCAGTTCCCGTAGCGTGTTTTCATCTAAGTCCCGCGAGGGATTGACCGTTCGAGATCCGAATAACGAATCTACTTCCATGCGGTCCGCCCCCACGCCAATGGTATAGATCCGAAGGCCTTGCTCTTTGGCTAATTCACCCGCCTGTTTGGGCGAGACTTCCCCAGCGGTGTTGGCTCCGTCTGTGAGTAACACCAAGACCCGATTGCCGGCTGGTTGCTCTTTGAGTCGCTTGACGGCTAACCCAATGGCGTCACCAAGAGCTGTTTCTTTTCCGGCGAGACCGATTTCCATTTCGCGTAGCATGCTAGCAACCGTTTCACGATCAAAAGTGAGGGGTGTCTGCACATAGGCCTGGGACCCGAACACAATAAGGCCGATCCGATCGCCTGTTCGCCGTGTAATGAACTCACTGGCTGCGCGTTTCACCACTTCAAGACGCGTCACTTCCTGCCCACTGATGGCAAAATCCGGGATGGCCATGCTGCCAGAAATATCTACGGCTAACATCAAGTCTCGTCCACTAGTAGGCAACCCCACAGGTTCTCCAATCCACTGAGGTCGAGCGGCAGCCAATACCAAGAGGAGCCAAATCACAATGCTGAACCAAAACATGGTAGAGGGTGCAGGTTGTTTGGTCCCGATAGGTTTACCGGATTGAAACCCGATCAAGTCTCGAAAATGGGGGACGCGTAAGGCAGCTTTGGCTTGTTCCGGAGCCGGAGGCGCCCATCGTCTCACAAGCCAAGGCAATAGACTGACTGCGATCATCCATGGCCAGAGTAGTGAGATCATGCCGCGGGTTTCCCTTTGTGGATGCGCACCTGTTGAATCCATTGTTCCACGAGTGGAAGAAGTTCCGATGCCGACGTGGATGCCTGGGCTTGGTAGGGTCCAGACTGCAATGATTGTCCGGGGCCTTCAGAAAATTGATTGGTGCGGCCCGTATCATCCAGAAATTTCAGCCACGCTTGCCCCGATAACCCGGCCACATAAGATCGGGAATACACCGAAAGGGCATAACGCCTCAGAAGATGGGAGATTTCTCTGATGGCCCATTGGTCATCTGAGTCTAACGCATATTGTTGTTTCACCTTTTTAAGTTGCGCGAGCGCAAAGCGTCGAGGTCGAGTGCGTTGGTAATAGGCTTTGGCCCAAAGAAGCAGACTCACCACAATGATGATCAAAACCAGAAGCGCCCACCATCCAAAAGCCGGAGGCCACCAGGAGATGGGATCTGGCAGATGCACATCCCGCAGGTCTTGTAACGGATCAGGAGCGTTGGACATATCAGGTGACTCCCTCTCTCTCAGACAATTCTGCCAGCCCTGAACGGTTTGCGCTTCGACCACCTGCTAATGTCTGGAATCCTTTTGTGAGTTGAGTAAAAATATCTTCATGCGTGACTAAAGGAACAAATCCGATTCCACGGGACCGGCACAGACGGCGGACTTCTTCATATCGCCGACTAAATGCCTGTCTGTATGCTTCAATCGTTTGTGCCGAGTATGTTTGCAGGAGGCCGTAGGATTGACCATCCGTAATAGGGTAGGAACCCGGAGGTGGCGCGATTTGTTCGACCTGATCATAGATAAACAGAGACACAACTTCATGATGTGCCCCAAGCCGAAGCAAAGCTGTCCGGGATTGCTGATCCCATTCGCGGAAATCACTCAAAATAAAGATAAGACTGCCTGGGCGAGCAGCTTTGAGGATTCTGTTGAGCGCCGATCGAAAAGCTGTTGCTGAGGAATCTGACGTAAGTCGATGTCCGGAGGGTTGGCCAGTTCGATTAGCAAGGACATTCAGAAATTGAAGGATTCCCGATCTTCCACCTTTAGGGCGAAGTTCCACATGATCCGTTTCCGAAAACACAATGCCGCCAACTCGATCGCCTCTGTCGTGGGAGGCCCATCCCAATAAGGCGGCGGCCTGTGCCGCCGCGACTGATTTAAAGGCCACTTTGGTTCCGAAATGCATAGCTTGTCGATCATCAACCACCAGAAAGACTGGGCGCTCGCGTTCTTCTCGAAAGACTTTCAGGTAAGGTTCATTCGTTCGAGCCGTGACACGCCAATCCATTAAACGGACATCGTCTCCAGGCTGATAACGGCGGGATTCTTCAAAATCAATCCCGCGTCCCTTAAACGGCGACCTCTCTCCACCAGCGAGTAAGGCATAAGATTGAGTGTGATGCTTAACGGCTAAACCAGAAATGTGATGACGCGCTTGGATTAGGTCGTCGAGGTGTACGCGGACTCCTCGGAAAAGGCTAGACTCCGATGGACTGGCAACAGTAAAAGGCGCTCGTGCGCGGTTACGGAACGGCCACATGGTTCAATATTTCAGACACCACATGATCAGGAGTGATGCCTTCGGCTTCGGCTTCAAAGGTCAATAAAATTCTATGGCGGAGCACATCATGGGCCATGGCTTGAATATCTTCAGGCGAGACATAGTCTCGACCCTCCAGCCACGCATGAGCTCTCGCACATCGTTCTAATCCAATGGTGGCTCGTGGACTGGCCCCAAAGCGAATCCATCGTTTTAAGGTGTCACTGTATGGAGCGGGATCTCGCGTCGCCAGGATAAGCTGGATGAGATACTCTCCTAACGTTGAGGCAAAATGGACATTCCAGATGTCCTGACGTGCGGCGAACAAGACTTTCTGAGCAATGGGCGAGATCTGACCAACCGTATCCAACGGAGTAGCCTTGGCTTGGTTCCGAACCAGTTCAGCAATGCGCCGTTCGCTTTCCACAGTTGGATATTGAACACGGACATACAGCAGGAATCGATCCAATTGGGCTTCAGGAAGCGGGTAGGTGCCTTCCTGTTCAATGGGATTTTGTGTGGCCATGACCAAAAATAATTCTGGAAGAGGGTAACTGGTTCGGCCAATCGTGACTTGATGTTCGCCCATGGCTTCCAATAACGCCGCTTGGACTTTTGCTGGCGCGCGGTTGATTTCGTCTGCAAGAACAAGGTTGTGAAAAATGGGCCCATGTTGAAAGCGAAAGGAGCCGTCTTCCGGGCGGTAAATATCTGTGCCGGTGATATCGGCTGGCAGCAGATCAGGTGTGAATTGAACTCGGTGAAAATCAGCCTCTAGCCCGGTGGCCAAGGTTTTAATGGCGGTGGTTTTGGCGAGGCCTGGTGCTCCCTCTACCAAAAGATGCCCATCTGCTAAGAGGGCAATGATGAGTCTGAGGGTGAGACCTTCTTGGCCAATAACCTGGTGATTCAGGTAGGCCCGAAGCTGAGAGATTTGTTCGTGTTCAGATCCAGACATACACTAACGTCTTGAAATGAACCCGATAGGTCATGCGGGTCAAAAATTCTAGGGTTTTCCAAACACTAAAGGATTATTATTTTAGGGTCTTTCAATTAAGTTTCCGACAAGAACTCAATGAAGGATATCCCACCTCTTTATACATAATAATTCACCAATTTTGAGAGTCAAGAGGATCGAATCCCAAATGCCATTTCATTTTTGGCTAACTAAAATGGGATAAAGACCTATGACTTCTCAAAACAGCGTATAGATAAACGGCGCGACAGCAGAGCCTTCACTCAAAATAATAAGCCCGCCTAACAACAAGAGCATAATGATGATTGGGGCCAGCCAGAACTTTTTTCGTTCTCGCATAAATTCCCACAGCTCTGCAAGAAAACCTGACATGAACAAGTCCTCCTCTAAAAGGCTTTCAAGACATGATTGGCCGCACGCGCTTCTTTAGGTACTCGATACGTCTCTGCATTGGGATCAAATGTCAATTGCAAAGGGCGTTTTCCTAATAACCTCATGAGAAAAGAGATGGGCGTGAGCAAGGCATAGAATACCAGGCCTAACAATATACGTGAATTGAACCATCCAACTTTTTCTCCAAAGAACATCCAGCCCCGATAGACAAGTGTGAGACCAGTGGGGAACACCATGCCTAAGAGCGCAAAGACTCCAGCAATGATACCGGCCCACAGACGGATGCCGTCTCCGCGAAACACTAATGGCCACAAGCTAATGATGGCAAAGAACCCACCCATCAGCCACCCAAAGTAGCGGAGTTGTTTGACAGGAATCTCTTTATGTGGCGTCGAGATATTCATATTGAAAAACTCTTGAGTTAATCCAATTCAAACTCTTTCATCCATTCCGTATCTTTAGGGACGGGTTTTTGGTTTTCTTTCAGTAACACGCAATTTTCTAAAACCAGCACATCCATCTCGGTACGCATAAAACAACGATAGGCATCTTCCGGCGTACACACAATCGGTTCTCCGCGAACATTGAATGAGGTATTGATCAATACTCCGCAACCGGTTTTCTTTTCGAATGATTGCAAGAGTTGATAATACCGAGGATTAGTGGAGGCCGTCACCGTTTGCACTCTGGCGGAATAATCCACGTGGGTCACCGCGGGAATATCCGACTTGGGCACGTTCAAGAGATCAATCCCCCAGAGTTTTTCTTCTTCGGCTTTCAAGGCGACGCGCCGCTGTTCAGCTACCGGTGCAACTAGCAACATATAGGGGCTATCGGTGTCCATCTCGAAATAGTCTGATACCCTTTCACGTAAGACCGATGGAGCAAATGGCCGAAAAGATTCACGATACTTTATTTTTAAGTTCATGACCGACTGCATTTTCTCGCTGCGAGGATCACCTAAAATACTGCGGCCTCCCAACGCCCGAGGGCCAAATTCCATTCGCCCTTGGACCCACCCGATGACTTTTTCTTCCGCCAAGTAGGTCGCCACTCGATCATAAAAGAGCGAATCGTCCAAGCATTCATAAGGAGCATCTAATTTTTGTAAAACGGCTTCAATCCCCTCGTTGTTCCATGAAGGTCCGAGATAACTGCCTTGCATAGAATCTTCGGTGTCTGTACAGGTTCTGGGCTGATCCAAAAAGTGATAATGAACGTTGAGCGCGGCCCCAAGCGCGCTCCCCGCATCGCCAGCGGCAGGCTGGATCCACAGCTTATCGAACGGACCTTCCCGCAGAACACGACCATTGCCTACGCAGTTTAAAGCCACTCCGCCTGATAAACACAAATTTTTGATGCCCGTTTCCTTCTGAAGACTATTAGCCAGGCGTAACATCACAATTTCAGTGACTTCCTGTACGGAACAGGCCAAATCCATTTCTCGTTGGGTTAATTCACTTTCGGCTTCACGAGGCGGCGCGCCAAACAATTCATCAAATTTATCACTGGTCATACGAAGACCGGTGCAATAGGCAAAATATTCCATGTTTAAGCGGAACGTCCCGTCTGGTTTGACATCGACCAGATTATCTAGAATTGTTTTCACATATTTGGGTTCACCATAGGGTGCCAGGCCCATGACTTTATATTCCCCTGAATTGACCTTAAACCCCGTATAGTAGGTAAAGGCCGAATAGAGCAAACCCATAGAATGCGGAAACGGAATTTCCCACAAAGGAGTCAATCTGTTATCACGTCCGATCCAAGCAGAGGTGGTTGCCCATTCTCCGACGCCATCCATACAAAGAACGACGGCTTCCTGAAAAGGGGAGGGGAAAAAGGCTGACGCCGCATGCGATTCATGGTGTTCTCCAAAGAGCAGAGGGGGGAGCGAGTCCGTTTTCTCAAGACCCCCAATCTGGCGAAAGGCTTTATCCAGTAAATTGCGCAAAAATAGTTTTTCTTTGATCCAGACAGGAATGGCAGTGAGAAAGGACCGTATGCCTTGAGGGGCGTACGATAAGTACGTCTCGAGGAGCCGTTCAAATTTGATCAGAGGTTTGTCATAAAAAACCAGATAGTCCACATTGCCAATAGCTAATCCTCGATGGTTCAAGCAAAACTCAACAGCGTGGTAGGGAAATCCTGCATCATGTTTTTTTCTGGTAAATCGTTCCTCCTGAGCCGCGGCCACAATCTGGCCATCTTGCACCAAGCATGCCGCACTATCATGATAATAGGCCGAGATGCCTAAAATAGACTTCAAGATCTTCTCCAATATACTTGGGAATAGTTCTGTTCATAAGTAAGTTTGAATAACAGTTACTGAAACAGTTCATCAAAAAATTGTTTCATGTGTATCCAGGATCGTTTATCAGCATACTTGTGATACTTCGCACCTTTCAACTCATATTGGTCTGCGGCAGAGTTGGTAAAACTATGCTGTGCTCCACCATACACCACCATCTGCCAATCAATTCCTGCGCTATCAAGAGCCTTTTGAAATCGTCCAATATGATCAGGAGTAATAAACGGGTCAGAATGACCATGTGCAATCAGTACCTTGGCAGAATTAGAGATTTGTAGAGAACTTGAAGGCAGAGGCAACGAGCCATGGAAACTCACAACCCCTTTGACTGGCGCACCTCCATAGACAAGTTGCATCACGGTTGCCCCACCGAAACAATAGCCAATGGCTCCTAACCGTGTGGTATCCACATGGGGATCTGCCTGAAGCAACTTCAGACCTGCTTCTGCTCTCCCAACCCACTCACCTACATTGCCTGTTGTGAGCTTTGCCCATTCACTGGCTTTCTCAGGATGCCTGGTTACCTTTCCTTTTCCATACATATCCACGGCAAAGGCCACATAGCCTAATCCCGCTAATTGTTTAGCACGAGATCGGGCATAATCATTCAATCCCCACCATTCATGGACAACCAGGATCCCTGGCCTTTTCTCCTTCATGGCATCATCCCACGCCAGAGATCCTACAAAGGAGTTTTCCCCATAAGTATAGGGAATAGTCTTGCTCTGAACCTTTGCTTCCACAAAATAGGGGACTCCCAGGAATATGAGAAACGAAAAATACAAAAAACAAGCAGGTCTCATCATAACTCTCCTTACTGGTGCTTTTTCAGCAAAACCAGTCAACGCTAAAGGATTGGGCCAAATTATCCGATAAAAAAGAGGAATAAAGTTGATAAATAATAGCAAAATACAACCATTTGTATACCAACTTAAGGCCAATCTTTGAGCTTAACGTATTGGATTTACCAGGAGTTCTACCATGAAAAAGATAGCTGTTGTACTCTCTCTGGGATTAGGACTATCTATATTGATGAGCACTCAGGCCCCTGCCGAATGGTATGTGGGCGGGCAGGCAGGTTATGTCAAGCCCAATGATTTAAAAGATGTCAAGGCTCTTGGTACTTTCTCTGGAACAGAATTTAGTGATCAAGATCTGGAAAATGCTTTAGGGTATGGGGTTAAGGTGGGATATTTCTTCCCAGAACTTGATTGGTTAGGATTGGAATTCGAAACGTTTACAGCGAATCCTCACGTCAAGCAACAAAAGGTAACCGCCAAGGTTGGAAGCTCTTCCACCTCTCTGGGAGTGTTAGCTGGAAGTCATTTACGAGTCATCACACCAGCCTTAAATGTCATTTTCCGATTACCTGGGTATTATGTCGAACCGTATGTCGGAGGCGGGCTTGGTGCATTTTGGGGAAAACTTTCGGATGCAGATGGCTCTGATAGCGATATTTCCCCAGGGATCAACGCTCTTGGCGGTGTTCGATTTTATATCAATGAAGAAATCGCCTTGTTTACCGAATACAAATATAACTACACCAAATTTAAGTTTGACGATACTTATAAAGCCACTTATTCCTCACATGGGCTATTTGGGGGTATTTCTTTCCATTTTTAAAAAGAGGCACTGTAAACCTACCTTAATCAACCTGGTTCTGCAAAAATTCCTTCCTTAGAATAGGTTGCACACTACCCCACATCACCCCCAAACCCTAGAATTCCTTCCCCCGTCTCTGTACAACCAACGTCTCTGTACAACCAACAAAACACATGAACATCGAGGCCTGATTTCCAACTCAAAGACAGAGTGAATTATTGCATTAGGGACAACTAGATGAAAGGGGATTAGGCATCAAAACGATCATCCCCCTTAATCCCAGATATAATGGTGCGCCCGACAGGATTCGAACCTGTAACCCTTGGATCCGAAGTCCAATACTCTATCCAGTTGAGCTACGGGCGCACATCATTTACCGATCATTTTGGGGGAGACGCTTTCGGAAAGTTGCACCCGTTATACCGTTCTATCCTAAGTCCCGTCAAATTTGAAATAAGGAACGGGTGACGTGTGATAGGGGTAATCTTCATTCATACCGCAGATAAAGACCTCGCTCGACCATTTCTTCCCTGTCGTTAAACGTGTTACCGGAGTCCTTTTTCTGTTAGTACAGATTATTGCCAATTAAGGGAAAACGGTCCCCTCGTCTGGGCTATGGCAAGAAATGCTTTTCTAAGGTTTACTCTTCTTAAAGCAGCACAACCAAATCTTTGCTGCAAAGGAGGGTCATTATGATTCAGACTGAACAGCTAACTCCAGACACTATTGTTTTTCATATACAAGGACATTTTCACAAGGGAGCCGCAAAAGAATTAGCCTTGTCGGTGTTTCACTCGCACCGTCTGGGATTTAAGACCTTTCTATTGGACCTGAGCCAAGTCTCTCTTCTAGATAATGAGGGCTGCCGAAAACTTTCGCTTATCGAGCAAGGCTTGCAAGACCAAGGTGGAACTTGGAAAGTAATACATAATCCTTCTTTAGAACACCGAATTCTTCATAGCGAAAATCTTGAACAGTTCCCCAAAGAAACCTGGAATTAACGGATCTTCAAAAGCACTAAACACCCGTAGCCCTACCAAAATAGCTAGACAGACTTGTTCTAAAAAAGCCTAGTAGGAATCTGGAGTGGGAAGATCGACTTCGGATTGTTTGGCTTCCGGAACGATTTTCTCTAAACGGGTATGATAGTCCCGCATGCGCTGTTGTTGTTCCTGGGTAAAATTGATGGTGTCTTGATTATGAAGATCCACAAGTTGCTCCACGCATTGCAATAACGGCGGGACCGCATCAAACACCTTGCCGGCTTCAAAGGCTTCAAGCGATTCCACAAAAAGGGGGGGGAGCGGTTTATAGGTTGCCCCTGCACGGTCACGAAAGCGATAGACCACATCCTCATACGCTTCAACGGCTTCTTCTGTAGGCTTCACTCCCCCAGGCAAAGCCATTCGTGAGGCCGCGGGTATTTTTTTGGCAAAAGCACTCAGACTGGAAATCAATTCTCCTAAGGTATCAACAACCTGTCCAGGTTGTAGGGTTTCCTTCTTCCTCATGGCTCTGAATCTAGTTCACCTATAGGGTTGTCTGTCAAGACTTTCCAACTCCCTGATTGGTTAAGTCTTTATGCACACTTTCCATGTCTTCTGGTAGCGGGGCGGAAAACGTCATGGATTCTTTGGTAAGGGGATGAACAATACCCAGAATTTTGGCATGTAGCATCACGCGGGGTATTTCGATGTCACCAATTTTCATGACCTTTTTCCCTCCATAGGTCTGGTCTCCTAGAATTGGACAATCAATCGCTTTGAGATGCACACGCAGTTGGTGTGTTCGACCCGTTCCGGGGGTCAGCGCAACATGGGCAGCAAGTTTTCTAAAACGATCAATAATCTTATAGGAAGTTAAAGATTCTTTGGGTCTGGTTGTTCGTGAGGAAAAAGTTTTGCGGTCTTTCGTATCCCGTCCTATGGCGATTTCAATGCGACCCTCCCGAGTTTTTGGAGATCCCCAGACCAGCGCTTCATACAGACGACTGATCGTATGTTGTTTAAATTGCGCCGACAAATATTGATGGGCCTGATCCGTCTTGGCTACAACTAATACTCCTGTCGTATCCTTATCTAACCGATGAACGAGTCCTGGGCGTTCTCGTCCACCTATAGACGAGAGGTGCCCCTCACCTCTTTGCATATGATGTAACAAGGCATTGACCATCGTTCCAGTCCAATGTCCCGGAGCTGGATGAACAACCAAGCCAGCCTGCTTGTTAATGACAAGCAGCGCTTCATCCTCATACAGAACATCTAGTGGAATGGGTTCAGGTTGAATATCAAGAGGCTCTGGTCGGGGAACGACTAATACAATTCGCTCGCCAGGTTTTACCTTATGACTGGGCTTTACTGTCTGCCCATCAACAGTAATATGCCCATCTTCGATTAGTCGCTGAAGAGCCGTGCGGGAATAATAGGGATCTCGATTGGCTAAAAAGTGATCAAGCCGTTTGGGGGATTCACCAGCGGTAACCGTAAATTCCGACCGCGTCTCAACATGCGGCATGGAGTATTGGAGAGAAAGGAAAAGGTTGGCGGTGCAAAACTAAGAAAGTCTGGCCCCACCTTTTTGGCGGTGACGATCTGCGATTTTTTTCCGGAGGCGTGCTTTTTCTAAACTAACCCGGGCTTCTTCAACTTCTGAAGGGAGGCCTCCTCGTTCTACACGTTCTTCGGCTTTCCGAACAGCTTCTTCAGCACGTTCTACATTAATATCTTCGGCTTTTTCAGCAATTTCAGCCAGGATCGTGACTTTAGTTGGCGTCACTTCCGCAAAGCCCCAGAGAACAGACATAAATTCTGACTTCTCACCAATTCGGTATTCCAGCTCGCCGATACGAAGTGTGGTCAGAAAATGACAATGGCCTGGCAGGACACCAAAATCTCCCTCGCTTCCCGGAGCTGAGACATAATCAACTTCCTGACTCAACAGAGGGTGATCAGGCGTGACCACCTCCAGAAGAATTTTCCCTGCTGACACAGCGGTTGCAGAATTCGCCATTACACCTTATATCCAAGTTTTTCAGCTTTTTCGATGGCCTCTTCAATTGGGCCCACCATGTAAAAGGCTTGCTCTGGCAAGTGGTCATATTTCCCATCCACAATTTCTTTGAAGCTGCGAACCGTATCGGCCAACTTCACATACTTCCCAGGCGATCCGGTAAAGGCTTCGGCCACATGGAAGGGTTGCGACAAGAAGCGTTGCAATTTCCGAGCGCGAGCCACCGTCTGTTTATCATCTTCAGACAATTCATCCATACCTAAAATGGCAATAATGTCTTGCAAATCTTTGTATTTCTGCAAGGTCCCTTGCACCCGTTGCACTACGCCGTAATGTTCTTCCCCTAGAATCATGGGATCCAAAATTCGTGAGGTAGAATCCAACGGATCAACTGCAGGGTAAATTCCCAACTCAGCCAAACTCCGGGAAAGCACGGTCGTGGCATCCAAATGGGCAAAGGCCGTTGCGGGAGCCGGATCGGTCAAATCGTCAGCCGGCACATACACGGCCTGGACGGACGTAATCGATCCACTTTTGGTTGAGGTAATACGTTCTTGCAACGTTCCCATTTCGGTACCAAGGGTGGGTTGATACCCCACCGCCGATGGCATACGACCTAGCAATGCCGATACCTCAGAACCCGCCTGGGTAAATCGGAAAATATTATCAACAAAGAGCAACACGTCCTGATGTTCCTGATCGCGGAAATACTCGGCAATCGTCAAACCTGTGAGGCCCACGCGAAGCCGAGCTCCAGGTGGTTCATTCATTTGACCATAGACCAACGCCGCTTTGGACTTGGCAAAATCTTTCGGGTCAATGACTTTGGAATCTTGCATTTCATGCCAGAGGTCGTTTCCTTCACGTGTCCGTTCTCCCACCCCTGCAAATACTGAATATCCACCATGGTGAAGCGCAATATTATTGATCAATTCCATAATGATGACGGTCTTGCCTACACCGGCACCACCAAACAGCCCGACCTTTCCACCTTTGGCGTAGGGCTCTAAAAGATCAACCACTTTGATGCCAGTTTCCAAGACTTCTGTTTTGGTTTCCTGATCTTCTAAAGCTGGAGCGGCACGGTGTATAGACCAGCGTTTCTGGGCTGGAACAGGGCCATACCCATCGACCGGATCACCTAACACATTCATGATTCGACCCAACGTTTCCTTACCTACTGGAACGGAAATCGGGGCACCGGTATCCACCACTTGGAGACCTCGAACCAACCCGTCAGTTGAGGACATGGAAATAGCACGAACCCGAT
Source organism: Nitrospirales bacterium (assembly GCA_965223685.1). GTDB lineage: Bacteria > Nitrospirota > Nitrospiria > Nitrospirales > UBA8639 > Nitrospira_E. The sequence continues at coordinate 1,655,530 of CBDCXG010000002.1, forward strand.
TCTCCCCAAGATGCTGGGCAACCTCTAAAGTCAGCGTGTCTCCTGACTCACCTGCTTTTTCCCCTCCCACTTGAGTAATCGTCAAGGCGTTAAAGATATTAGGAAGTTTCCCTGGTGGGAACTCAATGTCGACCACCGGTCCAATAACTTGTACGATTTTTCCATTTTCCGAATCGGTACCCACCATAAGCTCCTTGGTTTGGAAGAGGTTAGGGGAACAAGGTGCTGTAGACCGTTCCCTAGCAAACCTGTGTTTATTTAATAGCCTCAGCGCCTCCGACAATATCCATCAATTCTTTGGTAATAGCAGCCTGACGAGTTTTGTTATAAAACAAGGTCACTTTCTTGATCAGCTCACCAGCATTGCGCGTCGCCCCATCCATAGCGGTCATACGTGCAGCCTGTTCGGCAGCCGCTGATTCTAACAGCGTACGATACGTTTGAATTTCAAAATGTTTAGGCAGCAACGTCTCTAATAATTCCCCTTCATCTGGCTCGTAGAGGTAGCCCCCTCCCATTGATGGGGCATCATCTTCCTGGGCTTGGAGCGATTCAATTGGCAACAACTTCTCCACAATCACTTCTTGTTGCATCGCAGATTTAAACTCATTGTAGACCACATAGAGATGATCAAACGTGCCGGCATGGTATTGAGACACCACGTTCTGTCCAATGTCCAACGCATGTTCGAAACTGAGGCGATCAAACACTCCTGGCCATTCTTGCCGAATGGGCCAATCACGTCGTTTAAAAAAATCAACCGATTTCCTGCCGATCAGGCTTACCGAGACCTGTTTTCCCAGGCTCCGCTGATCTTCTAAAAATTCAACAGCTCGGCGAAGAATATTCGTGTTAAAGGCTCCACACAAACCACGATCACTTGTTACCACCAACAATTCAAGAGTATTGCCATCACGTCGACTTAACAGAGGATGGGAGGCTCGATTCACCCGCTGGCTTAAATTACTCATCACTTCCCGTAGTTGATGAGCATAGGGCCGAGACGTGAGAATACGCTCTTGGGCACGCTTCAGTTTTGCCGCCGCCACCATCTTCATGGCTTTGGTAATTTTTTGAGTATTTTTAACGGAAGCAATTTTCCGTCGAAGACTTTGCAGACTGGCCATAAATTAGACAGACTTCTTATGCATCTTTGTCATAGCCTTTGGATTTCTTAAAATCAGTGATGATCTGTTTTAGTTGACCACCGAATTCGTCATCGATCTTCTTTTTGGATTTGACGTCATCACGGATTTGCGAATATTTTGTTTTCACGTACCCCAAGAGCTCTTGCTCAAACTCTTTAATTTTATTAACCGGCACATTGTCAAGGAATCCATTGACTCCAGCAAAAATGGAGATGACTTGGTCAGCGACTGGCAGTGGCTTGTATTGCTCTTGTTTAAGCAATTCCACCATCCGTTCACCTCGCGCCAATTGTGCTTGCGTGGCTTTATCTAAATCACTCCCAAATTGGGCAAATGCCGCCATTTCTCGATATTGAGCCAAATCGAGCCTCAAGGTACCGGCTACTTGTTTCATGGTTTTAATTTGCGCTGACCCACCGACGCGTGAGACCGATAACCCCACATTAATTGCCGGTCGAATACCGGAATAGAACAGGTCAGCAGCCAAAAAGATCTGCCCGTCAGTAATCGAAATAACATTGGTGGGAATATAGGCTGATACGTCCCCCGCTTGCGTTTCAATAATTGGCAAAGCGGTCAAACTGCCCGCACCTTTTTCATCACTCATCTTCGCGGCGCGTTCTAATAGACGAGAATGCAAAAAGAACACATCACCCGGATAGGCTTCACGTCCAGGCGGACGACGAAGCAGGAGAGAAAGCTGCCGATACGCTGTCGCATGTTTGGACAAATCGTCATAGACAATCAAGGCATGTTTCCCACTATCACGGAAATATTCGGCCATCGTGACACCGGCATAGGGCGCAAAAAATTGCAGCGAGGCGGAATCACTGGCCGTGGCTGAAATGACCGTGGTGTATTCCATGGCCCCATGATCTTCTAACGTTTTGACCACGCGGGCGACCGTCGATCGTTTTTGCCCCACCGCCACATAAAAACAATAGACATCTAGGCCTTTTTGATTGATGATCGTATCAACGGCAATGGCGGTTTTCCCTGTTTGACGATCTCCGATAATCAACTCCCGTTGACCTCGACCGACCGGAATCATGGCGTCGATGGCTTTCAGGCCTGTTTGCAACGGCTCGCCGACTGATTGTCGCTCAACAACGCCAGGCGCCCTAATTTCAATGAGTCGAGTCTCGGTCGAATGAATCGGGCCTTTCCCGTCAAGGGGCATCCCAATCGCATCGACAACCCGGCCGACCATGGGTTCTCCCACTGGGACTTCAGCAATACGGCCCGTGCGTTTAACAGAATCACCTTCCCGAATGCCGACATCTTCCCCGAGCAAGACCGCTCCAACACTATCTTCTTCCAGGTTTAGCGCGACCCCAAAAACCCCACCGGGGAATTCCAGCAACTCGCCAGCCATGGCGCCTTCCAGGCCATAAACTTTGGCGATATTATCACCTACTTGGATGACATAACCCATCTCCTTGACATCAACCCGCTGGTCAAACCCTTTAATTTTTTCCTTAATGATCGAGCTAATTTCTTCGGCTTTGATCTGCATGGATTACCCCTTCGTCAACTGATCCTGCATGCTGTTTAATCGTCCCAGCACAGTATTATCAAAGACTTGACTACCTATGTGAATTTTTAACCCGGCAATGAGGTCCGACTGGACTTCAAACACCACATCGACGGCTTGTCCAAGCGTATCCGCTAGTTGGCGTGTAACATTGTCTTGTTCCGATTGATCCAAAGGCTTCGCAGAGCTGACCTGCACTTGTTGGACACCCTTTTGTTCGTCAGCTAGATCCGCAAACGCTTGGGAAATTTCCGGAAGCTGAACAGCTCGGTTATTTTTTAGTAACTGGTTGAGAAAATCTTGCATCACGGGAGGAGCCTGGATGCGCTGACATAACTCCTCTAAGACCACTTGCTTTTCTTCGTATTTAAAAACTGGTGAGGCCAGGACATGTTTTAAGGCAGGGGCATCCAGTAAGCCTTGGGCCAAGGCCGCTAAGGCATTTCGTGCGGGTTCGACGCTTGATTTCTCAAGCAATTGGAAAAGCGCCGATGCATACCGACGCCCGATCATACTTTGATTCACGGTTTACAGAGAATCCAGGCAGCCATATTTTGAGTGGAAAATGGCGTGTGTCAAGCGTATAAACCTAGCATGGGTGCTATACCCTGTCAACCAATAACAGCAGATATAAAGGGATTTTCTTTCAACACCGCTGGAAAAAGGGAAAAGACTTTTAGACTTAAGGGTAAAGGTTAAGAAACTGCACGTGATTCTAGCGCTGCCTCAATCTCTTGGATGACCTTTTCTGCTGTATCTCGAGGAGATTCAGCATCTCGAATAGGTCGTCCGACCACCAAATAATCGGATCCAGCCAGAATGGCCGCCTTTGGAGTCAGCACATTTTTATGTTCAGCATGTGGCGCTCCTGATGGTCTGACACCTGGTGTCACAATTAGGGGATGGCTTTCCTGGAACAACTCTCTGACAAAACTGACGAAACGACCTGAGGCAATAAATCCATCTGCCCCAGCAGTAGCCGTCCGAGTGGCCTTCCACTCAATATAGTCCTCCGCTTTTCTAAACGGCAGACATTTGCCAGTCCCATTTTCGAGTAGAGCTATATCTTTCATGGCAGCCTCATCCATGTTGGATAAGAGTGTGAGTGACAATAATTGAAGGGGGGCATTCCCCTTCGCACATTTGGCTGTTGCAAATAACCGTTCCGATCCATGTAGGGTAACCAAATCTATCTGCTCCCGAATTGCCACTTGAATATAGCGGTTAACCGTTTCATCCACATCATCTTGAATTTTAAGATCTAGAAAGAGCCGATGCCCTCTAGCTTTTATTTCTCGAATGATGCTGAGACCTTCGGCAAGAAATAATTCCCACCCAACCTTGTAAAAACTCACGAGTCCATCAAGTTGTTCAACATAGGAAAGGGCTCGTTTCCTATCGGGAACATCCAACGCAAAGATCAGACGATCTGCGGGTGTGGAAGGAATAGGCATGTAAAAAAGATTTGTTCGGAAGATACCTAGAAAAAAGTCGGCGGATTGTACGAGTTTTAGTGAAAATGTCAAGGCAACAATTCACCAGACTTGTCTGGAGAAATAGCCCAAAAAATGCTGGACAATAATAAAGAAAGAAGAGGCTAGGATGCGCCTAACTCACAACGGATTCCAAGAGAGAATTCTCGCGAGAGGCTGGAGGCCGAGAATGTGGAGCATCACTACGAGAAGCCTGAAGAATGCCACCACCAAGCACTCGATCCTCTTGATAAAAAACGGCTGATTGGCCAGGGCTGAGTGCCCGAACAGCCCTTTCAAACGTGAGGCCTATGGAAGCATCACCTTCCCAATGCAGTGTTGCAGAAACAGGAGGAGAACCATACCGAAATTTGACGTCAATACACTTGCCTTCTACTAAATCTTCTCGTGAGAAAATATTGAGATCGGCAACCTGGCAGGTGTTGGTGTCCAAATCTTCTGGCGGACCCAAGACTACTAAATTGAGAGCTGGCACCACTCGCTGCACATAGACCCGCTTCCCAGTAGCAATACCCAACCCTTTCCGTTGGCCAGGCGTATAAAAGGCTACACCATCATGCTGCCCCAGTTCCTGGCCCTTTGCATCAACAAAATTCCCTGGGCTCTGAGCGTGGGGGGCATGCTCCTTGAGAAACTCTCTGTAGTCTCCTTGAGTAACAAAACAAATTTCTTGGCTTTCCTTCAATTCATCAACCGGCAGTCCCATGGCTTCAGCTTCGGCCCAAACTTGAGTTTTTTCGAGGGCTCCTATAGGGAACAACATTTTCGAAAGCCACCTGGATGGAATACGATACAAAAAATAGGATTGATCTTTTTTGGCATCCAACCCGCGCGTGAGAAAAGGGGTTCCGGCCTGATCTTTTTGAATTCTGGCAAAATGACCTGTGGCGATAAAATCAGCCTCAAGCTGTTCAGCCACCTGAAATAAGCCCCCGAATTTTACCCGTTCATTACACCGAATACAGGGATTGGGAGTGGAGCCTTGCAAATAGCCCCCGATAAAATCATCAATCACCCCCTGCTGGAATGACTCTCGCGTATCTATCACCTGATGTGAGATGCCTAAACGTTCGGCTACATGTTTAGCAATACCAACTTTACAACACCCTCGTTCCTGCCATCGCTTGGAAGTTGAAGCTTCATCCTCTTCCTCCCAGACTTTGAGAGTCACCCCAATGACTTCGTAGCCCTGCTCCTTTAACAATTTGGCGGCCACAGAGCTGTCCACACCTCCACTCATACCTAATACGACTTTTTGGGGAATTGCAGCTGCCATTTAAAGGCTCAAGGATTCCGTTTCCAATTTGGGAGAAGAAGTTTTCGCCTGGCCATTGCCTATTACTCCTTCCTCAAGGTCCATTTCAAGATTTGGTGCCGCCCCCATATCACACTCCCCTTGGAAATACACACCTTCTTCCATGGCAAATGTCGGGGTATGGACATCCCCAATAAGTACGGCCGGTTTCAGGAGTTGAATTTTTTTGTTTGCTGTCACGACGCCCTCAATCCGCCCACTACAGACAATCGTTCCGCCGGTAATCGTTCCTTTAATAAACGCCGTCTCACCAATAATCAACGTATCATCAATAGTAATTTCACCTTCAAAATTCCCATCCACCCGAACTGTGCCTTCGAATTGGGCTTTACCCTTGAAATCTACGCCCTTTCCAAGAAAAGTATAAAACTCTTCTCCAAAACCACCTTCTTTTTTCGTTTTTTCCTTTTCACCCCACATATTTTTCTCCTCTCATCCAGTATTTGGCTCTCGGGTGGCGAGCCAGGAACTCCGTGTCCCCTGGGAATAATTTCCCAATCATCTTTAGAGTCTTAGAAAGAACCTCGAAAAACTCTTACTTATTTCACTTTAACACCTTCTTCAACCGAGACCACTAGCTTTGCCTCTTTGCCCTTTCTCTCGCCTTTCTTAGGCATATTACAGGAGCCGTTAAACATCACACCTTCATCCATTGAGAGCAGGGGTGTAGAAATGGTCCCATCAAACACGGCCGGAGTTAAAAGCTTCACACGATTCTTTGCCAATACTTCACCTGTAATCTGGCCTTGGCAGGTAATCGTACCAGCTTCAATTTTTGCCTTGATCACGGCTTTTTGACCGATGATCAAATTCCCATCGGTATAAATTTCCCCTTCTAATTTGCCATCAACTCTGACTGTGCCCTGATAACGAATTGTTCCCTTAAAGGTGACCTCTTCCCCAACAAAGGCAATAATATCGCCAGATTCATCAGTATTACTTGAAGCCACTGGTGGACTAGGAACAACCGGCGTTTCTGCAACATTTTCTGGGGTTTCAGCGGTATTTTTTCCAAACATGGAGACCCTCCCTCATTGAATAACGTCATGTCTAACCAAAAACAAATCTGTTCTTACTCTCACTTTACTCCCAGTGTTTATACTTAACTTCTGCAAGACCTGCATGCGGGAAGCCCCATGTCGTATTGGGTATTCCTACAATTTTTATTCCAAAATAATAGCACTCACTCGGTCCAACTCCTCATCAGAATGATAGTGAATGATGAGCTTCCCCCCTTTGGCCGTAGACTTCACTTGGACCTTCGCACCAAAATGCTTTCGTAGCTGGTCTTCAAGGTGATTGAATTTATTTGGAACAACCTTCTGGAGTTTACTCACTCCTCCACTTTTTTGACCAGCAATCAGATGTTCCGTTTGTCTCACCGAGAGCTGCTCTGCCAAAATGCGATTGGCTAAGTGAAGTTGGGAGCTGGCTGAAGAGACTCCAGCTAGAACCTTGGCATGACCGAGACTTAAGGTACCAGCTTCAATAAACTGCTGAACTTCTTTGGGGAGTGTAAGGAGACGAAGAATATTAGCAATTGAAGAGCGATCTTTTCCTACCGAACTCGCCACTTGGTCTTGGGTCATGCCAAATTCCCCCATCAAGCGAGAATAGGCTTTGGCCTCTTCCAAAGGATTCAAGTTTTGACGCTGTATATTTTCTACCAACGCCAGGGCTAAGGATTTTTCATCGTTGGAATTCCTGACCAGGGCCGGAATCGTGGACAACCCGGCAAGCATTGCCGCTCGCAGACGCCGCTCTCCTGCAACCAGTTCATACACCCCATCGCCTTTGCGCCGGACCACAATCGGTTGAAGAACACCATGCTCCTTAATAGACTCAGCTAATTCTGCTAAATGGTCTTCCACAAAAATAGTACGCGGTTGGTAGCGGTTCGGAATAATCTGTTTCAAGGCAATCATTGAGATCGTCAGACCATCCTGCTCAGCCTTTTCCACCTTCCAAACTAACGTCTTTTTTTCTGGAAGCAGAGCCTGGAGGCCCTTACCCAATGCTTTCTTTTCCATTCGCGAGAATCTCCTTGGCTAAATCGAGATAAGCCTTGGCCCCACTGGAGGCCGCATTATACGACAAGACCGGCTTACCATGGCTAGGGGCTTCTGCTAACGCTACGTTTCGAGGAATAACGGTGTGAAACACCTTCTCTTTGAAAAACCCTCGAATTTCGCTTTCAACCTGTCTCGAAAGATTAATGCGAGAATCATACATCGTCAATACAATGCCTTGTAAGTCTAATCCGGGGTTAAAAGAATCCCGAATGCGTTCCACATTGCCCATGAGGCTCCCTAGCCCCTCCATCGCATAATACTCACATTGCACAGGAACAATCAGCGCAGAAGCCGCTACCAGCGCGTTAATTGTGAGCAGCCCAAAGGCAGGCGGGCAGTCAATCACCACAAAATCATGCCCTTGAATCTCTCCAACAATAGTTTTGAGTATGGTTTCCCGATCAGCTAGATTTGAAACCTCTATTTCAGCCCCAACTAAGTCTCCTTTTGATGGAATAATATTTAGACCGTGTATACACGTAGGTAAAATTGCTGACTTAATGAGCTGTCGCTCTATGAGACATTCATAAATAGTAAATTCTTGTGGTTCAACCGATACTCCACTGGTCGCATTGGCCTGTGGGTCTAGGTCAATTAGCAGAACAGACTGGCCACTCGCTGCCAATGCCGCACTAATATTAATAGCCGACGTGGTTTTACCCACCCCACCCTTCTGATTAGCAATAGCGATAATTTTCGTCACGTAATATCCATTAAAAATTCTGGATTTTAACCTTCAATCGTATGATTTTTAATGGGAAAAATAAATGGCCATTCAGTATGTCACGATTATGCTTATCCGAAGAATAAAATTCCTATTCCTTTTTGATTTATATTTTTCAAGAGCAGGATGTTCCACGTGGAACATTGAAATTCTGTATTAATTATGGAACGTGTTTTAGCACAGAAAGCACTCTCGTTCCAAACCCATAAGGCAATTCATAGGGAATTTCTTTCTCTACCAACATGCCTTTCAGCTTCTGCGAATGGTCGATATTTTTTGACCTAAACACAACCAGCCTTCCATCTTCTTTTAAAATATTTTTTATGTGTGGCAAAATAGCCTCAAGGCTGACCGCTTTACTAATGGCGAGGTCCCATTTGTCACTTTCATTGGTGAATGACCGACAGCTTTCCAATCGTCCCTGAAGAACCGAGGTACCCTTGAGTTCGAGTTTGCCAATAACCGTGTGAAGAAAAGCCATTTTATTGCCCCGTGGCTCCATTAGGCTGGTTTGCAAGGAAGGAAAGGCTAATTTGAGTGGAATTCCTGGAAATCCACCGCCAGTACCAATATCGAGAATCGAAAGTGCGTTATTTTTATGAAATGCCAAAGAGCCAGCCAACGAATCGGCAAATAGCAAAACTGCCTGCTCTTGCTCCGTCTTCAAGCCAGTCAGATTAACGGAACGGTTCCAGAAACTCAGCTCCTTATAATACAGATGAAACTTCTCTAAAAGGTCTTCTTTGAAGGAAAAACCAAATTTTTTTGCCCCTTCAACAAAAAACTCCAAAAATTTATCTGTATGTTCTTCATGTTCCACGTGGAACATCCCTGATTTATAAAAATAAACCGACAAAAATGGCTTAACGAATAAAATGGCAGCAAGGATCTACATGAATCCCGCTTAAGTGCTACTTATCAAGCCCTTTAAGGTAATACCAAGACGGTTCGTTGTTCCTGTATATGCTTTAAAGTCCGTTTAGGAAAGGCATCTTCAGCCACCCGAAGATCATAAGAAGCCTGAAGATTCATCCAAAATTTGGCAGTGTTCCCAAAGAATTCACTCAATCGTACCGCGGTATCTCCTGTAATGCCTCGCTGCCCTTTAACAATGGCAGTAATTCGATTTGGTGGTACGCCAATCGCATTGGCCAAAGACGACGCCGTTAAACCTGTTGGCTTTAAAGGTTTCAAAAATTCTTCTTCAAGAATTTCCCCCGGGTGTATCGGTCTCATCCTATTATGAATCATTGCAAGCTCCCTAGTTATAATCGGTTATTTCCAAGTTATGTAGACCATCGTTTTGCCAAACAAAACATATCCGCCATTGATCATTAATCCTAATACTGTACTGCCCCTTACGATCGACACCTAGCTTCTCCAATTTATTTGCCGGTGGAACCAACAAATCAACCAATTCTTCAGCACTATCCAACATGACTAATTTTCGTTCTACAACTTTTTTAAAGGATGAAAATGCCTTAATCCGTTCGCCAGAAAAGAACTTCTCAGTTTTTTTATCAGCAAAACTTCTTATCATTATTTAGAATATCATAGTTTATGATGTACGTAAATAATAAAAATAATGTAGCAAGCTTTGTGGTGTCAAAACAGCATAAAAACACTGGATTTTCTGGTCAAAGCAGACTACTGGAAGATATGCGGTTTTAATCCTTGCTATCAAATTGGAACACAATTTGACCAGGTTGCATTTAAAAGTTCCTGACACCTTTTTCACCTTTTTATAACAATCTGCACTTAGAAGAAAAGACATAGCGAAAGCCAATTATTCTTGAATCGCTGGGCTGGAGGCCCCGCCTTCTTTCCATCCATTTGGGAGGGGGAGTTCTATAAAAAGTTTTTGATAGAGATCGGATGACCCGAACTGGCCAGTATATCCAAGACTGCGTATGGCCTCTTCTCGCTCCTTTCTTTCAAAAGTTGGAAGGCGAGGATCAAAGGTTACCTCCTCGATTAACTCGTTAGGGGCAACCGAGACTCTGAGCACATTTAGTTGTTCAACTTTGCGTTCATCAACGCAGATGAGCCTGATTTCATTCTCATGTGAAAAAGCTTTCCTTTTTAATAGGAGCAACTTTGCACGCAATTGACCCACTCCAAGCTTAGCCGGTCCGAATTGATCGACCAGATTAACAAGATGTTGCTTAATTTCGGCGGCAGTTCCGTATTGCACCGCCCCTATGAAGCACGATACACCAGAAAGTGCCCTAGCCCAATCTTGAGACGCGCCAATTAAGCATGAAACTGAAGTACGAACCCTCACGCCCTCTTGTCGGGGATCAATATTCCGTCCAAAATGAGGATCTTTTACTACTCGGGAGTAAGCTCGCAGTAGAGTGTCAGACTCTTCTGTCTTTGACCAGCATTGTGCATATGCGGGTTTCAGATATGGATCCAATAATTGCTAACGGTGTGGTCTTGGGCGCTGATCCACCATCATGATGTTTGAAGCAAGTATCTCGAATGGGTCTTCCCATAGATGTGGAGGAACTAAGACAAGTTGCTTTAAACGAAGTAGCTCTTCAAAGAACCAGAGGGGAAAGATTCGGTAGATAGGCGTGTTCTTGGGATCGGGATCGGGAATCCCAATGATACTTTCTTTATCTGACTGATTTGGCTCAACAGACATAGCTACTGAAGAAAGCTATAAAAAACAAGGAAATAAAGCAACAGAAAATGCTATTTGCTTCAGCTGGCTTTTTTGTGTCGCTCGAGGGCGACGAGGAGGAGAGAGATGGCGGCAGGGGTGACTCCTGAGATTCGGGAGGCTTGCCCGACAGAGGAAGGACGCACTTTCTGGAGTTTTTCGGCGACTTCGTTTGAAAATCCTTTGATGCCTCGATAATCAAAATTTTCGGGCACACGTCGGTGTTCTAGTTTTTTAAACTGCTCGATCACCTGTTCTTGCCGCTTGATATAGCCTTCATATTTCACTGCGATCTCCACGGCTTCTGTGACTTCAACATCGGTTTCCTGTTCACCCTGTAAAAAGGGATGCAGATCTTTGTAGGTCAGCTCCGGTCTGCGAAGCAGTTGTAGCAGAGAGGTGCTGGTCGCAGGCCCGTCAAAAGTAATATTTGTCTGACGTTCCAGTTCAGGAATTTTAGTATGGATGTTGCCCAGCCGGTGCAGTTCGTTGTCTATTTTTTCCCATTTTCGTTGAAACGCGATGTATTCTTTTTGGGAAATTAGTCCCAAGCGATAGCCAATGTCTTTGAGGCGATAATCAGCATTATCCTCACGAAGGAGCAACCGATATTCCGCTCTTGATGTGAACATGCGGTAGGGCTCGCGGGCATCTTTGGTAATGAGATCATCAATTAAGACACCCATGTAGGCTTCCGAGCGATCCAAAATGAGGGGCGCTTCGCCTTTGGCGCGAAGTGCAGCATTAATTCCTGCCATCATCCCTTGCGCTGCAGCTTCCTCATACCCTGATGTGCCATTGATCTGGCCTGCGTGAAACAGCCCGCTGACGAGTTTGGTTTCTAAGGTCTCATGGAGCTGTCGGGGAGGGAAGTAATCATATTCGACCGCATAGCCCGGTCTTAGAAAGACAGCGTTCTCCAGCCCAGGTATGGTTTTGACAAAAGCTTGTTGCACATCAATCGGCAGGCTGGTGGAGATACCATTGGGATAATACGACCGCCCACCCAACACTTCCGGCTCCATAAAAATCTGATGGCTGTCTTTGTCGGCAAATCGCACGACTTTATCTTCAATGGAGGGGCAGTAGCGCGGTCCGGTGGATTCAATCATCCCACAATACATGGGCGAGCGATCCAGGTTGTTTTTAATAATGTCGTGGGCCTGTTCGGTGGTAAAGGTAATATGACAGTCAATTTGGGAATTGGAAATGTGTTGGGTTTTGAAAGAAAAGGGGCGCGGCACAGAGTCACCGGGCTGCCGTCCCATAACGTCAAAATCAATAGAGTCCCGATCCAGGCGAGGCGGGGTTCCTGTTTTTAAGCGCCCTACTTCAAAGCCAAAATCCAACATACAATCCGACAGATGTTCGGCTGATGGTTCTCCAGCCCGGCCTCCGGGAAGATGCGTCAAACCAATGTGCATAAGTCCTTTCAGAAACGTTCCCGAGGTCAACACAACGGCTCGTGTTGTCAGAGTGTCACCAGTACTCGTCCGTACGCCCGTGACCGCTCCATTGTGAGTCAGAATACCATCAACAGTGCCTGCCACAATCGTTAAGTTTTTTTGTATCGCCAATGTCTCTTGCATTTTGGCCGCATAGAGATCTTTGTCGCATTGCACTCGGGTGGCTCGAACAGCTGGACCTTTCCGAGTATTGAGTATCCGGAATTGAATACCGGCCTTATCTGTATTCACACCCATCTCCCCGCCTAGAGAATCGATTTCCTTGACCAAATGTCCTTTACCAATTCCTCCGACGGCGGGATTACAGGGCATCGTCGCTATTTTCTGCGGATCGATGGTGAGTAAAACCACACGACAACCCATACGGGCCGCCGTCAACGCTGCCTCACAGCCTGCATGCCCACCCCCGACGACAACCAGGTCACATGCCTGACTCATTGAGTTTTCCTCCTCACCATTTTCGTCTTCCTCGTACCTAATCAAATTGTAGAAGAAGGCACCAGCAAAAGACTATGCGTTTGATCGTTAGTTCTGTCGCAAGCAGCGAAATATGATACCACGCGCTTTTTTCAGGGGGAATCATGATGGGCACCATCTCGTTTAAATGGCGGCATTTTCAACGCGACATGATCCTCCAAAGCCTACACTGGTATCTGGCCTATTCTCTCTCAATTATCGGGATATTGAAGAAATGATGGCGGAGCGAGGCTTCTCTGTCGATCGTAGATACCCACGGGGCATTGTTAATATAATATAGTTTCTAGAGTTCCATTCCATTTCAACATGAAGAGCATGACGGAGTAGAGTAGCATACGGTGGCTTTTGCTGTAACACTTGGACTTCCGCCGTAGGCGAGCCAGGAAGTGCCGTAAGAGACTATTCTAGCCTTCCCCGGTATACGTCTCCGCCTTAGACTGGATATGGAGGTCCTTAGGGATCATGTGTTCCTACGGCTTCCAATAGTCGCTCATCACAGCTTGGAGGGTGTCGCTCTTGACGGCCCCCCATAATTGCTGGCCTGTGACGGTATCGCGAGCACCCAATACGCAGTGGAGGAAGTGTTTGGCATGGCGATCCACAGCCACCCAGAGCCAGGAGATGGTTTTTTCGCCCCAATATAGCTATGCAATTCGTCCATTTCGATCACGGTCACCCCGGCAGCTGAGCGCAGAGTGTCAATCGACTCCCCAAAGGCTTTGATCCAGGTGTAAACAGCCACATGACTGCAGTTGAGGAAACGCCCAATGGACCGGAACCCGAGCCCTTCTAAGTACAGCTCCAAGGCCTGACGTTTGAGGGCGGGGCTTTTGCCGCGGTAGCGAACCGGATGGCGATACTCGCATCCATGACAGCGCTAGCGCTGCCTCCCTTTTACAATGCCATCTTTGACGCACTCACTGGCTTCGCATTTGGGACACGTGATCATCGGGAAACCTCCTTTTTGTAAAAAAGGCCAAGTGCACGTTACCTATATTAAATTAACAATGTCAAAATTCCTATTCCCAAAATTTCCTATTCCCATTTCGGAACAAGCAGGTATATCATTTGCCGTTATATGTGAGGCCGCAGAAGCACTGGTCGAACATGGGTTATTACAGGAAGTGAATGTCTAATTGAATCATTAACCGTATTGGTTTTTTAGGAGTGTTTATGAATACTATTTATTACGATGCACCGTTCCCAGACGACGTTCGGCGACAATTGCTCTATAACGGCCAGTTATTTGTGTTCTCTCCTCGTCCTAGTTCCCTAGCATTGTGTGAATTTGCCAGGGAGCTCATTGAAGAAGCCTTTGGGACGCTTGATCCAGAGATGGCTCAGCATAGCCTTCCCGTAGAAGAATTTGCTGCTATATTAGGAAAACTAAAACCTCAATTCACTCATCATCCGCAATCTAAGAAATACCTTCAACAGATTTATAAAGAGATGGGATGTAATCTTGATAAAGTCTATACGGATGTTCCCAAGATGAGAAGCTCGACCAGCGACCAGTATTTAACTTCTGGTATTGCTTATGCTTGGCATCCTCACCGAGATACCTGGTATTCCGCTCCAGATTGTCAAATTAATTGGTGGATGCCTATTTATGAATTGCAAACGGAAAATGCCATGGCCTTTCATCCGGAATATTGGGGAAAGGCTATTCGGAACGATTCTGGAAATTTTAACTATTATGAGCATAATAGGCACAGAGCTACTGCAGCCAAATATGTGAATGAAGATCCCCGTCCTTTACCCAAACCTACAGAAGAGATTAAATCAGATCCACAAATTCGTCTGATTTGTCCGGTCGGGGGAATCATTATGTTTTCAGCTGCACAATTACACTCAAGTGTCCCAAACGTTTCGAGGAAAACTCGGTTTAGTATCGACGTTCGAACCGTGCATTTGGACGATGTCAGCGTTAAGCAGGGTGCACCAAACGTTGATGCTGCTTGTACAGGAACCACTATACGAGACTATCTCCAAGCCTCCGATTTCTCCCTTTTACCTAATGAAATTGTATCTCTTTATAATGATGGTACTGAATTAGGAGAAGGAGTAGAGCTGGTGCATCAACCTTAGAAAGAACGAGTGGGGAGTGAGTCTCCTCAGGTGAAGCTCCAGGGTTTAAATTGAACCAATTGTTGAAACGAAGAGAGCGTGATGTGATAGGTCTGGTGCCAGCGGCTGGCCACGGAACGAGAATTTCTCCCTTGCCTCTCAGCAAAGAACTATTTCCCATTGGTTTTCAAATAATTAATGGAGCAACAACTCCAAGGCCAAAAGTGGTAACCCATTACCTATTGGAGAAATTTAAAAACGTTGGTATTTCCAAAGCTTATATTGTCCTTCGGGAGGGTAAATGGGATATCCCTGCCTATTTTGGTGATGGAGCTTTAGTGAATATGCATTTAGGCTATTTAATGATGCGAGAACCATTCGGCCCGCCTTTTTCCTTGGATCAAGCCTATCCCTTTCTGCGCGATGAAATTGTGGCTTTCGGCTTTCCGGACATTTTGTTTACACCTGAAAACATGTATAAACAGTTACTCGATCATCAAGAATCTATTGGGTGTGATGTGGTTCTGGGTCTTCTTCCAGCACACAATCCGCACATTATGGATATGGTGGAAGTCGGGAAAAATGGAAAAATACACAGGATGTATTTAAAGCCTGAAACAACCAGTCTTACCCTTTGTTGGCTGTGTGCTGTTTGGACGCCCGTCTTCACTCATTTCATGCATGATTATCTTCAAACTTATCGAAGAGAAAATAATCTCCAAACTGAAAAAGCCGATAGATGGGAGCAGGAAGATCTTACGGTGGGTGCAGTAATACAGGCTGCAGTTACGGATGGATTAGAAGTGTATGGGCTAGCTTTCCCCAATGGGCAATACATTGACATTGGGACCCCAGGGGATCTAGTCAAATCTCTGAAAATGTTTGGTTGGGATTTATTTTAGGGGTCAGGTTTTTCCAATCTCTAATTTCAATATAAGGTTTTAAGATTTTTTCTTTGAAGAGAAAGTACTTGCGTCATATGCGCCTGAATTCTATAGGTACATTGGTTTACTCATTTAAAAAGGCAAGTTGGAGTGGTGAAAACACTTTCTGTAGTATTCTATCGAAAATTGAATGACAATTAAACTAAGAGTCGGTGTCATCGGGACTGGTGATTTTGCTGAAACTTGCCATGTACCCGGTATCAATTCTCATCCGCGAGCTCAAGTTGTTGCCTTGTGTGGACGAAGGTTTGGCCACGCCCGGGCAATGGCAGATCGCCTTGGTGTTCCTGATGTCCATACTGACTTTCGGGAATTATGCAGTCGGTCTGATATTGACGCTGTGACCATTGCCACACCCAATGTTGAACATGTGGAACCAGCGGTAATAGCCTTTCGAAATGGGAAACATGTTTTCTGCGAAAAGCCTATCAGCTTGACAGTTGCCGAAGCTCAAGAAATGCTCAGCGCAGCAGAAGCGAGTGGGAAAATTCACCAGGTGGGGTTTATCTATCGGTATCTGTATGGAGTTCGCGAACTTCAACGTCGATTGAGGCGGGGTGAGATTGGGAAGCCACATTATCTTCGCATTCAATACGATGGGTGGAATGGTTTAACGGAAGGTTGGAATATCGGTTGGCGGGGGAAATTAAATTTGGCGGGAGGAGGAATGCTTTATGATCGTGGTTCCCACCTGTTCGATATAGCTCGTTTCATCTTAGGCCCCCTTGAAATGACTACAGGATTTTTTTGTAACATATTTGGTGAACATGTGGAGTCGCAGTCTGAAGTGGAAACGGATGATATTGCCGCTGCGTGGTTTCGATATGCGAACGGAGCCCGTGGGCAGTGGTTTATTAGCCAAGCAACGCCTCCCCTTACGGAAAATGGTTATTTAGAGGTCATTGGAACCGAAGGTGCGCTAAAGGCCTCTTTAAGTAGAGGAACGATAGATGTCTTGAAGGTATCAAGCCCAGAGCAACCCACTTGGGAAGAATTACTATTGCCAGAAGGTGCGAAAGATGGAAAGCCTCATTGCTTAGGTATGATGATGCGGAGCTTCGTGGACTCATGTCTGCGCGGCACGCTCAATTGTGACATTGATGCTTCCTTTTATGATGGTTTGGCGGTACAGGAATCCCTTGCTGCCGTTCAGGAAGCGAACAATCATCTTAAGTGGATAGGCCTTTTGCATCAAACTAGACAGTCAGAAACACCCGGTTAAGACCTGACCTAGATATGCTTGCGGTTTTAGTTTAATCAAGAGTGAGCACATCCGGGTTACCCCTTCTCGCAGAGGAAAGACCCCCGTTGTCACTGACCGAAGCGGTTGAGTGCCTCCTGACTGAGTCTGTGGTAGGTTCCAGTTTCACCAAAAAGGCTGCCTAAAATTCCTATTCACCGGATACAAGACCATAAACCTCACACGCATTTTCGCCTAGGAACTTTAAAATTCTCGGGAGTATCTATACATGTCAAAAACTAACGAGTTCCTTGTATTGTGAATATTTCGAGGGCTTGCTACATTACAAAAATCTTTTATATGTTTCTTTCATTCCGACACATTAAGCTGTGGACAAAAATTATCTCGTACCAACCATGGTTCTTACACTAATATTTGCTAGCGTTGCAGCCTTTAGTATTCTCGCCGGTGACTGGACTCTAACCCAATCCAAACCGAGGAAAGAAAAAAAATCTCATCCAATTTTTCTTCCAGATAAACGGAACTGCAGCCGAAAGGCATACCAGATAGTACCTATGGACGAGCTTGCAAAAATACAAAAAGCCCATTCCAAATGGGTCAACAACCCCAAGGCACCTATTGAGTTTCGAGCAAATTTTTGCAATGCCAAACTGGAAGCGGTAGATCTTGAGATGGCTATGCTGGCAGGTGCCAACTTCAGAAAAGCTCGGCTTTCTAACGTAATTTTTGAAAAAGCTAATTTAACGAATGCCAACTTCAGTGACGCGAAATTTTTCGAGGAAATAAATTTCACTGAGGCCATGCTGCATTTGGCCAATTTTCAAGACGCTCGGTTTTATAACAGCAACAATTTATCCACATCCTTGAAAGATGCCATGCTTTACCAAGCCAATTTTCGAGGAGCGGATCTCCAGCATGTCAAAGACTTGACTCAGGCACAGATCAATATGGCTTGTGTGGACGAGAAAACTAAGCTTCCTCCTACATTATCACCCCCTAAACGTTGTCCGGCAACGCCTTCAGCCTCCCTTGGACACCGCTAACGCCACAATATGGCGGCTTGTCTTCTATAGCATTTTAACTTCTAACTGACCATATCATTTTGCTATACTCCGAGGTATGAGCAATGCCTATAGTGTCGATTTACGGGAACGGGTGGTCTCCTTCGTCCTCCAGGGAGGCTCGAGGCGCACCGCCTGTGACATTTTTCAAATTGGCGAGAGTACGTTGAGTCGGTGGCTGCGGCAACATCGGCGTACAGGCCAGGTTACCCCGAGGCCTCGAGGCAAAACCACTCCTCGGAAATTGCCCGATGCCGAGCTCCGTGCCTATGTGGCCGCGCATCCGGATGCCACGCTGCACGAGATCGGGCAACAGTTCGCGGTCAGCTCGGTGGCGATTTGGAAAGCGTGTCAGCGTCTCGCGATCACCCGAAAAAAAAACGCTGCAGTACCGCGAGCGCGACGAGGCCGCGCGCCAACAGTTTCAAGAAGAACTTCGCGCTCTTAACCCGGAAACCCTGGTCTACTTGGATGAAAGTGGCGTGGATGCCTCACTGGGGGGGTGTCAAGTTTTCTGTGTAACTGGTTGTGAATTATTCTCTTGTCGGCACTCGATCTCCTAGAAGAATCGCAAATTGATTGAGCGCCCGTTTCCAGTCAGGAATGGGCACGGTCCATTTCTTGGCAATGCGTTGCATCCCGAGATAGAGCACTTTCAAGATGGCCTCATCCGTCGGGAACGCGCCACGCTTTTTGAGGACTTTGCGTAACGAGTAATTCAGTGACTCAATGGCATTGGTCGTATAAATCGCTTTCCGAATATCAGGTGGGTAGTCAAAAAATACGGTCAATCGTTCCCACTCTCGTCGCCAATTTGTGCTAATCGTGGGATAGTGCGCATCCCAGGTTCGAGCAAATTGCTCCAAGGCTGTTGGCAGGCCAGCCAGCCCATCCACACAGGCGATAAAGCAATCCTGGACACCTCGTTGCCGGAGCTCGGTAAAGACCGCTAACCAAAACTTCGCCCCTTCGGTCTCACTGACCCAGAGGCCGAGGAGTTCCTTCTCGCCGGTGAGATTGACGCCCAGCGCCACATAGACGGCTTTGCTCTTGACGGCCCCGTCATGGCGGGATTTCACAAACAGACAATCAAAGTAGAGAATAGGGTACACCGCCTCCAAGGGCCGACTCTGCCAGAGGCGCACATCCTCTAAGACGGTATCCGTAATGCTAGAAATCAATGCGGGCGAGACGTCCGTCCCATAGAGTTCTTCGAGATGCCCTTGGATCTCGCGAGTCGTCAACCCATGCGCATATAAGGCTAGTACTTTGTCGTCAAAACCCTCCAACCGCCGTTGCCGTTTGGGGACCACCGTGGGCTCAAACGTCCCCGCTCGATCCCGAGGCACCGCCAGCTCCACGGGACCTTGATCTGTCTGGATCGTCTTGGCATTGGTCCCATTGCGCATATTGCCCTTGTTGGGCCTTGAACGAGCATGGGGCGCATACCCAAGGTGATTGGTCAATTCGGCCTGCAACGCTCGTTCGACGAGCCGTTTCGTTCACCCTTTCAATAACCCATGTTCCCCAAGAATATCCTCAGGGGAGTCACAGCCTTTGAGTAAATCATCCAACAGCGCATCCGTTTTTGTGGCTGGTTTGCTCATCATTCCTCCTTTATGAAATGGAACACTGATGATACCCAGTTACACACTTTATCTTACAGGCCCAAACAGCTTGGGCATCATAGGCTTTATCTGCCAGCACCGCCCCAATCCCACTCAACTCGGCCAACAACGCTGCCCCCCTTTTGCTCCGGCCGCATGCTGATGCGCACGGACAATCGTGCTATCGATGGTCACCCATTCAAAGTCCGGGGCAGTGGCCATGATGGCGGCCACTCGTTGCCAGATGCCTTTTTTCGCCTAGCAGGAGAAGCGCATATAGATCGTGGGGCACCGTCCATATTCATCTGGCAAATCCCGCCAAGGTGCCCCCGTGCGCATGATCTACAGCACCGCTTCCAGAAACTGGCGCTTATCGGCTGCCGTCACACCACGGTCGGTCACTTTACCCAGCAGCACGTCTTTGAGCGTATTCCATTGATCATTTTGCAACATCGTTCGTGCCATCGGACCTCCTGCACAAGAAAAGGTTCATGATGGCCAGGAAGATACCTGCAAGATTTTTAATTGTGAACTCGCCCTAGGTAAACAACATTGTCGGCAATAAAAGAGGTGACGATCTCACAAATGTACACTTCAACTATTTTCTCGGTCTAGGCAACAGCTTTCTACAGCTATTTGTTTATCACTGACTTCCCGCGTCAGCACTTCGTATTGAGAATCTTCATTCTGAACTAGAAATTCTTTAGAGGCGGTCACGGAAACTTACCTAGGCAGTATTGAAATGGCCTTTCTACGTGAGTCGGCATATGTGTGTTGAACTCTAGCAACGGTGACACCGGATCAAGCAAAGGGAGCAACGCTTGATGCGAAAGATACAGCTCCAAGCTCTTTATGCGAAGCCACGGACCAGTCAACCCGGTAGGGGAACAAAGCTTATCTCTACTCGTCGCCCTAGCGTGATTGCCTGTATGGCAGAGAGTCGGTACTCACACTTCGACCCCGCAAGGGGTCTTAGTACTTTCCAGTTTCAGTAAAAAGACCATTTAAAATTTCTATTCCCTCACTTCCCAATGCAAAACTCTTCAAAAATCTGATCCAAAATATCTTCGTTGGTCACAATACCCACTATTTCACCTAGAGCTTGTATGGCCACTCGTAGCTCCAAGGCTACACATTCGGCAGTTTGCGTATCATCAATCGCCACCAGGGCATTTTGCAAAGCCTCCGCCGCTTGTTGAAGCAGAACTTTGTGCCTAAAACGAGAGACTAACACGGAATCGCCTGCTTCGTGCCGCTTTCCCATCGCCAAAGTTTTGAGACTCTGTTTGATCTGTTCTATGCCTTCTCCCGTTACCGCAGAAGCTTGAACATATGCCGTAACAGGTTCCTTTGGGATTGTATCTTGCCCTACTATTTCTTGAAGCTGTTCCAGGGAAATTCTTGGTGGGAGATCCTGTTTATTGAGGACCAGCACGCGCGGTTTTTGATTGTATCCTTTGATAATACTCAGGTCTTGTTCAGTCATGGCTTGGCTTTGATCAAACACCATAATCAGAACATCCGCTCGTTCTATTGCCCCTTCGGCTCTGTTCATTCCCTCTTGTTCTAATTCGTCCGTTGATTCTCGTAAGCCTGCTGTATCAAACAAGCGAATCATGACCCCTTCAACCATAACTGATTCTTCGAGCACATCACGGGTGGTTCCAGGAATGTTGGAAACGATGGCCCGCTCAACAGCCAAAAAGGCATTTAAGAGGCTGGACTTCCCCACATTAGGTCTTCCGAGAATAGCCGTACGAATGCCTTCACGAATGATCCGGCCTTCATGAGCGGACTCAACTAACTGTTCAATGGCTCTGGCCGTCAACCGAAGCTTCTCTTTGAGCTCATCCTGTTTAATAAACTGAATATCTTCTTCACCAAAATCCATCTCAGCTTCCACATGCGCTAGAAGTTGAACTAAGGCATCTCGATGACCCTGAAGGACTTCAGATAATCCACCCTGAAGGTGTTCTTGCGCTAATTTCAGACTGTGGAGTGAGTTGGCTTGAATCGTATCCAACACGGCTTCAGCTTGTGTGAGATCCAGGCGCCCATTCAGAAACGCCCGTTTGGTAAATTCTCCCGGCTCGGCCAGACGAGCCCCGGCTTGGGTCAGTGCTTCACACATTGCCTGCACGATAAGTGGACTACCATGTCCATGAATTTCCACAACATCCTCTCCGGTATAGGAGCATGGCGCCCGCATCGTGACGACGAGCACCGCATCTAAGATCGCAGTAGTGCTTTGATCTTCCTGACGGAGCCAATGAAAATCCTTCCAAAGAAATGTCCCCATACACATTTTATGAGACGGTACGTCGGCAAGTGATTTTTGGGACTGAAGTTTGACGACCTGGGAGGCGAAAGATATGGCCTGCGCCCCACTCACTCGCACAACCCCCACACCACCTTCGCCGGTAGGAGTAGCAACAGCACAAATGGTGTCATCTAACCCACTCATGATATCTGACACCCTGTGTTAGGATTTTTTTGATTTGCCGGATGGCTTACTGACTTGCTGAGAAGAGGATTTCTTTTTTCCTGACTTATCAAGCTTTTCAGGTTTAGAAGATGATTGATCTGTCTTGGTGACTTCAGTAGTCCCGGGTTTTTTTGGTGGAAGAACATAGCGATCGGTCACAAATTGCTGGGCAATCGTCAGAACATTATTCGTAACCCAATATAATACGAGCCCAGCAGGGAAGGTGACAAACAAAAAGGTGAGGCCAATTGGCAGAATTAACATCATTTTGGCCATATTGGGATCCGCCGTCGTGGGCATAATCTTTTGTTGCACGAACATAGAAGCCCCCATAAGGACTGGCAATACATAGAAAGGGTCTTGGACGGACAGGTCCTGGATCCAGAGCATAAAGGGGGCCTGCCGTAAATCAATCGTCATATACAAAATATTAAACAGTGCTATAAACACAGGCATCTGCAGAAACATGGGCAAACATCCGCCAACAGGATTGACCTTATGCTCTTTGTATAATTTCATTAATTCCGTGTTGAGTTTTTGTTTATCATCTTTAAATTTTTCTTGAAGCTTGACCACTTTAGGTTGGATATCCTTCATCCCCTGCATGGATTTATAACTTTTATATTGCAAGGGCACGAACAATAACTTGATTCCACAGGTCAAGAGAACAATAGACCAGCCAAAGTTATTGGTATACTCATTGATCCAGCGCAGAACCGAAAAGAGAGGTTTCGCTACAGCCTTAACTGGCGCAAAGCTGTCATAAATAAACCAACCGAAATCAATTGTATCTTCCAGTCCAAGCCCAAAACTTTTCAGCACATCGAATTGTTTCGGGCCAGCATATAAGCGTGCTCTATGAACCTGCCCTTCAGACCCTAGTGGTAAATGAAGAGCAGCGGATACGACACTTTCATTTTCAAGTTTTGCCACAAGACCCGTAGCCTCTTCTGGAATAAATAGACTCGTGAAATATTTGTCTTGGAGTGCCAGCCACTCTACAGGTCCTTCTTGGCGGAGGATCGGTTTTTCTGCATCAGGGGATTCTTTGACTAATTCTTCCTCAATCTTCCAGGCTGAGCCTATGAGCCCAATAAAGCCTTGCCCCCACTCCACTAACCCAAAATTGGTCCCTAAGACTAAATCCAACTTTTCAGCAATTCCTCTGGTACGAATTTCTATATCCACCACATACGAGTCATAATGAAAAGTCAGAACCTTTTCCACCCACACTTCAGAATCATCTATATAGGTGAAAATAACTTTTCCAGTTGGTTGGCTTTCGTCCAATGTTGAAAAATCTTTTTCAACTCGATAGGGATTGTGCTGAAGCGTAGAGGTTAGCTCTTCATGACCTTCGGCCCTCAGAGTCAACGGTCCTGGGTATTGCCCATTGGGATACACCAACTGAATCGGAATATTGTCCTCTGTCTGCGTAAGAAATTTCTTTAATTCCCACGAAGTAATCACCCCCCCTTGATTAGAGAGCCCAACCCGGACTAGAGGTGTTTCAATGACAATAATTTCTTCGGCCACTGCACTAGTCTGGTTAGTCTCTATCTTTGCGTCATCAGAAGATACGACCGGAGGGTCTACATCTGGGTCGGAAATTGACGAAGATGAAGTTTCTGTCCGCAAGCTATCTTGGGAATTGGTTTGATGAATTTCTTCATCAATAATAGGAGAGTTTGAAAACGGAGTGTACCCAAGTTCCTTCAACAGAAGGTCATACCCAAAGATAATCCCAAGTGAAAGTACGAGGAAAAGAACGACGCGCTTTTCCATTTCGTTAATCCTGGAATCTCATACACACTGCTGGCAAGATTTCGTTGGTAAAGGTCAAGATGTTGAACTCAGGGAACGGGATCTAAACCTCCGGAATGGAAGGGATGACACTTAAGAAGACGACTCATTCCTAACCACAACCCTTTGAGTAGCCCATGTTTCTCAACCGCCTTTAGGGTATACTGCGAGCAGGTAGGTTCAAAGCGGCAACAGGTGCCGACAAAGGGGGAAATCCCATATTGGTAACCCTTAATTAGTTTTATGAAAATCCATCTCATTGTGGCCCTACCGCTTGGATCATGCCAATTTTTTTCAACATCTGAATCCAAGCGTTCTCCACCACTTGAAACTTGGCACGAAGAATTGTGGTCTTGGGATAAGCGATACAGTGATGGCCGAAGGCCATATGAGCATGGGAAGCTCTAACCAGTTCTCGGGTGATGCGTTTCAGTTTATTCCTCGTGACAGCTTTGCCGACCCGGCGCCCTACCACAACTCCAACACGAGGACATTCTTCTTCAGGGAATTGGCTATAAATAATCGTAAAAAAAGGGTTCCTTACTATGGACCCCTTCGCCCTCACTCTATCATACTCATGTTTCTTTTTTAGGAAAAACGGAGATTCCTCCCACACATACTACTCATCAGAAACAGTCAGTTTAGCTCTGCCCTTTTTTCTTCTGCGCGCCAAAACTTTTCGCCCGTTTTTGGTACTCATGCGCTTCCGAAACCCATGATCTCGTTTTCTTTTTAAATTCGATGGTTTTCGTGACGTAAATGACATGATACGGTTCTCCTTTACAGTATTTTCTTATGAATCCATCATTTTATGGGTGAACGCAATGAGAGTCAAACGTGTCCTTCAGCCGTATGAATTAAATTCGCCAGAATACATTCGTTGACTGGGTAGGGGTGTAAAGATATAGTCGAATTTTATTTTCTTGCCATCTCCCCTTCAAAAGAACAGGAATAACCGTGTTACGATCCGTCAAAGGCCTCAAGGATATCCTGCCTCAACAGGCCCCTCAATGGCAGTATATTGAGGCAATCGCTCGGACTTTAGCCTCCCAGTATGGGTTCTCTGAAATTCGCATACCAATTTTTGAATTTACAGAACTCTATGCCAGAAGTATTGGTGGAACCACAGACATCGTAGAAAAAGAAATGTATACCTTTCCCGATCGTGATGGCAGTTCCTTAACCTTACGTCCGGAAGGAACAGCCGGTGTAGTCAGAGCCGTTCTCGAACATAAGCTCTTGGATTCACCAAGGACGCGAAAGTTGTTTTATTTAGGTCCCATGTTCCGTCATGAACGTCCACAAGCTGGTCGCTATCGTCAATTTCATCAATTTGGCGTAGAAGCTCTTGGGATAGATGCCCCCCTCTTGGACACAGAAGTCATTTCATTGTTATGGCATTTTTTCTCCGCTCTCGGACTAAAAGACTTGACTCTACACATAAATTCCATTGGGACAACTGCTGACCGTACTGGCTACATTGAAAAATTAAAAGAATTTTTGTTGCCTCAATTAGCTACCCTTTGCGGAAACTGTCAGCGACGCTATTCAAGTAATCCTCTACGGATTTTGGACTGTAAAGTTCCAATATGCCAGCAGGCTACCAAAGAAGCACCTCACTTAATTAATTATCTCTCAGCTACCTCAAACACCCATTTTCAAGGGGTACTGGATGGATTATCCACTCTTGAAATTCCCTTTACTATCAATCATCGACTTGTCAGAGGTCTTGATTACTATACTCGAACTACCTTTGAAATTACCTCTCCATATTTAGGGGCCCAAAGTACTATAGGAGCGGGAGGACGTTACGATGGTCTGTTCCAAACCCTACAAGGTCCACCGACTCCAGCCATCGGCTTTGCAGTTGGATTGGAACGCGTCATGTTGCTCCTTGCAGAAAATGCCACTTGTAAGCTCATCCCTCTTTATTTTGTCGCAGGATTTGGAGAAATTGGAAAATCAGCAGCCTTTACTCTCCTCCATAGACTTCGACAAGGCGGCATTCGAGCTGATACTGATCATAAGGGAACAACCTTGAAAGCCCTTCTGCGATCAGCTGATAAATTAGGTGCTGACTACTCCATCATCCTTGGAGACGATGAGGCCAATACAGAGAAAGTGATTCTCCGAAACATGCAAACAAAGGAGCAAGACATCATCCAGATCAGCGAAATTCTCCAAAGAATTCAAATGAATCCTTGAACGGCTTGTTGATTGTATTTTTACCTTAATTTTTCTTGACATTTTTTTCATCCGATGATAGGGTTTTTTCTTATTTTTCAATAAGAAACGAGAATCTCCCCGTTTAAAAATTTCCCTTATTTTCGACAATCAATTAAACCAAAATTATAGGGTTATTTTACGTATTTCACCTCATTAGATTACCCAAGATGCCTAAACACCTAGTTGTGCTGATTCGTGAGGACCCAACTCTATCCCATCGTGCTTCCGAAGCCATACGAATTGCTTTGGGACTTTCTACTGGACCAAACCCCATCACGATTATCCTTCTGAAGAATGCCAGACAGTTAGTTTCTGAAGATGCCTATGATTTACCAGACGGGGAAATCCTTGAAAAATATTTGCCTGTGATTAAAAATCTGGAAATCCCAATCATTCTTCCTTTGGGTAGTCTCAACTCATTACCTATAGATGAGGAATTTACCATTCAAGAATCATCTTCATCCCAAATGGCCACTCTTCTTGAACAAGCAGACCATGTAATGGCTTTTTAAAATCCTTAATCTATGAAAAAGATTCTTTATTTTTGCACGAATCCTATTGAAGACTGGGAAATTTTTATACCAAAGATAAAGGATGATCAAACTCAACATTCAATTTCTCTATTATTACTTCATAAAGAACAGAATCTAGAACAGGTTTTTGTTTCTCATGTCTGGTACTTAAATGAAAATGAAACGGAGGAAGTAAATAGCAATATTCAAAAGACTCTTTCTTATCGGGAAATTTTGGAACAGGTTTTTTCCCATGATTTATCTGTGGTTATTTAACCCTTACTTCTTCCTGTAACATAAATAAAAAAATAGTAGGAGTAGTCGTAATAGGCCCTGAGAATTCTGTGTATGAAACATAGTAAAAAAGTAAATAGTCTCTCTGAGACAGGATAATATGGATAATTGCTTTTGATAAAAAAATAGTAAAAGTTGTGTGTAAATATTGGTGAGTATGCAGGGAAAGCTGTGTATGAAATCTGAAGATCTTTTTTTTAAACTTCCTCATCCCCTGATTTGCGCACTATTTTATTAACAATTGTGAATAAACTTGTGAATAATGTGAATTTTTCCAATACAAACAACAAAAAGTCTTGGGTTGATATCTTGGCATTTATCAGCCCCAAAATTGGTGATGAAGCTATAGATACTTGGTTCCAACCCCTTGAGCTTGAAGGAGTGACTGAGGAGCAGGCCACGATCCGTGTTCCAAATAGATTTTTTGGAGAATGGTTAGGACGAAACTATAAGGATTTATTGATTGAAGCCTTCCAGGATGTTGAAGGTATCAAACCCACAGATATTGTTTTTGTCTTGAAAGAAGACGGGGCCAAAGAGCCTTTACAGACTGTACAGTCTGTGAAAAAAGAAGAGCAGCGCCTACCCTTATCACCTAAAAACAGACGCCAACAGCTTCCCAATCCAAAATATACCTTTGACACCTTTGTTGTTGGTGCAAGTAATCAATTTGCTCATGCAGCATGTTTGGCTGTAGCAGAATCGCCAGCTAAATCTTATAACCCTTTGTTTATCTACGGGGGAGTTGGATTGGGCAAAACTCATCTGTTAAATGCCATTGGGAATTATATTGCTGATCGAACAGATCAACGTATTGCCTATGTCACCACAGAACAATTCACGAATGAAGTGATCAATTCCATTAGGTATGACAAAATGATGGAATTACGTCGTCGGTATCGGAATGTCGATATGCTGTTAATTGATGACATTCAATTTTTAGCGGGCAAGGAACGTACTCAGGAAGAATTTTTTCACACATTCAACTCCCTTTACGAAGCCGGAAAACAAATTGTCCTTTCCAGCGACCGGTTTCCTAAGGAAATGCCGTCAATGGAAGAACGTTTACGGTCAAGATTTGAATGGGGATTGATTGCTGATCTTCAACAACCGGATGTGGAAACTCGGATTGCCATCCTTCAAAAAAAATCAGAAGAAGAAGGGATCGCAATTAATGAAGATGTGATACAACTATTGGCTGCTAATTTAAAAAGTAATATTCGGGAAATAGAAGGAGCCCTGATCCGTCTAGGGGCCTATGCCTCCCTCACTGGCCAACAAATTACGGTGGCTATGGCCAAGAATATTCTACGGGATCTGTTGGGTGAGAAACGAAAAATTATTACAGTGGAAGATATTCAAGAAGTCGTGGCCAATCGGTTTCATGTCAAGATATCTGATTTAAAATCGAAGCGGAGGACAAAAACCTTAGTGTACCCACGCCAAATTGCCATGTTTCTCTGCCGTGACCTCACGGATGCTTCTTTTCCAGAAATTGGGAGAGACTTTGGAGGAAAAGACCACACAACCATTATTCATGCCTGTAAACAAATGAAAAAATCTCAGGAAACAGATGCGAACGTTCGCGCAACACTTGAAAGCTTGAAAGAAGAAATTGGGAAAGCCTAACCCAATCCCAATCTCTCTCTAGGTACCTTCATGAAAATACGCATGTCCCGAGAGGATTTATTAACTGCACTCCAGCGCGTTCAAGGTGTAGTTGAAAAGAGAAACACCATGCCAATATTGGCCAATATTCTTCTGGAAGCAAAGTCCGAAGGGTTGGATATTGTGGCCACTGATTTAGAAATCGGTATGCGTGGTCTCTACAAAGCTACCGTTGAAGAACCTGGTTCTGTAACCTTCTCTGCCCGCACGCTCTTTGATATTTTAAAAGAGGTTCGTCATTCAGAAATCGACATGGTGGTAGGAGAAAACAATTGGGTCACCGTTAAAGCTGGTAAAAGTCAATTCCGGGTTGTGGGTTTAGCTAGCAAAGATTATCCGGCACTACCAACAATTGAACGAGATGGCCTCGTGTCAATTCCTGCTCAAGGTTTATTGCAGCTGCTTAAAAAAACAGTTTTTGCTGTCGGGGAAAAGGATACGCGATATGTGCTGAATGGTTTACTCATCACATTGATCCCTTCCGGAAAGAAGGTAACCATCCGCTTGGTAGGTACGGATGGACATCGTTTAGGGTGGGCGGAACAAGAGGTTTCCCCTGATCAGTCTGCCATTCCTTCTACTGAACTTAAGGTGATTATCCCTAAAAAAGCCGCGATCGAAATCCGGCGTTTATTGGAAGAGGATGACAAAGAACCGCTTCTGGGTTTTACCAAAAACTTACTGATTCTCAGAAAAAGCGGGTTGGTCTTCACGTCACGAATCATGGAAGGGACCTATCCAAATTATCAGCAAGTTGTCCCCAAAGATTCTCCTAAAAAAGTCATTGTGAACAAATCAGAGTTGGAGGGTGCCTTACGAAGAGTTGCCATCTTATCAAAAGATAAGGCACATGCCGTCAAATTATCCTTTCATCCAGATCATGTCCACTTATCCTCAAAAAGCCCTGATTTAGGAGAAGCTGAGGAAGAAATTTCCTCTACCTATACCGGGGAACATTTTGCCGCCGGATTCAATGCTCGCTATTTTCTAGATGTGTTATCTGTTATTGAAACTGAATCCTTGTCTCTCCAAATGGAAACAGCCTTAAGTCCCTGTTTAATACAAGAGCAAAGTAATACTACGTTTAAAGCTGTTGTCATGCCCGTGAAGGTATAGCAGACTTGATCAAACAGACCTTCATTTTCCTCCACATTCAAACAGTGTAAGGTTTATGGAACTTTCAGAATCTTCAGGTCAAGAGTCTGCCCAGGACGGTGTGTCTGCGCAGTCTGACACGCATTACGATGCGGATCAAATTCGTGTGCTCGAAGGCCTGGAGGCTGTTCGCAAACGGCCAGCTATGTATATTGGCAGCACCGGTATTGATGGCTTACACCATATGGTCTATGAAGTCGTGGACAACAGTGTAGACGAGCATATGGCCGGGTTTGGCGATGAAATCTTAGTAGTCTTGCAAGTTGATGGAAGTGTGATGATTTCTGACAATGGGCGCGGCATTCCCACTGGTATGCATTCCACTCAGAAAAAATCTGCTGCAGAAGTCGCGCTCACAGTTCTTCATGCAGGGGGGAAATTTGAAGAAGGCGCCTATAAGGTTTCTGGTGGTTTGCATGGGGTGGGCATTTCAGTCGTCAATGGTCTTTCCGAATGGTTGGAATTGGAAATATGGCAGGATGGGGAAATCTTTGAACAAGAATATGATCGCGGGAAACCTCGTGCCCCTTTGACTATTACAGGTAAAACGAAAAAGCGAGGAACAAAAGTTGTGTTTAAGGCCGACCCGCTGATCTTTGAAGCGGTTGAACTGAGCTTTGATGTTCTGGCTCAACGGCTTCGAGAGTTAGCCTTTCTAAATAAAGGGTTAGCTATTGTCCTGAAGGATGAACGAAAAGACAAAGAAAAAGAACAGGTGTTTTGCTATAAGGGCGGCATTGTGTCGTTTGTTGAACACCTGAATGAAGCCAAAACGCCTTTGCATCCACCGATTGTTGTTGAAGTGGAAAAGCCTGACCTCATTTTAGAAGTCGCACTTCAATACAACCAGGGGTATGCCGAAAATTTGTTTTCATTCGCGAATAATATTAATACCCGTGAAGGGGGCACACACCTTATTGGCTTTAAGTCTGCCTTGACGCGCACCATCAACAGTTATGCGTCGACAGCAGGTTTATTTAAAAAAGAGACCGAATCTCTGAGTGGGGAAGACGTGCGGGAAGGTCTGACCGCGGTTGTGAGTGTCAAAATTCGCAATCCTCAGTTTGAAGGACAGACCAAAGCCAAACTTGGCAATAGTGAAGTGAAGGGTGTCGTGGAGTCTGCGGTAAATGAAGCCCTTGGGAATTATCTAGAAGAAAACCCTACAGTCGCAAAAAAAATTGTGGGGAAGTCCGTAGATGCCGCCCGGGCACGCGAAGCAGCAAGAAAGGCCAAGGAACTCATTCGCAGAAAAGGAGCCTTAGATGGCGGCTCACTTCCCGGGAAATTAGCGGACTGTTCGGAAAAGGACCCTACATTAAGCGAACTGTATATTGTCGAGGGTGATTCAGCAGGTGGGTCGGCCAAACAAGGGCGTGACCGGCGGTCACAGGCCATTCTTCCCCTCAAAGGCAAAATCTTGAATGTCGAAAAGGCCCGGTTTGATAAAATGCTATCCAGTGAGGAAATTCGCACATTGATTATGGCCATTGGCACTGGGATTGGACGGCCACGGGAGGATGCCGACAAAAGTAAAGAAGATAAAGATGTATTTAGTATCGATCGAGCCAGGTACCACAAGATTATTTTGATGACAGACGCCGATGTAGATGGCAGTCATATTCGCACACTCTTGCTTACGTTCTTTTTCCGGCAAATGCCTGAACTGCTCGAACGAGGCTATATCTATATTGCGCAGCCGCCGTTGTTTAAAGTGAAAAAAGGTAAGGGGGAAAAGTATCTCAAAGATGAGGCAGCCATGAATGATTATCTGTCAAATCTTGCTGTAGAGGATGCGGAACTCTTTCTTCCTGACCGAAACGAATTTGTCACAAGAGAGGCGCTTCTCCCCATTTTGCAAAACCTAATTGCTTTTGAAAATCTTCTCATTCGGTTAGCTCAGAAACATATGGAGCCTGCGCTTCTGCGAGTTTTTGTTGATTTTCGTCAGTTAACCAAAGACCTGTTGAAAGAGAGAAGCCAATTGGACGCGCTTGTGCAAGAAGCCTCACGTGTCTTTGGTCTGATCTTTCCTGAGGGAACAGTTAGTCTCGAGATTCAACAGAATGAAGGGCATGATACCCATCAGATTGTCTGTCGTCTGACAGGAAGCGGAAATCATAAAACCTATGTGGTAAATCATGATCTTGTTGGCTCGGCTGATTTTAGAGAATTACAGAAATTGGCTCCGGCGGTTTTAGGTTTGGGGAAACCTCCCTATCGCTTGAAACGGAAAGACGTTGAGGCCACCTTCTCAAGCAGTGCGGACCTTGTCCAAGAAATACTGGAATCCGGCAAGAAGGGATTATCTATTCAACGTTATAAAGGTCTTGGGGAAATGAACCCAGGCCAATTGTGGGATACGACTATGGATCCTGAAACTAGAAGTCTTCTCCAAGTGACCTTGGAAGATGTGACTGGTGTCGATGAGATCTTTACCATTTTAATGGGTGACGAAGTCGAGCCACGTCGAAATTTCATTCAGCGGCATGCGCTGGAAGTTCGCAATCTAGATGTATAAGGGGAAAGAATTTTTCATATTTTGATTCCATATTCCTCACATACTACTCCTCACGTTGTCAAAATCTATGCCACCTGAAGATCGCCTCACACAAATTGCCATAGAAGAAGAAATGCGCTTGTCCTATTTGGACTATGCGATGAGCGTCATTGTGGGCCGCGCGTTGCCAGATGTGCGCGATGGGCTGAAGCCCGTACATCGGCGGATTCTCTATGGCATGAATGAAATGGGTCTGGGCGCGGCGCGGCCCTATCGAAAATCAGCCAAAATTGTTGGCGAAATCATGGGCAATTACCATCCCCATGGTGATTCGGCCATTTACGATACCCTGGTTCGCATGGCGCAAGATTTCAATATGCGCTATCCGTTGGTGGATGGCCAGGGAAATTATGGTTCCGTGGATGGAGATCCTGCTGCCGCGATGCGGTATACCGAAGCTCGCTTAATGAAGTTAGCTGAGGAAATGCTGCTTGACATTGATAGGGAAACTGTCAATTTTGCCCCAACCTATGATGAATCTTCAGAAGAGCCAGTGGTCTTACCGGCTCGTGTGCCCAATCTGTTGGTCAATGGGGCAGGGGGCATTGCGGTGGGCTATGCGACAAATATTCCCACCCATAATTTAGGTGAAGTTACAAAAGGTCTCATTGCTCTGTTGGATCATCCAGAAGCTACCATTCAAGAATTAATGGCATGCATCCCTGGCCCAGATTTCCCAACTGCCGGATTCATTTATGGGACTCAGGGGATCAAAGATGCATATGAAACCGGCCGAGGTTTGTTAACGGTTCGTGCCAAAGCCGAAATCGAAATTGATGAACGTACGGAGCGGGGACGCATCATTATATCCGAGCTGCCCTATCAGGTGAACAAAGCCAAGCTCATCGAAAAGATTGCTGATCTTATTCATGAAAAACGTTTAGAGGGGATCTCTGACCTCCGTGACGAATCCGATCGAGATGGACTTCGCATGGTTGTTGAGCTGAAGCGCAATGAAAATCCTACCGTCATTCTGAATCAATTGTATAAACAAACCAACATGCAAACCACTTTTGGGGTCATCATGCTGGCGTTGGTTCAGAATCGGCCGATGGTTTTAAATCTCAAGCAGATCCTTGAAGCCTTTATTGAGCACCGCAAAGAAGTGGTGGTGCGCCGTACCGCGTACGATTTACGAAAAGCAGAAGAACGGGCTCATATTTTAGAAGGCTTGAAACGAGCGCTTGAATCACTTGATGCTGTGATCGCCCTTATCCGTGGCGCTTCGTCACCCGAAACGGCCCGTCATGGTCTTATGGAACAGTTTGAGTTGAGCGAATTACAGGCGAACGCCATTTTGGATATGCGGTTGCAACGGCTTACACAATTAGAGCAGGACAAACTTGCGCAAGAATATCAAGAATTACTGGCCCGTATTGAACATTTGCGGTCGATTTTGGGATCCGAAGAGATGGTTAGGAATATCGTCAAACAAGAAATTCAAGAAATCCAAGAGCGGTATTCTGATATGAGACGAACGCAAATCGTCCAGGTTGAGGCCGAACTCAATATGGAAGATTTGATAGCGGAAGAAGAAGTCGTCGTGACTATTTCCCATGCCGGCTATATTAAGCGCAATGCGGCTTCCATCTATCGCGCACAACATCGCGGGGGAAAAGGCAAAGTCGGGATGGGGGTCAAAGACGAAGATTTTGTTGAACAGATTTTCACCGCCTCTACCCATGATTACCTTTTGTTCTTCACGGATGCCGGGCGAGTATATTGGCTGAAAGTCTATCAGTTGCCGGATGTGGGTCGGGCCAGCAAAGGGAAGGCTATCGTCAATGTCCTTGCCTTGAATCAAGGCGAACGGGTGACCGCTACATTGCCTGTACGGGAATTTAGTGATGACCATTATGTCGTCATGGCTACGCAAAAGGGATATATCAAGAAAACAGACCTTTCTGCGTTTAGCCATCCGAGGCAGGGAGGTATTATTGCTTTGACGTTGGAAGAAGGTGATCGTCTTTTGGGTGTCGATATCACCGATGGCACGCGGGACATTCTATTGGGTACGCGTTTGGGGATCGTGATTCGTTTCCGTGAGGAAGATGTCAGGCCTGTTGGAAGGACCGCACGAGGCGTACGGGGGATTGCCTTGAGTGAAGACAATGCTGTTATTGGCATGGTCACTATTACAGGGGAATCGCAATCTTCTATATTAACTGTGACGGAAAGAGGATATGGGAAACGGACGCAAGTTGAGGAATACCGCACACAATCTCGAGCCGGTAAAGGCGTGATTAGCGTCAAAGTCACGGAGAAAAACGGTCCGGCCATTTCCTTTCATCAAGTATGGGATACGGATGAAGTTATGCTGATGTCAGCCGAAGGGATGATTCTTCGGGCTCGAATGGCAGACATTCGTGAAATTGGACGGAATGCGCAAGGCGTACGGATGATGGACCTCCCTGAGAATGATCGTTTAGTAGGCGTGGCAAAATTAGCTGAAACAGATGACGAGGATGTTCCTACAGAGACTGGGGAGGAAAGCCCAAGTGTGTCAGATTCTAGCTCTGAACCAAGTGGCGAATAGAAAATAAAGAGAAGAAGTTGTCCCGTTTCTCTGGGTGAGTCAGACGTCTATGTTACCAGGGCCTCATGAAGTCCAAGAAAAAACGGCTAGACCCTATTGTGAAAATGGGGTTAGGTATCTTACTCGGAGGCTTTTGTCTTATTGCCTTCGGCATGTATCTTTCCCGCCCAGATCGCTCAATTCCTCCCTATAGCGTCGGTGCTCAAGAGGGGACGTTAGTGGCCCTTCACTTACCCTCCTGGACAAGCGATCCAGAAATTGAAAGTTTACTTCAGCGATTTCGTGAAGTTGGGGCAAAAACCCGCGATTTTGCCCATATGAAGATCCGTCCAACCACCACGAAAGATCCACAAGGGCGTTATCAGACTATTCAAATCATTATCTTTTCAGATCCCAGTTGGACTGAGCCAGATACGTTTCAGCGGTATATCGTGAGTGAAACACGCTCCTTAGACAATCCGACAGACCAAGATTTTCGCCGGAAATTTGAGGCGAGTGTGCGAGCCGGGTATCGTGCGGATGATGCCGGCCAGGCTGGGTGGATCGGACCATGGAATCGAAGTGGGTCTACAGACCGGACCTTGACCATGCAGTGGATCTTTGAAGAACCTTGGGCACAAACTGCACATGAGGAGACTTCTATTCAGGAATAGGGGCAGAGGGCCGGGAGAGGGCTTTAGTGATGGTTTGAGATAAAATGGCTTGCAAATCCGGATTCTTCAATTGCTCAGTGACAGCCGTGGCAAAGGGCGAAGGAAGAATAGGGGCGGTGGAAGAAGGAGAAGGCGGAGTTACCTGTGTAGCACGCCGAACAGGAAGTGAGCCCAGGCATAAAATAAGATCGGTCACCTCCAAGTCTGGTATTGCCGAGTGAATCGCTTTCAATATCGAATCTTTTACAAATACGAGCTGTTGGAGCCAAATAGCATTATCCGCAACGACATAGAGTTTTTTATAGCGAATACTTTCCGGGTACGAATGTTTGGCAATGGTCTGACCGACCAACTTTTCCCATTCCTGCTGTAACCGAGCTTGAGATAATTTCAGTGCTAACGCACTTCCCTTGGACACTTCATTCAGAACGGACTGGATTGGTTCAAACGTACTCATACTGTCCGTATTCTATCGAAATACGCTGGCCTATTCATCTACTTTATGGGATCTTTTTCAAATTCTGCACTGGAGCATCCATAGTTTTTGAACATAATCAGGTAAAATAACACATGGCTAAACAGAAAAATGATCCCACCAATAAAGTCGTGGGTACGAATCGGAAAGCGACCTACGACTATTTTGTGGAAGAAAAAATTGAAGCAGGCTTGATATTGGTTGGTACGGAAGTGAAAGCTCTGCGCGAAGGCCATCTGAATTTGCGTGATAGTTATGCCTCAATCGCGAATGGCAAAGCCGTCCTTCATAATTGCCATATTGGGACCTATAGCCACGGGAACCAAATGAATCATGAACCATTACGCCCTCGAACGCTCTTGCTTCACAAAAAGGAAATCCAACGGTTAACGGACAAGGTGAAACTCAAAGGTCTGACTATTGTTCCCCTACGTCTATATTTTAATGATCGTGGACGCGCCAAATTAGAACTGGCCGTGGCGCGAGGAAAGAAAACCTATGATCGCCGAGAAACTATTAAAAAACGCGAAGCTTCTAGAGAAATCGATCGTGCCATGAAAGAATCACGTCGGTAAGGTTCAGCATATGCCTCCCTTAAAAATCTATTCTGCAGAATTTAAGGCAAGCTGTGGGCGGGTAGAACAGTTTCTCAAGCCGACTCTTCCCGAAGTGGCGATTGTTGGGCGCTCAAACGTAGGGAAATCCTCGGCCATTAATTGTCTCGTTAATCACAAGGGATTGGCCAAAGTTGGCAAGATACCGGGCAAAACGCAAACCATAAACTTTTTTCAGATTAGCACCAATGGCCCTCACTTTATGTTGGTTGACCTCCCAGGCTACGGCTTTGCCAAGGTGCCAGATCAGGTTCAACAACAATGGGCACCCTTGATAGAAACGTTTTTTACATCCAGAGAAAATCTTCGTGGAGTAATTATGCTTGTGGATTCTCGAAGAGTGCAAGACTCCGATCGTGATATGCTGGCGTGGGTCGGTCAATTAAACATCCCTAGCATGCTAGTGGCCACAAAAGCCGATAAAGTTGTCCGCGGCAAGCGCAAGGAGACCATTCGAGACATTCAGAAAGACTTAGGTGTGCAGGATGAGCCGATTTTTCTCTCAGCCTACACTGGGGAAGGGAAGCACCAACTATTGAACCGAGTCCGAGAGCTCTTACTTGATTAAAGCCTCACGTCGATGAAGGATTTTTGTTTGAGAGTTTTTTGCCATTCCCGATAAGCTTCCTCCCCTCTTTCTTTCAACAGTTTGGCACGAATGTCCCGTTCCACTTTTTCGAAGGGATAGAGTTGAGATTCTTTCACATCTTCAATGATGAGAAGGTGAATGCCGACTTTCGTTTGGATGGGTTTAGATAAAGTGTTTGGAATGAGTTCCTTGACCGCTTGTGCCAAGGGAAGTACTAAATCTTTCTCTTCTACCCAGCCCAGTGTACTGACAGATTGCGCATATTGGGCGGCCAGATCTTCCAGAGACATTTCCGGTATCCAGGCTGAATAAATAGCTTTGGCTTTGGTGAGCATCTGTGCTTGGTGTTCTGCATGATGAGCCGGAAGGAATATCTGGGTAAGGCGATATTGCGGTGGTGTACGGAACAGTTTGGAATTGGCTTCATAATACCTGCGCAGTTCTTCGTCTTCGACTACAACATTGCGACGCACTTCAAATTCAAAGAGTTTTTTCAACAGTAAAGTGCGTCCAAATTCTTCTTCGGTTTGCGTGGGAGCTAGCGGCGTCCGGCGAATAGCGGCGTCGATTTCCTCTTGAGTGACCGAAAGTCCTTTGGCTTTGGCTTCTTGAAGTTGGAGACGTTCATCAATTAACCCATTGAGGACTTCGCGTTGTTTTTGTTTATAACGGTGTTGAAACTCTTCTCCCTGGTACTTGGCCCTAAGCCGACTCGTTTCATCACGTAATGCCTGTTGCAAATCGGTCCAGGTAATCACTTCTTTATTAACGACCGCTACGATTCGATCAGTAAATCCGAAGCTCTTAGTGGGGACAAAAAGGCACCAAAGCAAACCCACAATCATGATAGAGAAGACGAAGCGCCGAGTTACTGGCTGGGTTGGAACGGGCGCATGCATCAGGTTTCCTCTTGTTTTGTTATGGATTGCACCAAGTTCTTCAGCATCGTATTGACCTGCGGATACATCTCGCCCCATTCCTGTTCAGTCATGGTAAGCCGAAAGGCTCGAGGAGAGAGAAATTCCAATCGGTCTTTCCAGGCATCGATCAATTGTTGGAGTCCCTGGTCTGGTAATTTGGCCTGATCGTGAAAGCGGATATTCACAATGCCTTGCCGTAATTCAACATATTCTAACTTGAGTGTCTTCGCCAAAACCCGTATTTGCATTACCTCAAAAAGTCGTTCCATCGGTTGCGAGAGAGGGCCAAACCGATCAAGCGTTTCCCCATAAAGAAGCGCCAAGTCCCCGAGCTTTTCGCTTCCTGTGAGTCGTTTATATAAACCCAGCCGTTGTGAGGCATCTTCTACATAGTCATCAGGAATGAATGCTGAGACATCCAGTTGCAGGGTCGGTTCCCATTCTTCCTGAACCTCTTGGCCCTTGAGTTGTTGGACGGCTTGTTCCACCATTTGTAAATACAGGTCTAAGCCTACAGCCGCAATATTGCCAGATTGTTGTTTGCCTAGTAGGTTTCCCGCTCCGCGAATTTCAAGGTCGGCGGCGGCAATACGGAAGCCCGACCCCAGTTCCGCAAATTCCTGGATAGCCATCATTCGTTTTTGTGCATCGGTGCTGAGCGTTTCTTCGTTGGGAATAAAGAGATAAGCAAAGGCTTGTTGGCCGCCACGCCCTACTCGTCCACGCAGTTGGTACAATTGGGACAAGCCAAATAAATCGGCTCGATCCACAAGAATGGTATTGGCATTGGGAATATCTAGTCCAGATTGAATAATAGCAGAGGCTAATAATACATCGGCCTCTTGGTGAAAAAATTGGAGCATGACGCGTTCCAAAAGTTTTTCATGCATTTGGCCATGGGCCATCAGCACACGGGCTTCAGGCAACATTTCTTGTAACCACGCGCCGGTCTGCTCCATTGTTTCCACTCGATTGTGTACATAGTAGACTTGTCCTCCCCGGGCCAATTCTCGTCGAATCGCTTCACGGACCACCGTGGGATCGAACCGCAGCACCTGCGTTTCCACTGCCAACCGGCCTGGCGGGGCTGTTTCAATCACAGATAAGTCCCGCACTCCTGAAAAGGCCATTTGCAAGGTGCGGGGAATAGGTGTGGCCGATAGGGTGAGTACGTCTACTTGGGTTCGGAGTTGCTTCAAACGTTCCTTATGACGAACCCCGAACCATTGCTCTTCATCAATAATTACCAACCCTAATTGCTTAAAGACCACATCTTTTTGGACAACGCGATGTGTGCCCACGACAATATCAAGGACCCCCTCAGCCAAATCTTTTACTGTGGTTTTGATTTCTGCCGTAGATTGAAAGCGGGATAACACGCCAATTTTGACGGGAAACGGGGCAAAACGGAGCGAGAAATTTTCATAATGTTGTTGAGCTAACAGTGTGGTGGGGACTAAGACGGCTACTTGACGATTGGCTTGGACAGCTTTAAATGCAGCTCGCATAGCCACTTCAGTTTTCCCATAGCCCACATCGCCACAAACCAGGCGGTCCATGGGTTTAGGAGATTCCATGTCCCGTCCGATTTCTTCGATCGCCTTTTGTTGATCGGGGGTTTCTTCATATTCAAACCCCGCCTCGAATTCATGTACTAATAAAGTGTCTTCCTGATAGGCAGCTCGTCGAGTCACTTCCCGGTTGGCATAGAGTTCAACCAATTCCTCGGTCATATCCTCAATACCTTTTTTGACTTTGGCTTTGGTTTTTCCCCATGCCGTCCCGCCGAGTCGGTCGAGTCGGGGAGAGCGCTGTTCAGCTCCTCTATATCGATGAATCTGATTTAGCCGGTCCAAAGGCACATAAAGCGTGTCCGTCCCCCCGAATTGCAACAACAAATAATCACTGGTGAATTCCTGGACCTCCAAGCGCCGTAAGCCCAAGTAGCGACCAATGCCATGTTGAAGATGAACGACCAAATCGCCTTCTTTGAGATCATCTAATGTTGAAAAAAATTTGGCTGTTGGGGTTTTTGTGTGTGGGCGATGGCGAATGCCTTTTCCAAAGAGCTCTTCCTCAGTCACAAAAGCTAGCCGACTATCATGTGCAATAAATCCTGCTGATAATTCCCCTTCCAAGCAATAAAAGGGTAGCCGCCCATCTTCTGCTTCCTCTGAAAAGGGCTGCTGCCAGGTATTGGCAGGAAACCCGTGGTCGTGCAGGAGGGCAATCAGTCGTTCAACCTGGCCAACACTTCGCGCAACTAAGAAAATTCCTATTTCTGCACGTAACTGATCGAGTTTCGTCAATGTTTCTTTAAAGGGCAGCCCTCGTACACCCAAGCCAACACTGGCCGGGGATTGCGCATTCAACACCACAGGCATGTGAGGAATGGTAATGGAGTCGGGAGCCAGGCTATCCCATAAAATAGTGGGACACATGCTCATGAATAACTTGACGTTTTCCCATGAATCATATAACTGATCTGGCTCGGCATGCCCATGGCCAGGATCTAATTGCTCCCACGTTTCCAGGAGCATATTCCAGAAATTGATGGCGTTAGTATTCAAATCAACAGGATGAGAGAGCCAAACTGTCAACGGATTTTGAATATAGTCACAGAGCGTGACGAGTTGAGGGTAAAAGTGCGGGAGGTCCCATTCCATGCTCGGAGTGATGGTCGAAGGGTCTTCCTCCGTCTGCGTGAGAGGTGGAATAAATTCCCGGGTTGGCAGGATCCATGTTTCCTTGAGTTGGGCGATTGATTCTTGGGTGGAAGGATCAAATGTGCGAATGGATTCAACCGTATCACCTAAAAATTCAATACGAACTGGATGATCATGAGCAGTGGAAAATATATCGACAATGCCACCGCGGACACTAAATTCACCTGGAATTTCTGCCAATGAACCTCGTGAATAGCCTAATCGAATGAGTGAGCGTAGAAGCCAATCCCGTTCAACAGTCTCTCCTATTTCGAGGACAAAAGAGGCTTCAGAAAAGACAGAGGGTGGGAGTAATTTATGAAGCACCGCTGGCAGTGAACTAATGAGTACGGTACTCCTATTCTGGCAGAGGACCTGTAAGGCGCGGACACGCTGGCAAATAACTGTATGTGCAGGAAGCGCCGGGTTATAGGGAATCGTAGTCCAAGGAGGAAATAACAACAGAGTGGAGTGATCGAGTCCCAGAAAGTCTGACCAGAATTTCATGTCCTCATAGAGTTGTTCGGCTTCTTCTTCGGTTGGAGTCAAAATGAGACGGGTCTGGGGTTCGGTTTCAGAAGTTTGTGCATCTGATTGTGCTAACAGGGACATTGCCAGGGCCAAGCAACCAGGTTGTGTGCTGAGCACACATGGTGGAGGAGCCTTTTCAGGAATCACAGGTTCTACTGCACGCAACTGATTCTTAAAAGCCTGAACAACTGTTGGGAGCTTCATGAAAGTATTGTACAACGAAAGGGTTCTAGTATGATTTTCTACGAGATTACTTCACAGGGTGATAGGCGAGAATCCTTTGAACAATCGTGGTGGTAGAAATATTTGGAACAAGAGGAATGCTATGCACTGCGCCTCCATAGGATTCAACAAATTCTTTTCCAACAATGCGTTCTGTCGACCAATCGCCCCCCTTCACCAGAATGTTTGGTCGGAGGGTTTGGATAAGGGCCAACGGATCAGGCTCGTCAAAAATGGTGACATAATCCACGCAGGTTAAGGCCACCAACACCTCAGCCCGTTGTTCAGCCGTCACTATCGGACGATCATTTCCTTTGTTCAATTGCCTGACCGAATTATCACTATTGAGGCCGACGACCAGCCGATCTCCAAGACGCTTGGCTTCTTCTAAATACCGCGTATGACCAATATGAAGCAAATCAAAACAGCCATTGGTAAACACAATGCGTTCCCCAGCTTCCTGATGTGCCTCAACGTGTTTAACCAGATCCGCACGTGTGTATATTTTTAAAATGGTGTCAGGTACCTTTCTCTTGACCCTTCGTATTAATCAAGCTAGGATTTTACCATGGGACGCCCATTACGTGCAGCTGCCGGAGGTATTATTTACCATGTTCTTAATCGTGCTAATGGCCGGCAGATCATGTTTGAGACACCACAGGATTATCAGCTGTGGGAACAGGTCCTGCTTGAGGCACGGGAACATGTCCCGGTTAGAATTTTATCCTATTGCATCATGCCGAATCACTGGCACCTGGTGCTGTGGCCGAGACGAGACGGAGATTTGTCGAGATTTATGGCCTGGTTGACGTTGACTCATACTCAACGGTGGCATGCGCAACATCAGTCAGTAGGGACTGGACATCTGTACCAAGGTCGCTATAAATCATTCCCTGTCCAAACCGATGAATATTTCTTAACGGTTTGCCGGTATGTAGAACGCAATGCCTTGCGAGCAAAATTGGTAAAACGTGCAGAAGACTGGCAATGGTCAAGTTTGTGGCGCCGTATTCAAGGGTCCAAACACAGTCACTGGTTAACAAATTGGCCAATCACACGACCACGG
Organism: Nitrospirales bacterium; assembly: GCA_965223685.1. Lineage (GTDB taxonomy): Bacteria > Nitrospirota > Nitrospiria > Nitrospirales > UBA8639 > Nitrospira_E. The sequence goes on from CBDCXG010000002.1 coordinate 1,698,321, forward strand.
CAATGGGTGAAGTGGGTCAATGAACCACAAACAGATGAAGAATTGGAGGCCGTTCGTCAATGTGTCCAGCGCGGCCGCCCATTTGGCAAGGATCCCTGGGTGCAACGTATGACCAAACGCCTAAACCTCGAAAGCACCCTCCGTCCCCGCGGTCGTCCCAAAAGAGAGAATTCCTAAAATCGTTCTTGTCTCTTATTCAATGCTATCCTTCCACTCTGGAATAGGCCCATGCTCCGCTGTTTGTAATAAGGATCGTGTATTTTGAAGGAGGCAATTGTTCTATTGTCTTTTATGCTAGTGATCTTCATACCTTTAAATCTTTATGCAGGGAAATTTTGTTACTGATCTTGTTGGCGGAGCCGCCCTGGCTAATAAGGAAAGCGCGCAGCCCCGTAACTTTATCAATAGCGAAAATACCGAAATAGGGAAAAGTGATGAGTAAGTCGTGATATAGAGTAGCGTTATTAAATGAAAGCGCTAGTATTTCTCAAATTCAAATTTTGTAGGAGTCGTAGGGGAAGAGTTGAACCTGCTCCCTTTGGGTGATGAGTTGCTTCCTCCTTGACTGCTGCTTATTACATTCCATTTCCACAATGTGGTCTATCACATCATCGAAGGTTTGTTCTCGGCTCAGCCTATTTGAAAACTAAAAAATGGGCCTGTAAGATGAACTGTGTAACTGGTTATCATCAAGGATTTATTGCATAAGGAGGAATGATGACCAAGTTCAACACGAAAACGGATGCGTTGCTCGATGACTTATTACAGGCCTGTGAATCCCCGGAAGATATTCTGGGGGAACATGGGGTGCTCAAAGGGTTAACCAAACGACTGGTTGAACGGGCGTTGCAGGCTGAATTAACCCATCATTTGGGGTATGCCCCTCATGCGCGGTCTCTGGCCAAGAGTGGCAACGCCCGCAATGGCACGAATGCCAAAACCGTGGAGACGGACCAAGGCCCGGTGGCGTTAGAAGTGCCCCGCGATCGAGCGGGCACATTTGAACCGACAGTCGTAAAGAAACGCCAACGCCGCCTGGAGGGCTTTGACGACAAGGTGATGGCTCTCTATGCCCATGGGATGACCACTCGGGAGATTCAAAGCCACCTGGAAGAACTGTATGGCACGGAGGTCTCCCCGACGCTCATTTCTACGATCACGGATGCCGTGTTAGAGGATGTGCGCCTGTGGCAGAGTCGGCCCTTGGAGACAGTCTATCCCATTCTCTATTTTGATTGTTTATTCGTGAAATCGCGACACGAAGGAGCGGTCAAGACGAAAGCGGTCTACGTGGCCCTCGGCATCACGCTCGCCGGTGAAAAAGAATTACTCGGTCTCTGGGTGAGCGAGACGGAAGGGGCGAAAGTGTGGCTGGCAATTTTTACCGAATTACAGCAGCGGGGGGTGAAAGATTGCTTCGTCGCCTGCGTCGATGGGTTGGCCGGCTTACCCGAAGCTTTAGAAACCATTTTTCCCAAGACCCAAGTTCAAGTGTGTATTGTCCACAAAGTCCGCCACGCTTTACGGTATGTGGTTTGGAAAGAGCGGCGCTCCGTCGTACGCGATCTCCGAGCCATTTACAGCGCCGCCACGCTTCCAGAAGCCCAAGCAGCGTTGGAGCACTTTGCCCGGACGTGGGATGAGAAATATCCGACGATCAGTGCGAGTTGGCGTCGGGACTGGGATCGGCTGACCGTGTTCTTTGATTATCCATCCGAGATCCGGAAAGTCATCTACACCACGAATGCCATCGAGTCGTTGAACTATTCCTTGCGCAAAGTGCTCAAGAAGCGTGGCGCATTTCCCACGGACGAAGCGATCCTTAAAGTTCTTTATCTCGGTATGCAACGCATTGCCAAAAAGTGGACGGTGCCGATTCCTGACTGGAAACGCGCCCTCAATCAATTCGCCATGATTGTCGGAGATCGCGTGCCGACAATTGATTAACCACGATCAGTTACACAGAAAACTTGACACCCCCCTGACTGGGTACGACTGTCTTAGACAGTGTCACATTCCGAGAAAAGCCACCTGACCCATCGCTTGATGTCAGTCAAAAACCAATCATCCTTCTCATTGAGATCATTTATATCGACCGAAGCCGTAGTTATTCGCCCATCATTTCTCTGGTACCCGAGGAGATATCGCCTCGCATTAGTTTTAATCATGAGCTGAGCTCTCCTAAGCGACATTGTTCTTACCCCAAGCGAGAAAACGATTTCTTCATTTGGGACTGTCCCTTCCAGCGTCTCGACCACATGGAGGATCACCGCCTTGTTATCATCGTCAATGGTTTCGAGTGCTTTCTTAAATTTTTCAGCAAAATAATCTCGATTTGGGGGTTTTTGCTGCTCTTCGTATTTTTCCAATTGTGCCTGCATGAAATCCTTTTTCGCTTGAATGGAGATGATGTCTGGCTCTATTCGGAGGAATTCTACTTTGACTTGAAAAAAGGAATTCGGCAGATACCAGGGAAACGTTTCCACCTTGTGCTTTACCTTGAGATAAACATGACAGGGAATGGGCTCTGGAAACAAAAAAATGCGGGTACTCCGGACAATATCACTTGACACCACATTCCCGATGGCCAATATCCCCAAAACCAGGACCAGCACTCTGGAGCTCCCCTCCAAGTGTCCCCTCACAATTCATTCTTTTTCGAATGTTGAACGTTAGCTCGAATGATTCTTCAAGCTTGGGATAGAGTTTCTATTTATGATCCCTCCCCTGGCTCTTTATGACAAGGTGGTGGGCTATCTATATTGCTACACCACACCGTTGATCGTTCGCCAGTTATGCCGAGTCGCATGAGAAAATTAGGCTTTATGGATGAGCTTGTTTGTGACTGGCTGGGTCGGGAGGTGACATGTCTGTAGTCGGTAGCGGACACTCACAGAGGAACGATTATTAATAGTCAGTATATATAATGGTCTGACGAGAATTCCCTCTTAAGGCTCTTGTGCCTCTCGCCGGCAGCTGACTTCCACCGTCCCCAAAATGGCTAGGTTATAGAAAGAATCTCTTTTGCAACGAACTTCTACTTTGAACAATGGTGCTACTGTTTGTGAAAATTCTTAACAGAGGGACAGATTATAGAGTAGCAAGAAGATAACAAAACGCTATTATTTTCTGTTCTTAATTTCATGATGTTATGAAAAGGTTAGAAACCTAGGAAATCGAATTGATAAAACTCGAACATGCCAATGACCTAGCATGGGTCTAGGCTCTTCTTGTTTTTATGACCATATGTGACTAGAATATAGTCATGGATAATATTCGCATTGCGGATTTCAAAAGCCGACTGAGTGAACATCTTCGGCAGGTTCGGCGGGGGCATACTCTCACAGTGATGGATCGGAATACTCCCATTGCTAAGGTGGTCCCTTATGAAGAGCCTGGTGGAGTTTTACAGGTACGATTTCCTCATCCTCACCATCCCAAACTGTCTCGCATTTCCCTTCCCCCTCCGCTTCGTTTGCGCCGCGACATTGTTTCCTTTCTTTTAGAAGAACGGCAGGTTGAGCGGTGATAGCCTATATTGATTCTTCCGTGTTACTACGAATCCTTTTTGGCCAATCGAACGCGCTCAAAGAATGGAAGAAGATAGAACGGGGCATGAGTTCAGCCTTAGTAGAAGTTGAATGTCTTCGTACCTTAGATCGTCTACGAATAGTGGAAGGCTTGAGTGAGGAGGCTTTAGCAATTCGTCGGGAAGCTTTTTTTCGGCTACTTGAAGGATTGGAGGTCATTGAGCTCACCCACCCAGTCCTTGTCAGGGCCTCGCAACCCCTGCCTACGACTCTAGGAACCCTTGATGCGATTCATCTTGCCACCGCCTTACTGTGGAAAGAACAAGGCAGAGAGAATCTCGTGATGGCTACCCATGATACGGCATTGGCCCTTGCCTCCAAAGCTAGTGGTCTTACCGTGGTTGGATAGCTTGGGGAGCGTTTCATAAACTTTCTTATCTGGCGCTTCGCTCATTCACCATTCTATTGGTAAAGCCAACCTAGAATTCCTTGGCATGTAGTTCATCCACCTTTTTTGTATGTCTTCTTCCCCTCAACAACAGGCTGGAAAACCCTCCCCACATCTTTTAGGTCTGGCTGTCGCTCCGCTTCTTGCGATTTTGATGTTTGTGTTTCTTCCTGATTCGCTCTCGGATCCAGCTCGAACATTGGCGGCCATATTGACGTGGGTAGTGGTGATGTGGATTACGGAACCCATCCCTCTTCCCGTTACGGCCTTATTAGGCTGTGGTCTATGTGTTTTGGCAGGTTTAGGAACCATGAAATCGGTCTTTGCCGCCTTTTCCCATCCGATCATTTTTCTCTTTATTGGGAGTTTTTTTATTTCGGAAGCGTTGACCGTCCACGGCCTGGATCGTCGTTTTGGCAATTGGTTGTTGTCCCTACAGTTGGTGGGCAGTAATCCTATTCGAATCATGATGGCGGTGAGTTTGGCCGTGGCTGGTATGTCGATGTGGATTAGCAATACGGCGGCCACGGCGGTCATGCTTCCTATTGCATTGGGAGTGCTCAATGCCCTTCAGCAGAGTGGAAAAGACCTCGGAAAGTTTGAAACGGGCTTTTTACTTTGTCTGGCTTATGGTGCTGGTATTGGTGGCGTTGCGACGTTAATTGGTACGCCACCCAATCTTCTTGGGATAGGCCTACTGGCTGAACAAGCGAATATAACGATTTCGTTTGACCAGTGGATGTTAATGGGTTTGCCCGTGGCGGGAATTATGCTTCTCGTGATGTTTTCCTTGCTGTATTGGCTATATGCGCCCTCCTCTTTGGTAGCATCGACTCATTCTTCTTTTCAAATGACCATAGGGCCTTCTGAACCATGGACCCGTGGAGAATCCTACACATTTGGTGTCTTTCTCTTAGCGGTGTTTTTATGGGTCTTGCCAGCATTATTATCCATTTGGCTGGAACCAGACGATGCGTTTGTCCAATGGGTAAAAGTCCATCTTCCTAAAGAACTTGTTCCTATTTTTGCATCGGGCTTGTTGTTTCTGCTGCCGTTAAGTCTTCGTGAGGCGACATTCACCCTTACATGGAAACAAGCAGCCAATATTCATTGGGGAACGATTTTATTATTTGGCGGAGGCATTGCGTTTGGTGAACTCATGGTCAAGACCGAACTCGCCCACACGATTGGCCAAAGTATGGTTGGCTTGTTTGGTATTGAGTCCGTATGGAGTTTAATGGGCGTCGCTATTCTGACCGCGCTTGTCTTAACGGAACTAGCTTCGAACACCGCGGCCACAAGTATGCTGGTACCTGTTCTGATTGCCATTGCCCACTCTGCAAATTTTTCTCCGGTTCCTCCTGTCTTGGGTGCATGTATGGCCGCGAGCTTGGCATTTGTTCTTCCCGTATCCACTCCCCCCAATGCGATTGTCTATGGCACGGGACGTGTGCCGATCGTGCGTATGGTGCAAGCTGGACTGTTGTTGGATGTCATTGGCGGTATCGTAATTTGGTCTCTCCTGCGTATGTTGTGTCCTTTATTAGGATTGGGAGAATGAGAAGCTCAACCTAGGCAATTCTCTCAATTGAAACTTATCAGCCGTTTCGACATAATCGCCGTTCTTTGTCTCTCAACAAATCAATCATGTCATCTCGCGCCACACAACTTCGCTTTGCTCTTCTGACCAACGATCCTGAATTGAAATCTCGCGTTTCTCAACGTGATCTTCAAGACAGAGTCAAGGTGGTCGATAATTGTTCATCATTAGAATCGGTCATGCATGCGGAAGATTTCACAGGCGTGATCTTAGATGAACCAAATGCTGATGTGTTCCCAAATCTCTCTGAGTTGAATGGCCAGTTAAATTTATCCAAGACATTTGTGTATGCCGGACCGTTGTCAGCCTGGTGCACGTTGGGCCAGATTCCACAGGTGATGGGAGCCTCAGGGACTCAAGAGTCTTCCGTTGATCCCAAAGAAGTCAGCTTAGCCAGTTACGTGGAACAAAAAATTGGGGACTTTGTCCGCGCGATGAATATGGGATCTGGAAAAAATTTGTATCCCACTTTGATGCGTGCCGTTGAACGGCCACTCATTGAAATGGCCCTCCGCGAAACCCATGGCAATCAGATTAAAGCGGCTCGTTTACTAGGATTAAATCGAAATACCTTGAGAAAAAAAATTACAGAATTTGATATCTCCGTGAGTCAAGCCAAACAAACCGCTCCGGGAAAACGGAAGCGGTCGGCACAAGATCCCTCCGCTTGAGTTTCTGCTTTCCCTTTATTTAACAAGGCTTTCTTGACATGGCTGCCTTGGCAGACTAGCATTAGTGGAGTAAAATATAGGCGCGTAGCTCAGGGGGAGAGCGCTACCTTGACACGGTAGAGGTCGGCGGTTCAATACCGCCCGCGCCTACCATTTCCCTGTACATTGGTAAAGGCATCCGGCTTCCTTGTGAAGGAAGAGGTGCCTTTTATTGCTTCAACCGTAAATCTAAGTCGAAGAATAATGGACACCATTCAGCTATCCGTTCCGGGTAAGGAACCCCAAGTCTTTCCCAAAGGCACGTCTGCCAAGGACGCGTTGATCAAACTTGGTAGATTTCGATCAAAGGATATGTTTGCCGTGAAAGTGAATGGCGTAGAACGAGATTTAGTGGCGGCGGTCGACGAAGATGCCACATTGGAACCGCTCACATTTGATTCCCCTGAAGGGAAAGAGGTCTATCGTCATAGCAGCACGCATATTATGGCCCAAGCCGTGAAAGAATGTTTCCCTACCGCCCAAATGACGATCGGGCCTGCCATTGAAAATGGGTTTTTCTATGATTTTGCATTTGAACGCCCGTTTACTCCAGAAGACTTGGAAAAAATTGAAGCCCAGGCATTAGAAATTATCCAACGCAACCTCTCGGTATCGCGACGGGAATTTTCCAAAGAAGCAGCCATCGAATTTTTCAACAATTTGGGTGAATCGTATAAAGTGGAACTTATACAGGGATTTCCTGACGGCGAACCGGTGTCTGCCTATACCCAAGGAGATTTTGTCGACCTGTGTCGAGGCCCCCATCTCCCTTCCACTGGCTATGTTAAAGCGTTCAAGATTCTGAACAGTGCGGGAGCCTACTGGCGTGGAGACGAACGCAATCCCATGTTACAGCGTATTTATGGCACGTCCTTCCCTTCAAAAGATGCCTTACAAAAGCATTTGGATAATCTAGAAGAAATTAAGAAACGAGACCATCGAAAATTAGGCAAAGAGCTGGATCTATTTAGTATTCAAGATGAAACCGGTCCTGGATTGATTCTCTGGCATCCAAAAGGATCGCAGATCCGCCTACTCATCGAAAATTTTTGGCGGGCACAGCATGTGGCCAACGACTATGAGCTTGTGTATTCCCCACATGTGGCGCGTCTAGACCTCTGGAAGACCAGCGGGCATGTCGATTTTTATCGAGAAAATATGTACGCCTCCATGCCTGTGGAATCCAGCGAATATCAGCTTAAACCCATGAATTGCCCATTTCATATCATGGTCTATAAATCACACTTACGAAGTTTTCGTGATTTACCCATTCGCTATGGAGAATTGGGGACGGTATATCGCTATGAACGGTCAGGTGTGCTGCATGGTCTGATGCGTGTACGTGGTTTTACGCAGGACGATGCCCATCTTTTTTGTCGTCCCGATCAACTTGCCGAGGAAGTTCGCCAGGTTCTGCAATTCACGACCTTTATGCTGGGGACATTTGGCTTCAGTGAATTCCAAATGTACCTTTCGACACGTCCTGAAAAGGCTGTGGGATCAATCGAGCAATGGGATCAAGCCACCGAGGCCTTAGCCACTGCATTGAAAGAAGGTGGGTATGCCTATGAAGAAGATCCAGGCGAAGGGGTCTTTTATGGACCAAAGATTGATGTCAAAATTCAAGATGCCCTGGGACGGTCTTGGCAATGTTCAACGGTGCAGGTCGATTTTAATAATCCAAAACGATTTGAGCTGTCCTATATCGGTGAAGATGGGAAAAAGCATCAACCGATCATGATTCATCGGGCCTTATTAGGTTCTATCGAACGATTTTTTGGAATTCTCCTTGAACATTACGGGGGTGCATTCCCAACATGGTTGGCTCCAGTCCAGGTTGCGATCATGCCGATATCCCAAAAACATGAGGACTATGCCAAAAAGGTAGGAAAAAATCTTCGTGAACAGGGCTGCCGAGTGTCTTTGGACTTGCGAAATGAGAAGGTTGGCCTTAAAATCCGAGAGTCCGAAAAGGCCAAGGTGCCTCTTATGCTCGTAGTCGGTGATCGGGAAGCGGAAAATGATACCGTGTCTGTTCGCCAGCGAAATGGCAAAAATCTGGGAACGATGTCTATGAATGAAATGCTGCAGCTTATTCGGGATGAAACCCCCGAGGCCGTCAAAAATGGGTCTTGTCTCTTCGAATGACCCGATTGTCGACTCCCAAACAACGAATTAATCATCTCATCAAAGTGCCGGAAGTCCGAGTCATTGGGGCCGAAGGCGAGCAACTTGGGATACTCAAAACATCTGAAGCTCTCCGACAGGCCAGAGAGGCGGGTTATGATTTGGTGGAAGTTGCACCTACGGCTGAGCCGCCAGTTTGCCGGATTATGGACCATGGGAAATTTAAGTATGAACAGAGTAAAAAAGAGCATCGGATGCGACTTAACCAGAAGTCGACTCAGGTTAAAGAAGTTAAGTTCCGCCCACGGACGGATAAGCACGACATGGAAACGAAGGTCCGTCAAATCCGCGACTTCCTTGAAGATGGGAATAAGACCAAAGTTACAGTTATGTTCCGTGGGCGCGAAATGGCCAATCGAGAGCTTGGTTTCCAAGCGATCCAGAAGGTTATTGAGGAATTAAAAGACGCGGGCAATATTGAAAGTCCACCACGTATGGAAGGACGAAACCTATATATGGTGGTATCTCCCAAGTAAGCAATGGGGAAATCAGAATCAAGGGACTACCTATTCAGACACAAAGGAACAGAATTATGGCAGGGTTCAAATTAAAAAATCATTCAGGAGCCAGCAAACGGTTCAAGCGCTCCGGTTCAGGAAAATGGATACGCCGGAAAGCTAAAGTCCGGCATATCTTGACGAGCAAAGCTCCACGGGTCAAAGCACGCTTAGGGCAATCAGCCGTGGTGTGCAAAGTCGACGAATATGCACTCTCTCGCCTGCTTCCCTATAAATAAGAAGATGGTAGTGGGGATTGCAGCTTGGGTAGTCGACCGCTAGCGCTATCGTAAAATTTTTTGTTGTCAATAAAGGAGAGAAGATATGCCAAGGGTAAAGGGTGGGCCCCAAACGCGACAACGACGTAAGAAACGGTTGAAACTTGCCAAAGGGCAATTTGGCGGGAAAAGTAAATTATTTAGAACGGCAACTGAATCCGTTGATAAAGGTCAAGCCTATGCCTACGTAGGCCGGAAACAACGGAAACGCAATTTCCGACAATTGTGGGTGACCCGAATCAATGCAGCTGTGCGGGCTCAGGGGGTAACGTATAGTCAGTTTATCAACGGATTGAAAAAGGCCAACGTGCTGATCAACCGGAAAATGCTCTCGGAAATGGCTATCCACGATCCTCAAGGCTTTATTCATCTGGTCACACTCACCCAAAATGAAGGTCGGTCAACGGCTACTTAAATTTTCGATGGCGTAATCTCAAACTCAAATCCGGAAGTCGGCATGTCGATTTGCCAAGCTTCTAGCACTTCCGGGTGAAACTCTCCAATATAGCCGATTGACTGCCCCTGACAACGGATTTGTCCGACCCGGCCATCTAAAAATGAGGGGTGGGACACCGGTTCTAGTTCATACTCCCAAGTCATATAGTACATCAGTAGATCCAAATAGCTATGTATCTCCGAAAAGTTCACACTCGGGTGTGCCCCAATTGCAGCCAGGGATGAGACCGTTCGCGAACCAATATCCGCGTTTCCATCTACTCGGGCGATTTCGCCAACTTCAAATAATAAGTGTGGGTAAAAAACGCGAGGTGATAAGGCCTCCACTCTTAGAAGACAGGGAAGAATAGAAGGCCGCAAGCAGGCATAGGTGAGCGACATCACATTGTCGACTTCTACGAGTGCGTCGTATTCGGTATCGGTCAAGCGCATCCGATCCACAAACTCTTGCCGCGATGCCAAAATATTAGAGAACATTTCTTGAAACCCAAACCCTATTAATAAATCACGGAGGCGGTCACTTGTCTGTTCTTCTTCAGACAGAGCGCCAACCGTAAATGTTTGGGGCATGATGGGAGAAAAAGAATCGTAGCCTCGTGTGATTGCCACATCCTCAGCCACATCCATGACATGCATGAGATCATTCCTGAAGGCGGGCAGTTTGACAGAAACGGATTGTCGAGTGGCTTTGACTTGATACCCATAGGCGGCCAAAGCCGTGTGGATCGCTTCGATGCCGAGAGACATGCCTAAGGCCTGTTCGATCGCATGTAAGGTCACGCGTTGCCCATTGCCCATGTCGAATGGCGTTTTCACGGTTTTGCCCATAGCCGTTTCATGGGGATAGACAATGTCGATAGGTTCGATGGTCGCGCCACGATCAGCCAAGTTGCTGGCAAAGATATTCAATGCCAAGATCACCATGACTAAGTCTGTTCCTGTCACTTCTACGAGTAATTCCGTATCCCCGATTTGCACTTCACCCAATTCTCGACTATTGATGATGGGAGGAAAAGACAAGACTTGCCCATTGGTGTCCCAGAGCAGAGGAAGACGCTCGTGCCCAGCCACAATGCTTCCGTATTCTTGGCCCTTTGGGTGAACAGTTAGGACTTCGTGAGGCGTCATCTTTTCGTCAAATCCCAACGGCGTGAATCGCACTTCATCGGGTTTGACCAGACCATAGGTCACAGGAAATGTGATGGATGCCAAGCGATAGAGCCCGATAGAAACTGTTTCCCGATTGCGGCCAAAGGCATCTGCGAGTTTTTCTTGCGTTTGAATACATTGCGCCAGGCCTTCTTCAGTCATGGAGTAGCCAAGAGAGGCGCAAGCCGCGACATACGGACGGACGGTTTCCATGCCTTTCATCACTTGGATGCGTCGTTTCGCTCGTCCACGCGTAGAAAAGAACGGATAGGGTGTTTGGCCGCCAGCAAGAACCGAACGAATTTGCCGGGCGATACCTTCTACGCACCAGAGGTCAGGACGATTGGTATCTTGTAATTCAACTCGTATCTCGCCCGTATCAGGGGACACATCTTTCAGTTCACCCTTCACAAAGGGCAGCCATTGTTCAATGTCCGACATGGAAGCTGGTTGTCCGACCAATTGAGCAAAATCTTGTTGAAAAATAGAGATAGTAGGCATGGGTAGGTCTTATAATTGTTGGCGCATATTGCGTACCGCTTCTAAGTCCGAAGTAAATAAATCTCGAATGTCTTGAATGCCTAAGGCCACCATCGCCATGCGATCTAAGCCTAAGCCCCAGGCAATCACTGGCACGGTCACGCCCAAAGGCATGGTCACCTCTGAACGAAACAAGCCTGCGCCACCAAGCTCCATCCACCCAAGTTTAGGATGACGCACGTGCATTTCGACCGACGGTTCGGTAAAGGGGAAATAGGCAGGGAGAAACCGAATCTCCTTGGCTTGTGCCATTTCTGTGGCAAAGAGTTTAAGCAGACCTAACAAGGTGCGAAAGTTAATATCCGAACCCAGCACAATCCCTTCAACTTGGAAAAAATCAGTGGCATGCGTTGCATCGACCTGATCATATCGAAAGCACCGGGCGATAGAAAAAAATTTGCTAGGAACAGGTGGATTGGTTGCCAAGGTTCGAGCCGAAACGGCTGTCCCTTGACTGCGTAGAACCAAGCGTTTGGCACGTTCAGGATCATACGAATATTGCCACCCTTTGGATCCCGTGTTGCCTCCAGTCTTGTGAGCATCAGCAACTTGACTCAGAAAAGGTTCGGGAATACGTCTGGCATGGGTGGGTTCTTTCACAAAATACACATCATGAATGGCGCGCGCTGGATGGAATTGCGGCATAAACAATGCATCCATATCCCAAAACTCTGTTTCGACCAATTCCCCTCGCATTTCCTGGAACCCCATACTCGTCAATTTGGTTTTTACCGTATCCAGAAATTCGCGATAGGCATGGCGTCGTCCCACAGCTAATCGCGGCGGCCGGAGATGGATGGAGTATTTGCGAAACGAATAGTTTCGCCAGGATCCGTCTTTTAAAAGCTCGGGCGTCAATTGCGAAATTTCTTGTGCGGCATCTTCCCGCAGGTGGGGTAACAGAGCCAGTCCTTCTTGAGTCAAGGTATACGCTCGTTCAGTGTGGTCATCAATGCGAAATGGTTCCTGGGTATTGCCACGTTTGACCGAGTATTGCCTCAGCAAGACTTGCTGCTCACTGGAAAATGAATCCAAAGGTTGGGAACTATGATGGATTTGGTTCAATAACGACCGTAAAGCTCTGACCGAGACACTTTCCTGCCCCGTCACTTGTAGCGATCCGCCTGACCCTAAGGAAATCGCCCCCTCCTTTTTCAACAGACCAAATGCCCGGCTGAGTTCTGATGGTTGAAATGTTCCCGCAGCTTGAAGATCTTTCACGGTAACCGTTTGACCATTCTGAGAGGCGGCCTTGACGGTCTGAAGAATCCACTCCGGTGGTGAAGCGGCCTGTTGAAATTGCGACCCGACTTCGGTTAACCCGACAAGAGTGGTGGTTGTTTCAGAGACCAAGCGCACGAATTGTTTGGTGAGCAGCCAACCAACGGCCATGCTGATTTGTGAAGAAGCGAGTGCTGTCGCTTGAACCAGTTCGTGATCCTTCAGCGAGTTTGATTCCGCTGCCCCAAGGGCTCGAAGGACTTGAATTTCCAGTGGGTGGAGACTATCGGTTTGGTTGGGGGAATCCATAGAAAAATTAGACAGTCACCGTTTGCCCTGCCGCGCGCAGTTGCCGAATGGTTTCCGGCATATGTGCGCTGCCAAAAATAGCGGAACCGGCTACGAGTACATTCGCTCCAGCTTTCAGGACGGATGCTACATTCTGCACGGTAATTCCTCCATCGACTTCAAGATAGGGCGAGCCCTTTGAGGCCGCAATCATGGTGCGAATCTGACGAATTTTATCTAAGGTGGAATCAATAAATTTTTGTCCACCAAATCCGGGATTCACAGACATCACCAATACCAGATCCACATCGCCAAGAATTTCTTCAATCGTGGAAGCGGAAGTCGCAGGGTTTAAGCTGACTCCGGCTTTCACTTTATGTTCTTTAATAGCTTGAACGGTTCGATGGAGATGTGGGCAGGTTTCCACATGCACGGTCAACACATCCGCCCCTGCCTTCGCAAACTCTGGAATAAACTCATCGGGATTTGTCATCATCAGGTGAACGTCTAAGGGCAAACTGGTCACCTTGCGAAGAGCTTCTACTATGGGGGGACCCACGGTAAGATTAGGCACAAAGTGGCCATCCATCACATCAACATGAATCCAATCAGCGCCGGCTGCTTCAACTTGCTGTAGGGCTTCAGCTAAACGGGCAAAATCAGCAGAAAGAATGGACGGGGCTATAAGAGGTGTTGTCATAAGATATCAGATTTTTTTAATCGGCATGCAAAGAATCCATCCATGTTAAAGGACTGAAACGCTGTACACAAATGACCATGGTCAGTCACGAGCGAATGCCCGGCCGAGGCCATCCAAGGTGTCACGGGTTCAGGCTGAAAATCCGGATGTTCCTGGCAAAACGCGGAGATGACCTCTGTGGTCTCCTCCGGTTCAATTGAGCAGGCACTATAGACCAAGATTCCCCCTGGTCTCAAGAGCTGACAGACACGATGCAGTATTTGTGTCTGCGTATGGCTGGATTCTTTGATCATTGAACGCTGTTTCAGCATTTTCCCCTCGGGATGTCGGCGTAAAATACCCAATCCTGAACAAGGCGCATCGACTAAGATGCGATCAAATGGCGTATTGAGAATGTCTGAGTGAGTTTGAGGTGAATTGATTTCCTTCAAATCAGTCACCAGGTCATATTCATAGGTTTGCACAATATTAACACCTAACCGCCAGCAATTTTTCTGAAGACGGGTTAACCGATTGTTCTGTCTGTCCAACGCGATGACCTTGCCATGATTTTGCAGTAGTTGAGCAAGATGAGTAGTTTTTCCACCGGGAGCTGCGCAGGCATCAAGAATTCGTTCTCCAGGTTGAGGATCCAGCAACGGTGGAATGAGTTGGGCGGCTTCATCTTCGATATAACACCAACCGTCTTGAACGACTGATAATAAGCCCGGGTTACCACATTTTTCCAGGATCACTCCTAGAGGGCTTACGGGTGTTTCCCGTGCGGAAATGCCTTCGACGGCAAGGCGCTCCAATAATGCGTCATGGGTACACCGCAGGGTATTGGTTCGTAGCGTCAAGGGAGGAACTTCCAATGTTTTTCGGCAAAACATTTCGGCATTCGTGAGTCCAAAAGCATTTATCCATCGTTCGACCATCCAGCTTGGACAGGAATACTGAAGGGAGAAAGCTTGCAAGGGGTTCGTGGCACTATCAGGAAACGCAGGAGCCGGCTGGCGGAGCAAGTTGCGTAGGATGCCATTCACGAGACCACCCCAATCGTGTCCTGGCTGTTTTCGAATCAACTTCACCGCTTCATTTACCGCCGCTGAATCTGGAATGCGGTCCAGATACAGTAATTGATAGGCCGCGACGCGTAGGGTGGTGGCCACATTCAGGGGCAAACGTGCCATGGGTTTCCGGGAAAGATGGTCGAGCCGCCAGTCGAGGGTGATCGCATATCGTAAGACGCCATAGACTAATTCAAATGCCAGCATTCGATCTGGTTCGGACAATGCAGCTTTTTTTATTACCACATCAAAGGCATCATCGGCGAAGCTCTGATTACGATAAATAGCTAGTAACACGTTACAAGCAAATTTTCTGGCGTTGGAAGGAGAAGGGGCCATGCTCTAAGGTCGTTTTCGTCATTCCTGTGAAAACAGGAATCTAGGTTTGATGTTTTTGAAAGATGGATACCTACTTACGACTGTGGGTATGACAAATAGAGTGAAGAAGGTGGTGCTTACTCTGTAACTTTCTGTTTTCTATTCAGGTTGTTCCTCCGTTCTTAGAGACAAATTTCCGAGCTAACTGGGCAGCCATGACAATGGCGTCGACTAGACTTGTAGGATCAGCCTTCCCTTTTCCTGCGATATCGAATGCTGTTCCATGATCGACGGAAGTGCGGAGGATTGGGAGGCCGACGGTAATATTGACACAGTGACCAAAGGCCACCGTCTTTAACGGAATTAAGCCTTGATCGTGATAGAGCGCCACAATGCCATCAAATGCACCAGTTAACGCTTTCGCAAACATGGTATCCGCAGGGTGAGGGCCGCTGCATGCAATGCCTTGGGCTTTGGCTCGTGTGATGGCTGGATGAATGAGTCTGACCTCTTCGTTCCCAAACAAACCATGTTCTCCAGCGTGGGGATTGAAACCCGCAACGGCAATCCGAGGTTTCTTGACTCCAAATAACTGCTGTAACCCTATCTGCGTTAAGCGAATGGCTTTCACAATTCTTGGAATGGTTAATGTCTTGGCAACGTCCCGTAAAGGCAGATGGGTCGTGGTAAAGACGATTTTTAACGGTCCACCCACGATCATCATGCCGGATTCTTTCGCCTGAGTCAGGTCCGCTAACATTTCGGTATGCCCAGGGTACAGATGACCTGCAAGGTGCATCGCTTCTTTGTTGATGGGTGTTGTCACAATACCGTCAACACAACCGGCCTGAGCTAACCGCACGGCTGATTCAATGCAGGTGACAGCCATTCCGCCAGCTTTAGCCGAGATGCGCCCTGACTTCATCGGTCGAATAGGCTTGGGAAACGGATCGTACAGAGGAAGATGTCCATGTCGAAATGCCTGCCTTGCTGAAGATTCTTCATGTCCATCCACTCTCATGATTGAAAGAGGGATCTTGAGCGATTGCATAGTCTTTTCGAAGACGGGACCACTGCCGATGATTAATGGTCGACAGACACGCCAGACTTTCGGAATCTGCAAGGCCTTCACAATAATCTCAGGTCCAATGCCTGCTGGATCACCCATCGTGATGGCCTGAATGGGTTTGCGATGAGGTAAGGCAGCCATATTGATATTTATCAGGAATACTTGATGGGGACTGTTGAATAATTCAATTTCAGGTTACGAAAAGGCCTTCAGAGTACTGGTGACTTCAATGCGATGGGAATGGTCAAAAAAGTCCGTCCAGTAAGGCCGCAGCCATTTTTGCGCGCGGAGCGTACTGGTCCTACGTAAGCACGGAACAATGGCGAGAACGCTGTTGGCGGTTTTTTTCAACATTTCCTGTTGGATTTTCTTGATCGCGAAGCCGACTGAGACGTGTTTGCCTGCGTAAATATGTGTCGGGCCTGATCGATAATCGTTTGAACAGACTGATTGGTTCGTTCAGCTAGTGCCACACAATCTCGATATTCCGGAGTGATTTTCATTTGCCCTATCCCAAGATTCGCAATTTTCACTTGAACCGATCCTTGAGGCAGGCGAACAGTTTGCACCCGACGAGGCAGCACCGCACGTGAGAGTTCCTGAACACGAATGCCCAATGTGGTGGTTTCGGACAGCAGAATGTTGGTTAAGGTGTGAAGGTTGTGAGGCCAGGCAACTACTGAAACAAGCGTGCCGGGCCGATTACGTTTCATGATCGTCGGAGTCAAGGTGACATCCAAGGCACCTGCCTCAAATAAATGCGTCATCATCTGGTCGTATAGCTGCGGGTTCATATCATCGATATTGGTTTCGAGTTGGATGATTCGTTCAGAAGTGACAGATGATTCAGTTTCTTCCTGTCCAAGGAAGAGTCGAAGCACATTTGGCCAACCCTCAGGATCGGCGGTTCCAGCACCATAGCCGACAGTCTGTGGTGTTAAGGGAGGAAGCGTTCTACAATTTTGAGAAAGTGTTTTGATTAAGGCCATCCCAGTTGGGGTGGTGAATTCTAGCTCTGGTCCATTTGAAAAGACAGACAGACCTTGAGCTATCTGGGCTACGGCGGGTCCAGGAACTGGGAGTAGGCCATGCATCGTAGAAATCGTACCCGCGCCCAAGTTAATGGGAGAACAGGAAATTGTTTTCACGTTGAGATGAGCGATCCCTATGAGGGTTCCTACAATGTCCACAAGCGAATCAATTACGCCCACTTCATGAAAGTGCACGCGACTGGGAAGTTTCCCATGTGTCTTCCCCTCGGCTTCAGCAATATATTGAAACGTTTGTAGTGCTTGTGTGCGAATAACATCTGGCAGGCGGCTATCTCTTAACGTTTTTTTGATCGCAGCTAGTGATAAGGATTTGGTGAATCCCTTTTGAATGTCTACATCCACCTTAGTCGCGCGAATGCTACTACGGATTACTTCTTGCTCACGAAGTCGATAACCTTTGATACCTAATGTTTTCAAACCTCTTTTTAGCGTGACCAGAGGTACCCCAGTATCCACGAGGGCGCCAAGAAACATGTCTCCGCTGACTCCTGAAAATGCATCAATGTGAAGATGTCTGGTCATCAAAATCACTTAAATAGACAACGTGAAAAGGTATCATACCAAACGTCTTAACGCGATCACACAACAATCTATGAAAGAGAATGTCTATATCCCAATATCGTCATGCCCGCAGTCTGTGGCAGGCATCCATCCGGAAAAGTTGTAGTTGGTGTATTGGGTTGGCTCGGAGAACAAGCATGCACATTAGCGGGTCTCAGAACAATCAAGGGCGAGTGAAAGAAGTCTGGCCTATAGGGAGCATAACTGTTCTCCTGAGTTTGTTTCCTTCTATGGCCTATGCGCATGATCCAATTGGAATGTTTCTATTTCTTGGGGGTGCTACTCTGATTGGCCCACTATTGGTTGGTGGCATCTTGTTGTGGTGGAAAAGGAAAGAATTGGTGGTAAACCGAGGGATCGTGACGGTGATATATATCACAGGTTTAATCATTGTAGAAATTGTAGAGTTCTTCAGTATTAATAGAATCGTAGAGCTCATAGAACAAACGTTCCCTAATGTGCAGCCTGAGAATTGGCCAATGTGGTCAGAGGAGATTTACTTATTCATATTTTTTTTGGTTATTCCCATTGGGGCAGGAGTCTTACTTGCTCGTGCCTTGTATCACAAGTTTCGAGAACCGCTCTCCCCCACTGAAGCACATAGTGGGGAAGAAAACGCATAACTTGGACAGTCTGAAGTTTCGCAATAGGTATTGTGGACAAATTTCAGTGGGATTGCTCATCTTAAGAAGGGAAAAAGGACTTATCCCCCATTTATGGTGAATAGGTTATGGGAAGGACTGCACCATTTCTCTTGATGCCGGGTTTCGACCCGGTAGCCGCGCTCCTTTTGTTCCGGCAAAAGGACCCAACAACAGTCGCGCTCTTCGAGACGCACCATACAAAGTTTAGCCCTGTCGTGGCCCTTTGGGTTCTCTGTGCGGTTCGCCGACTCCGGCGGTAGCGCAAACTTGCTACGCTCAGGCAATGCGCTGCCGTCTTTCCGCAGTCGGCTGCACGACTCGGCCACGTAAAAAGCCAAGAGCCCTGATGAAGATGACCCTAAAAGTTTGTAAAGGTAATTAGGGGGATCTGACGGATAAATCTAAAGAAATAGAGGGTAACATCAATGCCATCTTCTAAGGCCAAGTCCACCCAATCAAGTCTGCCTCTAACAGTGTTGTGGGGGTGTCTATAGGAAATAGAAATATGCATTTTGACTGGATTTCTGATCATCGAAGGCAGGTGACAAACGCAGTGCGTACGGGGAGCATTTGCATTCTCCTGTGTTTGGTTCCCTCAGTGGTCTATGCCCATGATCCATTGGGAGCGGTCATTAACCTTTCTCATATAATAGTTGTGTTCTGTCAGTTTCTCTACGGAGTTATTATGCTGTGGAGGAAAAAGAAAGAACTGGAAGCCAATAGTTTTTTGGTCAGTGGTTTGTATGTCGGAGTCTTGGGGATCTTTTGGGCAGTTTTGTTATATGTGTTTCCGTGGCCCTTGGGATATATTTTCACATTGGGGCACTTTGTTGATGCTACAATCGCTGTAGTGCTCATTTTTTCCCTTTTATATTTTGTCGTTCTTCCACTTGTAACAACGTATCTGGTGGCTTTGGCTTTATATAGGAAATATCGGCAAGATCCTCTTTGCACAGAGCCTCCTTTCAGCAAACTATAGGCGTACCGATGGGGGGTGCAGATGTAGTGTCGACTGCACGGCTCGGCCACACCAAAGGTCAGGGAAAAACCCAGAAATCAAAAATTTATTGGTGTGAAGTGAAATAGTTTGGCACAATAAGAAGAACAGATTTGATTTACTATTCACATATGAAGAGGTGCAAGTTGTTTCGAGGAACTGGGACGAAGCTGATGGTGGTTTGTCTGGGCGTGATGGTGATGGGTCTTCTTTGCGAGCCAGCAGATGCGCGAAAAAAGAGAAAGCGGTTTGTGTCTCCGGTGAAGGTAGAGGATGTAACGACGTCTCCGGATCCCTTTATTATCGGGCAAAGTCCTATGACGCTTTCCATGATGGTGAAGGTGCCGTTAGCCGCTATTGAGGATAAAGTGCTGGAAGTTTCTGCGCTGATCACCTCCCCCACCCGTAAATCCATGAGTTTTGTGGCTCAACGGTTACCCTTGGAAAAAGTTACTCAAGGAGGACTTCTGAAGGTGGTCCCGGTCGATTTGGTGTGGGATGGGAAGGATCAGAATGAACAGTTGGTGGCAGATGGCTCGTATTTTTATGAGATTCAAGCCAAAGTGATGGAAGATAAAGGGAATGGGCCTCGAACAAAAATAGTGTCGCATCGGGTTCAAGGTACGTTGGAGGCGTTAGCTTATGTTGGAGAGGTTCTGCCACCTTTGCCACCTGAGCCAGAGGTGCCTGCCGAAATCGAGGCGCTTCAGCAAG
The DNA here is from genome assembly GCA_965223685.1 of Nitrospirales bacterium. Taxonomy (GTDB): domain Bacteria; phylum Nitrospirota; class Nitrospiria; order Nitrospirales; family UBA8639; genus Nitrospira_E. The sequence continues at coordinate 1,718,329 of CBDCXG010000002.1, forward strand.
CGGAATTGGCTGAAGGAGACCCTTCTCTTTCTAAGGCGGCAGGTGATGGTGATGAGGAGAATGATCTGATTCTCGAAGGGTCGAGTGGGGGTGAACTTACACAAGAAAGTCTGAATGAAACAATGGAAGACCTTGAGCCAGCCGTGATGGAAGAAGAGATGTTGTTAAAGGAAGTTGATCCTCTAGAACAGTCTTCGGGGGAATCCAAAGTTCCTTCGGGGGTGGTAGATGAGAATACAGAAGCAATTTCTGAGTCGTCCCTCTAGCCAGAATTTACCGCCTTTTCTGCACCTTCTGAGGCGAACCCATTCCTACATTGATGCGGTGAGCTAAACAGCCGGCCCCAAATCCATTGTCAATATTCACCACACCAATGCCGGAGGAGCAGGCATTGAGCATGGTAAGCAATGGGGCCAATCCACCGAAGTTTGCACCATAGCCTTGGCTCGTAGGAACAGCCACAATTGGGCGATCAACGAGGCCACCTACAACACTTGGCAAAACCCCATCCATCCCCGCCACTACAATCACCGCTCGCGCTTCATGCAGGATGGCTTGCTGATCCAATAGCCGATGGATACCGGCGACACCCACATCATAGAGGGTAGACACGTAGCTACCCATGACCTCCGCAGTCACTCGTGCCTCTTCTGCCACAGGAATATCTGAAGTTCCCGCCGTGACAAGGGCGATCAGCCCTTTTGGTTTTCGTGTGGTATCTGCCACTGCTACCACTCGGGCCATGTCATGATAGACTGCATGGCGGTGTAACCGTGTGAGCCGTTTGGCGATAGCGGGATCCACTCGTGTTGCCAGAAAGGGGCTATGAGATTTGAACAACTTCTTGGCAATGGCAAGAATTTGTGCCGGTGTTTTACCTTCGCACAGGATGACCTCGGGGAATCCTTGCCTCAGTGTTCTGTGATGGTCGACGGAGGCAAACCCCAAATCTTCAAAAGGAAGGGTGCGCAGTTGGTTGAGAGCTTTCGGGATTGACGTAGTCCCTTTCTGAACTTCTTTGAGTAACTGCGTCAAATGGCGTTGATTCATGGATGGCTAGGGGAGAAAAATGTTTGCATCCCGGATGATCCAGTCCGTTCAACTTCACTTTTGGCTGTTCGGGACATCAGGTCACTGACAATATGGCGAGGGTTATGGTCTTCAAAGAGCACACCATGTACGCCCTGAACGATGGGCATCTCAATACGATATTTTAAAGCCAAGGCCAAGGCTGCTCGTGAAGTGGTAATGCCCTCAGCCACCGTACGAGTGCTTGCAGTCTGGGTTGGTCGATCAATACCTTGCGCCAGTTGGAGTCCCACTTGGTAGTTGCGGCTGAGGGTTCCTGTGCTGGTCAAGACTAAATCGCCTAGACCTGAGAGACCATAAAAAGTGGAGGTATCCGCGCCCATCGCTTTGCCCAACCGAATCATTTCGGCCAATCCTCGCGTAATGAGTGCGGCCCTGGCATTTGCCCCAAGACCTAACCCGTCCACAATACCTGCCGCGATGGCCATGACATTTTTCAGGGCTCCACCTAACTGAGCCCCGATCATGTCGCGGCCAGCATAGACGCGAAACTGTGGTGTAAGAAAAACTTGTTGAAGCCGACTTACTAAATTAAAATCCTGGCCGGCTAATAAAATAGTAGTGGGTTTCCACCGGCAAACTTCAGCGGCAAAGCTGGGGCCGGAGAGAACCGTCAGGCAACTGTGCCATTTTTCAGGTAAATGACTTTCCACCACCTGACTCATTAATCGCAAGGTGTCTTCTTCAATTCCTTTGGTTGCAATGGTGATAGGGAGTAGTTTTTTTAAAAAGGGGCGAAGTTTCTGCACCATGTCGGCCATGGTGTGGGAAGGGACGGCCAGCACAATAAGATCAGTATCCTGGATACAATCAGACAAACTGTTCATGGCTTGAATGGAGTTGGGAAGAACGACATTCGGTAGATACCAGGAATTTTCGCGTTCGGCTTGAATGCTCTCCACAACTTCCGGTTCGTAGGCCCAGAGGCGAATACTCATTCCTTTCGTGGCAAGTAAATGGGCCAAGGCTGTCCCCCACGCACCGGCCCCTATGACAGAGATCACCCGGAAAGAAGAGGTGGTCACAATACGCCCTTTGAATGTTGAAGGTAAAAGAAGGCACTATGTACCCCATGAACCCATTGTTCAAGGGACGGTTTGGGAAAAGATGAGATCAAAATAATGTGAGGAACAACGGCACTTGCAAAGAAGAGGAAGTGATAGTCTTAAAGAAATTATAGAAATGAAATTGAAGTTGGTCAAATATTTCTTAGGCGATAACCTAGACGAGGGCTCAGAAAATCAGCAAAATTGTATGTCGTTCAAGCGAATCCGAATCCCTTGTGGCATGCTTGACGGTGGAAGTATTAAGAAAGTCGGAAAAGCCTGTTCATAATTTCTGACGAAATCAGAAACTAGACCAGATTATGAATGTGACAAAATCCTGTCCGGCCTGTGGCAACCAACTTCCTGTGAATGGTCGGTTTTGTCAAAAATGTGGGACCCAGGCCGATCGAAAGCCAGAAGCCGAACCGCAACACGAGTCACTAAATCTTCGTATTTTATACATCATGGTCGGGTTACTCATTCTGGCCGTACTCTTTCCTCCGTGGCAAACGCCACTCGATCAGACTCCGGAATTTTTAGGATTTCATTTTATTCTCTCGCCCCCGACTGAAGGCGCGCTGCGTAGTCCCATTCTTCACAACATTCAATTGTTTACGATAGCAGTCGCCGGTTTGTACTTCTCATGGGTTTACCGTGGCAAAGGGTAGATTAGCAGATAGGGTGTTTCAATTTGTTTTTGCATGGCATCCTTCACCGTTTTCGGGGAATCCACCAGGCCTGGTTGGCTTTCTGAAAACCTGCGTGAGGATAGTAAGACATAGCTTCAGGAGCTGAAAGGAGACAGATCATCACTTCATCTCCCAATTTTTCTTGCATGGTGCCAAGAAGTTGCTTCCCAATTCCCCGGCGTTGAAAATTCCGATCAACTGCGAGATCCGACACATAACAACAATAACTAAAATCTGTCAGTGCCCGAGCAAACCCAACGAGTCGGTCTTGGTCACGCGCGCTAATCATCAAATTTGCATGTTGAAGCATCGATGTCAGTCGAGCATGATCGTCAATTGGCCGTGCGATACCCGATCGGCGATAGACATCGGCGACTTCTAGAGGATCCACATGCGTTTCAATAGTGTAAGACAGGCCCTTCATAGTTTGTTAGTGAGCCACCTGCAATATTTCTTGGATGGCTTGTAATTTTTGTCCCTTCAGTGCTTGATAGACTTTTGTCCCATCATCCAAGACATATTGGCGGTCTTCGGGCTTAACTTTGGAACAAGGGCCAGGGCTGCTTTTTAACGACACGAACCGGGTAACCACCAAAGGTTTTTTGGAAAGGCGAAGGATGCTGATGGCGCAGGCTTCCCCATCATAGGGATGTGACACAATTTTATTCTCATCCCATTCCTTCACATCATACACATGGGTGTGGACGGTGAGTTGTGGCGAAGGGCCGTTCACCAACGAAGCGGTAGAGTCGATGCAACGTTGAAATACCTGCATGCACGTAATTCTGGAGGTATGCAATACATCGTCAGTATTGCCTTCTTTGAGCATCCAACTTCCTTTCACATCGATCCATTTTTCCCATTCCTCATTTCGTGCCTGAATAGGTGGGAGATGGGGAACAATCCTATTGAGAACCTGATTGTCCTCAGTTAACCGTTTCAATGTTTCAAAGTTGATGTCTCCAGTGACGGTCAAGCCAGTCTTTTTTTGATAAGCGGTTAAGGCTTGTTTGGTTTCTTCATCAAGTTTCCCGGTAAACGGCCCAACCCCATATCCGAATCGTCCCAAAAATATTTGTATGCCTGTCACCAACGTGCGGAATTCTTCTGGATTTTTCCGGAGAGTGGCCAATTCTTTGTTGGCTTGCTGCTCCATGGCTGCCTCGGACTGTTTTTGCTCCTCGGCAGCTAATGCGGAGGGTAGAGCAAAGGCTAGGTGTGAAAATGTGAGCATCAAAAAAACCGTCATAATAACGTGTGACATGGATCAAACCTTCCTTCTAAACAAAAACGTAACAATGGAATCAATTTTCTCTGTACTTTCTGATCATTCCAGGTGGGTGTTCGTGCCGTCAAGAGAAGGGTGGAATCAACTATTTTCCCAAATTTTGGAAGACAGGGAAACAAATGGGCAGTGGGGATTGGTTCGATTGGCCGGTGAACCGAAGGTGATGGGAGAAGAGGAACAAAAAAACGTCGGATGGAGCAAGCCCCATCCGACGTCATCTCAACCCAACCGAAGAATCTACCGTTTTTTGGTAGCAACTTTCTTCTTAGCCGGTGCCTTCTTTTTGGCAGCAGCCTTTTTCCTAGCCGGCGCTTTTTTCTTAGCAGCCTTTTTCTTAGCCGGCGCTTTTTTCTTAGCAGCCTTTTTCTTGGCTGGCGCTTTTTTCTTAGTGGCCAATGCACTCACCTCCTTTCAGAGTAGATGCGACGTGAAGCCGCAGTAAAGACTCGCCCATAATCATGGCGAGTTGTTGAACGTGATCGTGGACTCTGTGAATGATAGATGCGTTCACGCTAGAGTCAGTTGGTTGTTCGGTGTGAAAGATGAACAACAATATTCTGCTGCGTTCGTGTGAGAAGAATTTTTTTTCGGAAAGTATGTGTTTCTGTCGTTTTGCATCTTGACATTTGAAACATACTACAACGTTTGTTTCATTATTTCCAGAAAAAATTTAATTTTTTTTTAAAAGCGAGATTAAATGCAAAACTGCAGAACAAGGAAAAATTATTTTAGAGAACATGATTTGGTGTAAAATTTTTTTATTGCATGTAAAAAATTTTCTACCGTGTGATGGTTGTCATCACACGTTCGTGAATAAAAACTTTTTCAGCAATAAAGGTCATACGTCCAAGAATGCGCCCATCTTCTGTTTCAACATTCACGCGCCATTCACCAGGCTGGACACGGTGTTTCGTGGTATACGACCGATAACCCGTTTCCCGACCTCCCGTAATCGTAATAGGAATTCGGTCCGTTGTGATGAAGGATTTTGTGTCATCAAACGAACGCCATTGCCAATGATGATAGATAGTGGTTTGCAATGCCACGGGTGCAAAGACCGATGAGAAGCAATACACGGGAGCATAAATTCCCATTCGGCCATTTGATTGTTTCCCAATTGCATACCATGGCCCTTTTTCATAGGTGAGGAGGTATTCGTCTTGGATTTTTTCAATCTGATTGTATATCCCACCAAATTTTAACGAGAGAGGGATGGGTGGAATCCAATTCAAAAAATATAAGACGGTACAAAGAACCACTAAACCAAAGGCAGGTAGACTAATGGCAAAGGCTGTCTGGAGAGAGACATGAGGTAAGCCTTGCAATGTGAGGCGAACGATTTTCCAAACAATGACTCCTGTGATGAATGCCCCAGTCACAAAGACAAGACTGTTCATCCATCCTGTGAGCACGGGTAGAAAAAATGTAAAAAAACTAAAAGTGACCAATGCAAACAGACTAACCAACATTTTTAGGCTGGAATATTGGTTTTGCAGAAACTCATTGCCAATGAGAAAAGCGACAATGACTCCCAAAAAGATTGCGGTGCTGGAAAAAGATGTGCTTTGTGAGTAAAAAATGGCATAGGCACTTAACAGTCCGCCTAATAAAAACTGGAGGCCTTTGGCTAAATGTGGTTGCGCGCGATGCACGAGGGAAAGCACATTCCATGATGTATGGTCAGAGGTAGGGGGAATCAAGCCCAACTGAAAGCGCCCAGTCAAAATGACCAGAACCCCTAAGACCGCCAGGTAGAATAAAAGGAGTAAATTATCCAGCAGGCGGTCAATGCGGGTTAAAGTGAGAGAATCATAGGTGACGCCAGCGAAAAAAAAGACTGCTGGAAGAATTGGCTTCAAAAATGAAGTTTCCAGTTTGCCAAACATTGTGGTCACTGCAGAGCAAACAGACTTGAAAAAAGTAGTATGAACTTTTGAGGTTGCTACATTCATGGTATTCACTCAAAATTGTCGTCGGAAGATTTTAAGGAGATCTTAATAATGATGGTGGAATGATGAAGATGCACAGAAATGATGAAAACAATTCCCATTCCTGGATTTCTATTGGTTTAGTCGTGACGCAATTTCTGTTGATCGGGCTGATGATGTTGGCCGGTCCATTATGGCCATCTAATTGGGGTCTTCAGGTGATGATGATCTTGGGAGGAGTGATTGGACTATGGGCATTCGTGGCCATGGGCATTGGAAACATTCAAGCGTTTCCGGAAATACCTCAATCTGGAAGGTTAGTGGTCCATGGCCCCTATCGATGGGTGCGACATCCCATGTATACCAGCCTGTTGTTGATCACACTGGCTTGGGTGCTGGCGAATCCCTTTCCGTTTCGATTGATTCTGTGGGTGGGATTAGTGGTGACGTTGTGGGTGAAACTGAGTTATGAAGAACAACTATTGCTGGCCAGGTTCCCTTTATATGAAGATTATCGCACACGAACGAAGCGAATCATTCCTTTTCTACTCTAAAAGGGGTTTATTGTTAAACAGGCAAGATGCCAACGGTCGATCAATGCCGTTTTTTGGTGGTTGTCTCTTCAAAACATGCCATAGGCTCTCTGGGAAGTTTCCTCCCCTTTGTAAGGGGAGGATGAGGTGGGGTAGAGTTGCGCAATAATGGTTATACGTTTCAGTGTTGAGCTCGCTTGGCTTGCTCATCCATGCTTCTACCTTCCCTAACCCCTCCTTACAAAGAAGGGGAATTCTGGGGTTTTCATTTGTTCTTGCTCAACAAGGAAAATACAGAAGCGTTTTACAAAGATTATCGTTTGGTTGCGAGGATGGGGTGGGCTTGTTGGCTGGCTTCTTTGACGAGGATGCCCATTTTTGGATGGGAGGGTTCTAAATCCACAGGGAATCCATGGTGTCGGAGTCGTTCGCTGGCCAATTGCCCGATCGAAGCTATCATCATATGTCTCAGCACGTGTTGAAGTTGGTTGGCGTTTGAATGTTCTTCAACCACTTTCACCAAATGATCGACTTGAACTGCATTGGTAATGAGCAGAACAGGAATTTCCCCTTTTAGGATTTGTTCTACTAATTCATTAAGAGGTTGCAGATCATCAGGCATGGTCCATTTATAGATTGGGATAGGTGTGACCTGTGCCCCTCGTTTTGTTAGTTCCTCTAAAAGCTCAGGGTTGCTGACTCCATATTCTTGGATGGCCACTTTTTTCCCTGCCAGTCCTTCTGGATATGAATAATCCAGAGTATCCAGAATATCTCTCCAGGTATTTGGTTCAGGGACTTGAATCTGCGGCTGGAGGCCGAATGATTTCACCACTCCTCCAGATTTGGGACCTCGGACGACTATAGTGATTTTCTCTAACGCGTTTTTAATGGCCTCCTGAGAATGCCGGGTCCCTAGAATTTCTAGTAAGGTACGACAACCGACTCCGGTCAAAAACACCACGACATCAATATTTCCAGATACGAGCGTTTCACCGAAGGCAAGGGCTTGAGAATGTTCAGAGAGAGGAACCTCTTGCATCGAAGGCGCGACGATAGGTATGCCACCGTGGCGAGCAATGAGGTTTTCCATCTCGGAGGCCATTCGGCTTTCAAGAGCACCCACCTGGAGCCCTTGAAAGCCCCTATTGGCTTGGTTAGACAACGGTAGCCCTATTTAAGGTAAGGCTGGGTTCGGAATGTCTTGTACGCAACGGAAGCCGGTGGAATTGTTGCGATCGGTCGGCAAGCTTTTGATTCGCGTAAACACTCGCATTTGAGGCGTCTCCCCTTGCCATCCTGAACTGCGAACGGCTTTGTAGGTCCCCATTTCTGGCCCTTGAGGGTTATGCGTTGGGCTCTGAGCATAATAGTCAACCTGATACCAATCGGAGACCCATTCCCAGACATTGCCGGCGACATCATAGATGCCGTACGGGCTTTTCCCCTTTTCATAAATCCCTACTTGAACTAAGGTGGCCTCTCCGCGCCAACCCAGTTGATTAAAATTCGCATGCTCGGGGGTAGGTTCCACGTCACCCCAAGCAAATCGCCAGTCGTTGTCCCCTTTGGCAGCCTTTTCCCACTCGGCTTCTGTCGGGAGGCGTTTCCCTGCCCAGCGACAATAAGCCTCGGCGTCATACCAATCTACATTAATGACCGGTAAATCCGTGACTGACTCAGGCATCATATTCCCTTTCCAGAGGCCCTTGGTTGCATCAGTAGGGTGCTGTGGGGCGCGATGTCCGGTGTCTGTGACGAATTGTAGGTAGCGGCCGTTCGTCACTTCATAGATGTCCATATAATAATGGTTGAGGAAAACTTTATGATTAGGTCGTTCATCAAAGCCGCCATCCCGTGCTGCTTTGGGAACGCCCATGTGAAAGGGGCCTTCAGGGATAAGGGCCATTGGAGCCCCATCTTTGCCTGTCAGCGTTGGTGGCAATCCCTTGGATGCGGCCAAGCCTTGTTCATCTGAAAAAAATGTGATGATGAGTAGGCCACAGGTGATGATCTGTAGGACTCGTCGGAAAATTAATGTGGGCATGACTTTGTACTCCTCTTATACATCATGTCTGAAATATGAATAATCTTTTCTTAGAAAATACCATATTCCAGTCCCGATCTTGAACTTGCTCCCTTCAGAGGTCCTGGGTATGATGGCAAACCTTTGACAAAGAGCAAGTGGACAGGTTCGGCGAAAAGAAATCTGAAGGTAGCCACCTGATGGAACATACAGAAAAAACAAGGGGTTTACGCCATCTTGCGCTTCGAGTCCGTGATGTCCGGGTATCTCAAGCCTTTTATGAGAGACATTTTGATATGAAGGTGGTGTGGCAACCCGATCCAGACAATGTCTATCTCAGCACCGGCGTCGATAATCTGGCGCTCCATCAAGTTTCCAGCGAAGAATTTGAGAAATTTGCGCCATCGCCGCATCATCCACTGGATCATTTGGGGTTTTTGATGGATTCGCCGGAAAGCGTCAAGGTCATGTATCAGGAAGTCTCAGGGCAAGGCGTAACTATTGTGCAACCGCCAAAGCTGCATCGCGATGGCAGTTTCTCCTTTTATTTGGCCGATCCCGATTCCAATACCATCCAAGTGTTATTTGAGCCGCAAGTCAAATTGTAGGAAGAAGTAAGGAATGAAGAGTGAGAAGCAGGAAGGAAGAAATACTTTTTGGGGATCCTTGCCCATTTCAATTTTTTTTCTCCTCACACCGTACTCCTCACGAAGTAAAAAGATATGAACCCTTGGAACGCCATTGATGCTAATCTCTTTGTAGGACTCAGCCCTTGGGTATGGGTTCAGCTCGAAAGTGCTGAACCGCCTGGTCCGTTTCCTTTTTTAGGGGGCGTTGACCCGGAGGTGGTGCGAAGTCTGCATCAAGTCCATGAAGTAATGATGAGTGGGATTGAGACGGCCATTAGCGACATTATGGCCAAGCGAACTACTATTGATGATCCCCAGACTCGGCGTCGTCTGGAAGATGCCTATGCCGAAATAGTTGCTACCCGTCCACAGTTACAACAACACATTCAATGTGGGCGGAAACCAGATGGCACGTTTCAATGGAATTATCCCAAAAATCCTTCTGCCTCGGACACTATGACCTATGGTGGACTACGCATTTTCAATGCAGTAGCCCGCCAAGCCATTCCATTCGGATTCGAAAGACCTATTGGCCCGAAGGTCGGACATTTTTTGGGCTTTCTCACAGGGCGACATAGGATGAACGAAATTCAAACCGTAGCCCAAGCCAGCGGGCGAGATTTGGAATCCCAATTTCTCCGTCTCTTTACCCTATTGCAAGATCATGACTGTCTGGCTGTTTCACCACAATCCACGCTGGAACATTATTGGCGACAAAACATTGGTGATCAAGATGTTGTTCATATCGGGCATGCGGCGCTCATGTATCGACACCACGACCATTTTCTGTGGTTTGATCCTTGGCTTATGCCATGGTTTGCCGAAGCGCCGGTGCCATCTTTGTGGGCCAACTTGCTTCCAAAACCATCTGGGATCTTCTTAACACATGATCATGATGATCATGTGGACCCCCGCACGCTTTATCATCTTCCAAAAGATACCCCAATTATTGTGCCTAGCCGTCGCAATCGCACAACGTTTCATTATGATTATCTCTCATTACTCAGGGAATTGGGTTTTACGCATGTCAAAGAAATGGCGCATGGGGAATCCTGGCGAGTAGGTGAGGTGGAAGTGGTGTCTGTCCCCTTCTATGGAGAAGATCCTTGCGATGTGGAATTGCCTCGGAATTGTTATCTTATTGTAGACCGGGGACGGAACGTACTGGTTCATGCTGATAGCGGTCCTACCAATGACGGTCGCTCAGCGCTTCAAAACCAAGTGATGAAAAAACTAGTAGACAAATATGGTCCTATCCAATTGGTGTTCGCCTCACAGCAGCAATTGAAAGAAGTCCGAAGCTACGCAGCCTATGCCTGTCTCTCGCATCCGGGGCAATGGTTGGATGTAGGAGAAAATGGGTTTCTTTCCAACGATTACCTTTCGGAATTGTGTCAAATTGCACAAGCTAAGCAGTTTGTCTCCTATGCCACTGGAGGCGCTGATTGGTATCCCGATCATTTGTCGTTCATGTTTAGCGCGCGCAATCCGGCGCGCACTGCCTTGCTTACTGCCCATTGGGATCCACCCGAAGCGCTCAAACAAGACTTGGAACCCTTTGGATGTCGATACCATCATGGACAAGCTTTCGATGTCTTTCAGCCAAATCCGCAGGGTGAGACAACTATTCGCCATCTTTCCGATCCTTTAGCTCCCATGACGCTCTTTCAATTGGATCACGAGACACCCGCTTTTTTAAAAACCCAGCAGTAGATTGCAAAGTGTTGGTCGGAATTTGTATACGATTTCAGTAGCCTTCCAAATTTCTGCTATCTTGGCCTCTCAACAGAAGTTCGGTATGATGTCGGAATGTGAAAACCTGGATATATAGGGAGCATGGTCTATGGCACCCGATAAAGATATTGAAGAGTCAGAAGAAGCATATCCTGATCAAGTGATCATCATTGGTGTAAAGGTACGAGATCTTGGAGAAGTGAAGAAAACTCGGACCGAGGATTCTTCAATCAAGGTGGGTGATTGGGTCCTTTTGGACTTAGAAACCGATCACACGTTTGGCAAAGTGTATCTCCCTCCGCAACATTTGCCATTTTCTCCGCCAATGCGGGCGATGCGTTCAGTGATACGTAAGGCCAATGAAGAAGACGGACGCACCATTGCTCGTCAGCGGCGGTTGGCACAAGAAGGACATGATTATTGTTTGGAGTTGATCGAGTCATTAGGGCTGGAGATGAAATTGGTCGAAGTGTTTGGCTCATTTCTGCGACGATCATTGACCTTTACTTACACCGCAGATGAACGGATCGATTTTCGACAATTGGTGAAAGACCTTGCCCGCCGCTTTGGCTGCCGCATTGAAATGCGGCAAATATCTACACGTGAGGAAGCCGGGCGAGTCAGTGGAGTTGATACTTGTGGGCTGGTGCTCTGTTGTTCAAGCTTTTTAACAGATTTTAAACCCGTGTACCCGCGTGGTCGTGGGGACAGCCAGATCCATAATATGGATAGCCATCGCATTGGTGTCTGTGGTCGTCTCAAATGTTGTTTGTTATATGAAGAAGAAGACTGGACACTCATTCGTCGAAAATCACCCGCACTCATTCGTCCCGTGAGGCGATAAATTTTTTAGCTGTTCAATCCTTTTCCAAGTTGAGAGCATTGCGAAGAGTCTATTTGGAGGCATCGCTTGTGAGTACTGATATTTGAGTGACGAAAAGGCGAAAGCGCGCTTTGTGATTTACGCCCACAATGCGACCTACGATAAACTGCATCAAGTGGCCACGTTGGGGCTGACCGCTTCGGCAATGGGCAAGAATGTGATGGTGGTCCTGCTCTTTTGGACCATCAAGAAGCTAGCAGAAGGCCGATTGAATGAATTAGATTTCCCGCCAGAATATGCTGCGCAAGCTCCCGAAGTGGCTCGGCTTATTCAAGAACGGAAGGTTCCCTTAATTTCCGACATGTTTCAGGAAGCCAAACAAGTAGGGCAGTTCAAACTTATAGCCTGTAGTGCAGGGCTGGAGTACATGGGTGTGGATGCCCAAGCCATACATGAAGGAGTCGATGAAGTAATGGGCCTCCCCGCCATTTTAGCTGCATGTGCGGGTGCTGAAACCACCTTATTTATTTAGATGTGATTTTCCTTGCCGTTTCTATTCCCGCCTTATCAAACCCCTGCTATTCTTGACAAAACGCGAGAGTGGGTGCTACCTCCTGTGGATGATTCCTACCATGGAAAACTCGCAAATCCCAGGCAAAGTGGCCTCAACATGGACCGGCCCAGCACGCGAGCAGGCCGTTCAACGGATGTTTACGGCCATTGCCCGATTTTATGACCTGAATAATTCCCTCCTCAGTTTCGGCCTGCATCATTCGTGGAAACGCAAGGCCATTGGGCATATCCCATCTCAACTAGGTACGCAGGCGTTAGATCTAGGGGCTGGGACCTGCGATCTAGCTATTTTGTTGGACCGCCACCTTCAATTATCCTCAAAAATCATTGCTGCTGATTTGAATGTGGCAATGCTGCGGGTAGGACAACAAAAAATTCGATCACAGCAATTAGCGAACCGAATTTCCTGTCTCCAAATGAATGCGGAGCATCTAACCTTTCCTGATAATTCTTTTGAAACGGTAACGGCAGGATTTTGCGTTCGCAATGTAGGTAACCTTCCAAAAACTCTGAATGAAATATGCCGTGTGTTGAAACCCGGTGGGCGCTTTGTCTGTTTAGAATTTTCTCGGCCTGTTTCGCCTGGATTTCGCAAGCTCTATGATTGGTATTCCTTTCACCTTTTGCCCTGGATCGGAACCGTTGTGGCCAGAGATGGAACGGGTGTCTATGAATATTTGCCGGCCTCGATCAGGAATTTTCCTGATCAACAACGATTATGTGACATGTTGAAAGAGGCCGGTTTTGGAACGGTGGACTATCACAATTTAACGGGTGGCATCGTGGCGATCCATGTGGCGGTGAAATAAACTCATGGATTCCGTACTCTATGTTTTCCTGCCTTGCAAAAAAGTTTATCCCACAGGGATTACCTATCTGGCCGATTTTATCCATCGCCGCCGTCCCGATGTCCGACAACAGATTATAGACCTGTCTCTCTTTCCCCCTAACCAACGTCAAAACAAGCTTTGTGAAGCAACAACCGCCTTTAAGCCGGAGTTAGTGTGTTTTTCATGGCGGGATATTCAAATCTTTTCCCCGCATGAGGGGGATGCATCACTCGAACATGCCTTCAATTTTTACTATGCTAGTAACCCATTTAAACGTGCCTTTGCCTCAGTCCAAGGGCTCCGCAATCTGTATCGCTATTACACCGATATCCGAAACAATCTTTCGTATCCTTGGTTCATTCAAAAAGAACTTCCTTCCACTAAAATGATGATTGGAGGGGGAGCGTTTACAGCGTTTGCCGATCAATTAATAGAGAAACTTCCAGAGGGCGTCATTGGAATTTTGGGCGAAGGCGAGGATGCGATTTTAAAAGTGCTAAATGGAGAGTCGTTAAGTGAAGAACGATTTATCATTCGGGAGCAGGGGCGAGTCACCAAAGGGACAAAACATACTCCGGCCTTATTGGATTCTTTATCAGTCGATATTTCATATTTGACCTCTATTTTTCCTCAATACAAGGAATACGTCGGTGAATGTATTGGGGTGCAAAGTAAGCGCGGCTGCCCCTACGATTGTGCCTTTTGTCTGTATCCATATATTGAAGGTAAACGAGTTCGCTATCGCCCTGCTGAAAATGTGGTGCGAGATATCATGCAGTACTATCACCAATGGGGGGCACGGAGGTTCTGGTTTACCGATGCACAATTTATTACCGGCAAAGATGCCTATCCGCAATGCACCGAAATTCTTGAACGTATTATTTCAGAAAAATTAGAGATTGAGTGGTCGGGGTATGTTCGGACCTCTCTGATTAATGCACAACTCGCGAAACTTATGGTGCAATCGGGGGTAGGTGATTTGGAAGTGGCGGTGACGGCGGGATCACAAAAAGTGCTCAACAGTTTGCACATGGGATTCAAGCTTGAGCATCTCTATGATGGGTGTCGTCATCTCAAAGAAGCAGGATTCAATGGGCGGGTGATCTTGAATTATTCACTGAATTCTCCGGATGAAACTGAAGAGACGCTGCTGCAAAGTGTTGAATCGTACAAAATGGTGGCCTCGATTTTAGGAGAAGATAGGGTCTTTCCCTTGATGTTTTTCTTAGGCATTCAGCCCAATACAGATCTTGAAGAACGCTTACTGTCTGAAGGCTATCTCTCGAATGGTTACAATCCTCTGAGTCTTACGCCCTGGAACATCAAAAAGATGCTCTACAACCCTGCTCCTTTGAACAAAATTATCGCCAAGGCCTGTCTGACAGCTTGGAATCGCAAGCATGGTTCACAAGATCCCCGCCCCTGGTCCGGCAGCTTGAGCCAACAAAGTGCCACACAACAGCATGGTCATAAGTATGCCGACAGTAGTCTTTCTAAAGGCTTCGAAACCAACTCTGGCCGCGATACCCTGCTCACCCTAGAAGAAATCCTCCGCTCCCGCCGTCCCTCAGACTCTGAGTCTCTCTCACAAGCTCCCGCGCCAAATCTCTCGCAGTAATGCTCGTCCGTCCATAAAAAGTAAAAAGGGGTCAGACTCGAATTAATATTACGACCAATCCCACCATCTAGTATAAATTAATTCGAGTCTGACCCCTTTTAAGGTGTGAATTGTTGTTATTTGATGGTGAATTGCATGGTGCCTACTACGTTGATGGCGTGGAGGTCTTGGCCGGGTGAGCCGTAGTAGATTTTGACCAGGTAGTCTCCAGGCTTCCAACCCTCTTCAGGTTGGTAGATTTCGAAATATCCGAATCGTTGGTTCATGTCTAATTCAATGACATCTTTGTCCACTGGTATATTGGAGGTAACTTTTCCATCCTGCATTTCAAACCAAGCTGCCGCAAATTGGGCTGGCGCATCTAATGGTTGCCCTTCAAAGACGATATAGAACATTTCCGTATCAGCTGGAAATTCAGATACCCCTGGGTCAATGGGTTTGACGTAAGCATCTTCCATGGTCCGCCACCCTGGCCTTCCTTCTGAGGAATCCCAGGCAGTATCGCTAAATCCTCTGGCCATGGTAATCCAGCTAAAGATACCTTGAACCCGATTCCAATTGACTTGGTCAAAGGGGATTTCATCTGAGGACTGATATGCAGGGGGTTGGGCGGTATTCCCAAAGGGGTCACTAGCCCAACAGGGACTACAGAGGAAGACAAGAAGTAGAGTGAGGATTACATATTTAGAAGAGAGAGATGTTTTGAAATTATTCATACACCACCTAGTCAGGCCAATACTCTGGACCGAGAAAGGCCAACCCCTCCTTGTACCTTACTCGACCGCAAAAGTGTTGTGCAATGCTGACCAAATGTCATTGAAAAGCGGGTGTGATGGTGGTGATAAGAAAAGCTTAAGGCGTTGGGGCGGGAACGCGACTTTTTTCGGTGCCTTGACGCCGTTCTTCTAGAACGCCATTGGCAATCTCTTTGATGTGCTGCTCAAGGATGAGTCGCAGATGGCTGCCAGCTCGATAATCTGCTGAGGCCATGAAATGGACGCGGTCGGCATGATGAGCCAGTTGGTAACATTTTTCAAATGACCGTCTCGAATGATCCTCGGCGTTATACACGGCAACGGCAAAACCTCCGTTTTTTTTCATCAACGTAAAACAGGGCACATCAGTTGGCCCATCCCCCACATAGATCATATGCCGAAAGGGAACTCGGCGGGCCTCTTCAGGCATGTGGTCATTGACGTCCTGATCCATATCTAATAATCCCTTATTGACGCGAAAGAGGAATTGAGTTTTTTGGGTATGGCTTATCGTGCGCTTGGGAAAGCTAATGTGCCCGTCGTCTTCGTCAAATTCGCAGCCAAAGATGGCTTTGACGTATTGTGCAATCTGGCTCCCATCTAAAATGGCTTTGAGTCCTGAACTGACTACGTAATGCTCGAGTCGAATCCCAAGCTCTTCATATTCCTCTGGGCTGAATAGGGCGTTGAGTTCTTCAAAACATTCTGGAACACCAGGGAAAAAGGTTAAGTTAGTACCCATCTGCTCCAAATCCTTATTGGACAGGGATCGAATGGCCTCAACTTCTAGCATGCGCTTCATATAGGCCAGTTCTTGGTCATAGCCTTTTTCATTAATTAAGGCGGTGCAACTGGGCCAAAATTCCTTGGGATTGATCCCTGCATGACGAAGGATCGTATGATCCTGCATGTAATGCGGGCTCAGCGTATGATCGAAGTCATACACGAGGGCGATAATATTATGTGGCTGGTTCAACATAGAAGGAAGTAGAGTGGACTTGGCAGCCAGAGTGTGGGAGAAATTGCCTACGACTAAAAAATAGCTTTGATCAATTCTTGAATACTCCGTTGCATGTCGGTGTCATCCGTAATAGGTCTGGTAATGGCCGCATCGCAGGCTTGGGCAGGTGTCACGCCTTGCTCAATTAATGTTCCGGCATAAATAAGTAATCGGGTGCTGACCCCTTCTTCTAACCCATGACTGCGCAAGTTCCGAACTTTTTCTCCAAGCTTCACGAGGCGTGTAGCCATATCTTTGGAGATTTTCGCTTCATGCTCGACGATGCGAATTTCGGTCTCTTTCGGCGGATAGCCAAATTCGATCGCCATGAATCGCTGTTTGGTACTCTGTTTGAGTTCTTTGAGAACCGACTGATAGCCAGGGTTGTACGAAATTACCAACAGAAATTCGTCGACGGCTTGTATGACCTGGCCTTTTTTCTCAATCGGTAAAAAGCGTCGATCATCACTCAAGGGATGAATCAAAACTGTGGTATCTTTTCGAGCTTCAACTACCTCGTCTAAATAGACAATGGCTCCATATTTGACGCCGAGAGTCAATGGTCCATCCACCCAGACGGTTTCTTCGCCCTTTAAGAGATAGCGGCCAATCAAGTCTGATGCAGTTAAATCTTCGTGGCAGGCTACCGTGATAAGCGGACGATTGAGCTGATGGGCCATGTGTTGCACGAACCGGGTCTTCCCGCATCCGGTGGGCCCTTTGAGCATGACCGGAATTTTATTTTTGGCTCCTATAGAAAATAGACCAATCTCTCCGCTTACTTCCTGATAAAACGGTTCTTCAGTCACCCGAAATTGTTCAATTCCGTATTCTTGCCCCTTCATTGGAATTCCTATTCAAATACGCAGCGTCATGATGTGAAGCACATGATCCACGCTATTATACGGGGGTATTAAATAAGAGGACAACTCCTCTTGAGAGAGTGTTGAATAATGAGGATACCTACGGACATATTTCGTCAGGAAGGCGTTGGAGATCAGTGGATTTGGGGCGGTTCAAAAAAGTCCGTTCAGCGAGGCCGCAGCCATTTTCTCTCGCGGAGCATACAGGTACTACCTGAGCGCTCACGGCCCGAAGAGGGCCAAGCTTGTGAGCCCGAAGGTCCGGAAAAATGGGGAGAACATCGCTGACGACTTTTTTCAACTGACCCCTTGAGGGTAGTAGGGCCTGTTTCTGTTAAGTCCGGAATCAGGTCCGATGAGCAATAAAGTTTGGCACAAGTTGTGTGGGTCGATAGGCATGTTTTGTGCGTGCCACGCTCGGAAGTCCCGAGTCAGTCATCGTATTGACGAAGGAATATGATTGAATGTCTCGACAATATTCTCTGAACAGATAGCACGCTAAGCCTGGGACTGATCGATCTGCCACCTCCACCAATAAGCAAAAGATCTCTCGGGATCGCGGATAACCGAAGGCATAGGCTTTAATCGAGCCATCCACCCAGATGACCCGGCCCATCAATCCGAGTTCATGATATTCCTGGAGTATCACCCTGTGTGACTTGATAACTTCCCGCCTCATCAATTGCGAGATTTCAGTGCTGGCTCCGACTGGAGGCATGGCTATTTCATCTTTTTGAGTGACCCATCGGTGACACAAAGCTAGACATCCATCACGGTCTTGGATTCGATAGGGGGCTATTCGAATTCGGTGCGCGCGTGAAAAACGATTATAGGCCGCGCGTTGAGACTTATAAGCATGGGCTTTTAACTGTACTAAATCTGAAGTTCGATAGAGATAATCCGAGTCTTTGGGGGTCAAAGAATATCCCCAAGGTTGGATGATGTCTTTAAGCTCAGCGGGGATATTTTCAATTCGGGAAGCCTGCGCTCCTTGGTTTTGACTATCCATAAATATCATAACCTTGGCCAGGACATCTTTGAGAGAATCTGGTGGTGGACCTCCAGGAACGACATGAGGGCCCAGGGGCGGTAGCGGCATATAGAGGTGGTTGCCATGTGTGGCAAAGAGACACCACCAGCCACCTACATCCGCCCAGGAATACTCCAAGACATCTTTCCACATGTAATGAGGTGGGAAGCCCCACGTCGCCAAAGGTGCCTGGCGGCCTAACTGTGTGGCTGTCAAGCATTGAAGGGCTCTGAGCTGATCTTTTATTTTCAAGGGGTATAGGATAATGGACATGAATCCGTACGCAACTTATAAAAATGAATCTTACAAGCAGAATAGAGCCTATTAGACTCATATTTATACGGGATGGTCGGTCTGCAAGGAAAGAGCGTTCTCTGTCTAGACTTTCCGAAATCTATCTTGTCTAGATTTGCGAGGACATGGTAGCATTTTCTCTATTCTATGCATCTACTCGCATCCAAGGTCCTTGTTAGTTGATGACCCCTTGTAACCGGGGTATCCCGATACTTCACACCCGTCTTTGTTCTCTCAACAAATATGAAGGAGAGTAGTTAAGTGAGGACTTTCCTCCACGAGAGCTAGCTGTGGTCATTCCTGGCTTGGCCTTACGTTGAGGTTCTCGATACAGGGCGCGAGTATCACTCAGATACTCAATGAAGAAATTTCTGTTATGACGTCTAGTACTTACCAAACGTTTCGTCATCATCTCATTCAAGATGGGCTCTTTGAGGATGGGAAAGAAGATTCATGGCGAATTGGGTGCCAGCCTTTTGCCCTTTCCCCTCAGCAGGGTCAATTTTTGGAAGGACTCGGCCAACATCTTTTAGCCTTTTATTCTGCCGTGAACCGGTTATATCTGGAGAGTGTGAAAGGTACTCAACCCCAATGGGTGCATAAATATTTTGATATGGGGAAACCCGATGACCTGTTGGAATTTGCTCGAATGAACCGCTTTAAGAATCAACTTCCTGGCGTCATTCGTCCTGATCTGATTCCGACTGAGTCTGGTATGGCATTAACGGAACTTGATTCAGTGCCTGGGGGGATCGGCCTAAGTGGCAGTCTGAGCTGCATGTATGCTCAACAGGGTAGGTCAGTATGGCCAACAACAGATGGTCTGATCAAGAAATTTTCTCAAATGTTGAAAGGCATGATTAAGGAAAAATCTTTGAGCATGGCTATTGTGGTATCCGATGAAGCGGATGCCTATCGAGCAGAAATGCAGTGGGTGGCCTCTCAATTGGTTCGTGAAGGCTGGGAGGCCTTTTGTGTCCATCCTCGGGATATTCGATTTACTGAGGAAGGGCTCTTTGTTGACCACAATGGAAAAACCCATCCAATTTCCCTGATTTACCGGTTTTTCGAATTATTTGACCTCAAGAATATTCCCAAGGAAGAACTCATCCGGTATAGCGCGAAAAAGGGAAGAGTGGTGGTGACGCCTCCTTACAAGCCATGGATGGAAGAAAAGTTGGCGTTAGCCTTGATTCACCATCCCATGCTCGCCCCCTATTGGGAAAAGGTCCTTTCTCCAGAGGCCATCACCTCCTTGTTGGAGATTATTCCTCCAACCTGGGTACTGGACCCTCGCCCGGTTCCCCCAATGGCAGTCATTCCGGGGTTGAAGCATAGAAATCATGCTGTGTCTAGTTGGGATTGGTTAGGAGAAACCACCCAAAAAGAACGGCAGTATGTCATGAAAGTGTCTGGATTTTCAGAATTGGCCTGGGGTAGCCGTGGTGTGTCCATTGGCCATGATATGTCGCAGCAAGACTGGAAAAGCACGCTCTCGAAAGCGTTGGATTCCTTTCAGATGGCTCCGTCGATCCTTCAAGCATTTCACAAAGGCAAGCTTGTTATGGTTGAATATTATCAAGATTCTTCTGGTATTGAAGCCTCGATGGAAGGACGTGTGCGCTTGTCTCCGTATTATTTTGTGGTGGATGGGAAGGCCGAACTCGGAGGCGTGTTAGCCACAATCTGCCCCAAAGACAAAAAAATTATTCATGGCATGCGGGATGCAATTATGACCCCCTGTGAAATGAGTCACGAAGAGCCACTCCTTAACAAGATGTAACAGACACAAGATGAACAAGACTGGTAAAGTATCGAAAAAGTTGTATTGCCCCTAGCAAATATACATACGATGAAGCTCTACCACACAGAATGGTGCCCAGAATGCGAAGTTGTCCGGCAAAAGCTTGCGGCTCGGGATATTGCATTCGAAGATGAAATTGTGCCGGATGTGCGCCCTTTTCGAAAATCGGTGTATGAAGCGTCCGGACAATATTATGTCCCAGTGTTGGTTGATGGAAAGACTGTGCTGACGGAGACAGAAGACATCGTGCAATATCTTGATACGTATACCCCGAACGGGCATGACTCCGGAGCAGCCTCCAACCCACCCCTCAGTTCGCCAGATGAAAGGAGCGACTAAGTTATGGAGGATTGGAAAAAAGTTCTCGCCCAGAGTATTACCAAACCCAAAGACTTGGCTAAGCACTTAGGTGTCGATGAGAAAGAAGTAGCCGACGTGATTGGTCCCTACCCGATGCGTATTACACCCACTGTCCTCGCAACCATAAAGGAAAAAGGTGATGCAATTTGGAAACAGGTCGTGCCCGAGGGTATAGAATTAGACGACATTGATGCCAAAGATGATCCGCTTGAAGAAGATACGGATAGCCCTGTCCCGCATTTAGTCCACCGTTATCCTGACCGAGTTCTGCTCATGGTCACAAATCAGTGTCCCATTTATTGCCGTTTTTGTACGCGTAAGCGGTTGGTGGGCAAGCCGGGATTTCTGAAGAAGGGTGAATTGGATCAAGCCGTGGCCTATCTCCGGGAACATACTGAAGTGCGCGACGTCATTTTATCAGGCGGTGACCCGTTGTTGTTACCTGATCATTTAATCGAACGCATTCTCAAAGCCCTTCGCAGCATTCCTCATTTGGAATTGATTCGATTTGGGACTCGGGTGCCAGGTACCCTCCCGCAACGCATCACGCCGGAACTCTGTAGCATTGTTAAACGTTATCATCCTATTTATATGAATTTGCATTTCAATCATCCTGATGAATTAACGCCTGAAGTCAAAGAGGCCTGTGGACGATTAGCCAATGCAGGGGTTCCCTTGGGGGCACAGACTGTTTTGCTCAAAGGGGTGAATGATGATCCAGACATTATGAAACGTTTGATGCATCAATTGCTTTTAGCCCGCATCAAACCGTATTACCTCTATATGGCTGATTTGACCAAGGGTACCAATCATTTCCGAACGACTGTTGAGACTGGCTTAAAGATTATGCAAGCTCTTCAGGGTCACACGAGTGGAATGGCCGTTCCGCACTTTGTCATTGATGCCCCAGGGGGCGGAGGAAAAATTCCCTTATTGCCGAATGAATACTTGCTCAATTTAGATGACAAAGGTGCCGTGCTCAAAAATTTCGAGAACAAAACCTATTATTACCCTCAGCCAACAGCAGACAATCGAGAATTGCCGATGGTGAACACCACTGATTCCCGGGATATGTGCAGTGCCGGAGCGATGGATGATCATTGATGGCTTCCACTCGTAAATCCGGCATCCTTCCCTTTCAGCAATTGCGCACATTAGTACGGCAGCGTGCTGTCCGTGCTGATGTGCCGATGACACAAGAGCAGATCCAACCCGCCAGCTTGGATTTACGATTAGGCACCAAAGCCTATAGGTTGCTTAGTAGCTTTCTTCCTGAACCTTCTGATCAGCAGTCGCAATTCACTATCGATGATTTGTATCGGTCTGATTTGGTGATGTACGACATGGACTTAACTGAGGGGGCAATTCTGGAAAAAGGCCATGTCTATTTAGTCCCATTGATGGAAAGACTGAAGCTTCCCAAAGATATTAGAGGGCGCACGAACCCAAAAAGCTCCACGGGACGACTGGATGTGTTTACTCGTGTCGTGACCAACTTACACGTTGGGTTTGATGAAATACGTGCGGGGTACGAAGGTCCGCTCTTTCTGGAAATTGTCCCTCGGTCATTTACGATTCGAGTTCATGCGGGCTTAGCTTTAAACCAATTACGACTTATGGTCGGGAAGCCTTTGGTCTCAGACTCATCTCTACGGACGATCCATCGAAAAACACCCTTGCTATGCCATAATGGGGAGGGTAGCAAAACAGATCGACAGCTAGCTGTCAAAGATCTTCGTGTCGATAATGGACTCTTTCTTCGCGTTGATTTACGAGGTAATGCAGACGAAGGACAAGCTATTGTGGGATATCGAGCAAAGAAAAATAGTCACATTATTGATCTCAGTAAGATTGGGCACTATTCCGCAGCTGATTATTGGGAACCCCTTTATCGCAATGGTACAGCCACCATGCTCTTAGAACCGGAAGAATTCTATATTTTGGCTTCAAAGGAACGAATCCAAGTCCCTCCAGGGTATTCAGCTGAGATGGTGGCCTATGAAGCCGCCTGTGGAGAATTGCGGACCCATTATGCAGGCTTTTTTGATCCTGGTTTTGGCTATGCCAATCCGACACGCCAAGGTACTCAAGTCGTGTTAGAGGTCCGGCCACACGACGTGCCCTTTCGTATTCAAGATGGGCAGACATTTTTCAAAGTGATGTATGAGCAAATGCAAGATATTCCGACGCAACTGTATGGGGCGTCGCTGGGTTCCTCGTATTCGCAGCAAGGGTTGACTTTAAGCAAACATTTTAAGTGGTAAATATGGCTACGGACACTGAGGAATCCCTACCAGAAGAGCCGGGCAAGTCGCCTCAGCCCTCCCCTCCGCCTGTGCGTGAGGAGGAAGTAGAGGAACAGGAAAACCGTCAATTCATGGTGGCCATGAAGATGGTGGGGTCGGCCATGGTCTTCATTGGCTTTTTACAGGTCTTTCTTTCCGTGAACACCGGTGCAGAAATCAGTATCTTCCCCATGATTATTTATTTTTCAGGGATGGCCTTGTGGGCCTATTCCTCCGTGGATACTCCGGCGATTAAGTATGCGGTTATTGCGGCTTCGTTGCTCTGTGCCATGGCCTTTATGCATTTCGGCGAAGTTCTGTTTTGGCATAAATATATGATCTATTGGGGGACCGTGGGCATGGTCGTCTTTTTCATGTTCCAAACTCCAAAGAAACCAGCTAATTCGTAGTCTCAAACAGTGATCATGAGGCTATCAACCCTCTTACCCATTCTGAATGAGCATCGCAGTCATTATTCCTGTCTTTAATGAACAGGAAGTAGTGTCTTCTCTCATCACTGCACTTAGTCCATTAGGCTTTCAAGAAGCGATCATGGTTGATGGGAAGAGTGTGGATGAAACGGTACAGGTGGCCAAAGCCTGCTTGAGTCAGTTAGGGAACCCCAATTTCAGAATCATCTCTGGACCTAGGGGGCGGGCCATGCAAATGAATATGGGCGCTGCACAGGCCACAGCTGACATTCTTCTGTTTTTACATGCTGATACACAATTGCCGCATCATGCCAGGAGTTTGATTGAAGAGGCTTTATCCGAGCCTAAGATTGTGGGCGGCCGTTTTGATGTACGGTTTCCACGGGATACCGGTTATGCCTGGCTGGTCAGCCGAATGATGAACGTTCGCTCACGGATATCAGGAATGTGTACAGGAGACCAAGCCATGTTCGTGCGCCGCTCAATATTCGAATCCATGGGAGGCTTTGCAGACATCCCTTTGATGGAAGACCTCGAATTCAGCCGACGGCTAAAACGACAGGGAAAGGTAGTGCCTATACAAGAAAAGGTCATCACCTCATTTCGACGGTGGGAACAACAGGGTCCGCTTCGAACCATTATACAAATGTGGACCCTACGCTTTCTCTATTGGATCGGATGGGATCCCCATCGTCTTCAACAGTATTACAGTCATGTCCGGTAGGTCTTCACATGGCCTGCGGCCTGGCAGTGCACGCCGAAACCATGGCCGGAAGGAATCTACTCCATCTCCTGCTTCTGTCGCTCTTATTCTGTTTGCCAAGGCGCCGATTGAGGGAGAGGTCAAAACACGCCTCTGCCCACCACTTACACCGGATGAAGCAGCCAGCCTGCATGGCAGCTTAGTCATGGATCTTCTCGAACGCTGTCATGCACTCAAGGGCATGGACCGAATCCTGGCTGGGTCTCCTACCCAAGATCACCCCTTCTTTCGTGCGATGAAGAAGCGATTTACGATTCCCATTTGGGAACAAGTGGGAGGTGATCTTGGTGAACGTATGGCGCAGGCCTTTCAGTCAGCACTTGGCTCGCCTTATCAGTCCACCATCATTATAGGCACTGATATTCCCGGCATTACGGCCCCACTTCTTACTATGGCCAGCAAGAATCTCCAAGATTATGACATCGTTTTAGGTCCCACCTTAGATGGCGGATATTATCTCATTGGACTCAAATCTCCTGCGTCGGAACTGTTTCGCAATATTCCCTGGTCTACGGAGGACGTCTTTTCATGCACCCATGAAAAAACCAAAGCTATGGGACTCTCCCTGAAAGTTTTACCGAAACTGCGTGATTTGGATACGATTGAGGACCTTCAGGTCTTCATTCAAGAATCCAAACATAATAAAGATACAATTTTTTCGAGCCGAACCAAAAATGTTTTGCAGGAATTAGAAAAACGTATCGCTACCCGTCTTTAGAGGATTTCTCATGAAATGAGCAATCCTCAGGGTGAGCGTAAAGGCCTGAGCTACTCTATCAAAACCAGCGCTGAGGACCACGTGGCGTAAGCCCGTGGGTGAAAGCGCTCCCCGCTGGAAGCGGGGGACTTTTTGGTAATGAGGTTTTTATAATGACACGAGGATGTGGAAGTTTGTTTCAGGAGTTATTGTGATATCCCAGGTTCTTTTCTTCGACTGTGGGGTTGAATGCGGCCGTGATTCGGCGGTATGTGGCTCATCAAGAATAAGTGGATAAAGGGCAGATTCAGCTCGAATTTGAATTTTAAGTGCCACGCGGCGT
This sequence comes from Nitrospirales bacterium, assembly GCA_965223685.1. Classification (GTDB taxonomy): domain Bacteria; phylum Nitrospirota; class Nitrospiria; order Nitrospirales; family UBA8639; genus Nitrospira_E. The sequence goes on from CBDCXG010000002.1 coordinate 1,743,760, forward strand.
GAGCCCGTGGGTATCTAGTGCGCCGGGCATGTTGATCAGCTTGAGGGTGCAAGTCCCTTACCCAACCTGATGGAGGTGAAGGGTTAGCGAAGTGCAAGGGCACTTCCCGTGAGGGAAGGTCTGAAGGAAGCGCGGAGCAAACCTGCGAGTCGACGAACAGAAACCAGATACGAGGCGCGAGCGCTGGACGAGCAAGCTAGAGATTGCGAAGTCCGTATCCATCAAAAGCGCAAAACGTAGATCCGGCGACTGTGCAGGGAAGGCGGGTCAACTTACCCCGGGAGATCTGGGCGGCGTCCCGGAATCGGGACTGAGGAAGTTGAGAAACTTCTGATCGCGGTCCAGAAGTTAGCAGATGGCATAGTAGGGGTGGCAGCGCCTCGAAGGCCGGAACGGTCCCTCAGAGGAGGGAGAAATGGAGAGACCAGTAGGACGTGCGACTTATGGGTGAGTCATGGCCGAAAACCCAACTTCCGTTGGCCTTCATGGCCGGACCAGAGGGTGAAGCCCCGCGGGCCGGACAGCCAAGGGCCGAATCACCGATAGCGAGACACGGCACCGAACGTCCAATGTTTCCCGAGCGACTGATGGAGGAGATGGTCCGAGAGGAGAATGCGAAGCAGGCGTTGAAACGGGTTCAGAGCAACCACGGGCAGCCAGGAGTTGATGGGATGACCGTGGACGCACTGGGAGGCTATCTCAACGTGCATTGGGGCACGATGAAGCAGGAGCTCTTGGAGGGGCGCTACCAACCGGCCCCTGTCAAACGGGTTGAGATTCCCAAGCCAGCGGGTGGGGTGAGAAAGCTCGGCATCCCCACGGTCCGGGACCGCTTGATCCAGCAGATGGTCTTACAGGTTCTACAGCGCAAGTGGGACAGGATATTCTCGGCGCACAGCTATGGGTTCAGGCCGGGTCGGTCGGCGCATCAGGCGGTAGCCCAAATGCAACAGTATCTGGCTGAGGGATACGGCATGGTTGTGGATATTGATCTGGAGAAGTGTTTTGATCGAGTGAACCACGACATGCTGATGAGCCGGATCGCCAAGCGGGTTCCCGACAAACGGGTGCTGAAACTGATCCGGGCGTACTTGAAGGCTGGGGTGCTAGAGAATGGGTTGGTGAGTTCCATGGAAGAGGGCACGCCGCAAGGGGGGCCACTCTCACCGTTGTTGAGTAATATCGTGCTGGATGACTTGGATCGGGAGCTTGAGAAACGCGGACATCGCTTTGTTCGCTATGCCGATGATGCGAATATCTACGTCAAGAGCCCGCGAGCAGGTTGGCGGGTGATGAAGAGTATCACGCACTTCATCGAAAAGAAACTCAAGCTCACCGTGAATAAGACGAAGAGCGCGGTAGCCCGACCCCAAGAGAGGAAGTTCCTGGGATTCAGCTTCACGGGCGGACGGGAGGCCAAGCGGAGGATCGCTCCGTATGCCCTGGCCCGCTTCAAGAAGCGGATTCGGAAACTGACGAATCGGAACCGAGGGAAGAGTATCGAGAAGGTCGTGCAAGAGATTGCCCCCTATCTGAAGGGGTGGGGGGGCTACTTTGGGTTCTGCCAGACCTACTCCGTACTCAGAAACCTGGACTCGTGGCTTCGCCGGCGGTTGCGGTGTGTGATCTGGCGACGATGGAAGACGCCGCGTCGCCGGATGTCGGAGCTGAGAAGCCGAGGGGTGAGCCGCAACCAAGCGGTGCCGACCGCGATGAGCCCACGGGGGCCTTGGCGAATCAGCCACAGCAAGGCTGTTCAAATCGCCTTGCCCAACGCCTACTTTGACACGCTTGGACTACCTCGATTGGGAGCAATGGGACACATTTAACCAGCCGAACCGCCGTGTACGGACCCGTACGCACGGTGGTGTGACAGGGAAAGCCCGTGAGGGCCTACCTATGTCGATCTTGGTCTATTCTGCAAAGCAAGAGGAGAAAAAAATATGGCTGAACAGGTGGCGTTGATTACTGGAGGAGCCCGAGGCATTGGGCGGGGAGTTGCCCTGGATCTCGCGAAGGAAGGCTGGACCATCGCGATCTGTTACCGCACGAGCCAATGGAATGCTGAAGAGGTGACGCAAGCTATTGAAGGACAGGGTGGAAAGGCCTTGGCGATTCAAAGTGATGTGTCAAAACCTCAGGAATCCGTTGCTCTTGTTCAAAAGGTTGAAGAAACGTATGGGCGAATCGATGCCCTCATTAATGGCGCGGGACCCTATCATCGTATCCCGTTATTAGAAGAAACATCAGAAGGCTGGTCAGAAATGTTCACGAATAATCTGGATCCTATTTTTTATCTGACGAAGGCTGTGGCCCCAGGGATGCAAACCAGAAAATACGGCCGAATCATCTCGTTTGGAATGGCCAATGCGGATAAGATGGAGGCGCAGCCATATGTTACGGCGCATTATATTGCTAAAGCTGGTGTCCTTATTCTCACAAGAACCTTGGCCAAACTATTAGCACCTCATGGCATTACGGTGAACGCTATTTCGCCGGGGTTTGTGGATTCAGGGAGTGCCCCGCCTGAAGAATTGGCTGGGACGGCGAAAAAGATTCCTGCAGGCTATATCGGAGGGGTTCAAGACGCGGTTCAAGCTGTGCGATATTTTCTATCTGATGAGGCTCGGTATGTGACTGGGGCGAATTTACATCTTAGTGGGGGATGGGGAATCTAGAGTTATTGTCCAATTCAAAACTTGCAGTCATTCCCGACATCTTTTATCGGGAATCCATCTTGGGTTTTTTTCGAAAACCGTTGGTAGGTGGGTCCCCTTGAATGTTGTTAGCCAACTATGATGTTCAATGGATTTTTAGTATTGCCGGGTCTCGGCCCGGCGGCCGATCTACTTTCGTTTCGGCGAAAGTAGACAAAGCCATTGACGCCCAGTTTGGCCACATTGGATGGGATGGTTGCGCAGAAGAAGAGCGGGCCAACTCGCTGCGCTCAAATAAGGCCCGCCGAATACAAAGAGCGTCCGATCCGAGGGCTGGATGGTAGGCGTCGATCCTCAGTGCTTTAGTACCCATAGTGTGCGAGATGGTAGAAGAAGGTAGCATTTATGCGATCACGCATAACTTGAAAGCCTGTCAGTTACTCCTCGGTCATAAAAGCCTTGCGAGTACGGCGCAGTATTTTTGTGTCGAATAGCGCGAAGCGTTGGAGCCAGAGAAAGGGATAGTGATCTGAGGAAGGGAGGAATTATTTGACTTGTGACGCTCATCACACTACACTGCTTGAATGATCGTCAGCTTTAAACGCCGGGGCCTCAAACGGTTTTTTCTAGAAGGGGATGCCAGTCGGTTGCCTCATGACATGATCGATCGGATTGATACCCTCCTGACCAAACTGCATGCTTCGGAAACGATCCAAGAAATGGATATGCATTCCTATCACTTACATGAATTGAAAGGGATGAAAAAAGGAACCTGGAGTATCACGGTACGGGCCAATTGGCGCATTACATTTGAATTTGCACAGGGCCATGCCTTTCATGTGAATTTTGAAGACTATCATTAGGGACGGAGGATGAAATGAAGGGACTTAAAATGAAAAACCCGGCACATCCAGGGAAACTCGTACGGATAGACTGCTTGGAACCATTTAGCCTTACTGTGACGGAAGGAGCAAGACGTCTCGGCGTGTCCCGGTCGGCTCTCAATAATTTGGTCAATGAACATGCGGATTTGTCTTGGGACATGGCTATCAGATTATCAAAAGCTTTTGGATCCACCCCGGAAGGCTGGATGCGGGTTCAGTTTCAGTATGATGCGGCCCACGTCGAAGAACGGGCTAAAAAGATTAAGGTGAAACCTATCAAGATGGAATTGGCTCACGTCTAACGTGCGACCTCTCCTAAGAGCATTGCCTGTGCGGCACACTATCCGGGCATCGAACAACGCCGTGTTAGACTTGGCGAAAAGGATGGAAATAAAGCCGGGTGTCGGCCCGGCAACCGAAAAGCAAGCCGTGAAAATTAAGATTTCGCCTTATGTACCGGCCTAAAGGAAATGGAAAACCTCCGAAAGATTCAGCAATGGCTCAAAACCATTGAAAACCAATGTGTGGTTCCTCGTGTTGGTGCTCCGATATTCATTCAAGACAAACAGGTCTTTGAATTTTCGACTGTCTCTGTTGAAGTAGTAGCTTACCTGAAGGCAGTTCGGGCTACCCAAAGCCTCAAATCAATAAGACTTCTCATAGAAAACGGGTTGATTATTGATTTCTATACAATCGGACGCTGCATTCTTGACTGTGTTACTGAAATTGATTTTCTTCTTGAAAAATATCCCGAAGTTTCCCAAACAGGGGAAAAATTCATTCATAATTTTCGTGAAGCGACCATTGATGACCTATTAGAAGAGGGCACTGACGTGGTTCCATCCAAAAAAATTCGCAATGCTAGTGCACGGGTAAGAGCTAAGAAAGGATTTACAACTTTTGATGAGGCTAAGGGCAAATTGGATGGACCCTATAAAATTTTTTCAGGATACGTGCACAATCAATATGCTCACATAATGGAAATGTACGGAGGAAATCATTCAGAACTATCATTCAAGGTGGAAGGAATTGGCAGCACTAAAAAGAAAGCAGATTATTCGATTTGGATTGGGGAACTTGATGAGATGGTGATGCACAGTTTGGCATACATGGCCAAACAATTTAGCTACGAGCCAGTCCTAAGGGAAATTATTCAGCATTTTGAGAATTTGAAAAATACTTGATGAAGATTGTCCTCACGTAGGCCCACCTCTTAACGCTGACGAGAGACAAAACCATTGAGTGCAGTTATGTTGCTATGAAAGATCCGGTCCCTTTGTTGGGTTAGATCCATTTCTGTTCAACCCATTCTATACTAAAGACGTCAGAGAAATGAGCTGCCACTTGTTCTCGCACATGTGTTCCGTCAATGGGCTTACCAAGAATTTTCTTCATTGATGTTATGGTACAATGATCAATTCCGCAGGGGGTGAGGAGCGAAAAAGGCTCAAGGTTCACGTTTACATTGAGGGCGAAGCCGTGCATGGTGATGCCTTTTGTAATGCGTACACCGATTGAGGCGATTTTTTCTATATGATCTTCTCGGTTCTTTACCCATACGCCTCGAAATTTCTCATGCCGGCATCCCTCAATTCCCCAATCCTGTAACGTTCGAATCAACACCTCTTCTAATTTCTGCACATAAAGCTTTGGGCCAGGACAAAAATTACGCAATTGGAGAATGGGATAGCCAACTACTTGCCCGGGAGCATGGAAGGTTACCGAACCACCTCGATTTGTCCGATATAATCCGATTCCTTGTCTTTGCAGTTCTGCCCAATGTGGCTCCCAATGTTCGGGTTGGGTGGTTTTCCCAAGAGTGAGTGTTGGTTCATGCTCAGTTAGTATTAGCGTATCTCTGATGGATCCGTTGTATCGTTTTTCAATCAGTGACTGTTGCAGTTTGAGGCTCTCGGCAAAAGGCAGAGATGGAATGGAACATACAGTGCCTTGTTGAGGCAAGTTTCCTTGCATCATAGATCGAAAGAAAGTAGCAAGTTAACTGGAAGAAGATGAGGGTTCAGCCTTGATTTGTAGAGCCTCCAGAATTTGTGCAGGAATACGTTTCACCTTACCCAGAGGATCAACGGAAACCAGGGTTGCTGAACCTTCTACGACTAAACGTTGGCTGGTACGCTCTCGAATACGATGAGAAAAAATTATCGAGGCACGGCGATTGGCTGAGACTGTTGTTTCCACAACCAACGTTTCCCCATGTACGGCTGCAGACCGATAAGCCAGTTCTGCTTTGGTCACTCGAAATTCTGTTCCCTCCTGAATAAGTTGAGAGACTGACAACCCATGTTCCTCTAGGAAGTGCGTCCGCGCGCGTTCAAAGTACTTAAGGTAATTGGCATAGTAGACGACACCTCCACAATCAGTGTCTTCATAATAAATGCGTATGTCCATGGAAAGGCATCAATCAGATTAGAATTTTAAGGTGGGAAAGGTAGGAAGATCTGAGCTTGCGATATCCGTTAATTTTAGAGCTAATTCGAATAATTGATGCAATCGTTCGGTTTTTAACGATTCAAAACCGTAGCCCAGGATGGCATGATCTGCTGCATCAAATAACGATTTCATTTTAGGCCAGTCTTTTTCAAAACGTTGCCCCATGGGATTGCCTAACTTGGCTAACGCTTGAAATTGTACGAGCAATGGTAAGCGATATTTCCCATCAATGTCATTCAGGTAGCAAGTCTGACATGTTGCTTGCATCTCTTTTGGAAGTTGGTCAACAGCAATGTCCCAACTTTTTAAGTGATAGTGATGTGCTAACTGATATTGTGCTGCTGCTTCTATCCCTCGAAAAAGTACCCGAGTTGCCATTTCAATTTGGTGCCCCCGGTCGACTCTCCGTTTGGTCCAGGCAAGAAGATCCAACGCGAGTGCGCCTTTAATTTCCTTGGCATCTAAGGCAATGGATTCCAAAAATCGCAAATTGTCTTTCATCGATTTGATGACACGGTCCATTCCAGCTGGACCACCCCACACTGAGGCCAATTCTAAGGCCTTAATGCCGCTTTTGAGTTTTTCCCAAGCCGGGCGGTACTGGAATTGTTCCCAAAGACCATAGCCTTGCGAGATATCCACCAGGGCGCGATATAACGGTTTCGAGCCACCACTGACCCGGTGTTCCAAGGTGCGAAACGCCTGGGCAGATGCGTCATGCCATCCCTGATTGAACGCATGACAGGCATCCTGGCGAATTCTTGTGGACTCCTCATCCCATGGATTTTCTGAAGTGTCGGTCTGGGACATAGAAGGTGTAATGTCTTCTAGTGCTGTTATTGGGGGACGTAACAAGATTTGTGTGGAAAATGGAAAGCCCGCGAGTGTCATTGCCGATGCCATGGCAGGAGTACCGTTCGTTAAATCAATAACCAGTTCCCCAGGCGTAATGTTCCATTGCCTGAGGAGCGCTCCTAATCCCTGTGCTAGTGCTTTATGACAGATGGGAAAACTTGCCTTATCAGCGGTCAGGATCCAATCCCAGCGCTGGGGCATCTGTGAAAGAGCGGGGTGGACCTCCGCTTCGACGACATGTTTGCAGGCTTCCTCGAGAAAAAAGCATACCATTTCCGGGTTCAGCTGATTCAGGATGGCAATGGCTGGAATGGGGTCTGTCTGGACTGCCAGAAGGAGTGCTTTGGTTGGCAGGTTGGCACTCACAATAATCGAACTATATCATTGGTGAAACCGACCAGCAAGAAATGGTGGTTTTGAGCTCTTGAGCAGACAGTTCCATTTCATGAGCATGTGAAATTTCCGAGCCATCCTGCTAAAATCCCAGCGCTATGGAAATTGAAGATGTTATTGGAGCGTTTGAAGCAAGCGCTGATGTCAAAAATGCCTTTATCCGCACGCATGCTGAGCGTGTCGTGGAAGTCGGACAATTAATGATTCGGGCCTTCCGCGATGGCAAAAAAGTCATACTATTTGGAAATGGAGGCAGCGCCACCGATGCTTCACATATCGCGGCGGAGTTCGTAGGTCGGTATCGTCGGGACCGGGAGGCTTTATCGGCCCTTGCTCTGGCTGCTGACATGGCTGCTTTGACTTGTATTGCTAATGATTACGATTTTTCTGATATTTTCTCTAGACAAATCCTGGCACATGCCCGAAAAGGAGATGTGGTGATTGCCATCAGTACTAGTGGAAATTCATTAAACGTCATCCGTGGAGTAGAAGCCGCACATGAACGCGGGTTGGTGGTCATTGGATGGACGGGTGCGGGGGGCGGAAAATTAGCTGATGTAGTGGACTATTGTTTCACGGTGCCGTCTTCCATTACGGCGCGTATTCAGGAATGCCATATTACTCTTGGGCATGTATTGTGCGAATTGATTGAAGAGCGACTCTTTGGCGACCAAGACTAACCCATCTTCTGCTCCCATTGGTCCGAAGCTAAATCTTGCGCGGCTGCGCACGTATCCACTTCGCACACGACACTCCAAAGTCAATATGAAGGATGGAGCTACCCCCTGGCGTCGGGGGGGAACCTTTCAGAAATTTCTTCAAACTCTTCCGGATATTTTAGCTGGACAAACGTTCAACGCAGTTATTTCTGCAATTGTTACCGCTCGTCAGCGTGGAAAACCAGTCATACTGGGAATGGGGGCGCATGCGACAAAAGTTGGGTTGAATCCTATCTTGGTCGATTTGATGCGTAAAGAAGTGATCACCGCTATTGCGGTGAATGGCGCGGTTGTCATTCATGATTTTGAGTTAGCCTATCAGGGACATACGTCCGAGGAGGTAGAAGCGGAAATTGATTCTGGACGGTTTGGCATGGCAGAAGAGACGGGACGTATTGTAAATGAAGCCATCGTCAAGGGGTGGCAGAAGGGGTTGGGCTTGGGTGAAGCTGTCGGTCGCTATATGACTTCCCATCCCAAACAGTTCCCCCATCGACGTTCAAGTGTGCTCGCGACTGGTGTGCAATTAGGGATTCCTGTCACCGTTCATGTGGCCATTGGGACTGATATTATTCATATGCATCCCAGTGCCAATGGTGAAGCAATCGGTGGTGGATCATTAGAAGATTTTCGTAAGCTGGCGGCGGTGGTCTCGAAGATGGAAGGAGGGGTCTATATCAACTTGGGCTCGGCTGTCTTTCTCCCGGAAGTTTTTTTGAAAACAGTGACCTTAGGGCGGAACTTGGGACGTTCGCTCAAACATATTACGACCGTCAATATGGATTTTCTTTCCCACTATCGCCCTCTGACTAATGTGGTGAAACGTCCCACTCAAAAAGGAGGGAAAGGCTATAATCTCATCGGCCATCATGAATTGATGCTTCCCTTGTTGGCGGCGGCAGTCCTTGAAAGACTTGGGCGTTAAATCTGCAGTAGAGAGTTTGGAGAAGTCTTACATGGAAATTTTATTCTCCCAGTGAACCAAGGCACATAATATTAAGCCGAGGTAACCATTAGGAACGCTATGAAAAAGAAAATTCTTATTGTTGATGACCATCCTGATATTGTGTTGATGCTGACCGACCGCCTTGAGTCATTGGGTTATGACACAGTAACAGCCGGGACCGGGAAAGAAGCCCTACAAAAGTTGGATCAGCATTTTCCTCATTTGATGTTGTTGGACTTAGAAATGCCAGAAATGACAGGGATGGAAGTGTTGCATGAATTAGGGAAAATTAGCGCTCACAAAAGCGACACGAGTGAGACGCAGGGATTTGGTGGAGGAGACCCCTTGTATCTTCCCGTTGTTGTCATGACGGCACATGGCACCATTTCCAAGGCGGTAGAGGCTATGAGAGCGGGGGCGTACGATTTTCTGACCAAACCTATCGAGCTGGACCATTTGTCGCTGGTCCTCAAAAAGGTGTTAGCACGAGAAGCTCTGGGGCGGCAGGTGGCGTCATTGCGAACGGAAGTTAACAGCCGTTATAGCCAAATTGTAGGAGACAGTCCCCAAGTCAGTTCCATGGTGCAAATGGCTAAACGTGCGGCTGATGCTGATGCCACCGTGTTGTTCTTAGGTGAGAGTGGGACAGGGAAGGAGCTCTTTGCTAGATCCATCCATCGGTGGAGCAATCGAAGGGATATGCCGTTTAGTGTTATCAATTGTGTTGCCCTGACCGAAACGCTTTTAGAAAATGAATTGTTTGGGCATGAGAAAGGGGCGTTTACTGGTGCCGACACATTGCAAAAAGGAAAAATTGAAGCTGCCGATGGTGGAACGATTTTTCTAGATGAAATAGGAGATATGCCATTAGGTCTTCAAGCCAAACTCTTGCGAGTATTGCAAGATCATGAATTTCCCCGAGTGGGGGGGACTCGGTTGGTTCGAGTCAATATTCGAGTAGTGGCGGCAACCAATACGGATTTAAAACAAGCCGTCAAGTCTGGCGCGTTTCGGGAAGATCTATATTTTCGATTGAATGTCGTGAATTTATCCCTGCCGCCCTTGCGGGATCGCCCTGAGGATATTGTCCCACTGGCGGACTATTTTCTGGACCGGCATGTGAGAGAAATGAAACGGCGCAAGAGAAAATTTTCCAAATCTGCGATTGAGACGATGCGCTGTTATGCGTGGCCTGGAAATATTCGTGAGTTGGATAATGCGATTGCGCGAGCCGTTGTTCTTGGCACAGAAGAAGAAATTTCTCCCGATCTCTTAGGGTTAGGAGGTAGTAAAGACGAGCTAGAGGAACTCGACAACTTACCTTACCATGAAGCGCTTGATCGTTTTGGCACCCATATCTTGGAACAAGCTATGCGTCGGTCTAATTGGAGTCAAACCAAAGCAGCGGAATTGCTGGGTTTGCAACGAACATATCTTTCCCGCCTCATCAAACAAAAAAATATTCAGCAAGATACCGAAGAATCGTAATTCGATCTTCGGAGATTTACGGTACGCTCTCTCAGTCCCGCTATAAATGGGCTGAGGGGTTTTGGAGCAAAAGGCTTCCTTCCTCTCTGTCTCTCAACAAAATTTTACCCTGAGATGTTGGCGTGTGACTGGGTGCCTGTAAGGGTAGTTCCGGAAGGGGTGGATTGATGAGGCATTTGCTTGGTAATGGCGCAGGTAAATTCCTGTCCGTGAAAATTCAACAAATAGACGGATATTTCAACGGGGATATTCTGCCCATGCTTGGTGCGGTGCATCGTGTAATAGGAGAGAGTTTTCCCTTGTCGCAATTCGTTGAGATGTTCCTGGTAGCGTTGATTATCATGGTTGGGGGCAATATCTGGAATGCGTAAGGCTTCGAGTTCTTCTTTGTTGTATCCCAGAGTTTGGTAGGCCGCCTGGTTCGCAAACCGAAAGCGTTTGGATGTATCGGCGACGAGAATAGCTTCGGGTACATGATCGAAGGCGAATTGCATGAGCTGGATATTTTCAGCCAGTCGTTGGTATTCATCCAATGAAAGTTGATAACTGGGGCCTTTGGTCTTTGGGGATAAGGTGGGGCTGTGTTGAACAATTAAAGGAAAGAATAGCGGGTTTCTATGTATTGGAATTCCCCCATGGCTTTCAGTCCCCATGGTGTCAACGACTGCCCGGCGAAGAACTTGTCGAACTTCTTCTCGACTATAGGGTTTGGTGAGGTAGGCAAAGGCTTTATTGAGCGTATCCTCTGGCGTAGATTTACTCAGGGAGGTAAAGGCTGTCAAAAGAATAATAGGAAGCTCCGGTTTCTGCCTGGCCAATTCTTCCAAGATTTCAATCCCGTCTCGATCCGGAAGCCCGACATCCAACAGAACGGCATCATAGTGGTGAGCCGATCCCTTTTCTAGAGCAGCATTGCCAGTATCTGCGATTTCTACCTCAAACTTTTCCTTTCGCAAATAATCTGCAAGTGCCAAGCTAATGTCAGGATCATCATCGACGACCAGGATTTTGGGCATGTCGGACATGGTGTGCCCTGTTACGTTAGGTATGTTGCAGGTTAGGAAAAGGGACGGACTGAAGGTGTGAAAAATAGACAATCACTTCAACCGGCCTCGGACCGTCAATTGACGATGCAAATTTGAGGCTTAGTTTAAATCGTTGTATTTCAAGAAGCTAAAAGAGCGAAGCATTCGGGAATCGTATCCTTTCAGATAACAATCGTATCGAAAAAGATACGATTTCTAGAGAAACGAGTATGTCACACGTTGTCGTTAGTATTTAAGAGTGACCCAACCCATCACCCGGCTCTTAATCGTCTCGCCAAGTGGGTGCTCCTTGTGTCGATCATTCAGTGTATTAAAAACAGAGATGGCCACTTCGGCTTGTCTTATGTGCCCCGTGGGGGCTCGTTCTTCCCAGAAACGATAGGCTCCGCGTACGTTCAATAGCTTGTAGCTCCCAACCCGAGGGTTTGGCGAAGGCTCACCCGTGATGGGCGCAAACGAGCTAAATACGGGAGAAATAGGATACGTCGTGGGCCCTACATAATGGAACAGCGCTTCTCCATTCAGTTCATTTTCCATATCAATTCGTATTCCTGCACTCACCTTGGATTGCGCTCCGGTACGCCGACTCAGATTTTTAAATTTTTGATCGAAATCCTGGTACGAATAATTGGCAAACCCGCTCAACCAAGGAGTAAAGAGAATCTCGAATCCGGCCTCTCCGCCGTAAATGTCCCCACTGCCGCCATTCATAGGGGAGGTAGGGCCACCACCAGATAAGGTGTTAAACTGGATCAGGTCTTTAAGATGGTTGTAAAACAGGTCTACCCGGAGCCGTAGCCGGTGTTTCAGGAACCAGCCCTGATACCCAAACTCATAGGAAATGATTCTTTCTGGGTCTAAGTTACCTGACCCTGGGGCCTCAGTTATTATCGGGCCAAAAGGAGGTGGCAGATTCACCCGCGTTATGACGACCTGATTATTTTCAAATGCGGTGGGCGGCCGATAGCCGACGGAAATCGCCGCACGGAATGTGTGGTTGGGGATCGGCTCATACACCAGGGAGCCCCGGGGGCTATAGGTGGGATTGATGAAGGTGTCCATATCAAATCGGAATCCCGCCACAGCGGTGAGGGTTTCCAGGCCCGTCCACTCACCTTGTACGTACAAGCCAAGACGATCTTCGTGGACCGTATCAGCGAAATAATTGGATGACGTGCGATTGTGTCGGTAGTTCCCCCCGTACGTCAGTCGAGAGGCGTTTCCGAATTCGAGCATGTGCTGACCGAGAACATCGTAGGAGTCATACAAAAAATCATTGGTCGTCTTACCGTCTTCATCAGAAAACTGTAAAATACCCGCCAGGTTCGGAGGCGGCAAATTTTGGACGTTCGTGTCTGTTCTGTTCCAGTAGGTACGGAGAAGCACGTGTGGGTCTGCATATTCCAATAGCGCATACGGCTGGAAGGGATCTCCCGGGCTGCTCCCGGTGTCTGTAATTGGTGAGTTGAATTCGTCCGCTTTCAGGACCCCACCAGCCAACCGTAGCTTGGCTTGAGTCGGTAAACGATATTCGGTCAGAACATTGAACTTATAGGCTTGCAACGCCGTCTTGTCTCGGTCGTCCCAATCGTTGGTCTGATCGTAGCCAGCAGAGAGCCGATAACTGAAGTTGCCGTGGGTGGCTCCATAGATGGCAGAGCTAGTGATGGTGTCAAACTCTCCACCGGCAACCTGGATGTTGCTGCCCTTCATCTCATCTGGAGCCTTTGTGATAATGTTGATGACTCCATCAAAGGCATTGAACCCGTGAGTGGGTCCGGCTGGGCCTTTGAGTACTTCGATCCGCTTGATCTCGAGCAAGGTTACGGGAAGCACTTTCCAGGACACGAGGCCCTGTGCATCGACGCCGATCGGGCGGCCATCTACTTGCACCAATAGCTTATTGGCTACTAACTGGTTATTGCCCCGCATGCTGACATTGAAGTCGGCTGCAGTGGTTTGCATTACCTCCACCCCCGGGATACTGCGCAGAAGCGTCGGAATGTCAAGAGCGCCTGAGCGGCGGATGTCTTCCTCTGTGAGGACATAGACATTGGATGGCGCTTTGGAAATAGGCTGCTCGTGAAGCGCCGCGATGCTGACAGATTCTTCTTTGAGGAAATCTAATTCTTCTTGGATGAGGGTCAGGTCAATAGCAGCGGGAGTTGTTGAGTTTTCCTCTTCTGAAGCCGCATACAGAGTTGTGTTGGCGAAGAGACATAGTAAGCCACCGATGAGACTGGAGAATATGAGGCGAATAGAAGTCTTTTTCATTTGGGTTATTCGTTCTTGTTGCCTTTCACCTGATAAATAGTACTCTAGATCCTTCCGCCACTTGTCGAAATGAGCCATTTGGACTTTTTGCATTCACCGGTTTTTACTTTCTCCTGTGTATTAAAAACGAGCGGAAAGACCAAAGAAGAAACGGCGCCCCGGTTGAGGAAAGCCATAAATTCGTGAGTAATTTGAATCAGTGATATTTTCCACCGCTAGGTAGGGGGTCCAGTTCTTCATAAAGGTATAGGAGATTTTTCCATTGAGAAGAACGAATGTATCCTCTCCGACCGTCGAAGAAATTTTTGGTTTCGAAGGGGTTCCAAAATTCACATAAGACCCCTGCAGAAACACCCCAATGCCCCACGAGGAACGATAGGCAACTTGGCTATTAACTTGATGGTACCCGTCATTAAAGATCGCATCTCCCCGGTTTTCAAAGACTTGATCGATATAGGTGTAATCCACAGTTAACGAGAGGTCCTTGGTGAGATTCGCGGTGATATTCCCTTCTATTCCGTGTGAGATAAAGGACACGGCGTTTTGATCTTGGGTGCGCCCCCCTGGCGCGGTTTGAAAGACGATCATGTTATCTACGTCGTTTCGAAATCCGGTCAGGTTTACTTCGACGCGACCATTCCAGAAGAGTTGGTTGGCACTGAGCTCCATGACCAAATTATTTTCGGGTTTCAGATTGAGGTTGCCTCGGCCCGCAAATAGGTTGAGTAAACGGGGTAATCGGCTTTTTTCCCCGATGGCTGCTTGCCATCGGCTATTGGCCCAGGGCCGAATGGTAACCGATCCTCGGGGATTCCATGAATCAATCGTACGATGGCCCCCTGTATACATTACATCATAATTAATACCGGCTGAGAGGCTCAGAATGTTGGTGAGTGCCCAGTCTGATTCCAGAAAATAGTCCGTCGTGAGCGCCTCTTCATCCGATCGCTCGAAGGACCCCGTGAGTGGTATGTCTTCGTGTTGGTCGTGTTTGATAAAGGTGCCAGCTTTAACCAAGAGATCATCATGCACTTCCCAGGTGACTTGGACGTTGGTTCCAACGCTGGTATTTCTGAAACGGCTCTCGGAGTTTATAGTAGAGTAGGTGCCATCAGAAAAAACAGTTAAATCATCGGAAAATCGGTCGAAATAGACATTCCCTTTTACCGTGAGATAATCCAAAAATTTAGTTTGTCCGTAGAGGTCGAAATTGAATCGGGTCCAATCAGAAAACCGAGTAAATCTGAGTCGTCGTCGCCCGGTCCCTCCCCCGAAAATATTCGGAGGGACATCCAACTCAGCTTGATAATACCCTACGACGAGGGCCACTTTATCAATAGGCGTGACGTCATATCCGACATTGAGGGAAAGATTATATTTGTGAAACCCGGATTGTTCAGCGACCCCCCCGTTTTCATGAAGGGCTGGAGAAAAGTCATCAGATAACGGGAATCCGTTGGAGCGGCGATAACTTCCGGCTAGATAATAATTGAGCTTGCTAAATTGTCCCCCATGTTGGATCCAATAATCCTGTGTGTTATGGGCTTCGTAGGACGCATTCAATTGGGTTTTGGGTTTGCCGGTGCCTTTTTTCGTGACGATGTTTATCACTCCACCAAATGTGTTGGGCCCGTAGGCGGCTTCAACTGGCCCTTTGACTACTTTTATTTGTGCGACGTTATCAATGGGTAAATTATTGAGATCAACATCGCCAAACCAGGGATCGTAGACTGGTCGCCCATCAATGAAGACGACATATTGTCGGGAGCCCAGCCCCCGAAGATTTGCCACTTTGGGGTTTTTGGTCCCACCTTCGGAATATATGATTCCTGGGACAAACCGCAGGGCTTCCCCCACATTGCGGGCGTTCTGGTCTATGATGTCTTCCGAAGTAACCACAAAAACCTGAGAGAGATTTTGGAAATTTTTGGGTAGGGGGGACACTAATTCTCCTAAGGTAAACTTGTCCAATGTTTCTGCTTCCAGAAATTCAAATAAAGAATCTAATTCTTGGTTCGCAGGGGGAATGCCTGGTTCAGTATTGGCCAAGCCGCTAGTGGCACCAAGTAAAAGGCTCAATGTCAGACTCCAGAAAAAGGTGTGACAAGACCACAAAAACCTACGAAGTCGCCTGGGGCAATGAAGCGAATTTCTAAGCACCTCGCATGGAGGAATGGCGTGAAATGAAGTTCCGGCAGAGGATTGAGTATGAATGAAATCAGAAAACCTGAACAACAACATTTGATAAATCCCCCTCTCCTCGATCAGATTGATAGTAGGCTCGTTCATGAGACTTGCTCATCTTGTTGTTGTGGTGGATGTATTGGTAGACAGAAGGAGAACCGACTTCCTTCACTCGGGGTGCTGGTGACCCAGATGTGCCCGCCGTGCAATTCTACTAAGCTTTTCGTAATAGCAAGCCCTAAGCCGGCGCCTCGACTTTTCACATCGGCTGTTTGCCCTCGGTAGAACCGCTCGAAAATTGTCCGTTGTTCTTCAAGAGGGATTCCGCACCCAGTATCCTGGATATAGGTACCCACCGACCCATCCTCTTCCTGCTGTACCTCTACCGTCACCGTCCCTGAAGGGTCGGTAAATTTGACGGCGTTGTTGATTAAGTTCGTCAGGATTTGGATCAGTTTGTCTCGATCGGCTTGAATCAATGGAATAGGATCCAGGACCTTGGCCTGAAGAATCAGATCACGTTCTTGGGCCGTGGCCTGGAAAAGTTCAACCACTTCACGTGCCAAACTTCCCATATTGACCGGCCCGACCCGGAGATCCATTTTGCCGGCCTCAATACGGGAGAGATCTAACAAATCATTAATCATACGGGTAAGGCGTTCAATGTTATATTTGACACGGCTCAAATAAAAGGATTGTCTTTTATTCAGTGTGCCGGTTAGTCCATCCATCATGTTTTCAACTAATCCTTTAATAGAGGTCATGGGGGTACGGAGTTCATGAGAGACAATGGAAACAAAAGCCGATTTCAGTTGATCCAGTTCTTGGAGTCGTTCATTGGCTAATTGCAAATCTTGGGTTCGTTCAGCAACGCGTTGTTCCAAGCTTTGGGCCAGGCTTTCGAGCCTTTGGTACGTTCTGGCGTTATCGATGGCCACAGCCACATGACTTGCGATCGTCATTAACAGGTCTAGGTCTTCTTGCGTACAAACCTCTCCACCTTTGTCAGCACCCAAATAACCCAATGCTTGTTGGTGACTAAGAAGCGGAGCACCGATGCAGGAGTTCACGCCCAGTATGCCAGCGACGGTTCTGATGACAGGATTTATTTTGTCTCCAACTATTCCCAAATCTTGCACTAATACGGGTTGTCCATGAATTAATAGGGTTTCATCAAAAGTCCCGGGGGCAATGGTAAAAGATTGATTTTCAAGCATCGGAATATATTCCTGGGGGATGCCAGCGGTTTGCACAATAACGGCATGTTTTTGATCTTCCTCTTTGAGTATGAGCACCATTCTATGAAATCCCAGATTTTTGTGGAGAAGGTCCAGCATGGTTGCAAAGAGTTTTTGTAGGTCTAAAGTTGAGGTAATTATGGTTCCGGTCTGGTGGAGGGTGCTGAGTTGACGTACCTGTTTGGTAATGGTGGTCAGATACGTTGTAATGGAAGCTTCTCGTTGTTGGAGGCCTTCAACCATTTGATTGATGCTTTTGGTGAGTTGACCCACTTCATCATGAGTATCTGGTAAGACAGGAATGTGAATGTTGCCTTCAGCGATTTGTACGGCCGCATGTGCCAGCTTTCGCATGGGAGTGATAATCCGGTTCGTCAGAAGAACCGTCAGCCCAATGCCAAGAAGAATAATGCCAAAGGTGAGTAGCCCAATATTCCACACGGTCTGGTTTAAGGCATTCTGCATATGGGTGGTTGAGATGCCCACTTGAATAATTCCAATGATAGCGGTCGATGATGGCTGCTGACCTGGAGAGGGGCCTAAGGTCTCTGAAGAGAGCAGGTCTATGGTGGATGAGGGGCGAGGCTGCCGATAAACCGGGAGTGCAAAGTCGTAAATGGTGTCTTTTGAAATGGCCCAGGAGCGCGATGGAGCGTTAATACTAGACGCCTGTAGTGAAATGGCCCCCTTGGATTCCAATGTGTGGAGAATTGTGATCAAGGGGATGGAAGAGTCCGAGGCATGAGATGTACGAGCAAGCAATGGTGTCGTGTGGGTTTCATCGGGGAGAAGCGGTCGATTGCCATCACGGATAACTTCTGAGGCATGAGTGAGAATCCCTTTAGATTGGGCAACCAACATGTTGCCGTGTTGATCTCGAATGATGGCATACACCACTTCTGGTGCTGACAGTGCGCCCTCTAACATTTTTTCCAAATAGTCCGTGTCCTGGATAATCAAACGATTTATGCTAACTTTGTTCAAGGTGGTGACCAGGATGGTTCCTGTATTTAACAGGGCACGTTTCATTGTCTCGGTTTCCTGTTGGATAAGGAAGCTACTGAGACCTGTACAGACTAGGATGATCACGAGACTGACAAATACTGAGAACTTAGTCCGAAGACTCAGAAATCTCGGACGGTCTTCAACCGGTTTGATTATGGGTGAAGTCGGTCGTTGAGATAAGCCGTCTTCAATATTGCTCATCAAATAACCTCAAGATATTTGGCGTGAGGGATAATCCCAGATAACGCGCCGACTTCATATTAATCGCGTGATGAATCACATCAGGAGGCACCATCGTGCCAACAATTGAAGAATCCGGAGCTGTGAGTAAACGTGGCACCAGAGTCGCAGCATGTCGGCCTAGGTCTGCATAATTAAGAAAGGCGCCCGTCACAGCTCCGCTTCGTACAAGACCAGCGGAGAATCCTATAAGAGGAATATTGACTTCCAACGTCGAGCTGATGAGGAAGTCTAGGGTGTGTTCAGTGAGGACCGTACTATCGGGAAGGAGATAGAGGGCATCGACCCGATCCTTTAAGGATTTTAGAGCCTCAGATACCTCTTGTTCCGAATGGACTTCCTGAGAAACGAGGACAAGGCCTAGCGTTCTGACATGTAGTTCGAGTTGATCCCTCAGCCCTTGAGTTTTCTGCGGATCGAATAACACGCCAATTCGAGAGATTCGCGGTGCCAATGCCCGAAGCGGTTTGAGCTGTTGCTCAAAGGGAATTTGTGAGGAAAGGCCTACCATGTTGCTGGTTGGCAGGCCATATTTTTCAGGGTCAAGGACCAAACACACGATGACAGGAATGTCTAAAATTTCCAGTTTGGCAGCGAGGGCGGCTTTGAGTCCGACGGCTAAGACAATGTTGGCATTAGAGGCGCGAATCCTTCGGGCCAGACCTCTTCCTTTAGCCATATCTCCTTGGAGTTCATATTCCAAGGTGACGTGTAGAGATGATGGAAGAGCCTGTTTGAAAGCCTGAATAGCTTCGGAGTAGGCCCCAATTTCTGCTGATTTTAGAATAGCGATGTCTTTGGCATAGGTTGTATGGGGTAGGCTGATTGGTAATAACCAGATAACGAGCCAGATAAGCTTCACGAAAGTGGAGAATACGGGCTTTCGGAATATCATATTTGTCATGAGGAAATGCAATAATGCCGTTAGCAAGACATTTTTGAGATAAAGTTGGAGGGGTCGGTAGGGAGGTTCGCTTGTGCCTCTGAGTCAAGCCTAAGGCTTCCCCATTGTAGACCTTTCCATTCTTCCGCTAGAAGCAAGGATGGTACCTGGTCCAGGGCAGAGGGGTCTAATGAAAAATTTTAAAAGGAAACCATTAGGAGAAAGAGGATCGAAACGAGGTCAGACGAAATTTTTGATTAGGTGATGTTATGGGGAGGACAATGATTCAGGAGACATGTATCCCTCGTTGGTTGAGGATAGAAACTGAAAGGCAGCAACTATTCTTACCAACCAACTGGGAGGCGGTCCCAATCAGATCCCGAAACGAATTTATTTGTGAGGGTACGCATGGTCCGCGCTTCTTCTGTCTCCTGAATAACAGGTGCGTGAAAATGGGGTTGCCACCCACAATTGAGACATCTGACGATCGTCTGTCGTACAGTTTCTCCGGCTTCAACAAAGACAAGTCCTTGACATTTTGGGCATTGGGAAAGTGTCTCTTCTGAGAAGACAAGAGGAACAGGTTTTAGAGAGTCGAGATGTACTCGTGTATGACGGCGTTTATATTTTCGGCCTGGTTTTCCGGGTTGAGTTGATGGGCCATTTGTGAGATGAGGGTGTTGAGAATTCATCGCCTTGGAACTCCTTCTAAACAAAGAAATTGGCTAGTGCTTGTTCGATGGCTTTGGGAATCAATCACTTTTTTCTCATTTCCTTTAATGATTATGAGGGTGAGCCAATGAGGGAAATTTGGAACATTCTTTAGTTGAGTGTGTAGGCAAAACTAATGCCGACCTTCAATATAGACTAAAAATCTTAAAAAACCTGAGGTTTTTCAGTATTTGGGTTTGGCGATGAGAGGCTGTCTTGAGCAAACCCAGGAGAAAATTCTTGTAAAAGTTATCTAAATGGATACAAGCTGTTATCTAAATAGATACAAATTTTAGTTATTTTGTTTGAAAAATCAGATCTGGTGAAAAAAATTATCTCATGATCTAGAAACAGTGGAGTAAGCGAGAGCGGTATTTTGGAAAGAGAGAAAAGAGAAGAATGTCTTATTTTTTGCAAGGAACACGAAAAATTTGGCGATCTTCCAGGCGCATTGTGACCAATTCCCGTCCCCAGACGCATCCGCCATCTAGCGCGATGATATGTTTTTCTTGGACAATCCCCAGCGCGGACCAATGCCCAAAAATTATTGTCTTGTGCTCTGTCGCACGGTTGGGAATGCGGAACCAAGGAAAGTACCCTGGAGGGGCTTCTTTCGGTGGACCTTTGAATGAAAACTCTGGAAGCCCTTCGGGAGTACAGACTCGGAGACGGGTGAGAACATTGGCGGTGAAGCCCAATCGTTCTTCTGTGCTAAGCTGGGCTGAAGATTTTCGAGTTTTTCGAAAATAGATGGCGGGCAATAAGTCTCTGTAGTGTTCACTTTGTAAGGCTGCTTCGACTTCATGAGCCAGGTCAATAGCCTGACTCATAGACCATGATGGCAGCAGCCCAGCATGGATCATTATGTAATCGTGTTCAGCATGAAGGAGAGGGCGATATCGTAACCAGTGCAATAATTCGTCAGCGTCGGGAGCGGATAGGATGGGTTGTAATGTATCTTTTCGACTTGGCTGAGCGATTTGGCACCATAAGGCCAGAAGGTGAATATCATGATTCCCCAAGACCGTTACTGCAGAAGAGCCCAACTGTTTTACAAAGCGCAATACGTCCAGTGAATGTGGACCACGATTCACTAAATCGCCCACAAACCAGAGCCGGTCTTGGGCCTGATCAAACCGAATCAAGTCTAGCAGACGGCGCAGGGCAGTCATGCATCCTTGAAGATCTCCAAAGGCGTAAGTTGCCATTATTCAATAATTCTGACGTATTTTGTCGCTGATCATGAAACTCACGCATAAACATGATATTAACTCTGATAGTGCTATTTCCCAGAGCATGTCCTCCAAAGTAGTTGATTTTAACTCTTGAGACAATAGGCGTATGTTGGAAAGCTTTTTTGTTTTTCAACCTTCCCCTTGGGAAGACCGAAACTGGTCACAAGCTAGTGGGTTGCCAATAGAGGAGATCTGGCTTCCCGTTGATGAGGCGGTAACGGTCTTTGGGTGGTTTATCAATGCGGGGCCGTCAAGCCCTGTGATCTTGTGGTGCCATGGCAATGCGGGAAATGTGAGTCATCGTATAGAAAATATTCGACAGTTGTATCAACGTGGAATTTCTGTCTTTATCTTTGATTATCGAGGATATGGGAGAAGTACGGGCGTCCCATCAGAAGCTGGGCTCTACCAAGATGCATTAGTTAGTTATGACTACCTGATTCATCAGCGACGAGTTTCACCTAACCGCCTGATTCTTTTTGGGAGGTCCTTAGGTTCCTGTATAGCTGGAGAGGTAGCTGTTCAACGTTTGTCAGCAGGATTAATTGTAGAAGGGGCCTTTCCTTCCATACAGTCCATGTCTGATCATCATTATTTCGGGTTACCTGCACGTTGGGTGATGGATGTGGAATTTAATTTCATACAAAAGGTGCGTGCTCTCGTGATTCCCTTGTTGGTGATTCATGGCGAGCGTGACTCGGTGGTACCAATAGGGTTGGGAAGGCAAGTATTTGATGCAGCCGATGAGCCAAAACAATGGTATGTGGTATTAGGCGCTGAACATAATAATGTGCCATTTGTTGGCGGCGAACCCTATTTTCAACACATACATGCCTTTCTCCACAAGGTCCTTCAACAATCTCAATAGGGCCAAGTAGCTTCACTCTCTGTCGTTTGACCAACCAATCTGGTGCTGGCTACGATTCACACCTCAACCTCTCTCATCTGTCACGATGGATTCATTGCCTTCTCTCTACCAAATTAATACATCACGGGGTGGAGTGCCAAAACATGCGGTGCCAGACGCCTACGTTTCGTTGGAAGGTATTCAGGATGATGAGCATCGGAATACGGTTTTGCATGGTGGACCTGATCGTGCTCTTTGTGTCTATTCTTTGGAGCTAATTACCGCCCTACAGCTCGAAGGGCATAATCTTCACCCTGGAGCCTTGGGGGAAAACTTTACGCTAACAGGCTTGAATTGGGCGCATATCCGTCTAGGGGATCATATGAAAATTTGGGAGCAGGTATGTATTGAGTTCACAAGTTTTTGTGAGCCCTGTCGTCGTATTAGGCAGTGGTTTCACGATGGAAGTTTTAACCGCGTTGACCAAAATCATCATCCTGGATGGAGTCGACTCTACGCACGAGTGCTCTCTGAAGGGCAAGTGCGACAGGGCGATTCGGTTTGGGTGGAAAAGCGGTCGGAAAGGATTCTACCTTGATGGAGCGTGTGCTTGAGCCGGAAGTGATGGACAATCCCGACCAAGTGCTGGCCTATGCTCAAGCTGACTTTGAAAAAGAAAATCAATGGTTCGTCGATCAGTTTTTTTTCCGGTACTCTGATGTGGAGAACCCTCATATTGTGGATTTGGGTTGTGGCCCCGGAGATATTCCTATTCGAGTAGCTCGTTGTCATGCGACGTGCCGAATAACAGGCATTGATGCATCGCAGTCGATGATTGCTTATGCAGAGCGAGCCGCACAAAAAGCTGGATATCATGATCGCATACAATTTTTCTGCCAACGTTTTCAAGAGGTAACTTTGGCGACACCAGCAGATGCTATTATTTCCAATAGTTTAGTCCATCATGTGCCAAATCCCTTACAGTTTTGGCATTGCCTTAAAAATTTCCTCAAACCAGGTGGACCTGTTTTAGTCATGGATTTACTGCGTCCCGAAAACCCAGAAGCGGCACAAACTATAGTGGATGAACAAGCAGCCCATGAACCAGAGCGGTTACGACAGGATTTTTACCATTCTTTATTGGCTGCCTTTACAGAAGATGAAGTGGCGGCACAATTAGCGGAACTCAATTTAAGTCGCTTACTAGTGGATGTGCCCGATGATCGGCATTGGATTGTCTACGGACGGGTATAGGAAACCGTCATGATCTTGACGGTTTGTGGGCCTCCGTTTTAAAGTGCAGGCTCGGTTGGGGGATCGTCTAGGGGCAAGACATTAGATTTTGGTTCTAAGAACCCAGGTTCGATTCCTGGTCCCCCAGCCATTCATTCTCTAATGTCTTCAGTGTAGACTGATGTCTTTTATGAAATAAGATTAGTGGTCTTGCATGCATGTGCTGGCATCTTGAAGAAGCCAGTGATCCCTACCATCCTAATATTCGGGGGGCATAAGAATGGTACACACGACCTCGTCCCGAATTCTTCTCATCAATAAACAGCCAGATGTTCTTGCTTCATTAAAGAAGGCGGTAGAGCAGGTCGGCCATGAGGTCGTGGGATGTCTCACCGTTGCTGAAGCTAGTTCCCTTGCTCAACAGAAGACCTTTGCCGTGGCCCTGATTGATGTGCGGAAGCCAGATAAAGCAGAGGTTGAGTTACTAGGCTTTTTAAGACAAATGAACCCTGGGATCAATTTGGTATTGCCTACTGCGTTTCAGTCCTTACCTCCTGAATCTTCCAAAGATACGATCCAAGAAAATATGACCAGCTATTTTGATGACAGGGCCTCTTCTGCCGAGCTCATCAATGATATTCATCGCGCGTTTCGAGCCTCGGTTGAGTCTCAAATACATACATTGCAATCGACTATTTCGACTCAGGTCGCTGCGCTAGAGGAACAGCGAGTCCGCTTCCAACACCTCGTGGAGCATATTCAGGAAGTATGTTGGATTGCCTTACCGGATCATTCTAAGATCCTCTATATGAGTCCTCGGTATGAGGAGGTGTGGGGAAAAAGTTGTTCGAGTTTGGTTAACGACCCTCATCATCTTTTGGATGCTGTGCATCCCGAAGATCAAGAATATTTATTAGCCCAGGTGGCTGATGGGGCGACCTCTGGGTTCCATGCCGAATTCCGAATCATCCGCCCAGATCATGCAGTTCGGTTTATGGAAGCGCGAACGTTTCCTATTCATAATGCCGATGGGGAAGTGGTTCGTGTGCTTGGCGTAGCTCAGGACATGACCGAACATAAAAAGGTGCAAGAAACTCTGATCAAAACAGAGCGTCAATTTCGCCAATCCAGTCGCATGGAAGCCATAGGGACTTTGGCTGGAGGCATTGCGCATGACTTTAATAATATCTTAACGGCTATTTTAGGGTATACCGAGTTGGGATTGGCTTCGGTCCCGAAAGGGAGTCGAACCCAACGCAATCTCCAAGAAGTCTTAACCGCTGGACATCGTGCCAAACATCTGGTCTTACAAATTTTAGCGTTTAGTCGACAGTCGGGTCAGGGGAAAAAACCAACTGCTATTCATACAGTCATACAGGAAGCGCTAAAATTGTTGCGTGCGACCATTCCCTCGAATATTGATATTCGTGAGTCACTTATGTCGAAAGCCATAGTCTTGGCCGATTCGACACAACTGCATCAAGTTCTGATCAACCTAGGCACGAATGCTGAATATGCCATGAGGGAAAGAGGAGATCGCTTGGAGATTATTTTAGAAGATTGGGATGTGAATGACCAGAATGTGGAATTGGTAGCTGGATTAAAGGTTGGTCCTCATGTTCGCCTCACGGTTCAAGATAATGGAGTTGGCATGACGTCTGACGTCCTTGAGCGCATGTTCGATCCTTTCTTTACAACCAAACCAATTGGTGAAGGTTCCGGAATGGGACTTGCTGTTGTTCATGGGATTGTGGCCAATCATGGTGGTGCGGTGATGGTCGATAGTGTCGGAGGGAAGGGGACAAAAGTCGAAGTCTATCTCCCTACAATTCCAGCTCCGGCGTTGGATGGTTCAGGTGATCAAGGTTCAATTCCATTGGGCAAGGAAACAATCTTATTCGTTGATGATGAAGAAACGATTGTCCAGCTTGGGAAAGAACTTTTGTCACCATTAGGGTATACCGTTGAAGTGCATACCAGTTCGCAAGAGGCGTTGAATGTCTTTCGACATGATCCGGAACGTTTTGATCTTGTGATAACGGATCAAACGATGCCAGGGTTGACTGGGGAAGGGTTATCTCGCGAGCTTTTGCGTATTCGGCCCGAACTTCCCATTATCCTGTGTACCGGGTTCAGCCACATCATGAACGCTGAAAAAGCCAAGGCATTGGGTATCCAAGCCTACCTGATGAAACCTTTGGCTATTCGTGATTTGGCTCCAATTGTTCGACATGTACTTGATAAAGCACTAACTCCGTTAGGGTGAATACTGTTGAGGAATATGAGTGTTGGCCATATGCCGCTATCAGTTAAAAATTGTATATTTAAAGGAACGATTCATGGTCTAGGTTAACTCATTATAATTCATTGGAACGTTGGTAGTTCCATAGAAATCCATGGGGATGCCAGAGTAGCTCGCTCATTTCGTCCGTTCGGCGATTTGGAGCAGCAAAGGAGTTCAGACGATGGCGACCATTCTTGTCATTGATGATGACCCACAAGTTTGTGATGTCTTGGAACAGGTTTTACAAGGCGAAGGCCATCTGGTCAAAAGCGCCTTAAATGGTGAAGAAGGTATTTGTCTCTACCGCCAGTACCTACCAGAGCTGATTCTCTTAGATATTCTTATGCCAGAAAAAGAAGGGCTAGAAACCATTCTAGACCTTCGTCGTGAATTCCCTAACGTGCTGGTCATTGCTATGTCGGCAGCCAGTGAGGGGGCGAAAATTGATTTGTTAGAGATGGCCCAGCGCTTAGGGGCACAATACCGCATGACCAAACCTTTTCAATTGCAGACCGTGATTGACTTGGTCAATAAGGCATTGAGCCAGAAGAAGTTGGCTGAATGATCAAAACACACGAGATTTCGAAACAAAGTAAGGCTCTCATAAAGCGTTTAAGCGGAAAGAATGTGGCGTATCTTTTTTCGACTGGTAATTGGTAAACCACGTGGAAAAACCAGCAGATACTCAATTCCCCATTCATGATCTCTTGCGTCGGAGATGGAGTCCTCGTGCGTTTTCATTGCGACCTGTAGAACAGGAAAAAATTCAACGTCTGTTAGAGGCGGCACGGTGGGGCCCCTCATGTTTTAATGAACAACCTTGGGTGTTCATCATCGCAAAAGCAGATCAGCCTGCCGAACATGAAAAATTACTCAGTTGTCTCATAGAGGGAAATCGAATTTGGGCAAAACGGGCTCCCCTGCTTATGATTACCCTCGCCAAATTAAACTTTTCTCACAACAACCAACCCAATCATCATGCCTTTCACGACGTGGGATTGGCTGTCGGCAACCTGCTTGTGCAAGCCACAGCTATGAATTTAGTGGTGCACCAAATGGCGGGAATTCTTTCGGAGGTGATACGCAAAGAATATACCATAGATTTAGGCTATGATCCCGTGACAGCTCTGGCTATTGGCTATCAAGGAGATCTTCAATCTCTCCCTGACATCCTTCAAGAAAGGGAACAGGCGAAACGTTCACGAAAACCCTTGCGGGAATTTGTTTTTTCTGAGACATGGGGGAACCGTCCAGAATTTTTATAGTACAGCTCTTTTCTGGTTGGTCGTGTCGAACAAAGGTCTTTAAGAGCAATGTGCTAGGGGAGGGTCTATCGGAAGAAGATTCTGAACGATGGTTGTTAAGGCATAAACGTCAAAAGGCTTCTGAAGAGTATGTGTTGCCCCAAGCCGTTTTGCTACTTTGAGAACGTCAACGTCTTTCATCGGAAAGCCCCCGGAAGTTGCAATTATTTTGAGATGAGAGTTTTGAGATTTGGCGTTTCGAATAAATTCAAGGCCATCTATTTTTGGCATAAAGATGTCAGCAATCACCAAAGTAGGTGAGCTGCTTTGGAGAATATCAAATGCTTCTTTTCCATCAGTGGCCTCAATAATTTTATGCCCTAATATTTCCAACGACGTTCGCAATAGATCCCTGATGGGTTTTTCGTCATCAATGATGAGTATAGTTGTCATGGCCAGAAGGCCTTTTCAGCAAAAAAGTAAAGGTACAAAAAATTTCCTAAAAGCTATGCTTCTTGCAATTCCGGAAAATACACTGTGAATGTGGTGCCATTCTGCGGGTGACTGTCGACCGTCACTACTCCCTTGTGATCAGTCACCACCTCTTTCACGATGGCTAACCCTAACCCTAGGCCCGTCCCATCTTGTTGGGTTGTGAAGAAGGGGTGAAAAATTTTTCGGCAGAGATCGACTGACATTCCATGGCCTGTATCTCGAACTACTAATCTCAAATAAGAAGAACTGACTGGTTTTCGAAATGGTAAAAAATCTGATTCCAGAATTCTATCGAGAATAATCGTGAGCCTGCCTTGCGCTTGTTCCTGCATAGCTTGAATGGCATTGGTCAGCAGATTACTGAACATTCGAAATAATTGCGTAGAATTTCCTACCATCCTGCCAATTTTGAGGTGGTCTATCTTTTCCAAAGTAATCGTTGAAGGAAGCGTGGCCTGAAAAAGTTCTAAGATTTCATCCACAAGGACACACAGATCTAGCTCATAAGAAAAATGTTCTTGAAGAGGTAGGCCCTGTAAGATGTGTCCGAGCAATTCATACCCTCGCTGACTAGCGGAAAAAATATTCTGTAAATTCTTTTGTTGAGAAGACGATTGGGCAACACTCAATGCCGCAAGCTCTGCATTGCCTTGAATCGCAGTCAGGATGTTGAGCAAATCATGGGCTATTCGACTTACACTATTCCCCCATTGTTCTCTGTTGGTCGTTGGTGAGGAATCCTTCTTGACGAGAGAGGCGGTCAGGTGCGGTTTCTCTTCTGACTGTGATTGAGCAGGACCGGTCTGAAGCAATCGCAACGATGGACCATGGCGTTCAGGGGAAAATGTTGCACGACGGGACAGGGGTTGGTTCATCAACGTGGTCATATCTGCACCTCTTCCTGAAGTATGTGAGAATTGTATTGCCATAGGGCAGTATCTCGGATATGGAACCCAAAAAAAATAAGCAGAAAGCTGATTTTTTCGTGGGAATGTGTTCTTATTCTCTGTCAGTGAATATCTGATAGAGGGGGTGCTTCAGTCTGGCAGAGCAGCATCCGTAAGAGGATGGATTTCAGGAGGGCCCGGATTGTGAGAGTGTCTTCAAGAGATTTTGAATTTTTGCGATATCAAGTGCCTGGTCAAAAACATAATCGGCACCGGCCGACCGACATGAATGTTGGTACTCTGGTGACAGGTTGTCCGTTAGGACAATCACAGTTGGTGCAGGCGTCGCGCTTTTTATTACACGCAGGGTTTCTAATGGGGAACCGCCAGGAAGATGAAGATTGAGGAATACAAGATGAGGGTGGTGCTGGTCGACTAGCGTAATCATCTCTGAGGTCTGTGTTGCCTCTCCGACGACGTCAACATGAGGAATTTCATGAATGAGGTCTCCTAAGCGGCTGCGAATTATATCTGAGTGTTCAGCAATGATAATCTTCATCTTAATCTTTATATAGATAATGGAACGTCATAAAAACGCGTTAAAAAACGAGAATAGATTGACGAACACGTGCTGAATCTTACCAGTTGGCAGGAAAAGATGAATGTCAGTTTTTGTCTGGAATTTGTGTCAGACAAAGGAGGGGGGTACTGTCAGACGTCCGCATGACAAGCGAACAAATGAGAGAGTAATAATCAGACAGCGTTGAACTGATTAAGAGACCGGCCAGGTATTAGACGAGGTTGTGATCGACGGCATAGCGAATGAGGTCTGCCGTAGTCTTGAGATGGAGTTTTTCCAGTAGGCGGGCTCGATAGGTACTGATCGTTTTGACACTCAAGGAGAGGAGGTCAGCGATGTCCGTGACGGTCTTCCCAATGGCGAGGTATCGGAGGACTTCTAATTCTCGGTCAGACAATGTCTGATGCGAAGGTCCAGAAGTATGGGGTGCCACACTCGCGGCCAATTGCTCTGCTAGCTGGGCACTCACGTATCGTCCACCACTCATGACTTTTTGCACCGCTTTAACCAGTTCGCTTGGCGCGGTTTCCTTCGTCAAATACGCCGAACCACCTGCTTTGAGTACGCGGATACCATACTGTTCCTCGGGATAGAGGCTCAAAACTACGACGGATAAGTCTGGACAGAGGCCTTTGACCTCTTTGAGGACGTCCAAGCCATTTTTATCAGGGAAGTGAATGTCCAGAATAAGCACATTCCATGGTTGTTGCTGGACCGCTTGGATCGTCTCATGCCCAGTGGAGCTCTCTTCAATGTGAGCGTCCGGAAACTCCTCGACCAATACCTGTTTTAGGCCTTGACGGACAATAGCATGATCATCTGCGACTAAGATCCGAAGCATCCCTGCCCTTCTGACATCATTGTCATACTAATTGTGTTGCAGAAATTGGAATTCGAACGTGCGCCCGAGTGCCGTGACCTGCTTTTCCCTGAATAACAAACTCGCCTCCAAACGATGCAAGTCGCTCTCGAATACCGAGAAGCCCGAGAGACGGAGTGTCTCTGGTGCTAGTTTCGCCTAACCCTCGACCATTGTCGCTCACGTACAAGGCCAGAAACTCATCCTGTTTCTCCAGCACCAAGTCGACCTGAGACGCGTCAGCATGCCGAAGGATATTGGTAAACAGCTCCTGTGCGATTCTGAATAATGCCGTGGCGCGTTCACTTTCCAATCTGCAAGTCTGACTGTCGAGGTCAGTGGAAAATTGACAACTGATGCCAGTTCGATTCTGAAATTCTTTGGCTTGCCATTCCAAAGCGGGAATGAGACCTAAATCGTCAAGAATGCTAGGCCGAAGCGACGTGGCAATCCGCCGTACAGTTCGAATGAGATCATCAGTCAACGTTGCCATGGACCGCGCTTTATCGAGGATCGCGGAATACGGGTTCAATGTCGGTTGTTCCGCCAGTCGACGTTCCATCCAGGAAATATCAAACTTCAAGACAGCCAACATTTGTCCGAATTCGTCATGCAGTTCTCGTGCGATCCTCTTCCGCTCCGATTCCTCAGCAGCTTTCAGGCGAGCCGAGAGTTCGCGAGTTTGATGATAGGCTTCTCGAAGTTGTGCGTCGGCTTCTTTCTGAGCCGTGATATTAATTGAGATGCCCAAAATAGCTGGGAGTACACTGCCTGCGAATGTGAAGGGAATCTTGGTCGTTTGAAGGCATTGCACGGCTCCAGATGCATCTGTAATTTGCTCCTCTTGAATCACTTTTGTGTGCCCGCTAGCAATGACGTCCAGATCATCTTGACGAAAATGAGCCACTTCGTTCTGAGATTTGGCAAAATCGGTATCTCGTTTCCCAATCAAGCGTGTACGGATGTGCCATAGACTTTGGCAACGGCTTCGTTCGCGAGAATGAATCGGCCTTCTTGGTCTTTGGCAAAAATAAAATGCGGGACCAGATCAATAATCTGTCGAAGCCGGCTTTCGCTTTCTTGAAGTTGCTCCGATAACGTTTTTGTCTGTTCATAACTTTGCTGGAGTTGCTTTTCCGCAGCCTTGCGTTCAGAAATATCTCGGATGATAGTCGTAAAACATTCAATATTCCCTGCTTGGTCTCTTTGTGCCAACAACACCTGGGAGGCCGGAATTTCCTGGCCTTGACGGGTGAGCAACGTCGTATCTCCTTCCCACACCCCTGTCGCTCTAATTTGGGGAAGGGCGTCCTCAAGCAATGTATGCTGTGCGGCTGGTGAATGAAAATCACCAATCGGCATGCCAACGAGATCTTCATCGGCTGGAATGCCCATAAGCGACTTTCCAGCCGAGTTGAGGTACAAGGTCTTTCCCTCGGGCGTGGCCATGCCAATCATATCCGTCGTACTTTCGATGATGGTGACAAGCCGGCGTTGTAACCGTTCGCTTTCGAGTCGCTCGAGTTCAGTGCCGACCCATCTGGCGATCAAGCGTAAAAAATCTCGGTCCGCTTCTGAAAAGGTCGTTGCATGCGGTTCATAACTGGTAAAACAAAATGTTCCATAGGCCTCTGAACCCTTCATGACTTTTGTGCCCAGATAGGCCTCGAGCCCCAGCTCGGTATAGCCGCGATGTTCACGCCATTCGGATGCTGCGGCATGTTCGAAACTGATGGGTGCATTGGTAGTCAGCGCTGCGCTACAGAATGTGTTCTCCAATAACACCCGTTGTCCTTCCTTGAAAGCTGGATCAGATGAACAGACAAACTGTAACTCCAATTCATTGGCGACCCGATGAGTGAGGAGTCCGATGGGAAGACCAAATCTTTGGCACCCTAATGCCAATAAAGCGCGAACCCGATATTCAAACGAACGGTTAGAGGAAGAGGTGATTTCATACAGTTCTCGAACCGCGAGCTCATGCTGGCGATTACGTTCTTCCACCTCCTTTTGGGCAGTCACGTTGTGGCAGACGACTAAGAACACATCTTGATTGTCTTGGTCTTTGACTCTGCGGCATGACTCCTGTACCCAGATGCGACTGCCATCTTTCCGAACTTTCTGAAATTCCCAGTGTCTTAAGCCTGGAGGTCCACTAAAGCATTCGTTAAGGCCCTCTGCAACTTTAGGGTGATCTTCTTCTAAGAAGAGAGTCGACACCGGTTTCCCAATGAGTTCCTGAACAGTGTACCCAAGCTGGTAGGCACCAAATTGATTGACGGACAAGATTTGGCCGTCGGGGTTCAGGGTAAAATACATTGCAGGACTGTCTTCATACAGTGAACGATACCGGTCTTCGCTCTCTAGGCGCGCCTTCTCGGTTTCTCGTTGCTGAATGGCAATGCCCGCGAGATATGAGGCGGTCTCTAGAAGTAGCACATCAAAAGCTGTTGGAGCGTGAGGATGAGGAGAAGAGATTGCAAGACTGCCTACCACGTGTCTCCCATCCCTAAAGATTGGGTAGGACCAGCAGGCACCAATGTTGTATTGCTGCGCGGCATCTCGCAAGTCTGCCCAGAGTGGGTCGGTAGCCGTGTTCGCAACGTAGACCGGTTCAGATCGAAACGTTGCTGTTCCACACGAACCAGCACAGGGACCGGGGACCATGCCATCTAGAGCGCTGGCCAGGGAGTCTGGAACGGAAGGCCCAGCCCGAAATCTGAGGATTTGCGTATCTGGATCAAGCATTAAAATTGAACAGACTCCCTGAGGAACCAATTGCTCGACCTGCTGACAAAGGCCACTCAAAATTTCGTCTAAGGTATTTCCGGTCACAACATGTTCTAATGCCGTCTTCTGCAAGCTTTGAAGTTCCTGGTGTTGTTTCTGTTGAGTAATATTTTTCACAACCGCGCGTTGTTCTAACGGATGACCATGAGAATCATAAATGAGACGAACCGTCAGGCTCACCCACACATGACTTCCATCGGCTCGTTGCATCTCCAGTTCTTCTCCCTCGACTTCCTTCCCGGCTTGAGTCTCACGCTGAATACGTTGAGCCTTTTCCTGCCCATTCTTACCCGGCGCATACAAGTCAACAACCATGCGATTTTTGAGCTCTGTCTGAGAATATCCAAGGAGTTGCACGGCAGAACTATTCGCACTTTTGATGTGACCATCCATGGTGCTGGTGAAGTAGGCGAGAGGAGCCGATTCATACAAATCGCGATAGCGGTCTTCGCTTCTTTTCTGGGCTTCGTCGGCTCTATGCCGTTGAATCGTAATCCCTACGAGATATGACGATGTTTCCAGGAGTTGTAGGTCTGCTGCTGTGGGTCGTCGAATCTGGGGGTGTGAGATGGCAAACGTTCCCAAAATGCATTGATTGTCACAGAAAACCGGAATAGACCAACAAGATTTGATGCCCAAGGGCCGTGCGGCTTCTCGAATGGGTTCCCAACGTGGATCTGTCTCAGTATCTTCGATGATGACCGTGGTTCGCGTATGCACCGCAGTCCCACAGGCTCCGGCTAATTCAGCGGGGACCAGTCCGTCCAAGATTGTGCAAGCGGTGTCGCCTCCGCTCGGCCCAGCTCCGACAGTCAGTTTGCCCGTGTGTTCGTCAAGCAACATGATGGAACAAATCGCCGAGGGAAGGATACGCTCGACATGAAGACATAGGTTATTCAAAATATCAGTCTGAGAATGGTTCCTCTCCACGATCTTCTGCAAAGTTTCTTTCTGCAATTTTTGCCGCTGCTCAGCCTGTTGACGTTTTTCGAGGTCGAGTTGGAGACGTTTCTCAGTCATCTCTAAGGTGTGAATGCGACGCATCACTTGTGAGCCCAGTATGGCCGTGGCCCAAATGGCCAACACCGCCAAGGTTCGATTCAACAACATCAATCCCCATTCATTGCCAACTGGGATAAATACCAAACTGCCATAGGTCAAGATCGTGCAAGAAATTGCGGAGATGACTGGAGCAGAGGGATGCCGTAACAACAGGGATATGAGGACCACCAGCACATATGCCACACATCCAGCCACTCCTATGGGCACGAACGTATCAACGAAGAAAACAGCCGCAGCTAAGATGGCCATACCTGCCAAAACCAAATTTTTGTGTAGGGGAAGTAACATACCTCACCTCTTAAAGGAATCCTCACACAGGATTCACCAGGAACGTGTGGTTAGAAAAAGAATTGATTCGATTCCAATACTGTAGAGTAAACTTGGGATACCACAACATTCAAGCAAAAGCCTTGAAATATGAAGATTTTCAGATGTTGGCGAATCCAGGTGTCAGGGAATGTCTGACAAGGCTATCAGACTTGAAGCAGTGTTGAAGTGATAAAAATTGCCATCGGCCATTGGTCGACTCTGAAATTTGATTCTCTCCCAAGAACACCAGATCTGCTATTTCCATGCTATAAGAGAAATTGCAAAGAAGGGCAGAATTGATACATTGTATGAGTGACATGTTCTGTTTAAGAATGACTTCATGGAACGACATATGTCCCACGAAAACCCTTTCTCTCACTTTTCGAAGTAAGTTGGAGGTTGCAGTATCGAACTTTCTATTCCATCGGAGGGTATCTCATGAGGTGTCAATTACCATTTCCTGTCATGCTGTATTCTGGTATTCGAGTGATAAACCAGTTTGTTCTCGTGACCCTGTTATGGGGTAGTGCCGCATGTTCTTCCGTCGTCGCCCAAGATATTCCCGTTTCGGAAAGCCACCAAATCTTGTGGAAGGTACAGTCTCCCCAGAACACGGTCTACCTGGCAGGTTCCATTCATGTCCTACAGCCTCACCATTATCCCCTGCATCACGTGTTTGAAGATGCTTTTCAGCGATCTTCCCGAGTCATATTTGAAGTAGATCTAGATGGGGTTTCCTCCCCTTCCGCACAAAGGACCATGTTGCAAAAAGGCCTTTATCGCAATGGTCAGAGCTTGCCAACGGTGTTGTCGCCAAAACATTATGCGGAAGCCAAATCGAACTTCGCTGAACTTGGATTGCAGATTGAGGACTTCCATCGTATGAAACCTTGGATGACTGCAACAGCGGTCATGGCGTTAGAGCTGAAAAAGTTGGGGTTTGAAAGCGCGTATGGGGTTGATCGGCACTTTTTTGATAAAGCCCAAGCTGCAAAAAAAGATATTCAAGGTCTAGAGACGGTGGATTTTCAATTAGACCTCTTTGACCAATTACCACTAGCTGTCCAAGAGCAGTTTCTCCTGCAAACCTTAGAAGAACTGAAAGACTTGGAAGGAGAGATTCAGAAAATGGTTACGGCTTGGCAGAAAGGAAATGTCCAAGAATTGGAAGCATTGCTTGATAGTATGCGTGACTATCCTGAGTTGTTCCAAGAACTTGTCGTCAATCGGAATAATGTGTGGCTCGCGCATATTGAGCAAGCGCTTCAGGAACAAGAACCTGTCTTTATTGTGGTAGGAGCCCTACATCTTCTAGGGAAGGAAGGTCTAGTCGCTGCTCTCAAGGAAAAAAGGTATCTTGTGATACAGTTATAGCTTAGAAGGAAACCCATGGAAATCATGCTGTCTCAAACGCTCTGGTAAGGCAGTGAGATTGAAGGCAAATGGTAGAGTCTACTTGGTGAAAAGACGAGAAATTAAATCGAAACCTTAGGAGATAACCGCAGATGATTACAGCGATAGGTGATGTGTTACGACGATGTTATGACAGGGGTTGGATTACCAGTCGAGATGGGAATTGTAGTCTCAGACGTGCCCGCAGTATCTACTTGTCCATTACGCCTTCAGGATGGAGAAAAACCATCATCCATCCCGAACACATGATTAAAATACGCATAAAGGATGGGGCAATGGAAGTGCCACCTGGAACCAATCCTTCCGGGGAATTGCATATGCATTACCTGTTAACCAAAGGCATGAGCCGAACTCGGGCTGTGGTTCATGTTCATGCCACCAATGTCGTGGCCGCCATCTATCGAGGATTTGACCTTCAAAAAATCTGCGCCGATTTTCCAGAAATCTATCGCTACACTCGAATTGGGCCCACCGTGCCTACTCTCCCTGCCGTGAGCACAGAATTGGGTGATGCGACCGCGTTTGCCTTAGGCGTGACAGACACCAATCCAGCTGGAGACTTCGATATTGTCGGACAAGCGAACCATGGCGTGTGCTCTATGGCGCCCGACCCATGGTCAGCATACGAGCATGTCGAACGTTTAGATCATATTTGCGAAATCGTCTTAAAAAGCGGCGTCTCCCCTTAGCGAAATCGTCTGAATAGTCGTCAGCTCTCTGTCAGACAGTCAGCTGTGCCTTTCGCTTCGCCTTCATCTAGCTTTTTTGATAAGACAATAAAGAAGAAGTCCTCAATTTCTCTTGCTGAGAAACATAAGACGCGCTATCATTTTGTCCCAACTCATTATACCAAGAACATTATTTGGTTTATTCACATAGAAAGGATTGTTAATGGCTTCAAAGAAACTTACTCGAAAGACGTCCACGAAAAAAACTCTCAAGAAAAAACCAGCATCTAAGAAAAAGGTGACGGCTAAAAAAGGGAGCACTAAAGCTTCCACGAAACCGGCAGTCAAAAAAAAGAAAGCGAAAGTAGCCAAAACCCCTGTCAAGAAAAAAACAGTATCTAAGATGGCTGTTAAGAAAAAGAAAGTTGCGGCAAAAAAGGCTTCGACGAAGAAAACAAAGGCGAGCTCTAAAGAGAAAGTGCCCAAGGCAGTTTCAAAGCCAAGAAAACGTGTTAAGCCAAGTCCAAGTGCTCGGAAAAAGAAGGCGCCAGTCACCAAGGTCAAAGTCAAGTCTTCTCCAACGAAGAAGTCAGCCGTTACTACCAAAAGCACATTGGAACTTCGCTCTCGAGCTATAGAGAAATTTAAAGAGCCTCCCCTTTCATCGACTGAACGCTACAATATTGGTGGGCTCTTTGCTTGTGCGATTGATCGTGACCATGATCAAGATTTTTCTCGCCTTCGAGCCGTCCTTCATCATTTAGGCCTTTCTGCTCAAGAAAAAGGTAATCTTATTCATTTATCGCAGGGGTTAATGATTCCCAAACTCTTTGCGGAAAACTTGGCAGAACCGAAAATCAACCAATTACTGGCAGACTTGGTGAAATTTGCTATGAAGACAGGAAGTTACCAGCATCATTGGCGTGAAGAAATTCAACAGGTAGGTTTTTGGCTCGGTATTTTCCCTGCTCAATTCCAAGCCCTAGAACAACAAGCCAAACGTTAACAGCAAAAGACCAATTGCACTGCTCGCTTCTGGTCAAACAACTTGTACTCAAACAGTTTTTGTCTCTGAGGCAGTTGAAAAAATTTGCCACCTACTCCGCCGGAGCAACTCAAAAGGCAGGCTTTTTTGAACGGGCCCGAAGTCACTCACTTCCCACGGCTTCCTGGCGAAAGATGGCCCTCGGTATCCTCACGATTCAACACTCTCCGTACGTAATTCCTACAACAGAATCGTATTTTTTCTGATACAGGACCACTTAGAGATTACGATAGTAGTAAGGAGGAGCTCAATGCCGAGTTAAGGCTTGGCAAAAAAGCTCTATCGGCCTTGGTGAGTACTCCACCACCACCAAGAGTAGGTGGTAGAGGATAAGACCAGGGAAGATGCCTGAACTACTCTGAGGGGAGGGACAACCTTTCCCTCAAAGTAGTCAGAGGCTGCTCTCTCCAGAGCCTAATGTCCACAGAAAGCAAATGTCTCTGTTATTCAGACAAAATCAGTCAATGAAAAAGTTCTTTCTCTTTAGACCTGCCCTTGTCTTTTACACCCTCATTAAACATTGCCTTGCTAATATTAAGTACCTCAGCGAATTCTTATTTAAGATGAACTGTCTATTTTTCAAAGAAGTTCAGTTTCCATCGTCCTATTAAATGAAACCGAACACATGTCAATGGCTTTGGCTACTTTTGCTGAAAAACAAAGGTCGTGCTCTTCACTAAGCAAAGGCTCGGCTGTGGGGACGAACACCGGCAACATTAAGTATAGGGCAGGATGGGGAATAATATTGAAAGAATGTAGATCACAAGACTCTTGGCTATCCAAGATCTCTTCGGCCTTCGATTGATTTGAGGAGGGTCACTTCATCGGCATACTCAATATCCATACCGACAGGAATCCCGTACGCAATGCGAGACACCTTCACGCCGAGAGGCTTTAGGCGTTTGGTCAAATAAATTGCCGTGGCTTCGCCTTCTATCGTCGGGTTTGTTGCGACAATCACTTCTTTAATACTCCCTTGCTGTACGCGATTTTCTAAATCATGAGTGCGGATGTCCGCTGGTCCCACACCATCTAATGGCGAAAGTGCCCCATAAAGTACGTGATACAACCCACGAAACGCCCGGCTTTGTTCAATCGCATGGAGTGTGCTGGGTTCTTCTACTACCAAAATGCTGGTGGTGTCACGTTTGGGGTCCAGACAAATGGCACAGAGAGGACCTTCGGCAATATTTCGGCATTGTGTACAGAAAGAAATTTTTTCTTTGACTTCGCGTATGGCTTCTGCCAACCGAAGGGCTTCTTCTGTCTCGGTTTTCATGAGATGGAATGCTAAGCGCTGGGCTGTTTTTTGGCCGATACCCGGTAAGCGAACCAACTCTCGGCTAAGGCGTGTTAATAGACCTTGAGGTTGGCCATTGGTTTTGGAGGTCGACGATGTCATGTTTTCAGACATGATGTGCCCTGTAAGGTTTTCTTAGAACATGCCAGGAATACCCATCCCACCTGTCAAGGATTTCATTTCTTCGGCCATCAGTTCTTTGGCTTTGCGAAGGGCCTCATTGGTTGCAGAGATCAGAAGATCTTTCAGCATATCGGTATCGCCTGATTTAAGAACTTCTGGGTCTATCGTGATGTTCGTAATTTGCATGGCGCCATTAGCTTGGACGGTGACCATGCCTCCACCTGTCGAGGCTTCCACCGTTTTAGTGGCGGCTTCTTCCTGAATTTTCCCCATTTTCGACTGCATCTCTTGGGCTTGTTTGAGCAAATTCCCCATATTGGCAAAAGGGTTTTTCGACATTACTTGGCCTCCTCGTTTTGCGGATCTCGTTGGGCTGCTACCAATTCTCCACCAAACAATTCTAACGCTTCCTTGACGAGCGGATGACTTTTTACTTGTTGCATAAGGTCTTGTTCATCTTTGTGTTTTTTTTTTGCGCGGAGCTCCCCCATAGATGGAGGCCGTGCTTGTCCATCTTGCAATTCAATCACTTGGACTCGTATGGGACGGCCAGCCAGTTCTGCACAGATGTTGCTTAGGAGCGTACGGTTATCGGGTTTGTCGGTTCGCCATCGCGCAATGGCATCTCGTTTAGAAAATCCAATAACCACATGGTCATCTCCTAGAGTTACCACACTCCCCTTCTCTAGGAAGCAGCCAATATTCGGGTGATCTTTCATCATACGATTCACGACCAGTTCCCAGTTTAACGCCACAGCCAGATCCGAATCAGATGCTGGAGATATTGGCTCAAACTGAGAATGTTTTTCATGATGGGAAGCTGCGGGTTTTATGTGAACGGTCTCTTTCTTTACCGAAGAAGATTGGAACTGAGGCGCTGCAGTTGGGCTACTCGATGAAGGATTGCTCTGCGAGTTTTTAGAAGATGAAGATGTGTTGGAAGCTGGTGAAGCCGACGCACGTA
This sequence comes from Nitrospirales bacterium, assembly GCA_965223685.1. Classification (GTDB taxonomy): domain Bacteria; phylum Nitrospirota; class Nitrospiria; order Nitrospirales; family UBA8639; genus Nitrospira_E. The sequence continues at coordinate 1,783,072 of CBDCXG010000002.1, forward strand.
CAGTCGGCTTTGTGGAGGCCGGTTTTGTCGTTGGTGAAGGTTGTGGTTTGACCGAAGCCATGGGTTCTGCATGTGTGCCGATTGCGGTTATTGGATCCAAGAGTGCTGCCCGAACAACTGCCGCTTCAATTAGGAATCGAGGATGCGAGCTTCCCCGAAGGCTATCTTCGGTTCGAGAGATGATGGAAAATATCGCCTGTAAATAGGATTCAGAAAGGGGTTTGGCTTGTTCAATGATTTGCTTCCCTTCATCGTCTCCTAACTCTAAAAGTTGTTGAATCTGTTGATGCGAAGGGACAACACACGCCACCAAAAGATTCCGCACCCGTTCTAATATTTCCCGGCAATACATGCGAACATCAAAGCCTTGGTCCACGGTTTCTGCTACCAGTGTCATTGCACGTGAGGCCTCGTGGGCTAAAATGGCGTCAAGCATTTGTCGAACTAACTCATCAGGTACTGAGCCAATTAATGCCTCTAAATCCTCATGTTGTAGTGTTTCACCACCGAATGACACAGCTTGATCCAACAGGCTCAGTGCGTCCCGCATGCTGCCCTCACTAGCTCTAGCCAACACGGTCAAGCTGCGATCTTCAACGGCTACACCGGTTTGTGTGGCCACATGGCGCAGTTGCGAAATAATTTCTAATCGGGATATGCGACGAAAGGTAAAGTGTTGGCATCGTGACAATATGGTGGCAGGAATTTTGTGCACTTCTGTCGTGGCAAAAATAAATATGGCATGGCTTGGAGGTTCTTCTAATATTTTGAGTAGAGCGTTGAATGCAGAGTTGGAAAGCATATGGACTTCGTCGATAATGTAGACACGGTATGAGCCATGAAACGGGGCGAACTTCACATTTTCACGGAGTTCACGTACATCGTCCACACCGGTATTTGATGCACCATCAATTTCGATGACATCAACGGAATTGCCTCTGGTGATTTCCACACAGCTCGGGCAAGTCCCGCATGGCTCGCTGGTTGAGCCTTTTTCACAATTAAGAGATTTGGCCAGAATACGGGCGACGGTAGTTTTCCCTACCCCTCGCATACCCGAAAATACATACGCATGAGCTACTCGTTTTCGGGCTATCGCATTGGTGAGGGTTTGTACGACATGTGTTTGCCCCATTACCTCATTGAAAGATGTCGGGCGGTATTTTCTGGCAGAAACTTGGAATTCCATTTGAAACAACCGTTCGAAAGAATTACAAGGATTGTTAGTAAGGTGTAAAGAGTGAGAAGTAAGTGGTCATAACAAGGATGAGAAATGACATAGCAGTTTTACTTTTCATTGCGGACTTCTCACTTCTTTCCAAAAAAGTCGGGGCCAGGTGATCCTGCGGCACACAAACTAGCCCACTTACCGTTGCTTCCTTCCGGACCTGGCGGAGTTCGCAGGATTCTGTTGCACAGGGCCCAGCCCCTAATGTGTCGATCATTCAAACATTTATATGGCGGAGAGGGTGGGGTTCGAACCCACGGTACCGTTGCCGGTACACGTGATTTCCAATCACGCCGATTCGGCCACTCTCGCACCTCTCCGTGATTTGTTTAGTCTGTCACTACAACTTAGGCGTTGTTCAGTAATACGGAATAATAGTCGATCAAAGCTGGCCATATTACCATGGGGTAGAAAGGGCGACAAGCAAATTAGGGATAGTGAAGGGAAACGGCTGTTAGTGGTAAGGAGTGGCATCTTTTCACTGAATTCTATTTTGAAACATTCGCTGTCGTCGGGATGATCGATGGAGGGCAGCAAATAGATGGCCACGAAAGAACAATATGAAGACCGAGGCTAGGGGGGTGAGGATTAGGACAAGAATAAAACCCGTGTTGGAGGATATTCCTAAAAGAGAAAGCCATTGGGAAAGGATCGAGAATGGTAGGGTCATGAGTGACCAGAAATCTAACCCCCCTCGTCGTCCGGCCTGGCTTGAAATTTGAAAGAAAAAGGACAGGCCAAATGGAGCTAAAGCAATGGCAATGGGCAAAAACCATTCGATCCAATTTTCTAGGACAAATTCGTAGCTTTCTTGGACAATTTCAAAAGCGGATCCTTTCCGGCTCTGATAGATAATTTCTGGGACTGGATTTAATAGGAGAAATATGAGGAAAAAGATAGCAGTGGCGATAAGAGGCTGATAGGGGTTGGTTTGTAGGCCCATTTCCAGAAAAAGTAAAGGGAACCACACCATAAATCCTACCGAAATGACATCCCAAAAGTATTGCCCCATGCTCTGAGGGATATCTTGCCAGCGTAAACGCTGTCCTCTGCATATGACTTCTTCCGTTAAGCTGAGTGTTGAGCCGATGATTAAGGCATTGGCGGCACCAAGGATGAATCCCCCTATCATTCCCAAAGGAGCAATAATTGAGGTCACAAGCACCAGCCCTATGGCAAAGACCAATAAAACGAGAATGAGAATCCAATTGTGTTGAAGAGACTGCAGGGCTGCAAGTAGAGATTGATGATATAATCGAATTGTTGCCTGAAGGAAGCCCTGCATTAAAGGAGAAACAACGAGGTTGGGTTTATGGCTTTGTAGGTGGAGTGGATTTTATGTTGATGATGTCCTGTTGTTGCTGATCGCGCATATCTCGGACTTTCTGGAGCCGCCACGGGCGGTCCCATGTCCACCATTTCACCTTCTCAGAAAAGGTTGGGGCAGGAGGGGTAGCTGAGCCCACAGGGGAATGCTGGAAGTCGTACCCTTGATGGGCATCTTTCTTTTCCAGGAATTTCTGGTAAATATCTTTATAGAGCTGTTTGAGTGCCATAAGGTTTACCTTACCCCAGTTCATCAGGGCTATCAAGTAGGTGCAGTCTTTAGTGGGATTATTCGGGTCATTCCAGATTTTACGATATCCGGTTTTGGGGATGGCCTGTAGAAGAAAGACCTTTTATAATGGAGAGGTTTGACTCCTGAGAAATGACCGAAGTGACTCTGTTTAAAGTGAATATTTGTTTGACTATTTCATTAGATATTATAACCTTATGCGCGAGAGTGGCGGAACTGGCAGACGCGCAAGACTTAGGATCTTGTGGGTAACCGTGGGGGTTCAAGTCCCCCCTCTCGCACCATTTTGATATTTTTATCCCTTATTAGGGTTTTTCACACAAGGATTTTATAACTTATGAAACTAGAAATGACAGAATTGGGGCCCGTGAAACGCGCCTTGAAGATTGAAGTGCCTGAAGACGCTGTGAAAACCGAGTATCAAAAGGTCTATTCCGAGCTGAAACGGCAGGTGCGCATTCCCGGGTTTCGTCCGGGAAAAGCTCCTATTCAGCTTTTACAGCAACGGTATGGGAAGATAGTAGGACAGGATGTTATCCAACGACTCGTGCCTGATTATTATCAACGGGCGGTTAAAGAGTCAGGCGTGGTCCCTGTGGTGGTGGATATTCCACCCCTGGATCGCATGAAAGTGGAGCCTGACACGCCTTTTACCTTTACTGCCACAGTTGAGATTAAGCCGACTATTCAATTAGGTGATTATCGGCCCCCGAATCCAATTTCCTTAAAAAAAGACCCACGAACCGTCACCGATGATCAAATCGACCAAGCGCTTCAAACCTTGAGAAAACAACATGCTCAGATTGATGCGGTTTCTGAAGGGACGGTTCTGCAAGATGGTCTCTATGCTGTTCTGACGATGGAAGGGTTTTTGGATGATCAATCAGTGGAAGGATCACAGAAAAATGGGCACCTTCATCAAGTCGGCTCCAAAACTCCCATTCTTGGAGTTGAATTGGATGAGCATTTGATGGGAAAGATGGCTGGAGAAACATTAGAAATTCCTCAGCCCTATCCTGCGAATCACCCGGATCCCAATCTAGCCGGTAAAACAATGGTCTTGAAGGTCGCCATCGACGCCGTGAAAGAACAGAAACTGCCAGAACTTGATGATGAATTTGCAAAAGATTGTGGGGATTACGATTCGTTGGAAAGCTTAAAGGCAGCAGTGACAACACAACTGGAAAATATTTTGAAGCAGGAACTGGAGGAAGGCTATAAAGATCAAGTGATCGAACGCTTATTGCAGATGCACCACTTTGATATTCCAGAAGTTTTGATTGAACGAGAATTACAAACGCTGGTGCGGCAAAAACTCATGAAAGAACAGCGCCATGCACACCGAGAAGATGATCTGGAAGAGCCATTGCGTCTTCAGGAAGAAGCCAAGAGACTTCAGCAGGAGGAACAACCTGAGGCCAAGAAACGTGTAAAACTCAGTTTGATTCTTGATGCGATTTCTCAAAAAGAAAACATCGAAGTGTCTGATGAGGATGTCCAAGCTGAGGTGGAAAAGCTTGCTACCTCCTTAAAATTGCCGGTGCCTGAAATCCAGCGCATGATCGAAGCAGGGGGGCAGGGTGCTCAAGAGGAATTCCGTGAGCGCATGAAAGCCGAAAAGGCGTTGCAGTTTGTCTATCAAAATGCGGTGATTCAAGGGTAGTCAACATTGTTGACCCACACGAGCATAGTTTGCCGACACCGTATTGATATCTATTTCTAAAACGAGGAGGTCCTAGGGAATGCTCATTCCGATGGTCATTGAACAAACGAATCGTGGTGAACGGTCATATGATATTTATTCTCGCCTCCTAAAAGACCGCATTATTTTTATTGGAGCGCCAATAGACGATATGTTTGCTAATGTCGTGATTGCGCAATTGCTTTTTCTGGAAGCTGAAGATCCGGAAAAAGATATTCATCTCTATGTCAATTCTCCTGGAGGGAGCGTGACGGCGGGTATGGGAATATATGACACCATGCAATATGTGAAATCGCCGATTAGCACGATTTGCCTTGGACAAGCCGCCAGTATGGGCGCATTGCTGTTGACTGCGGGGGCGACCGGGAAACGATTTGCGTTGCCCAATGCCAGAGTCATGATTCATCAGCCTTTAGGTGGGTTTCAGGGGCAAGCGACCGAAATTGACATTCATGCTCGGGAGATTTTGAAAATTCGCGAGCGATTGAATCACATTATGGCTCACCATACGGGGCAACCTCTCGAGAAGATTGCCAGTGATACTGAACGTGATTATTTCATGTCTGGTGAAGAAGCCAAGGCCTATGGTTTAGTTGATGAAGTGATTATCCGTAGTCCGCAAACCGGTCATGGAGAGGATGGGAAATCCGATTTGAAAGATAAGGGCAAAAAGTAAGTTTTAGAGGAGGATTCATCCTATGGCACGACAAGCCAAGTCCGATGCTAATCTTCGATGTTCCTTTTGCGGGAAGAGTCGTGATCAAGTGCGGAAGCTCATTGCAGGTCCCACTGTCTATATTTGTGATGAATGTGTTGGATTATGTAATGAGATTATTTCCGAAGACTGGCAGGAGTCCAGGCAAGAGATTTCCGCAAAGCTCTGTAAGCCTCTGGATATTCATCAGCATTTAGACCACTATATTATCGGCCAGGATCATGCCAAACGTGTGCTGTCTGTGGCGGTCTATAACCACTATAAACGTATTGCGGCCAATGAAACGAGTGATGTCGAACTACAGAAGGGAAATATCCTGGTTGTTGGGCCAACCGGAACCGGTAAGACCCTCTTTGCACAAACCTTGGCGCAATATTTAGATGTGCCCTTTACCATTGCTGATGCCACAACACTGACGGAAGCTGGATATGTAGGAGAAGATGTCGAAAATATTATCTTAAAGCTTCTACAGGCTGCAGACTATGACGTGGAACGTGCTGAACGAGGCATTGTCTATATTGATGAAATCGATAAAATTACCCGGAAAGCTGACGGCCCCTCGATTACTCGAGATGTGTCGGGAGAAGGGGTGCAGCAGGCTCTGTTAAAGTTGATTGAAGGGACCGTGGCCAATGTGCCCCCGCAAGGAGGACGGAAGCATCCTCATCAAGAATTTATTCAAGTGAATACAACGAATGTACTGTTTGTTTGCGGTGGGGCCTTTGTGGGGCTTGATGCAATTATTGAGCGCCGCCTGAACCAAAAACGTATGGGGTTTGGGGCTAATGTACAAGGCCGGACGAAAAATCAAATTGGTGATTTATTTTCGCATGTTGAACCTGAAGATCTTTTACAATATGGCCTGATCCCTGAGTTCATAGGCCGATTGCCTGTATTGGCAACGCTTGATGAACTGGATGAGTTGGCCTTGATTAAAATTTTGACAGAACCAAAAAACGCGTTAATTAAACAATATCAAAAATTGATGTCTTTCGATGAAGTGAAGTTGAAGTTTACGGAAGGCGCATTGCAAGGAATTGCACGAAAGGCCTATGAACAAAAGACGGGGGCGAGAGGCCTCCGTGCGATTTTAGAATCGATCATGCTTGATGTAATGTATGATATTCCTTCTCAGCCCGATGTGAAGGAAGTGTTAGTAACCGAAGAGGTCATCAATAAGAAAGGGGAACCTATTAAAGTATTTGAGCACAAGAAGGGCGTGAAGTCCGCCATTGGCTCGTAAGATTTTCCTGCACTCCTCTTTCCAATATCCGTATTCTTTGCCCTATGACAGGGTTCTTGACTTCTCGTTTATTTTCGGTATTTCTCAACTAAAAATAGTGATTAACCTTGAGGGCCGGCCCAATTGATGGGTTTGACTCTAATCGCAAAGGTGAAGTGAGATATTCGCGGCAGGAATAAAAGTACTTACCTTTTTTGTTCATAGGAATTTCATCGGCGGGATTTGAGCTTTTTGACTTTTCGGGACGTTTTCTTGGCCGCCGATTTTTTTGCCGTTGGTTTCTTGGTCGCGGCATTATTCGTAGGTACCTTCTTATCGATTGTGGTCTGGTCAACACCGGCTTTGGATTTACGGGCTTCAAATTCGAAGCCGACTTTTCCGTCATCCCTGCATTTCAGGTAAGCCTTGAACTTACGACGGGTTCGTGATGATACAAAACTGGTCAGCAACTCGGTTTTCCCTTCGCTGAGCAATTTTCGGATCTGAGTCGGTTCGATTTCCTGTTGTAGGATGACTTTGCCCGTTCGAAAATCGCAAGTCTTGTTCGGACCGACAGCCTTTTCACAAATATAGTTCATTCCATGTTCATACACTGATGCCTGACACTTCGGGCAACTGCCCAGTGATTCCTGGCCTGAAAAATCAACCGGTTCGCTATTTTCATCGTCATCATTTTGGCCGAAGTCAAATTCAAGTTTGTGTTCATCTGTCAATTTGAGAATTGCTGCAAACGGCCGTCCAAGCCGACTGCGAAACCCCTGCAACGGACCAATGGTACGGTCAGAAATCAGGGTTTCCGCCTCAAGGACTTCCAATTGGCGGCTGCCTGGAATTTTCGTAATTGAAAAATCGCACTGCGTGCAAGCAAACCGTTTGTAGTTTTCTTTGACCAGACCACTACACTTGGGACATGGTGATTGCAATGTGGCGTAATCACCAGGAATGGTTGTTGCACCGTAGTTTTTGGCCCGCGCAACGATTTGTTCTACGATCTTACGGATTTCTTGCATGAACGCTTCGCGGCCCAACCGACCATGTTCTATCTGAGACAGCTTGCTTTCCCATTCGCCAGTCAGTTCCGGCATCGTGAGTTCGGTTACTCCCAGCCCACGCAGCAAGGTCAGCAGTTGAAAGGCCTTGGTGGTGGGCATCAGTGATTTGTCATTGCGCAAGAGATAGTTTTCGCTAATGAGGCCTTCGATGATGGCGGCGCGGGTTGCAGGCGTGCCCAGGCCTTTGCCAGACATCGCTTCGCGCAAGTCATCATCATCAATCAATTTGCCGGCGCCCTCCATCGCCGAAAGTAATGTGGCTTCGGTATATCTGGCGGGTGGCTTTGTCGCCAGGTCGCGAACTTCAATATTGCTGGCCATGGCTTTTTCATTCTTACCAACTGCGACGAGAGTCTCCTCGCCGACCATGGCTTCGCGACCATAAATGGCCAACCAACCCGGTTTGACCATCACCTTACCTTCGGTTTTGAAGTGGTGGCTGTCAATCTGCGAAATACGCGTGGTGTTTCGAAATTCCGCAGGCGGGAAAAATACCGCCATGAATCGACGTACAACGAGGTCGTAGATCTTAGCTTCCGCCTCGCTGAGATTCTTGGGTGCTTGTAAGGTAGGGATAATGGCAAAGTGATCAGAAATTTTCGCATCATTGAAAATGCGTTTGTTTGGTTTGACCCAGTCATTACTCAGAATGTTTTCCGCATGAGGTCCAATAGGATTGTCGCCGCCGGTGATAGCAAGCAAACGCTCACTTGACTCATCCTTCAAAATGCCCAATGTATCTCGCACGGTAGAGAGATAGTCTTCTGGCAACGCACGCGAATCGGTTCTTGGATAGGTCAATACCTTGTGGCGTTCATAGAGCGCTTGTGCTAGTGACAATGTGGCTTTGGCGGAAAAGCCAAACCGGGCATTGCCTTCACGTTGAAGACTGGTCAGGTCAAACAGCATCGGCGCGCTTTGCGTCGACGGCTTCGTTTCTTCAGTCACCACTGCCAGCTGACTCTGACAGGCCTGCACAATCGCTTCAGCCTGTTGGCGATCCCACAGTCTCTCGGCACGCCGTTCCGCATCTTCGTCATTCTTTTTAAAGCTGGGATCAAACCAGCGACCTGCATACTGTCCGGCCTCAACCTCAAACTGCGCGTGGACTTCAAAGTATGGCCTCGAGATGAATCGTTTGATCTGTTCCTCACGCTCCACGACGATAGTCAGGGTAGGTGTTTGAACCCGGCCAACGGTGGTGAGATAAAAACCCCCGTCCTGGGAGTTGAAGGCCGTCATTGCTCGAGTACCGTTAATGCCAACCAGCCAGTCTGCTTCTGATCGGCAACGGGCTGCATCGGCGAGCGGCTGCATGTGTTCATCATCTCGCAGGTTTTCAAAAGCTTCGCGAATAGCTTTGGGGGTCATTGACTGCAGCCAGAGCCGGCTTTTAGGTTGTTTGGCCTTTGTGTACTGGACAATCAACCGAAAGATCAGCTCGCCTTCGCGCCCGGCATCACAGGCGTTGATAATTCGGTTGATATCTTTGCGTCGGATCAGTTTGGCCAGTAACTTCAGCCGGTCTTCGGTTCGGGCGATTGGATTTAGATCAAAGTGATCAGGAATGACCGGCAGGTTGGTGAACGACCATTTTCCACGTTTGACCTCGACGCCATCTGGCGCCTTGATTTCAAGTAGGTGTCCCACGGCCGAGGTGACAACATAGTGGTCATCCTCAAAATAGTCCTTCTCCCGTTTTAGGCCGCCAAGCGAACGCGCGATGTCGGCGGCAACAGAAGGCTTTTCGGCAATGATCAGCGATTTGCTCATTCGTAGTCCCTATCGGGGAAAATTCCTCTGATCTCGTTGATGAAAGGGAAGGCGGCCTTCACGCATGCAGGATTTCGTACAAAGTCAGGGTTAAAATGGCACCGTCACAATTTTATGATTCATGTTAGACGTTGACTCGTACGTACTGAAGACCCGGTAGTTGTTTTATAAGTCCTTTTATCTCCAATGACAAGAGAATACTCATCACTTCGGATGAAGAATATGAACCTTGAGCAATTAATTCGTCAAGCAATACGGGTATAAACGATATTTTGTCAAAAACGCTTTGCTCCTCAGGCCTCAATGAAATGGATGAACGCTGGCCATCACGTATTTCGAATTGCGCTTCAATGTGCTGACGGAAAGACGGTTCTAACATAGGAAGAATTTCTTCCACAATATCCCAAGATTTTTCAACGAGTTTTGCCCCTTGTTTTATAAGACGGTGAGGCCCTTGACTAAGAGGGTGGGTGACGTTTCCTGGAACGGCAAAGACTTCGCGGTTTTGTTCAACAGCCATTCTTGCAGTGATGAGCGACCCGCTTTTTAAGGTGGCTTCTGTGACAACGACGCCTAGGGAAAGTCCACTAATGACACGATTCCGCTGCGGAAAATGAAACGCTTGTGGAGAGGTGCCCATGGGAAATTCAGACAGTATTGCACCATTTTCTTCGATTCGTTCTCGAAGTGTGCAATGTTCAGGAGGATAGGTCCTGTTGATTCCACATCCTAGAACTGCGACAGTGCGTCCTTTCGAAGCTAATGCGCCTTCATGGGCATCAGCGTCAATACCTCGAGCTAATCCGCTAATGATGGTGAAACCCAGAGCTGCTAAATCATGACTCAGTTGCCGAGTAAATGCCCGCCCAGCATGTGACCCTTTTCGTGCTCCAATAATAGCGAGGGCTTGTTGGTCACGATCCAGCAATTGGCCGGTGTAGTACAAGAGAGGAGGTGGATCAACGATAATTTTTAATCGGGGGGGATAGCAGGGGTCGTTCAGCGTAAGAATGGAAAATTGCCCAGCTTCAACTGCCTCTATTTCACGTTGAATTTGCTTGTAGGTTGTGGTGGAAAGGGGCTGCTTGAGAGATCGAGCAAGGGATGGCGATATATCCCCTGTTTTCGCTAGCTCTGTGAGATTCGCCAGGCGAATGGCCTCAGGGGAACCAAATCGGTTGATCAGTCTGGTGAAGGTAATAGGCCCCAATCCTTTCACCGCTTGCAGCTCTAACCATCCCTTCAAGGCGGTAGACGGATTTCCCATTTCTATTTAGGAAGCGGCCCGAGATTCGCCACGCTGGGCGACTTTGCCAACGACTACAATGTCATATTGTTCAAGATGTAAAAGCGGGTCGGCCTTAAACAGTACCTGTTGTTGAAACTCTTGTTCTAATTGTTCAATGCTGCCATGCTCGGTATCGAAGAGTAGTTCAACGACTTTGGGGTTGGCTCCGACCACGACACGTTGTCCCTGGCCTCGAGTATGACCAATTCGTCGAATATCTCGGAAAATTTCATAGGCCACCGTCATAGTGGATTTAGTATAGCCACGGCCATCGCATTCGTTACAAATTTCTGACAAAGTGCGGAGAAGGTCTTCCCTCACCCGTTCGCGAGAAATTTCAATCAACCCGAGATCTGAGATACGAGAAATTCGCGTTTGCGCTTTATCATTGGCCATGGCATCCACAGTTGCCTGATATACTTTTTCCCGGCTGCGTTCTCGTTCCATATCAATGAAATCAATGACGATAATGCCGCCAATACCTCGCAATTTCACTTGGTAGGCAATTTCTTTGGCCGCTTCAAGATTATTTTTAAGAATAGTTTCTTCCTGATCTCGCTTGCCGACAAACCGTCCCGTGTTGACGTCAATAACTGTCATGGCTTCGGTAGGATCAATAACGATGTGCCCTCCGGATTTGAGCCAGACTTTTCGACTCAATGCGCGGGTAATTTCCAGTTCGATGCCCAGGTGATCAAAAAGCCCTTCTTGTTTCTTGTCATAGAAGTGGACTCTGGAAGCCTGCTCAGGAAGATAGCGCCGCACAAAATCTTTGATTTCGTCAAACCCGGCTTTGGTATCGATTGATAAGCGGTCGATATTCTTTGTGAACAGGTCACGAACCACACGCAGCGGAAGCGACAAGTCGGTATGGAGGAGAGATGGTGCCGGTTGTCGCTTTGCGGCTTTCAACGTGTCTTCCCACAAGGCAGTAAGGAATTTGGTATCGGATACTAAATCTTCTTCTGGCACACCCTCACACACCGTACGGACAATATACCCATATTCAGGTGTTCGGATACGCCGCATTAAATCTTTGAGACGATGACGCTCTTCCTCGTTAGTGATTCGTCGGGAAATACCCACGTGATCGACATTTGGCATTAGCACTAAAAACCGGCCAGGCAGTGACACGTAGGTCGTGATTCGAGGCCCTTTTGTTCCTATCGGCCCCTTGGAAATCTGAACAAGGAGTTCTTGCCCTTCGGTTAACAAATTTTCAATGGGACGAGCAGTTTGCCGACGAGGGCGTGGCATGTCCGAACAGGGTTCATCATCTTCGCTATCAACCAAAGTATCCCCCGGTCCTGTGCCAACCGACAGGTCCGACACATGGATAAAGGCAGCTCGATCTAAACCAATATCCACAAAAGCCGCCTGCATGCCTGGCAAGACTTTGATCACCTTTCCCTTGTAAATATCTCCCACAAAGTCTTTTTTGCGAGGCCGGTCTACAAAGAGTTCTGTGACCACTCGATTTTCAAGAACAGCCACACGAGTTTCTTCCCGGGTGACGCTGATAGCTATTTCTGATCCCATAAATGTCTCCTTACCTTCACAGAAGGTTGAGCGAGCCAGTGTTGGTCTGAAGGCATCGAACCCGAGCTCAGGAGGAGGAAAGACTGAGAAATGGCTTTTCTCTTTTCCGCCAAGAGCTGATGAAGGTTGGATCTCACCAACTCTGTTTGCTATGGCTCACTCGACTGGGTTGGATCGCGACCCCTACTGCGATGTGTTTCTAATCCTCAAGATGAATAATAGGTTATATGTTTGCGTTACAGAGAATCTTTATCTGATAGGTTTTGATCTGACAGTAAATGCAGTGTGAGAAAGTATTCAAATACAAGCTATGCGTGTAGCGTAACATATTCTGAAATAAGAGACGTACGAATTGGTTTTCCGAAAGAACATATCCTTATAGAAGAGAGAGTCGCCGACGTTTTACATTAAGCAAGAGGCCTAGGGCTGTGAGATTCACCACCATGGCACTTCCTCCATAACTCATTAATGGAAGGGGAATTCCCACAATAGGAGCCAGTCCGGAAGTCATGGCAATGTTGACGATGATTCCAAATGCCAACATGGCAACCACGCCTATTGCCAGAAGAGACCCCGTAACATCCTTGGCATTAAAGGCAATCTCCAGTCCCATTAATAGGACTATGACATACAAAGATAAGAGGATCAGCGATCCAAGAAATCCCCATTCTTCAGCAAAAACGGCAAAGACAAAGTCGGTATGACCTTCCGGGAGGAACTTAAACTGCGTTTGCGTTCCTCCATGTAGTCCTTTTCCTAATAGTTGGCCTGAGCCAATGGCAATGCGCGATTGGAGCCCGTGATAACCTTTTCCTCCCGTATCTGAACTTGGGTCCACGAAACTCAATATCCGGTCTTGTTGGTACCCATGCAGAGAACCCCACACTCCCCCCCAGGCAAAGGGGAACAACATGAGGGCGGCCAATACGATAAATCCGAATGCCTTGGACTTCATACCTACGGTTAGCACGATCACGAGGAAGATAGCGATAAGCGCTAAGCTACTTCCTAAATCAGGTTGTTTGAGAATGAGTAAAAACCCAGGAAGAACGATCAAGACTGGAATAATTAAGCGTCGCAACCATCCTTCACGGCTGGTGCTCCCATAATAGGAAGCCAAGGTCAGTAGTAAGGGGATCTTTATAAACTCTGAAGGCTGAACCATAAAGGGACCAAATGGGATCCAGCGTTGCGACCCTCGGCTGGTTTTCCCGCTGACCAAGACAATAATAAGCAAGATGAGTCCCACAGCATAGAGAATATAGGAAAATCTTGCGAATTTTCGATAGTCAATACCAGCAGCCACGAGGAAAGCCAAGGATCCTACCACCATCCATGTTGTCTGCTTCAGATAGATAGGAAATTTGGTCGATGAAGTTGAATCCGTTACGCTATAAATGGAAAGGATGCCAATAGAGATAATGGCGGCGATGATGCCTAAAAAACACCAGTCAAAGGTATCCAGACCCCGGCGGTTCACATTGTCATTCATGAAAGGTGACATGGTTATTATTTTATGAAGACGGTAAAGAAAAAATGTTTATAGAGCCTCAACTTGTTGAGGGCCCTTGGAGTTCATGTAGGCTTCTATAATGGCTTTAGCTAAAGGGGCTGCGGCAGATCCTCCATGCCCTCCATGTTCAACGATAACCGCCACCGCAATTTTTGGCTGATCAATTGGGGCAAAAGCAACAAACCATGCATGGTCTTGATGTTTTTTCACGACCTCGGATTTGTCATCATCCTCTTTCAAGGCCACAACTTGTGCAGTTCCCGTTTTTCCGGCTATGCTCACGATATCAGATTGTGCTCGTTTAGCTGTACCTTTGGTAACGACGGCAGTTAAGCCTTCTTTGATTTGAGAGAAGGTGGTTGGAGCGATAGAGAGTTCTAGGGCTGTTGGCACCGGCTCTTCTTTGAGATTCCCCGTACGTCTGAGTCGTACCGCTTTGAGCAGCCGGGGTTGGGCCACTCGTCCATCGGTGGCCACGATCCCCACCATTTTAGCCATTTGAATAGGGGTTACGGATAAAAAGCCTTGTCCTATAGAAATTGAAATAGTTTCCCCTGGATACCAGGGCTCTCCGCGGTTCTTTTTCTTCCATTCAGTGGAAGGAACTAACCCGGACCGTTCAGATGATAAACCAATGCCCGTTTTTGCCCCGAGACCAAATTTCCGAGAATAGGTGGCAATGGGGTCGATGCCTAATTGATTCCCAGCTTTATAAAAATACACATCGCAAGATTCTGTAATGGCTTTGGTTAGATTAACGGAGCCATGTCCCCACTTCTTCCAATCGCGAAATACGCGCCTTCCAAAAGGAAAGGTGCCATGGCATGTGATCGAATCGCTGGCTGTCATTGTTTGGGTCTCTAAAAGAGTAACTGCCATGACTATTTTAAATATTGATCCGGGGGGATACTGCCCCTGAATGGCACGATTGGTTAATGGATGCCGTGAGTCTTGGAGTAATTGTTGCCAGGCTTGTTGGCTAATGCCCCCCGACAAATCATTGGGATTAAATCCGGGTTGACTAACCAGGGCCAAGACATCGCCATTCCAAGGATCAAGTGCCACAATGGCCCCTGCTTCCTCCCCAAGTAGATCTTCAGCTAATTGCTGAAGACGGATATCTAAGGTTAAATACAGGTCGTCGCCAGCCACTGGAGCTTTAATCGAAATATCTCGTTTGGGATAGCCGTACGCATCGACCTCAATAATTTTGCGTCCGGTTTCTCCTAATAAATGAGCGTCCAAAGTTTGTTCGAGACCATATTGTCCAATAGTGCGACCGGCTTGAACGTCAAGGAAGTTCGAATCCTTCAACTGAGATTCAGAGATTTCTCCTACATACCCAATTACATGCGAAGCATAGGATCCCAATGGGTAGTGGCGCTGGTACTCTGGTTGTATCGCCACGCCTGGTAACTCAATTCGATGCGATTCGATTAATGCGGCCTCTTTGAGCGTGAGTCCGTTTTTAATCTTGATTCGTCCTCGGCGCTTTGTTCCTAGCTTTTCAGATATAGCCTGCATATTCAAATCAACATATTCAGGGAGTTTGGCCAGTAACACGTCACGATCTTGAACATCTTCGAGTGAAAGGTACAATTGAAAGCTCGGTATGTTATTAGCCAATAACTCTCCATTTCGGTCATAAAGTAGTCCGCGAGCAGGTTCAAGTACTATGGATCTTGTCCGGTTGTCACGGGCTAATTCTTGGTAATAGACCCCATCTCGAATTTGTAATTGCCAGAGCCGTAATGCCAATAGGACTAAAATCATGAGCAGGCCGACTTTTACAAAGATGAGACGACTTTGAATTTCAGCTAATTCATTGGCTTGTCGTGGAGAATCAAACATGTGAATTATGTAAGTTCAAATGCTTAAAAGGAGGGCGGGACAGTTACCGCCGTTCGTGGGCAAAATATATGACACTATCAAAGACATAACGAAATCTGTGGAGAAGGGAAAAAAATCCAGCGGCCAGAACCCCGTTGTACAGGGACTGGGGAATCAAGGTCCAAGAAATGGCACGAAAGGCCTCTGACCCATCGAGTCCTGGATAAGCCACAATGAGAGAAGCCAACCCACACCCTAAAGATAGAACCAACGTCACAAAGACCACCGCGAAGATTGTCACGGTCGATACGGTATGAGTGGTGACACCGGCGAGGGTTCCGGCTAGGCCTTTCAATATCATATTGATTCCAATGCCTCCTGGGGTCAACAGATCTTGAAGTAGACCAACTGTGATTCCGATCATTAAACCTCTATATTCATTCGAAAGAAATCCAACTACGCAGGCTAATATTAAACAGAAGTCGGGATACACAGAGTGAACAGTCACCCAAGAACTGAACGTGGCCTGACCCGTGACAGTGACGATACACAACACAATATAAAAGATAGTAAGCATCATAATGGTTATGGAATAGGCTGGTTGTCTGGCGATGGAGGGGTCTCAGTAGAAATAGCCGTATTGAATGAAGTGATAATCAGGACTCCTTCAAGTTTTGTGAAGTCGACAATGGGCGTGACTTCTCCCGATTGAAACAGGTCTGTCGCACCTTTTGTGACTTGTTGAATGTGACCAATGTATAATCCTCGGGGAAAGTCATCTGTCAACCCTGATGTGACGATCACATCACCAACTTGGACGGAAGATAGGGGAGGCAGGTATTTCATCAGTATTGTCCCTTGAGGCGTTCCTTGAATAATGCCTTCATCTCGATTGCTTTGTATCATGCCTGTAATCGCCACGTTGGGATCAGAAAGAAGGAGTAGAATCGAGGTTGTCGGATTTACGCGAACGATTCTGCCAACGACTCCTGCTTCAGTAATTACTCCCATTTCTGTATGAATGCCGTCGCGAGCGCCTTTGTCGAGAACCATAGCGCGGTACCAATTAGAGACGTTTCGTCCAATGATGCGAGCAGGGATTGTTGTCATAGGTGCTGTGGATTGATATTTAGAGAGCGTTTGGAAATCTTTAGCCAGAATGGCCAGTTCACGAAGTCGATTCTGTTCGCCTTGCAATTTCTGAATTTCTGCTTTCAAGTGCTGGTTTTCTTCCCACACATGCTGTAAGGCAATATATTGATTCCAAGTATCGTTGACGGAGTTCTGGATGCTGGCTGCCACTTGGAGGGGGGCTTCAAGGATGAGGGCCAGTGGGCCTTCCATCTCTCCCAGCCATTCTTGTGATTGGCGTGGTAAAAAGAGGAATAGGAGTAAAAAGAGAAAGCACACTCCTACGAGAAGGCGGCGAAGTCCAGTGCCAAGAGGAAATGAAGTATGCTCAGGTCGAAGCATAAATGATAGAATATCACTTAGGGGACTAAACGAGAATGGGTTGAGACTTTTCGTAGCAGACTTAACTCTTCCAGTGTTTTTCCGACGCCCAAAACTACAGAACTTAAAGGATTCTCTACGGTAACGATGGGTAAGGCGGTCTCTTCGCGAAGTCGATCATCTAAGCCCTGTAGTAGCGAGCCTCCGCCCGTGAGGACGATGCCTCGGTCAATAATATCCCCTGCTAATTCAGGAGGGGTATGTTCCAATGCAAGACGCACCGCAGTCACAATAGTGGTGATACTGTCCTGTAGAACTTGGCGAACTTCTCTGTCATCAATAAAAATGGTTCGTGGAATTCCGGAAACGACATCTCTTCCTTTCACTGCCATTTGTTTGTTCTCAGGGAGAGGATAGGCAGACCCAATGTCAATTTTGATCTGTTCAGCCATATGCTCGCCGATTAACAGGCTGTATTCTCGTTTGAGATGACTGATAATTGCTCCGTCAATTTGATCACCAGCGACACGGACAGATTCACTATAAACAATACCACCCAACGACATAACAGCAATATCGGTCGTCCCGCCGCCAATATCCACGACCATATTTCCAGAGGGTTCGGTGATGGGGAGTCCTGCTCCGATGGCTGCAGCGACTGGTTCTTCAATCAAAAATACTTCTCGAGCACCAGCCAGTTCTGCGGACTCCTTGACTGCTCGCTGTTCGACTTGAGTAATGCGTGAAGGGATACCGATTATGATGCGAGGTCTGCCCAAAGAGCTTTTTTTTCGAACTTTATGGATGAAATGTCGAAGCATCTGTTCTGCCATTTCAAAATCGGCAATTACGCCATCACGCATTGGCCGGATAGAAGCCAAGTTGCCAGGAGTCCGGCCCACCATTCTTTTGGCCTCTGCTCCCACCGCCAAAATTTTTTTGGAATTGGTCTCAATTGTCACCACGGATGGTTCATTTAGGACAATGCCTTGATCTTTGATATAAATAAGCGTTGAAGCTGTGCCTAGGTCAACAGCGATATCTTGTGAAAAACACCGACTAAGAAAATTCAACATGCTTGAATATCTTTTTTGTTGCGCTTATCGTACATAGAAATGCTTTAGTTTGAGAGGGCTGCCTACGTCAGTCAGAGCGTAGCCGACGCTTAGTTGTTTCGTTCACATCTGGCCAGGAAACCGTGGAATTGGTTCAGAGGATGGATGAGAGGAGTCGTCGGTCAAGTCCGCTCTGAAGCTTTTTGTGAGTTCAAAGAAAAAGCGTACGGTAGATATACTGATACTGGCGACGCACCACGAAAAAGTATAACAGAAGTTTCAAAAGAGCACAAAGATTGATTGGAGGAAATTGACCTCAACCAATATGGGTCGAGAGTGCTTGCCAGTTGGAAGACAAAGGCGATAAATACAAGTCTACTAAATTTCTGAGGAGAGGAATATTGTATGGGAAGCCAAACCTTATTTGAGAAAATTTGGAATCAACATGTAGTGCGAGAGGAGCCTGATGGGACTACATTATTATATGTTGATCGTCATTTAGTTCATGAGGTTACGTCACCTCAAGCTTTTGAAGGCCTTCGTCTAGCTGGACGTTCTCCCAGGCGTGCAGGGGCGGCCTTAGCTGTGCCAGACCACAATGTGCCCACCACTGACCGCAGTCAAGGCATTAGCGATCCCATGAGTGCGGTGCAAATTGCCACATTGGAAAAAAATTGTGCAGAGTTTGGTATTTCCTATTTTGGGATGCAAGATATTCGTCAAGGGATTGTGCATGTCATTGGGCCAGAACAAGGGTTGACCTTGCCTGGTATGACAATTGTTTGTGGTGATTCTCATACATCGACACATGGGGCTTTCGGGTCCTTAGCGTTTGGTATTGGGACCTCGGAAGTGGAACATGTGTTGGCCACGCAATGTTTGGTTCAGAAGCGGCCACAAACCATGGAGATTCGAGTGGAGGGATCATTGCCCGACTACTGCTCCCCTAAGGATGTCATTTTAGCCATCATTGGACGTATTGGGATTGGAGGCGGCATCGGCCGAGTTGTGGAATATACCGGTGAGGTTATCCGTTCTTTTTCCATGGAAGGCCGGATGACGCTTTGTAATATGTCTATTGAAGCCGGTGCACGGGCTGGCTTGGTGGGACCCGACGAGAAAACAGTTGAATATGTGAGAGGTCGCCCCCTCAGTCCGAAAGGGGAGATGTTTGAGCAAGCTCAAAAAGCCTGGTTAGAGCTTAGCACAGACCCTGGTGCCGTATTTGACCATTTGGTGGAAATGCGGGGGGAAGAAATTCCCCCGCAAGTGACTTGGGGTACGAATCCGGGGATGGTCGTGAAGGTGAATGGCAGAGTTCCCAATCCTGCAGACATTGATGATGAAAAAGTGCGGTTGGCTACTCAACGGGCCTTGAATTATATGGGACTTGAACCCGGTATTCCTGTGTGTGATATCCAGGTGGATCGAGTATTTATTGGATCATGTACCAATTCACGCATTGAGGATTTGCGTGTGGCCGCCAAATTAATTCAAGGCAAACGTGTTTCTGGAAAAGTGAAGGCCATGGTTGTCCCTGGTTCAGGTTTGGTTAAACAACAAGCTGAGGAAGAAGGCTTGGATCGGATTTTCCAAGAAGCCGGCTTTGAATGGCGCGAGCCTGGATGCAGCATGTGCCTGGCTATGAATGCAGATGTCCTCACCCCCGGTGAGCGCTGTGCCTCCACGAGTAATCGAAACTTTGAAGGACGGCAGGGGAAGGGTGGCAGAACGCACTTAGTTTCTCCCGCTATGGCGGCGGCTGCCGCCGTCAAAGGCCACTTTGTGGATATTCGACAGTGGTCCTAATTTAATCAATCCAGGATAAGGGATATACCCGACCACTGATACCATTATTTATTGAATTATTTGGAGAGAATGATGCAACCTTTTACAACGTTAACAGGAATCGTGGCTCCTCTGAATCGTGCGGATGTCGATACCGATCAAATTATTCCCAAGCAATATTTAAAAACGATTCAGCGAACAGGATTAAAAGAAGGGTTGTTTGCGGATTGGCGCCAACGATCGGATGGTACGCCCGATCTTGATTTTTTTTCAAACCAACCAAGGTACCAGAATGCCCCCATCCTTCTGACGCGTGATAATTTCGGATGTGGTTCATCCAGGGAGCATGCTCCATGGGCATTGTTGGATTATGGTATTCGTTCTATCTTGGCCTCGAGTTTTGCCGACATTTTTTATAATAATTGCTTTCAAAATGGCATCCTTCCTGTGGTGCTAACAGCCGGAGAAATTCAAGCGTTGTTTGACCATGTATTGAGTCAGAATACCTATCAGGTTACTGTGGATCTTGTGCAGCAAGTCGTCTTACTCCCTGAGGGCGAACGTTATGCGTTTGCCATTGATCCGTTTCGGAAAGATTGTATGATCAAAGGGTTAGATGGTATCGCACTTACGCTCCAACACGAAGCAGCCATTTCTGCTTATGAATTACGGAGAGGGCAAGAAGCTCCCTGGCTGTTTCAAGATCAACAAACTCAAACTGGGTAAGGGATTGGGTCGCTCTAATTTTTCTCGATTATACTAGACAGGCTGCGGACCCTGCTGATTAACAATCTGCATTGCAGGAGTCTGCTCTGTATTCCTTTCCCTACCCTCTTCAATAGCCTAAATAATTTTTTGTCTTTAGGCTCGTCCCCTGTTATTTTTGTGATGTCTTGATGTTGTGATCACGAACATTCTGATTTCTTGACCTCCAGATGCAATCAGTTTTTCTGAAAACCCTCAAGGGAAGTTTCTACGACCTTCTGCCAATTGTTTTGGTGATTGGGTTCTTCCAATTTATTGTGTTGCAACAACCCATTCCTCATGTTCTGGAGATTTTAACTGGATCGTTCTTTGTTCTTCTCGGGTTGACGTTGTTTGTGTATGGATTGGAGATGGGTTTATTTCCTCTTGGTGAAACATTGGCCTATGCATTTGCCAAAAAGGGGAGCTTGGCATGGCTGCTGGCTTTTGCCTTTGCTTTAGGGTTTGGCACGACGGTTGCTGAGCCGGCCTTGATTGCGGTAGCCAATGAAGCTGCCCATATTGCGGCGGAAGGCCGTGTGATTGAGGCTACAGAACAGGCTCGCGAGAACTATGCCTTTGGGCTTCGTTTGACCGTTGCTTTGTCAGTGGGTTTTGCTATCGTCGTTGGTGTTTTACGGATAGTTCGCGGATGGCCCGTGCAATATTTAATTATCGGCGGATACCTAGGAGTCATGGTTATGACATCCTTTGCTCCTCCAGAGATCATTGGGATTGCATATGATTCAGGTGGCGTAACAACCTCGACAGTTACGGTCCCACTCGTCACTGCCCTTGGAGTAGGATTAGCTTCTTCCATACGAGGACGTAATCCAATGATAGATGGTTTTGGACTGATTGCCTTCGCCTCGTTAACTCCGATGATTTTTGTAATGGCTTACGGCATGATGAGATAGGACATGCAAGAACAGCTTTTCCACACCCTATTAGCAACCGTGGCTGATGTGCTTCCTATCGGTATGGTCATCGTTATATTTCAGCTTTTAGTCCTTCGTCAGCCCATTCCAAATTTAGAGCGAGTGATGTTTGGCTTTATGTATGTCTTAATAGGGCTGGTCCTGTTTATCCAAGGTCTGGAGATGGCCCTCTTTCCTATTGGAAAACTGATGGCAGAACAATTAACGGCCCCAGAGTTCATAGGAGGAGCTACACAGACAAGCGATATAGTGAAAGGTTTTCATTGGAGTGACTATTACTGGGTCTATGCCTTTGCGTTAGCGATTGGATTTTCGACGACTATTGCTGAACCTTCTTTGCTTGCTGTTGCCATAAAAGCTAATCAGGTTTCCGGTGGGGTCATTGGCGTATGGGGTTTACGGATTGCGGTGGCGATCGGAGTAGCGTTCGGAATCGGATTGGGTACCTATCGTATTATTACGGGTACACCCTTACATTGGTATATCATTGCGGGTTATGCGATTGTGCTTGTTCAAACCTTGTTTGCTCCGCGAATGATCATCCCACTGGCTTATGATTCTGGCGGAGTGACAACTTCTACCGTGACAGTTCCCTTAGTGGCGGCCTTGGGATTGGGGTTGGCGAGTACGGTTCCAGGACGCGAGCCCTTGTATGATGGTTTTGGATTAATTGCCTTTGCTAGTTTGTGCCCAATTATTTCCGTGATGGCCTACGCACAGGTTTCTGCCTGGTGGGCTAAACCATAAGACATTTTTGTCAGGGAGTATCGTTATGCACTTTAAGTTAATTTGCGCATTTGTCCAGAACGACAAGACCAAAGCCGTGATGCAGGCAGCACGAGCAAAAGGTGCCACTGGTGTTACCATTATTACGAGTGCTCATGGCGAGGGGTTGGAGGTGCAGAAGACTTTTTTTGGTCTTAATTTGGAAGCCCCGCGAGATGTTATTCTTTTTTTGGTTGAAGAGCATTTGTCGCGTGAAATTTTGGAATCAATAGCAACTGTGGGACAATTTGATGCCAAACCTGGAACAGGAATCGCCTTTCAAGTAGATGTAGAAGATGCCGTAGGGGTAGCCCATCAAATGGCAACACTCAAAGATGTGGTGGAGGAAGAGTTATGAAACATACTGAATTAGTGAGAGTGAAAGATGTCATGAAAACGGAGTTCGATCTCATTCATGGTATTGAAACAGTGGCGGATGCTCTACGTCAGGCCAAACATTTAGAGACCGAATGCCTCCTTGTCGACCGCCGAAACGATAATGATGAATATGGGATTGTGTTGTTGTCGGATATTGCAAAACGAGTATTAGGCGCTGATAAGGCTGCGGATCGCGTCAACCTCTATGAGATTATGAGTAAGCCTGTCGTAGCAGTTGATCCCGAGATGGATATTCGGTATTGCGCTAGACTTTTTGAGCGGTTTGGTCTTGCCTTGGCACCTGTCATCGAAAACCGTTTGCTAGTGGGAGTGGTGGGTTATCGAGATATTGTCTTACGTGGCTTACGCGATCGATTGTGAGTAGGGGGAAAGATTATGTTCCAGCCTCCCCCCCTTACGTTTGTGACTGGCCGACAGTGGTAAAGGAATCCGTACTGAGGCTAACCCTCTAGAGCCATGAAACATGATTTCTCATCAAGTAAGGGTTTTTATGAAATAGATGTAATCTCTCTCAATGAAATGGAAATCAAAAAAATAGAGAATGAAGACTGGATATATCTATAGTGTAATTCTTTAAGGGTTTTTTTAGACTAAAGCCTCCACTGAACTGACCGATAAAGGCAAGTGACAAAATAGGCTGTGAGAATCCTTCGATTAACAAAGGAGATCAATTAACTCACCAAACCTAAAAGCAACAGACAATAATTGGTGGCCTCTTTCCGATAAAGGCAAACCCATTGTGAAGTGGGGACGCAAAGCCACGGGTCAGAAATTCTGATAGCCGGGTTACCGAAGAAAGAGAAACGATGATGGATCGGGATTGGGGCCCCTTTATGAAGGAGGTATCCCATGTTCCGCGATCCTGCGTGTTCCACGTTTCGAAAAGGCGCCGTGGCCTTAGTCTTTGGAGTCGGAGTGTTTCTGATTCCGAATGTCGTCCAATCTGCAACTAGTAATTCTGCAACCCTTCAATGGGCAGCTAATCAAGAGTCTGACCTTGCCGGGTATCGTGTGTACCATGGGACAAATTCTGGGAATTATGGGGGTTCACAGAATGTCGGCATGACGACCACGTATCAATATGTCAATTTGGAATCCAATAAAACGCATTATTTTGCAGTGACAGCTTATGATACGTCTGGTAATGAGAGCTCCCCTAGTCCAGAGGTCTACAAAACAATTGCTGGCCCAAGCAGTTTATTGACAATTTCACTTTCTGGTAGCGGATCTGTTACTAGCAATCCAGTGGGTGTGTCGTGTTCTAGTGGGACGTGTTCAGGGACCTTCCCACAAGGCTCCAATGTCACCCTTAACGCCGTTCCAAGTAGCGGAAGCACGTTCTCGGGCTGGGGTGGTGTATGTACAGGTACCAGTAGTTGTGTGGTGGCGCTTTCCACGTCTTCTCTCTCGGCTAGTGCCAGCTTTGCTCTCAACCCCCCACCATCAAGTTCACTGAGTGTGACTATTGCAGGAGGAGGCAGTGGGACAGTTACCAGTAATCCAGTGGGTGTGTCGTGTTCTAGTGGGACGTGTTCAGGAACCTTCCCACAAGGCTCCAATGTCACCCTTAACGCGGTTCCAAGTAGCGGAAGTGCGTTCTCGGGCTGGGGTGGTGTATGTACAGGTACCAGTAGTTGTGTGGTGGCGCTTTCCACGTCTTCTCTCTCAGCTAGTGCAACTTTTTCCTCAAATCAGACCGTGTCCCATTCATTAAGCGTTTCCTTAAATGGAGATGGAAATGGGAGTGTCAAAAGTCAACCATCAGGATTGACCTGTTCAGGAGGCAGCTGTACAGGTTCATTCACTCAAGGAACTAAGGTAACGCTGACGGCTATTACGCAAGAGGGTACGGTCTTTGAGGGGTGGAATGGTATTTGTAGTGGAACGTCAAGTTGTGGAGTGACATTGACGTCGTCGCAAACTGTCTCCGCTATGTTCAAAATAGAAAACACCAATACGCCCCCTACGCCTACTTTTCCTGTCCGTGTAAATTTTCAGCCCTCGAATTCCCAAATTCCAAAGGACTATAAGAAGGATGATGGGAGCGTGTTTTCAAGTACGCGTGGATATGGTTGGAATAAACTTGTGAATGGAACTGAAAAAAAATCATCAGCTGATCAAACCTTGGATACTTTTGTCAGCACCGCCAATCTCAATCCTGGGATATGGAATTTTTCCATTCCCAATGGGACTTATTATGTCACCATGGTTCTAGGTGATCCTCAAAATGCTCAAGGGCCTCATTGGGTCGAGGCAGAAGGCATGCAAGTCGCCAAGCGAGTTAAAACATCTAAAGGGGAATACCTGACAATTGTGGATTATCCTGTAGAAGTAAAAGATACCACCCTTTCCGTTAAACTTGGCAATTCAGGTCAAGGTCAAACAGTGATGAATTATTTACTAATCAACTCAAAGCCAAACTTAGCTCAAACCACACAAATTCTTACTCAAAGTTTTGGGACTACTCTTATTACATCGGTCATGACTTCTGGAGGTGCCACTAAAATTAATCCAACGATGCTTGTAAGGCAGAACAAAAAGAAAAAAGAGCAGGATGCCTTAGCTGCTGCCGCAATGGAAGAACAAAAAAAGCAAGAAATGGCCAAGCTCAATAGCTTGAAGGATCGAATTTCGGCCGCTAAAAAATCTGGTGGACCAGCGACACTCCGGAATCTGCTAGGCGGGTTCTAAGTTGCCTTATCTTTCCCCGGCACATAGTATGTGCCGGGGGAAATGGGCGTGGATTATAAAGTTTTCCAGTGAATATTTCCTTCTTCTAGGCTCTTTCAAAAATCAGCGCCAACGCCCTTCGTTACTTTTTCCTGAGTGATTTCGATAATCCTATAAATAGTATTTTTTAGATAATCATTTAGGGAATATGCTTACTAAGAGCATGGCTGTTGAATTGCTTTTTGGAGCTTGTGAAGGTGCCGCATTCACCTGTTTGTTATGAGTGAACTTGAGGCTGACAAATTGCTGTTGATGCGAGAGATCGAAGAGGTTCTGTAAATCCTTTTTAATGAAAACAGTGAAATCATACATTTGAGGATTGTTGCTTTGCCCTGAGTTTTGATTCAAAACATATTTTCCCCTGACTGAGATATGATAGCCAGGCGCCGAAGGTTTACATGAATATTCCAATGTTGATGCAAGTGTATCTGAAATGGACAGCTGATTCCCGACACTAAATCTGTCCCATTCAAGACTGGGTTGAATCGTCTGCCAATTTGAAACTGTGAGATTTGTCGAAAGTTTTGCAAAGAGACGAGTTTGGGAGACATCTAGTTTTGAATTAGTTTGTTGAGAAAATCCAAGGCTGGGAGAAATTGTTACAGGTTGATAGATGTTCAACGTGCCTTTCAATGTGGAGTGTAGTTCCTCCAGAATTCCTTGGTCATGAATGGTGTTCTGTGAAGTGGAATATCGAGAGGCCCACTCTCCTTCCCATCTAGGCTGTTCGAAGGCGATTTTCGTGGTTACTTTTTGCAAAAATGAAGCATCTAGGCGAGATTCCCCAGCTAGACTAAACGTATCAATCCGTTCTCGGCTATAACCGAGGGAAAAACTTGGCCAGTTAGGAATTGTCCAATCCAGAGAATATTGTTGTCTTGTGGAAACGGTTTGATTTCGTGTCGGATCCTGATCGACATTGTTAGTGAATCGGCTTAGCTCGATTTTTGGTGTGACAAAAGGCAGTTGCCATTTCCACAAGAGGTTTCCTCCCGCTCGGTCATTGTGAGCCAACGATAAGTGGTTTCCGCTATCCTGACCTGCAAAACCATAAGCTGCGCGATAACTCATTTTTTTCATTGATCCCTTGAGTAATATCTGTGTGCCAAATTGCGTGGTCTGAGAAAACGGGGAACCAATACTCAGAAAGGGATCTCGATACACCATCTCAATTCCAGCTGAAAGGGTATTGGAGAATAATGGGATGGAATGATCTGCCTGCAAGAGTCGTCTTCCACCTTGATAACTAAGGGAAGAGAGATTTCGAATATTTTGTAGAGAAAAACGTTCTTGTTTCTGTGTAAAAGTAAAAGGCTCTGTTGTCGACGTATTGCATCGTGAAGAATGATTCCTTAAATAAGATGATCCTACTTTCACAGCGGTTGATACCGAACAAGGCAACGACTTTGAAGAAGTGCGTAAGCCTAGTCGATTGATGAGTGGCTCAACATCTTGAGCAAATCCCATCTCACTTACTAGGAGAAAAGAAAACAGTCCTATACTAAAGGAGAAAACAGTCCGCACCATGGCCTGTCTTTCCAGAATAAGATGATTCAATGATAACTTCGATTTCCTTATACCTTTTGTTTAGTAGCAACGCCAATGCCAGGTTGAAAGGGGCAAAAGATGCCTATCTCTGAATGTTGGGAGCGCCTGCAGGAATCTCTCTAAACTAGTTGTTTTGGAAGGATACTTAGGTGACGTTTGAAATTGAGATGTGCAAAGCTTGATACAATGAGGAAAGAAATTAATTTTTCCGTAGTGACGAAAGGAACAAGTTAGCTGTTGGATTTTTACAACATAAAAACAAACCAAATAATTGAGCACATAAATGCATTATGAATTCTCATGTAGGTTTTAACTCTAACTTCAAAAGTCGTCATTTAATGATAATAGAATTATGCACTTAAAAATTTTCCATATGTATGCAATACTGAGGAAGTGGTTTTAGTATATTCTGATGCGAGAAGATAAGATGAAGAATGGGGGAGGAGGATGAAAAAAAGAAAATATTTGAATGACGTATGGCTTGTTTTCATAGTGTTCATAATTATGGCTGGTATTTCGCAGGGGAATACAAATGTTTCTGGACCGTCAGAGGCTAAGGCCACATTTGCCGGAGGGTGTTTCTGGTGTATGGAGGAAGCCTTTGAACCAATTCCTGGCGTGATTTCTGTAGTTTCAGGATATAGCGGAGGGCAAGTTGAAAATCCCACGTACGAACAAGTTTCTGTGGGTGGCACCGGACATACGGAGTCCATTGAAGTTATTTATGATCCTCACAAAGTCACCTATGAGGAACTCCTTGCAGTCTTTTGGAAAAATGTTGATCCCACTACACCAAATGCACAATTTTGCGATCATGGGAATCAATATCGCACAGCTATTTTCTATCATGATGAAACCCAAAAACAGTTGATTGAGCAATCACTAAAAAAAATAGAAATGTCAAAAAATTTTCCAGAGGCCATCGTCACGGAAGTTGTCCCTGCCTCAGTGTTTTATCCTGCGGAAGACTATCACCAAGATTTTTATATCAAAAACCCTATTCGTTACAAATATTATAAATGGAATTGCGGTCGTGCCAAACGGCTAGAGCAATTATGGGGACCATCCTAACTCCGTAGAAAAAATTAGTATGCTCAATGAGATTACAGTCTATCCTGCAATCTAGACTTATGGCCCAAACTTGATCAGTCACTTAGCCGTCTTTTAAAGAAGATAACTTGTGCGTGATTCTCTAGTCTCTTATTCTTTGATGCGTTGTTCAAGTTTTCCGTATCTCTTCGGATATCACATGTATCGAATGTGATATGGAAGGTGTGTTTGAGATGTGTTGAAAACTATGCTCGTGAATATCTAAGTTTAGAAATTGTCATGCTTGCGGAGACAAATCCAGGGGAGCCAGATGAGTATGTTGGCTTCCATCAAAATCCGAGAACGAACGCCTATGATTACCGATCTTATCTCACCAGGACCGAAGAAAGCAGTTCATTAGATATGCCCGCAGCCCATGTTTGTGCCCGGGGATACTCAGCTGTACATTATTCCCTTACAATCACTCATATACCACCTACTCATATACCACCTGCATTATTAATTAAGCATCCTTGTTTTTTATAGAGAGAGGTCAGATTTTCCTCTCAATGAGGTGCCTATCCTTTATTTTCTTAGAAGAATTTAAACCTGAATTATTGTGTTAAAGACACAGCGCAGCGGAAGCCGATATTGGGTGATCGTTCTTCGGGGTAGGCACCACCGCGCGTAGCTGCACGAAGCATGACGGGAAGGCTTTTCCATGACCCTCCCCGCACAGATTTGTATCGGCCTGATTTTGGTCCAGGTGGGTTTCGTTCAGGCATGATGGGGTAGTAGTCTGGCCCTAACCAGTCATTCGTCCATTCTGCAATATTTCCCGCCAGGTGAAAGACTTCCCAGTGGCTTTTTCCTTCTGGAAAACTATCCACGTTAGCGACTAAGGGAATCTCATGTACATGATAGGCTCCAAATACGGCAATAGTATCGGATGGGTCTTGTTCACCCCAAGGAAAGATCTTTCCAGTTGTCCCCCGGGAAGCTTTTTCCCATTCGGCTTCGGAAGGAAGACGTTTGTTTTGATAAAGACAAAAATCCTGAGCTTCCTCCCAAGTCACATAGAGAGCTGGCCAGGGGGCAAGGGCCTGATCCGGGATGAAGTGCACACTAATGAGATGCCAAATGAGATTTCGTAATTCGGGGGAGACCGTTCGATCACTCGTTTGCAAAAATTCTACGAATTCTCCAAGTGATACTTCGTATTGATCAATCTGATACTCATCTAACCAGATGCGGCGTTGCGGAAATTCAGTGTTATCAAAATTTTTCTCAAACGTGTGTCGACTCCCATCTTCTCGATTTGTACCCATCAAAAACCAGCCTTCTGGAATAGACACCATTGGTGAAGGTTTAGCGAAGCTGGCAATGCCTTGCAGATGGGCATCCACTGCAGGGGGTGCTGGCTCCATATTTCCCCATGTAGGCCTTAAGCTTATGAACACTATTATGAGACATGATAAAGAAATGGTCAGTGATCGGAGAAAAATGGTTTTGAAGATTGTGGACAATGTCGTCTCGCCTTCTTGTAATGATTAACGATAAGATGAGCGTGGTCTTAAAAGACGATAGTATATCGGAACAGAACTTTTGGCAGGAAGGCAAGAGGGTGGGTTGTGGAACATTTTCAGAGAATTTTTCAATAACCAAGGGCAATACTAATAGAGAATAGAGAAATGAGTCGTCAGGGAAATCAGCGGTTAGCTGGGCTAGTGCAATCTGAGATTCGGGCAATGACATTAGCCTGTACGAAGATGCAAGGAATCAACTTGGCGCAAGGTGTATGTGACACGGGAGTCCCCAAACCAGTGTTTGAAGGGGCTAAACAAGCAATGGATCAGGGTTTCAATACTTATACTCGCTATGATGGACTTGTTGAATTGCGGCAGGCGCTGGCTCAACGTTTAAACATATTCAATCACATTGTGGTTAATCCAGAAACCGAGATCACCGTTAGTGCGGGAGCCACCGGAGCCTTTCATTGTGTTTGTATGGCGCTTCTTCAGCCGGGAGATGAAGCCATTATCTTTGAACCATATTACGGCTACCATGTGAGCACAATCTTAGCAGTTGATGCTGTTCCCAAAGTCGTCTCTCTAAATGGGGAAGAGTGGAATCTGTCAACAGATGCTCTAGAGCAGGCCATCACCCCACGCACCAAAGCGATTGTGGTGAATACGCCAGCCAATCCTTCTGGGAAAGTCTTTACGACTAAAGAACTTCAAGCCATTGCGGGAATTGCTAAGCAGCATGATTTGTTTATCTTCACAGATGAAATTTACGAATACTTCGTCTATGAGAATCGAAGTCATGTCAGTATGGCTACATTTCCTGATTTGGCCGATCGCACGATTACCATTTCCGGGTATTCAAAAACATTTAGCATTACCGGTTGGAGAATTGGTCATGCCGTAGCAGCTCCAAGGTGGGCATCCATGATAGGGGCGATGAACGATTTGGTGTATGTCTGTGCACCGGCACCTCTGCAATATGGTGTGGCGATGGGTATTCAAGCATTAGAATCTGAATTTTATCGGGAATTACAACGATCATTTCAGGTTAAACGCAATCGATTTTGTCGAGTGTTACAAGACATTGGTTTGTCTCCATCAATTCCTCATGGGGCGTATTATGTCTTAGCCGACGTGAGGGGATTGCCAGGGAAAACGGGAAAAGAAAAAGCCATGTATATGTTAGAGAAAACTGGTGTCGCAGGGGTACCAGGTGAGGCGTTCTTTGAAGGAGACAAAGGGGCCTCATACATACGATTTAGTTTCGCAAAAATGGATGAAGATTTGGATGTTGCTTGTGAACGATTACAAAAATTGAAGTGAAGGACTTCCGAAAAATCAGTGGAGCTCCTGACAATGAAAAACTCCAAGCGTAACTTCAAAAGTATTCTAGCTTTATATTTTAACCTGAAGTAAATACTATTCCTGGAAAAAAGGACCTTCAATGTCAGGACACCAGGTATTGACAATGTTGACTTCATGAACCAGACAAGGAGAAAATTCAGTGCAAAAAGCTTGAGGTCCCATGGTTTCGCCATGCGTCGTAATCCAATCATCAGGATTAGGCCCGGGATACCAAATAGCAACACCGAATGCGGATTTCATTCCACTGCTAGACTGAGCGGTATACAACACTTCAAATTCAATAAGCCCTTCTCCGTTCAATACACAATCGGAGTTATTGGGGTGAGAGTCAAGTGTCACGTGAAACAGAAAACCTTCTTCCACCCATACGTCAACTATTTTAATTTTGGGTTCGCTGGCTTGGACAGGTATCGTCAAAATGAATGGGAGTAGTGGAGTTGTCAGGATGAGCAGCCAGAAAAAAATTCTTCCTGTGACAATCCCATCTTTATGGTAGTTAAAAGTATTGTGGTTGAGGAAGAAATGATTCATGCGAGACCTCAAAATGGAAAATAAGAAACTTGGTGGAACCTTCCTTTTCTATCTGTGAAATGCACCTTTTGGTCAATACACCAAATGGAGGGGGAGTTTAGAGTTTCAAGAAAAGACGATTGGAGAGAAACCAGAAAAGGTGGGGAACTATTAGATGCTGATAGAAAAAAGGTCTGAGCTTTTCCCGAAGTGTTGTAAGGCTTTTTGAGTAATTTGACGTCCTCGGGCTGTCCGATCAAGGTATCCGGCTTGAAGGAGATAGGGTTCATGCACATCTTCCAAGGTAGATTTCTCTTCCTGAACGGAAGCAGCTAAGGCTTCGATGCCCACAGGACCACCCTTGAACTTTTCAATGATGGTTAACAGAATTCTTCGATCCATCTCATCAAATCCCGCTTGATCCACTCCCAACCATTGCAAGGCCTCTTGGGCAACAGGCCTGGTGATGTGCCCCTGCGCTTTAACTTCGGCAAAGTCCCGGACCCGTTTGATGAGACGATTTGCGATACGGGGAGTGCCTCGGGCCCGTCTGGAAATTTCTCTAGCGGCATCATCATCAATCTGTACATTCAATAAACCCGCAGATCGGGAAATGATTACTTGTAATTCTTCAGGTTGGTAAAAATCCAAGCGATAGAC
The DNA here is from genome assembly GCA_965223685.1 of Nitrospirales bacterium. Lineage (GTDB taxonomy): Bacteria > Nitrospirota > Nitrospiria > Nitrospirales > UBA8639 > Nitrospira_E. The sequence continues at coordinate 1,815,040 of CBDCXG010000002.1, forward strand.
TAATCCAAAACGTTCACGCAAAGGAGAGGTAAGTGCACCAGCCCGAGTTGTGGCTCCAATTAAAGTGAATGGAGGGAGGTCAAGTTTCATTGTGCGAAGAGAAGGCCCTTGCCCGATCACAAGATCAATTTGATAATCCTCCATTGCAGGGTACAGGGCTTCCTCGGCAGCAGGAGGCAAACGATGGATTTCATCAATGAATAAAACATCACGAGGTTGAAGATTGGACAAAATTGCGGCCAGATCTCCGGCATGTGTCAGAATCAACCCCGAGGTGGAACGAATGGTCCCTCCCATTTCTTTTGCAATGATGTGTGCAATGGTTGTTTTTCCTAATCCCGGGGGGCCATAAAAAATGGCATGGTCAAGTGCTTCACTTCGTCCAAGTGCCGCATCGATACAGATGCGGAGCGAGGCTTTCATACGCTCTTGCCCTATATACTCGTTTAGGCGCTGAGGGCGTAGAGTCCCTTCAAGGTTCTGCTCTTCTTCCATAACCTGAGTAGACAGAATACGGTCATCCATTATTGTTGTGCCTTAAGGGAGTGGATAGGGTACAGAGATTTCTTCATGACAGGAGAATACCACAGAAAAGCATTCCCTTAGTAATGGAAAGAACAGCAGGAGAAAAAAGCGAGACAAATCTGGCGTAAAAACCGGTCCTATTGCTTAGAAGCCCGAAAAAAGGTCTTGGCATCCCAAACAAAATTCGACATTGATCTGCCGGTCAAGATAATTCACCAAAAATCCCTTTTCTTCATACAGCAGTTTTGCGCCCATGATGGTCTCATTGGGGAAGTCCTCAGGCCCAAGCAAGTCACGAACCTCCTTCAAGCTCGTGGCTCCCAAAATATGCCGAAAAATGCCACGCACTTTATGAGTAAATCGATTATTGATGAAGATCAAATCTACTTTGCCATCTGTGATCCGCACTCCTGCCATAGCGCCAGTAGGATTTTCCTTATCCCATAACAAAATAAAAGTGCCTTCTTGTTCCGCTCGTACCCCTGGCAACCGTTGTTCGACTAATGATTCCACGGCTTGTATTTCCGAGTCGCCCAACTTGACTCGATATAAGGAAATATCCTTGGCATCGACATCCTTGGCATTTTCGACGCTATTACGAGTGAGCTCATATTTCGCTGCCCATGTGGAAGGAATATAGAGAAGGAGTTGAGAAGCCAGGATAAGGCATGACCAAAAACTTATACGTGTCATATTCTTCATGGAATTCCTCTTTATAGTAGGAAAATAAATAATGGAATGAGAGACGAGTATATATAAAGGGGGATTCTTCCTTTTTCAGGCGTTCCAGCCCTAAAAGATTGTATCCGACCCCTCGTTTGAGGGTCAATTCTCAGGGGTATTGTGTGAGATCCCAGCACTCTTATTTCCTATGATATACTCTTGTCCCATGAAAAATGCCATTGTCATCAAAGGAGCCCGGCAACACAATCTTAAAAATCTTGACCTGGTGATTCCACGTGACCAATTTGTCGTCATTACGGGGTTAAGCGGATCAGGAAAATCCTCGTTAGCATTCGACACTATCTATGCTGAGGGCCAACGACGATACGTAGAATCGTTGTCGGCCTATGCTCGTCAATTTCTTGAGCAGATGACCAAACCAGATGTGGATTCTATTGATGGACTTTCTCCCGCTATTTCCATTGAGCAAAAGACCACGAGCCATAACCCTCGTTCGACAGTAGGCACCGTCACAGAAATTTATGATTATTTTCGCCTGTTGTTTGCTCGGATCGGACAACCATTTTGTTTTCAATGTGGCAATCCTATTGCTGCCCAAACCGTTCAACAAATGGTCGATGCCATTTTGGGGCTCCCCGTTGGCAGTAAGATTCATATTTTGGCCCCCATTGTGCGCAGTCGGAAAGGCGAGTATCGCAAAGAACTTCTGGCGGCTCGAAAAGCTGGATTTGTGCGAGCTCGCATTGATGGAGAGATTCATGATCTTGGTGAAACCATCAATTTGCATAAGCAGCGGAAGCATACGATAGAAATTGTCATTGATCGCTTAATTGTGAAGGCAGGAAACAGTGTGCCCCGACGCCTAGCGGATTCAGTAGAAACCGCACTGAAAATGACACAGGGCCTTGTGGCCGTGTTAACTGCGGATGAACATGTCCTGGTCTACAGTGAACAGTTAGCTTGCATTGAATGTGGGGTGAGTTATTCAGAAATCGCACCACGGATATTTTCCTTTAATAGCCCCCATGGTGCATGTCCGGTTTGCGATGGTATTGGGTTTGAGTCTTCAAGTTCTTCTGATCATGAAGAATGGACGTTTGATACGCCGTGTGAGGTTTGCGAAGGGGGGCGTCTGAAACCGGAAAGTCTCGCGGTCAAAATCGGAGGACAATCCATTGCTGAGGTCACCAAGTTATCTGTACGACAAACGTTGGAATTTCTGAATAACTTGAATCTCAAAGATCGTGAACAACTCATCGGACAGCGAGTCATTAAAGAAATTCGTGAACGATTAGAATTTCTACTGAACGTCGGGTTGGGTTATCTGACGCTGGATCGTCCTTCGGCCACCCTATCAGGTGGCGAGGGGCAACGTATTCGATTGGCCACCCAAATCGGGTCAGGGTTGGTTGGAGTGTTATATATTCTGGATGAACCCAGTATTGGATTACATCAACGTGACCATCGGCGATTACTGCAAACACTTCTACGTTTGCGAGATATGGGGAATACGGTTGTGGTTGTGGAGCACGATGCAGAAACTATGCGTGCCGCCGATTACGTGTTGGATTTAGGTCCGGGAGCTGGCGTGAAAGGGGGGCAAATAGTCTCGCATGGCCCGCCCTCGGTTGTCATGGCTCACCCTACTTCACTCACGGGACAATATTTGAAAGGCAGTCGACGTGTGGCCTTACCGGTTCGAATGCGAAAGCCTAAAGGATCGTTAGCAGTAGTTGGTGCCAGTAAACATAACTTACAGAATGTCACAGTGAACGTGCCATTGGGCCTTTTGACTTGTGTGACGGGTGTCTCAGGGTCAGGAAAAAGTACGTTGGTGATTGATGTCTTATTCCGGTCATTGGAGCATGGCTTTTCCCAGAAAAAACCAGTTTTTGAAGGATGTCGAGCGATAAAAGGGTTAGAGCATTTGGATAAACTCATTGATATTGATCAGTCACCGATAGGGCGGACGCCCCGTTCCAATCCTGCTACCTACACAGGGCTGTTCAGTTTTATTCGCGATGTCTTTGCGCAATTGCCGGAGTCACGGGTAAGAGGGTACAAACCGGGGCGGTACAGCTTTAATGTGAAAGGTGGTCGATGTGAAGTTTGTCAGGGCGATGGGTTGATCAAAATAGAAATGCATTTTCTCCCGGATATTTATGTGACCTGTGAGGCTTGCAATGGCCAACGATATAATCGGGAAACATTAGATGTGAAGTACAAGGGGAGAACCATTGCTGATATCTTGAATATGACGGTGGCTGAAGCGTTAGAATTTTTTGTCAATATTCCTCCTATTCGCGCCCGTCTACAAACCCTGTCCGATGTCGGGCTTCATTATATCAAGCTAGGACAATCAGCCACGACATTGTCAGGAGGGGAAGCGCAGCGGGTCAAACTCTCGAAAGAACTCTCCAAACGCCCAACTGGACGAACCCTCTATATCTTAGATGAGCCCACAACGGGGTTGCATTTCGTAGATATCCAACGACTGCTTGATGTGCTGGATCGATTGGTGGAAACAGGCAACACGGTGCTGATCATTGAACATAATATAGATGTGATTCGAAACGCCGATTGGATTATTGACCTGGGACCGGAAGGGGGAGATCAAGGTGGGAGTGTTGTGGCAGAAGGCACTCCGGAATCTGTGATGCAGGTTCATGATTCGCGGACAGGTCTAGCCCTGTTGGAAGACAAGGAGGCGATACAATGAACTAGGACTTTTTCTTATAGATATTTAGTCCAATCTTTTCTTCTCGATTGGGGATCGTCACATTGCCCTCGGTAGAAGCAATAATAGTAGTTTTTCCAGAAGATGAAGGACCAAAATCTTTGGTGAGATCAACTTTAATCGTCAATATTGTCCCGTCAACTGTTAATTCCACGTTTTTCATATATGTGTCCTTTATACGAAAATAATTAAAAAGTGAATGTTCAGTTGAGCAAGCAGGATTTGGCCTGAATTTACATCAATGCCATGAGGAAAGTGGCGATGCCACCCACAAAAGGGATCACGGCAATGTAGAGGACCCATTTGCCTTGGGACCAGCTTTTGCCAGAGGGGAATAGAGGGGCCTGGCTTTTAAAAATAAATTCATACACAAAAATGAGTGTGCCGATAACTAAGACAATCGTTCGACTCGTCCGAGGCCATGTGTACAGTCCAACTGATATATAGCTTGTTAAATGGAATCCACTGAAAGCACAGAGGAGTGGAGAGAGAATATAATATAGAAAAAGAGTCGAAAGTTTATTTGATCCCATAGATTGTGGGAGAGGCAGTTCAGAGTGGTTCATTCTTGTCCTTCAGACAGAACCACTGATACTGTTTTCCCGGAAGATGAAGCTGGCGGGGATGTGTCACAGCTTTGACAAACTCGAGGGCGTCGTTTGAGATACGAAATCTTTCCGCTGGCCAAACAACTATAATGCACAAATCGTTCACATAGACTACATCGAGACCATCCGCCACGCAGCATTGTGAGGTTACGATACAGGCCCTCGCCACATACCCCACAAGATTCGGGTTCAATCCCGAGGAGTAAAGGCTCCCATTCTCCGGCTCGATTTCGAATACTCATGGTGAGACAGTATACTGAGACTGCAAGGATGAAAACAATTAGGCCCTAGAGTTCTTAGATCTACTCTAAACTAGTTTCTGTTAATCATATTTTCCAAGGGCTTTTGGTGTCGCCGGGTCTCGGCCCGGCCGCCGAGGTTCTTTTGTTTCGGCAAAAGGACCCAAAACCATGTTGGCCGAGGGGTGGCCCTTCAGGTTCTCTGTGCGGTTCGCCGACTCAGGCGGCGCGCAAACTCGCTGCGCTCAAACAGTGCGCGCCTTTTTCCCGGTGTCGGCTGCACTGCTCGGCCACACCACAAGGCCCGGGGAGCCTGCTGATAAACGGATGGACATCTGAGATGACAAAAAATGCCGAAAATGTAAAACTTCCCTTAAAGAACTGTTACATTTTTGGCCATACCCAATGAGCATAGGGTTTTTGTCAGGTTTTGATATACAAAGAATTTAACCACCAACAAAAATCTGAGAAGTTAGGAAAATGTAACCGAATGGCCCATTCTGTTACATGGTCTCAACGAAAAGAGAATTTATGAGTGTCGAGGCAAACAAATACGTGTTCTGGGAAAAAACGGCGCATTATCTTAGTGTGGAACAGCGCGAAGCGTTGGAGCTGTGAGGGGAAGTCTGAAGACGGCAGTCGTTGTGGTCGCACTCACCGTGGGTGTGTTGGCGATTGGCGGTATTGCGTCAAGTGATATCAGAGTAAATCCCTATGCTCTTTTCTTTTCAGTACCCATTCCCTGTCATGTCTATATTAAAGAAAAACACTCCGTGGCATCACGTCCTGGCTATGTGCCTGACTCCTTTTTTCAAGTCCATGTACAGTTCCTCAAAATGGAACCAGATGTCACCACCATTCACCCGAAAAGGGAAATGCTTCAGGGAGCATTGGACTTTCTTCTTTCTCAACAGCAGAACCCAAAATATGCTGAACGGTACGACAAGGAAATAAACGATATTCGAACTGATCTTAAAGATGTGGAAGACCACCCTAAAGTCCTCATCCTCCGTGTCCTAGAGACACTGGAGGGGCGAAGTCCTGGCAAAGAGATCATAATGCCTTTCAATCGCTTCAGCAGATGGTATCTAGGTAAGCTTACTGGGTATATGCTTGGCTACCAAGGGCTTGATGGAAAGATTTATGGTAGCGCAGTTGATACAAATGATCTGTATGAGCGAGATGATTGGTTTTTAACTGACATCAAACGATGGGTACGGCGACTCTTTTCAGAATGTGACAATGTGTGACTGATGAAATTCTGCGAGGGGTGGGAGTAGTGAGGGAGAAAGAAGAGCAAAGAATGGCTTAAATGTTCCACGCGTCGCTTAGGAGAACGGTGACATTTTGGGATACTCATGACAAGCAAAAAGTGGGGAAATCAGGGGTTATACTCTCGAAAATGTAACCGACTACGGCATAGTGTTATATGGATTGGCAATTGGAATTATTCCTGCCTATTTTTCCCCCATGGTGTGATGGGCATTCTTTCCGACGCCTGCTATTCGACCACGGGGACGGACGCTCAGATATCTTGGCGGGCCTTGTTTGAGCGGAGCGAGTTGGACCGCCATCCTGTATCCCGCGTTCGTCCTATCTTGATGAGGTCGAATTGGGCGTCATTGGTTTTGGTTCCTTTTCCCGAAAGAAAAGGACCTCGGCTGCCGGGCCGAAACCCGGCAACACCAAAAATCGCTTATTTGTAGACTAGGTGAAGCTTTTTCCCGAACAGCCGTTAAGTACCAGAAAGAGCTAAGATGGATTTCCGCTGACTGTTTGACCGTAAAAAATTCTTTTGATACGGTCTTGATCTATTTCCCTTTCATGACCCATCTTCATTCCCCTGTGGACATTCACCAGTATTTAGATCAGCAACGTCAACGGATTGATCAGTTTCTGGAAAAATGTCTTCCAGATACCTTGAGCGATCCGGAAAAACTTTACGAATCTATGCGGTATAGCCTCCTAGCTGGAGGTAAACGAGTGCGGCCGATTTTGACTATCGCTTCGGCCCAAGCTTTGGGTTATGACCAGGATACGGTGTTGCCATTTGCTGCCTCTTTGGAATTTATTCATACCTATTCGTTGATTCACGATGATTTGCCTGCCATGGATGATGATGATTATCGACGTGGCCACCCCACCAATCATAAGGTGTATGGAGATGGGATGGCAATATTAGCAGGAGATGGGTTACTCACGATGGCATTTGAATTGTGCAGCCAACATGAAGATAAGAACGGTTTTACGCCGAGTCAACAATTATCAATTGTTCGTGAACTGGCATATGGCTCAGGCCATCAAGGGATGGTGGGAGGGCAGGTCATGGATATCCAGGCTGAAAACCAAGAGGTCGATCTTGTGCATCTCCAAAAAATTCATTCCCATAAAACGGGACAATTGATCCGGGCGGCGGTTCGTATCGGTGGTATAGTAGGTGGTGCGTCGCCTAACCAAATGCAGTCGTTGACTGGCTATGCTGAAGATATTGGATTAGCATTTCAAATTGCTGACGATGTGCTCAATATGGTGGGCACTCGTGAGGAATTGGGGAAAGATGCGGGGACAGACGAACAACGAGGGAAACAAACCTATCCCTCATTTTTCGGAATTGATGGGTCTCGCAAATTAGCCTACGAATGTGTTGAACGGGCAGTCAACCGACTAGAATCATTTGATCATCACGCTGATCCGCTTCGACATATCGCTACCTATATCATAAAGCGGCGAAGCTGAATAACTTTTGATTGTTAGTGTGAAGGTGCTATCGTTGAACGGAGCGACGAAATTAAAACAGTTCCCTAATAGTCAAATGGAAATGATCTCCCTCTGACTTTCTCCTTCACCTCCTATCGTTGTTATCATCTCTTTCTTCTTTCGTGGAACAATTGGTCAGCTTTGAATCCGAAATCAGCCTAATCTTTTCATGAAAGTTCTCATCACCGGGTCTTCCGGATTTATTGGAGCGGCTGTCACACGTGCGGCTGTTGCTGAAGGCAATGAAGTAAGGGTCTTAGTTCGTTCAACCAGTAATCGAAGCAATTTGGATGGCTTGCCGATTGAAATGGTTGAAGGGGACTTGCAAGATCCCCCTTCATTAAAAAAGGCTCTTACTGGTTGTCAGGGTTTGTACCATGTGGCCGCATATTATGCATTGTGGGCTCAAGATCCTGCGACGTTTTATCGAGTGAATGTAGAAGGGACCAAATGTCTCTTTCGTGCTGCCGAAGAGGTGGGCATTGAACGTATTGTTTATACGAGCACGATTGGAGCAATTGGTTTGCCCGGTGATGGCGGGTTAGGTCGAGAAGAATTATATCCTTCGGAAACACAACTTTCTGGAGATTATAAACGATCGAAATTTTTAGCTGAGCAGGAAGTGTTGAACATGGCCCAGGAAGGATTGCCTGTGGTGATTGTGAATCCCACAGCTCCTGTAGGTGCCAGGGATATAAAACCTACGCCAACTGGGAAAATTATTGTGGATTTTATGAAGGGAAAGATGCTGGCCTATATTGAAACCGGGATGAATATAGTCGATGTTGAGGATGTGGCAGTAGGACATGTACGTGCTATGGAACGAGGGCGAATTGGTGAGCGGTATATTCTTGGCAATCAAAACCTTATGCTGCGAGAGGTCTGTCAGATGCTCAGTCAATTGACCGGTATCTCCGTTCCCCGCGTTCGATTGCCCTGGAGTGTTGTCATGCCATTAGCGCATATCAATGTCTGGATTGCGAATATTATCACGCATACCTCGCTGCGAATTCCGTTGGAAGGTGTGCGGATGGCCAAGTATCGTATGCATTATGATTGCTCCAAAGCCCGACAAGAGCTTGGAATTCCACAAACACCGGCTAAAACGGCCCTTAAGAAAGCGGTCGAGTGGTTTCGCCAGTACGGCTACGCCTAACATATACACGTTAAGCCTTTTCCTCTTTACTATTTAGACGTCACACGCGTTGGAATTTCTTTTTCTTTTAGCGAACACAGTTATTTTTCGACCCTATGTGTTTATATTTCTTGCTGTTTCATTATACATCGCTCGGCAATTGTTAGGGTGGAGGAGAACATGTCGCTTGTTTGGCCTGACCTGGGCTACAGCGTTTATCTGCGAATTTTCTTCGACACGGATTGGAATCCCTTTTGGAGAGTATTTCTATACGGGAGTGACAGAGGGACAGGAATTGTATCTTTTCAATATTCCATTTATGGACTCACTCTCATTTTCATTTCTTCTATTTGCCAGTTACTGTGTAGCTCTTGTTTTTGTGCTTCCCTATGCGAAAATAGCTGAGCAAGATGCGTGGCGTTTTGATGCCCACCTGCGAACTTCCTGGCCAGTTGTCTGGCTTACGGTTGTCTTCTTCACTTTTTCCGATGTCATTATTGATCCGCTGGCCTTGCGAGGGGATCAATGGTTTCTAGAGCAAATCTACGGCTATGCCCATCAAGGCATCTATTTTGGAGTTCCCCTGACCAACTTTGCTGGATGGGCTGTCGTTGGGTTAGTGTCTTGTGTGTGTTACCGGTGGTTAGAGCGAGGGCCCTATCAAGCTGATCCCATTCCGCGAGAAGTCGTCCGACGGGAATTATTTTTAGGCATCGGCGTATACTACGCGGTGTTGGTATTTAACTTGGTTCTGACCTTTTGGATTGGCGAACTGTTGATAGGGATCGTTGGCTGTTTTATCTTTTTCCCTTTCACAGCGATTCTCTTTTTCATCCTCCAGAGGGGTGGAGCCAAATTTGAATGTGCTGGTGGAGTTTAAAGTGCGATATCTTATGTTTAGAGATTCAACCTATTCTCCCATCGTTGCTTGAGGCCATGACCACAAGGTCGGTATGATAGAAAAATGAAAGGATTTTTTATTCGATGTGGAATTACCGGCTTTGCAGTGTTACTGGCGAGCCAAATTATTCCAGGTATCGAAATTCTCAGCTTCGGGTCCGGTGTTGCCGCAGTTGTCATTCTATCGTTTTTAAACGCCATTATTCGTCCCATTCTGTATCTCCTCTCCGCTCCGTTTATTTTGGTGACATTTGGCTTTTTTATGGTGTTAATTAACGCCTTTTTACTCTATCTCGTCAGCGGTATGGTCAAGGGCTTCCTGGTTTCAGGATTTTGGCCAGCGGTTGGTGGAGCCATATTAATTAGTGTAGTAAGTGGCATCCTAAATATGTGGATTTCGGAGCAAGGTCAGATAGAAATGGTGACTCGCTCACCCACTGGTCGTAAAATTCGACATATTAATTAACCCCACGCCTGCCCACGTAGAATTCTCTGACAAGTACCTAGAACTAGGGAGATGTGAAGTTTGAATGCGAGTGGTATCATCCATTCAATACTTACGGCCAAATGAGATGATAATTTTATTGCAGTGATAGAGAGGAATCCTTACATGGCTAACCAGCTTGAACCCACCTTACCGACGCAACAGCAAAGCACCCTTCAAAAAATATTAACCTCTGCCGTTAACGAAGTGGGAATGGAAGCAGCTTTGGTTGCCATAATGGCTCATGAAGGTGGTCCCCTCATTGAGCAAGTATCGCGAGGGTTCTCTCCCCGGGAAATTCGAGCAATCCTTCGAGCGTTGTCTCTGGAAGAATTAAAAGGTGTGAGTCCGAGAAATAAGAAGGGGGGGGCGGAACTAAATAATGTTCTCCGCTTGCGAATGGTGACACCCGGTACCAAAGTAGCCCTTGCTCTCCCATTACGTTTTGGGGGGCGGGTATATGGCACATTGGTTTTGGCCAGGCGAGAAAATGTGGCTCTCACCAAACGAGAGAAAACTACCCTTACGACCAACGTCAATTTTATTACCGGAGAATTGAAAAAGGCTGGGCTTTTTGGTTCTTCCGTCATTTTAGGCACTCCTGTTGTTGCGAATGAACCATTGATTGCTCCTGTGAAGGAAGGTCAAGTGCCCGTGCCCCGTACCTATACGAATGAACATGTGCAGGAACGCATCGCCAATATTTTGACGGAAATTGGGGATGGCATTTCATTTGACCGTGGGTGGGTTACGATTTATGACCCGCTCCTGGCTTCCTTGGAAATACTCGGGGTTCTTGGCACCCAAAAGCGTGATCTGAATCCAGGCCAGCAACTCTCTTTGGACGATTCAGCGTCTGGCTGGTCGGTTCGCCATCGAAAACCCAGGAGTGATAATAATTTGGCGTCGACCCAAGGCCGCTTTCATGACTATAAGCAGTTATATAAAGATAAATTCACATCGACAATCATCATTCCGTTTTTTGTGCGAGGCCGGGTCGCCGGAACCCTCACGTTAGCTTCTAAAAACTCTAATCAGTTTGATCATAATGGTGATGATCTTCAAGCTCTTGAATTGGCCACTGCCAAGCTTGTGGAATTATTTGAGGATCCCTCATGCCACCTTTCGGTGATGGAGCCAGCCCCTATTCCATTAGAGAAAACTCCTTCTAAAAAAGGGAAAGTATTGCCAGCTCCGGCTCCAGAAGGAGGGGATGTGCGGAAAGAAGAACGACGAGTGGCGCTTCAAGAGGTGAGTTCTTTTCTTGCTACGGAAATTCGGGAGCCTATCGGATTTATTCGAGCCCAGCTGGAAGAAATTACTACTGACTCCGAACTAGACTTTGATTCCCAAACCCAAGTGGAAAATGCCATGCGGGATATGATCAGAATGGAGACTGTCCTGAATGAAATCTTAGATTTCGCGAGGCCCTTGGAACTTGATCGTAAGCCATGCCGTGTTCAGGATATGTTAGATGAGGCGCTTTCCTTAGTTTCCACCGATTTGCGGGTGAATCGCATTGAGGTGGCCAAAAAAGTTCCTGCTCGCTTAGCACAAGTCCGCTGGGATGAAGTCAAAATGCAACATGTTTTCCTCTGTATTTTTAAAAATGCTATTGAGGCCATGTCCCCAGGTGGGCACTTACGGGTAGAAGTCATGTTAACCCGGGCACGAAAACCGGAGCTTCAAATTATTATTGCCAATGATGGAGTCCCAATTCCACCTGAGCTTGTGGATAAAGTCTTTGAACCGTATTTTACGACCAAACGTTCAGGAACCGGATTAGGTCTAGCCACAGTCAAAAAAGTCGTGGAAGAACATCAGGGGCAAATTTCTATTGCAAGTGAGCCGGAGAAGGGAACCACTCTGACCATTCTCATGCCAGCCCCTAAGCCCAGGGCACCGTATCGGGCACGACGGCCAGTTCGTCGAGCGAGTCGAGGGGATTCATAAAGGACAAAATCGCCAGATTCTTGAGCATTTTCCCCTACAGGCTTGACACCACCGTCTATTCTGCCTAAGATTCCGCTCTTCCATTGAAACGTGAAGATCACATAAATACATTGTGACCATTTTCTATTGTTAACCCGTTATAACTAACAAAGGAGCGGTCTTATGAAAGCAATTGGAATTATTCTTGGAACGGTAGGTGCCAGCTGTTTTGCCCTATCCATGGCTTTTGCCAATCCAGGCATGTTACCCAATCATCCAGGGTACCCAGCAAAAGGAAAGTCTCCAGCAACCGGGCAAGCAACAGCCAATGATCAAGGACAGACAAATGCAGTCGGTCCTGCTACCCTTCAGGCAGCCCAAGAGTATGGAAGCAAAGCTGCTATGAATGATGTGTCCGATGCGAATCGTGCACGGATTAAAAAATCCATGGGCGCTGGGCGGTTACCAGAAACTGATACGATGAATACAGTTCCCATCAATCCAGCTGGGGCAAAGTCGACTGTCATCAATTAAGACATTCATTTCTTTGAGTTCTTAAAAAAGGGTGCCAATATGGCACCCTTTTTTTGTCTTTTTCCAAATCGCTCCCCCACAAGTTCCTCTTTATCTTGCACCTCGGTATGAATCGCTAATTCAGGAAAACCTATCTTGAATCGAGTGAATACAGAATTAGCGAAATTATTAAAAGCCAGAATTCGTACTCGAGGTCCCATGACCTTTCGAGATTTTATGACCTCTGCGCTTTACCATGAGACGTATGGGTTTTATACCCAGGCTCCTGCTATTGGGAGTTCTGCTGGACCTTTTGACACGAGTGCCAAATTTATGGCTTTTGCGTTTGGAGTGGCTCAAGCAATTACTCATGCTGCTCAGAAAATGGGTACACGAATTCGAGTGTTGGAACTGGGAGGAGGAACTGGACAGCTAGGAGCAGGTATTCTTTCGTTTCTTTCGATCCCTCATGACTATGTCATACTGGAAATCAGCCCAGGCCTACGTACCAAGCAGCTTGAAAAAGGGTTAAAACCTGTTTCGACGTTAGAAGAGCTCGAGCCGATGCCGACGGTTGTATTAGCCAATGAAGTGTTAGATGCCTTGCCGGTTCACAGGGTCATGGGATTGGCAAACGAAGAGGTTTGTGAATTATTTGTTGATCTGGATGAAGGCGGGGAATTCTGTGAGCAGCCAGGGGATTTGTCCACACCGAAATTACTTCAGCGTATTCAGGATGGACATATTCATCTTGGACATGGGCACATTGCCGAATTGTGTTTAGAAATTCCATTACTTCTTCAAGAACTTGAGCTAGTCGTGAAGCCGGGATATATCATTTTTGTTGATTATGGTGACAAGGCGTCAAATATTTATTCATATCGCTATCGCAATGGGACATTGCGGTCCTACTATCGACAGCAGCAAATTCATGATCATTTTTTTGCCGTTGGAGAACAAGATATGACCGCCGATGTTGATTTTACGGCTGTCATCTCTGCGGCTACGTCCGTTGGGTTGGAGTTAGCAGGTTGGATATCACAAGGGACGTGGCTGACAAACCTCGGGATTCAACATTACGTCGGGACGGGTAAGGATTCGATTTCTAAACAACAAGAAGTTGATCTGTTGACCAGAGATGCTCGTTTAGGAAGTGCTTTTGATGTATTAATGTTTAAAACCAATGGGCTACCTGATGCTCCTGGCCTTTATCCTCTCTCCTAGGGGAATGTGTAAACCCAATGGGTCATTTAGTTGCCGTGGATTGACTGACAACCCTCAAGAATTGATTCTCACAAATATTTCAGGATTCTACCGATTTCGTAGCGATTTTTTTCAGGGATACTTCTCAACATGACACTTCCCTTAAACGCGTAATTTAAGTACAGGTAAAGACATGAATGTCTGGACGGATCAGATATCGTTTCCCCAATCTTCCGTTCCTGCTGAACACCTTCCATCTCCGGCAATTTTTCAAAATGTTTCTATTCGAACTCTAGGAAACCAGAACGCGTACCAAAAGGATTTGTTCTTTCCCACCTGGGCCAATAAAAGAATGATTCAAGAAGTTGAAAAGTGTAGTGTTGTCAAAATTCTAGCAAGTCTGACAAATTTCACCACAATTCTCTTAAGTTCCAAGTAAAAATTGATCGAATTGGAAGACAAAATTATACGTGGTTGATAGTGTTTCTTCTAATATGTCGTAGGTGTCAAGAATTTTTTTTCATTTTTATTACACAAAATGCATGTATGCACTATTTTTTTTCTACAAAATGTTGTAGACTCCAAAAATTAATATATATAAATTTCGTCCCATCTTCATTTTCCGCAGTCATACACCCCTCATTCATTCGTAGTTTTTTTCATGTCAACATGTTCTGTGGCATGCATGATGCACATGCTCACCTAGTGAAATCATGGGAAGCAGGAGGCTTTCAAAGGAGGGAGAGTTATGAATTGTGCACGATGTAATGGGCTGATGGTTGTTGATGATTGCCTAGACGTAAAAGGCGGAATGGGCGAGCTTTGGATTCGAGCCTACCGATGCGTCATGTGCGGTAATCTGACAGACCCGGTGATTAATCGTCATCGCACGACTCCGGTTCAGGCTCAGGTCCTTCCATTTCGGAAGCGGCTACGCAGAGCCCCACGAACTCCAGTTGCTCGTTTAACAGCGTAACTTGAGTGCCTGAAGTGTAGGCGCTAGAAAAATTCGTGTCTCAGAGGCGTAACGTGTCCTGATTGGACCTGGTGCCTGTGGGACAGAATATGGGAATCCTGTCAAAATTGTGATTATTCTCTTGGTACTTCTGACGTTTCTCAAGCGAGCTCACTAATCTTCGGTGAGCTCGTTGAAGATGGCGTCTCCTCTTTTTGCCCTCTCAAATGATTTGATTCCTATCATATGTAGTTATCCCCTACGTTTGTTTTTACCCTCCGAACCTGTTTAAATCACTATCGAGACTCCCTGTGGTGCGATGGGTAGGATGGCCTCTCACATTTCTGCAAACTGTTTATCTTTCCGGGCGTGTTGAATAATGAAGACATCGATAGCCATATTTCTCCATGAAGCAATTGGGGATCAATGGCTTCGGGTCCGTTCAAAACAGTTCGTTCAGCAAGGCCGCAGCCCTTTTTGCGCACGGATCGTACTGGCAATGCGTGAGTACGGAAAAAGGGCGAGAACGCCGCTGGCGGATTTTTTCAACGGACCCTTTCCTCAAAAACTCCCGGCAAAGGATCTTGCTGACCGGTGACTGTCGATCAAATTTTTCTTATTAGTCTTCTTGGAATTCTCGTCGTATTTTTTATCTGGGAACGGTGGCGTTATGATCTGGTGGCCTTGGCAGGGTTATTAATTGCCACATTATTAGGATATATTCCTGCCAATGAAGCTTTTTTAGGTTTTGGGCATCCAGCAGTTGTTACGGTGGCGGCGGTGTTGATAATTAGCCGGGGGTTGAGTAATGCGGGAGCAATTGAAATTTTTACCCGCTATATCAAAGGAGCGATTTCTTCTCCGACGTTACATATTGTCAGTTTAGCTGGGGTTGGCGGCCTGCTTTCCACCATTATGAATAATGTAGGGGCTTTGGCACTGCTGATGCCTGTCGCTATTCAATCCTCGTTCGATGCGAAACGATCCCCGGCTATCATTTTGATGCCCTTGGCGTTTGGGACTATCTTAGGAGGCATGGCCACGTTAATTGGGACCCCACCTAATATTATTGTGGCCAACTACCGGGCAGAAATTACCGGGCAGCCATTTGGTATGTTCGATTTTTCTCCCGTCGGTGGAGTGGTGGCGGTGGCCGGAATTATCTTTGTAGCCTTAATTGGATGGCATCTCATTCCTTTTGCTCGACGATCGAAAAATGCCCCACAAGACTTATTTCATATTCAAGAATATCTTACCGAAGTCAAAGTTCCAGAAAATTCAAAGGCTATAGGCAAATCACTCTCAGAATTAGAATCCGCGACTGAGGATTCGGATGCCTTAATCATTGGACTCATTCGAGCGGAACAATCCATTCGAGGAGCTGCCTGGCGGGAACATATTCAGGTAGGTGATGTCTTAGTTTTGGAAGCAGGGCCGCAAGGGATCAAAAAATTTGTCTCAGCGTTAGGACTAGAATTAACCGGGACTCAAACCAAAGAAGAGGTCCCAGAGCCCGAGGTGGCTAAAAAGTCTCCTGCAATGAAGGACGAAATCTTATTAGAAGCCGTCGTGCCTCCTGACCGTTCGTGGTTGGTGGGAAGATTGGCAGGAACATTAAAGCTCCGGAGCCGTTTTGGCGTCTCTCTCTTAGGCGTGTCCCGACAGGGGACACCGTATCGAGGTCGGTTAAAAGAATTCCGGTTTAAGGCTGGGGATGTCTTGCTCTTGCAAGGTGAGAAAGAAGTGGTGTTAGAGGTTATTAGTTCTTTGGGATGTCTACCGTTGGCTGAACGGGGGATTCAACTGGTTCAATCTGGCCAAGCTCTGTTGGCTGGTGGACTATTTGCCGTGGCCTTGGTTTGTGCCATTGCGGGGCTTGTGCCGTTACCAATTGCATTGGCCAGTGCAGCATTAGGGATGGTTTTGTTTACTATCGTGTCTCCCAGAGATGTCTATCAACACATTGATTGGCCCGTGTTGGTATTGTTAGGAGCGATGATTCCCATTGGTGGCGCATTAGAACACAGCGGAGCCACAACGGTCTTAGCCCAATTTCTGGTAAATGTGACAACAGGATACTCTCCAGTTGTCCTTTTAGGTCTGATCATGGTGTTCACGATGCTCCTTTCAGATGTCATGAATAATGCCGCGACTGCGGTGGTCATGGCCCCCTTTAGTTTTGCTGTAGCACAAAGTCTTCAGGTCAATGTCGATCCGTTTCTCATGGCGGTGGCAATTGGAGCTTCCTGTGCTTTTCTTACGCCAATAGGGCATCAGAATAATTTATTAGTCATGGGGCCCGGAGGCTATCGATTTGGAGATTATTGGAGAATGGGGTTGCCGCTAGAAATATTAATCCTTGCCGTGTCTCTTCCTCTGCTCGTGATGTTTTGGCCACTCAGAAGTTAGTACTTCATAACAATTACACCTTTTCATGGCCTTTCCTTTTAAAACCAAATCGACCCCCAAGTCCTCACTCTTTTTGAGGCGGGTGGTCTACATGCCTTCTGACCTGGATCCCGTTCGCACCTTGCTGGTCAGGTTGGGGATGGTTCTGTTTCTGTTTGGAATGTTGATCGGCCTTCTATGGCTAGATCGCGGGGGACTAAAAGATCAGAGTGATGGTCATATGTCTTTCACGGATGTGGTGTATTTCACAATGGTGACCGTCACGACTGTTGGATATGGTGATATTGTTCCGGTGACGCCGCGAGCCAGAATGATTGATGCTCTTGTGGTGACGCCCGTTCGAATTTTTATTTGGATAATTTTTTTAGGCACAGCCTATCAATTGGCACTGAGACAATTTACTGAGGTATTTCGTATGGCAAAACTCCAATCGAATTTGGATCAACATGTGGTTGTCTGTGGTTTTGGGCACACCGGCTATTCTGCAGTAAAAGAATTATTAGCCAAAGGCACTGATCCAGGACATATCGTGGTCATTGATCCCCGTGATGATCGTGTGCGAACGGCAGTAGAATTGGGAGTCGTGGCGCTCAAGGGGGATGCTACTCAGGAAGGCCTCTTACAACATGGTGCATTTTTACGTGTCGCAAAAGCTGTCATTATTGCCTCGGGCCGAGACGATACCAATGCGCTTATCTTGCTAACAGTGAGGAATCTCAATACTAACTGTCGAGTGATTGTGAGTGCGAAGGAAGAAGAAAACGTCAAACTCTTTCGCCAAGGAGGAGCGCAAACTATTATTTCACCTGCCACGTACGGTGGCTATATGTTAGCCGCGGCGGTGGATCAAAAGTATTTGGCTGATTACTTGGAGGATTTTCTGACCGCGGGTGGACACGTCAATATCATTGAGCGAACAGTGGAAGGAGACGATGTAGGAAAAACAGCAAGCGACTTACAGCCAGACGTGTTACTCAGAGTCTATCGACATGGTTCCACTTTATTGCCCTGGGAATTTCAAGACGGGCAACAACTAGAAGCAGGCGATGTCATGTTGTTATTTCGACCCGTCCAAGACGAAAAAACTCCTTCATAATTTTTTTGTCGGGCCATCGGTTCGAATCCTGTAGGGTCCACCACCACCTACAACTCTTTGATCTTACAAGTTCCCTCCACCTGCTTTTCTGTAAATCAACTTCAATGAACCCTTCACCTGATAAATCGCTTAACAGCCTTATAAGGCATGAGGTTTAGGCGGTTCACATCTCATTTGAGCATTCCGGCTATCAATGATGGGGCCACTCTTTTAATATGGTTCAAGAACTGAGAAAGGTGCTCAGGTGGTGAGGTGTTTCGGCTCCACATCATCTCATATTTAATCTTAGCAGGCTTGCTAGGATCTTTGAGTAGTGGGTAGGCATGTTGGGCCCTTTGAGAAATTTTGGACTTCGGAAGGATGGTAGCTCCAATGCCCAGCGTGGTCCATTCTTCAGCAATCTTATAACTGAGCGCCTGTCCCTGATATTCGTGCAGTTTTAGTTTCTTTCCTTTAAACAATCGACGGACTTCATCTGCTAATCCACAACCTCCCATGGTAAGTATGAATGTCTGGGCTGCAACCTCTTTCATCTGTATAGGACTATGCTCTTTCAAGACAACGGATGATGTTTCAGGAGGAAGATAATACAACGCTTCTTCATAGATCGGATGGCGGGCATACCGTCTATCTATTTGAGTTTTGGGGAGTATGGCGAGATCGAGGGCATGCCGATCTAATCGAAGACGAAGGTCGTTGAGAAAACATTCCTTAAAGATTACCTCTACATCGAGATATGTGCGTTGAAAGGGGTCCACCACGGATGTCAAAAAGCGCGTATTGATTAAGGGGGAAAACCCTATACGGATCAATTTGTGGGATGGCGTCTTGTAGCATTTTGCAGCACGGCGAAGGTCTTCGGTCGCATCTAATGAAGCACGAATCAATGGTAAGAGATGTTCTCCTAGAGGTGTAAGACATACTTTGCGGGTAGTTCGAGAAAAAAGGCGCCCTCCCAATTCCTCTTCCAACTGAGCAATGGCATTCGATAACGTAGGCTGTGTGACGAAACAGCGCTGGGCAGCTTGACTAAAGGACGCGGTATTTGCAAGAGCACTGACAAACTGCAGCTGTGTGAGAGTCATAAAGTCATATATTTATATAAACTATTAATAGTATTTAAAAATACAATTTTACAATAAATATACGTGTACGTTAGGCTTGCGCGCAAGCAAACAGGAAAGGGGAGCTAGTGAAAATCAAGATGTCAAGGAATTCAGAGGGTTGGGGAGCCTGATCTAGGCCGGTCGCTAGGTGTTGAGTTTACCGAAGCACCTTGATATTTAATCACCGAAGTTCAAAGGAGAAGAGATTATGCGATCCATACCATTTATGAGAAGTGTATTGCCGAGTACCGTCATTCTATTCTTATCCATAGGCACACTATCCTGGAGCAGTTCTGATACACACCAAGATTCAGCACAACAGACTAGCCAGATACTTGATGATTCTACAATCTTTGCAATCTTTGACCAACTTAATACCTACGACATTGAACTAGCAACGATGGCCTTGGAAAAAGGCAAAAAGGAAAATATACGAAGTCTTGCGAGTATGATTGTCACGGATCATCCTAAACTGCAACAGCAAGGTCGAGAGCTTGCTGTAAAGCTGGGTATTTCATATACAGTGCCGACAAAGAATCACTATGCAAATGTGCATCAAAGACACATAGCTGAGCTAAAGTCGAAGAACGCAGAAGCTTTTGACGAGACTTACCTGCACTACGAGATTCAATTCAGTCAAGAAGTCATTCATGCTATGAAGCACAAATTGATTCCGTCCGCTCACAAGCAAGAGTTGAAGCAGTTTTTAAGCGAAGCACTTCCTAAACTTGAACTCCATGTTTCCCATATGATGCATGCCGCTGGCAAAAAAAGTAAAAACCATGCCGAGCATGGTCATCATTAGTTTCCTCACTTGAAAGTCCCCTAAATTTCTAGATCCCCCAGTTTTGTTTACATGTAGCCAGAGAGTTTACTCACAGCTGAGTCTTGTCTCATTCCTTCTGTCTAAAAAACTAACGCTGCGCATAGACGGTTTGACTCAAAGGTCCCGACAGAGGATAAAAGTATCAAAAATTTTCACCCTATTCATAAGAGATTATCAATACAAAGCTGAAGGTTATATAGTAACCTCTTAGTTAGATACCTCACTGATATGAAGATATTCTCATACAAACTTGAGGGTATAGGGAGGCAAAATGAATATTTTAGATCGCTTTCAGGCCTATGCAAAGGCCTTTGAGCTAACCTACGAGGACGATGATTGGTCGCGCCTTGAAGAATTTTTCACCGAAGATGCTGTCTACGAATGCGGACCTAAGGAGGCAAGTGGTCGAAAGGCCGTGCTCATTAAACTACACGAAAGCGTTGATGGTCTTGATCGAAAAATGGATAGCCGTAAGCTAGACTTTCAGATGCCGGCAGTCGAAGGCAGTACGCTTACTGTGAAATGGACTGTGACCTACACCAATATTGGCAAGCCTAATCTCGTACTTTCAGGAGTGGAGACCGCAGTCTTCGAGGACGATCACATTAAATTACTCCGTGATGATTTTACGCCAGAGTCTGAGAAGACTATGAGTGACTGGATGGCACAACATGGAGAACCGCATTAAAACTAGACATTAATTTAATTCTCTTAGAGAGCATAAGGTACGAATTTGTAATTCATCGTTGTAAGACCATAAAAGGATGGGCTAGGATCTACTGAAGCTTCTTGGAGAATCAGATTCCACTTTTCTAATATTCGGAAGAAATGGTTCCAAGTTATTCCCTCGCCCTCTACCAATATGCGTCTTCCAATTGACTTCCTATTTTTTTATCTCACCCTTATGGCTCCAATCATCCAGTATTGGCGTTCCTGAGAGTTGCCGGGTTTCGGCAAAGGGGCCTTGGCTGCCAGGCCTAAACCTGGCAAGCTTATTGAGAGAATCCGCTATCTTTTCTTGAACACACGCTTCGTGTCCTAAAAGATAAGATGCCAGCCATTATCTAGGATTAACCCTAGGCCGATGGCACCAATTAGGATCGCCACGCATCGTCGCAAATGATGGGAGGAAATAGACCGAGTCACCTTAGATCCAAAGACTAGTCCCAGCATACTGCCAATTAACACTAATCCCGTTAAGAGCCAATTCAACGAGGCTAAATGTAAATGTCCGAATACCCCGCCTATCGAAATGAGGGCGATGATCAAAAATGAGGTCCCTATTGCCAGCCGTATAGGAAATTCCAGAAGTATCATGAGAGCTGGAACAATGAGAAATCCTCCACCTATTCCAAAAAATCCTGTAAGTAATCCGACCCCCCATCCAATAGCTGAGGCTTTGAATGCACAAGGCCAGGAAAAATGTTCAGCGCATCCTGTGGCTGCATCATGATCTTGGGTATTCTGCGGTTGCCAAAACGTCCATAAACTCATAAACAACAATAAATTCCCGAACAAAAATAATACGATTGCTTCCGAGACGAGTTGATGCCCTTGTGCGCCAATCCACGCACCAAAGACTCCCGTCAAACTGAATACCAGGGCTGCCGGAATATGAACATGTTTTTGACGGTTTTCTTGCCAGGCCCCGAAAAGAGCGGAATAGCCAACAACGATAAGGGACATGGCACTGGCCTTTTGAACGGGGATACCGACGACATAGACTAATAACGGGATTGCTACTAATGACCCGCCTCCACCCGTGGCTCCGAGCAAGAGCCCGACCAATCCACCTGACAACAGAGCCAGTAATAAATACACATCCATTAGAAAAGAAGGAGTCCGATTTTTGGGTGTAAAAAGGAAAGACTACAGGTTTGGTTGGGGAGGTTGTTCAATGCTGGGTGAGATTTTCACGAGGTGAAGGAATCATCCGTATTATGTATTATATTTCTGAATAATAGAGAAGTGGTTTCGGAGAAATACTATGTTTACGGAAGAACAGGGATATTGTATCCCTGTTCTTCCATAAAAACGAGTGGTTAAGAAATTTTTGGTTGTCTTTGTGTCTTACTGGAGAAGTGAGTCTCGTTTTATTTGACTGAGTCGGATATCTCGCTCGTTCTCATCAATCTTTCCATCTTTAAAATCTTCTTCTACCTGTTCCTTCTGATTGTTCAAGTGCAATTCATATCCTCCGGCACTTGCTGCCGCACCGCCCAACACGCCAAGCCCGACATTGCCTCCTGTGCTCCCACAAGCTGTTAAGCCAAATATTGAGATACCCGCAATTAGCGTGGAGAAGACATTTTTCATAAGACATACCTCCTGTCCTGAGAATGAGAAAAAAGAGGAGGGGGTTACCTATTAATATTGTATGAGGAAGGTGGAACAAGAAACAAGATTAGAAAGTAGCAAAGGCTCTATTGAGATCCTACTGGGATAGGGGAGACGGAATTTTGTAGAAAAAGATATTTCGCTAATAGAGGAATCTGGTCTTGTGGAATAGGACATCCAAACACCTTCTGCATTTTCTGGATGATTTCATGCCATTTTTCTTCTGAATGCTCGGGTTGGGTGTAAATGTAGTCAGCTGAATGGCACATGATGCAATAGACGTTGGCAATTTCCTGTCCCTTCCCAGATTGAAATAAAAAGGGATCGGTAGGTAAGGCAATTGATGGTGATGAAGGAGGAAGGGGAGATTCTTCCGACAAAGCGGATGATGCAAAGCTACAGAGGAATACTCCGATAACAATTAAGACGCATGAGAGTTTTCGACTCATGAGAAGACTAGCTTCTGGTTGAAACGCGGACGCTTTCAACCGCATTGCGCAAATAGCCGCTAGGATTCCATTTCGGGTGGAGCTGTTGGGATTCCCCAATCCGATTGATTGCTAAGGACTGCAATTGATAAGACTGTCCTGGTTTCAAAGCCACCTGCGTTTCCCATTGACGAAAAGAGAAATCTCCAAAATCTTTTCCCAATTTCGCAGCTTTCCAATGCTGCCCGCCATCTGAAGAAAATAGGACTTGATCGATGCCGTACCCCTGATCAAAGGCGATACCTCTAATAAGTACTCGAGACCCATTGGATATTTTTTCTCCATTCGCGACATTTGTGATAAAAGATCGAACTTTCATGGTGGAGAGTGGGATAGTTGCGACAGCCTTTTCGCCTGGCTCTAAACACCCGCAGGCATTATCAGGAATGCGATACGCAGGATTCATCCAGAAATTTCGGTCGTCATCATTGAGCACTTCGATAGCATTCAGCATCTTGACCCAATAACTGGCATACCATCCGGGAACGACTACGCGCAGAGGAAAGCCGTTGAGAAGGGGAAGAGGTTCCCCATTCATGGAATAGGCCACCAGTACATGGTCGGCGATGGCATCATTTAGAGGTAGCGATTTCAAAAAATCGGGTGTGACATCGGCTACTGGACGATCCAGGCCATCGAACCGAATCTGTTTGGCATCAGATTCACATTGCGCTTTTTCTAACAAATCACGTAGTCGAACGCCCTTCCATCGGGCATTCCCCATAGCTCCATGGCCCCATTGTCCCCCAGCGACCCGGGGTTCCGAAAAACCGCGACTGTTCCCTGCGCATTGGCAGACTGCCGCGATTTCTATTGGTTCAAATTTCTCCTGTAAATCTTTGATGCTGAAAGATACAGGATTCTTGACACGCCCTCTTATATGTAAGCGAAATGTTTGCAAGTCAACCGTGGTGGGAATATTGGCCAAATGCCAGCGGACAAAGAACGCATCATTGGGAGTAAAAATATCTTCATTGAAAAGAGAAAATGGTGTTTCGAGTTGTGGTGGCCGTGTGGTCATGACCATCAATAGCCGCTTTTCAGGGAAAGCCACAAGAGGTCGCTCTCCCCTTTCAAACGGCAGGGTCATGCTAGGTGTGGGTGCAGCCCGAACCAGCGGTTTCCCCAATGCTGTGAGCCCACTTGCAATAAGCAATGCTTGAAGAAACCGCCGTCGAGTCAATCTATTAAAATTCAAGTGTCCCATCTGCCTGTCATAATAGAGGATGGAATCCTTATTTTGCCAATGTCCGGATATATTGAATCACTTGCCAAATTTGATTGTCCGGCATTCCGGAAAAAGCCATCATTCCGGTTCCAACGGATCCGTTTTTAATGATCCAGAACATTTGACCATCAGAAATATCTTTCATGCTTTCTGCACAAGTGAAATTTCTTGGACGAGGATCTAAGGCAGCCCCCATCGGTCCTTCGCCGTCTCCTTGTGCGCCATGACAGTTCATGCAGGCTAACGGTTTCGCAGTTTGTTGAAACAAGGTCTCGCCTGCCTTGATGTTCTCCGCATTCTGGGCCAGAGGATTTTCCATGTTCCGGAATTTGCCAGGGGCACGTTTAGTTTTGCGTGGTTGTGGGCAGACGCCTGAAGGTCCAGTTCCGTCTCCAGCTTGTGCCACTTCTGTCCCACCTTTAAACGTAGCTTTAAGATAGGCAATGACATCAGCGACGCCCTGTTGTCCAACGGTCAGTCCCCAATAAGGCATATTGGCCGATTTACCCACACTTGGTCCACCAAAGTTAATCACATTATAGAGATATTCTATTGGAAGCTTTTCAAAAGGAATGTTGGCATGGACAGCCGGCTTGGGACTCAGGCCAGATGCGGCTGGACCATCACCCTTGCCTTCGGCGCCATGACATTGCGAGCAATATTCTTTGTAGATCACCGCTCCCCGATCTACACTGGGTTGAGCAAACTCAGCACTGGTCCAAGGTTCATAGAATTTGAAGTCTTTCACGCCAAGTGTCATTAAATAGCCGATCACACTTCGGAGTTGAGGCTCTGTGGCATCAGCCAAAAATTCCCCACTGTGTGGAGTGAAATCTTGCGGGTTGATCCCAAATCTGAATAACCAGTCCTTGTCATATCGATTCCCGGAATCCGCCAAATTGGCACTTTGCGGTCCGCCGACGAGTTGTCCATTTTCTTCAATGGTGTGGCAGCCGATGCAGGCATGGGCTTTATAAATAACCGCTCCAACTTCGGCATCGCGTTTTGTCACCTTGGAGAGATCAAAGGCCCCAACGGTGACTCGGGAGTCGATGAGATTGTTTTCGAAATAATCGGCAATGGAATTGGCTTGTGCTTCTGTCACGGTCATGTGAGGATCGGGGTCTTGCTTGAGATCCCAGCGATAATTTTTTGCATACAACAATGGCTCTTTTCCGGTGAGCCAACGAATGAGCCAATCCCGTTGGTATTTGCTCCCGCCCCACATCAAATCTGGCGCTTTTAAATTAAACCGACTCTCTTCTTTCCCTTCAAACTTATGACAAGTTGAGCAGGTGCTTTTTATCAATGACTCAGCTTCTTTAGTATCACCCGCAAAGACCTGAGAGAAGCCAGGGAAAAAGAAAAAGCAAAAAGCCAGGAGCAGACCTCCAGCCCTTGTGGGAGAATACGTGAACAGTCGGAATACTCTCTTCATTGTGAATCCTCCATTCATAACCCTATATGGGACTGTTGAATAATTCAATTTCAAGTTACGAAAAAGCCTTCCAGGCGAAATATGGCCTTTGATATCTTCATTATTCATCACTCCCTGAATATCTGAGATGCGCGTTCAACAGCTTGCCTTCACTCTTCGAGGCGACAGGTGTTAATGCCAAATATGCTCCAGGCTGGACAATACCCCATGGTTCCCGTCAGTACGGAGATCGCTCCAACCGTACCTAATATGGCCGTTCCCCATGTAGGTAACTGGAGAAATACGGCCGCGATTACCAACAAACCTCCCAAAATCAAGCGAATACCTTTTTCTGTGCTGCCAACGTTTTTACACATGGTCTTTCCCTCCTTACCCATGAATGAATGTAATCACACCATACGTATACGCAAGCGCAATGCCATGAAAAAATATCAGAACGATAGTCGTTTTTCGTCATAAAAACAATGAGTTATGGAATGAGAACCCAAGACACAGTTCTGTAGGGCGAGAGAATTGTTAAAGTGGAAACGTTAACTGTTAAGTGAATCTTAACGATTCCGCTAACTGATTTCCCCAAACCCTTATTGGCAATGAACTCTTTGGTGTTGAATCAGCAAAATAAACAGTTGAAACTTCTAGGCAGGCCTCTAAGCCAGAGGTGCGCAGGAATAATCAGTTCTCTTTTTCAAGCTTTTTCTGTAGCTGGAGAAAAACTGAGTATCCCACCGGTAAGATTTGAGACGTTCGTAAACCCATGTTGGAGGAGAATGCGGGCTGCCAGATAGCCCCGTAATCCGACGCGGCAATAGACGACAGTTTCTTGGTCGGGGTCTAGATCAAAGAGATGGCCTCTGAGGTCATCCACGGGAACCAGGCGGGCTTGAGGCAGGTGGGATTGTTTATATTCACCTGGAGTTCGGACATCTAGCAATTGAAGGGATGCATTTGCTTCAAGTCTCTTATTCAATTCTTCCCCGGTGACGGTCTTCACTTCTCCTCGTAACGTATTGGCCGCCACAAATCCTGCCATGATGACTGGACCCTTGGCAGAATTAAATTGTGGGGCATAGGCCAAATCCAGTTGTTCCAAATCCTGGACTGTCATCTTGGCATGTAACGCTGTGGCCAGCACATCAATCCGTTTGTCCACTCCCTGTTCTCCAACAATTTGGGCGCCCAGAAGTTTTCCGGTTTCTTCTTCTACCACTAACTTCATATGGAGGGCTTCGGCACCGGGATAGTATCCGGCGTGATCTAACGGGTGAGTGACTGAGTCGAAATACTGTAACCCATGCCTCTCGGCTTCCTGACCAGTCAACCCTGTTTTGGCAGCGGTGATGCCCATTGTTTCAACGATAGCTGTGCCTAGTGCACCATCGAATTGTAAATCTCCTTCCGCCGCATTTGCACCGGCGACTCTTCCTTGTTTATTGGCTGGTCCGGCTAAAGGGATGCGTGCTCGTTTCCCTGTGACTAAGTTCGTGGTTTCAACAGCATCTCCTGCCGCATAGATATCAGGATCAGACGTTTGTTGTCGTGTATTGACGGCAATCCCACCTGACGCACCAATTTCTAGGTTGGCTTCTTGGGCAAGTTTTAGTTCTGGACGAACCCCTATTGAGAGGATGGCAAGATCCATGGGGAGCCGCTTCCCACTTTCTAATGTAGCTTCACGGGCAACCTCCCCATCTTGATGAAATCCTGCAATCCCGTCGCCTGTGATAATGTCTAACCCTTTCTCTTCTAGGTGATGGGTCACGAGTCTTGCCATGTCTGAATCAAAAGGGGGCAGAATGTGCGGCGCTTTCTCAACGATGGTCACCGCTAGCCCCCGATTCGCCAAGGCTTCGGCCGTTTCCAGTCCGATAAAGCCACCACCAATGATGAGTGCCTTCTGGGAGGGGTGGTCGTGAAGAAACGATTTAATTCTATCCGAGTCAGGAACAGTTTTGACGGAGAAAATATTCTTGGCATGAATGCCAGGGATATTGGGAACGATAGCTCCAGCTCCAGGAGCCAGAATTAATTTGTCATAGGGGTGGGATGTCACCTCTTCAGAAATGGCATTTTTTACGCACACCTGTTTTGTGACGCGGTCTATTTTCAGGACCTCGTGTAGGACATGGACCTGAACTCGAAATCGTTTCCAAAATCGCTCTGGAGTTTGCAGTAACAGGTCATCCCGATCTTGGATCGTTTCTCCAACATAATAGGGGAGCCCGCAGTTGGCAAAGGACACATAGGGACCTTTTTCAAAAATGGTAATGTCCGCCGTTTCGTTCGTTCGGCGAGCCTTCGCTGCGGCACTCGCGCCGCCTGCTACTCCACCCACAACAACGATTTTTATAGGCTTCGTCAACATCAAGAAATCCTTGTCTCTAAAGTTTCTTTTACATGGTTATTTTATCTTGGACAAGAAAGAATGCCTGAACCCAAGTTTCTAAAATCCTTTTTTAAAAAGGACAAGACTAAGAATTTCCTTTTCTTCGAATGCTTGACGGAACAGAGAGAAAATTCTTAACAAGAAAAGACAATTAACAGGGTTGACCGTTGAAGAGGCAGGGTTTGTAGCGACTAATATCGAAATCTGTTTCTTCTTGGTAGACCAATTCGTTGCCGTTTACGCCATCCAATTGGGGATCATTAAACATGGTGTGATTCCACCAATAGAAAATAGGATGTTCAGGTAGGTAGTAGACGGGATTTCCATAGGAACTCCGGATATGGCCTTCGACTGTTCGACCCGTGATGTAATCGATTGTACCATTGCCGTTTAGGGAATAGAGGGAGAGAAAAAGGCGAGATTCTTGGTCGTAAATTTCGTCAATGCGAGTCTCTTCGTCAGGCTCAGCTGGTAAGGAGTTTAGTGCTGGGTTAGATGTTTGGACGGACGCGAAGACGAGCCATATTGAAAATGTCAAAAGGGATAGCCCTGTCATAGGATTCTCCTTTTCCTCACTAACTAACTCCTAGTAATTCTCACAAAAAAATTCTATCACATATATTTTCTTAAATTCATTTTAATGGGTGAATCTACTTAAGTATAACTTTTTCGGGAAATACGGTTGGCATTCGCGTACAGCGAACTAGAGCATTTGGTCTAGTAGAATCTGTGTCGACACATTGTCAATTGGTGGATGGTTTTCTGACCTTAGCTAATGAGCTTGATGAATGGGCAGAGAGATATAAAAAGATGTGCCGACGCCTTGAGTACTTTCTACCCGAATATTTCCATTGTGTGCATCGATGGCATCTTTCACAATTTTCGTTCCGAGTCCAGTCCCTCCCGCTTTGGTGCTAATGGCATTTTTGGTGAAGAGCCGCTCTCGTACTTCCGCAGGCATTCCTTTTCCAGTATCGGTTACAACGAGTTCAAGTATGTCCTTTGTTCCATTGGCAGAACCCGTCACCGTGACCGAGCCTCCATTAGGGACTTCTGGAATAGCATTACCAATGAGATTAAAGAGAGCGGTAAAGAGGCGTTTCCCATCAGCTTCAAGAGATGGAAGATACTCCAAGTCTTTGGAGAGCAAGGTCACGCCTTTTTCTTTAGCTGAAACCTGCAATGATTTCATGACCCCTTCAACAATTGGGGAAATCTGACATGTCACGAAATGCGGTTCACTGGTCACACCTTTTACTGCATCGGCAATTTCTCTGACCCGATCTTGAATGCGTCGTCCATTTTGCTTGATCATTTGGGTCAGTTCTGCACAGGTCTCTTCAATTTTCTTGTCGCCGAGCATTTCTGATTTAGTAAGACGTGCGAAAAGATCTTTTAACTCATCTTCCAAGAGACTGGTTCCCGTCAAAACAGGCATCAACATATTCTTGATGTCATGCCCCACATTGCCCAGCACTCTCGTCACTTCCGCTATCTTGGCCGCTTCCAACAATTGAGCAGCAAGGCGTTTTCGTTCCGTCATATCCTGAAAGGTTACCACGGCGCCAATCAACTCTCCTTCACGATTACGCATTGGCGTACTGCAATATTGCGCAATAAAACTTGAGCCATCTTTACGCCAGAACAGTTCATCCTCCCCAACGTGAACCAGCCCGTCTTTATATGCTCCGTAGATTGGACATTCTTCCTTGGGATAGGGCTTCCCATTGCTTCTGGTATGATGCCATAGAGAATGGCTGGGTTGACCAAGTAATTCAGAAATTTCATACCCCAATAATTTGGCTGCCGAAGGATTCACAAATGTATGACGACCTTCCAGGTCTAACCCAAAAATTCCTTCTCCCGCCGAATTCAGCACATAGTCATTTTCGCGACGAAGTTCGGCAATTGTCCGTTCGGCCTCACAGCGTGCCGAAATATCTCGGAACGTGACGACTGCCCCAATGAGTGTATTCCCCTCATCAAATATTGGGCGACTTGAGTATTGAGCTGGAAATGACGTCCCGTCTTTTCGCCAGAATACTTCATCATCTCCATGATGAATCTTTCCATCCTTGTACGCGCCGTAAATAGGACATTCTTCAGCTGGATAGGGATCGCCATTGTCTTTAGTATGATGCCAGAGGGCGTGGCTGGGTTGCCCTAGTAACTCCTTCGCGTCAAATCCAAGAATACGGGCAGCAGCCGGATTGACAAAGGTATGTTTACCTTCCAAATCAAGACCAAAAATTCCCTCGTCTGCCGCATGTAAGATTAATTCATTAATTGTCTGTTGCTCTGTCACCCTAGAAGCCTCCATTGCCATGGGCGTATCTCCACAAATCATTCGCAAGTTAGCTTTCCAACAATTGTTCCAGGATTTTCAAAAACAAGTCCCTCGTCCAATGGAGTTTGGATAGACGAGGGCCTGTTTCACATTGAATGGGGCTAATTAAAAACTACTCAGCTCTCTTTGGCTCATGCCCTTTTCAACAGCCGCAACCAACTTTTCTTTATCCACGGGTTTGACCAAATAGTCCACTAATCCACGTTTCATCAATTCTTTGGCAGTTTCTAGATTTGGATACCCCGTCATCACAATCAATGGCACATGGGGCCATTCTTGTTGAAAGAATTGAATGGCTTCCAACCCATTCACTTTTGGCATATTTATGTCTGTGATAATCAGATCTAGCATCACAGGGTTATCCCCTTGTTTAATCTCCCGGATCGCTTGCTCACCGTCTTCTGCCTCAATGACCTGGTAGCCAGCTTTTTCCAGACATATTTTGGCCACCTTTCGAACATCAGCCTCATCATCCACTACCATCACTCGTCCATTCGTTCCTGCCATGACCTGCCTCCTTAAATTGATAAGTTGTAAATCCTATTTTCTGTACAACAATTCAATTGAGCAAAAGGAATGCCACTGAGAAGAATAGGAAAAAACGCATATTTAGGGTGTAGTTCACGTTTTTTGGTCAAACAAAAGTGCTAATGTTGTTAAATCGTTAAGTCTAAGCGCTAACTGTTAATTGACGCGTAAACCTCAGTCAATAGTACATATTTACAGCCAGAGAGAAGAATGTTGAGACATTTAGAACATGGGAACAGGAGATTCGCACCAGAAGATTTCTCAAATCTTGAGAAATAGAAGAAGAAAGAATTGGAGGTCTAACAACCCTTGAAAATGGTAGAAAACTCGATGTCGTTTTTTTGATTTACAGTTGAGAGCAAATTATGGCGAGGAAGAAAACAAGATAAAAAATTGTGAATCCCGAGAATGTTAGGGTTGGCCAAATGAGCGGACATAGAGAAGAACATGCCATGCTTCTTCTTCGGTCAATACAAGTGGGATAAATGAGGCCATATCAGTTCCCGGGCTACCGTTTTTCAAGATCCAAAATAACTCTCCATCCGTTCTGGCTTCTTGCCAGGCTTTGTCGGTGAAGTTCCGAGGCAGTTTGCCCCGCAGGCCAGGAATGTTTCCCAGCCCCTTCCCATCTCTTCCATGGCAAGTAACGCAAAACGCTTTTCCGTGAAAAATGCGTTTGCCCTTCTCAATATTTTCAGGTGCGGCAGGAAATGGGTTGACCCAGGTTCGAGCTTCTTCTATTTCCGTGGTTGGGACTCGAGGTTTGAGAACGGCGGGGTCTGCCGCAAAAGAAAAGGTACTCCCACCCCACAGGATGAATCCGAAAAGTATTGTCGTTGTCCGTGTTGCGCTGCGCCCCATGCTGTGTATCCTTTAAGATGAGCGGGGGATTTGGTTGATCCCCCGCTCTTAGCCTAGATGAGTTGTTATTCAGATTATTGAGGAAACGAATGGCCAAGTGACTGCGGGTAGGTCACTGTCCCATCTGGAAACTCTTTCCCTTTTTGCCAGAGGTGATAAATGACGCCATCGGTTTTCCCTGCGGCTTCAGCAATAGCTTTCACTTTTTCGGGATCATCGATATCCAAAATTTGTACGCGTCCAGTGGCAATTTCTACTTCATGATCGTGGAAGAACCGATGCCATTGAATGACTGGAAGTTTTCGTGAAAGATCTTTGGCCACGAAATATTCGATGGCAACCAACGGGGCGTTAGCATCCGTCGACTCAAACAGGAGACATTGGAGAATCTTGTCATTAATCCCTTTACAATAGTGGTGGAACGGACCGCCTGGTGTCCCGTCGGGCATCATGTGAGGGGCTTGCACATGAATGTCATATCCATGAGCAGGGCCTCCTCCTTCACTCATGGCTGGTGTGGT
This sequence comes from Nitrospirales bacterium, assembly GCA_965223685.1. Taxonomy (GTDB): domain Bacteria; phylum Nitrospirota; class Nitrospiria; order Nitrospirales; family UBA8639; genus Nitrospira_E. Next base: position 1,847,280 of record CBDCXG010000002.1, read on the forward strand.
CATACACCCCATTGCTAGAAAGCTTAAAGCTCCTACGAATAGTAAAGAACGGATCGAACGATGCATTGTGACCTCCTTGTTATGAATATGTGATGGACTTGTCCGAATGTTTGATGATGGACAGAAAAAAATTATAGGTCTTCTATCTGGTAATAGCCAATGGGTTTCTGTGGTCTACCCAATTTCTGGACCTAGAAGGTTGCGGCATACCTTTCTCCTTTTGATCGATTCGATTTTGTTGGATCATAGAATCGAAGGTTTCGCCACAATTGAGACAGCGCCAAATGGACAACACATATAAAGCTTCATCTGCATTATAGGTTTGGTCACTCAACAATAAGCCTTCGCATCGTGGACAATTCATCGTAAATCTCCTTTCTTTCCATTTGGGGCCTGTTGAAAAAAGCCGCCAGCGGCGTTCTCGCCCTTTTTCCGTGCTCACGTACTGCCAGTACGCTCCGCGCGCAAAAAGGGCTGCGGCCTTGCTGGACGACATTTTTAAACAGGCCCGATGCGGCTAAAACGAACAACTTCATGGCGAGATATGGCCCTTGATATCTTCATTATTCAACACTCCCATTCGTGGAGGGGGAATTCCCAATTCGGTTCATGGGAAGTTTGGAAAGAAGTATGCCCATTAAACATGAATCGGTTAATCCAGCGTGAAGCAGTCCGACCCCTACTGTGGCAGGGAGAACAAAAAATCCACTATGCACTGTAAAGCCTAACGCAACACCGAGTAAGATCAACCCGCCAGCAATAGCACGAACTTGTCCTTCTAGTGAGATCCCCTGTTGTCCTTTGATCACCGGTTTACCTTGAGCAACCCAAGCGGTGATGCCGCCTTCCAAGATGTCGCAATTCTTCAGCCCATTATTGACCAAGTATTCTCGGGCAATCTTTACCCGATTCTGGGTTCGGCAAACCAACTGGATAGGGCGTTGTTGGGCAAGTGTCTGCAGCTCTTCCACATACTTATGTAAATCTGGCAAGGGAATATTTCGTGCGCCAGGAATATGCACACCTTCGAATTCTTGAGGAGTTCGGACATCGATATAGAGCGGATCATTTTTTCGGTGCCCATGTACGTTTTGGGCTATAGGTTTTTCAAATTGTTGTTCTTGATCAAGTAACGTGGTGCTCATAGAATTTTCCTCCATTTACAGAATCATCTGACGCAACTTGTAATGCATTCGGATTGCACTTTCTGTTTGGGATGACCCCAAGTGGTGATCCATGCATGGTATCCACCGACTAGTTCTATGGCCTGTATTCGCCCAGCCTGCTCAAAAATCCCGATGGCGGCCGAAGAGCGGTAGCCGCTTGCACAATGGACGACGACAGAAACGTCCTGAGGAATGCGATGAACCTGTGCGGCCAGATGTGGAAGAGGAATATTTAGACTGTGATCAATATGTCCCGCTTCCCATTCCTTTTCTGTGCGCACATCCACAACCATAGGGGGTTGGGTTGTGGTTAACCGCTCAGCTAGCGTTTGGGCAGAGATCTGTGGACTGTGTTGTCGTAAGTCTGGTCTCTTCAAAATGGCCTCGATCCCACCATCCAAGTAACCCACAACCTGATCAAAGCCGATTCGTCCCAAACGCTTCACGGCCTCTTTTTCAGTTTCAGGCTCCGTGATCAACACAACTGGGCGTTTTGGATCCAACAACGTCCCAGCCCAAGTCGCAAATTTTCCGTTCAATCCAATATTTAGACTGCCGATTAGGTGCCCCTTCGCATAGTCCGTGGCCTTCCTGACATCAAGAATTTCATCCCCATTGTGTTGATGCTCCAACAAAGTATCTAAACTAAGAGGGCAGAGGCTTTTACTCACCACCTCTTCCAGTGTGTGGCGAGCTTCACGGTTCATTTGCGCGTCATAACCAAAGTAAGCCGGTGCTTCAGGCTGATTAGCAGTAACCAATTCAATAAATTTATTCTTTGTCATAGGTTGTAGTGCGTAATTTTCCTGCCGCTGTTTACCAATGGTGGAAATGGTTTCGGAACTCAGACTTTTCCCACACAGCGATCCGGCTCCGTGGGCTGGATAGACCAAGGTTTCATCAGGAAGAACCATTAATTTGTTTCTGAGCGAATCAAAAAGTTGGCCGCCGAGTTCTTCGGCAGTTGTTCTTACTGATGCCATGAGGTCCGGGCGCCCGACATCTCCGATGAACAACGTGTCGCCTGTCAGTATACTATGTGGATTTTCGGAGCTGATGGCCAAATCATAGACGGCCAATGAAATACTCTCTGGAGTATGGCCAGGGGTTTCCAACACTTGGATTCTGGTGTTACCAAACTCCAAAATTTCCCCGTCTTCGAAGGAGGTGAGAGAAAAATCGGTTTGGGCTTTAGCACCCATGCAGATCTCAGCCCCGGTCTGTTTTTGCAGTTCAAGATGCCCCGCTAGAAAATCGGCATGGAAATGAGTCAGAAAAACATACCGAATGATCCATCCATGAGACTGCGCTTCCTGTAGGTATTGATCAATATCTCGCTGAGGATCCACAACCACGGCTGTTTTTGTCTCCTCGTCGGAAATCATATATGAGGCATGTGCCAGACATTGTAGATAAAATTGTTTCACAATCATGTCATGCCTCCTTTCAGATTCTACCCATAGGTGAGCTGTCTAGTTTTCCCTGCCAGATGTTAAAAGCAACGTCTATGCCAGTTGTCATTCACTAAATTTATAGATAAAAAAATAAATAAAATCAAATAGTTAGATGCATTTTCTCTGTATAAATACGATGGAATGTTTAGGCGAAAAGGGAAATAATTGAACGGAAAGCGTTAATTGCTAACTTAACAAGTTAACGATATACGGGCAATTTGCTTGTTAGGCTGAGGCAGGAGATTTGATGTCGAGCTGTTTAAGCTTTTTCCAGAGCGTGACCCGGCTTACACCAAGAAGCTTCGCCGCTTCGGTTTTGTTGCCTTGTGTCTGTTTGAGGGCCTCACGAATCTGATGCTCTTCGGCTGGGTCCAAAGAGGAGAAAGATTTTGAAGAGGAAGAGGTCTTTGATGCAGGGCGTTGGATTTCTGGCGGTAGATCCCAAAGTGTGATGCAGTTGTCTGCCACCGTCACAAACGCATGTTCGATGGCATTCTTAAGTTCACGAACATTTCCTGGCCAGTGATATTCTTGAAGCCGTTGCAAGGCATCTTTAGCAATTTCGTGAATGTCTCGTTGGAATATTTTGTTATTGCCCTCCATGAAATGATGAACCAAGAGTGGAATGTCTGCACGGCGATCTCGGAGGGCCGGGAGAGTAATTTCAAAGACATGAATACGATAATAAAAATCTTCTCGCAAGGTTCCTTCTGTCATCAGGATTTGCAAATTGCGGTTAGTGGCGGTGATTAATCGGACATCTACTTTAACGGCGCGATCATCCCCTACCCTTCGGATCTCACTTTCTTGCAGGACACGCAACAGTTTAAGTTGAAGTAAGGGACTGGTGTCTCCAATTTCATCCAGAAACAAGGTGCCACCGTCCGTGGCCTGAAAGACACCAATTTTGTCCCGAATGGCACCGGTGAAGGCACCTTTCACATGGCCAAACAACTCGCTTTCTAACAAAGTTTCAGGAATGGCCGAACAGTTAATCGCAAAAAAAGGTTTATCTTTCCTGGCGCTAAGGGCATGAATGGCCCGAGCCGCTAACTCTTTGCCGGTGCCGGATTCTCCTGTGAGCAAGACTGTGACATCGCTTTGTGCAGCCAATCGCAATCGTCGAAAAACCTCTTGCATCGCTGGACTTTTGCCGACGAGTTGTTGAAATGCCTCCCGGGATTTCGTTTGTTCTTCCAGGACTGCGATCTTTTGATTATTTAGGATAAACGAGGTGAGGTCCGTAAATGTTCCCACTGCTCCTGCAACATTGCCTTCTTCATCCCTCAGAATAGAGACATTCCCATAGAGGTAGAGCTCTCTCCCGTCTTTGCCTAAGACTTTACATTCCTGGTTGCAAATGCCCCACGGGTAAGGTGAGGGATTGTCGAGGAATTCTGTAAGCACTCGAAAGCCTTTACAATTTTGTCCTTCTAAAATATGGCAGGATTTTCCTATAACCTCATCGCTGGAATAGCCAGTGATTCGAGCGGCCCCAGTGCTCCAGGCTACGATATGCCCGTTGGCATCCACAGTGAAGAGGCCGTCAGCCATCACATCCAGCATATTGCTCAGGATGGCGGGATTTTTCCTGAAATCCAATTCCATGGGCTAGACAGTGTCTGGCGTGTAGTGGCGCGAGAGGGCGATGAAGTGTGAAAAGTCAAAAGTGAGGTCACTCATGAGAGTGCGAGGAAAACGAATATAATGATATTTCGTACTCCTTGTTTCCCAACTTCAACGAGTCTTTTTCTATCTTTTTTTAGTGGCCTATTTGGCTGCCAATAACGGTTTAAAGGCCGGATTATTTTCAACGAGTCCCTTAAGTGTATTGTTTTCCAACATATAGGCCCAGCTTTGTGAGTTGGCGCCAGGAATTTTTTCAAACCAATCCTTGGCCTGTTGTAAGAGATCTAACATGGCTTGATTGTCACGCGGGACATGAAAGGCCAAGCTATAGGCCATGGTATAGGCTGCCGTGAATTTGTTTAAGGGATCTTTGGTCAAATCAAACGCTTGCTTGGCGGCATCATAGCCTTTACGTATGTCCGGGTCATCAAAATGTCTATTCCATGCCACTTTTCCAATACGAGCCCAGGCCAATTCCAAGAGGACTTCAGCACGAAATTCTTCTTGTTCCGTGGGCACTTCTGCTAGCAATTCTTGTGGGGAGGACAACGCGGCTTGTTGATCATTATTCCAGCGATAGGTCGAGGTCAGATGCATCCGATTATTGAAATCTCCAGGTTCCAGTGATGCCAGGGCTTCCATGACTGGGATCATGCGATACAAGTAATCAGCCGGCGTGGGCTCGGCTTTTCCCCCTGTCACCATGCCTAGTCCTAAGTCAAAGCGATCTGTTTGAGATTTTACGGTCCAATATAGTTCATTGAATCGTTGGGCCAGGCGTGGATCTTCAATGGTAATACCATTAAGACGGCCTCCATAGCCCAATAGCCCTTGGTATAGTTGATTGGCAAAAACACTCAAGACCTGTTTGTTATTGGGCGCAATCATTAAGGCTCGATTGAGTTGCATGAGAGCCTGAAGAGAGTTTGAGGCGGCTTGTGCTTGCTTAACACCAGCCAAAGCTGCTGGGATTTGATCATCAGGTCCAAACCATTGAGTGGAACTAGGGACGTATCCTCCGGTATCCACGACAAAAGGAATGGTGGTGCCATGTGGTCCATCAAGTGGAATATCGAGTACTGCGTGATCTACCGGAAATCCCAATTGTTTGAGGTCTGACAGTATCACCCATTTCACCTTTACTGATTGAATAACACGTTGAACTTTTTTATAAGGGACGACCCAATCTGCTGCCCCTGGGCCATTAGAAATCGGTGCTGTCAGGGGGTTTGGATAGGAGATAGTAGTTGTGACAAAGGTTGTGGGAGTCGCTTGCACGGAACTCTCATCAGGGGAAGGAAAGGAAGCATGGGGCAAGGTTCCATATTCCTGTGCTTCAATAGTAAAGGGATGTTCTGGTTCATGGCGAGCAATTTCATACATGACAAAAAATGAAGGAGCTAGTTGTTTGCTGGATGTTTCAGCAATATAAAATCGTTGAAAATCTTCAAAGTCCACTAGCTTTCCGGGGCCTGGCCAAATATTATCCAACCCTCCGTCATGTTGATTCAGAAAACGTGCATGAGCCTTGGTGCGTCGTTTGGCACATGATTCGTATATGGGACTCAAGGCATCTGGGAAATTTCCATCCACCAATAATCGTTGCTTTGCCATTTGAAAGAGGCACACAAAATCACGTTGTCCTGCCGTAACCCGATCGTCTTTGCTGACGGCGTGGGCAAATTCGTTGATGGTGGCAAGGATTTCCTCTTTGTCCACAACTGTTGAGGCCCCTGCCCACGTTGGTGTTGTGGTTATGAGAAAGTAGGCACATAGAAGAAATGCTAGCTGGATGTTGAAAAATGTACGAAGATGATCATGAAGAACTGAAACATGACTGAGCCTTACTGCCGGGATATTTTTTTCAATTAGTGGATGACGGACTGTACTCATGGAACCCAACTCCTCCTCACAAACATGTTAAATGAAAAGTGCTTATTGATGTGCCAGGGTTTACCCTAAATGCAAAGTGCTTACTGTACCATATCAGAATTCTCACGGACTACGATGCTACCTTGCATAACATGGCCTGGTAAATCGCATAAATAGGGATACGTGCCTGGGTGAACCGGAGTGAAAACAATTTCTGTTTGACCTCGGGTAGGCAGCAAGACTCGGACAAACCCCTCTTTTGAAAATTGCGGGGCTCCATTCCCCATGACTGTTACATGGGAATCGGTTATTAATCCCACCGGTAGAAAAGCATGTAATTCGGTATCTAAATTTTTCAACACCAAACGGGTTTTTTGGCCGACAGAAAGGGTCAATTCCTGTGGTTGAAATGCCCGATGTCTTATATTAATGATTGTTTCGAAAATTTCCAGGTTTGGATCTGGAGCCAGCCGAGCTGGTGTGGCACCCCAGAGCGGAAAAACGCAAGCCGAACCCATGAGAATACCTATCACATATGCTATAAGTACCGTCCTTGGTCGACGATGGCGTGGTTTTCTGAACGATATGAGAGCCATGTCACATTATACTGGGAGGTTCCTTGGCTGGGAAAGTGAGAAATAAAGAGATAAAAGGTTTTCTGAATTAAGTAATTAATCCTAGTATTTTAATCCTACTCAAAAGGAACAATCTGTATTCAAAGATAAGCTCTTAAGATTTTTAGGAACTGGCCGAAAACTTGAGGGAAAGGAGCAAGTGCGACGAATGAACCCAATTGCAGCATTTATTGGAAATGATACTCCAACTATGGTCCTGGGAACTGTGCTTTTTATGGGAGTGTTAATTTATGCCTGGTATGACCATCGACGAACTTCTCGATTGCCTCATTTAGGTTTGGTCATGGTCAAAAATCGCTTAAAAGGGTTTCGATAAACTTCGAGGTTTTCCCTTTTCCCCGCCTGGTTATTTAGCGTTCCTCATCTCTTTTTCACTCAACGGATGTCACGCCTCCTAACATCAGCCTACTATTTAAGGTGTCAGGTACTTTTATTTTGCTGAACTTTCTATTCACATTCTTGGTTCACTTTCTAAATTGTTTTACTATCAACTACGGCTTTTAGATTAAATAGGCTCGAACGAAAAGAGGGATAAGCCAGAGCGCTTCGCAGTATATTCGTAATCTTGATCGAGGTATATAGTTGGTACCTGTAGACTTAGGCTCGTGTGCAATGGCTGAATCTATGATGCAGATTAGCCAGAGCTACAGACGGGGTAAGGTTCTTAGGGTTCGATAAGCAACTGCTTAATCTGGGTGCCATGTTTATTGTAGGTTTTTTGTAATGTCAGCAAGTGATTGGTGATGGTCTTGGCCTCATCAGTTGGCATAGTATGAAAGACGGGTATCTCTCTTTCATGTCCTGTTTCGGTAACGATGTAATTGATAATCTCTTGGGAGGATTTTTGTGTAAGGATATTTGCTGGAATTCCATCAATAAGTTTTCCCGTTCCCTGTACCCCCTTCTGCGCAATGATAGTTAAACAACTGCTCCCCTGTTGTGAGGTTTGGATGATCATGTTGATCTCGTGAACACCCCAAGACACTCATGACAATCATGGTCAATAACAAGAAAAATTTCATGTGTTTTCTAGAAATCCTTACCACATTACTGTGTTAGATAGGCTTAGAAGGAAAAGGACAAGCATTTCTCCCGTTAATTCTGAAGAAAATTGATTCTTCTTTAAAACCATACCATGCCTTAGAAGTCCCAGCTAGAATATAGAGGGTCCCTTGTGGATGGTATGGTTGCTAGAGATAATACAAAGATGAACACACTCGAAACCCTTTCGTTCTGCAATACCTATGCAGCATTGCCGGAGATATTTTACGAGCGAGTGAAGCCGACGCCGTTTCCGAATCCGTATGTGGTGAGCGTGAATCCTTACGCTGCGGATTTACTAAATTTAGATCCGAGTGAATTGGCACGGCCCGATTTTGCCGAATATTTTTGTGGCGCCAAATTACTGCCAGGGAGTAATCCTATTGCGATGCTCTATTCTGGGCATCAGTTCGGCCATTATGTGCCGCAGCTCGGTGATGGGCGAGCGATCATGCTAGGCGAAGTGAGAAATGAACAAGGCGAACGGTGGGAACTGCAACTCAAAGGGGCTGGACTCACACGGTATTCGCGCGATGGAGACGGACGGGCCGTTTTGCGATCGACGATTCGTGAGTATTTGTGTGGCGAAGCTATGCATGGGTTAGGCATTCCCACGACGCGGAGCTTGTGTATTGTGGCGGGTGAAGAAATCGTGTTGCGAGAATTACCTGAACCTGGAGCCATGTTACTTCGCATGGCCCCCTCACATGTTCGGTTTGGATCATTTGAAGTCTTTTTTTATCGACGTCAGCATGAATACCTGAAACTCTTAGCTGATTATGTGATCGACCATCATTATCCATATGTCCGGGAATTAGAGAATCCCTATGCCCGCCTCTTGCATGAAGTGGCCCTGCGAACAGGGCATCTTGTGGCACACTGGCAGGCGGTGGGTTGGGCACATGGCGTGTTAAATACAGATAATATGTCGATTCTAGGTTTAACGTTGGACTATGGCCCCTATGGATTTATGGAACACTATGATCCGACATTTATTTGCAATCATTCTGATCATCAAGGGCGGTATTCCTTTCAACACCAGCCGGATATTGGGTATTGGAATATTCGTGCCTTAGCCCAGGCCTTGTCGGTGTTCATCGATGAGGAAGCTCTCAAGATAGCGCCCCAACTCTATGAACAGGCGATGCTTGAAAAATATGCCGAACTCATGCGAGGTAAACTTGGGCTACTGGAAAACCATGCGGGCGATGAAAAATTGGTCACCGATCTTTTGAATCTGATGGATTCCAGCCGAACGGATTACACCACATTCTTTCGGGCACTAGGGGATTTTCAACAGGATATTCCAATTGGCAATTCAACCCTTCGAGATTTCTTTCTGCATAGAGAAGTATTTGATAATTGGGCGAGTCGCTATCGTGAACGTTTGTTGGCTGAGAAAAGTCAGGATGACGAGCGGAAAGTTCGGATGGATCAAGTGAATCCAAAATATGTGCTACGCAATCATTTAGCAGAGCGAGCCATTCAGTTGGCTATACGAGAGAAGGATTTTTCCGAAATCGACCTGTTACTGGAACTATTGAGTGAGCCATTTACGGAGAAACCAGGGATGGAATCTTATGCTTTTCCAGCTTCAGATGGGAGCCCCCCAATCATTGTGAGTTGTTCCTCCTAATAGACCTTGGAGAATAGTCGATTGTCTGATCGACGGTAACTTTTCGTACGACGTCGTTTCTCTCACACTTTTTCCTTTTTATTTTTTTCGAGTATTATTGGGTATGCGACTGATTTTTATCTCTATCGTTTTCATTGGACTGGTGCTGGGACCGCAATTGTGGGTCTGGTGGGTGTTTCGGCAGTATCGTGAACCTCGTGAAAATTGGCCTGGAACTGGCGGCGAACTGGCTCGCCATCTGCTGAACCGATTTGGTCTCCAGGGGGTCCGTGTTGAGCCGACTCCAATGGGGGATCATTATAATCCCGAAACCAAGCTCGTAGGACTTTCATCTCAGCATTATAATGGCAAATCTTTAACTGCAGCTGTCATTGCGGCCCATGAAGTAGGACATGCGTTGCAAGATCATGAAGGGTATGAGCTGTTGAAGAATCGGACTCATTTGATCAAGTTTGCGCAGAAAGCGGAAAAGGTTGGGTCCTATTTGATGTTGGGCATGCCAATCTTAGCTGGAGTAACAAGAGTACCTGCCTTGGGTCTCGCCGTATTGGTGGTCGCAATCGGTACGATGAGTGTGTCAGCGATGGTGCATCTCATTACCCTTCCAGTGGAATGGAATGCCAGTTTCCGTCGAGCCCTCCCAATTTTAGAAGAAGGTGGGTATTTAGCACCAACTGACATGGAGGGAGCTAGGCGTATTCTCAAAGCGGCGGCCTTAACCTATGTTGCCTCATCTCTCTTTAGCCTGGTAAACATGTGGCGTTGGATTCGTCTTGTTCGCCGTTAATTATCCTGTATTATCTGCGGTTTTAGCCTATCCATGATCTTCTTCAGATTGCGCTCAGCTTTCATAGTTCGGTATTCTAGCTGCAGTTACTAGCGAATGGGTCGTTCAGCTGAGGATGTTGGCGAACCAAACAGCATAACTTCCACACTAACCTGAGGTACAAAACATGAAACGACTCTCTTTTCTATTCGGTCTATTCTGCATACTCTTTTCACCAGCATTAGCTTCAGCTGGTAACCTTGAGGCCATACAAGCCTGCTTATTATCTTGGAAGGACCAGCCGTTTGATGGGCAAAATCCCACCTATAGAACAGTGTCAGGGAAATTTAAAATATTTGGGATTGGTGAAGACATCAATGAGTCCGTTCCCACTGAAGAACCAGAGCTAGTCTTAATCCAGCCCAATGTCAGTATCATGACCGGATCTAGTATGACCTTAATGAATCCCAATGGGTGGTACTGCCTGAGTTCGAAGGTCAATGTGATGGCTTCCACCACTATCAATGTACACTGCAATGCGCACTTAGCTTCGAGTAAAGATGGCACGACTGTTTTGGGAGGAGGCGACGATAAAGGTGTGACGGTATTAGGAAAAGCGACGATCAACCGTGTCGGATGCGAGTAAAAACCTTCTTACACTCAACTACATATGGTTTAATGCGCCATGGGGTATCGATGGTACTCCTGATTTGCACTCCATACCAGAGCTAATTTTTTCGCCTGGTAGTTTGGGTTTTTATGTGATTTAAGAGAGCTTCAACCGGCGTGTCCAGCTGTTTTTTTGTATTGCAGATGTGGCAAGCTGGCACGATGTTCCCACGAGTGCTTTTGCCGCCTCGAGCTAATGGAACAAGATGATCCATGGTAAGATGGCCTATTCCCACCTGTTGTTGGCAAAAATGGCAAACCCCTTCTTGTATTTGATTTTCCCACCACGATGATTTCCGAAGTTTTTTTGCTTTATCTCGCTCAATTTTAATATGCCGCTGCACGGCATCAGGGTCACCCAATTGGTAGAAGTTTTCGTTTGTCATGACATATGTGCGTGATGCTGTATTGATGTGGCAATACTAGTGGCATTCTACTCTTTGATAGGCAATCTTTTAAATATTTTCTGCGGTCAAAAAATTCAGAAGAATCCATCGTAGAATAATTGTGATATTCTCATAGGTGTGCCTGTGCCTATTTTATTTGATTCGAAACCGATATTGTCCGATGATATACTGAGAAAAGGCATTATTTACAGGATGGTGGTGAAATGAACGGACAAGATCGTTTTTTTTGTTGGGTGGTTATGAGCGGCATCATGGCCATCCTTCTGCTGGGGCAAACGGCAAATCCGGTGCAAGCTTCCCCGGGGACGGAAGTCTTTCAGGGATTCACTCAACATATTAGTGCACAAATCGTCAAAGATAAACAGGCTTTTGCTGAGGCTGACACATGTACTGCATGGTTTTACAAACAAATGGGGAAGAAGCCTCCGCCAGCGGCCCAGGCGGAAAAAATTCATTTTGTCCCCATTTCAGAATCAGGCGACGATGCTGATTGTGCGAGACGCTATCCCAATGGGTTGGAGGCTGCCAGGGAGGCTTTTGGCGATACCCAAAAACGCTTATCATTTAGTTTGACTTTTTTTCAAATGGCGCTCGTCAGTGATGGCGACGATGATCATGCCTACAGTACTCAAGAAATTCAGGATGTGTTGGATGCATTTGGCCGAACCTATAAGAGCGAGCAATCAGTCGATCAATATGTGAGCCAACTGATTGGCCTATTTGATCGGAGCCGGCCAGATGTCCTGTTCCCGGTGTTGATGAATAGTATGCAGACGCTCATGAATAAAGGCTATCGTTTTACGACGGCGGATCAAACGGCCTTAAACCAGGAACTGGAATAACACCTACAAGTGAAAAAGAAGTAGCGAAGAGTTAGGAGTACCGAAAAGGGGAATAACTAGGAGTGGAAAAATTTCCTTGTGGGCGGCTTCTGGCTTTTTGCTTTGCTCTTACTTTATCCGTTCCAGCGCTTCCCGTGAGCGACTGCGGACCGTTTGATCCCAATCTTCTTTCATTTTTTCTTCCAATTTAGCTTTCGCTTCTTGGGCTCGCATGCGGCCTAAGGCTAACGCAGCACAAGCCCGCACATGCGCATGATCATCGTCTAAGAAACGAATGAGTAACGGAATGGATTCAGTATGTTTAAGAATGCCCAAGTAGCTCACCGCCATCCCTCGAATGCGATGTTGCTTATCCCCTAAGGCAGTGTTCGTTGTCCAAATAAAGAGCTTGGCCATGGGTTCGGCGATGGCTTCTAATCCTTCAGCTTCAAACCGGTTCACTTCTATTAGAGTAAATGCCAAGTCGCGCTGTTTTTGAGGAGATGGTTCTTTTTGAAATCGTTGGATGAGGCGATGACGGAGTTTAAGGCGGTCTTGGTGAGTGCGCCATTTCCGCCAGATGGCAAAGAGTCCAACACTGAGGAGGCCAACGACTCCTATGATGGGAATGATCTCATCAACGATATAATCCTGCGTATCAAAGTTGAGATGATTCCAGACCCAGATGCCTGCGACGATCAGGCCAAGCCCCAGCAATCCGACAAACGGATTAATCGCGCGGTTGGTTTCCTCTGGTTGTGTTTGTGTAGAATTCGCCATCAATTTCAATTGGCTGATATCAATTTAATTCGTACATTCATTACCCCTCGTTCTTGCAGGGAGAGGGTTGGGGTGAAGACCTCGCTGGCAACTAAGTCAGCATAAACAAGTGGCCTAGCCTGTGCCATGATTCGATTAGTCCCATGTATGTCACCATCTTAGGATCCGGAACCAATCTCCATCCTACTAGGGCTGCCGCAGGCTATCTTATCCAGACGGACCGGCCTATTCTACTGGATTTTGGTCCACGAACGCTCTCTAATTTACTGAAAACTGGCCTTGACCGCCATACGATTCAATACCTACTTTTTACCCATTACCATGCGGATCATTTCTCCGACTTTCTGCCCTTTTTCTTCGATGCCATCTGCCACTCCATGTTCTCTGAAGTTCGACAAGATTTAACCATTTATGGTCCCCCTGGGACCAAACGCCTCTTTCGAAGCATGTTTCGGACTTTCCCTAATTTTTCGAACCCTCCTTTTCGGGTAACGCTTAAGGAAGTCAACGATAAGCCATTTATCATTGGGGAGACCAAAATTACGCCATTGCCCATGACCCATTCTGACCAACAAGTCTGTCTTGGGTATCGTGTTGAATATCAGGGACGATCGGTGGCCTTTTCAGGAGATGCGATGGCTTCACCGAATTTGGTGAGCCTTTGCCTGGATGTTGATGTGGCTATTTTAGATTGCTCCTTTTCATCGCATGCGCCAGGTGGCTCGCATATGCATGCCGAAGAATGTGGGAAGGTGGCAAAAAAAGCCAACGTCAAGAAACTTGTCCTTTCGCATTTTTACGAAACAGCAGATCGTTCCAATGTCATTACCCAAGCCAGACGGTTTTTCTCAGGACCGATTATAAAAGGAAAAGATCTTCTGACCTTGAAAGTTAGGAGGACATCTTGTGCAGTCTAGACTTGAATGCGGTCCTTATGTCTCATCGCCTGCAGGTCGGCCAACTGGGCTGGCGCTCAAATAAAGGAGCGGACCTTGTTTGAGCTCGGCGAGTTGGTCCGTCCCTCCGTTGCTTGCGTCAGCACAGTTCAATGTGCCGACTTGTGTGGAACTGTGAATGGCACGTCTCGAAGAACGCGTCCGTTGTTGGGTCCTTTTCTCAAAAGAAAAGGACCTCGGTTGCCTGGCCGAATCTCGGCTCTTCCAAGTTTTAAGATCAAATGGCAACACCTATGAGAAGAAAAATTTCTGAGGTGATTGAAACACTCGACAATAGATTTGTCTTTTTTTTCAATTTGTTTTCTAACTTTAAAGAGAAAAATGATTCTAGATAAAAAAATGGCAATAAAAGTTATTCAAATCATGGATAAATGTTCTGAAGAGATTAATAGCTCGATTCGAGAAGTACAAACTTCTTGTTCCGACGATGAGTTTCGAGCATATAGAATATAGAAAAGTAGGTGGAAAGATTATGGGGTATATCTATACGGATGTTGTGGCGCAACTCTATAAACAACATCCAGATCTTGAGCCTCCTGAACTAAAAGACTGCGTTGTAAAATAATTAAAGAGATTTAAACCCTAGAATTCAGTATGGCCCTAAGCCCATTAAGAATAGAGGGCAAATCTCTTTTGAGTGTGTGTTCGTGGTTGGTTGAGTTTAGTTGTTAAAACAAAACGTTATCGGAACGATTCAGGGTCAGATTGTTTGTTTTCCAAAAACTCAAGAAATGTTCTCACTCGGTGGACCATCTGATCATCAGACTCTTGTTCATAAATCCTCAAAAGCTTCTTGGCATACGGGCTAATATTGTTGGAATTGAACTCTTCTCCAGCATTTAGGGGCATAGACTAACGTGGATGCGGAGAAAATTGTACACGGTTTTGCCATACGACTTAAGAAAAAAAGATAACTTATCCATGCTGAAATTTTTATTGGAAAGAAGGACTACTTTTTGAAGTGAGACTTGTGACGTTTCTTTTCAGCTGCTACTAGTCTTTGATGAAGAAAGGCGGCTTCTTGAAGCAACGTGGGTTCTAGCTCTCCAAGACGAGTGGGTAAGTCCATTTGCCCATGTTTGATTGTAAGAACGTAGAGAACATCTTTCAGCTTGGTGCACACCAGAAAATGTTCGCGGACTCGATAAAACTTGAAATGTGTAGAAATATCAGATTTGTGACGTAACAGATCGGGATTTTCTTGTAGAAGAGACAAGGCCGTTTGAATATCTTCATGATAGCGGTTTGCTGTTTTTCTCCCCCACCGTTGAGACGAATAGTCTTCAATTTCCTGAAGATCATAATGGGCCCTGTCTGTCAGTTTTAGGATAATCGGCACAGTTATTGATCGCGTTTTCTGAACTGAGCCATATCAGCTTTCAGGTTTCCCGAAAATGTGGTTGTACGACCTGAGATCGCATCTTGATACCCCTCGAGAAGGCCTGTGCGTAATTCATCGGCTTCAAGGCGCTCTTTTTTCTCACGCAAGACATCCCGCATAAATTCTGTGGGCGTGGCGTAGAGCGTTCCATCTCCGCAGTTTCGATCGATAAAGGCACGAAGTTCATCAGTTAAGGTCAGATTGAGGCTGCTGCTCATAGGTTTTTCCTCCTTACCCTCTTATTATGAACGCAATGTCGATTATCGTCAATATTCGACAGTTTTTGAAATGGTAAGCTGCAATATTGCAGCGTTATTCGGTAAAGGTATTGGTAAGCAATGCTCATCGTTTGACAGGATAGGGACAAGGCTGTTGTTGAGTGTTTTTAGGGCTTCTGTAAGGCGGATGTTACAAACGGTAGGCTAGTGAGATGATTCAGTATTGGGGCTATTCGTTTTCCAGAAACCTAAGCAATGCTTGGACTCGGCGGACCATCTGGTCATCAGACTCTTGTTCATAAATACTCAACAGATTTCTGAGCATGCGCGCCAAGATTGTTGGGGTTGAACTCTTTTCCAGGAATTTGGGGTCATAAGCCAAGCCAGATGCGGTGATAAATTTTTCACAGTCTTGTTCTCGCAGGATCGTGCCTTCATTGAAGCAGTCCACGAATTGTGCCGGTGTCTCATCTTCAAGTTTAACCAGAAAATGCCCAGGCATTCCCACGCCTGCAAGTGGTAAGTCCAAACGATTTCCGATAAATACATACAAGGCTGATAAACTAATTGGAATTCCTTGGCGTGTGTCAATCACTCGATTCACATAGCTGTTATCAGGATCATAATATTCTTCTCGATTTCCTGAAAACCCTTTGTCTTTAAATAGGAAATTACTGAGCAATCGTACAGCTTTTCCCGATGGGGATTTCGTGGTATGCCATTTGGTGCGAAACTCCTCGGCTAATTGATCTAGAAATTCGACGTAATGAGGAATATCCAGGTCGGGATAGGCTAATTTGGCAATCAAGAATGCGCCCTGTTCCCAATCTTCCTGGCGTGCGCTTTGCGAGACGAATGTTTGGAATTCATCGTGTAATTGTCCAAAGTGGATTTCCCTTTTAATGGCAGTCAATCGTGGTTGTAACATGGCATCTTCTGTTCCGGCTTGCTCAAGAAAAGGGAGGACATCGGAACCAAGATAAGCGAGTTGGTTCTGAATGTTCTTTGCGACCTCTTCGTTGGGGTCAGACAGTAAGCGAAGTAATGCCCGTATGGTACTGTCTGGTGGAAGGCTCACAATAATGCTATCAGATGGGGAAGGTTTGTCTTTAGAAGATGCTGGAGAGATGTTTCTAGATACTTTTCAACTGGTCGAGTTTAACCCACAGATCGTTTAAAGGCTTTTGCTCCGCCGTAGAGGCATAAGGCATCAAAAGCCGCCAAGACGACGAGTGCAATGCCTACTTGCGGAAGCGCTTGGCCCCACCCTGAAATAATAAGCGGGCGGACGGCATCAATCACCCAGGTCATGGGATTTAAGAAAGCTAGAGTTTGCATCCATCCCGGCATGGCCGATAATGGGACTAAGGCCGAACTCAGAAAAATCATGGGTAGCGAAAGAAAGCCCAACACGGAGAAGAAATCGCCATGACTTTTGACAGAAAAGGCCATAGCCATTGAGATGGCTGTTAATCCAATACCGAATAACATCCCAATAATGAGGATGACTGCGATGCCTAGAATGCCGGTTTCAGGTGTGACATCAAAGAGGAAGGCTACTCCTAAAATAACCAGAATTTGCATGCCGGTAATCGCCATCACGAAGAGGAAACGACTGAGAATAACTGATGAACGTTTGATTGGGGTGGCCATGAGGCGCTCAAGAAATCCATTTTCTTTATCAAACAACAAATCCACTCCACCGGCGAGTCCATTATTGAGCACGGTCATCACCACGACGCCTGCAGCCAAAAAACTCATATAGTTCGGGGCTTGGACAACCTGGACATCTGCTGCCCGCTGAAACAAATTTCCAAAGAAAATAAGCCAAAAGAGCATAGGCTGAATTAGCGTAAACAACATACTAAACTTTTCTCGACTGAGTCGCTTAACCCATCGATTGGTCAAGGCGAGCACTTCTTGTATTTGTTCATTCATAAAGGGATTGTTCCAAAAAGCAATTAAAATTTTTTAGCGGGTTAGGCCGCAGCTGGGGCAGGAGGTTCGTCTTTGAGAGAGCGCCCGGTATGTGCCACAAAGACATCGTCTAAACGAGGACGATGATATTCAATGCCATCTAACCGACAACCTGCAATAGTATTCGTTTTTTCCATGATGGCCGGCAGAGCTTTTTCTGGTCCGTCCACACGAATATCCAAACCATTTTTTCTTGGCCGGATGGCTCGGACAAAGGGTAAAGACTCAAGGGCTGTCGTCAACTGGTTCAGCGTTTCGGGGGTAGCCTCAGTGAGCGTCAACCAGACTCCATCGCCTCCGAGACTGGCTTTGAGGTCTTTCGGTGAACCGGTCGCCCGGACTTCTCCACGATCGATAATGGCAATTCGATCACAGAGTTGATCAGCTTCATCCAAATAGTTCGTAGTCATGACAATCGTCATACCCTGTTGTTTGAGTTGCCGTATATGTTCCCAAATGTTGAGACGGCTTTGGACATCTAATCCCAGGGTCGGCTCATCCAGAAAAAGAATTTTCGGATTTGGGAGCAATCCGCAGGCAATGTCCAGCTTTCGCTTCATGCCACCTGAATATCCTTTGGCTACGCGATCTGCATGTTCTTCCAGGCTGACCAGTTTCAAGAGGGTCTCGATTCGGGTCTGAGCCTCTTCTTTCGATAAATGATAAAGGTCAGCCAGCAACTGAAGATGTTCCCGGCCTGTCAGGAATCGATCAATGGCCCTCTCCTGTGGGACGTAGCCGATAAGTCGTCGTACGGTATCGGCTTCATTTTCGACATCATGACCGAGAATCGTGGCTGTTCCGGTTGTGGGGCTGAGTGTCGTAATCAGAATTCGGAGGGTCGTACTTTTTCCTGCACCATTTGGTCCTAGCAGTCCGAAGATTTCTCCGTGCTGCACGCTTAACGAAAGATTTTTGACCGCATCGATAGTGTCATAGACCTTGCCGAGGTTTGAGACTTCAATGGCAGCAGTTGACATGACAATCAACCTTGTATTTGGAGATCCGCAAGCTTGAAACGAATGAAATCGATCAGACGGCGTGCTTGCTGTGTGAGGTTGTCAGACTCTAATAAAAACTGTTTTTCAAAAGGAGATAAATCGAGTCCTGCCGACAAATTATGTACGAGAATGGAATCTGTGAGTGTGGATGAACTGATAATGTCACAAAGTTCGATGGCTTTTTTCGATGTGAGATACTCTTGAGCCCTTTGTTCAAGATGACGACGGGTATCTGATGCCAATGAGTTTGACGTGTTGGGTGCATAAGGGGTGAGACGGGCTTGTCGATATTTCGTCATGACCGTCTGTTCTTCATACGTACAACGCTGTAGTCCCTGCAACACAATGTTATATCGGCCGTCTGAGAGTTTATGGGAGCTCACAATCCGTCCAACACACCCGATTGGATAAATTGGTGGTGCCTTTTCGTATTGTTCTTCCCATCCTTCTTTTAACAATGCCATGCCAATACACTGCGTGTGGATTGATGCTTCTTGAACCATTTCTCTATATCGAGGTTCAAAAATGTGAAGAGGTAAGTAGGTTTGAGGGAAAAAGACGACTGAAGGCAGAGGGAAAATGGGAACACTTTCTGGCAGTGAAAACGCCTCGGGTTCCGCTGAAGAAAAATGCAAAGACATGCGGTACGATAGCCGAGGATTTTCCTGAAAGTCAATGTGGCCATCAGGAGGACGGATGATTGACAAAATGAGAAAATGCTTGTGGGACAAGGGATTTGTGCGCATTTAGACATCGTGGTATAACCCATGGATGGTTAGAACTCTGCTTGCTATGCTTCTGTGTTTCACGAGTGTCAAGGTCTTTGCTGCAGACGTCTCTCCTCCTACTTCGCGGTTTTCACCCGCTACCCCCGGATATACTTATGCCTTCCCTCGTGATCATGGGAGTCATGAACAGTATCAGACGGAATGGTGGTATTTTACGGGTCATGTCTCGGCATCGAACGGACGCCGCTTTGGATATGAGTTAACCTTTTTCCGGCGTGGGATTGATTCGCCACATGTGTGGACCAATCCGTCAAAATGGGCCATGCGGCATGTCTACTTAGCACATTTTGCCCTTACCGATGAACAGGCAGGAAAATTTCGAGTTGCAGAGAAAATTAGTCGGGCGGGTGTTGGAAAGGCTGGAGCAAAACCCGATCAATTAGATGTGTGGATCGATCGTTGGCAGGTCGTTGCTGTCAGCCCTGCTCATCAGCAATTGCATCTCCAAGCAGAGGCAGAAAACTTTTCGATTGATTTCATTGTTGAGTCTCGAAAGCTTCCGGTCACGCATGGGACGCACGGAGTTAGTTACAAAGGACAAAAATCTGGCGAGACCTCGCATTATTATTCGCTCACTCGTCTTGAGACAACGGGATCTGTCCATGCAGATGGGAAGATGATCAATGTGGAAGGTATCAGTTGGATGGACCATGAATTTGGTTCAGGAGAATTGGCCTCAAATTTAGTCGGATGGGATTGGTTTAGCATCCAACTTGATAATGAGCATGAACTGATGGCGTATGGTTTGCGTCATGCCGATGGCACGTTTGATCCTGCTTCAAGTGGGACGATAGTTTTTCCTGATGGTTCTTCCAAAGCCATTTCTTTTCAAAAGCTGAACATTGAGGTGTCACAGCATTGGATAAGTCCAGTAAGCCAGGCCCGGTATCCAAATCAATGGACGTTGGCCATGCCTGATGAAAGCATTGAACTCGCACTTTCTCCACGCATGGCCAATCAAGAATTGGTTACGGCACGGACGACAGGTGTCACCTATTGGGAAGGCGCGGTGGATATCACTGGTGTGTGGAAAGGCCAGGATGTTCATGGCCAAGGGTACGTCGAGCTGACGGGGTATGCAGAACCGTATTCAGTCAGGCGTACGGAGTGAGGGGTAATAATTGAAAAGCACATGTAAAGCTATAAAGCGTCAAGTGTCAGATGTAAAACAAACAAGAAGTTTTTCTCCATGCTCTTCACTCTTTACATCATACTTTTTATTTCTCACTTTTATCATTTTTGCTATTTTGGTGCTGTTGAGCCTTGTTGCCTGTGGGCAGCGTAGTGACACCATTGTGTCCATTGCTCTTCATCCTACCAAGTCAAACATTATCTATGTGGCCACAGATGAGGCCGTCTATAAATCTAGTGATACAGGTACCACTTGGACTAGGTTGCAGGGGAATTGACCCGAACTCGTGTGATTAGTTTAGCTATTGATCCTAAATTATCCGCAACGGTATTTGCTGGAACTATGGGTGATGGGACCTATAAAAGTCCGGATGGCGGAAGAAGTTGGCATCAATTTAATGAAGGTATTCAGAAGGGAACGATCTCGGCCATTGTAAATCAAATCGTGTTTAATCCTAGAGGGACTGAGATGGTGTATGCCGCAACGACGGTTGGAGTGTTTCGCAGTATTAATGGTGGCCGAAATTGGGTAGAACGAATGGTTGGGATGAATGAAGTGAATTTTGTCGTGTCGTTGGTAATCGATCCTCAACGTCCAAACGTATTGTATGCCGGAACGACCGGTGGTGTGTATCGAACTCTTGATGGTGCAGAACGTTGGGAAAAGAAATCTCACGGCATGGTTGCGGCAGATGCCAAGATGGCGTCGATGGCATTGGGGGTCAATGGATTAGCGGTTGATCCAACCAACAGTGATGTCGTGTATGCCGGAACGACCAAGGGTTTATATAAATCCACAGACCAAGGAGAGAATTGGGCAAAGCTTGAGGGAAGTGTTGCAGATTCCTATGTGAGCGCTATTCAATTAGACTCAACTCTGCCATCCACGCTGTATTTAGCGACAAGTGATCGAGTGCAAAAAAGTGAAGATTCTGGTGTAACATGGCATCCGAAAATAAATGGATTAGATGCCACAAGCATTCGCAGTTTGCAGATTAGCCCAAGTAATTCTCAGGTGCTGTATGTGGGAACAAACGGTGGCGGTCTTTATCGGAGTACGGACGCTGGCGACTCTTGGGAGCGTTTGCCTCTGACCATAGTCTCCCCATAAGCCCCGTTCGAAGGACTCTATCTCTATCACGGATAGCTTACGGAAGAGATTGGTTTATTGGCCCGTCCAAGAATCAGGGAGGAGGAAGTAGAGGTCCATCGTGATACGACCTCCATAGGTGGGACCAAAGTCCTTGCTATTCAGTTGATCGTTCCAGGTTTCAAACGTAAAGGGATAGGCGCGTAGGGCAGCTGTCCAAAACCGTTCTTCCAAGGAATCCCCCATGGGCCCATTAAAAATTCCAGAATCAATGGTGGCTCCCAGTTCTACTTCAAACCAGGGCCGATGAGTATGCTCATCATACCATCCATAGCTAATGGAGCCTTGTGCCGTATATGCCGCATTGGCTAGATCATGAAAGGCTGCCCCGGTAGCGATGCGAGCAGCTCTGACCATCCCAGAGAGTCGTAGAGGACGAAATAGGCTAGCCACTATCCCTTCCTGATTCCCGTTAAAATATTCGATAGTTGTTAATGGAGACCAGCGACGAAATCCGGACCTGGCAAATAATTCATGAAAGAGGCTTCCGGATTGTCCACCTCCACCAAGGTACAACAGTCGTTTTTGTCCAGCCATGCCCCACCATCGCGTGAGGGATCCGGTAATGGCAAAATCTGTTTCTTTTCGTGTGCCATCGACCGGGACTGTCGGAATACCCCAGAGTCCGTCATGAATGAGGTCGTTTTGTAGGAATTCCGTGGGTTGGTTGCGAGTGGGTCCAATTCCTAATGTGAAGTTTGTACTCCAGTTTTCAAATGTCTCAGTGAAATGTTCTGTCCAACTCAGTGTGATGAAATTTATGCCAATGGTTTCATCTATTCCGTTGAAGCGTTCTCCCTCCCCATTAAACTCGGTGAATCGAAAGACAGAGAGCCCCATAGAAAGGTCTGATGTCTGATCCGGATAGGAGATGGCACCCCAGTGAATAAAAGGTGCAGGGGTCTCGCCTCTGGTGATGGGCGGAGTCAACCCCATAATTCCAGCTAGAAGGAAAACCAGGAAGATAGGTAAAAGTTTTTTTGAGAGGGGCGTGGACCTGTTCATGCAGTAGTGGGCAAGTGTACTCAGATTTCTATGCTAGCAACATTTATTTTATGTCAAAATATCATGAGGGCTTGTCATAAAGAATCTAGTGCTACTGCGATCCTAAAGGCTAAGCACTTTTCAAGCAAGGCATCTAATGTATTTTCACAATAGTTCGGAAAGCCACAAGGAATGAAAGGTCATGATTGGTAGAGGTTAGGAGGGCATAGCTTCTGTGACTTTCATAACGAGCTCTCGAAAATTACAAGGCTTATCAATGATGGCATACGCGCCAAGATCTATCGCTTTCAATTTTTCTTTTTCTTCAATGACTCCACTAAGCATGATCACCTGCGGAGTATGCCCATTCAGTTCAGTTTGAATTTTTTCGAGAAGGCGCAGTCCATTCATAATGGGCATAAAATAATCAGCAATTATCACATCGGTATGGTGTTCTTTTAACCATTCTAGAGCAAACGCTCCATTTTCAGATTCCGCACATTCAAATCCAGACAGTTCCAATGCGCTTCGAACTGTGTGGCGAACCGCTGGTTCGTCATCGACGATAAGAACGTGGCGTTTGACTAGAGGGGGCTGATCGTTCAAAACAATCTCTTCCAGAAAAGTTCTCTACAAGAGGTAGGTATTCTTCCGTAGATTAAATAACACCTATATTTTTATTCGCATTGTACATACGTACTACGCCTTGGGGAATACCCTCAACGCATATTTTGTGTACCGGGCTCCCTACTAGCACAATGCATAAAATTTAGGCAAAGTGTTGATTGCTCTATAAATGAACGAATTCGGGAAAAGTGAGAGGGTTTACGAACAATATTATCCACAGAATTAGGGGATTGTGTGAAACGATCATAAGTTATTGAAAAATATAGATTATCAATTAGTTGCCTAAAAACGATAGCAGTCGATTTCTGGTATTCATGAACAGGTTCACAAACCTGATAATCATCTAGCAGGCTCCTCGCCTGGGCGATACAGTTGAGGGATTGGTCAAGAATCTCTCAACCTTCTCAACCCAAGGAGGAGCCATGGACAAATTGTACGGTGGGATTGATCTCCATGCCAACAACAGTGTGATCGTCATTGTGGATGCTGCGGATCAGATCGTGTATCGGAAACGACTGCCCAATGAATTAGCGACGATGCTCGGACAACTGACTCCGTATCAGGCCACGCTCCAGGGGCTGGTGGTCGAGTCCACATATAATTGGTACTGGTTGGTCGATGGCCTGATGGAGGCGGGCTATCTCGTCCACTTAGCCAACCCAGCGGCGATGCAACAATACTCCGGACTCAAATACACCGACGATGCAAGCGACGCGCGGTGGCTGGCTCATCTGCTGCGGTTAGGGCTGTTGCCCACGGGCTATATCTATCCCAAGGCCGAACGAGGCGTCCGCGACTTGCTTCGGAAACGCAGCCAATTGGTGCAGCAGAAGACAAGTAATCTGCTCAGCGCCCAGGCGGTCGTGACACGCCACACGGGCACCACGCTTAAGGGGCAGACACTGAAAACCCTGACGATCGCGGAAGTCGAGCAGCTCTTACCGACGACGGAGGTGGCACTGGCCGTCAATAGTACGTTGGCCGTGCTGCGCTGTGTGGACGAGCAGATTGCGACGCTGGAACAGGCAATCAAGGCCCAGGTCGCCCTACGACCGACCTTTCGGCAGGTCTTGACCATTGCCGGGGTGGGCCAGACGTTAGCCTTGACGATTATGCTGGAAGCGGGTGAGATCCACCGCTTTCCCACCGTCGGCCAATGGGCCTCCTATTGCCGCTGTGTGGGCAGTACGAAACTGAGCAATGGCAAACGCAAAGGTCGGGGCAATACGAAGAATGGTAACAAGTATTTGGCTTGGGCGTTTGTCGAAGCGGCGAATCACGCGGTGCGGTATTATCCACCCATTCGGCGCTTCTACGACCGCAAGGTCAGCCAGACAAAACGGGTCGTGGCGATCAAGGCCGTGGCGCACAAGTTAGCGCGAGCTTGCTACTACGTCTTACGGGATCAGGTGCCGTTTGAAATTGAGAAGGCCTTTGCAGCAGCGGGGCCATGAAACTTGGGTGGGTCGGATGAGCTTGGAAAGGGGTTGGTAAAACCATGAACTTGATTGGCCATCGGGGGTGTCAAGTTTTCTGTGTAACTGATCGTGGTTAATCAATTGTCGGCACGCGATCTCCGACAATCATGGCGAATTGATTGAGGGCGCGTTTCCAGTCAGGAATCGGCACCGTCCACTTTTTGGCAATGCGTTGCATACCGAGATAAAGAACTTTAAGGATCGCTTCGTCCGTGGGAAATGCGCCACGCTTCTTGAGCACTTTGCGCAAGGAATAGTTCAACGACTCGATGGCATTCGTGGTGTAGATGACTTTCCGGATCTCGGATGGATAATCAAAGAACACGGTCAGCCGATCCCAGTCCCGACGCCAACTCGCACTGATCGTCGGATATTTCTCATCCCACGTCCGGGCAAAGTGCTCCAACGCTGCTTGGGCTTCTGGAAGCGTGGCGGCGCTGTAAATGGCTCGGAGATCGCGTACGACGGAGCGCCGCTCTTTCCAAACCACATACCGTAAAGCGTGGCGGACTTTGTGGACAATACACACTTGAACTTGGGTCTTGGGAAAAATGGTTTCTAAAGCTTCGGGTAAGCCGGCCAACCCATCGACGCAGGCGACGAAGCAATCTTTCACCCCCCGCTGCTGTAATTCGGTAAAAATTGCCAGCCACACTTTCGCCCCTTCCGTCTCGCTCACCCAGAGACCGAGTAATTCTTTTTCACCGGCGAGCGTGATGCCGAGGGCCACGTAGACCGCTTTCGTCTTGACCGCTCCTTCGTGTCGCGATTTCACGAATAAACAATCAAAATAGAGAATGGGATAGACTGTCTCCAAGGGCCGACTCTGCCACAGGCGCACATCCTCTAACACGGCATCCGTGATCGTAGAAATGAGCGTCGGGGAGACCTCCGTGCCATACAGTTCTTCCAGGTGGCTTTGAATCTCCCGAGTGGTCATCCCATGGGCATAGAGAGCCATCACCTTGTCGTCAAAGCCCTCCAGGCGGCGTTGGCGTTTCTTTACGACTGTCGGTTCAAATGTGCCCGCTCGATCGCGGGGCACTTCTAACGCCACCGGGCCTTGGTCCGTCTCCACGGTTTTGGCATTCGTGCCATTGCGGGCGTTGCCACTCTTGGCCAGAGACCGCGCATGAGGGGCATACCCCAAATGATGGGTTAATTCAGCCTGCAACGCCCGTTCAACCAGTCGTTTGGTTAACCCTTTGAGCACCCCATGTTCCCCCAGAATATCTTCCGGGGATTCACAGGCCTGTAATAAGTCATCGAGCAACGCATCCGTTTTCGTGTTGAACTTGGTCATCATTCCTCCTTATGCAATAAATCCTTGATGATAACCAGTTACACAGTTCATCTTACAGGCCCTGGCCATCCCCCCGCCCGCTTCGGCTCCCTCGGTAGACGGGGAGGACTGAGCTGCCTCGGGTGTGAGCCTTCATGAGGGTGGAGCCATAGGGCAACCCGTGGATCTGTGATCCTTTCGTTTGGACACACTCGGGCACTAATGGTTTTCTGGGACCACTGAGTGGCCAGGGGCTGGAGAGCCTGCGTCTCTTGGCCTTGATCCTGATGGGTGACTGGTGCAACTCAGGTGACTGAGGAGACACCGCAACCACTGAAAACTCGGATGCAGTCGAGGTCTCACCGCTCGAGGGATCGATGACATTCAGGAGGGAACGTGCGACGACGAAAGAAGAGGAGACGTGTGCCCACTTGACCGGAGCCTGCTAGATGGGTGACCCTTTCTGTGATTTTGGGTTAAGTTAGGAGAAGGAAATTGATAATAGAAAGGTTTGATGTGCTAAGAAGTGGTTGACGGGGGAAACGATTCCGATAACTGTGATTGAACTTTTGAGTAAAGTGGTGTTCCCGGAATCAATTCTACGCTGGGCAAGCCTGAATGGATAGCCTGTTGGACGGTCAAGCGGGCGATTCGCATGCGGGGAAGTGAATGGGAAGGAAAGGCTTCCTGAAGCATGACGAATGTCTCAGCTGGGATTTTTACGGGAAAGGTATCCCCTTCCGGTGAAGAAAAAATAAAACATTCCACATTAGAATGCCCAACTCGGTAGGTTAATTTAAATGAAAGGTTTTTAGGTTCGAGCGAATCACTGGTTGTAGAGAATTGCTGGAAGGTACTGTTTACGACATCAAGACTTACTCCAGCGGGGAGGCCAGCTAACCACTCTGGCATGCCTGAGGATTCTCTGTGGTAATAACCATCAGTGGCTTTGGCAATTCGCCATGTCACATTCTCATTGAAAAAAGAAAGAATTTGTAATGCCATAAAGAGAACTTCAGAATAGTAGGCTTGTGAATGATGGGTAATAAAATGATGGGTGTGCAGGAGATAAGCATAACCAGATTTGAGATCTCTTTCAAATAGGTTGGTGGAATGTTGTGTTATCGCCTTGATATAGGAAGATCAGATGCCATAATCATCATGCCAATTCCAATACGAAATTTGAGTCGAAGAACAGGCAATAGCCACAGCCCCGACATGTTCTGGGCTAACCGTCATTCGATATAGTAAAAAGTCTTCGGTTTTCTCTTCTTGATTAAGAGAGGAACGCTGTACTTCATTTTGATCAGGTTCCATTAATATTTCGCTACGATCCAACCCTCCTGTAATCCCTGTCCCCTTCATCTTGAGATACGCTTCTTTACAAGTCCAATAAGAAAAGAATTGATGAGTGCGCTCTGGCTGAGGGAGAGAGGCTAAATAGGCTGACTCTTGAGCGGAAAAATAGCGTTCGGCGATATCCTTGTCCGGAGTTTTTCGGTCAATCCATTCCACGTCAATGCCTATAGGGTGTTCAAGCGTTATCGCAATCAAGGCCATGCCTTTGGTGTGTGACACATTAAATTGAATTGGTAAGAAGGATGGAGTCCTTAGCATTGGTTTCCCTTGAGACTGAGTCATGAAATGAACGTCGCTCGGCGAGACTCCTATATATCGACTTAAAAGTGTTCGAAGAATGCCCCGAGTCACCACAAATTGATATTGAGGGTGAGGGATACGACACCGATCAGCTCGAGTTTGTTCTTCAGCAGAAAGGTAACGACGAAGCCTCGCGACACGTTCAGATGAATCATCTAGCTGTGTTCGCCAGACGTGTACAGTTCCAGGAATTAGACTCGAAGACAGCTTCTGCGGGGGAGAAGCCCAGTGCGTAAAGATAGACATCCCTCTAGGAAGTGATTGTAGCGAAAGACAGGGGGCGCTGGAAGTGGGTGTAACAAAAAACTAAACTTGCTCCGAATCCTCATCGTCTTGGGTCCTTAGACAAGACAGGATGCAAGAATTCTCTAAATCCTATAATCGTTACCAGTAGGACGAGTGGAATATGACATAAGATCAACGGGGCCCTCGTTGGGGTTTCCCAACGAGGGCAAAACCCATGATACTGACATCCCAGGTTATTCTAGTCTGAAACAGCTTTCAATAGCAGTTTGGTTATAACTTGCCTCTCTTACCAAGACTTCGTACTTGAACTCGTTGCCTAATGAGACAAACTCTTCGGGAATTGTGATAGAAGTATCGCCGGACGAGACAATGATATCAAGCTTTGAGGGGAATGCTGCATCGAGAACTTCGACGACGAGCTCGTAGTTATGGATCACGACCAGAACCGGAGGTTGGACGCCAGCGCCTCCACCATTAGAATCTGGGTGGGACATTGTCACGGCAGGCCAAGAGATCGTGACAGGCGCGCTTGTCACGGTAACATCAAAGCCAGGGTCCTCGGCATCACATGTGTGAGTTCCACTTCGCTCTCAAGTTCTTGTCCTGTCAAGGTTTTGCCTTCGATTTCATATGTTCCTTTTCGAAATCGACGGAAAAACTGTTGAGGAGACAGTTCATCAAATGTTGGTTCGGCACTTTCAAAGAAAATTTCTGTTAAGCCCTGTCGCTTTAATCGGCTGCTGACTTTGATATCAAGCATTTTTCGTTCGGCAGGATCCTCGATCGTAAGTTTTTTCCAAGGATCTCCATCGATTAGCGCATGAATGCCAAGGTCATCATCAGTATTGTTGAGTTCGAAGAACAGATGCGCTTCTGAATACGGAATTTCATCTTCTTCCGCCCAGCTTACGGTCACGATATTACATAGAAAGACTGCCAAGGTGATTGCCAAAAGACTAGAAAATGTTGAGATGGGTTTTCCCATGGCGATTTCTCCTTGTTTGCGTTGTGATGAGTAACTAACCAGTTTTCCTTTTGTCTTAATCCAGAGCCATCGAGTTCATGCTGACCCCAAGGCCGTTTCATGATGTATTGAGTCCACACGATGCGGTATATTTGTCCTCCCTCCTTTCTGTAAGTGATTAGCCTGCACATCCGTACCCACATCAAAAAATGTTGAATTAAGATGTACTGGAGAGCATAAGAGGTAAAGCTTACAAAAACCTTGCGGTAGCATTACCAATTTGTGAGAACCGTCCTTGACCAAAACCTATACAGAGAAGCAAGCGAAACGATGGTAGTGAACTGGCCGCCTTTCGCGTTGCATTTACGAGTTGAATCCAAGGAAGGCCTATAACCCACAAAAAAAAGATGCCACTTATCAAATCTAGAAAAGCGGCAATTTTTTTGTCAGTACATTGTATGTTTGAGAGCTGAATTTTTTTCGCTATGATAAATCCATTGGGTTTATCATGCGGCCTATAAAACTAGGCTCACCCCAGGCTGTCCCTGTGATTATCAAGTGGCAAATTTATGAAGAAAAAATGTGGTTAGGTCGAAGGTGTGGCGGGAAGAATACTGGTGAAGATGCTCCCTTTGGTAGTTTCGCTTCTCAGGGTAATATCACCTCCATGCGCGCGCGCTACCGAACGAGCAAAACTTAAACCAAGTCCGCACCCTTCTTGCGAGCGGCTATGGTCGCATCGAAAAAAACGATCAAAGACTCGGGGTTGATCTGAAAGTGGAATCCCGAGGCCCGTATCAGCTACGGTGAGTCGAAATTCGTGCGCGATTTGCTCCAACGCGATGCTCACTTGACCCCCTCCAGGGGTATACTTGATGGCATTGTCCAAGAGATTGGCGATCATGCGTTGAAGGCTATGTTTATCACCAACCATTTGGCAGTTTCGAGCAAGCGATATTTTCAACGAGACCGGTTTGGCTTCTGCAAGCGGTTCAAAGAGTTCCACGAGATCTGTGAGAAGCTGGTCAAGATGAATCGGTGTTTTATCAACCTTGGCAACCCCCGCGTCAAATTCGGCCATATCTAACGTCGTATTAATGAGGTGCATTAGCCGATCACATTCCTTAAGGGTTTCAGTTGCCATTTTTGTGCAATCGGCTTCAAAATTCCTCTCAGTGATGACGGTTTCTGACATGGCTCGAATTCGAGCTAGCGGACTGCGTAGGTCGTGAGCAATATTATCCGTCATTTCCCTCATTTCTTGAATGACATGTTTGATTTGCGTGGCCATGGCGTTAAACGTATCAGCCAAGGTTTGAATTTCATCCCCTTGCGCACCAACTGATACGCGATGATCTAGATTGCCTTGCTCGATGGCCTTGGCACCTCGACTTACTTCTTGAATGCCGCTCACGGCCTTCCTGGCAATCATCCAACCGACTCCTGATGCCACAGGAATGCCAAATAAAAGCATGGCTCCAAAAACTGTACGAAGGAGTTCCATGATTTCTTCGTTTTTCTCGAGAGTTTCCCCAATCTGCAAAGTCATGGAAGAACTAATGAGTCCAGAAACCACTCTTGCTGGATAATCTTGTTCGGGTAGCCGTATCGTTTGCAACTGAGACTCAGATGAAGAAAGACTTTTCTGAAGAGAAAGAGTTGTCGCAGAATCTAATCCATGCCATTCAGTTACGTCTGAACTATAAAGCAAGTTCTTTTTGGCATCATACAATCGAAAAAAGACTTCACCGGTATCCGTTGAATTCATTTCACGTTCTATTTCGGCTAAAACTTTTTCGACACCATGTTCTCTGAATAATTCTTGAAATTCTTCGATGTCTTCTAGTAAATCAGCATCCATGTGACTATTCAGAATAGAATTCAATGAGATATACAGTCCCAGAAATGCGACACCTAAACATGTCAGAAAGGCTGAGGCATACCACAGTGTGAGGCGAAAGCCGAGCGTGTTGGGAAGTCTAAACATGTGGAGTCTTCAGGACATACCCCAGGCCCCGTATGGTATGAATAAGAGGTATCGAAAAATCCTTATCAATTTTTTCTCGCAGTTTGCTCACGCGTGCTTCTACCACATTGGTGCCAGGGTCGAAGTTGTAGTCCCATACCCGTTCCAAAATCATCGTTTTAGACACGACATGTCCGGCATTGCGAATGAGGTATTCTAAGAGGGCGAATTCTTTTGGCTGGAGATCAACTTTAATTCCATCTCGGACAACTGTTCGAGCCAACAGATCTAAGGATAAATCTTGAAAGGAAAGGCTCGTGGGCTCGACCACATGTTGAGCCCTACGAAGGAGGGATTCTACCCGTGCCAGAAGTTCACTAAATGAAAAGGGTTTCGTGAGATAATCGTCCCCGCCCTGGCGTAGCCCCTTTATGCGGTCATCGACGGACCGTTTCGCACTCAAGATAATAATGGGGAGGGATTTTTTCTCTTTGCGCAATCGATCCAGAATTGAAAGACCATCCAAATTAGGTAGCATCAGATCTAGTATGCCTGCATCATATTGACCGCTGAGTGCAGCATGAAGCCCTATTAATCCGTCATCGAAATGGTCAATTGTAAACCCCGCCTCCTTCATCCCCTTCTGAATGAAATCGGCAATCATGTGATCGTCTTCGATTAACAACAGTCTCATCGATAGAGCTCTCCATCGGGATCTTTAGCTTTTACGTATCTTGCATGAATTGTAAGTGGAAAAGTCAAGGTTCGCTTTTCGTCGAGAGTGATGAATAATAGCCAGGGTCTATGGCAAGAATCATAATGTATTGTGGGCTAAAAATTCGTGGCATAAACATTACGATATGGTGAACTTCTCTAATTGTATTGTTTGTAACCTTCTGGGCTTTGCAATATTCTCTTTCCACATTTTTGTAGAAAGATTTCACTTGAAGTGATGCACAAGATACTCACTAGGACATTATTAATGAGAAGGAATGTATCCATTATTATTTTCCTTCTATTGGTATGGCCGTATCAGGGTTTTGCTGAAGATCCCATCTCATCTAATCAAGAATTAGGCGTACCCGAACCAGTGAGAATTTATCGAAATCCTGAAGAACGCAGAGACGCAGGACTGGGAAGGCAAATTACAGATTGGTTAAGGTTCGGTGGAGTTGTGGAACTAGAAAAAGAATGGAAAAAGAACGTGATTAAGGGGCGAGACAACACTGAAGATCCGGATACGGAATTAGCTATTGAATTAGGTTTCGAAGTTGATTATCACGATTGGCTTGAAGCCGAAGTGCTCTTTGCAATTGAAGATAACGGTCGGCGCCATTATCAGGAATTAGATGAAGGTTTGATAGGGGTCAATCTTGGAGGTTGGGGCATGAAAATTGGCCGGCTCTATGTCCCATTTGGCGTATATTTTAGTCACTTTATTTCAGGGCCACTGCTAGAGTTTGGGCAGACGCGGGGTGATGCGGTTCTTATGGACTATACGTGGATGGATTCAGTTGAACTTGCGGCATACGTCTTTGATAGTAAAGTTGATTGACGAGAAAATCATAATGAAATTGATTGGGGTGTGAACATTGAATATGCATCCAAAGATGAATCCATGCGAATTGGAGCCGGGTATATTTCCGATTTGGCAGAGAGTCAAGATGAATTACTTTTTGATTTCAATAATAATTTTCTTCGTCGTGTCCCAGCCTGGAATGCCTATGCCATGGTCGGGCTCCCTCCCTTTGAATTTACGACTGAGGTGGTAAGAGCAGCTAAAACGTTCAAGGAATTTCCGGAAAATGCCAATCAACCCTTTGCGTATAATATCGAGCTAGCCTATTTCCCAGTCAATTTTTTCCAAGTGGCTGTTCGAGTTGAACATACTGAAAAATTTGAGGGGAACCCGGAGTGGCAATATGGCCTGTCAGCTACTTTGGCTCCCTGGGATACTATTACCTTGTCGGCTGATTATCTATACGGCAGATACAATAAAGGGTTTGTCTTGGATGATTTTGACAATGCCCAAAAATCTCATCACCTTGCCGCACTCCAGCTGACATGGGGGTTTTAAAAGGAAGGGTTGGACTGCACGATTCGAAATCGGACTTCGTCCGATTGTGTGTAGGCGGATACAGTATCTCCGACAAATAATCCGCAGCGATATAGCCCTGGCACCCATTCAACTTTCGGGGAGGAGAGCAGGAAATACCCTGTCTGTTCATTTGTTGACATGACAACCTGGTCTTGAATCAACGGTTCATCTTCCCAAGTAATTGGTGAGGTTTCAAGGGAGCATTGTGCGGTAAGCGAAATAGCATCGTAGGAAGCGGTTACAAGTGCAAACACTAAGTAAATTTCTTCCTGGGTAGTTGGAAATGTGTCATTGGGGTCAATTGGAATGAATTCATGGCTGCCGACTTGTAGGTCATCGCGTAGGACTCCATCTGAAGGAATAACAAAGCGAAACCAGCTAAAATCGGCATCCCGTCCCATCAATGACGCTCGTGTGTGAAAGAGTGCGTCAGGTTTAAATTTCTTAGCTGCCAGATTTGTATAGTAATCAGGAGGGATTTCCTCAGCATCAGCTGCTGGTAAGGTTTGATTGGCGTCTTGAGCAGGCTTTTCCACTTTTGGAAGATGCTGACGAACTTTTTCGAGCCAAGGAGCCAGTATCTTCTCATCGATGATTTTACCGCTGACTGTGAGAGGAGGAGGCACGTTTTCCTCAGAATCAGGCACATTTACTTCTGCCTTATTCTCTTTAGGAGTTGGAGGAGTACGAATTTCTGGAGGCACAGTCGCAATTTCCTGGAGGATTTCAAAATGAAGCAAAGCTTCCTCCCAACGCTTTAAAGCTACGAAGCTTTTCCCTATACGAAAGATAGCATCTAAAAACGTTTCGCTGAAACTGCTACTGGTTGGATCCATTTCAATACTTTTTTGCAGAAGAGTGATAGCTTCCTCGTGGTGGCCTAATTCCATGAGTGTGCTTCCCAATTCATAGGTCACCCGATGGTCAGTTGGTTTGAGGGCCAACAGTTCCCGAAGAATCGGTTCGGCTTCCCGATATCGGCCCTTGGCAAAATGTTCCCATCCTTGATGACGAATCATGGCCCACCGTTTTCGTTCTTCTGCAGTTCCGTCTGGGCTGAAAATCGGCTGATAGCGACGCCCACGTTCTTTTGTCGCTCCATAGGTAATCATCAAAAGATTTCGGGCGGCCATTTCCACCGGGGATCCGTGTGGTACCTGTTGCAACACCTGCTGTACTTCTTTTCTGGCCTCCTCATAGCGCAATACATCAAACAGCGCACGACCTAGATTTAACCGCCAACCCGGCATAGTCGGGATGAGCGCGACGGCTTTCTTGTGCCACTCAACGGATTCTTCTAGGCGATCAAGCTTCCGAAGTTCTTGTGCTAGTCGTAAGGGAATTAAAGGATTCCTTGGTAGGTATCCAGCGATGTGTTGTAACTCATTAATCGCCAAATCGCCTTTGCCAATTCGTGTGAGCACGCTCCATTTGGCCCAGCGAGCAGGCAGGTATTCTGGTGAATCTTTCAGGATCGTTTCATAATTTTCCAAGGCCTCTTGGTGACGACGGGTGGTGGCTAGGATATCCCCTCGCAATTTTTTGAGGGCGAGAGAATGGGAATCTTTCCGAAGTCCTTCTTGCACAATATCTAAGGCCTGGGGAATGGAACCATCCAGCCAGGCTTCAGTGGCACGTTCAAGGGCGATATCCTCGGACTCAATGACAGGAGCTTGGGCAAAAGTTAATGCGACAGATATCAATCCCAGACAGATGGCTGTCGAGGTGGAAGTGATAAATATTGTAAGCCAGTTGTGTGGAAGGTGAGGCGAGTTGGGATAGGATTGTGTCATTCAAGTAGATGGAAGATCATACCATTGAGCTGTTTCCTGAATTTGAACGTAGGCCTATCGTAATTCTTCATGAATTCCTTCCGCAATTGGCTGGGAAGCTCCTAGGCGTTGTTCTTGTTCCCGTACGGCTTTTATTCGTCCATATAACCGTCGCAGGTGAGCTTCGTATTCTCCTTTTTTCATGCCCGCGTGATCGCGTTCAAAAATTCGGCCTAAGAGATATCCGATATTTTCCATGACCCGTAACAATTTTCCATCGAATTCTATGACTTCTTCCGAAAAGAATTCCATGACGGCCACGGTTTTGTTGCCGATTAAAATCGGAAAAGCAAATCCGGCCTTCAACCCGATATCCGTGGCCAAACTGGCCCGAGGAAAGTTAGAATCCTTGGTCACATTCTTGATCCATACCGCCTTACCGCTTGCCAAGACACGACCCGGCAAGCCAACCCCAGGAACAAACTTGGTTTCCTCGGTGACTTTTCGGAAATTTTCAAATTGTGCCCAATCTCGAAGTATCCAAATTTTGCTGGGACTCAGAAGGTCATGATCCCCGTCACGAATATACATATGGGCAACAGGCCAGCCGGTTGAATCACAAATTTTTTGCATTGCCTTTTTGAGAGCATCTTCCACGGGATCATTGGAGTTTGAAATCACCGCAATCTCTTGATTGAGTTCCAAAAAGATGGTTTCCTGTTTCAGAAGATCATACGCAACTTTCATTTTTTGAGATTCTTTTTGTTCCTCGAGGAATCGTAGTTGAGCTAAAGCCAGTAATGCGATCATCCAAATAATAAATATTGCTAGCAATCGGTTGGTCCAGACCATCCATAAGGGAATGCCAGGATCCGAAATATAAAATCCTTCAAGTGTGAGAATGGTTCCTGTGACTGCGCCGCCAATGATGAGACGCCGATCTTTGGCCATGAGTCCCAGGAGGACGAGAACGGCATAAGCTTCTCCAATCGATACACCTTGGGGTAGCATGCCGTCTATGATCGAAATCACTAATGCCGTGGCAATCATCGCAACGAGATACGCGATGGACGATTTCGAAAGTTGAGAATTATCTTCTGAAGTAAGGTTGGTCATGTTGATGGCTCACTGATGGGTGTAACGATTTATCAGACCTACTAGAGTTTATGTTTCTGTAGAAAGGTGGTCACCGATCACATGGATTGGGTGGCCGGAAAAAGATGTTCTTTGAGGTGGTTGGTCGGCTCCTTCAAAAACAAACTTTTCTTCCAGCCATCGCACACAATCAAAAATATCTTCAAAAATATGATTTTCTGGAATGACCCGTGGCACCAAATCAACAGCACGCAACATCTCGAGGGGTTGGCTATTAGTATTCGCCAACAGAACTCGAATGCCTCGTTTTTGCATATACTCAAAGCCTTGTTCTAACGCATGGGCAGCCGATTGGTCTAGGTAGGGTACGCGATTCATTTCAAAAATAAGAATTTTGACGGACGGAAGTTGTTTCAGACTGTCGATCAAGAACTGAGAAAATCCAAAGAACACCGGTCCTGAGAACGTTTTGATATAGACCTGGTCTAAGGTCTCCTGCGGTAAAATAAATTCTTCTTGTAAATCGCAGGGTTTTCTGATCTTGAGTGATTTTAATGGGAATAGCGCGATTTTCTCTTCACCAATCGATCCCATTTTTT
This sequence comes from Nitrospirales bacterium, assembly GCA_965223685.1. Taxonomy (GTDB): domain Bacteria; phylum Nitrospirota; class Nitrospiria; order Nitrospirales; family UBA8639; genus Nitrospira_E. The sequence continues at coordinate 1,883,528 of CBDCXG010000002.1, forward strand.
TCATAAAGAGAAAAACAGAAAAGGTCATGCCCATCCCGACAGCCGTGATTAAATCCACAAAAACCGTGACGATTAAGACAAGGATGAGTATGGCACCTTCTGCACGGTCTACGGTGAGGACTTCTCTGAGCCCCTTATAATCAATGATATCTAATCCGACGGTGACCAAAATTGCAGCCAACACCGGAATGGGCACATACTGCACGTAGGAACCTAGGCCCATGAGCACGGCAATGAGAAACAGGCTAGAGATCACGCTAGCCATTCGCGTTCTTCCCCCACTTTTGACATTGACGATCGAGGACATTGTCGTTCCTGCTCCGGGTAATCCCCCGAAGAGCGCAGAAGCCATATTTCCAGCCCCCTGTCCCAGGAGCTCACGATCACTGTCATGTTTCGTTTCCGTCAATTTATCCAGGATCACCGCAGTCAATAAGGTGTCAATACATCCGAGCGCTCCAAGCGTAAAGGCTGCACTGATGACAAACCATGGTTCTGAGGAATCCATCTGACTTAATGTTGTCAGATGAAAGGTGGGTAAGCCTTGAGAGATTTCTCCGATGAGCGGGACTGAAATGCCGCTGGCTATGGCGACACCAGTTCCCACAAGCAACGCAATAAGGGTGGGCGGGATGACGGTCGTGATCTTTGGCGCGAGGAAAAGAATGGCAAGGGTGAGGCCCCCGAGCCCCAACGCGGCCAAATTCATCTCCCCGATGGCTGATGGTAGTTCAACGATGACATCATAGATGGTTGAGGGAGAGTCCAAACCGGCTAAAGGATAAATCTCAAATAAGATCAGGATAATTCCAATACCCGTCATAAACCCTGAGAGCACCGGATAAGGAATATATTTGACATTTCCACCAAACTTCAGGAGGCCAAAGCCCATTTGTACCAAGCCGGCTAGGAGGAAAATGCCAATGATAGTCCCCATGGCCTTTTGCAAGTCTCCTGCAAATGCAATAGCCTGGGAAATGGTGAGAGCGGCCACGACGGTCATAGGACCGGTGGGAGTGCTGATAAGGGTTCGTGTGCCGCCAAAGGTAATGGCAATGGCCCCCAGAATAATTGCACAGTAGAGCCCAGATACCGCACCGAGCCCGGATTGCAGCCCAAAAGCGAGGGCTAGCGGCAGGGTCACGATTCCTGCCGTGAGTCCGCCAAACACATCTCCCTTTACGGTCTGACCTATGTTTCCCAACCCAGGCATATTAGACGGCACGAATCTGTCTCCTTTTGGGCAATAAGTCGTGTCTTATCGAGGGCAAAAGGAGCATCCAGAAGCCAAAGAAGGTTGTGGAAGAGAGAAACATAAAGTTTAAGCACCAGAGACCTAAAGAATTGACTGTTGTGAGGCTATAGGACGTGTTGTAGTGGAGAGTCTGAATGGGGAGGTGAACTGAGGACTCGGAGCCTCTCAGCTTACCGAATAGAGACCTGAGAGGAGAGAGGTGTCTCTGACATAAGCGGGAGCGGAATCCATGCCTTATCGGTTTCTTTTGAGGCTCTAACACTCTTAGCGGAAGCACTTCTAGAGAAGTAGAGGTTCACTAGAACCATGCCGACGATCATGCCAATTACCACTAAGTCATAGATAGGATTCATTGTTCCACCTGCCTTATTTCAAAAATGAATAACGCATCTATCCACTAGTAGCTGCAAAGGGCATTCCAGGGTCTGCCGTCACAGGCTTTTTAGAACAATTCTAGGTAAATATTCAATAATATGGGAAAAATTTTAAAAAATACTTCTTCTACCCTCTAGTTGGTCATCACTAATTACAAAAGGTGTGCGATTTTGCTCGGTGTCATTTGTGCAATCTTGCACATTACTGCCAGTTGGCTTCCTTCTTTCATAAGTGAGGAGAAAAAAGGACCCTTTATTGGCATTAGTAGGTTGTAGGGTCGTTAGCATCTCATTTGGTATGTACAGCGATTTCCAATTTGGCCGATAGGAAAACATTGGAGGTTCGCATGCGAAAAATCTTTGTTTCGGGCGTTATTCTGACCTTTTTCATAATTCATGGGTGTGCTTCTCCTCAGGTGAACACTATCACCCACGATGATCAGCTAGATCTCTATCTGAGTACTTTGGATGATAAACATTTCGTCTGGTGCGAATTAGATATCGAACAATGTCGAAAAGATTTTGAGACTTGGAAACTCACTCCACGAGGTCAGGCAATCCTGAGGGAATATGAAAACGAAGATTCAGGTCAAACCTATAACACGCATGATGTGCCAAATGTCTTTCGTACACGTTTTGTCCACGAAAGTCAGTTGGTCGAGGAGAGGCCAGGATATGATAGTGGTCAAGACTTTGATGTCTTTGAAGAAAGAGTTCTCCCACATAATCCACCTAAACATGTGCGACCAGAAACGCTACCCGCATCTTCAAAAAAATATGGCCCTGAAGTCCCTCCTCAATAACCGAGAGTCTTTGAAGGTTCTACGCTTTCTGGATGGCACGAGATCATTCTTGCTCTAGAGGCGCAGTGCTTCTAGAATTTCCAATATCATTCTCTACTATTACTTCTTTTTTCGGATTCCATGCCCAGTTCTGCTTCCCGCCGTGGAGAAATATTTTTGCATCGCGGAGACTTGACGCGGGCTCGTGTTTGGTGCGAGCAGGCTGTAACCGAAGCGAGAGAGGCTGAGTCTCATAAGTCTTTGTCAGATGCGTTGGGAAACTTGGGCAATGTGTGTGCGTTGCTTGAAGACTACATGCAAGCTGAGGCCTGTTATCGCGAAGTCCTGGAAATTCAACGTACCCTTCAAGAAGGTAACGTGATTGGAGAAACGCTTGTCAATCTAGGAAACTTGAAGGCCGATTCTCTTCAACCTGAGAAGGCGCGCACGTATTATCTTGAGGCGTTAGATACGCTACTGCCCCTTGCGAATGATCGAGCTCTAGGGATTTTGTACAGTAATCTTGCGCTTCAAGAAATTCAACTAGGCAATCCTAATATAGCTATTGAGGCTTTCGAAACAGCCTTGGAATATCATCGAAAAGTTGGTAATGAAGATGGGTTAGCGACGACGTATGGCCAACTCGGAAAAACGTTTCTTCAGATGGGCCAGTCGCGAAAAGCTGAGGCTTGTCTGAATAATGCGAGCGAACATTTCATTAAGTTAGGCAACAGTCCAGGAGAAGCAGGAGCTCTCCGTTTACTGGCTGATATGTATAAGGAGCGTGGAGAAAAAGTTTCTGCCATTCGGTGTATGGAACGCGTTGTGCAAATCGACATGACCTATCGATTACTCCAATATGAAAAAGATGCTCAGCAGTTAAAAAAGTTACGACAAGGGTAGCTCTGTCTTTCTTTTATTCAAACCCATACCCAAATCGTTCGATGATCTTTCGAGCTTCAGAGCCTTTTACATAATTAAGGAACGATATAGCGGCTTCATTGTCTTGCCCATGGGTGAGGAGCACAGCTTGTTGCCGTAAGGGTTCATGTAACGTTTCTGGGATATCCCAATGGCTGCCGATGCTTTTGATTTTCGGATCCAGTACTTGTGCACGTGCGACAAAGCCGAGTTGGGCATTCGCGGAAAATACAAAGTGAAATGTTTGGGAGATATTTTCTCCTTGCACAACCCACTTCTCCAATGTATTCCACAACCCTAACTTCGCTAAAGTCTGTTGAGCTGCCGCGCCATAGGGGGCTGTCTTGGGATTCGCTATAGCCAGATGTTCAAAGCGTCTATTCAATAGTACTGTCGGCCCATCTTCTTTAAGCAAGTTCGGATCAAGGCTCCACAACGTCAAGCGTCCTATAGCATAGGTAAATCGGCTCCCAGTGACGATGAGTCCATTTTTTTCCAGCAATTGTGGCCGAGTCCCATCGGCAGAAAAAAACACATCGAAAGGAGCCCCATGAGTGATTTGTGCATAAAACTTCCCACTCGATCCAGCGCTCATTAGCACGGTATGGCTGGTCGCTTGTTCAAAATGCAGAGCAATTTCCTTCAAGGTCGATTGAAAATTCGAAGCGACGGCAACCCGCACTTCTCCTGCTGATGACGTTGTTATGAACGGTATGGAAACGATTAGCAGGGAAAAGAGAAGCGTTTTGAGAATCACAAATATTCTCCTATACTACTAATTCTATAATCTAATTGTTGTCAGAATATAGAAATAATCAGTGTCCTTTTTCCCACCAGGAGGCAATCCCGCACTTGCAGGGAGCCGGTCGAAATAACTGCCCTTGAACCAGTGGTCATAACCGGCATCAAACTTGACGTTCTCATTCATTATCCATTGGGCTTTCACTTCCACGTCATGTCCCAAAAAATTTCCTGATACATCCGTAGAATCACGAAGCCCGCTGCCGGCAAAGGCTCCACGTGAAGTAGCCAAATACCAGACACGGTGCTTCACCTGAAGGTTCCAGCCTTTGCCCGGTGTCACGGCTACTCGCCATCCAGGTGAGCTGATGTTGCTTCGAAAAAAAGGCCCAAAATTTCCCGTGGGCATATACTCAAACCGACGAGCGCCAAACAAGGTATCGAAAGTCGAGTCCTAGCTATCGTTTGGATGACGATCCCCACTGGCATAGTCATAGTGAATCAACAACCTTGGAGACCACGGAAAATCGAGGGTGTAACCAAGATCGAGATGTTGAAAGTGGGCGAAATGATCGGTATTGCCTCGTTTTCCTGTTTGCCAGACACTTTCTATTTCATAGTCTACGTGACTGTTCGCCGGATACTTAAAAACTCGAATACCAAATGTGGAAAATGTTCGCTGAGCTTGTATTGTCGAACTCCGCTGATCGTTTAGTCCAAAATAATACGCATTGAAGCGTAGCCAGGGAAGCTGATGGGTTTCAAGGAAGGTTCCCCAAAACATATTTCGTTGGGACTGTTCGTCCAGTTGCACATCATCCCGTAAGACTGGTTCAACAAGAAACGCGCGGATGCGCCAAAATTGGCCTTTACCAACTTGCCAATGCAGCCCGTCAAAAGCATTCGTGGTATTGCGAAATAGGTTCCAAGCAATAAGCCGGCGACTGCCAAAATCCATCGTCAGTCTTCCAACATGAAGATCCGTACGAAGCCCTGTGTTGAAGACATTTTTTAGTGACGCAGATACGAATACCTGAAGAATGTCCATCTCATTTTTGATCGTTGTATTGACAAAGTCACCAGGCTCATCCAAATACACACGGGAATCCTGCCCCTCGAAAAGAAATTTCAACACACCACCATTGAGCCCCAGTCGTACCCTGGAGCGTTGTTGAATTTGAGGGTCCGTTCGTCCTAAAGGCTGGCTGGATCGCCAAGGATGATCATAGACTTCAAAACGCGTTCGGTGTTCTAGGCCAAAATCCAGCCAATCCGGAAGATTCAGGACATTCTTCAGATACCGTGGCCATTGCCACTCCCTCGTCTGAAGGAGTGCAGCATCAGCAGTTTCTGGCGGCACAAAAATTCCACCAGTTTCTGCCTTTTCTAAGTATAGGGGAACTGCGCTAGAGCTGTGGACCATGTCCAAAGTGAAAGAAATAAGGAAGAATAAAATTCCAAGGCTAAGCTTTCCCAATGAGAAATTTTTGCCATTCATCCCCTACATCTGTCTTTCTTATGTTGTGTGTACAAAAGCCCTTCACTTCTTGAACAAGAGATAGTAATTTTAAAAATACTATCTGTCAATTTTAAATTACTAAATGCTCAGATGAAATTTGAATCGGAAGTTCTCCTAGGCAGGGACGAGTGATGAAGAAAAAAGCTTGGATGCGAGGCGTAGATGAGAAAGGCGTGGTTGTAATGTACGGTCATCGACGTTGGGCAATAAGTTTTCGCCATTCCTTTTCGGTGACCAAGTCTTTAGTTGTTTCGAGGCGATCTAGAAATACCAGGCCGTTTAAATGATCGACCTCATGTTGAAAAATTCGCGCGAGAAATCCTTCGTATTCTGTCTCAATGATCTTTTCATCTAAAGTTTGATAACGTATTCGAATAGTCTGATAGCGAGGGACGAGTCCTCGGAGGCCTGGTACGGTGAGGCATCCTTCCCAGTCTTTAGCGATGGTCTTCGAACTCCAGATCATTTCTGGGTTAATCATGGCCGTGGGTTTCATGGTTGGGGCATAGGGGTAGCGGGCGTTGGCTTTGGGTGCGAGAACAATGATCCGTGTGGATTCTGAGACTTGAGGGGCGGCAATGCCCATGCCATTCTCCTCGGCCACAGTCACAAACAGATTATCAATGAGGGCTTGAACCTGGGGGGCATGGAGATCTCTGACCACGGCTGCCTGTTCTCGTATAACAGGAGCTCCAAGCTGTGCGATTTCAAGAACTCGAGGCATAAAAAGTGTTGTGGTCTAATAGGGAGAAATTTTCAGACTGGACACCTTGTCTAAGTAGACATCGAATGTTCTTATCATTCGGGAAGGAGGAGAATCAATTTCTTGAGGTCTCTTAATATGAAAAGGTGTGTTAATGAAGCGCGCAAACACTATGACGGTGGGATACAATAAGAGAGCAGAGGCATTATTCTATACATTGGGAAGGATGTAAAAAAGACAGTCGCTTTGGGCAATGTCTGGGTTGGTGGTGGCCATCATAAGTTGGCTAGAATGAGCGAGTCGCAGTTCTCCGTTGTGCGCCGAGAAGAGGGTGGAGGTAAGGTTTTTCCCTGTGGCGTCCCTTGCCCACAATACTTCCAGTCCTCGTGACCCAATCCAACCTAGTCTTTCCTGAGTGGATAAGATTCCGAAATTCAATCGATCCACATCTGAAAGAAGAGTCAGGTCAACTTCAGCAACAGGCCCGGAGGCATAAGTCATGGAGGCACTCTTTTGTAATTCCACACGAATAGGGTGGTGAGCTACTGCTACCGGTGAGGACAGATCGGAAAAATCCTTGGCCAAAGCATACTGAGAGAAACCACGGTAGGCTAGTTCATGAGCTTGTGAGTCCTGTGCCCCACCTACTTCAATAGTGACCGTCGGCCATGCGGTTTCTGTGGCTTCCATTAGCGTGCCGAGTCGCAAGTCAGTGACGATGAGATGGTCGCAAAAAATTCCTGTCAATGTTTCTTGCATGGCTCCATTCTGTGTCGTGACACCATACGCAGGGCTGCGACCTGAGGTGTTGTGTATATCAATCAATGCTTCGGGTTGGGTGTCATATAATGTTTCAAGCATGGCTTGGGCGGTGGAGCCTTCCGGTCCTTCAAATGGAGCGCGAAAACAACGATTGAGATCTTTACCTCCGAGGGCACATCGATGGGAAAACTGAGGTTGGGTTAAGGCAGCACCAATGGACCCAATGAAACAGAGGACGTTAACCTGTGGTTGGCGACCTTCTCGGATCCAACGGTGTAAGGCCCGTACTCCAGAAGATTCATTGCCGTGTAATAAGGTGCTTATGGCTCGTGTGCGTGTGGCGTCTAAACCTGGAAGCCAGAGAAAAGTAGGACCACCCAATTTTTGTAAAAATTCCACAACCGTAGATCCCACGTCTTGTGGGGTAGGAGCCTCCCATCGAGGTATAGGGACTGTGTTATTCATTCAGGATGCCGGCTCCATTGTGAAATGGGAGTGTCTGTTTGAGAATGCTGTAGATAATCTTCAAGCATGCGTGTCAATGCTGTCGGTCGATCGTGATCCTGTTGCTCATACAGGGCTACGCGTTGGATTTGCCATCGAGCACCATTGATTCCTGCCTCCAGACGATCCCGAATCACTTGCAGCATAGATCGAATTTCTTCATGTTCCACCCCGCCATTTTTCAGGCCCTGCTCAGCTATCGGCAATAATTCCATAGCTAAGTTATATACCGAAATTTCCTGCAGTCCATGTGAAGTGGTATTCGGCCAAACGAAGATGGCATCTAGGCCACATTCGGCGGCACGATAGAAATTTCGATGAGCATATTCAAAAGGAAATTGGTACAGAATCCGTTCGATATGTTCTTTCATTCCCAAGGTGAGTCCAATCAGAAAGGCGGCATTCGCCGCCATATCGATGGGCGTGGGCCCGGAAGGCAAGGCCCGTAATTCAACGCGTAAATGCCCGTTCGCACTGGCATCGTAAATAGCCCGATTCCAGCGCCACACGGTGCCTTGGTGCAGCCGCAATTCCTCAAGTTGGGGTAACTGCTTTTCGAGGAGGCATTCCATTGGATCTTCTTGGCTGAGAACTGGCAATAGAGGGGAATGTAATCCCACGGCTTCCGCAAATAATTCATAGGCGCCCTGGCGAACCCACCCATGGCCAAAGGAGACTCGAGCTGGGGCCTGCCAGTCTCCCTCCGTTTTTCGGCTATCGATTGCCTGTTTAAACAAAGCTACCCGCGTTTCTTCCCAGAGCTGATGTTGCAGAAAAATGGGGCTATTTGCACTTAGCGCTACGACAATGGGCGTAACCAGTTGGGCTGCATTGTAGATGTGAGCAAAGTCCTGTGGGTTCACCCGAAGATGAATTTGAAACGAGGTTGTGGCCCCTTCAAGTGTGACGTCAGAACATGTGACCGTTAGGGGCTCTGGTCCGTTAATGTGAATACAAAACGGGCCATCGCGCAATCGACGAAGTCCTGCCGAGAGGGCTCGATAGCGCGGGAGGTCCGACATGACTGGTGAGTCCACCTCTTCGGCGCAAAGAGTTGGCAGGATGCCAATAGGCACAATGCGTCCGCCGTGTTCTGCCGCACATTGCGCTAAGGATTGGATCGCGTTGGTTAATTGGGTACGCAGATGGGAAAAAGGTCGGCCAGCCAACGACCCGGGGGATAAATTATATTCCAGATTAAATCGATCTAATTCAAGTTGTAGATGATCATCTCGAGAACAATTGAGGAGGGTGCGATTAATGGGATAGGCGTGACCTTGGCTATTGATAATGGAGAGTTCGAGTTCTGCCCCAATAGTTTGTGGGCCTTCGCCAAAATATGGACGCTCAATAACCTTCCTGAGGGCTTGTAAACTGTGGGTCAACCGTTGTCCGAAGCGGGAATAATCCTCTTCATCAAATTGGTCACGATCAATGGATAAACCCATAATCTATCTTCATACCTGAATTCCATGGATAGGTAAATAGAGAAGACAAAAATGGGCTTGTGCTACTTTGATTTACTTATGATTGGGGAAAAAGGCAAGAAGGTCGCTCCTTCGAGAACGATATTGTTTTTCTCTGACTGTTCCGAACAATGAAGGCCCGTTGCCCTACAATAGTCTGCATGAGGGATCGAAGCATCTATATGGAGTATGCCCCTTCTTCTTAGCGGGATGGTGTATTGCTCATGCCTGTGCGAACCCGCTGGGGTTTTTGGAGCTGTGAAGTATTGAAAGAACGTACCTTCCTTCGAAAACTCATTGGAACCTTGTAAGATGATACATTTTGCTCCTGGCAATGCTTTAAGATTTCGATAAGGAAGAGCAGCCCTCGCCAGTTTAATTGATGGATCAAGTGGTACCTGATCACCCGCTGTGGATCTATGATAAAGCTTTGGCAGCGGTCTGAGTGCAAGTCGTTACGCAAATGAAAAGCTCGATGTAAACGCTGCAGTGGGTCGGCCAAAACCGGAACGCGAAGAATCTTGACCTTAGATACGCGAGTGTCCAAAAACGAGTTTGCAGAAGGTAATAATCCCAACAGTTGCACCCTCTCTTTTTGAACGGTCCGATGGCACTGGTTCAAAAAAATTGCGTCTCCAAAATCAAAAGTTGGCAAGCGACAAACAATGGCCCATTGTCCCTCTAGGGTCGCCAAATCAAACAAAGTTAGCTGGCCTTTAACAAAAGTCGGTATGCACATCCGTGGTATCGTCGTGTGCCCAATTTTCATATGTGTGCCCTCCATTGTTGATATCTGTTGATGAAAGAAATTGAGTGGGATGCCCAACAGGAGAGAAAGGCATCCCACCCCATCGGGCGAGGAGAACCCTCGTCCGGGCAGAGTAATGTACGACATTCGTAGAGTGGATTTTCATGGTACCTGGGGAAAAGGTTGATTGGTTTTGTGTTATCAACGAAAAGGATTTTTGATATTTTTCTTCTCTGTATTGATGTTAATGATTTTGAAAATCATTATTAATATCAAATAAAATAACAGTAATTTTTTGTGGAGTCAATATCGCAACACACTATTATTATAGCTTGGTGGGAGCGTTGAATAATGAAGATACCGAGGCCCATATTTCGCCAGCAAGACATTGGAGGTCCGTGGCTTCGATTGGTTCAAGGCAGTCCGTTCAGCCAGGTCATAGCCAATTCTAGGTGCGGAGCGTTCTGGCATGACGTGAGCACCAAAAATTGGCGAGAACGCCGTTGGCGGCTTTTCTCAACGGCCCCTTAGTAAAAGATGCAGGGAAGGTAGGTGACCTACCTATCTTACATTAAAGGGAAGCTAAACCTGGGAAATGCTTGTTGAGTACCATGGAGGCTTAGGTATCATTTGGACTTTCAGAGTCCGTGACGACTAGGACCCCTCGCATGATGGGATGGAAGGTACAGTGGTAGGAATAGGAACCAGGAGGAAGTTGCCGAACCGTGAATGTTCCGTTGGGGCCTAATGGTCCGGAATCAAAAACGCATTGGGGGCCATTGTTACATTCATCATGTGTGATGGAGTGGAGGGTGGCTGTAGGATTGTTCCAAGTGATCGGGATATCCGAATCAATATGCACAAATGTTGGAGAGTAATAGGGAGCAAACGTGCCAATTGTAATATGCAGAGTCGAGGGGGCTGCTAACCCGTACGAACCAATCGCCATTAGGCTATTTACCAACAGAACAACTATTACTCTTTTGAGAGGTTTAGATCCAACAGTTTCTTCTTTTGACATGATGCCCCAACTGTTCTTTAGAATTTAACAAGGTCGTGTTTCCGGGATACTCAAGGTCCTGTAAAGTAAAGTGGCTGTTCACCATTCAAATGCGCAGGGGTAATCCAATAATTTCCTCCCAGACTCGCTCCCCAAATAGTTTCAGCTGCTACCTCATTCCCGCCAGTCACGGCATAGGCAAACCCACCGACAATCCCTCCTAGGGTGGCATAAGCTAATTTAAAAGGAGTATAGAGAAGGGATAAGGCCCCGCTAGTAATCTGAAGTCCTAGAGAGGAATGATTCTCAGAAATCTTATTCTCAGATGGGTGTGATGTGGGAGCTGACGGAGAAGCGGGTGATCTGGTCATATTGGTATCTGGATAATTGGAATTTGCTTCCTTTTGAATTGGGGTTTTTCTATTCAGGGTACTTAAATCTCCTGAAGGAGATGAAACTTGGGAATCTTCCAAGGCTTTATGTAAAGCTAATGTGGTGAGATCTTTAACAAGTTCTTTCGATTGGAGAATAGGTATAGAATTCCAGGCCTGACCCTCAAACAGCATTTCTTCCGTTTCCACATCAATCGCTTGGATTTTTACTTTAAGCAACTTGTGGGGTGGATTTTGGGAAGTCCGAGAATCCAATTTTTTTTGAGATGTTTCACTAACATTTACGAATACCATCAAGGTTGCCCCTACTTTATGAGCCATAGAGCGTATATAGGTTTCCTCTCGAGAATCCTGGAAAGGGGAGGACTCAAGTTCGCTCAAATTTGGTTCTACCCAGCGATACAACACGAGTAATTCGTGATCGTTCAGCCAATTCTCAGCTTGTGTTAGGGCCTCGTTATTATTTCCCCAGAGAACTGTGCGAGCATTAAGGCTAAGTGCAGAATTCCGAAACCCTTCACCGATAAAAGATGGATGCCCGGTAGGATTAGAATTGCATCCTAAGGTCAAACACCCCAAGAATGAAATCACCAGCCAATGTTTGAAAAAATACATTTATAAGAACCCTCCAGATTAATAAAAGTTCTTCTTAACTCTTTTTGTTCAATAATCACAAAAGGTAGTTTTCAAGGTGTGTTAGAAAAGGACTATTGTTAAATATCAAAGCAAGGATCTTAAGCGTCCCACAAAATTAACCTGTGACTGTCAACATAAATTGGCTCGTCTTTGTGAAAAGAAAAAGTACAGTGTAAATCTCCAAAACTTAAACACCTTAAATCTGATTATTAGTCTGCATAAACCTAAATGTGAGTATCAACCTCACAGTACAAGTGTATCAAAGTCAGGGGCTCAGTGTTGGAGAAGGTCCTATTGGGTTTGGTAGATAGCTATTGTCGTGGAATTTTTCGTTTCTGATCACCTGGGTATTATATGAGTCTTTAAACACTTTACCGAGTTCTTGCTCCAATTTTCTATTTCCATTCCGATCCATTATTTGAGCTTGGGGTTGGTCGCGGTAATGATGACAGGTCACATAAGTTCATTTGGTCGGACCTGGTACGTTTAGTAAGCAGTTATAATGCTAACAGATTAAAAACTGGTTAAAGCGAATTCTCAAAAAAATCTATCCACCAATCATTTGTATGCTTTGAGCTCACGAGGATCATGCTGAACTACAATGAATCATCGTTGAATGCCAATGAGTGAGGAAAAGTCAGACTAACGAAATTTGTAAGGATAAGAAAAGAACATCCTCACTAAAAAGACGGATTGTCAAAAGGAATGTGATTGTGACAATCATGTAGCTAGCTTAAACAGAGCCGTACCATTTTTTATTTTTCTCAAGGAATTCCAGCAATGAAGATCATGTGTGACACCTGGATTAGGTGCTTAACAGGTTTAGGAGTAATCTTGATACTAGGAGGGTGTGTTTCTATTGAAGAAATGAACGTCTTCAAATCCAATGGGTTAGAAATAGGGTGTGTAGTTGGAGATGTAACATCGAATGAAGCATTGATATGGGTGAAAACACAAGGTCCACAAGACGTCAGAATTCTTTATGGAACCGATAAGAAGTGGAGAAATTTCCAAGAAACATTTTTAATATCAACCAGTGCTGATAGAGATTTCACAGCGCGTATTTCATTGAATAATCTGACCCCGCAAACTCGGTACCTTTACCGTATGGTTGTTCCCGGGAAAAAACGAAGCCCAGTTTGCCAATTTACCACGGCTCCTCCTCCAGAGATTCCTGTACCCGTTATGTTTGTCATTGGAGGAGATACTCGCCATAGCTTCCAACCATTTTCGATTATGGACTCCATGCGTGTCGGCCAGCCTGATTTTTTTGTGTATATGGGTGATACGATCTATGCCGACAAAGGTCGGCCTGCTAGGACCTTGCAGGATTATTGGCACAAATATGCTGAAAACCGCGACGAGTTTGCCAAACAATTGTTTGCCACAACAAGTCTTTTGGTAATGTGGGACGACCATGAGGTTGATAGTGATTTCACCATGGCTCATCAACGTTTGTCTGTTGGGCGGCAAGCCTTTTTCGATTATTGGCCTATTCGTCAATCGGCGCAGGATCCTCATCGCTTATATCGGGCTGTTCGGTGGGGAAAGGGTGTGGAACTGTTTTTATTGGACGGCCGACAGTATCGAGATATTCAAAATGGGACAATATTAGGCCGTGAGCAGAAAGAATGGCTTCTTCAGGAATTAGAGGCCTCGTCCGCAATTTTTAAATTTATTGTGTCATCCGTTCCTTTTTCTGATCCTCGAGAGGATAAATGGGGACAATTCCCAGGCGAACGTGATGAGATTTTAGGATTTATTGAAGAGAAACACATTCCTGGTGTTATTTTTCTTGCGGGTGATGTGCATCATGCTTCAGTTAGTCAGATGCCTCACAATCCAGAAGTCCGAGAATTTATCTTTGGCCCATTAGCGGCTCCGATGACCTACAAAACATCTAGTCGCGAACCACGGTTTGAGTTCTTTCATGAAACTTCCAGAAATTATGGTAAAATCACTGTTCAATCAGAAGGCCCTCATCCGTCCGTTCAGATCGAATGGTTGGATGAAACCAATACCTTACTTCACAAGGTGACTGTTAAAGGTCAGGGCCACTCTGCCTACATTCCGCAGTAGGCGAAAAGCGTGGGATTGTATTCGCTAGCTTCCTATCTCTAATCCTGGGGTCTTTCAGGATGTAGTATTTCCAAGTCACATGTAGGGAACGTGATCTATTAGTATGGGTGGAGCCGTTTCGAAAATATTGTGGGTGCCTTGATTCCATGATCATTAGTCGATGCTTCTCAAAATTTAGGTCTTAGAATCTGAGGGTAGATGGTGGCCGAGTCTATGGAATCCGTGAATCGTAATTCATGCTGTTTCAACCGGCAAATGCAGTCTATTTCTTAGGAAGTCGAACTCGTTCGGGAGCCAAGAACGAATATCATCATCGGTGGTAAAAGTTAGAAGATTGTGGTTCTTGAATTTTTTTGATTGTTTCTTGTTGTTAACTGGTTGAGGGATATAGAGCAATGGTTCCTACGCCTTTCCCATCTTCCAATCCGACAATTCCTCCACCATGGCTCTGCGAATTGCCCAAGAAAGATCCTTGGTCTCGACCATTTGCAGAAAGCCTTTTGAGGCATCTTGAACTTCAGCGTGGATTAACGGTTCTAGATGTGAATTGTGGAGATGGTATTCCTGCATTCCATCTGGCGCATCATATTGGTTCTATGGGGAAGTTGCTGGCTATCGATATCAATGAATCACAATTGATGAAGGCCCGAGGTGTACAAGGCCCCTATTTTCCTTGGTTGGAATTTCGTCGTAAAGATGTGAAATCGTTGCCAGAGGATTTAGGCCAATTTGATCGCATAACCGGCAATCTCTCATTCATGTTTTTTCGACCTGATCGAGAGAAGGTCTTGCATCAATTGATCAGATTTCTTAGGCCTGGAGGTCAACTTGTTCTCACCTTTCCTTCGCTTGGGACATTTGATTCTTTGTGGCAGCACATAGATCAGGAAATGCTGAAAAGAGGGTATGCATCAGAACGGCGAAAATTTTTGGAATACATAACCGAAAGACTTTCGGCTGAGGATGCACGTAGTTGGTTGCAATCTGGTGGTTTAGAGCGAATTGAGGTGACTGAATATCCGTTGGAAGTTGAAACAGGTTCCGGATATGCGTTTCTCTTTCATCCATTACTCCGAGGCGGGTTTTTAGACGATGTGTATGAATGCTTCACCGATCAAGAATTAGCTGAATCATTTATGCAGTGCATTGCCGCCGATATAGCAAGTTTTGTCCCTCTTATTGCTCAGCGTTGTGTGATGTCTGGTTGGTCTCGGAGTTTTTCCCTGACATGATAAATGTCAGTGAGGCGCGGAAAGATCGGAAAGGAAGCCGGTGTTGATTGCAAAAATGTGATGCAAGAGTTCTATGCCCAGGTTTCGAGCAAAGGTTTACGGAGTCATATCTTTCGGTAGCTGATAGTCCTATAAGACGGTTGGTTTGTGCATACAGCCGGTTGATGAAAGGGATCATCTAAAACAGCGTTGAGCTTGAATTCTTGTATGGAACTGTTCCTCCCTCTTTTACCTCTTCCCATGAGCCGCCTATAAACAGAGTGAGGAAGGCGGTACACAAGTATCCATTTCTACTGAATGAAGCTATGAAGGTGTCTTACTTTCGGTCATATCATCAATCTTCTCATTATGTTCGATTACTCCTTTGCTGAAAAAATGCCAGTCCCCACATGGCACTCATTAAAATAATTCCTACAACGGTGCTAACATCGCGAAGTCCCCAAAGGTGTTGGTGAATTTCATGAAGCGTAACTGTATCGGGAGCGGAAAAGGTTCCACGTCCCGAAATAATAACAGAATGATCGAAAATCGGCGTTGAGACTTTGATCTTCTGCCCATCAAAACCTTGTATAACATCTCCCGATGAAGTTTTTATATACAGAGCTCTATCAAATTCAATAATTTTTCCTTCTCGAGTATCCTTTTCTGCAAGGGTCATCACGTAATGATTGTTGGCCTTGCGTGGACCTTCTAAAAATACAAATGGAAGGAAAAAGTACAGCAAGAACAAAATTGCGGATAAGGCTAAACAAAGAAACGACGCGGGATGAAAAGTAAGTGGCCGACTAATTCCTACCTTCCAATGCCATATGAGATAGATTAAGCCACACACTGTGAGAATGTATGTCGGAAGACTCTCTGGCCAAAACCATTCTACATTCCAGAGATCCCATGAAATTGGGGCTATAAAATGTACTCCATTGGCCAATTTTGTTTGTAGCCCGTCAAGAAGCAGGTGCAAGAACGAATTGCCTCCAAGAATAAGAAAGGCTTCTTTTGGCTTTTGTAAAAGAAGAGCCAAGGCCCCGCATAAACATAAAGTGACCAATAATGAAGCTTGTGCAATACAATATAGGCGAGTGGAGTAGGGATCATTATATAAGCCAGTTGCAGTGACAACGCGTTGAAGGATCCAGGGTATGTCTGGTAATAGACATCCCAAAGCGACTAATTTCGGATCGATCCCAGGTCTGACTATATGGATCAGTATCCCTTGGGCTCCCACGTGCGCTAGAGTATTTGGCACATGATTCTCATTTGCTCAGGTCTGACACATTCTTGGCAGGCATAGGCCAAGTTATGAACGATTCGTTGGTCTCTCCTTTTTATCCGGCAGACATGCAATTTTACATTGGATAGCGTAAGGATCTCTAGATATTAGTCCAATCATCCCCAATATCCAACGTTGTTCCAGAAGGGTTAGCAAGAAATGAGCATTCCTCAGATGCTTCTCTTTTTGAAAAATGTGCCTGACATATTACGCCCCAGTTTGCTTGCACTTGTTCTTATAGCGAGTAGTGTATGCGTGGGCTGTAACATGGTAGGTGGGGCGTTTGAGCATGAACCCAAGGATTTGCAAAAGAATGTAGGCGCCGAAGCCCGCGAGCTTATGGCTGAAGCTTTTGAAGATATCGAGCCATCAGCTCGGCGGGATTATCACACCCACATCTTGGGGATGAATACTGAACTCAATGGTACCTTTGTTAATGAAGGGTGGCAATCACCTTGGAGTGGATTGATCCATTACATTCAATTTGAAGTCTATAAAAGTTCGGCAGCAATTACGGACGTGGAGCAAGCCGATGCGCAATACCTCGCACGTCTGAAAGACCTTATCCAATATATGCCCAAGCATGGTAAATTCGGGATTATGGCGTTTGATTATTTTCATGACGAACAGGGAGAGCGTGATCCCTTACTGACGACCTTTCATGTGCCGAATGACTATGTCATGAAAATTGTCGCGGAGAATCCAGACCTCTTTTTCCCAATCATTTCTATTCATCCCTATCGAAAAGATGCGGTCAGGGTTCTGCGAGAGTATGCGGAACAAGGTGTGCGTTTTGTGAAGTGGTTGCCGAATGCGATGGGGATTCACCCGGCTTCCGAAACTATGAAGGATAAGCTAGAAGCGTACTATCAGATTATGCATGAATATGACATGGTGTTGATCTCCCATACCGGTGATGAAAAAGCCACGGAAGCCGAAGAATTTCAGAATTTGGGTAATCCACTGTTTTTGCGCAAACCGTTAGGCATGGGAGTGAAAGTGGTGATGGCTCATGTGGCCAGTCTTGGAGACTGTAAAGAAGAAGACGCCAAAGTCTGTACTCCAGGGACTCCCTATATTGATTTGGCCATTGAGATGTTGAAAGAGCCGCAGTATCAGCAATTGTTATTTGCCGACATATCGGCTTTGACACAAGACAATCGAAAAGACAACCTCGATAAGGTGTTGGCGACTCCTGCTATCCATTCACAACTCATCAATGGAAGCGATTATCCATTACCGGCGGTCAATATTGTGATTCAAACCAGGAGTTTAGAGTCTTCCGGATATATTACTGCCCAAGAACGTGACGCGCTCAATGAAATTTATGATTACAATCCTTTATTGTTTGATTTTGTCTTGAAACGAACATTGCGTCATACCCAAACCGGTGTCAAATTTCCCGCATCAGTCTTCATTGAACATCCGCTTTTGCCTACAAATTGAAGCACGACCCCTTATTTGAAATTGTGACATGTACGACGAGTTGAAGATCCAATATTTCTGTGCCCTCATTCAGAGATAGCTTTTTCTCCGAGTGGGTGTGTTGAATAATAAAAACATAGAGGACCATATTTCGCTATGGAGCTGCTAGTCAGCAAGCGCAAGGGGTTGGGTTCAAAAAAGTCAGTCGAGCAAGGCCGCAGCCCTTTTTGCGCGCGGAGCGTACTGGTACTACGTGAGCACGGAAAACTGGCGAGAACGCCGCTGGCGGATTTTTTCAACCAACCCAGAGTAAAAAATCAGGAATGATGCCAGAGGGAAAGAACCGTAGGTTGGGATCGAGGGCGGAGCGGTTTGTCGTGTACGTAGTGACCTCGGCAAACGAGGCCTGTGGATTCCGCAATGCTATGCGCAATCTTGGCTTCGGTGGGACTATGATTGATCATGACAAAGGTGCCGCCTATGAGGAGGTTCTTGGCGATTTGTGCGAACAAAGTCGAAGGGTCGAATAAACTGAGCGGAAGACGCCAGGCCAGAAGGGGTTTGGGTGTGACGAATGGATACCAGGCAGTGATGATATCTGCCGGTTTTTCATAGTGGCGGTAATCCTCTACCACGTAACTCGTTTGCGGAACATCCTGAATATGCCCTTGGGCATAGTCAAAGCGGCTTCGTCCATTACAATACACACGATAGCCATCGACTTCCGTTCCGACTAAGCCTGATGGCAGGAAAAAAGCGTGTAGGGCCGCAGCGTACGCAAAGTTGGAACTTCCCACATCGCAGACCTGTTGGTGTTGATGGATCGTCCAATTCAATGTCTTCCGCGCATGATGCAAGACATCCAGATATCCATAATTGAGCAGGCTTGTCTCTGGGGAATATTGCGATTCAAAGCGCATGTCATACACCCTGCTCAATTCCTCGATACGATCGCGTTGCCAGGGTGAAAGGTCACGATGAAACCCAATGGGTTCTTCGCGATAGGTGCCCCGGGACCACCGCAAGGCCTGTGTGGCCTCGTACCATATGCGATGATAGCCGGATCGCAAACGATCAGTCAGTGTGAGAGGGGGAGGTACCATGGTCTGAATGTGGGGTGGAGAAGATTTGCGTGTTTCCTGTATGCCCCGTCTGATGTATTTGAATTGACTGTCCATTACTGGCTGTTTCCTTCTGTTTTGTATCGGTTTTTCTTGATCTACTCTTAATGGTTTCGATGACCTGTTGAGAAAAGCTGCGTATTGATTGTCAGTGGATAGGTGTTGATTTGACGCCAAAGCATTGTCTTTTGGCGTGGGATTATGAGCGAGCCAGAAAGCTTGAGGTTGAAGGGAAAGGAGGGGCTATTCGAGGGGTATTAAGATTTCCAAACCGCCCATAATGTCATTGAGTTTAAAATCGCGTTTAGGGCTTTGTTCATGGGCGTTATGACAGTTAACGCAGGCTCGGCTCACTGCTCGGTCAGGGAAAATAGCCTGAAAATACTTCCGCTTGTCCAATTCAATTTCCTGTTCTGAGACTTCTCCGTAGGTCATCACCCTCTCCAGCACTTCACGTTCTTTTTCTGATTCCGGGGAATTTTCCTGGTTGATCGGCCATAAACTGACCAATCGGTATCGAAATGGTTTACCGCTTACCTGCAATCCTCTAGAGGATTCTTTAAAAAACTGTGCTGGGAGTGGCAACGTGCGGTCTTCTCGCCAATTTTCTGTGGCATTCACAATCAACATAGCTTCCATCCGTTCCACCACATGTTGGGTGTAAAACGTGCGGTCGGCTTGCAAGACGGCATGAAGATAATCCGCGACGACACGAATTGGGACGTTCGAGCTGGGGCTTGTCTTATTCCCGATGGCCCAGCCAAGAATGAGGCCAAGAAGGCCAGTGATAATCATGAGCAGGATCGGTTTCCCGTTCATGATTCTTCTTGGCGGATGGGTAAGGAGGTTACTGGCATGTTCAGTGAAATAAGGGTAAGAAGTTAGAATGATACATCTTACTACTCGTATGATAGCAATACGGTCTTGTTGTCTACTACTGAGGAATTTAAGAATCTCTGTTTTTCGGCTTGAAAGAATGAGAAATTTCTATTTCTCACTGAAAAGAGTCCCATCAAAGTATCGGATACGAGCATGGACAGGGGTGGAAAGAATTTCGTACGCTGCCTTTGGGGAGACTGGCGCTTAGAAGCGATTCTTACCTTTTTTGTTAGAAGGTATCTACTCTGACTTATGAAATTGAAGACTCTTTTTCTTAATCTACCTCTCGCCAGAAAATTGCTTTTAGTGTCAGCGGTGCCCATGTTGGCGGTCTTGATCCTGAGTTTTCTGACCTATCGAAGCGTTGAAACCTTTTCTTTGGATGAAGATCACCTCAACGAGGTTTACCATATTCAGAGTGCTTCTGCTGAATTTATGCGGTTAGTCGTTGATCTTGAAACAGGGTTTCGTGGCTATGTGCTGACCCAGCAACCACAATTTTTGCAACCCTATCAGGCAGCCAAACAACGTGTGCTTGCGCTGGGCAATTCTCTTCGACATATGGTGAGCAACGATCCAGGGCAACGGATGTTGATCCAATCCGTCCAAAATAATATTCATCTGCTCATGTCAGATAAAGATCGTCTTATTGAACGGATAAAAATGGGACATCCTGAGGAAGCTCGAGAATATATTGAAGCAGAAAAAGGACGGTTGCTCATGCTGGCCATTCGTGAAGAGATGGCGAGGTTTGATCGACAAGAGATTGCGCAGCTACAACAGGCGTTAGAAAGTAGTTCTCAAGATCGTTCGATGTTGATGAATGTGGTGGTGGGTGGAGGAAGTTTGGCCTTGATTCTGATGCTGCTTCCCATTCAGCTTATTGCACGATCTATTACCGGGCCCTTAACCACGCTGGTGAAAACGGTACAAAATTTCTCAGGTGGACGGATACCGTCGGTTCCTGTCCTAAACAGACGTGACGAAATTGGAGAGTTGACTCGTGTGGTCAATACGATGGGCACACAGCTTGATGAGCATATTAAACAGATTCAACAGTCTGAACAGGAATTACGTGTGTTAAATCAAGACATTACCTCGTCCGAGGCAAAATATCGTGGGATTGTTGATCATGCACCCATTGGGATATTTACGGTTGAACAGGGGAGGGTGATTTTTAGTAACCGGCAGAACTGGAAATTGGCTGGACGAGATCCAGACCAGATCTTGGATCCGGAACACATATGGGAAGCCGTGCATCCCGAGGATCGTGAGGATGTTCAACGAGCCTTCCATGATGCTCGAAAAGAAAGTGAGCCGTTCGAGCGCGTATTCAGGTTTTTACATCCAGGTGGAGCTGTGCGCCGAGTCTTGAGCCGGGCTGTTCCGATTAATGATGAATCGGGTCGGACAATGGTCTATCAGGGATTTAACGTGGATATTACTGCACTGGAACAAATGCGAGCGCAATTAAGTCGATCCGAACGGTTGGCCACTCTAGGGCAAGTTGCTGCCGGGATCGCTCATGAAATTCGTAACCCCTTAGTTGGGATTGGTTCTACTGCTTCTTTGTTACTCGAAGATTTTGAAGAAGGGGATTCTCGATGGGAGGATCTCACCATCATTTTAAAAGAAACACGTCGTCTGGACCGCATTGTGAATCAAATTGTTGACTATGCTCGTCCAAGAGAGTTTAATCCTGTGAATTTTCAGTTTGTGGATTTATTGCACGAATCGCTCCAAGTCTTATCGAAACCCATTGGAGAGAAAGATATTCAGGTTTCTCATCACTATCCAAGTGATCTTTGTGCACTTCAAGCTGATAGAGATCAGGTGAAGCAGGTGCTCTTGAATATTTTGCAGAATGCTATTGAAGCGATGCCGGACGTAGGGACCTTGCGAATATCTATTCAAGAAGAGGCGTATGAACATGAACCAGGTCTTCGATTAAAGGTAGAAGATTCAGGGAAAGGGATTGACCCTCATGTTCTCACGAGAATTTTTGAGCCCTTTTTTACGACGGGAAAATATCGGGGAACAGGATTGGGATTGGCTATCTGCCGAAATATTATCGAAGCCCATGGAGGGGAAATTCATGCCGAGAGTCAATTGCAGGTTGGCACGACGATTTCGGTTTGGCTCCCTCGGGTGTGTCAGCCACAATTATCAACGGTGTAACCATGCGGGCCACCATTTTTGTCACAGATGATGATGAAGTCGTGCGTCAGGCTATTAGCCGTCGATTAGCCAAACGTCACCATGAAATACGCAGTTTTGATTCTGGGGAAGCGCTGTTGGAGGCGCTTGATCACGATATGCCCGATATCATTTTTCTAGATTTGAAAATGACGGGATTAAGTGGCCTGGAAACATTAAAACAGATTCGGTCAAAAACACAGCAAGCCCTCGTGATTTTGCTCACGGCGTATGGCACGGTTGAAAATGCTGTTGAGGCCATGCGGCTTGGCGCATATGACTTTCTCATCAAAAGCGTGGACTTGTCAGGAGTTGACCCCGTTATTGATCGAGCGTTGGACTATTTAACATTGCGGCGTCGTGTCGACTTTGAGACGCAAGATCGGCCGGGACGATATGCCTTGCAAAATGTTGTGTCCCGCAGTCCTAGTATGAAAGCCTTGGTCGGACAAGTTCAGGAAATGGCGCACAATCTGAAAACAACGGTCTTACTATTTGGAGAAACAGGAACGGGTAAAGAATTTGTTGCGCGCGTGTTGCATCATAATGGCCCACGGGCTCAGGGGCCATTTGTTGGGGTAAACTGTACGGCCATTCCCCAAGAATTATTTGAAAGTGAATTGTTTGGATATGAGCGGGGCGCGTTTACGGGTGCCCATCAACGAAAGCCAGGGTTATGTGAACAGGCTGAAGGCGGGACATTGTTTCTTGATGAAATTGGGGATTTAAACCCTGCGATGCAGGCAAAGTTACTTCGAGTTTTACAGGAACGGTCATTTAAACGGTTGGGGGGACGCCAAGATATCGATGTTGATTTTCGTCTGGTTGCAGCGACGAATCGTGACCTGCGAAAAGAAGTCGCACAAGGAAATTTTCGAGAAGACCTTTTTTTTCGATTAAATGTTGTCTCCCTAGATCTTCCTCCCTTGCGTCAACGCGTTGAGGATATTATCCCTCTTGGTTTGCAGACGTTAATCCAACATAGCAAAGAGTTAGGAAAAGATGTGACAGCGATCGACCCTGAAGCTCAGCAAGCCTTAGAGCGATATCAGTATCCAGGTAATATACGGGAATTACAGAATATCATTGAACGGGCTGTCATTTTTTGCCGGGGACAAAGCTTGACGAGTGGAGACCTGCCGCGGGAGGTTCACGAAACTGCCCAATCGGCCGTCAACGTTGTCACGCAGGGAGATCATCCAGTTGTGCGTGTTGAAATGAAGTTGGGTGAACAATCATTAGGGGATATTGAAAATTCGCTTATTGACGAAGTCATGCGTGTCTCGGATTTTAATAAAAGCTTAGCGGCAAAACATCTGGGGATTACCCGATTTGCTCTCGACCGGCGTCTTAAAAAACAGACGGATGCATGAAGCCATGTCGTAGGGCACTTTCTTCTTTTAGTCATCTTTTTTCTTGCGGCTTTTCAATAACACCATGATGCCAGCAATCCCGATGGCTAAAGAAAGCAATCCAAGTAAGGCTAATCCTTCCATTTCAATTCCTCTATCTTGGTATCCATGACCTGCCGACCTTGTCGTGTTTCAACAAGGTGACGCGTTGTTCTGTCTGTTTCCTCTAGACATCATACCGAAAACGATCTCGATGTTCTTCAGGTGGGGCGTAGCACGCATCCAGGGTTCCTCGCAACTGATAGCGATGTCGGGCAATGAAGTCATAAACCCCATCTCGTAAATTTTTTGGTAGTAAAAGAAAAACAGAGAAGATAGGCCAGATGCCTCCAAGCTGCCTGGCAATGTTCAGGGCTGCCGTTGACTTGGTCAGATGGCCGTCAGGAGTAACCACGACAAACGTCGAAAATTCTTGTTGTGGCAATTCATACTTTGACAGGAATTGTTGTCCGAGAGGAGATTGAAGCGGGGCAAATTGGAATTTTTTCTCGGTATCGCGTGTGATGAGAAATCGAATCCATCCGGTACACCATCCACAGATGCCATCAAACAGAATTAACCACCCAGTTTGGGGAAGTCGTTGAGAAGATAAGGTAGGTTTCATGGAACGAGATTTTCTCGAAAATGGATTTCTGCTAGTTAAGCTTGGCACTTGAATCCCCTCTCTGTCTAGACAGGAGTGTTGAATAATAAAGATATCAAAGGCCATGTATCGCCAAGAAGCCTTTGGCGGTCAACAGCGTCGGGGCGGTGCAAAAAAGTCCGTTCAGCAAGGCCGCAGCCATTTTTGCGCGCGGAGCGTACTGGTACTACGTGAGCGCTCACGGCCCGAAGAGGGCCAAGCTTGTGAGCCCGAAGGTCCGGAAAAATGGCGAGAACGCCGCTGGCGGCTTTTTTCAACTGACCCTCAGAGGAAAATGGCGCAATGAAGAGTAGAGCATGATTGTGAGGTGATGGTGCACTTGCTACAATAGAGCACTCATGAACACGCCATCGCCTCATGCTTGCTGATGTTGTTCTGCCAAGTCGGCGGTTTCAAGTCTTTACCTACCATATTCCCCCGCAATTATTGACTTCTATCCACATTGGAAGTCCAGTAACAGTACCATTAGGTACGACGGTCGTCTCCGGTCTTGTCGCCAGCGTATATCCCTATGAATCCGTAGCCTCTGAGCCTACGCGAGTTCGTTACACATCACTGAAAGCGGTCATCGCCATAGAAACGGAACCCGATCAGGCTTCTCCGGGGCGTAACCTATTTCGGCTGGTTGAGAAGATTTCGGACTATTACCTCGTTCCACTTTCCGCCTGTTTAAGGCTTATTGTCCCTCCCTATTCTGTGAAGATGGTCAAACGTCTTCAGCTCACGGAGCAAGGACGTGCTGCATTAGACAAACCATCACTTTCTGAAGTGAGTAAGGCAGTCCTTCGTAAATTGGAGCATGCGCCTAATGGGTTGCTTCGGTCCTCTCTTGTTCGATCAATTCACGATGCCGCATCCGTACTGGATTTCATGAAAAAGAAAGGATGGGTTGTTGAGAAGACGGCGAGTCATTCTCGTTCCAAAGGAAGAAAAACTTCTCGTCCTGCACCTTCAAAATTGACGACTCCAAATTTACTGGATTGGCTGGATCAGGGGAATAAGTGTGCCGAAGAAACATCGACTAGATCACGGTCCGAAGCCGACGATAAATTCCCGCTTTGGCCAACCATTGCGAATGCCGTCAATGTTGGTGGATTTCAGGAATGCTCTGTGGTGGATGCGGAGTCAAATCGACGAACGCTTCTCATGGAAACGATCCAAGCCATTTGCAAGCAGGGACGACAAGCAATGGTCTTAGCGCCTGAGGTGTGCAAAGCAGAATCCTTGGCTGTCTATCTGCAGACTATCTGGGCTGATCGAGTCGAGGTCTATCATGCCCAACTTTCTTCTCCTGTGCGTTCAGAGCGATGGGAGAGAATTCGCCAAGGAGAGACGCCGATTGTTGTGGGAACGCGTTCCGCGTTGTTTTTGCCTCTTGATCATCTTGGCCTTCTCTGGGTTGAGGAAGAGCAAGATGGGTCGTATAAGGACGAACATCTTCCTTACTACCATGCGCGAGAAGTGGCACGGATGCGCGGGGAGATTGACGGGGCGTTGGTCGTATATGGCGCCACTTGTCCGTCGTTGGAGATCTATTCTCGTTTTTCACTCTCCCTTCCCCGCCAATCTGAAGGACTCAATGCTCATGTTCCGCAGATCGCAAGGCCGAAGGTGGAAATGATTGACCTGGGTTCTTTGGCATTTGGCACAACATTGGCTTCACAAGTAATGACGTGCATAACGCATACATTGGAGGCAGGCCAACAAATTATTTTATTGCTGAATCGCAAAGGGTTTTCTCGTGCGCTGATTTGTCAGGATTGTGGGCAGGCATCTAAGTGTTTGAAATGTGGGGTCACTCTTACGCTTTTTCATCGTCCTGCTCGTTTGGTGTGTTCCTATTGTGATAACAAACAGCAAGCTCCAGAGATCTGCCCAAGTTGTCAGGGGGTGATTTTTCGCTATTCAGGCATGGGGACGCAACGATTAGAAGAGGAGCTTGCCAATCTGGTGCCTTCATCTTCAATAGCACGTTTGGATCGTGAAAATGTGAAGACGATGGAAGAAGCCAACAGAATTTTACAGCGATTTAGGCATCAGAAGATTCAAATTCTGATCGGAACGGAATTCTTGCTTCACCAAGCCTTTCTACCAACGGCTTCGTTAGTTGTCTTACCTCAAGCTGATCTTGGGCTGCATATCCCGGATTTTCGATCCTCTGAGCGCACCTATCAGATGCTGTCCAAGGCTGTTGCCTTAGCTCAGAATGAGCATCAGCCTGGACAAGTTATCCTTCAAAGTCGAATGCCGGATCATCATGTTCACCAGGCTGTTTACCACAGTGACCCCCGTATATTTTATGATCAAGAATTGGAACTACGGGAGGTGTTAGGCTATCCGCCTGCCACGCATGTCATTTTGTTAGTGGTAACAGGTGCTCAAGCGCACCGCGTTCAACGTGTAGTCGATTTCCTCGCTGACCAGCTGAAAGATTTAGCAGTCAATGTTGCGGTGTCTCAAGGTAGTCCAGGAATATGGGAGTTTCCCTTGGTGCTAGGACCGTTGGATTCACGAAAACCGAGACAAAGGAAAAAGAACCGAACTATTTTTCTTATTAAGACGTTTGAATTGGAAGAGACCCAACGGCGTCTTCAAAAGATTCAACAGATCTATGAACAAGAATTAGGAAGAGAGCCTGTTGTATTTGAAATACATGTTGATCCCCTTGAAATTCAATAGGAGTGAAAGTAAGAATTTTTCACAAATTCCATAATACCTGAATTATCCTTAACGAAACTTCAGGAGTATCATGTTACGTGTGTTGCTGCTTAGTTACTTCTATCTCTTCATTTTCGTTTGTCCATCAGCATATGCTGTCCAACCATGGAACGAGAATCCCGCTTATTGGGAACACAAGGGAGTCCCAATTTTATTGCTAGGATCCAGTGTGACGGATCATCTCTTTTTGGGTGAGGGTGAAGTGCTAATGTATGCTGGCACCATCGACCTTCTCGCTCAGCTCGATGAAATGCATCGGATTGGTGCAAATTACGTTCGCAATACAATGAGCCAACGAGAAAATTGGCCCCTTGTCGCTTTTCATCGTATTAGGGGAGGTTCAAGAAACGGTAAATATGATTTAGATCAATTCAATGACTCTTGTGATGCTGTTGCTCCTGAAGGAGACATCGCTTCTGATTGTTATTGGACGCGGTTTAATGGGTTTTTGCGAGAAACGGTAGCCCGTAACATTATAGTACAGATTGAGGTCTGGGATCGGTTTGATTACCGATATCAAACAGGCGCGGATCCGAAGGTCTTTCATCGGACTTCCTGGTTGAAGAGTCCCTGGCGTCCAGAGAATAATGTGAATTATTCCAATGCTGAATCGGGACTTTCTGGTACGTATCCGCAGCATCCAGCAAAAGATGTCCAACAATTCTTTCATGGAGTGCCGGGCCATCCGTGCTACGAGCCGGCACCCTCCTTAGGTGTAGACCCGTGTACCAAGAGAATGCCACTTCCAGCACCGCGAAATACACAGGCTCAATATGATGTCGTTCGGCACTATCAGAAAGCATTTGTGGATAAGATGCTGTCTTATTCGCTGAACTATGACCACGTGCTCTATGTGATGAACAATGAAACATCAACCCACAAGAGCTGGGGGATGTATTGGATGAACTATATTCAGACCAAGGCCTCGGAGGTCCAACGCACTGTGTATGTGACCGACATGTTTGGTTCATTATTTCAACCTTTCCCGGGAGGGAAGGGGTCGGTCGGTGTTCAAGCGTATCATAATTATCCAGATGTCTATAATTTTTTAGAATTTTCCCAAGTGAACTCAAAAACTGTAGGAAATAGTGTGAGGGCAAATCTACAAGACCATTGGGAAAAAGTGCAGTTCATTGTAAAGAATGCCATGGGGAATAGGCTTCGCCCAGTCAATCATGTGAAAATTTATGATGGACTAGGGACTTCCCTCCCACTTGATGTCAAGATGGGGATGCACCAAATGATCAATGATCTGCTACTAGGAGCGGCCTCAACTCGGCATCATCGCCCAGTCCGACAAGATCAGAAGGACATTCTGCTCTTTCCCAATTCTATTCGAGCCATTCGAATGATGGAAAATAAAGTGAAATTCTGGGACCTTGATCCCCAGAATGCTTTGCTGTCAGCTAGGACGGAGGGTGAAGCTTTCCTCGCAGCTGATGAAGGTTCGGCCTATGTGCTTTATTTCCCGCAAGGCGGATCAGTTGGGCTGAACTTGAAAACTTGGGTAGACCAACAGTTTGTTCTGGATTGGATTAATTATCATGAGGCCATATGGCTAAAAGCTTCAGCACGAATTGATGGTGGAAACATCAAAACTATCACAGCACCTGATTCAGGTTCATGGATTGCGGTAGTGACAAAACAGCTACTGGCCCAGACCTCGAAGTAATATCAGTGCAGATGAATTTTTTAAGGAGGTAAAAACCTGTCCCCACAGGAAGAATTTTAGAATCATTCAACGTATTTAATGCATTCGCAGGATGCTGGATCACCGAGTTTTCTTCTTTGATTTTTTCTTGGAAGTTGATCCGATTGACGGTTCAGGGAAAGGATGGTGGGTGATAGGTCCTCGAGTTCGCTTGTAAATCCCGTAGGCAAAAGTCATCCAAAATACCCCAGAAAAAAGCCCAAATATGATGGCGTTAAAAATACGCTCCAAGTCTTCCATGGGCGGTTCTGGTCCCAATTTTTGCAAGTCCGCCATCTGCAGCATAGGCCAGGCGATACTTTCTATGCCCAGTAAGAGAGTACAGATAGCCCAAATGTATCCAATAGAAGGGCATTGCCAAGCAAGGAGAATCGCTAGACCAATGGCCACGACAATCCCTACTGGAACCGATAGCGCTCCAACTAAGAGCCATAGTCCAACCGTGACAATCAAACTTCCTAAGACAGCATTCACTTGATGCCACAAATTGTTAGCCATTCCTTTTTACATTCTCCTTTAAATAGACTTTCTGGCATATAGAGGTATTTGGGAGAACTTCACCAGTGCCTCAAAATCGTGGACTGATCATACCCAGTTCAGATAAATAGGCCTTTCAGCAATGACCAGCTGGTCTTCATAAGTCTTAGGGGAAATAATATTTGATCCGTTGCCCTACTAGAGAGGTCGAAGCAGTCGGGTGGATGAGGATTAACGATTAGCGTTCTTTCTCCATGGGGATTTGGGGGTGGTTCAGTTAAAGATGATGGTTGTGTCCTCAGAAAGATAGGATCCTTTGTCCATCCGTAGTTTCGTATTAGTGTTAGAACACATTGCTGTTGTATCACATCTGTCCTGACATCTCACCCATGAAATGCAAAAGGATTACCTAATTCCTGCTGGTTTCGTCTTCCCTAATGGGTGACTCCGAATCATAAGAAGGTGGCGAGATGGTGAGATTTTAGAATTAAAGGAAGAAGAAACATGAATGTAGACTCAGAGTGGGAAATCCGTGACAATTAGTTGAGGTTGGACAAATGTTTCAGGAAAGTATGGTCTCGCCGTTTTAGTTTTCGTTGGTGAAATGATTCCAGCCAATTAGGCAAGAGCCGATATTTTAAGCAACATGGTTCACGGAGTGCAGACTCCGTTCGACGTCTGTGCAGCAGGGTGCCGAGAAGTATTAAAAATCCGACGAGAGCGATCTGCCATAACAACAGAGTCATTATCTCAACACCCACAAAAGCACTGCACCGATAAGGATAAGCCACCATCCAAGACCGACAGAATGTTGTTCTCCAACACCGTGATAGGAATAACGCTTTGCCATGATTGTCTCCTTGTTAGGTTGTATTTCAGGCTATCTCAGGGAGTCTATCTCCGCCTATTCCCCATATGAACAAGCATTTTCCACGCTAAAGGCATCGGAGGGATAGTTCTTTTGATGGAAGAGCCATGTAAAGGTGAAGAGCTAGGAAGGAAGAACTATTCAGGCACTGTTGAATCATTCAATTTCAAGTTACGAAAAGGCCTTCGGAGCCATAGTAGCTTCAATTCGACGGGAATGGTCAAAAAAGTCCGTCCAGCAAGGCCGCAGCCATTTTTGCGCGCGGAGCGTACTGGTCCTATGTGAGCACGAAAAAATGGCGAGAACGCCGCTGGCGGATTTTTTCAACATTCCCATTCAAGAGGCCGTTCCGAGTACTCGATTAGTTATCAAGGCTCTGTACAACAGACCAAGCAGAGACGGATTCCTTGTCCAAAATTAGGAACCAGCTTTTGCTTTGTATAGAGCAACCAAGAATGATTGGTTGACGAAATGTTTTGTGCTCTCAATTTTCGAGAGAAAATATGAATACTTAGGAAAAGACCCCCACGTGTTTTTCTGCCTCTTTTTCTGATTCGTAAACCGGAACAACTTCGGAGAGAAACGCCCAGTCTAAACGGGTTCGAATATACGGCTGCGCTTTCACAATACTGATTTGCACATGGTGGGCTCGCATATTGTGATACCAGAGAAATAATTCTCCAAGTCCAGTTGAATCAATTTCTTCGACTTTAGAGAAATCCAAAATGATGTGGTGACACCCCATCTCTACGGCTCCCAATATCTGCCTTTGGATGCCTGAAGTGGTATTACGATTAAACTGTTCGTCAAGGACAAGGACTTTCGAGTAATGATGCTGATGTTCGAGATCGTGAAGCATGAGACCTACCTCCAAGTGAAGACATGGGTGGAAAGGGATGCTGTAATTCCTACAGTGAATCCCTTTCCACGGGAAGAAACTATTCATCGATAGCAGTAGTGTCATATATGTAAGTATTTTTTGGTTGATCTGTTCTATGGAAATAATTCGAAGATTGAGACACAATCGAGGCCGTCCCTTAGTCATGAAGGAGTCATGGCAGGAATATTAAGGGGTGCCATGAATGCAGGTAGGGACGGGGAACTACCTATTCACCTCATGGAAGCGGACGTTTGCCCTACATTCTGAGTAGCTGTGCTCTCATGAATCAACTAAAAACAACAGGAGAGGCGTCAGAGAAAACTAACAAAACAAAAGGATAGGTTGTTCGACGATCGGGTGTTGCAAGAGGCGAATTGAGTGCTGTGAAAGAACGCTTAAGAGAGAATGAGGTCTATTGACACTTTTTCAAAGTGATGTCAATCATCATCTCGTCAGCGAGTCGTTCGAGAAGGGTGCGGATCTGTTCGGAATCGGTTTGGGTCGGTAAGACAAGCTCAGCCTCCGCACGAAAAAGTCGTTCTCCTGACATGGGGGCACTCTCCACAACAGTTCGAAGGTCTTGCATGCTGACCCCAAGGGCTGCCAATTTACTCGAAATTTCTCGTACGATTCCAGGACGGTCTTGTCCCACTAACTCCAGTTGCAACGAATTACGATGGTCGACATTTGCTAGTGACCAATCGCTGTCCAGGACACTCACAGAAAGTCCTTGATCAGCTAGCGTTGGAAGTGCGGTCATGAAACCTTCCGCTTGATTCTCAGGTAGGTGAATCTGGACCACTCCTGCGAAATGCCCGGCCAGACGGGCCATACGACTCTCGTCCCAGTTACTATCATGTTTGGCGATCAAATCCGCTAGAGTCTCCACCAGCCCAGGCCGATCCTTCCCAATGACTGTGAGAACGAGCGCGCGCATCATGGCGTCAGTCTAGACATTCAAGCTGAGGTTTTACAAGATCTAATTCCAACCCGTTTTCATTCTCACAGTCTCAGTAGAGGTAAGAATTAGGACCGACGCAGCCATTTTAATTGCCGATTTGATCATCGGTCACTTGAAAGAAATCACAATCGCATTGTCTAATAGGCAGTTGTGACAAGTTGAATACGTGATACATTCTAAATTATTCCTAAAGGTTTGTTGTTCGGCTTGAGGACGTGGGAAGCGAGATCAAGAACCTTTAGCGCTGCCTTCTACCTTCAGTCGTTAGAGTTCACAAGTGTGGCTATTCATAGATTTTCCTGCCGCCAGACGGCCCATGTTCCTTACCTACCACAATATAAACATACAACTACAGATGTGACATCCGATTTCCCAGGACCACCAGGAAACGTCAGTAAAACAGACGGGAGAATTTGTCCTAAAGTAAAGGAAGGGCTGGTGACAAGTTTATTGGGGACGCAGAGTACATACGGTTGTCGAATCCGTCGCGTCTCGTGCTGTTTTTTCTGGCTCATGCCAATGTTTGTCCTTTTCGCGCTTCCGGTCGTGGCCAAGGATAGCGACCCCGATCCGGCTGCACCTGAGATAGAAGTGGTCTACGATCCCTATCGCGGAGTGGCCAAAGATGGTCGGATTCCCATAATCGACAAGGCAGCGTTGGTCGTGAGACCAGAACGCTGGCGCTATATACCGGAGGGTCGACTCAAGCCTGGTGGGTTCTTCGAACGCTTTCTGGTCTCGAGTTTCTTGGTTCCGCTCTTCTTTGCTAACTCCGATGTCGGTACCGGATTGGGCGTGGCTGTCACCGACATCGATTTTCGTGCCCAACGTCGTCGAGAATTCATGGGCATGTTCCTCTCCTATACAACAGAGGGCCAGCAAAGCTATGTGTTGCGCTGGCGACGCTGGCTCAAGCATCTCGAAGTCCCCAATGGCGGGGTGCTTCAGGAGGAACGCAGCTTTGTCAGCGTGGGTGGTGGATATCGCAAGACGCTGACTCGGCGCTTCTTTGGGATCGGTCCTTCGACCAAGGAAAGCCAGGAGACAAGCTTTACCGACGCCATCGCTTTTCTCGACCTGGGGCTTTCACAGTCTCTTGAGGGATCATTCGAAGACTTCGTTCTCGAGCTGGGTGTACGAGGGGAATACCACTGGCTCGGACGAGGCCGGGTTGGAAATGCCGGACAAACCGCCACCGAGTTTCCCGAGCTCTTCGCCGAGGCGGATCCCTATGGCCTCGGCTGGTTGGCTGCTGGAATTCGCTGGGATACGCGCGACAGTCAGCGCAATCCCTACCGCGGGACGGTTCTGGGAGCGAGAGTGGATGCCGCACCACTCCAGAACGATTGGAACAGGGGTGCAATCTACAAACTCTTCGGCGACCAGCTGATCCCCGTACCGGGAATTTTCCATGACGGAGGAGTGGAGGACGAAGAGCATCCGCCGACCGACACCATCGCGCTCCACGTCGAAAGCCAACTAAGCTCCGGTGACCTGCCATTCTTCGCCCGGCCGACACTTGGTGGCAACCGGGTGCTGCGCGGCTATATCGCCGGTCGTTGGCGGGACAATGCAGCCTGGGTGGCGGCAACAGAATATCGCTTCTGGGTTTTCTCTCGGGGATTCAAGGTCTGGAGGCATATTCGGGTCGAACGCCTTGGGCTGGCCGTCTTTTACGAGGTTGGCGGGGTTGCGGAGGACGCATTCAGTCTGTTCCACGAACGCGTGCGCCAGAGTTACGGGATCAGCGGTCGCTTCACCCTAGAGCGCGCAGCGATATTTCGTGCCGATTTCGGATTTTCGGAGGATGGTCTCAATTTTTCGGTTGGTTTCGGCTTACCCTTTTGACGCGGGCTTTCTACTTGACTCTCGATTCACAAACAAGAAGTGGGCTGGATTTACATTGTTCAGATGAAATTCATATTGAATGCTGTCTTCTTCTGATCGTGGAATATAAACGAGCATTTGGAGCTCTGGATTCACAGATCAATTTTTTCGGCAATCGCTGTGATGTTTAAGATGAGGGTTATTGTGACGTAATTTGGAGCTTTTTAGGCTATTCCCAATCAGCAAGTACAACTTTTCCAATGGAACTCCCTTTTTCAATGGCGGCATGCGCCTTGCGTAAGTTTTCTGCCGAGATCGGGCGGATAACGTTATTGACCGTTGTCACGAGTTCCTCGTTGTCCACGAGGTCCGCAATCGTGTTTAATAGGCGTTGTTGTTCAATTATGTCGGCCGTTTGGTACATCGATCGAGTAAACATAAACTCCCAGACAAAGGTAGCACTTTTACTTTTCAGTGGTGCAAGGTCGACAGGCTCCGCCGCCTCGACAATCGAGCAAATGCAACCTTGAGGTGCAATAATTTGGGTCATGGCTGGCCAATGTTGATCGGTATTGTTTAAGCAAAAAATATAATCGACCGTCTCGATCCCAAGCTTGGCCAGTTCCTCGACTAACGAATGACGATGGTTAATGACCTGATACGCACCGAGTTTCCGACACCAAGTGCGTGACTCTTCCCGTGAGGCTGTCGCGAGCACCTTCAACTTTGCCACTTTGCTCGCCAATTGAATGGCAATGGATCCTACTCCTCCCGCACCGCCGATGATCAGGATAGTCTTTCCCGCCTCGTTCCCGTGGCGCGAGATGTTGAGGCGATCGAACAACCCTTCCCAGGCGGTGATGGCGGTTAAGGGCAGCGCCGCTGCCTCCGCATAGTCGAGTTGAATGGGCATTCGGCCCACGATGCGCTCATCGACCAATTGATATTCGCTATTACTGCCTGGTCTGGTAATATCGCCAGCGTAATAAACCTGATCGCCCACGGCATACCGTTCGACCTCTGGTCCGATAGCCACAACTTCACCAGCAGCATCCCAGCCCAAGATACGCGGTGTGGTTTCCGTTTCGTTTTTCCGCGCCCGAATTTTGGTATCGACGGGGTTGACAGAGATCGCCCGAACATTGACCAACAGATCTTTTCCTGTTGGATCATGTCGATCAATCTGGACATCCACCAATGACTGTTCATGCTCGATAGGTAAATACTGATACAGGCCAACTGCCTTCATCATGAACCTCTTTATGAATGAGTGTACGTACTGAGTCTCGACAGATTCTCCTTTGGTGTCACCATGTTTTGTATTATGACGAATATAGGTGGTATTGATAAACTTCACAAGTACGTACGGTAGTCATGACGGTCAACCATGTGATTTGAATATTGCCATTGTTCATGAGATTGCTCTTGGAAGCGCCGCCAAATGTCGATGGCTGTCTTATGGAAAAAGGTACATCCTTTCCCCCAATTTTAGTAGCCTTGGAAAAATGCAGGAGGGCGGTATGCGCTTCCTAGAACATCTACCAAGGTGCGAGGTGCGTGAAGGAAACTCTTGCGGGGTGAGTTCGCCTCGTCCGTCGGATATCATTTCTGGTAAAGTTGTTATCGTGCCTTAGAATGAGAGTAGCTGGAAGGATAGAGCAGTTCATTCAAGAAGGGAGAAGGCCCCTCTCAGGACCTCTGGAGTTTTTGGCCGGCCATTTGATTAGCCATGATCAAAGGAGGGAGCTGCTTCTGGAAAGATGCTGACAGCACTTGATCAACGGTCTTTCCAATATTAGAAATCCATGGGGCTAATCGTCGTTGATGCAAAATTTCTTTCACATAGAGATGGATCAACCCGCCTGCGTTGACGATGTAATCCGGCACATGGAGGATATTTCTCTTCATGAGGCGATAGGAATCTTTCTCCTCATCCAAAAATTGGTTGTTCGCTCCGCCCGCCACAATTTTGGCTTGAAGTTGCGGGATGGTCTTCGCATTTAATATGCCCCCAAGGGCACACGGTGCAAAGATGTCAGCCGGAATCTGATGGATCTTCAATAAGGACACGCCGGTTGCCTTCCAAGATCGCTGTGCGTGTTTGACTCGTAAAGGCTGAAGGTCAGCCACAAAGAGCTTGGCTCCCTGTTGAGTCAGAAGATTGCCTAAATTCCATCCCACGTGCCCGACTCCTTGGATAGCCACGACCCGACCTTTGAGATTTTTTGTCCCCAATGCGATTTTGCAGGCCGCCTGCATCCCCGCGAGTATTCCCTTGGCTGTCGCCAGTGACGGATCCCCACTTCCCCCATGCTTATCAGTGGTTCCCGTCACGTGGGGGGTTGTTTCTGCCACGATATCTAAATCTTCCGGCAGAATCCCCGAATCTTTGGCTGCGATATATTTCCCATGAAGTGAGTCGATGAATGTACCCATGGAGCGAAGCAACAATCGAGTTTTATCTGCGCCGGGATCCCCAATAATGACGGCTTTGCCGCCGCCCATCCGTAATCCCGAGATCGCGGCCTTTTTCGTCATGGCCGCCGCTAATCGGAGCACATCCTGTAAGGCTTCCTTCTCACTGGTATACGGCCACATCCGAATACCGCCCAAGGAGGGGCCGAGCTTCGTGGAATGCACTGCAATAATTGCATGGAGATTGGAAGACGAGTCTCTTCCTATCACCACACTTTCAAATCCTTTAATCTTGAGTAGTTTTACCTGAAGCATGGGCGCGTTGTGGCTACCGAGATCATTTTCTTGCTAACTCAAAGAAATGGTTTGCTATCCGTTTGATCGGACAGCCCTCATTTGTCTTCTATTAGTCTAAAACGAATATCGCTTTATCACCAGAACAATTGGTGGGATTACCGAAAGACTTCTGAAAAGAGACGGGTAATTCATGCTCCGTTTTAAAGAGATTGACCAGAACAGCTAATAGAGAACCACTGGATCATCTAGAAGAAAGGACAGCTAGCACTTAGGGTCTACTGAATATCAGCATTTGGCCCTAGCGTGGACACTTACAACGACGAATCTTACCGATCGCAATAGAGCGCATGGAAATTGTCATCCGGTGCGACGATTTGTTAGCGATCATATCTAAGCTCACTCTCGCCAATGCTTTGGATCATTGAGCACATCAGCGCATATCACTTGTCCACTTATATGCCCAATCGCGCCGGGATGGAGTTCCTGGACCATCCAGGCACCAGAGTTTTCAGGCGAGATTGGATAGGATGGGGCGAATCCCTTTATTCCAGCGATGGAAAAGCCATACTTTGGATAATAGCTAGGATGACCGAGTACAAATACCAATTCAATACCCGCTGCCTTCAGTCGTTTTAGCCCTTCTTTGATAAGTTGACCTCCGATGCCCTGATTGTGATATGCAGGGTGTACAGAAAGAGGAGCAAGAATTGCTGCGGAAGCTAGCCGTTGAGCATCCTCAATTCGTACGTTGGTGAAAAGAATATACCCCACAACATGATCATTGGTCGTGGCAACAAGCGATAACAATGGCTGCGCACTCGGATCGGCCAATAAATCGGTAATGAGATTGGCAATTTCTTGTCCTTGCCCGTCACCAAATGCAGCAATGACAACATCCGATATTGCTTGTTTATCTGATTCGACAGCCTTGCGTATCTGTAAATTCATGTTGAAGGATCTTCAGAAAGGACAGTGGCTCGTGTCATATGAATTTTGCGATCATGTCCTCATGCTATAACCGCGCAACGGTTATGCCAATTGTGTATATCACCTAGTGCAAAACTTCCGCTTTGGATAAATGGGATTTACATATTTCCCGAACATTCTATGACTCGTGATGTCCTAGTTCTATTGTGAAAACCCTCCTCAAAATCAGAAAAGCTTCCTGTCTTGACCGGGGAAGGGCTATTCTTTACGTTAGGTCTTGAACGGCTTCGTGCAACAAGTCATAGACACTCTTCCCATTCCGAAGTCCTTAAGTAAGGAGAATTCCTCATGCTGACCAAATTGTTTATTGGGATCGTGCTCATGTGCACGGCAACTGTTTTGGCAAGTTGCACAGGGGTAGGTCGTCATTCCGAACACGGGTTTATCTATAAAGATATTCAGATTGACACGACATCAGCGAGTACAGGCGAAGGCTCGACCATTCAATTCAAAGGCAATCCGTTACCATTGAGCGGCCAGTCCCTCCAGGTTGGTGATACCCTGCGATCCGTCAACTTAGCCAATGGAGATTTATCTCTGATCAATGTCACTCACACCCATGGTTCTGTGCGGCTTATCAATGTGGTGCCTTCGTTGGACACCGCGGTGTGTGAACAACAGACGCATTATCTGAGTGAGAAAAATCAAGGGTTGGATCAACACGTCACACTGATTACGATAAGTGTGGATACCCCATTCGCACAAGATCGTTTTGCAAAGAGTGCAGAGATTAAGAACGTGAAGTTTTTATCGGACTTTCGTGGTGGGGATTTTGGTAGGACCCACGGACTTCTTCTCGAAGGTCCGCATGTCTTAGCCCGAACCGTTCTTGTTGTTGACAAACAGAATGTCGTTCGACATCTCCAAGTGACACCTGACTTAGGCCACATGCCTGATATGGAAAAAGCCTTTCAAGTCGCGCGTGCCTTGGTCAACCGCAAAGGCTAAGACTCAATTAAGCCACAGTTGATATTGAATAGGTCGCATTCCTGTCCCGGGTGATAGTCTTTCCCCCGGTTCACAAGAAGAATTCCAGGAGGATGATCCTTTGCAGACATGCCAGAGGAGATTTTGTTAAAGGCTGGAGAAAAAGGAGTGGGTTAGATCTAGAAGATCTAACTGATCAACAATAAATGTGACCTGTATCGTCTATAATTCCTATTTCCAAGCAAGGCAATTTTTGGCCTGGCTCGAACACCTCGCCTGAGGAGGTTGAATCACAGCTTGTGGCTACTTAGGTCTCGCTGCTATCCAATTTTTCAGGGAAAAGGAGGGCAAAGGGTTTAAATAGAACGTTCACAATGGGCATTAAGAGCAATCCAAGAAAAAAACCAACCACCGCATCACAAAAGGCCGTAATGAGCCATACCGCAGGACCTGACGTAGCCCCACCTGAGCCTGCGCCGGCAATGGTTTTAATCGTCTCATAGGGCCAATGCCAACCCACTTCGTGCAGCCCGTGGATCACAATATTTCCTCCCACCCACAGCATGGCGGCCGTTCCGACAATCGAAATAACTTTCAAGACTGTTGGCATTGAAGTGACCAGGCCGCGTCCGAAAGCACGCACTGCCTCAACTCCACTAGACTTGCTGAGGCGCAGCCCCACATCATCGATTTTCACGAGAAGGGCGACTGCACCATAGACCAGAAGCGTCATCATGACGGCGACAACCGCAAGCACCCCTGCCATTTCCCAAAGACTGCCACTGTTGATTGACGCCAATGCAATCGTCATGATTTCTGCGGACAGAATAAAATCTGTCTTGATCGCGCCTTTCACACGTTGCGCTTCGAGATGGGCCGCATCGAGAGTTGCTGTGCCTTGCGGGCCTTTGTCTTCATGATGGGTGAGGGCATGCCAAATTTTCTCCGCACCCTCAAAACACAAGTATGCCCCACCTAGGATGAGAAGCGGAGCGATCATCCATGGTGCGAAAACATGCAACATGATGAGTACTGGTAGGAGAATGACGAGCTTATTGAAGAGCGAGCCACTGGCGATCTTTGCCACAATGGGGATTTCACGGGCTGCGGGAAGTCCAGTTACAAACTTTGGGGTGACGGCTGCATCGTCAATCACCACACCTGCCGTCTTGCTCCCGGCTTTCGCTGCCTGTGCTGCAAGGTCGTCGAGTTGAGCAGCCGCTAGCTTGACAATTGCTGCAACGTCATCGAGAAGGGCAAGTAAACCACTCATACTTTTTTGTTATCCCTCTGGGCTTTGAAAAATTGGCGGTGTTGTACTTCCGATCGACCCGTAAAAAGACCAGCACTTTTCTCCAAAATCCCGTTCAAGATTCCTATTTAGCCGATTATCCAAGGAGGCGAGACAAGAACTGCAAGGGATGCGCAATCGCACTCCCCTCAAAACGCTGCACCTGAGATCGACAGGAGGCGCCAGTCGCCACGATTGGCCGGTCGGAGTCGGCCAGTTTTAATTTCCAGGACTGCTCGTAAATGCCCTTCGATTCGTTGTAGTGTGCGGTCTCGTGTCCAAACGCACCCGCCATCCCGCAACATCCCGCTTTAACAATCTCTAAGTCTAGACCAAACGCCTGAAAGACCGTTTGCCACTGCCGACCTGACGCCTGAATCGAGGTTTTCTCGCTGCAGTGCCCCATTAACGTGACCATGGGTGATGCGAGCTGAGGCAGTGACGCGGCTAGATGGGGCAGCGCATTGGCCAGCCATTCCTGCGGCAACCAGACCTCCACCTCTTGATGGTAGAGATAAGTGCGATACTCTTCCCGGTAGGTCAGGGTCATTGCTGGATCGATCCCAATGATCGGACACTCCAGCGACGCGAGCTTCTCAAGCTGCTGTGTCGCTTGACGGGCGGTGTGCTGAAAGTCTTGCAAAAAGCCTTTCACGTGCTGCCCTTTGCCATTTTCGATAAACGGGGTCACGATGGGCTCGAACCCAATTTTTTTGAAAAACGCCACGCAATCAACAAAGGTCCCGGCTTCATAAAAGGCGGTAATCGCATCCGGCAAGATAAAGACGGTGTTGGAGAGATCGCGGTGCTGGAGCGACGCGGGCTCAATCTGATGCAGCACGTCAATACCAGCCTTGTCCAGCAATGTCGTATAGGTGGGTGAACTGAGCTGCGGCGTATCCACGAGCCCGACCCAATCTCGCATGAGCGGCTCAAAAAAGGGTAACTTCACGCCCGCGTTATAGAGAAACGGGGCCGCGAGAAGCCGGTGATGGGTGCGCTCGCCAAACGCAAGCAGCGTATCTTTCAGCGGACGTCGATAGCGCGTATACAACCGGTTGAGAAATTTGGCTTTGAGATCGGGAATATCCACTTTAATGGGACACATCGTTGTACAGGCTTTACAGGAGAGACAGCCATCCATCGCCTCGTAGACTTCGAGGGAAAAATCCGAGTCCGTCGACTGAGGAAAGGCCAAGTGCCCGCGCGACTCATCTTCGGCCTGTAGATCATAGCGGGTGCCTGACAATTGCCGTAGCCACTCCCGCATCATCCCGGCTCGGCCTTTCGGGGAGTGAAGATGGTCACGGGTAAATTTGTACGACGGGCACATCACGTCATCGAGATCAACATTAAAGCATGCACCGTTGCCATTACAGTGAATCGAGCCATCAAATGCTTCCCGCACGGCTTCGGGGATTTGCCGATCCCTGTGCCCTCGCAGCGGCACGCTATCAAGTTTTTCCACGCTTGCAGGATGATCGATCGGCGTGACGAGTTTTCCGGGATTCAGCTTATTCGTCGGATCGAACAGCTGTTTAATGCGTCGCAGGTCGTCGTACAACTCCGGACCGAAAAACTCGGGCATATACTCGCCGCGCAACCCTTTGCCGTGCTCGCCCCACACCACACCACCGTATTTCAATACCAGGTCTTTCACTTGATCGGTGATCACTCGAATGAGCTGTTCATCGGCTTCGTCCTTTAAATCGAGGGCTGGCCGCACGTGCAAACAGCCGACATCAACGTGTCCAAACATGCCGTATTCAAGTCCGTAGGCATCGAGCACCTGACGAAACTCTTGAATATACGCTGCCAGATGCTCAGGTGGCACCACGGTATCCTCAACAAAGGGAATCGGACGGCGATTGCCCGCTGTATTGCCGAGCAGCCCCACCCCTTTGGCGCGCAGCTCCCACAGCGAGTCGATATCGGCATTGGTCGTGGCCAATTGATAGCCCACGGCTTCGTGCTCTTGCCCGAGCAACGCATCGAGTTTGTCGCAGAGCGCCTGGGTGGCAGCGTTCACCACATCGGCATCATTGCCGGCAAATTCTATTAAGTTGACCGACTTCACCCGGTCATCGCCAGGCTGGGAAAAGAACTTTCCCACCCGGTCCCAGACCACATCCTGCCGCGCCAAGGTGACGATTGTATCGTCCACCGTTTCAATCGCGGTCGGATTCGCTTGTACCAAGATAGTGGCGGCCCGCAAGCTGTCATCAAAACTCACATATTTGGCAACGATCAAGCGCTTGACGGTGGGCAGTGGTGTCAGTTTGACCTTGATGCCAGTGACAATCGCCAGCGTGCCCTCAGAACCGGCAATCAAGGCATTAAGATTGAGTTGCCCTTCCTCGGTGTAGGTATGTGCGAGATTGTAGCCGGTTAAAAAGCGCGTTAACTTCGGGAAGCGCTGTTGGATCAGCTCTTGTTTGCTCGTGACGATGCGGTCCACGCCCTGATAAATCTGATTGACCAGATCGTCGCCCGACTTGAGCGCTTCTAAGGCCGCCGCGTCGAGGGGCACGCTCTGCCAGGCCGACCCGTCTGAGAACACCACATCCAATGCCAGAACATGGTTGCTAGTTTTGCCATAGATCCGAGAGCCTTTCCCTGACGCATCGGTACTGACCATCCCGCCAATTGTCGCGCGATTACTCGGCGCGAGCTCCGGGGCAAAAAAGACACCAGAGGGTTTCACGTGGGCATTGAGTTGATCGAGGACAACCCCAGGTTCAACCCAAGCCCATCCCTCCGCCGCATTCACCTCGATAATCCGGTTCATATGCCGGGAGAGATCGACCACCACCCCTTCGGTCAACGACTGGCCGTTCGTCCCCGTCCCGCCACCACGGGCGGTAAACGTCACGTTGGCAAACGCATCCTGCGTGGCAAGCTGGAAGATGCACTGGACGTCAGCCTGCGAGCGGGGAAACAACACGGCTTGAGGGGTCACTTGATAGATGGAGTTGTCGGTGGCCGCACTGAGACGACCGCCATAATGGGTATCGACATCACCCGTGAACGCATTGCGTTTGAGGGCGTCGACAAATGCCAAGACAACTGGACTCAATGCTTCTTTCTCAGTTAATTGTGGAATCATAGCCACTCCATCCATGAGGCATCGCACAGGGGCTGGGTGTCAATATCATAGTCGGAAAGATGGGAAAATCAAGCTCGTGCAGCCGAGGTGAATGAGTGACCCTATTATTCACAGGATACACCTGTGATGGCTTCGTCTCTCTTGGGTGAGTGGGCCATGGCTAGGTTATGGAATAGGTTCGCCATCGTGAACAGTAAGCCGGTATCTTACTTTCTCCTCCTCATTGTAGAGCTCCCAAGCTTTCAGGGCTTTGTCTTTGTGGATCTGGATGCTGGGTAGGTTGTTCATGAACCACGCCCGGCCATTGGCATTGGGTATTCCCACTTGGTAGTCATTCCACTGTTTCGTATCCCCGCCTCGAGTTGGCTGAAATGGGAGCCAGACCTTCCCAAGGATGCCCCTAGTTTCTGGTGACATGAACGCATGGTAGAGGTGACCCTCTTTCACCTCCGCCTTCATTATAGCTTCTTCTCCAACAATCGTATTCATGAAGACGTACTCTCCTGGCTCCACATCGTGGATCACCTTCATTCCTGCTGCGAGGATACCAATCAAATGCACATCTTCTGTGATATCATACACTCCCGCGGCATAGGCACTGATATCAACAGAATCCTCTCGGACGAACACGATTTGTGCCTTCCCTGACTCCAGGGTAGAGATTGGTGTGGTGATCTGATCCATTTGATCCGTCCAGGTCCTGGAAAAGGGGTCACCCATCTAGCAGGCTCCGGTCAAGTGGGCACACGTCTCCTCTTCTTTCGTCGTCGCACGTTCCCTCCTGAATGTCATCGATCCCTCGAGCGGTGAGACCTCGACTGCATCCGAGTTTTCAGTGGTTGCGGTGTCTCCTCAGTCACCTGAGTTGCACCAGTCACCCATCAGGATCAAGGCCAAGAGACGCAGGCTCTCCAGCCCCTGGCCACTCAGTGGTCCCAGAAAACCATTAGTGCCCGAGTGTGTCCAAACGAAAGGATCACAGATCCACGGGTTGCCCTATGGCTCCACCCTCATGAAGGCTCACACCCGAGGCAGCTCAGTCCTCCCCGTCTACCGAGGGAGCCGAAGCGGGCGGGGGGATGGCCAATCAAGTTCATGGTTTTACCAACCCCTTTCCAAGCTCATCCGACCCACCCAAGTTTCATGGCCCCGCTGCTGCAAAGGCCTTCTCAATTTCAAACGGCACCTGATCCCGTAAGACGTAGTAGCAAGCTCGCGCTAACTTGTGCGCCACGACCCGTTTTGTCTGGCTGACCTTGCGGTCGTAGAAGCGCCGAATGGGTGGATAATACCGCACCGCGTGATTCGCCGCTTCGACAAACGCCCAAGCCAAATACTTGTTACCATTCTTCGTATTGCCCCGACCTTTGCGTTTGCCATTGCTCAGTTTCGTACTGCCCACACAGCGGCAATAGGAGGCCCATTGGCCGACGGTGGGAAAGCGGTGGATCTCACCCGCTTCCAGCATAATCGTCAAGGCTAACGTCTGGCCCACCCCGGCAATGGTCAAGACCTGCCGAAAGGTCGGTCGTAGGGCGACCTGGGCCTTGATTGCCTGTTCCAGCGTCGCAATCTGCTCGTCCACACAGCGCAGCACGGCCAACGTACTATTGACGGCCAGTGCCACCTCCGTCGTCGGTAAGAGCTGCTCGACTTCCGCGATCGTCAGGGTTTTCAGTGTCTGCCCCTTAAGCGTGGTGCCCGTGTGGCGTGTCACGACCGCCTGGGCGCTGAGCAGATTACTTGTCTTCTGCTGCACCAATTGGCTGCGTTTCCGAAGCAAGTCGCGGACGCCTCGTTCGGCCTTGGGATAGATATAGCCCGTGGGCAACAGCCCTAACCGCAGCAGATGAGCCAGCCACCGCGCGTCGCTTGCATCGTCGGTGTATTTGAGTCCGGAGTATTGTTGCATCGCCGCTGGGTTGGCTAAGTGGACGAGATAGCCCGCCTCCATCAGGCCATCGACCAACCAGTACCAATTATATGTGGACTCGACCACCAGCCCCTGGAGCGTGGCCTGATACGGAGTCAGTTGTCCGAGCATCGTCGCTAATTCATTGGGCAGTCGTTTCCGATACA
Organism: Nitrospirales bacterium; assembly: GCA_965223685.1. GTDB lineage: Bacteria > Nitrospirota > Nitrospiria > Nitrospirales > UBA8639 > Nitrospira_E. The sequence goes on from CBDCXG010000002.1 coordinate 1,928,132, forward strand.
CGATCTGATCCGCAGCATCCACAATGACGATCACACTGTTGTTGGCATGGAGATCAATCCCACCGTACAATTTGTCCATGGCTCCTCCTTGGGTTGAGAAGGTTGAGAGATTCTTGACCAATCCCTCAACTGTATCGCCCAGGCGAGGAGCCTGCTAGATGATTATCAAGTTGCTTGCTTTATGACATAGTGGGTCATTCGCTGTATCGTTTTGGCGAAGTCGGGCTGCTCGTTGATCCGTTTCCGAATCTGGGTCGTGATGAAGCTCACTGAGCCTACATTCGACAAGTCAAATGAGATTTGGGGTCAGGTCTTGCAATACGATATGACGAAGACCGAGGGGGCATGATCACAACAGCTGACCCTCAATCTTAGCGGGCATGGAAGTCCTGGCGATGATCAAGAAGGGGCAGATGAAAACCCCAGCGGGAAATGAGCAATCTTTCACCGAACAGTTCTATGCCTTGGCGCGTAGAACAGGGAATCCACCAAATGCTTTTCGTCTGGGTGTAGCATTTTCGACAGGACCTTAATCCCCACCACCCCCTCCGTCAGATCCTCCACCATCAGTCCCATCACTGAAATTCGTTTCTCCTCCCAAACCACTTCCAAAGATGCCTGAATTTGCTAGACTGGCTTCGACCAGTAATGATGAAAAGGGAAAATCATGAGAGCTAAAAGAGAGCGTATCGCAGACATCTTGCCTCATTTCCTGATAATTGCACGTTTCTCCGGCTTCATCGTGTATCCTATTAAACTCATGTGGAGAGCAGTACATCGCATACGCATAGCAAT